>CAYFPS010000068.1:0-2531 GCA_964345075.1 uncultured Bacteroidaceae bacterium | reverse complement strand
AAGGATTCCACCTTAACTACGCCGCAAAACTGTCCAAAGAATGGGGTCCAGCTCTACCCGCCGCCCTGATGAGCATTCCGGAGGGTGCCACCAGGGGCTTCTGGAAGGTCAGGGCTGACGACATGCCCTGATCAGCCAGTTTAGTGGAAGCACAATGGGGTCGCCTTAGCGGCCCCTATTTGATGGACCATTACTCAAAGCGCGATGGTCCAAATTCATTTTCACGCTTCCTTTCCTGCTTGCCCTGAACCCAGTTCAATCCCTAGTTTGATGCGTCCCTGAATCACAGTTATCTGGAAACCATCATGCACCTGAAGTCGTCCCCCCAGCCCGGACTCCGGATTGTTCCCTTTCTGGTTCTCGCGCTTATCCTGCTGCTGCCTGGCTCTACCTTCCCACTCTCACTGAAAGAAGCGGATCAGGCGAAAGTGCAAAGCGGCATTCTGCTGGATCTTGGTCTGGATCTGGCCGGAGCCGAGCACTATGACGGCAGGCAGGAGAGCGAGCCCGTCAGTCCGGCAGTCTTCAGGCAGCTGCTATTTCAAATGAACCGGACACGCCTGCATGGCCGCGAGCTGCTCTCGGCGGCTGACCTGCGCGAGCTGGCAGCGGCAAAAAGGCAAGAGCAGCTTGTTCCGCTGGCCCTGCTGGACATGGATTACGAAAGCCTGAATCCTCAGGCTCTGGAGAAGGGCTGGATCAGCCTGACTGAGGAGCAGATTGAGATCAACGATCTGCGCGCGCTTGAGGCAAAGCGCCTTTTTCTCGCGGCAGCGCTGAATAATCAAAGTTATCAGGGAAGTGCCTTGAGCTTTCAGCTGCCGGCTGGCGATTTCTGGATCACAAATCGGCTGGATTCACCCACAGTTCTGGAGTGGGATTTTGATGATGGTGCGGGATTTGGTTCACGAGAACCCGGCGAGATCGTGCCTGTATCCTACACCTCAACTGGCGAAAAAACCCTGAAGCTCCGCGCCACCTGGGCGAACGGTGATACACGGATCACGGCATTTTCATTTAATGTGATACGCCTGGACACGCCAGCGCCCACGGAAACCTGGAACATCACTTCCAGCTACTCCTATGGCGGGGCGGTGGCCAGCGGCAATGCCTATGTCTATCTGGCGGAAGGTCACAGTCAATTGACCCAGCCCATCGTGCTCTGCGAGGGCTTTGACATGGACAACCAGATGTTCTGGCCCGAACTGTACGAACTGACCAACCAGCAGGATCTGGTGATCACACTGCGCGCGCTGGGCTACGATGCCGTGGTGCTCAACTTCACGGAATCCACCGATTACATTCAGCGCAACGGTCTATTGCTGGCCACGCTGCTGGAGCAGATCAACAGTGTGATCCCGACAGGCACGGACTATCCGCTGATTGGCGCCTCCATGGGTGGACTTGTATCACGCTATGCGCTGGCCTGGCTGGAGAATCAGGGCATCAATCATCAGGTAAGGACCTTTGTCTCTTTTGATTCACCGCAGCTTGGGGCGAATATTCCACTCAGTCTGCAATACTGGCTGAACTTTTTCTCGAGCGAATCCGAAGAGGCCGCCCACTTCATCAGCCGCCTGCAGACGCCGGCCGCGCGCCAGATGTTGCTGCTGCTTTCACAGAATCCGCCGCAGGCCAACCCGCAGCCCGATCCTTTAAGGCAGGTCCTGCTGGACGATCTGGCCAGCCTGGGTGGCTATCCCGCACAACCGCGTCTGGTGGCGGTGGCCAATGGCAGCGGGAGCGGCATCAATCAGGGCTTCAACCCGGGCGATCAGATCATCTATTATGTCTACCGCAACTGGCTGGTGGACATCGACGGTAATTGCTGGTCGCTCAGGGACCATCAGGCGCAGACGATTTTTCAGGGCATGATCAACATCATCTGGCCGCTGCCGGATACCTACCAGACCGTGAACATCAACGGGGCGGCACCCTGGGACGGCGCTCCCGGCGGCTGGCGGAATTCCATGCTGCAGCTGGATCAGAGTGCCGTGCCTTATGGTGACGTGATCGCCCTGCATCACAATCACTGCTTGATCCCTACCGTGAGCGCACTGGCGCTTTCCGGCACCGATCCCTTTATGCAGATTGCCGGCACGCCGGATCTGCCTTCCCTTTCGCCTTTTGACGCCCTTTACTTTCCGACGGGCGCAAATGAGGAGCATGTGGAAATCACCCCCGACTCGGTCTGGTGGATTCTGGCTGAGCTGGTTCCGGAGCTGCCGGCACCCGCGCTGAACATTCAGCTGGTGGATGACATGGTGGAGCTTGGCTGGACAGCCATTCCCGCCGCCCGCAGTTACCGCATTGAGCGATCGGGCATTGGCAGCGGCTGGAGCCAAGTGGCCACAAGCACCGGCAGCAGCTACACAGAGCCGGCAGGCGAGGCGGCCTTCTATCGGGTGATCGCAAAGATGGAGGGCGAATGAAGAAGGACGAGGGACGAATGACGAAGGGCGAGGGGCGAAGGGCGAGGGGCGAGGGGCGAAGGACGAGGGACGAATGACGAAGGGCAAGGGACAAGGGAC
>CAYFPS010000067.1:0-2716 GCA_964345075.1 uncultured Bacteroidaceae bacterium | reverse complement strand
TCACGGAGCTTTCGGCCGGATGATCGGCCAGATAGCGCTCGAGGCCGGGGGTGAACTGACCCGCACTTGCCGCGGCGGCAAAGGCCAGGCCGATCAAGGCGGAATTCAGGGCTTTCCTCATTAGCGTCTCCTTGGTTGAGGTGTCAGCACTGTTCAAGAACGGGCACTGAATATGTCGCAGTGGACAATGTTTGGCCGGACAAAAACAGCACTAACGGGCTCGTTAATCGCCCGCGGGCGAATTCTGTGGATTATTCTGTTCGTTTCTTGTTCCGTGGAATGGACTTCAAAACTTTAAAGGCAAGAGACATGCCAGTTTTCATCAAGTGCCATTATCCGCATTTACCACACCTGACTTGAGCGCAAGAGAAAGCCCCGACCCAGGGCCGGGGCTTTGATGATGATGGACTCGGCCAGCAATTGACCGGCTCTTCGCCTACTTGCTTTCGAGAGCCTCTGCCGGGCTTAAGGACCTCAGGTTTTTCAGTCGATCAGACCTTGAAGAAGACGCAGAAACGTCACTTCTGGTTACAACCCTGTAGAGGGCCATACTCTCCGCAACCTGAACCGCCTGCGAGAAGCTGGTGGCACTCGTGTTCCCCAGGAAGTTGAACGCACTGCCAAGGTCTGCCGCGGAGTAGACATCGTAGGATGTCGCTCCGGGAACAGCCTGCCAATCAAGCACAACCGTCATCGGCGCGGCGAAACTGATGTTCAGGTCAACCGGATCAACGTCCACGACAGCCAGCGTTCCTGTCAGGCAGACATTGTCAACATTCCAGTACCAGTCATAGAGATCATGGAACTCGAACTGAATCGCAACCTGTGACTGCCCGGCAGCCCAGCTCGTGATGTCAAAGCTTTCATTCCCCTCAATCGTGAACTCGGCGCCACCACCATCGGTGGAATGCCATTCGCTGATCAGGATCGGCCAGGTGAGGCCGCCATCAATCGAGCCTCGCACCCAGGCATCCGACCAGTAGCCGGCATAGCCCATGCGCAGGCGGTGGAAGAAGTCCAGCTGCACGGTTGCCTGTCCACTGCAATCGAATACAGGGCTGTTCAGCAGGCTGTGATCTTCTGCAGCAGAAGAGCCGTACTGGATATAAGCTGTGGTCGAGTTGTTATAAGTGGCCGTTGTCCAGACATTTCCGCCGACAAGGTCAACGACCGTAAAGTCATCCAGCCCCGCCTCGAAGTCCTGACAATACTCAAGGCCCGTGGGAGCAAGAATGCTGAAGGTAAAGGGATCGGTAATGATCAGGTTCTGGTTATCGCTATTGTCCTGGGCACCCAGGAAGTACTCGACTTCGCCGCCGATGGCAACGGGGCCCGGGATCTCTGCGCTGTACACATCACCCGCCGCGGTCATCGGAACAGTAAAGAGCTCCTGACCCGGCAGGCTGTAGTACAGGCTGGCTGCCAGCACGCCCGACCAGTCGGTAATGGTGGCGCTAACCGTCCAGGGCCCTGCTCCATCCTGCGTGTCGGGAAGGCCCACGTGCACGATGTTTGGCGGCAGCGTGTCTTCAACCGGGCCAAAGCCATTGCCGTTGGTGCTGAACAGCAGGGCAATCGGGCCTTCAGCATAGGGGGTCGCGTTCACATCAAAGCTGTTGTTGTAAACGTACTGCAGATAGCTGCTTGAGTCGGGTGATTCCAGACCCACCGTGCAGGAGCCGCGATCCGTTCCCTGGAACTGCACAATCCACTGGGCGTCGCCGCTCTCGCTGGGGTAGACGGCCGGATCAAGCAGAATCGCCTGGAAGTAGTTGTAGTCGCTCGTTCCGTAATAAGGCACGCCGTCATATTGGACAACAAAGCGACCATTTGCTGGCTGGTACTGCGTGTACACGGCGCCGGCCGAGGCGGGGTTCAGATCATCCCACATGGCGAAGAGCGTTGCCGAAAGGGCCGGCAGCGGCGCGTTTGAATAGCTGGTAGATCCCACCGTTCCCATGGTGATCATGCCGTTGGAGCCAACGGCAATGTCCGTGTAGCTGCTACCATAGAAGTTGAAGCTGAAGCCAACACTGACACTTGCATAGGAGTCGTCCGAAAGAGACAATGCCGCACCCGTGGCTGAAATGTCTTCCCACTGATAGGGAACACCACCCGCATCATTGGAATCGAAAATGCGGTAGCCATAGCTGTCGGGGCCACTGGGCAGGAAGCGCGGGTCAACCGGAAGGTTGAAGTCCAGCTGCGTGGCGCCGGTGAAGGCAATCGTTTGAGTCAGGGAGCCAAGCCCTGCAGAAACGGCCGTCAGCTCATAGGTGTATCCCGTGGGAATGGTCAGTTCGTAGTAACCACTGGCGTTGCTGCTGGTGGGGCTGACGGGGGCATTGTCCACGGAAATGGTCGCCCCGTCAATCACGAAACCATCGGGATCGAACACATAGCCATAAAGGGTCGCCGTCGGCGCAAGGCTTAAGGCAACATTCTGCGTGGTTGTCGCGTCTTCACCGACAACAATGCCGGAAAGGGTCTGGCCCGTGTAGCCGAAGGCTTCGTAGCTGATGGAGTAGGTCTCGGCGGCAAGGAACATCTCATAGGCGCCGGATCCATCGGTTGTGGTTGCCTGCGGACCCGCGGTGTTGGAAACAAGCACGCCGGAAATCGGGCTACCGGTGACAGCCTCGGTCACCGTACCAGCCAGCGAACCATAGCCACTCATCACGGCCAGAACGGCCTCGTAGGCGTCAATCCGGCCATG
>CAYFPS010000066.1:0-2833 GCA_964345075.1 uncultured Bacteroidaceae bacterium | reverse complement strand
GGGTTGGGAATGCCAAGCAAGATCGTCGATTCTGGGTCCGGAAGAATGAAACTGTGGTCCCGCCGACGATCGCGGGCCATGAAAACGTGCTCGGGCATGTGGCACGCGACACATTGAGAGCCTTCGGAATTCACCTTGTGACGAGTGTGGGTAGGACGTCCGAATCTTTCTTCGTGGCAACCTATGATCAACGTCAACTATTTCTTTTTGCCGGCGACAACTAAAAGTTTCAGTCCGCTCGGGCCGTGGGAGCTGCCTGGCAACCTCAGGCAGGCTCCGATTCTCGATGTCGTTACGGGTTGGTTGCATGTCCGTCATCGTCGTTGTGGTGCGTGAGCATGACGCCGATCAGGGGGATACCGTGCCCTGCACCAAGCCGAGATCGTGGCTCTACGGGCGTTTCTCGAAGCCGTTTTTCTGTGCGATCGGCTCTGTTGGGAGAAACAACCATGTTTTCAGCTCGTGCGCCGCTTTGCGCGCCGTGAGTCGGTGAGCTTGGCTTCGGCCTGCTCGCCGCGGTAGCTGGCCACGTCGAACTCCAAGATAACCGAATGATGGACCAGGCGGTCGATGGCAGCGGTCGTGGCCATCTTGTTTTTGAAGATGCGGTCCCACTCGCTAAAGACGAGATTGCTGGTAATCGCCGTCGATCGTCTCTCGTAACGCTCCGCCAGCAAAGTAAAGAGCACCTCAGCCTCGTCGGGGCTCTGGCTGACGTAGCCGATGTCATCGAGGATGACGAGCTCGAAGTGATCGAGCTTTCGGAGCTTGCGCGGCAGCTCGAGATCACGCTTGGCGGCAAGCAACTCCTGAACCAGCTCGTAGGTGGCGACAAAGAGTACCGAGTGCCCGCCCTGCACGAGCTTGTGACCGAGTGCGGCCAGTGCATGGCTCTTTCCCGTTCCAGGAAGGCCGAAGGCCAGGACGTTGGTGGCGTCTTCAAGGAACGCCCCGTCTTTGAGCTCGTCGAGCTTCTTTCTGAGAGTCGCCGTGAGCCGGGCTGCGTTGAACGTCTCGAAGGTTTTCGCCGGCGGCAGCTTCGAGGCACGGCGCAGACGGTCGACGCGGCGCTGGTGCTGGGCCTCGGCTTCGGCCTCGAGCACCTCAGCGATCACCGGCACGGTATCGGCCAGGCCCTCGGTAACCAGCCTCGGCACGAGTTCCTCGGCCGCCGTCGTGAGCTTAAATCCCCGAAGCAGCTCGCTTACTCGATCACCACTCTTAGCCGGCACCGGCGCTGGGGCACTCATAGCATCGCCCCTGCAAGCAGGCTGTCGTAGCGAGCCAGATCGGGCATCGGTACTCGCACTTGCGGGATGACCTGTGGCTCCGGATCGACCAGCTCTTGTACCCGTGCGTAATCGAATACCTCCTTGCCAGCCACGAGCTCGTCGAGCACCTGGTCGACCCTCGACTCCATGGTCGTCGCAGCCAGGTGCAGAATGCGCACATACTCGACATCGGCACGTTCGCCGTGGCTCATGCGCAGCCGATCGTAGGCCCGGCGGAAGTGAATCGTCGGAAACAACTCCTCGCGGTAGCGGTAGCGTGCGAAGGCTCCGGGCTTTCGCACCAGCGATCCGATCACATGCCGGTAGTCGATGCGGTACTCGGCTCGACTGCGAAGCCGCGGCATCCTCTCGACGAGCTTGTTACGGTAGTACACCTCAATGACATCGGGGTGCTGACGCACCTCTACGCTGTGGCCGATCAGCCGAGACGGCACCGAGTAGGTTCGATTGCTCACCCGAATCGTGCTCCAGCGGCGCACCACCGGCTCGTAGGTCGTGTAGCTTGGCACCGGATGGGCCGGCAAGGGTCGCAGGTACTCTCGCTCCTGAGCGAAAGCCTCTGTCGTATGCCGATTGTGCGAGCGCTCGAGCACCTCGGCCACGAAAGCCTCGTACTCGTCCGTACTGGTGAAGTCCCGGCTCCCACGAAGCACCAGCGCCTGTGCCAGTGCCGACTTGGTACGGTAATGGCGCTGCTCGGAGATCCCGTTTTCGTGAGCCCGGCTCGGCGTGATCAAGCTCATCTTCATCCCGTAGTGGTCGAGGACAGCTGCAAACCGTTTGTTGAGTGCACGCCCGCCGCTTTGCCGCAACTCGTGGGTAGCCGCCGAGAGATTGTCTGAGCGGATTACCTCCGGGGCACCCCCAAAGTCGTAAAGGGCGCGTTGCATGCCGTCGACCAGCGCCTCGAAGGTCTCGCCGTAGGCCACGTTGGCCCACGTGCGCTTGCTGTAACTCAGTGTGAGCTCGAATAGGAGGTGCTCGAGGAGCTCGCCGCCGATGGTCACCTCGAGCTCGGTGGCACGCGTGAAGTCGCCCGCAGCCTCTCGGCCTGGTGTGTGCACCTGCTCGAAGAAAACCTCTTTCTCAGGCCCATACAGCGCCCGCCAGTCTCGGATACGCCGCTGCAGCGTGCGTACCTGGCCGGGCTTGAACCGGCCCGGGAAGAGCCGAGCGAGCTCCTCGAAGATCGTCGTCGCTTCGAGCACTCCATCGGTGTCGCGCTCGAGTAGCCGCACCACCTCGGACTCCCAGACCTCAGCAAACGGATCAGACCGTGTACGCCAGTGCCGTGCTTTCTTGCTTTGCGAGGGAAGTGGGCCTCGCGCCCACTTCCGCGCCGTTGGTACGCTGATCCCGGCCACCGCCGCGGCCGTCTCCTGTCTCTTTCCTTCCATGAGTTTCCGCCTCAACAGCCTCACCTGTGCATCCGTAATCATTCGGCCATCGATGGCCGAAGTGCCCGGATTTGCAAGGCTTATGCCGTGCGGAACTGAAACAAATAATTGTCGTCGACTGAAAAAAGTAATTGTCGCCGATCA
>CAYFPS010000065.1:1271-3091 GCA_964345075.1 uncultured Bacteroidaceae bacterium | reverse complement strand
CCCCAATGGGACATAATTATGCCGCCTCGGCAAGCCGATCGGCGATCTGCTCGAAGCGTCGTCTGACGATTCCAGTCGTACCAACGTCGAGGGTCGGCTTTCCCGCCGGGTGGACGATGATGGCTGCGCGGCGAAGCCAAGTATAACGGGTCGTATCGATCGTCTCGAAGATGTAGGAGCACTTCCTCTTGCGTCCGGTCATGCGAGTAGGTGCCGTCGTCGTGGCCTGCAAGCCCCGCATCAAGTTGAAGGCGAGTACACTGAGGATCTGCCAGGCACCGTTGGCCGCGTACTTCAGTGTTGGTATGCAGTCGAACGCATATCCGTTCTTTAGCTCGGCGTACACCTTCTCATGGCCGCCACGGCCGCACATGAAGTGCCAGAGGTTTGCTCCCGTAAGCTCCTTGTTCGTTACGACCGCCGAGTACTCATAGTAACCGTCGGATGGGTCGAACAGATCGAGCTGATAGTTCTTCGGGCTCTTGTGGCCGACACGCTTGCGGTATATCACCACGCGAAGCTCGCGCTCCCACTTCTCAAGATAGAGATTGTTTTCGAAGCAGTCGATCTCGCCGTTGACGCGTGTCCACCGGCGTCGGTTTTGGATCAGCTCTCTGAGCCCGACCCAGCGGTAAAAGGGCACCTTGATGGCGTACTCGGCGGCCTTGGACTCCAGCAGACTGATCACATCATGCCGGAAAAACGCACCATCCATGCGAAATTCCAGCACTCGGACTTTGGCCAGGGTCGAGCGGATCTGAGCAAACAACTCACGGAGAAAGCCGACCGAGGCCTTGCCGTCATGCACGTTGCCAGAGCGGTTGCGCACGCGAAGTACCTGGCCGCTCTGAGCCTCATAGGCTGTAATCGGATAGTAGCTCGGCACCCTGCGGTGGTGCGGGTTGTAGCCGCGCCGGGCACGTTCGACGGTGAGCCCCGTCGAGACGACTGTGCCATCCACATCGATCGTAAGGCGCGAGAGTCTTGCCTTCTCGATAGCGTGGGCAACGATTTCCTCGTTGACGCGCTGAAGACCTTCGAGCTTCGTGCACGTAAGCTTTGTAAGCCACCTCGCCACCGTCCGTGGGCTCGGCAGACGGCTGAGTCCGCACAGCCGAAGCACGAGCGGGTCGCCTTCGAGATAGAGAAGATGGCGAAGACGACGGCCGCCCGTGATGATCAGCGTCAGTAGCAACAATACGATACCCACGACTCCGAAGTCGCTAGCCGGAAGCCGGCCTGAGAGGTGGTGTCGCAGCAGTGCGGGCAGCTCGAGAGCACGGAAATATCTCCGCACAAGCTCAAGCCCAGCGTAGGAAGTCAGGCCGCGGGCCTCGAAGCGAAGTGCATAGTCGCCGTTGACACGGGCTCTCAGATCGGCTTTTCTTAATCTCACTGTTAGTGGCCTTTCGTTGTGGTGGGTTTCAGGTGTGTTGCAGCTCCGAATCTACCACGGCGAAAGGCCTTTTTCGTATGATCACGCGCAAGTTACGCGCAGGTTTTCTGACTCATCGGGGTTAGATCTAAGTAATTGACATGCACGCGGGCGTAATTACTATGTAAGTACACAAAGGCGTGCGAAGTTGAAGGCTAAGGTCGTCAGGATAGGTAACTCCAAGGGGGTTCGCCTCCCCAAAGCCATCCTCGAGGAGGCCGGGCTTCTCGAGGAGGTGGAAATGGAGGTTCGCGATGGGCAGCTCGTGATCTACTCCACCCAGCGACCTCGCGGCGGCTGGGATGAGGCCGCCAAGACCCTAGCCGACCGGCGCGAAGACGAACTGCTCGACGAGCCCGTGGCGACCCGCTTCGATGAAGAGGAG
>CAYFPS010000065.1:850-1261 GCA_964345075.1 uncultured Bacteroidaceae bacterium | reverse complement strand
TAAGGGCATCGCGCGTAAGGCGAGGCCAGGTCTATCTGGTGTCTCTTAGTCCGAGCAAGGGCCGCGAGATCAAGAAGACGAGACCTTGCGTTGTCGTCTCGCCCGATGAGCTCAACTCGCACATGCGCACCTTCATCGTGGCGCCGCTGACGAGTGGGGGACATCCGTATCCGTTCCGTATCTCCTGCCGCTTTCGCGGCGAGGCAGGCCACGTAGTGCTGGACCAGATTCGCACCGTCGACGGAGCACGGCTGGTGAAAAAACTGGGACGACTTTCACCGCAGGCCGTGGAGAAGTCGCTGCTGGCGCTCGGCGAGATGTTCGCTCTCTAGCTAGCGGCGTCAGGATCGAAGCGCTGCGCGCAGCCCGCATGCACTACGGCTGTGACGACCGCCTCGCCCACTGCGGCCG
>CAYFPS010000065.1:0-734 GCA_964345075.1 uncultured Bacteroidaceae bacterium | reverse complement strand
CCGCCAAAGCCAGGGCAGGCCAGACTCACCGCTTCTGCCATGGCAATCTCCTGGTCGGTCTTGTCCGACTGTCTTGATCTATCGACTATCTGGAAAGAGTTCCAGTCGCTCTCTTGAAAACGTCCGACAAGGAAGAGCCTCTTATCTTCGGTGCGCAGCGCTGGTGAGCCGTTCGCGCCGGCGATACGGGTTCAAATCCCGTCGGCACGCTTCCACCTCTGAAGCTTACCGCGAACTCTGGGGACATTGCCGCTGCCGCTCGACGAGATGTTTGCTCTTTCGCTACGCGCGTGAGGAACGGACTACATCGATTCGATAAACACTAGGATCATCGACGCCGAAGCTCTCGCGCAAGATGCGCTCTTGTGGCTTTTCGGAGGCCGTCTTGGGGATCTCCTTTACTACCTGCAGGTAGCTCGGTACGAAGTTCGGCTCGAGCTTCTCGCGACATCTAGCAAAGACCTCGGCCGGTGAGAGTTCTTCGTCGGTTGCTGCGACGATGGCCGCAACCACGTCTTTTTCACCCGGCGCTCCCGAGGCTGCCGGCACCCCGTACACGAACACGTCCGAAACGGCCCGTAGCTCGGCAATGGCTTTCTCCACATAGCTCGGGTTTATGAAGTCGCCGTTGTGACGAATGCCGCCGCCGGCGCGGTAGTCGAAGAAGAGCCAGCCGTCTCGATCCATGTGGCCCATGTCGCCACTGCGGTTCCAGCCGGCGCGGATCTTGCGCC
>CAYFPS010000064.1:0-3662 GCA_964345075.1 uncultured Bacteroidaceae bacterium | reverse complement strand
TAGGTGCCGGCCGGCAGACATTCGGAAACCATCACTTCGTCACCGCAGAAACCAGCAGCATCGGCCGAAGTGATAACTGAAGCCTGATCGGCAGCGAGCAGGATCAGGGTACCGTCAAACTCTTCCACGTCCAGGTTGGCCGTGATAATGGCGTCACTGGCCATGTCCAGCTGATACCAGTCGGTGTCGCGGGAATCGGTGCCAGCATCAACAAAGGTAAAGGCAGTACCACAAACGGTCTCACCGTCCATGATAAAGCCAACCGTACCATCACCGTTGGGGCCGTCATTGGGCTCGACTTCGGCCGTACCCACGCAAGCGATGGGCTCGCAGGTGGCCAGCGGCAGAGCAAAGGTCGTTGTGCCGTGGGTGCCAGAATCCAGCGTGTAGGTGAAGGGGCCGTTGTCGGTATTGATCGTGAAGACGTTACCGTTCCAGCCGTCGCCATAGGAGTCAACGGCATTCAGCGTGTAGAGGCCATCTTCCAGACAGGCGTCGGCGAGGTAGGGGGCACCGCCTTCCAGCACGGTTGTACTGAACTCATCGACCAGAGTCCAACTGACTTCACCTCCCCAGGAACCGCCACCACAAGTGACCGAAACCCAGTTGGAGTAGCAGCAGCTGCCATCGTCAATGGTTGCGTCGGGATTGTAGTTCGGGGCAGCGGGATCCGTACAACCGGGCAGATCAGAGGTGATGCCCACGGTGAAGCTGATACCGGCACTGGGCGAGGGGCCATCACTGGCCACGAGGTTGCCCAGCTGATCGTAGAAGGCGTAGGAATGCTCGCTTTCGTAGCTGCCTGCCGTGTAAACGGTCTCGACAAAGTCGCCGTCATCAACGGAAAGGGCAAAGGTAGCCACACTGCCGGAGGCAACGGTAATGTCATCGTGAATCAGAACAGCATTCACAAGGACATCCATGGTAGCGCCATCCCAACCGTCGCCGTATGAGTCGCTCAGGACAAGACTAAAATCCTCGGCGCGGCCAACATCCCAATGTTCGGGCATGACGATTCCGGGAACCTCGCCTTTGACGCGCGGGGAGGCGGTGTTGATAGCATGACCGGCAGTCATGTCAATAACCGGGCTCTCGCTTTTCTGCACTGCGCTGTCAGCGGCAAAGGCGGCAAAGGCCATGCCCAGACATACAGTTAAAGCAAAAAACTTCTTCATCTTTGTCTCCTTCCAAAGAAACGGTGTTTTGGCTTTTCGGCCATTGAAAGTGGGGTTATGCGAGTTTAGGGCACTCGCACGGAGTCCTGTTCCGCAAATCCTGTGCCATATGTGCAATCACTGGCAGTTTTTAACGAGTCGTCCTAATATCGCAAGAGAACTTGGCTTGTATTCCTTTATATGTATATCCCATGGTTTATCCCAACTCCACAAATGTCCAATATCCGGCACCCTTCCGACGGATACTCAACTCTATCAAAGCTGTGAACGGGCATGAAAAAGGCCCGACATGAGCCGGGCCTTTTTGGCGATCGATGAGCTTGCAGCTTAGTCTTCTGAACTCAGGAAGGGATAGCTGAAATGGCTGGCCGCGCAGAAGGTTTCCTTGACTGTGCGAATATTCGTCCAGCGCAGCAGGTTGTACATGCTGCCGGCCTTGTCATTGGTGCCGGACTTGCGCGCGCCGCCAAAGGGCTGCTGACCAACCACCGCGCCCGTGGGCTTGTCATTGATGTAGAAGTTGCCGGCCGCGTTCTTCAGTGCATGGGCAGCCTTCAGAACAGCTTCACGATCGTCACCGAACACTGCGCCGGTAAGGGCGTATTCACTGGTGGCGTCGGCGATGGCCAGAGTCTCTTCGAATTTTTCGTCCTCATAAACCATAAAGGTGAAGACAGGGCCGAAGATCTCTTCTTCCATCGACTTGAACTTCGGATTGCTGGTCTGAATCAGCGTAGGCTCGATGAAGTAGCCGACGCTGTCGTCGCAGCCACCGCCAAAGATGATCTCGGCATCGCTGGCTTCGCGGGCATGATCGATATAGCCCTTGATGTCGCGATAGGCGTTCTTGTCGATCACCGCGCCCATGAAGTTCCCGAAATCCTCCACATCGCCCATTTTCAGCTCGGAGAGCTGGGCCAGAAGCTCTTCCTTCACCGCCGGCCAGATGCTGGCGGGAATGTAGCCGCGGCTGGCGGCCGAGCACTTCTGTCCCTGATATTCAAAAGCGCCGCGCACGATGGCCGTGGCCAACTGCTTGACATTGCTGGAAGCATGGGCGAAGATGAAGTCCTTGCCACCGGTTTCACCCACGATGCGCGGGTAATTGCGGTAGATGTCCATGTTCTCGCCAATGGTGCGCCAGAAGTTGTTGAAAACGGCCGTTGAGCCAGTAAAGTGCACGCCGGCAAAATAGGGGCTCTTGAAAATGGCATCGGAGCAGGATCCGCCCGGGAAGGGCAGGAACTGGATCACGCCGGCAGGCATGCCCGCCTCGCGCAGCACCTTCATCAGCACCCAGTTGGAATAGATGGCCGTGGTGGCCGGCTTCCAGATGGCCGAGCAACCCATCAGCACCGGGCTGGTGGGCAGGTTACCGCCGATGGAGGTAAAGTTGAAGGGGCTGACAGCAAAGACGAAGCCTTCCAGGCCGCGGTATTGCAGCTGGTTCCACATGCCGGCCGGGTTGATCGGCTGCTCGTCCATGATGCGACGGGCATAGTAGACATTGAAGCGCCAGAAATCGGCCAGCTCGCAGGCGGCGTCGATCTCGGCCTGAAAGACCGTCTTGGACTGCCCCAGCATGGTGGCGGCGTTGACTTCGTCGCGATAGGGGCCGGCCAGCAGGTCTGCAGCCCTCAGGAAGATGGCGGCACGGGCGTCAAAGGGCATGTCGGCCCAGGCTTTGCGCGCTTCTTCGGCACCGGCAATGGCCTTTTCTGCCAGATCCGGGGTAGCCAGGCTGCAGTGGGCCAGCACATGGCTGTGCTTGTGCGGGATCACTGCATCGCGGCGAGTGTCGGTGTGGACCTCTTCCCCATTGATCAGCAGGGGAATGTCGATCACTTTGCTGCGCATTTCGGCCAGTTTGGCCTTGATGGCGGCACGTTCGGGGCTTCCCGGCGCATAGGCACGGATCGGCTCGTTATAGGGGACGGGGACAGGATAGTTGTTCAGCATGGTCGCTCCCTGATTTTGGGAATGAACGTATTGTTGAGCGCCGCTTTGCACGACGCGAAGGAATCAATGTCATAGAGAAAACAGGAAGGCGCAAGTGTTGTCGGGCGTCGTGTCGGACGTGGTGTCGGACGTGATGTCGGACGTGGTGTCGGACGTAGCTTTGAAAAAGTGTCAAGTTACCTCCACATGTCAGGCGGTTGGATCAGGCTTCAGCAGCCTGTAGCCAGTCAGAAGAAGTCACCAGTAGCCAGCGGCCAGGTACCAGTCAGAAGAAGTCTCCAGAAACCAGTTGCCAGGCACCAGTCAGAGTGCATCGCTGGAAACTGGCCTGCTGGTAACTGGCCTGCTGGCTTGCTGCCCCCGCCTACGCGAGGTACTTGTCGGACATGGTGTCGGACATGGTGCCGGACGTGGTGTCGGACGTGGTGTCGGACGTGATGTCGGACGTGTTGTCGGACATGGTGCCGGACATGGTGTCGGACGTGGTGTCGGACGTGGTGTCGGACGTAGCTTTGAAAAAGTGTCAAG
>CAYFPS010000063.1:3068-3729 GCA_964345075.1 uncultured Bacteroidaceae bacterium | reverse complement strand
CGGGGTAGATACGGCCCGGTAACCTTGCGAGGCGAGTACGCTCACTTCGATGCGGAAAACAGCAGCTCAACTATGGCTACCGAATTGGAAGGAGGATATGCGGAGGCCGACTTCACGTTCTGGCCTGCTTTCCTCGACGATCTTGGTGACCGCTTCTTCAAGGATCCGCGCCTGACGGCTGCAATTCGCTGGGGCTTCGCGGAGATTGCCGATGATGCGGATGCGGGCACTACTGAGGACAACCGTGAAGAGCGGTGGACCTTCGGTGTGAACCTGAGGCCGGTAGAGCAGCTCGTCTTCAAGCTCGAGTGGCAGCAAAATAGCACCGAGGTCGAATCACTCGAGCGTGGCGACCGCGACGGCTTCATAGGTTCTCTGACGGGGACGTTCTAGTGACCGGGCTTGCCACCAAGACGATACTTTGCGCAGTAGCTACTGCCGTTCTTGCCGGCCTGCCCGCTGCGCCGGCACTGGCGGGGACGGATAGGGACGTGGCCATCGTCGTTCATTCCCGCAATCCCGTGAAGAGTCTTTCCGCCTACGAGGTTCGCAAGATCTTCAGCGGCGAGAGCACGGAATGGCCCAGCGGCTCACGTATCCAGGTAATCGAGCTTCCCGACGAGGAGCCTATCCACGTCGCGTTTCACCGTGCCGTGTTCGG
>CAYFPS010000063.1:0-3058 GCA_964345075.1 uncultured Bacteroidaceae bacterium | reverse complement strand
GCCCCTTCGCCAGCCCTCGGCCGATGCGGTCACGCGCATGCTCAAGGTATTGCCCAACGCGGTCTCCTTCATGTGGGCCGACGAAGTCGACGCCGACCTCAAGACCGTAGCCACCATAACCCTCTCTGATTGACGCGCGGTAGCCCGGTCAAGTGAAAACTCTTTCGCTTGGCCGGGACTGCGCGTTTTCTCTCTATTTTCAGCGTCCACCAGGCTCGGTCTGGTAGCATGGAAGAGTCTCGTTCGATTCTGGAGAAGTGTATGAAACGCCTACGAAATCTTTCACTTAGGGCGAAGTTTGTCGCCGTCTGGCTGCTGCCCCTGCCGCTTTTCATCTACCTCGCGACGACTCTAGGTCACCAGTGTTGTCAACGCTCAGAAATTGACCCTTTCAACGCCGAAAAAGTGACCCACCCCCAGCCGGGTATTTTTGTCCTTGTCACGGCCGAGCGTGCTTCTTGGCCGCCGCGGCCGGAAATTCGAGTTCCATAGGCAGCCTCTGGGCCACGATCTCGGGTCGAGGCAGGGTATGGGTCGTCCTCATTCTCGCTCCTTGAGCTTGATCGTACGATACGACTGCCCGCGGGTAGTGAGCACGTGAGCGTGATGGCCGAGCCTGTCGAGCAACGCTGTCGTGAGCTTCTCGTCGCCGAAGACCTGCACCCATTCCCCGAACGCGAGGTTGGTAGAGACGATTGTCGAGCGGCGCTCGTAGCGGTCGCTTAGCAAGTTGAAGAGCAACTCGCCACCGGCTCGATCGAACGGGACGAATCCGAGCTCGTCGCAGATGAACAGATCTACGCGGCGGTAGCGCTTGTGTAGGCGCGTGAGTGTGCGCTCATCTCGTGCCTCGATCAGCTCACGGACCAGGTCGGCGGCCCGTGTGAAGACGACGCGGTAACGACGCCGGGCGGCCTCGACGCCCAGGGCGATGGCGATGTGCGTCTTACCCGTGCCGATCGGCCCGGCCAGGACGATATCCTCAGCGGCCTCGATGTATTGGCAGCTGGAAAGCTCGGCTAGCTTCGGCTTGCCAATGCCCTTGAGGGCCTGCCAGTCGAGCTGATCCAAGGTCTTGATTTCGGGAAAGTGCGCTTCACGCAGCCGGCGCTCCACGGTGTGATTGCGCCGGGAGTGGATCTCGGCCTCGAGCAGCTGTAGAAGAAAGTCCTCGTAGGCCCAGCCATCGTCGCGTGCTTGACGGGCGATCTCTGCGTGCTCGCGCAAGAGCGCCGGAGCCTTGAGCTCGCGGCAGTACTCGGCGAGCACGGCCTGACGAGCCGCGGCGTTCACGGCCGGCCTCCGGTAAGAAACGCGTCGTAGTCGGCCGCCGAGGCCGTCTCGATCTCATAGTCGGCAAGCGCCAGCGGGACGGCCACCGAGGGCGTAGTGGAGCGGCCGAGCTGCTGGGCAAGGGTGAGCAGGTCGGTACGATCCGAGGCCAGGGCTGCCGCCACCGCACGGGCGACACGTTGCTCGCCGTGATCGCATATAGCCTCGATCACCCTTGCAAAGATGCGAGCCGCCTCGCGAGGCCCGTGGGTATCAACGAGCAGCCTCCAAAACTCCCCGAACGGCTCCCCGAGCTCGGCAAGCAGCTCACTGGCGACCTGGCGAAGTGCCTGCGGCTTGTGCGCCAGCTCACGCAGATAATGCCGGTAACGTACGAGCTTACGGCCAAAGCCTTGCCGCTGATGGGTCACGGTCTGGCCACGGCACACGATGCGCACTTCGACGGCCCCCACGTAGGCCGTCGCATCGAGACCCTTCCAAGGCGATGGCACCGAGTAAGTAGCCCCGCCGACCTGGACCAGCGCGCTTCGGCTGACTGAGCACGGCACGGTCTTTGCCGGATCGAAGTGGCTCCCCATAAGCGGCAGCATCCGGGGCCGCTCCTCCTCGAAGCGCTCCCGGATTGTCTTGCCATCGCGATCGCGCCGCTCACCAGCCACGCGCTCGATGCGACCCATGAGCTGCTCGCAAATCTCCCGCAGTGAGTCTCCCTGGGGAATCGGCACCAGATGCTGGAGCCGGATGCCCTTGCCGCGCGCCTCCACGCCGCCCTTGTCGTGGCCAGTTGCCGGCCGCGCAAAGCAGGGCTCGAATAGGTAGTGGTTGACCAGAGCGCGAAACCGCGCACTCAGCTCACGCTCTGGAAGAACCAGGCGTACCACGGCTGCCTTCAAATTGTCGTAGATCAGGCGCTGCGGCACCGAGCCGAAGTGCTTGAACGCGCGAACGTGGCCGTCCAGGAATGACACCTGGTCGGCCCACTCATAAAGCCAGGCGAAATCGCGCCCCGAGTACATGAGCCGCATGAGAAACATCCAGACCTTGCGCCTGTGGCCTGCGATATCGACGGTGACGTCGAAGAAATCGACCTGAGCCGCGTCACCCGGGTGGTGCACCAGAGGTACGTAGGTCTCGGCCTGGCGCCGGCGCCGCTCGCGCAGCCAATCCTGCACCAACGTAATGCCTACCTGGTAACCCTCGCTGATGAGCTGCTCGTGAAGCCGCGCCGCCGTGATCCGCTGCTTGCGCGTCGTGCGCGGCGTCCATTCTTCGACAAGAGCGGCCAGCCGCGGCTCGACTTTCTCGAAGACCGGCCGGCCCCTCTGCTTGACTGACTTACGCACCGGCTCGGACTCCTCCAAGTACTTGCGCACCGTGTTTCGGCTCACGCCCAGCTCCCGGGCAATACGTCTGATCTTCACGCCCTCGACAAAGAACTTGTGCCTGATTACATGGACCTGACTCACTCTCAGCACCTCCGCCACCTCCCGTCGCCTGGTTTTTTGCCATTCCAGACCACGGGTAGCAGGGGGCTGGGGGTGGGTCACTTTTTCAGCGTTGAATGGGTCAATTTTCTAGCGTTGGAAACATCAGGCTCAAGCAAGTCGATGCCGCCCTTCTTCGCATTGCCGGCGACGAATACGGGCTCTGTCTCGAGTGTGGCGAGGGCGTAGGCTTCGCTCGCCTGAAGGCTCGCCCCGAAGCCCTTCTATGCATCGCCTGCCAGAGCCAGCGTGAGACCCGCGGCTAGTTCGAGCCGGCGTAG
>CAYFPS010000062.1:0-3775 GCA_964345075.1 uncultured Bacteroidaceae bacterium | reverse complement strand
TGTCGATGGGGACGGAAACCCGCGCGAATCTGATGAAATCCGCCTGACGGCCTCACAATTGTTCACCAGCTAGAGCTGGCGGTCGAGCCGCTTGGGGACCGGCATGCGAGACGCATATGCACGCGGCCAGCGGTCGAGCTCGTGCCGTTTTCGGCGCCGTTGTTGACCGCGGTGTGGCCGGGCGTGTACTCAGGAAGGTACGCCGCAAGGACGAAGGCCCGAAGGATTGCACTCCTTCGGGCCTTCAGTGTCACTGCGATCAAAGATCACAATGCTCACACATCGCAAGCTGAGCATGCCTTGATCGCCGGGCGCTGTCCACCCTTGCGGCCGTGGGGTGGTGGTGGTCGAGGCTGGGTATCGGCTGTTCAATTGCGCGCGATGCAGCAAGCAGGTGCGCATCTGCCCGCGCTGCGATCACGGAAACGTTTACTGCCTTGACGGCTGTGCCGAGCTAGAGCGCCGGCGAAGCCTGCGTCAGGCGGGCTCTCGCTATCAGCGAAGTGGCCGCGGGCGGCGCATGCACGCCGCACGGCAGGCCCGTTACCGTGAGCGTCGCAAGCAAAAAGTGACGCATCACCCCTTCCGAGCAGACCGGAGCTCTGGCAGCCTCGCGCGCGAGGAGATGGGCACGGGCAACAGCGCCCAGGTCCGCACACGAGGAGGCATCGATGCTCAAGCGCGACAAGCAAGCGTGGAAGACCATGGTCGAGATCACCACAGAGGAGGTGCGGTTGCTGGTGACCGCGGCCGACGGCGACGTCGTCAAGGCGCAATTCACCCATTACCCCGACCACACCCGCGCGCTGCTGTTCATCCTGGAGGGGCTGGCGCTTTGGAGCGGCAAGAAACTGTGCGTTGCGATTCATGCCGAGCTCCCTGTCGACCATTCGCTCGGCTTGGGCGGCTTCGGTGGGGAGGAATGGCCTGAGGAAAGCGCTCTGGTCGAATTCGTCTTTGTAGAGACCACCGCCGGCAAGCAGCGCAAGATCACCGGCGTGGGCGATTTCGGCCAGCTGCGACTGCTCGACCGCTACCGGAGTGTCGATCGATGATCGCGCCCGAGACCGAGGCCGAGATCCTGCGCCTGTACCACGCCGAGCACTGGAAGGTCGGCACCATTGCCACCCAGCTCGGCCTGCACCACACCACCGTGCGCCGTGTGCTCGCCCAGGCAGGGCTGGCCATCGGCAAGCGCTCGATTCGTCCCTCGATCGGCGATCCCTTCATTCCTCTGATCGTCGAGACGCTGGCGAAGTACCCGAAGCTTCGCGCAAGCCGGCTCTACCAGATGGCCAAGAGCCGCGGCTACCCGGGCGGCCCCGACCATTTCCGAGCCATCGTGGCGCGCTACCGGCCGCGCCCACAAGCCGAGGCATACCTCAGGCTTCGCACACTGCCCGGCGAGCAGGCCCAGGTCGACTGGGCACACTTCGGCCGCATCACCATCGGGCAGGCCAGTCGTCCACTGATGGCCTTCGTCATGGTGCTCAGCTACTCGCGCCACATCTTTTTGCGCTTCTACCTCGGGCAGTCGATGCCTTACTTCATCCGGGGGCACGTGGAGGCGTTCGAGCACTTCGGCGGCGTTGGGCGTGTCTTGCTCTACGACAATTTGAAAAGTGCCGTGCTCGAGCGCCGCGGCGATGCCGTGCGCTTCCACCCAACGCTGCTCGAGCTGGCCGCCCACTACCGCTACGAACCGCGGCCGGTGGCAGTGGCCAGGGGCAACGAGAAGGGGCGCGTGGAGCGGGCCATCAGGTTTGCACGAGAGAGCTTCTTTGCAGCACGCAGCTGGCGCGATCTAGAGGACCTCAACGCCCAGGCGCTTGCCTGGACAAACGGTGCGGCCGCTGAGCGCAAGTGCCCCGGCGAGCCTACAGGTACCGTGGCCGAGGTCTTTGCCGAGGAGCGGCCGCGGCTGCTCGCACTGCCCGATACCCCCTTTCCCAGCGAGGAAAGAGCCGAGGTGCGCGTGGGCAAGACGCCCTATGTCCGCTTCGATCTAAACGACTACTCCGTCCCGCACACGCACGTACGAAGGACGCTGGTCGTCGTGGCCGACCTTACAACGGTGCGCATCCTGGAGGGTAACACCGTGGTGGCCAGCCACACCAGAAGCTTTGACCGCGGGACGCAGATCGAGGACCCGGCCCACATCGAAGAGCTTGCCCAGTACAAGCGCGAGGCAAGGCGCCACCGCGGCATCGATCGGCTCTACCACGCCGTACCCTCAACACAGCGCTTTTTCGCCGAGCTCGCCCGCCGTGGCGGTAACCTCGGTGCCAATACCATCGCCCTGCTGCGGCTGCTCGACCGTTACGGTGCCCGCGCCCTGGAGTGCGCTGTCGGCCAAGCCATAGGGCACGATCTCTATCACCTCGGTGCCGTGCGCCAGCTGCTCGACCAGCACCGCCAAGCCCAGGGCAAGCCGGTGCCTGTGGGGCCGGGGGCAAGCTTGGATGCGCGGGCTCGCCAGGTGGTGGTCAAGCCACACCGGCTCGAAGACTACGACGCCATCGACGGCAAGCAACGTGAGGACGACCATGACGACAACAACCACTGAGCAGGCATCCGGGCGGCTTCGCCGCCTTGGACTCTACGGGCTTCTGGCCAACCTCGACGAAATCCTTGAAGAGCCCTGGCTTGAACGAGTGCTCGAGCTCGAGGAGGCCGAGCGCAGACGGCGCAGCCTTGAGCGGCGCATCAAGAACGCCCGCATCGGCACCTTCAAGCCGATGGCCGACTTCGATTGGAGCTGGCCCGAGAAGGTCGACCGCGAGGCTATCGACGAGCTGTTTCGCTTCGGGTTTGTCGAGGAGGCGGCCAACGCCGTGCTGATCGGCCCCAACGGCGTGGGCAAGTCGATGATCGCCCGCAACCTGGCACACCAGGCGGTGCTGCGCGGGCTTACCGTGCGCTTTACCACCGCCAGCGACATGCTCAGCGACCTCGCTGCTCAGGACAGTGACGCCTCGCTGGCACGCCGGCTTCGCCGCTACTGCCGCCCGCAGCTGTTGGTCGTCGATGAGGTGGGCTATCTCTCCTACGACGCCCGCTACGCCGACCTGCTCTTCGAAGTGGTCACCCGCAGGTATGAGGAGCGCTCCGTCGTAGTCACCACAAACAAGCCGTTTACCGAGTGGGCCGATGTCTTCCCGCATGCAGCGTGCGTGGTCACCTTGGTCGACCGGCTCATTCACCGAGCAGAGATCATCTCGGTCGAAGCAGAGAGCTACCGCCTCAAGGAAGCCAAGGAACGTGCCGAGGCCAAGCGAAAAAAACGAGCGCCCAAGCGCAAGGCCCGTTGATTCCTACCGACCCACGGCCCCATCGAGTCCCAGCACGATCACGCACTGCCCGTCTTCAACGGAATTGCGCGCTTATTCGTCACCGCTAACAATTGACTATGCCGACAATGCTTTCCCATCGATCGCGCGTGAGTCCTTCGATTCCCTGTAGATCTTCGGGGGCGAGCTCTTGGTAGGTTATCTGTTGATAAAAGGTATTCCAGTAGGGCCTGTCGGACCCATCCGGAAAACGCACTTTCAGAATGGGGAGACCGGGCTTCCTCATGAAGAGCCGCTCTAGATACTCTTCTTTCGGTATCACAAAGCCGTCACCACCCATTTCCCCGTGCGCGCACCAAAAGTCGTTCCAGTCGACGAAGAAGTCTTTGTATTGCGAGTCATCTCCGTTTTTCAGCATATCCTGAAACTGGGGAGACCCGACTGAAAGGTGGTGGAGCACGAGGTCGAATTTCAAGTTTATGCCG
>CAYFPS010000061.1:0-4319 GCA_964345075.1 uncultured Bacteroidaceae bacterium | reverse complement strand
CTGGTTTCTGCGGTGACGAAGTGATGGTTTCCGAATGTCTGCCGGCCGGCACCTATTTTGTTTTCGTGGCTCCCAATGCCTTCACGGGTGTTGAGACCCCTGCCAACTACGGCCTGAGCGTCAGCCTGGAAGCCTGCACCTATGTGAGCCCCTGCGATGCGGCTGAGGCCCTGACCTGTGGTGATGTGATCGCCGGCAGCACCGTTGGTCTGCCGAATCTGGTCGGCAATCCTAGTGGCGATGCCATTTTCTCCGTGACAATTGCCGAAGACGGCGATTACACCTTCAGTCTTTGTGATGGTCTGACCACCTATGACAGCTACTTGCGTCTATTTGATGTCTGCCCGACCGATGCCGGCGCGGTGACCATCTATGCCAATGATGACGCCTGCGGCGTGCAGAGCTCCATCACAACCACGCTGGTGGCTGGTAGCTACTTCCTGGTGGTTGAAGGTTACGGCAGCAGCGAAGGTGACTTCAGTCTCGAGATGATCTGCCCGCAGACGGTGGACGCCAACGAGGTTCCCGTTGACTTCGCCCTTGGCCAGGCCTTCCCGAATCCCTTCAATCCCAAGGCGACCATTACCTTCAGCCTGGACCAGACTTCCATGACGCGCCTCAGCGTTTACAATCTGGCCGGTCAGGAAGTGGCCGTGCTGGTGAATGGCATGCAGGATGCCGGCAACCATCAGGTGACCTTTGACGGTTCCAACCTTTCCAGCGGCATGTACCTGTACCGTCTGGAAAGCGAAGGTCGTACGCTGGTCAACCGGATGATGCTGATCAAGTAATCTTTCCCTGGAAAGATGGCCCTGTAGAATCAACCCCCCTTCGCTTGTGCGAACGGGGGGTTTCTTTTTCTCCCTTCGAAGGAGCTTGCGGATTGGGCTTGTTCAGGCTGCCGGAAATTGAACAATCCCGGCGCAGCTCCGAGCATCGGATCGACTCGTTCGATAAAGCAGGATTACCGAATAATCAGAAAACAGTTGATTATTCTCTTGGCATTCGATTTGCATGGCCTTGCTGGCAAAATCTTCAACCCCCGTGGAGGAACCATGAACCGTCTTTTTCTGATTCTGGGTCTGGTGCTTTCGTTCACGCTTGGCGCCCAGGCGCAGGACTGCGTCGATGTTGAGCATTACAGCGCCTACAGCATCACCAGCTATCTGGAGTTTCCATTTACATCCAGCACCAGCGGCAACACCTATGACAAGGTGGCCTTCTACGTTGAGCCGGTCGCCGATGGCGAGCTGACATCGCTCAGCCTGATGTCCTACAACGGCAACACGGGCCTGGGCTTTGATGGTACGTTCCGTGTCTGGGCTTATGCAGATTCCTCAGGCTATCCGACCACGGTGCTGGCCGGGCCTCAGGACTATTCGACCGCAGGCTGGACAGCCAGCTACGGCACCTTTGATGTTGTCGATCTGAGTGCCCTGGGCTATTCCTTCAGCAGTGGCGTGCCTTTCCATGTGGTCTGGGAGTTTATTCCCACCGTTGCCGGTGATGCCCTGCAGCCCCTGGCCGTCACGGGTGTGGGCAGCGCCTTTGCCAGCCAGATGCTCAATGCGACGCTGGGTGAATGGGGCTGGTGGTTCACGGGACTGGGCGATCTGACGCAGATTGTGGAAGTCTGCTACAGCGAGACCCCGCCCGGAAATTTCGCCCTTTCTTCGGCTTTTGTGGATATGGGCAGGATCGAAGTGGGTGGCAGCCTGTCTGACGGCTTCTATGGTTACAACAGCGGCGGTATGACCACCACATTGACCTCCCTGAATGTGACCAATCCGGCTTTCTTCAGCGCCACAACCGCCAGCCTTCCGGTGGATCTGGCTCCCGGTGACAGCGTCTACATCAGCTTTGACTTTACACCCGGCACTGCGGCTATTTTCCGTGATACCACCAGTGTGGACTGCATCTGGACCAGCAACGGCCTGCCGGCTGAAACGACCAGCTTCTTTACCATTGCCGGCTCCAGCGATGGCTATCTGACCAACGACTGGGCAGGTGCTCCGGATGAAATGGACTGGTTTATCAGCGCAAGTGGCGACACCTCGATTTCCGGCGCCACCTGGCAGCTCTTCTCGGGTGGCCTCAATCGCAACGGCCCGCTGGCTGGCCATTATTATTCGGCCCCCGGGGACACGGCTTCAAGCGAGCTTTACACCTTTATTGACAATGCTTCGCTGAGCGACATTACCTGGCGCTACGCCTACACCCAGAGCTATCCGACCTGGACCCTCGATCACGCCCTGCTGGTCTACGGTGTGGAAAACGATACCCTGACCTATCTCTATGGCTTTGATGTGACCAGCTTCCAGCAGCAGTCACCGACCTGGGCACACCTTACGGCCGAACTGGACAGCCTGCCCGACAGCCTGGCCTGCTCCTTCTATTATGGTGGCAGCGATGCTGACAGCTGGTTCATCGACGATGTGGAATTCATCAAGAGCTGCGATCCCATCGTGCTGGATGCCAGCCTTGCCTCGGGCAGCCTCCTGCAGCTGAACTGGACACCCTTTGCAGGGGAGAGCGTCATCATCTATCAAAGCGATGATGCCTATGACTTCAGTGCTGCCACGGCTATTGCCACGGTTCCCTCGGACTTGGGCAGTTACAGCTTTGCGGCTTCGGGTCCCAAGCGCTTCTACCGCGCCGTACGCGACTGTACGCCGGCCGCGCCTGCGCGCATGGAGAAGATGTACAAGCATCCCGATGGCCTTGATCGCGTCGCGATGAGTGATCTCCGTTCGCTGAATCAGTTTGATCGTGCACAGAACTCGTCATTGCCCCTTCCGGTTCGTCATCTGGAATCGCAAAAGCGTTAATCGTTCATTTTGATCAAGACAAGGGGGCTGCAATGTGGCCCCCTTTTTTTGGATACTCATCTCCTTCACGCTGTTTGTGAACATTAGTGAAGACAATAATGGCATTTACTTCATCGAGGTTAAATTCGGCACAAGCTCTTGCCGACAATCACATCTGTCGCAACGCACACACTCGCGAAATCGCGAGACAGCTCAAGGAGAGAAGATAGTGGTGATATCCCCCCTGCCGGATTTTGAACAGGTGCTGTTCAATATCACTCGCTCAAGCTTAACACAAAGCTCACATATTGTCCACTATTCTGGACAATATTTACATTCCAACCTGCAATCAGGTGATGGCATAATTCTTGCTCCTGCTTTGACTGCTATGTCCAATCACAATCGCAACGAACCAAAGAACCACACGATTGATGACTTACAATCACCAGTTTTCAAATTTCGGAGGATTCAGATGAAGAAGATCCTTGCATTGGGTCTCTGTCTGGGCATGACGGCTGGCGCCGCTTTTGCCTCCAGCACGACCCCGCAGGCCGAAAAGGCGGGATACGACATCAGCAATGGTCGCGTTGCGTCCAAGGCCAATGTCGAAGCCCCGAACAACCTGCGTGCAACCACGTCGATCGACGCTGACCTCAGTGGCAGCCAGATCGTCACTCCCGTTGTCAAGACGGAAGGCCCGGCGGTTGAAGCCGAAACCTTCAATCTCGACGGCAGCCGCAAGGTCGAGACAGCCCGCCGCGTCAAGGGCGAGGTTCCCGGAATCATCATGCCCCAGCACTGGGATGTGGGTCGCGTCGAGGACTTCTCGCTGGTCCTGACGGACTCCTACGGCGACGGTTGGGATGGCGCCACGATGGATGTCTTTGTGAACACCGTGCTGATTCACGATGACATTACCGTTGCCTCAGGCAATACGGCCACCTTTGTCCTTTCCGTTGATGACGGCGACTTTGTCGAGACCGTTTACACGGCAGGCAACTACGAAACAGAGCATTCCTATGCTTTCTACGATCAGCTGGGTAACCTCGTGGCCAGTGATGGCCCCTCGCCCAGTGCCGGTATCAGCTTCACCGTGAGCATCACCTATGATGTCCCCGGTTGTACGGATCCCGCTGCCCCGAACTACAATCCCGACGCAACCATTGACGATGGCAGCTGCTGCTACGACAACTGGGTTTCCGTCACCTGCGACGGTGGTTCCTGGCAGAGCGAAGTCAGCTGGACGCTGGTGGACGAGCTTGGCACGACCGTGCTGAGCGGTGGTGCACCTTTCAGTGCCAATGCCTGTCTGGCCGACGGTATCTACACGCTGAATGCGGTCGACTCCTACGGCGACGGCTGGAACGGTAACGTCTTCACGGTCAATACCGACAATGGCCCCTTCACCTACACGCTGGATGCTGGCACCAACGGCACGACGAGCTTTGCCCTGCCGCTGGCCGCCTGCGAGCCCATCGCTTGCGTGGGTACGGCCGAAGTCGAGCCCAATGA
>CAYFPS010000060.1:0-4339 GCA_964345075.1 uncultured Bacteroidaceae bacterium | reverse complement strand
GGGAACCTGGAGCTTCATTGCCCCTATTGCAGCACAACAGATCTCGCGATCTGTTTCTTCGCCGAGGACAGCTTTGAATCCATCGCCTGGCAGGAACAGCTGGATTTGCGGAAAGACCTTCTGCGGAATAAGACGGGAGACTATGCTTGGGAAGTTCCTGTCCAGGTAGGCAGGGATGTTCACCTGTCGTCGTATACGTGCGGCTCCTGTGGGCAGGGATTCCTGGCCACAGTAGAGGCAACATGCTGCCCGAGATGCAGCGCTAAAATCACACAAGCAATAGATCCACAGGAGGAAGAATGACACCGCAAACCACGTCAAAGCATCGCTTGATTTCAGCTGGATTTCGAAAGGAACTGGAGAGTGGGGGGCTTCTGTGGCCTTTGGTTCGATTTGTCCAGCAAGACGCCAGCCTAGATCTGCAGATCCGTCATGAATCGATCAACATCTACTTTCGCGGCGGTAGCCTGATTCACGTTGCACCAAACAAACCGAAAGGCTATGGCTTCAAATTCGATCCGAACTACATGAAGAAGCTTCCCGGCGCATTGAAAATCATCAAGCAGGTAGTTTCAGCGCTACCAAAGGTCGTGTTGGACGAGGCCAGCTTGCAATCTTGGCTGGAAGCGCTTCCAATGCTGAAACAGGCAATGGATCATTATGGCCCATCCGAAGAAAGGGACGCTCAGCAGGAGATTGTGTGGACCAACAACCGGAGTAGCGTAGCGCGAAGCACGGATTGGTTTATCTGCGATGTCGAAGTGACTCTTGGGCCCAGTGTAGATCCTGCGCACCCGAACAAGTCGATTGACATGATTGCCCTGCACTGGCAGTCCAAGGGAGCAGTCCGCAAGAAGAACCAGGACCTGGACTGGGCACTGGTCGAAGTCAAGTACGGGCTCAAGGCCTTAAGCGGTCCTTCCGGGCTGCACGCCCACTTGAAAGACTACCAGAAGGCGATCTCGAGCCCCAAGTGGGTGAACGAACGTCGCAGCGAATTGTGGCAAGGCTTTAACCTGCGAAAAGACCTGAAACTGATCACAGGCGTCGGTGGGGAAAAGTCAGACGGTAGCCTTGACAAGAACTCACTATCCGCAAATCCCAAAATCATGTTCGTTCTCGCCAATTGTGATCCAGACAGCAGGAAGTTGAGCAAGTGGATCACCGAACTTGATCAGTTGTTAAGCCAGAAGGAAAAGGACCAGCTGATTTTCATGCAGTCTTGCCTCATGGGCTATGGCTTGTACGATGACGCAAGTCTCTCCTTCCAGGACATGTTGGATAAGAGGTACATCAGAGGATAGGGACGGGCTCATGCTGAAAAATGAGAAACAAGATCTAGCGATGATGGAACACGAGCTCCGGAAAGTGTTGAAGGAATGCGCCATCAAGCTGGGCGACTCCATGATCAAAACAGGCTGGCTGGGTCACTGGAAAAACAACAGCCCTGAGCGCAACACGGTTGTGCACTTGTCCTCCGTGTTGATGGATCACGGCTACGGCATTTGGGCAGAACCGATCTTGTATCACGATAAGGGAAAGGCCACTGGGCACGTTGACTTGGCGGCCGTTAAAGAAAGCACTCTCCTGGCTGTGGAAGTGAAGAGCTTTGGTAGCTGGAATTGGTCCGGGATGAAAAGCGATGCTGTGAGACTGAAAGACTATCTGAACCGTATCGGAACGGCTGCTTTACCTGTCGCACCTCGGAATACTGACACTGGTGGATGGGACGAACGCATCAACCCAAAGACGACGCGTTGGGCAGTGTTGGTTAACCAGTTTTTCGGGAATGGATTTCAGCAAGTATGGGACGATCTCATAGACCGGACCACGACCCGTGACCAGTTGCAGCAACGCCTTGGTGAGTACCTTGCTCGCGACAAAGAAGACCGGAAGCGGGGCAATATGAAGGAGGAAGACTTCCTAGAACTAGTATCGCTGCTTTTCAGTTCTGAGGCGATCTTTGGTTGCGATCACGTCCTTCACGGTGAATTCAAGAACACCAGCCGCTTAAGCCTGTTATGGGCAGCATTCAAGGTCGATGGTCCTTCAGAATGAACTGGTTGATCGAACTGACAGGCTTGGATCACGAAAGTCGCGAAGCCATCCAGACGAACTTCCTGCATGAGCCGCCGGACCTCACGTCCAAGGCCAATGGGCGCAAGATGCGTCACGGCAACCTGGCGATTCTCTCCCTAAATGAGCTACGCGACTTCGCTCGGTCTTCGCCCCATTCAAGCGAGCCGAATACGGTCCAGGAGATCGTGGGTGATGTGCGAGCACTTAATTGCGATCCAGAGAATGCTTACGCCCTCTTTCAAGTAGCCTCCCAGTTCAATTTGCTGGAAATGCCCAACCCAAATGTCTGCCCAGAAGACGGCGTCAGCAACTACCAGTACGATCACACGCAAGGCCCCGCTTGTGCCATCGCCTGTGGGGCTGGCACAATCTACCGGAACTACTTCCATATGCTTGCTGGGCAGCTTGGACAAACAAGGGATTGTCAGATCGACTGTCTAAAGGGTGTGGGCGACATGCTGGGCAATGACCATGAGCGTCTTTGGAGAATGCAGAACGGCTATGCCCTGGCTTCGCGAGCTGGGTTGGAAGAAATCTCCAGCAGGTTGTCACACGCAACGGAAGCCGAGCGGGATCAGATCAGGGGATGCCTACAGATTGGTATCCAATGGTACACGGACGTAACCATTTCCGAAAGCAACCAGCGCGTCTCACAAGCCTTTTGCTCGGCCTTGCCTGTCGCGTACTGCGAACATCCACCCAAACTATGGGAACCATTCGCTCGACTGGTCCTGGAGGCTGCCTACGAGGCAACGCTTTGTGCGGCTGTTGGCAACGTGTACGAAGGATCCAGGCGAGTCTACCTAACCCTTCTTGGCGGGGGTGCGTTTGGAAATCGAAAGGAGTGGATCGTGGAGTCTCTCGCCAGGGCACTGCTGAAGTGCCCTCCGTCAGGTTTGGATGTGCGAATAGTCAGCTACGGGCGGTCAGATCTGTCTGTCAATACTCTTGTCAAGTTGTTCACAAATTCCGAAATGGTGGAGCACACGATTCCCCTATTTCGGAGCAGACCTGCCGAGAATGTTTAGAGGTACTCATTGGCTCGAAAGACGATGCAGGCTACATTCCGATGGTGGCTTCTTGGAAGTCACCAACTGTATAGAAGGGTTAGTAAGTTTTCCATATAGAGCAAGTAAACGGCCCAAGACGAATCCTGATCGGAAATAGTGCATATTGAAGCCGCTGTTTACAGTAAATCGTCTAGAAGATCATCCAATGGATCGTCTGGGTCGTCACCAGCGGGTGAGTTAGGATCTGCTTCATCATCAACTATGATACCCTCTTCAATTATGTTCCCTTCACACAATTCGTGCATATCTTCAAGATCGACATACTCTTCGCAATGTTCGCACCAGCCCTTTCCATTGCTAACTGCTATGATGTGATGTGTGCCGCGTTTCATCTGATTGACACAGATTTTGCTAATGGTAGCAAGTCATCACAGGTTAGATTGACCATGTAGTTGGAACTATCATCATTTGCGTATGACCATTTGTACGATTTGTCAGTTGGTTTGATTCTGGCCCTAAAGATCTCCTCGTAGCTTTCGCCAACAATTGATAGGGAAATCGTTGTGTACATTGAAGCATCGAATGTGACGAGTAGACTCTGTTCTTTCTCTTGATTTTCAACATTTAGGCCAATGCTACCTTCTGCCTGCTTTGTGCGTTCGGCTTGTTGCTTTAGCTCTTCCTTCTTTCGTTTGATCTCTTCAGGGTCTTGCTTTTCTTTCTCACGTTTCAAATTTTCTTCAGTCAAAGGACTTCCTTTCTCAAGGAGATTTAGCACTGCAAGTCCTAAGGAATAGGTGACTGTTCCCGCAATTGCCATTTGAATCGCACCGCCAACAACCGTTCCAACCCCTGGAATGGATTTTAATGTGGATGCAAACCATTCACCAGCTTTTGCCGCAACATAGACACCAAGCAAGCTTTTAGCAAAGCCCTTACCAATTGCTTCGCCGTAGACATTGCCCAGTTGTATGACCATTGCGACCTGTAATCCAGAAATTGCCACTGTGTCAGCAACAGGAATGGGAATGACGGCAGCTGCAGTCACAAAACCTGTATATGAATTGATTATGGTGGTGGCTTGCTGCTGACGCGTGCTCATAGCTACTCCTGTATTGCCTGGGAAGTCTAGTATGGATCTGACGATTGAACAGACTGAGTTTAGAAACTTGAAATCTCTTTCGCAAGGGAAATCAGGTTGTGTCCCGATATTTGTGCAAAAGTGGGGTTGAATTTGGCCTGAGCCCTAG
>CAYFPS010000059.1:0-4576 GCA_964345075.1 uncultured Bacteroidaceae bacterium | reverse complement strand
CACGATCCTTCATCTCACTGCTCCTTCGACGATGTGCCGAAAAGTTCGAGAGTTACAGTCTCGTCGTCGCTGCCCGTGGGGTTGGCTGCGCCAACAGCCTCGCGCTCGCGGTACTCGATCAAGTCCGCGCGTCTGAGAATCCAGGGACACAACGGCAACGGTCGCTCGGCACGAAGACGCCCCTTCTCGATTCGGCGCCTCAAGGTTGTGCGATCGGTCTCCAAGAACTCCGCGGCCTGCGTTAGATTCATCCAGCCCTCCTCTTGCTGACGCCCACGATCATAAACCGCGATACCGTGACGATGGCGTAACCCCGTTACATCCTGTCGCGTCCAGCAATGTCCGGCCGGGGTACGCGATCCACTGCGGGTGAGCCAGGCTGCGATCGAGGCATCCGAGCAGGTCCGTGCAAGCGAGCGCACTGCGTCGACAGTCGTCGCGGGAACGCGTCGACTGGTTTCTCCCGAGCGCCTGCGTGGGACGCGTAGCTCGGTGTGCACGCCCCCCTTCCAGTGCACCAGCACAACGACGTGCGAGGACTCCTCATCGATGTCCACCACGACTTCTTCTATCAACGCACGGATGATCCGCTTCTTCAGCCGCACGTCGGTGTCGGGCGATTCCCACACGGCATGGAAGCGACGGACCAGATCGGACAACTCGGCACGGGTCGGGCCACGCGAGTCCCGGAGCAATTGCTGCTCGCTCTCCAGGCGCGTGCGGGCTCGTGTGGCCTTCTCCAGCGCAGCATTCCAGCGCGCCTCGAGCTCGCCGGCTACAAGTCGGTTGTCGGGGTCCACCGCGTCGTACTGACGGTGCGCTCGCTCGACCTCGTACTCGTACGCCTGCAACTCGAGCCGAAGCGCTTCCAGAGCTGCCTCGTCCCGGCTCCTTTGCTCTTCCAAGACCACCTCGACGGCGTCGGCAAGGCCCGGCTTGATCACCTCCAAGACACAGTCGACCACGGCATCGTCTATCGGCTGACCGCCGAAGCTGATGCATCGAGTCGCACCCGTTGTGTGATAGGCGACGTGACAAACGTAGCGCAGCACGACCGATCCTCTGGTGGCACCGTAGCGAACATGCAGCTTGTTGCCGCAACGCCGACACCGCACCAGGCCCGCCAGCACGGACGATCCGCGCTTCGCTGCTCCCGACACTGTCTCTGTGTACGCCTGCACGTTGTTGCGGAGCATCTCCTGGATCCGCTCGTAGGTCTCCCAAGTAATGTAGCTGTCGTGATGGTTTTTCTCCAAGACCGACCACTCCTCTATCCGTTTGTGTCTGTGCGTTCGGCGAAGCCCGTCCTCCTTGAGTGCCACGCTAGTTTCCGTCTTACCCCAGGTGTAGGCACCGGCATAGGTGGGACTCTTCAGCGTCCGCAGCACCGCGTGGTAAGTGACGTCCTTCCAGACCGTTGTCCACGCGCTGCCGTCCCAGTACGGGCGAGGAAATTGGAAGCCCTTGCTGTGGAACCACATCATGACCTGACGAGCGCTGCCTAGTTCGAGAAACTTCTCGAAGACCGTGGTCACGGCCTGCTGCACGCGCTTGTCCGGGTGCTTGTCAAGCATCCCACCGCCTGCGTTGAGGTAACCGACCGGGCAGTTCATCCCGAGCTCACCCCGTCGAGCCTTCTGCTCGCGGGCTGCTTGCGATCGCTGTCGCAACACATCGAGTTCGTACTCATTGAGGCTGCCCTTGAGGCCGAGCAACAACCGGTCGTTGGTCCGCCGCGCATCGTAGACCGCTTCCTCGTCGATGAGCAGCGTGTCGACGACGCGACAGACCTCAACGAGCTGCTGCCAGTCTCGACTGTTACGAGCGAATCGTGACAGCTCGCGCGCGGCGACGGCGCCGACCTCCCCGAGGCAGACCTGGGCCAGTAGCCGCTCGAACCCGGCGCGCCCCACGCTCCCGCTTGCGGACTTGCCGAGATCGGCGTCAATCACCTCTACCTCCTGCCATCCGTAGCGCTTCAAGCAACCGGCCATCGCGTACTGAAGGCGTTGGCTCTCCTGGTTGTGGGTCACCTGGTAACTGCTCGATTGTCGCACGTAGACGACGGCCCTGCGCTGCAGGTGTGCCGGTTTGATGCGCTCATTCATCATCAGCCCCTCCCTCTTCGTTTCTGGGACGGCGCTCGTCGTGTCCGGCGAGAATCGCTGCCAGCGCCGTCACGACCTCCGTCGATGCCCTTTGCCCCAAATCGCTCCAGCGCGGGAGCGGAGGTCGGGGGTTGAACAAGGGCAGCTGGCGATTCGCCTGCTGTTGTCTGTTTCTTGCTTGCACTGGCATCACTCGTCCTCCTGGGACCAGTGTGCCCGTGCAGCTCCTCGATCGGTACGCTCTCCCGCAATAGCTGTGCGAGCGCGGCGAGGGCGCGCGGGGTGATCGCCGGCTTGCTCGCCAAGCGCATCCGCCGACACGTTGCGGCGTCGAACATCCACGCCGGCACCTCAAACCTGCGGGCTTCGGGCCTGGCCGGTCTGCGGCAATGCGCGACGCGACCACGCGCCGGGTGGATTACCTCGGTAACGAGAAGCTCTTCACCGAACTGCGGATGCCACCGGTAGCGAAGCTTCCGCAGTGTTGCTCGTGGGGCAGTGTGTTGGGTAGACGCAAAGTCCAGTACCGTCCCACAGAAGAACCTTGGCGCGTGTACGCGTGCGGTTGACGAACAAAAAGTGCTCACCAGAGAGAGGATCTCGACCAAGCTCCCTGGTTACCAGACCGTAGAGCCCGTCGAATCCCTTGCGAAGATCGGCGGGCTCTGTGTAGGCGAACACCCGGACATGGCGCGTGGCGCCGATCACGAAAGCCGACGCATCAAATCGACTGTCTGCTCAACAGAGACTCCCTCGATGCGGTAGCCCCCTGGTGTCACCAGCACTACCGGCGCAGCGTCGGCCGCCACGTGCTCACGCACGGCCACCGGGACCACCTTGCGCTGTTTCGGCCGCCGCCCCTGCGCCCAGCGAATGAGCGCGGAGGTCGACACCCCAATCCTATCGGCGATATCGGCCCAGCTACGTCCGCGGTGCCGCTCGCGGCGGGCAAACTCCACGACTACCTCGCGGACCTCGACCGGTATTCGCTGCGTACGTCCACGCTCGCCCAGACCTACAATCGCCTCTCTCGCTCGCTTCTCCGCATCTGTCATCACGCATCCTCCTTCAACTCAGTAACCTGAGCCGAGAATGCACGACCTCGGTAACTTCCGGTAGGGGGCTACGGCGAGCAGGTACAGAACTTCCACGCTGAAGAAGTCCGTCGCTGTGATCACGCCCCAGTGAGACTTGAGAAAGGTTTCCCACGAGATCCGCTTTCGGCGCTCCGGTGCAGGCTCGATACCGTTCGCAGCAAGGATTCGTTGGATCGTGCTGCGACCGATCGCGTGCCCGAGGTTGTCAAGGGCGCCGCGAATCCTCGTGTAGCCCCACCCCGGATTCCCCCGTGATATCGACAGAACGAGTTGCTCGATCTCGGCCGCCGTCTTGGGCCTGCCAGGCTTGCGACAGTTGCTGCCGTCGTACTTGTGTGCGATCAGCCCGCGATACCACCGAAGCAGCGTCTCCGGCGTCACAATGGTCGCAATACCGAAAAGGCCCTTGCGCCCCACCCTTTTTTTGCGGCGGCTGCCAGGCAGCATCGCTGCGCGTCCGTGAACCGCACCCGCCAACTGCCGAGATGGTCTCGCAGAATCCGGTTCTCCACCGGCAGGTACTCGATTACGTTCGGTTCACCCAACCGGCCATGGCCGCAAGAGCAAACCGGAGGTAAGGCGTGGTCATGACGGCGACCGTAGGACAGAATGGCCGCCAACAATAGGCCGAGATTGTTCATCAACCTTGGCAGCAACCCGTTGCTACGGCTGAGATTTCGGTCGGCTGGGTTTTGGGACAGGACGGGCTGTTCCAAGGGAATTCCCTACGCGACTGAACAGGGAATTCTCGGGCGTGAACAGGGAACTCACCGAGTGAGAACTTGACGTCGCCAACAGCGACTTGTGTTCACGCCGCGCGGCGAACTCTGACATCTGCCTCGAGTCCGGCCGCTTCTACGAGCCGAAGCACTCGGCCCAGTGAAACCCTCTGCAAGCTCCCGGACAAGATCCCGGTTACGGTTGTTCTCCCGAGACCGGAGCGTTCGGCCAACCACGCATGGGTCAGGCGTCTTCGACGTACTTCTGCGACGACTGCAGCCACCAGCTTGGCTTTCATCTGCGCTTCGACGGCTCGACTCTTGGGAATGTCCAATTCCTCGGCGAGTTTTGTAGCACTCAGTTTCTTGCTCACAGTCTCAACTCCTTGAGGCGCTTTCGTGCCAACTCCACGTTTGCCTTTGGTGTCGCCCGGGTCGTCTTCTTGAAGGCGTGCAGTACGGCAATGGTTCCCGCGATCACAAGGGCGTAGATAACGCGGTACGCTCCGCTGCGATCTCTTAATCGCAACTCATGCACCCCCGATCCGATGTCGGGCATCGGCCGGGACAGAGGCATCGACAGAGTCAGGCCTTCATCCAACCGCGCGAGCGCGTCGGCCAAATCCGCGCGAATCGGCACGGGAAGCTTCTT
>CAYFPS010000058.1:0-4661 GCA_964345075.1 uncultured Bacteroidaceae bacterium | reverse complement strand
CGCTTCTGGCTGCGCAACAGCTCGCACAACCATCCATGCCCGCAGTACGAGGTCGAGATCGACGCTCCGCAGGTCGAGCGCCCGAGGCCGAGGACGCCCGCGAGCGAGCAGGAGTTGAAGGCGAGACCGGCTCTGAGGCCCAAGGGACGGCCGGTCGGGGAGCGTGCCCGACGGTGGCGGCGGCTGATGGAGGAGGGGGCCTACCCGAGCATGTCGGCGCTCGCGCGGGCCGAGGGGGTCACCCCAGCGGCGGTCAGCAAGGCTCTGCTGCGGTTGAGGTCGCGGGCAAGGGTGGTCCCACGCGCCGAGAGGGAGCGTGCGGCGAAGTAGCGGAGTTCAGGAGGCGGGAACTGGACCGCCGAGTGCCGCTGGCTGTCCCGTCAGCCGCCTGATGACACCTGCCGCAGTTCCACCGACTCACCGAAGGCGGCAGACGCGATCGCAGCCGCCTTGTCCCGCGCGTCGTCCATCGTCCCCCGGGGCAACATCACGTTGGTCTCCAACGTGGCATCACCGTGGCTCGCTCGAATCAGGACGAAGCGCTGGCCGAGTCCCCTCGGCCCCGGCTCGGGCCACGTCGCGATCACGAACCCCACCCCTTCGCCGTTGATCCGAATCTCCCAGTCGCGGCGGGTGCTCATGGTCATGGAATCGTCCTCATCTCAGTCAGTCCAGCGTGAGAGCTCAGGGTTTGCTTATCACAGCCGGGCGGCGAACCAGTCATCGAGCGTACTGTAGGCTGGCCGAACGTCGAGCACGTCATCCCGTCGAGGTGACCAGTACACGACGGCGCCCGTTGGCTGGCCCGACAGTGGGGCGGCGAGGATCGCGGAGTAGTCTCCATCGCCCTCCGCGTGAAACGGGATCACCTGTGTCGGCCTGCTCAGTCCGGATTCCCGAAGGTCATCGACGAGCCAGAGGACGCTCGGCACCCCGGTCCTGGGACCGCCGAGCCCGTAGATCTCAAGATGACCGACGATGCCGGAACCATACTTGAGCAGGAAGTCACGGTAGCTCGACGGCACGGGAACGCCCAGTTCCTCCTCGGCCGCCATCACCACTGCGTCATCGACAGGACCGAGCCAGCGTCCGTTCTTTCCTTCGAGGGCCTTCACGTCGCCTCCGCCGCGCGGGCGCGCCAATGGTCTGCTCGCGTCTTGTCGAACTCCGCACGGTCGATCTCCGATGTCTTGCCTGGATCGTGGAGCACACGATCGATACCGGCAGCACGATGCTCGTCTCGTGTGAGCTCGGCCAGCATGCCCTCAGACTGTTGCTGTACGTGATGGAGCTCATAGGGGCGCCCTTCCTGGTCTAGCGGTGCGAGACCCTGCTCGGCACGCTCGAGGTTGGTTTGCCCGTAGGGGTCTTTCTGGTCCCAGTCGATGTCATCTCGTACCAAGCACTCGCGCCCGTTCACCTCTTGTGGCGTGAGCCCGATTCGCTCATAGTGGGCGGCCTCCTCGGATGAGAGCTGGTGCCGCACCTCGCCCTTGCTGTCCTCCAACGCGACGTGCTCGATTGCCTCTGCACCCGAACCGCCGACTCCGAGTGTTTCCGCGCTCAGCGCGACTGGGTCTATCTGGAGTGCCGCCAGGATGGAGCGGAAGTCGCCACCCACGCGGAAGCAGCCCGCCCCAGCTTCCGACGCCGCGCGGCCTGCACCTACCTCCCGCACTGCGGCACCGCTCAAGGCTTCCTTAGCAGCTCCAGCCGCCTCGGCGACGCTCTTTGCGGCTGCGGCGATGGCTTCGATCATCAAGACCTCGGAATGCGGGCGAAGAACTCCTCGACCTCCTCAGCGTACAACGCCCCGACGGCGGCAGCCAGTTGTCGAACCAGTTGTTCCTCGATGCTCGACAGCAACTCCTCCACGGCGACCAGTTCGCGCGCCGGCACGTCCGCCTCCGGGTCGAGCGGCAGGGAGAAGCGAACGACAGCTTGAACCCCCATCAGCATCTCCAAGGGAGTCGCGCCAGCGGTGGGACCCGGCAGCTCATCGTGCGACCAAGCAGCACGAAGCAAGACCCTCACAACAGCCGTCCTGTCCCCCTGGCCGCAAGCCGTCGCGTGCTCCGCAAGTCGCCGAGTGGCGGCGCCACCCCTGCTGGATAGCGCCTGCGTGAGCATCCATGCCCATGTGTCTGACTCTCCGAGGCCGGTGGTTTCAAGCAAGTGACCGACGAACCTGATCCCATCGGTTGTCGGCTTCTTGACGGACCACGCGGAGGACGGCACGAGCGCGCCGCAGACCAGTGCCGCAATCCGCTGCGCTTCGACCTTGTACGTCGACCGCACCATCTCGGCCCACGTTCGGCGCGCTGCCCCGAGAAGCTCGATCACTGCGTCCTGACCAACAGGCAAGAGTTCGTCGATCGGGATGTTGCCCCCGTAGCCGAAGATGTCCTGGAAACGGGTGCAGATACCAGGTGCATCCCGATCCACGGCTTGATCCATCGCTCTCGGAAGCCAATCTCGGGGCACTCGTTGCAGGTTGATGACAACGTGCTGAGGGGCTGAGCGCACGGAGAACCCCCCGGATACGCCAGCGTTGCGACACAACCAACGCAGGAGAATCCCCCGTGCCCGCCGAGACTATCGACCTGCGCGCTCACGTCGAGCGCGAACGAGCCCGGAGCGAGACCGCAGCACGCCAGAGCTTCGAGGACACGCTCTCCTGGCTGATCGGCGAGGAGTCTCCCGCGTCGCTGCATGCGGTAGACTCCGAGCTGTGGCCGCGACTGATGGCGCTGGGAGCGGCGCTCGTGTCGGTCTGGCTCGCCCACTCCCTGCCGAGAGAGGTGCCGGCCTCGTTCCGGCACGGCCGCGCCTGGTACAGCGAGATGCGCCTCAGCAGTGAGATCGTCCGCAGCAGGTTCGGCGAGGTCTGGCTCAGCAGGCCGGTGTACAGGCTCGTCCACGGCCATGGGCACGCACTCGTGGCTCCCCACGACCGGCAGATCGGGCTGGCGGCCGGCCGGATGTCGCTGTGCGTGCATCTCCTCACCGCCTGGCTCGTGGCGCAGCTGCCGTTCGACGGGGCGGTCGAGGTGGCCTCCAGGTTCAGCGGCTACTGGCCCTCCAAGCGTGCTGCACAGGGCATCGTGGACAAGCTCGGCCCGGTCGCCGCCGAGTTCCTGTGGGACCTGCCAGCTCCCGATGACGACGGCGACATCCTGGTCATCCAGGTCGATGGCAAGGGTGCGCCGATGATGACGCCGGAGGAGCACAGGAGGCGCCGTCGCCCCCACCGGAAGCGAGCGCGCGGCCAGACCCGCCGTGGGCTGCGGAGGCTCAGGCGCAAGGAGCATCGGAAGCGACGCCGACGAGACCGCTCCAAGAACGCCAAGATGGCGATGCTCGGCATCGTGTACACGCTGCAGACGATGCCGGATGGCTCGGTCGAGGGTCCCATCAACAAGCGCGTCTTCGGCACCTTCGACGGGGGCCGGGCCCTGTTCCGCCTGCTCGACCACGAGGCCCGGAAGCGCGGCTACGGCAGCAAGAGGACGCTGTTCCTCGCCGATGGTGCCCACGCGATCTGGAAGCTCCAGAAGGAGTTCTTCCCCGAAGCGACCCCCTGCCTCGACTGGTACCACCTCTCCGAGTACCTCTGGCAGGGGGGCGGCACCGTCCACCGCGAGGACGAGGCCCTCGAACGGTGGGTGCGCGCCCGCAAGGATGAGCTTCGCAGTGGCAAGATCGCCGCAGTCCTGAAGGAACTGGAGGCGCTTCGCGCCAGCATCGGCAAGACCGGCCCTGGCACCAAGGGGCGCAGGAAGCGACTACACGAGGCCATCCGCTACGTCGAGAACCACCGGCATCTCATGCCCTACGCCGAGCTGCTGGAGGACGGCCTCGACATCGGCACCGGGGCGATGGAGGGAGCCGTGAAGCATGTCGCCGGTGCTCGCCTCGACGGGTCCGGCATGCGCTGGGGACCGCAGCGAGCCGGTCACGTCCTCGCACTCCGCTGCGTCCTGGTCAACAACGACTGGGAGAGCTTCGCCGAGACCGCCGCCCGTCAGCATGAGGCACTCGCAGAGCTACGCATCCCTCGCGTCACGCCAGACAAGCCCGTGGTTCCGCACAAAGCCGAAAGGAAGGCTGCATGAACCTGCTGTTTGCAGAACTGTGGAGGTGGGATCTGCACCCCCGATGGATAGATGGTCTTGAGCGAGCAGCGTCCGCGATCATTCTATCTGGGCGGCAGATTGACGTGGTTGGTTGTCGCTTCGAGCGATACGACAACTCGAAGGCGATCATTGAGGGCATTGTCTCGGTGCGCCAATTCAATTCGGAGCATCCAACAGAGAACATCAGCATTGTCGGTAACGACTTCGTCGATCTGGACCTGTCAACCGAATGGGCGTTGCTGGGTGGCGATGAAAGCTCGCCTGAAAAGGGAGTACTCTACAGTAGAGGAGTTTACGTGGGTCGCGGATTCGTTAAAGGCCCCGTATTCATCGAGAACAACACCTTCTATTTGTCGCAGTCACCCCCAGATGGATGCTTGATTGGCCTTTCGGTTCAAGCAATACCGGGAGTCCAGTTGAATGGCAATGTGGATGGCTTCGGGGAGGCGGTGGGGACTTGTGTCGGATAGGGGTGCAGATACCAGGTGCATCCCGATCCACGGCTTGATCCATCGCTCTCGGAAG
>CAYFPS010000057.1:0-4731 GCA_964345075.1 uncultured Bacteroidaceae bacterium | reverse complement strand
TTGCAAAAGTGTCAAGCCACCCCAACATGTCAGGCGGATGGATCAAGGTTCAGTTGCCAGTTATCAGCTGCCAGCGACCAGTAACCAGGTTCCAGCCAGAAGAAGTAGGACGGCCTGTTCCCGACCAGTCGGGGAACGTGGTGTCGGCTTGTCCCGATTTATCGGGAACGTAGCTTTGCAAAAGTGTCAAGCCACCCCAACATGTCAGGCGGATGGATCAAGGTTCAGTTGCCAGTTATCAGCTGCCAGCGACCAGTAACCAGGTTCCAGCCAGAAGAAGTAGGACGGCCTGTTCCCGACCAGTCGGGGAACGTGGTGTCGGCTTGTCCCGATTTATCGGGAACGTAGCTTTGCAAAAGTGTCAAGCCACCCCAACATGTCAGGCGGATGGATCAAGGTTCAGTTACCAGCTCCCAGTTACCAGTAGCCAGCCAGAAGGCTTCCAACCTGTCTCTTGAAATCATCAATCATCAATCTGCAGTCAGGCGTTAGGCATTAGCGGTCAGCAAGCCAGTGGCCAGAGGGCTGTAACCAGTCAGACGGTCAGAGGTGCCTGACCCTTCATCCGCTATCCGCTATCCGCTATCCGCTATCCGCTATCCGCTATTGGCTAAGAGTAATCAGCCGGGACCATCTTCGGGCCGAAGCTGAAGTGGGCGGGAAGGATCATTGACTGTGCTGTAATGGTGATTTGACACGGAAAAGACAATGATGGCAAACTAGCTTTGTGGACCTTGGCACGCCCCTGGCACTCACCTGGCACTCCCCCGGAACCAAGCACGGCTCCCAGCTCCCAGCTCCCAGTTACCAGTAGCCAGCCAGAGGTTTCATCAATCATCAATCTGCAATCAGCAATTCTTCCCGCCCTTCGTCAATCTGCAATCATCAATCTGCAATCAGCAATTCTTCCCGCCTCCCTATCTTCTACCATTAACTTGAGAGGCCTGACCCGTGACACACCTTAAGCAGCTGCTTTCCCCCATGACCTTTGGTGACCTGCACTTGAACACGCGCATCGCCTTTGCGCCCTGCACGCGCTGCAAGTCCCCGGGCTTTCTTCCGACTGAGGAGGTCGCGGCCTATTATGCGCGCCGCGCGGCGGACGGGGTGGGTCTGCAGATCAGCGAGGGCACGGTCATCTGTGAGCGGGCCAATGGCTACAATGGCGCGCCCGGCATCTGGAATGCAGCCCAGGTAAAGGCCTGGCAGCGTGTGACTAAGGCCGTGCATGATGCGGGTGGCGTCATCGCCTGCCAGCTGTGGCATGTGGGCGCGGTGGCCCATCCCCTGACGACAGGCGGCCCGGTGCCGGAAAGTCCATCCGGCCTGTCGCCGGAAGGCCGCATCGCGCGCTTAAGGAAAGCAGATGGCGAGGAGATCTTCTACGGCCCCTCGGAAGCCATGAGCGTGGGGCGTATCACGGAAGTCATCCAACTCTTTGCGCAGGCTGCCGGCAATGCCATGCAGGCCGGCTTTGATGCGGTTGAGATTCACGGCGCCCACGGCTATCTGATCGATCAGTTCACCAACCTGGCCTGGAACAGGCGTGAGGACGACTGGGGTGGCGATCAGCGCTGCCGCTTTGCGGGTGCTGTAACACGGGCGGTTCTGGCTGAATGTGGCCCGGGCAGGACGATCTTCCGCTTCTCCCCGAAAATGTCGGTGGCCGGCAAGCCCTGGGATGAAACAGCCCTTACCTTTCAGCTGCTGATAAAGGAGCTGAAGGCGGCGGGCCTTAAGCTGCTTCACGCCAGCAATCTGGACTACGCTGAAGTCATCCCGGGCCTGGGTGACAGGCTTTGCAGCTACACGCGCAAGCACTGGGACGGACAGCTGATTGGCGTTGGATCGCTTGAGCCCGCACAGGCAGAAGAAGCATTGGCCAAAGGTGAAATGGATCTGGCGGCCTGGGGGCGGGCCCTCATCGCCAACCCGGATTTTGTCAGCCGACTGAAGATGGGACTTGAGCCCCGCGCCTATGATCCGGCCATGCTGGAAAGCCTGTTGTAAGGAAAACCCGGCATCGCGGCCGGGTATAATGGGTGGTCTAGGGCTGATCAAGGGCGCTCTTTGAAGCCTTTCGGCCCCCTGTGCGGAGCTGAGGAGGAGGCTGCCTTGGAGGCACCTTCCCACGGTCCCAAAGCCACACAAAGACCTGCATAGGCAACTCGATCCTTGCCGAAGTCGCTTGAATAGAAGTCATAGCGCAGTTCGGGCATCAGGCGCATGAAATTGGGCAGCAGGGGCATGGCGCCACCCACACCAATGCTGTTCGCTGAATCGATCTGCTCATACTGGACATCGTAGATCAGGCTGGACATCCAGTCGCCGTTTTCCCGCCAGTCATCACTACGGTCCATGTCGGCCTGATATTTGTAGTAGTAGCTGTAGAGTTCCACCTCACCCAGCGGCCGACTGACAGAAAGCCCGTATTTCCTGTAGTTGCTGTCGAACTGCGATCCGTGGACATAGGCAATGGCCAGGTCGAAGGGCTTGAAGCTGTCGGGCGTCAGCTCATGACGAAGGTTGAACTCAAAGCCCTGTCCAAGCATGGCGTGCGCGCCAAGCTCCAGGCGCAGTGGAAGGCCAAGGTTGAGGCCGATTCTGGGCACACTGGCTGCAAGTTCAGGAACAAAGGCGACTTCGTGGCCATTCGTCGTGGCAAGCTGCTGAAAGCCCATCACCATGTTGGCCTTGCCAGGCTTTAGCGTTCGGCCCGTTTGAAAAGAACCTGAAGTCAGACAGCCCGAGAAGAGCAGGCCGATTGCGATTGCACTGATCCCCAAGTAGCGTTTTCCTGCTGAATCTTCCATAAGCTAATTCCTTACCTGATTGGCTTTGTGCTGTAAAAGACAAGAGTTGTGGTGACAGGCTACCAGACAATCAATGGGTTTCATTTCAGCCGGATTGGCGACGGAAATGATTTTTCAGGACCGCATGACAAAGGTCATGGCATCCAGCTGTGAATCAACTTATAATAGTAACGGTTACTATTTAAAGGACATCATGCGCTACAGCAGACAGCGGGAAGAAATCATGAAAGTGATGCATTCGGGCAGCCTCGATCACCCGACGGCCCAGCAGGTTCATGACCTGGTGCGCAGTGCAATGCCCGATGTCAGCCTGGGAACGGTCTACCGCAACCTGCATCAATTGGTCGATGCGGGTGAACTGCTGGAAGTTTGCGTAGGTGGGGCCGTGCACTATGATACACATCTGGACTCTCATCACCATATTGTCTGCACGCGATGCGGCATGTTGATCGATCTTCCTGTTGATCAACAACTTGAATCCGAAATGAAAGCAAAAGCAGTCGAACTGGGCCACCAGGTGGAGCAGTTCGAGATCCATATCAAGGGCCAGTGTGCCCATTGTCGAAACACACAATTCAACTCATAGGAGATCGAAATGCTCGTCACCAAGCCCGCCCCCGACTTCAAGGCAATGGCCGTCATGGGCGACAACACCATGCAGGAAATCAAGCTTTCCGACTACAAGGGCAAGAAGGTTGTGCTCTTCTTCTACCCGCTGGACTTCACCTTTGTCTGCCCCACCGAGCTGTTGGCCTTTGACCACCGTCTGGCCGAGTTCGAGAAGCGCGGTGTGCAGGTGCTGGGTTGCTCCGTGGACAGCCAGTTCAGCCACCTGGCCTGGAAGAACACGGCCGTTGACAATGGCGGTATCGGTCAGGTCAAGTACCCGCTGATCGCCGACATCGACAAGAACATCGCCCGCAACTTTGATGTGCTGGTTGGCGCCGAGCCCGCCACGGTCATCACCGAGGAGTACGAGGAAGAGACCACCGTTGGTGGTGGTGTTGCCCTGCGCGGCAGCTTCCTGATTGACGAGGAAGGCGTTGTGCGTCACGCTGTGATCAACGACCTGCCCCTCGGCCGCAACATCGACGAAATGCTGCGTATGATCGACGCCCTGGCCTTCAACCAGAAGCATGGCGAAGTCTGCCCCGCTGGCTGGCAGGAAGGCGACGCTGGTATGGAAGGCAGCACCGAAGGCGTTGCCAAGTACCTGGCCGCGCACTCCGAGAAGCTCTAGGCGCGGATTGCAGTTAATGAAAAGCGCCCCGATTCGTCGGGACGCTTTTTGTTTGTGGAGAGGCCTCAGTGCCTAACGCCTAAACTTCTATGGTTTGCGAGGGTGGCGGGCCGCTTGCGTCGCAAGATCTGCGGGTTCGCGAAGCGAACCGGCTGAAGGCAATGTGGCGCGCTTCGCGCCCATTGCCCGGTCAGCGGCGCCCGCGCAAGCGGCGTGACGCTGGGCGGGCCAATTGAAAGTGTTTGTTAGAAGTCCACAACATCTAACTCTTTGAATATATATGGGACTTTGACCCGAGTGGAGAACTTCTACTGGTTTGCAAAGTTTTGGAGTAGCATCTAAAGCGTTGCGCCGCATTTGAAGCAAACCTCTGCGTCTTCAGCCACTGTCGCTTCACAGTTGGGACATTTTCGACCCGCTGATTCAAACTGCTCAGATCCTGGCGGCTGCATGCGCTCAAGCATCCGGTTTGTTGCCTTCAGCTCAGTGTGGATTCCTTTTAGAAGCTCAACGATTTTCGTGGTCTTCAGTAGCCAGCACCAGATCTCTCTGGTAATGATGATGACCAAGAATACTACAAGTAGGTAAATCAGAAGACCAACGAACACTCCTGCCCCGCTTCCCAGAGCTGGACCCCAAATATCGGACAGTATGTTAAGGTGGTTCCAAGGACCTGAA
>CAYFPS010000056.1:0-4927 GCA_964345075.1 uncultured Bacteroidaceae bacterium | reverse complement strand
TTCGCCAGGGGCCATTTGCCGACTGCGTCGACAACTGCCCCACTGGCCTGCTGATGACTGTCATCCCCGCGAAAGCGGGGACTAACGCCTAACGCCTGAAAACTATCTTCCCCCTGATCAATCAAAGGACCCCGGCCGTGTCTCGTCATTCGTCATTCGTCATTCGCCATTTCTTCCTGCTCCTCCCCTTCACCCAACTCATCGCATCCCCCGGTGATACACTTGTGGTGCAGACTTTCACCAATGATTCCATTGCCACCAGGCGTGCGATCTTTGATTTTCCCACGGAAGGCCGCGACTGGTCGAAGGTCTTGATGCGTTATGCGCTGAAGTGTGACGAGGCGACACCCGGTGATCCAAATCCCTGTGGCGAATGGGATGTCACCACGCACACTCGTATACATCGTCACACGGGACGACTGGACAGCTTGTGTCACGAGCAGGCATGGTTCAGCGCAAAAGGCGAAGAACCGGACAGTCTGGAACTTGTCACACAGGAGGTCTGGAATCACCAATACAACTGGTCCAGCTATCGTAATGCCACTGGCAACTATGTGCACTTTGATGGTCACTCATCGCTTAAGCTGGATGCGCGAGCACTGGCGGCTCTGGACAGCAGCTTCAGTCTTTCGCTCTGGGTACGGGGCGAGGCGGGCGTGCAGCCAACCAGCGATCAGCTATTTGAAGCATCAGCTAATGGCGCCCGTGTAATCAATCTGAATCTGCCCTGGTCGTCGGGTGCCGTCATCTTTGAATGCGGCGGACATGCTGCGGGCAACAACAACCGCATTGAGAAGCAGGTTGAAACCTGGCAGACCATCGGCCTCTGGAATCACTGGACCTTCACCAAGGATGCCGGCAAGGGCCTGATGCGCATTTACCTGAATGGTGATCTCTTCCACGAAGCAGGCAAAATGACACGCACAATAGAAGGTATCACACGGGCCACACTGGGGGCCAATGCCAACAGGAACGGTGGCTGGTTTACGGGCGATGTGGACGACTTCTGCCTTTGGAACGCTGTACTGGATGTATCACAAATCAGACGATTGGTGGCGAAGGGCCCGTCAGCAAAGGACGAGAAGCTGCTGCTCTGGCTTGATTTTGAGTCTGCGGAGGCGGCAATTCTGCACGACAGATCACGGGGCATGTATCACGCCCGTATGGATGGTGAGCCTGAGCTGCGCAGGCACGGTTGGGCGGGACGGCGAGATGCGCTTCCGGGCCGGCGGGCGGCGCTGGAACTGGACAGCCTTCCTGCGTCCGCCTTGACGGTCGTGTATCACGAAGATGATCAGGATCTGACTGCTGTATCACGACTGGATCGTTTCTGGCGTCCGGAGCGGCTTGTAGAAGATGGTCTGGGCCGGGTGATTGCCCGTGAGCAGCTTGACGCGGACACAGTGCTTCATCAGCGTATGCGCAGACGCTGGGATCCACCAATGGAGGTGGTTGAGGAAATCGAACTGGGTCGCTACATCACGCCTTACGGACTTGGGTTGAACCTGGGAGAAGAGGGCTTCGTCCACTGGCTCGAAGTCACGGACTTTCTTCCGCTGCTTAAGGACAACGTGGATCTGGAAGCGCACAATGGCTACGAGCTGATCGACCTGAGCTTCCACTTCATTGAAGGTCAACCGGCGCGCAGGGTTCTGGCGATTGATCCGGTCTGGCCGCTTAAGAGCCACGCCTACAAGGATCTGGCCGCCGATCTGGTGCTGGAGCAGACGCTGAGGCCCATTCTGCCTCAGGCGCGGGGAGCCGCGCTGCTTTCCACCATCAGCGGACACGGCCATGCCGGCCCTCATCACTGCTGCGAGTGGGACCCAAAGGAGCATTACATCCTGCTGGGTGGCCGCGAGCGCGAGCGCTGGACGGTCTGGCGAAACTGTGGCGACAACCCGATCATGCCGCAGGGTGGGACCTGGCAGTTTGACCGCGCCGGTTGGTGTCCCGGGACCTTTGTTGATACTCATGTCTTCGAACTGTCCCAGTGGATCACGCCCGGTGATTCACTTCTGCTGGATTACGGCGTGGAAGCGCCCGACCCGCTGAATGGGGAAGGCGAGGGTGCCTTCATCGAGAATCACTTGCTGGTGCAGTATGGTCCGATTCTTTCTGATGTCGATGTCGAGCTGCAGGCGATCCTGAGTCTTGGCTCAAGGGATGAGTGCCGGCGTTTGGGTCCGGCAACAGACGAATTGCTTCTTCTGGTGCGGAACCGCGGGCGTCTGCCTGTATCACAGCTCGAGCTGGTCTACGGCCTTGAGAAGGGCCGTCTTTCACGCGAGTGCTGGCAAGGCAGCCTTGACTTCATGCAATCTGATACCCTGCGATTGCCTGCACCCGACTGGACGGGCTGGGAAGATGGGGCTTCTTTTGTTGCACGCCTTTTGCCGCTTGCTGGCGAAAGCAACCTTCGGGACAATCGACTGATTCAGCCAATGCCAGCACCGCTGATTTTACCCGAAGAGCTTATTGTGGAAGTCAAAAGCCCGGGTTTTGGCCGAGCGGCCGAGAACCGTTGGCGTATCACCGATTGGCTGGGCCGGACGGTCGCCAGCCGCGACAGCCTCTTTGATGACAGCCTCCATCGCGATGAAATCAGTCTTGCAGCCGGAGCCTATCGCTTCACCTTTGAAGATGACGCGGAAGATGGTCTGATACGCCATTGGTGGTTAAGGGGATCGGATCCAGAATGGGTGGGTGAAAACGGCAGCGTGAAAATATTCGACAAAAAAGACAGTCTGAAGCTAAATCTCGGCTTTGATTTTGCCGAAGGAGTGGAGGCCTGGTTCTTCGTGGGCACGCCCGGGGCCTCTAAAGAGTGAAGATCATCACTCATGGGAGGTGCCCAGCTTCACGCAGAAGGGCAGGCATTGTGCCGATATGACTGACAGGAATTCGCCGGGCCTTCGGGGGGCGGATTCGGACCGACTGCCTGGGCAATATGGAGGCAGGGTCCCCACATGACGATGGAGGACCTTCCGATGAAGACGCAAAGCTTGATTCTGACTGGTTTGCTTGCCACAAGCAGACTGCTGGCAGTAGCCCCCGACATTCAACCCATTCCCAACTGGACCATCAATGAGGACATGATCCTCACCGTGAATGTCGAAGTGGTTGACCCCGATTCCGACACCTTCCTTTACTGGGCGGATTCCTCAACGGACCGCGTGATTGTCTCCTTTGATGAAGTCAACATGCAGGTTCACGTGACGCCCTTTCCCAACTGGAACGGCCAGGCGGAGATTTTTGTCGGTGTGGACGATCTGGATGATGGAGCCCGGGCCACGGACGTGGAGAGCTTCACTCTTACCGTCAACCCGCTGAATGACTGCCCCTCGCTGTTCTCCGACTTTCCCGATGTGGAAGTAGGCGAAGACACGCGCTTTCTGCTGACCCGCGCCGAGATCTACGCGCACGTAAATGATCCTGATCTGGCCTATGAAGGCGACAGCCTCTACCTGGAAAACCTCAGTTTCCCGGCTGGTGAAGTTTCCGAGAGCGTGCACGGCTGGCTTTTCAGCTACCCGCTCGATCAGTCAGGTGGCGGGCTTGTCAGTTTTGATGTGACCGATGGCCAGTGTTCGGTGGACGCACGTTTCAACCTGAACTTCACGCCGGTCAATGACTGCCCGATCCAGACGGCCTCTTTCCGGCCTTTCTCGGGTCTGGAAGATGAAATCTATCTGCTGGAAGAAGCGACTTCCGGCTGGATGGACATTGAAGGTGATGATCTGGTAATCTCCAAGGTCGAGTCAGAGGTTGAAGGCTTCAACTTCACTTATGACGAAGTGAACGACCTTTTGAGTATCACGCCGCCGGAAAACTTCAATGGTAACACGACTGCACAGATCTTCGTCAGTGATGGCGAATGCGAGACCTTTGGTGTGTTGAATGTCGCCCTGATGCCCGTCAATGACGCACCGATCCTGCCCGAAGAGCAGATTGTGCAGCTGATGGAAGACGAAGAACTGCTGCTGGCCTTCCAGCCGGTGGATCCCGACGGTGACGAGATCAACATTCTGCTGGCCTCCACCAATCCGGACATTCAGGCCGAGTATCTGGAGGAGACCGGCGAGCTGCATATCGTCACCAGCCCTGACTGGAATGGTGAAGGCTATGTGACCCTTTCTGCCTGTGATACATCGCCCGACTCGGCTTGCAGCGCCCGCGACTATCTGGTTCAGGTAGCGCCGGTTAACGATGCGCCCGAGGTTACGGCCTGCAACGACATGGAATGTGGTTTGATCGAGGACCTGGATGCCTTCAGAATGAACATGATGATGGGCGTCTACACGATCAGCCTGCTTGACGTGGACAATGACGAACTGGAACTGGTCTGGTACGCCGATGGCCAGCGTGTTGCCGGTCATGTGATTCAGCTTGTTGAGGGTCAGACGGACTGCGTGGCGATTCCCGCCCCGCCGGAGGATGTCTACGAAGGACTGCTGAACCTGCACCTGGAAATCAGCGATGGTGAGGCTGTCCTCAACGAAGATGGCCTGGACTGCATGCTCGAGCTGGACTTCCTGGAAGTGGCCGAGGAGCTGCCGAGCCACTTTGGACTTGGCAATGCCTATCCCAATCCTTTCAACCCGACGACCACTATTCCCTACTCACTTAGCCGCGCAGGTGATGTGCGACTGGCCGTATACGATCTGGGTGGCGGTCTGGTCGAGATGCTGCACAATGGCGCACAGGCTGCCGGCGAGCACGAGCTTACCTGGTCCGCCAGTGGCGAAGCCAGCGGCATGTACCTGATCGTGCTGGAGGCCGAAGGCCGTCGCGAGATCAGCCGTGTGACACTGCTCAAGTAGATCCTTCCGTGATACATGTGCAAAAGGCCCCTGCCGAAAGGTGGGGGCTTTTTGATTGCAGATTGCTGATTGCAGATTGAAGATTTGGCGAATGGCGAAGGACG
>CAYFPS010000055.1:0-5176 GCA_964345075.1 uncultured Bacteroidaceae bacterium | reverse complement strand
CATGTCCGACGCCATGTCCGACACCATGTCCGACACCATGTCCGACACCACGTCCGACACCATGTTTTTCGACTGCTCGGGAACGGGCCTGCAAACAAGCTCACGGCTTCCAGCTTCCAGTTTCAGACCAATGCATCTCCGACTTCTGACCACTTTCCACTTCCACCGCAGTGCTACAAAAAAATCCGGGGCCGAAGCCCCGGTCACTCGCATGCAAGTCGAGCCTGTGAATCAGGCCATGTCGGTTTTCCACACTTCCCAGACCTTTCCAACCAGATCCGGACCGGGCTTCAGGACTGTTTTGCCCGGCTCCCAGCCTGAAGGCGTGGCTTTGCCACCCTTGCTTTCGCGGACCAGCTGGAAAGCCTTGATCTGGCGCAGTGTCTCGCTGACATTGCGCCCGACCGGTGGGGTAAGCACCTCATAGGCCTGAATGATTCAATCGGGGTCAATCAGGAAGCGGCCGCGGTTCTCGACGCCTGTATCCGGATTGTAAACATTGTAGGCGGTACCCAGCTTGCCCCCGCCGTCGGAAAGCATCGGGAAGGGCACGCCGCCCGGTACCATTTTCGAGAGCTCGTGATCGTTCCACATTTTATGGACGAATACGCTGTCAACGCTGACGGAAAAGACTTCCACACCCAACTCGCTAAAGGCCTTGATATTTGCGGCGACCGCCGCAACTTCCGTCGCTCAGACGAAGGTGAAGTCACCCGGATAGAAACAGAGCACGATCCATTTCCCCAAATGGTCGCTGAGTTTGACTTCGGTAAAGGCACCCTTGTGATAGGCCGGGGAGACGAAGTCCGGGGCCGGTTTTCCAACGCTGATCATTTTCCTGCTCTCCTTTGCTGCGTGTGCTTGTTCGGCTTCGAGGGAGTTCTCTACGCCCAGCAGGCCACCCGTAGGTCGGGCGCAGCCTGCCGCTTTCTCTTCTGCCATGATTGCCTCCAAAAAAATGCGAGTGTGAATGCTCTGATCGAATCCGTTCAGGCACGGGGCTCAAGAGAGGAGAGTGTATCTGGTCTATTGGCAGCCTTGAATGCGCTTGAGCGGATCTTATTGTCGAAGGGAGGCGCTTGAAGGCCAAACCGCGCTATTGTAGCACAGCTGCCTGCGTGCGACACAGCCATGGTGCGGAGGAGAATTGGCAGGAGCAAGGGGGGGAAGAAATGACGAATGACGAATGATGAAGGACGAGAAGAAATGACGAAGGACGGGAAGTAATGACGAAGGACGAATTGCAGATTGATGATTGCTGATTGCTGATTTGAAGAGAGAGGCTGGCTACTGGCTACTTCTTCCGGCTAACGCCTGACGCCTGACGCCTCTGGCTGGCCACTGGCTACTGGTCACTGCTCGCTAAAAACCCCATTCCCGTCCGCAGCCCGTCCGCCGCGCTGGAGACGATGCCACCGGCATAGCCTGCTCCTTCGCCTAGTGGGTAGAGCCAGCTGTGGGAAGGGTTCTGGCGGCTTTCGCTTTCACGCAGGATGCGCAAGGGGGCTGAGGTGCGGGTTTCGGGCGCGATCAAGAGGCCTTCATCCACAAAGCCCGGCATGGAGCGCTCAAAGTCCTTGAGGCCCTGCCGCAGGCCTTCGGCCAGGGGCTCGGGCAGAAGGGGATCCAGTTTGACGGAGGCCAGATCGGGTCGGTAACTGCTGGCGGGCAGCGCGCCCTTCGAAAGGCGGCGCTTCAGGTAATCGCTTGCCCTCTGGGCGGGGGTGCTCCAGTTGGATCCACCGAGAGTAAAGGCCCGTGATTCAAGCTCCTGCTGCACGCGGTGACCAAGCAGGGCATCCTGTTTGATTCCCCACTGGCTGCCCCAGCGCTTAAGATCCTCCGCGCCAACTTGTATCACAAGTGCCGCATTGGACCAGGCCATGCGCCGCGAAGCCCAGCTCATGCCATTGACTACCAGGCGATCGTCCTCGCTGGCGGCCAGCACCACCATGCCGCCCGGACACATGCAGAAGGAGTAGATGCCGCGGCCCTGCCGGTCCGCCTTGGCGGTTAGCTTGTAGGTGGCCGCGCCGGTCAGGTCGAAGCGGCAGGAGGCGCCGTATTGTGATTCATCAATAAAGCCGCGCGGATGCTCGATGCGCAGCCCCATGGCAAAGGGCTTTAGCTCCATTGCTACGCCCAGCTCCTGAAGCATGCTGGCTGTATCACGGGCGCTATGACCGATGGCCAGCAGAAGGGCGTCTGTTTCCAGTGTATCACCGCTGGAAAGGTATAGCCGGGCACGATCTCCCAGATCTTCCAGTTTGTCCAGCCGCGTGTCAAACAGAAACTCCGCGCCCTGCTCTTCCAGCCAGGCGCGCAGGTTGCGTGATACACGGCGGATGCCTTCGGTGCCGATGTGCGGCAAGTGGCTGGCCAGAATCTCGGCTGAAGCGCCATGTGATACAAAGGTCCTGAGGACTTCCTGCGTGAACCAGCTGCTGCCGCGACTGGTGAGCTTGCCATCGCTGAAGGTGCCCGCGCCGCCTTCGCCGAACTGCACATTGGATTCGGGATTGATGCGGCGCTTCAGCCAGAGCTCCTTCACATGATGCCTGCGCGTGGCCAGATCCCCACCGCGCTCGATCACAATTGGCTTAAGGCCCCTTCGTACCAGGCCCAGCGCGGCAAACTGTCCGGCGGGTCCGGCTCCCACCACCACCGGTCGAGTCTTCAGACTGCGTTCCGGTAGCGGGGGACAGAGCGCCGGCTGCCATTCCTCCAGCCCGGGCAGGCCTTTCTTTAGCAGAGCCGGCTTGATGCTGAAGGCCAGCGCCATCACATCCTTCAGCTGCGGCTTCTTTCTGGCGTCCAGCGAGCGGCGCAGGACTTCCACATCCTTCAGCTCCTCCAACGGGACGCGGAGCTTGGCGGCGAGGCGCTCGGCGGGCGAGCGCGGATCGTCGTAGGCGAAGATCAGGTTGTTCAGGCGGTAGCGTTTCATGAGGCGGGCAATGTAGCAGTGTGGGGGCGGGAGGGCTTTATGGACTGTCAAATTCTTCCTACATTGGAAGCTGTATTACAAAGCTTGTTATGTGTACTCAAAATTCTGTTTATCCTGTGATTGATCTCTTTGCCGGGCCTGGTGGGCTGGGTGAAGGCTTCGCGTCCTTTCTTTCTGAAAAGAATCTGCCACGATTTAAAAGTGCATTGGCCATCGAATGTGACGAGCACGCGCACCGAACCCTGCAGCTGAGGCATTTTTTCAGGGAGTTTCCGCATGGAGAGGCACCCGATGAATACTACGCCTGCCTGATGGGTGATTTGACCATTGACGAGCTGTTCCGCCATTTCCCCGATCAGTTTGAATCAGCCAGTTCCAGCGCGCGCATGATTCGTCTGGGCGAATCAAGCCGAGTTGAAGTCAAGAGTTTGATTGATAAGCGGTTGGCTGATTCCACGCGGTGGGCGCTGGTTGGAGGGCCCCCTTGCCAGGCGTATTCGCTTGTTGGGCGATCGCGTATGCAAGGAGATGAAAATTTTGAATCTGACCATCGCCATTTCCTCTACAAGGAATATCTGAACATCATTGCCGACCATAGCCCACCGATTTTTGTGATGGAAAATGTCAAAGGCCTACTATCTGCCAGGGTTAACGGACAGCCTACCATTCGCATGATCCTGAAGGATCTGCGGAATCCTCGTGTGGCGATGGGAAAACGCGGGAATGCATTTGGGTAAAATCTTTATTCGCTCTCAACAGCTGATGTGCCTGAGGAAAACACTGACCCGGCAACCTTTCTGGTCAGGGCTGAAGAATATGGTGTTCCACAGTGTCGTCATCGCATCTTTATTGTAGGAGTGCGAGATGACCTATCGATTCGTCCAGGACAACTGCACAAGCATGATGCCCCCTCTGATGGGGAGGTTATTGGACGCTTGCCAAAGCTGCGAAGCGGAGTTTCACGCAGGAAGGATGATACAGGGGATTGGCAGCGGGAAGTCAACCAGTTGTTCAGTCCGGAATTCTTCAGCTGGATCAAGCAGGAACAGCCTGATTTGATCACGATCGCCAGCCATCAGCATCAGGATGCTCGTTACCCAAAGAACAGGGCCGCTGCCAAATCATACAAGTTGAAAGCCAATTCCAGGTGGCGTGTAGTTAATGACCTGGTAGATGAGCGACTTGGCGTGTTATCCAGTCATGAGACTCGAACGCACATGCCCAGTGATTTACGCAGGTATTGTTTCGCGGCAATCTTTTCTTCAGTTCTGCGCAAAAGTCCCAAGCTGCAGGACTTTCCTGACTTCCTGCTTCCAGCACATGCAAATGTAGAGGAAGGCAAGGCCGGGCACATGTTTGGAGATCGCTTCCGCGTGCAGCTGCGAGACAGACCTGCGACAACAATTACTTCGCACATCTCCAAGGATGGGCATTATTTCATTCACTATGACCCTTTACAGTGCAGGAGCCTGACTGTTCGTGAAGCAGCCAGACTGCAGACATTCCCGGACAACTACCATTTCACGGGCCCCCGCACAGAACAGTATCACCAGGTTGGAAATGCCGTTCCTGTGTACCTGGCCAGGCAGATTGCTGAAATCGTGGCCGAAGTTCTTGATCAGGTGCGAGATTGAACATGGCTGACATTGTATCCAGAGAGAAACGCAGCCAGATGATGTCGGGCATTCGCTCGAAGGATACGAAGCCAGAAAAGCTGGTCAGGTCGCAATTGCATCGCGCTGGATACCGCTTCCGCCTGCATGACAAACGGCTCCCCGGGAAGCCGGATATCATTCTGCCCAAATACAAGACGGTTATCTTTGTTCATGGGTGCTTCTGGCACAGGCACCCAGGATGCAAGTATGCCTACATTCCCAAGTCAAGAACTGACTTTTGGCAGAAGAAATTTGCTGATAATGTAGAGCGGGATATTAATGTCAAAGAGAAGCTGGAGAAGTTGGGGTGGAGGGTAATGGTTGTGTGGGAGTGTGAGACGTGTGACGAAGAATCCGTAATCAAGAGACTTCAGTAAAGTAAATATCAAGGAAGCGGCTAGCATGAGGTCTGCTATTCCTGAAAAAGAGTTCGATGCAACGCCAAGAGCATCAGTACTGATCGAAAGCATGCGCGATCTAGGTTACACATTGGAAACCGCGCTCGCTGACATCGTTGACAACAGAGCTGGACCCCATTCTTTGGACAGTTTTGCGGCGTAGTTAAGGTGGAATC
>CAYFPS010000054.1:0-5549 GCA_964345075.1 uncultured Bacteroidaceae bacterium | reverse complement strand
CAGCGCGCTTTCTGGCCGCCCGCGCGGCCTACTTCGAGGCCATCCGCGCCGGCACAAAGGAGCTGGTCACCCAGGGAGCGGACCTTCGCTCGTTGCGACCGCTCATCGTCGCCTACGCCACGGCCTACCAGGACCTGGTTCAAGCGCTGCTCCACCAGGCCGAGGCCGGCGGGGAAGCCGGAAAGCGGGCGTTGTCCGACCTGCGCAAGGTGCTGGCCGTCGACACCGTGACGCTGGCCATTCGGGATCACCGCGGACGTCGCCGAGAGGCAGCCCTCGTCGCACCAACGCATCCACTACGCGCGCTCTGGCTCGCTGCATGGGCCGAGCTCGCGGAGCAGTGGCTCAGCGCCGCCAAGACCGCCCCGAAGGAGTTCGCCGTTCCGACTCGGGATGCGCTCCTGCGCTTCCTCGCGCCGGTGAGCTTCCCGCCAGTGCTACCCACCACAAGCGGACGGCTGCTGACGGCGGTCGACAACCTGCACCCGTTCTGGACCCTCTACGCACCGTCGCACGAGGAAGACCCGCGCAGCCTGGTCGGCGACGTCTGCACGGCGCTCGGGCTTCCGGAGCCGGCCATCGGTGGATCGACCATCGACGGGGCGTACCTGGCGTCGCGCATCCAGCGATACCTCGTCCAGCACCCCTACGTCCGGTCGATCGTCATCAACGCGTTCAATGCCGGACGTGCCGCTGTCCTCGCCGACACGTTGTTGCAGCTCCAGAAGGAGCGCGCCTTCGCAGGTATCCGCTACGACATTCGGCTCTTCGTTCCCGATGCTGATGCCCCGGGCGTGGGTGAGGCCCTCGCCGACCTCCTGTCGCCGACGACGGGCGTGAACGCGCGCGAAGCCGACGCGTTCACGACCCCGACCGAAAGCCATCTTCGTCCGAAGCTCGCGCTGGCCGTCCGACCCACGTCGGAGTTCCGTCGAGCGCCCGAGCAGCACGCCGCGCATCTATCGATGCTCTTCGACCTCTTCCCCGCCGAGGAGGTGGGCGCGGCCCGAGCCTCGCTCAAGGAGTCGGCAGCGTCGATTCATGGCCTCGTGCAGGATTTCCAGGTCGACTACCGGGAGGACGACGCAACCGTCGCCTGGTCGCGCCAGCCGCGGCACGGCTTCGCGCTGCCTCTCGACGGCGCAGAAGAGCTGACCGATCTGCTCTCGGTGTTGCCCTCGCTGCTCTCCAGCGCGACCGCCACGGTTTCCACCGGGGAGACCGGCCTCAACATGCGGCCGGTGATCAAGCTGGCCCTCGACACCGAGGACCGCGCGATCCTGCACCAGGTCCACGAGGTGAGCGACTGGGTCTTCACCCTCGACCGCAACATGGGCATCGAGTTCTTCGACCATGGTGGTCTCAAGGGTCGGCCCGACTACCTCATCGACCACTCGCCGGACATCGCCGGCTCGCTCGGCCATCGCCTGACCATCACCTCGCGATCTGTCGCGGAGCTCGAGGCGATGCTTCGGCCAGTCCTCGAGCAGTACCGGCTCAAGGCCGAGGGACGTCACTCCATCGCGATCCTCGACCAACTGCGCTCGCTGTCGGGCCGGCTGGCGCTCAAGCTCATCTCGTCGCCGACGCAGCGCGCCGAGGCCCTCGGTCTCGCGCTCTCGCGCATGTACCTCGAGCACCAGGGCGTCTTCACAAACCAGGTGGTGGTGCCGCTCGACGCCCACCTCGAGCTCTACCGCGTGCTGAAGAAGAGCGCCGACGAGCTGGGCGACGAGGTCAGCTTCAAGCGCACCGACCTCGCGCTCTTCGACCTCGACGCCAAGGCCCGGACCATCACGTGCCGTCTGGTCGAGGTGAAGTGCTACAACCAGGTCGGTGACCTGGGGGCGTTCAACGCCCTCAAGGACAGCATCGCCGAGCAGATCGCGCAGAGCGAAGAGGTCCTCAGCTACCACTTCGACCCGAAGCGCTCGCCCATCGACCGTCCCGATCGGCTGGTCAAGACCCGCGAGCTCGTCACGCTGCTCGAGTTCTACATGGACCGCGCGACCCGCTACGGGGCGATGACCGAGCTGGCCAGCGAGGAAGCGCGCTTCCTGCTGCGCACCCTCGAGGACGGCTACCGGCTCGACTTCACCCGTGCCGCCATCATCTTCGACTTCGACAAGCCCGGCACCGAGCCGGCCGAACGCGAGAACGGAATCGAGTACCACCGCATCGGTGTCGATCTCATCCAGCAGCTCGTGGAGGCGGCGGCTCCGGAGCTGACGCTGAGCGAGGCCGAGCTCGAAGAGGTCCTCGAGGGCGAAGAGCCCGCGGCGGCCCGCAGCATCGCCGAGCTCACCCGCCGGCGCGAGAAGGCGCCGTCGGTCCCGACCCTCGACGAAGCAGCATTCCTCGGTCGTCCGCGCGACCGCTCTGTGTCCTGGGAGGACCTGCGCGCGCGGCGGACCCTCGGCGAGGAGGACGTCCACGATCGCGAACCCGCTGAGCCCGAAGCTGGCCCCGCGGTTCCAGAGCCTGAAGCAAAGCCCGCCCCCAAGGCGCCGACGGCGGTCGAACCGGCCCCCGAACCGGACGAGGCCCCGCTTGCCCCACAGCCGGCCCCTGAGCCGCCGAAGCAGCCCGAGCCCCAGCCGGAGCCCGCCGAGGCCACGTCGCCGCCTGTCGCGCCCTCACAGGCCGACAGCGAGCCCGCACCGAAGCCTGCTGCCACCGCAGCATCGGGTGATCCGCACTACGACGTGCTCATCGGGGTCTCCGGTGAGTCGCCGCAGTACGGCGTTCTCGGTGAGCTCTCCGGTCGCAAGGTCGCCATCGACCTCAACCACACGCACACCATCAGCCTCTTCGGCGTCCAGGGCGGCGGCAAGTCGTACACGCTCGGCACGGTGGCGGAGATGGCCTCGCTGCCCATCCCCAACATCAACAAGCTGCCGCAGCCGCTGGCCACGGTGATCTTCCACTACAGCCCGACGATGGACTACAAGCCGGAGTTCACGTCGATGGTCTCGCCGAACTCCGACGAGGGCCAGCTGGCTGCGCTCCGCGAGCGTTACGGCGCGGAGCCCCAGGCGCTCTCCGACGTGTTGTTGCTCGTCCCGGCGGACAAGCTCGACGAGCGACGTGAGGAGTACCCGGGCATCGAGGTCCGGCCGCTCAAGTTCGCCGCGAGCGAGCTGCAGGCCAGCCACTGGCGCTTCTTGATGGGCGCCGTGGGCAACCAGGCCACCTACATCCGCCAGCTCAACCGGATCATGAAGCGGCTTCGGGACAACCTCACCCTGGCCGGGGTGCGCCAGGGCGTGGACGACTCCCCAATGCCGGACCACATCAAGGCACTGGCCCACGAGCGCCTCGAGTTCGCCGGCGACTTCATCGACGACGAGACACGGCTCGGCGACTTCATCCACCCGGGGCGACTCATCATCGTCGACGTCCGCGACGAGTTCATCGAGAAGGACCAGGCCCTCGGGCTCTTCGTCGTGCTCCTCCAGCTCTTCGCCGACGCGAAGCATGAGGGGAAGGCGTTCAACAAGCTCGTCGTGTTCGACGAGGCGCACAAGTACATCGAGAGCCCCGACCTGGTCGCCGGCCTCGTCGAGGTCGTTCGCGAGATGCGCCACAAGGGCACGAGCATCATGGTCGCGAGCCAGGACCCGCCGTCCGTGCCCGTGTCCCTGATCGAGCTCTCGAGCCAGATCATCCTTCACAAGTTCAACTCGCCCGCCTGGCTCAAACACATCCAGAAGGCGAACGCCGCCCTGGGCGGCCTGACCCCCGAGAAGATGGCGCACCTGCGCCCGGGCGAGGCGTACCTCTGGTCGAGCAAGGCCACCGACGAGGCCTTCTGCAAGGGCGCCATCAAGGTGAAGTGCCGGCCGCGGGTGACCCAGCACGGCGGCGCGACGAAGACGGCGGTGGGGGACTGAGATGGCACTGAGTCAAGTAGGCGCCCGGACTGAAGGCGACGTGTATCAGGGCCTGTTCTTCTGGAGGCAGGCGGCTGACCTTCTCCGACCTCAATCTCTGGTTGAACGCGTCGTGCTTGAGCACGACAAGGCTGCAGGTGTCGACGACGTCGCGGTGTTCTACCGCCAGCCAGGCGTGAACGCGGGCGGCTGGACGGTGACCGCGGACTACTTCCAGCTGAAGTACCACGTCGACAACCGGGACTCGTACAGCTCGGACGCACTCATCGACCCGGCCTTCATCAAGGCGAAGTCCTCTCTGCTTCAGCGCTTCCACTCCGCCTACTCCAACCTCGCCTCCGAGCACGACCACTTCCGACTTCACCTCGCGTCGAACTGGCGCTGGAAGGACGACGACAAGCTGGCTCGGCTGCTCCGCGAGTACGATGGCGAGCTGCCGAGGAAGTTCTTTGACGATGGGCCTCGCGGCGATCTCGGGAAGATTCGAGAGAAGTGGCGGGCTCACCTCGAGCTCGACGACGAGGCGTTCAGGGCGTTCGCAAAGACCCTCCGATTCCAACTCGACCACTTCGGGCGCCGGGACTTCAAGGCCTACGTCTACGCGACCCTCGAGTCGGCCGGACTACAAACGCCGAGTGCTGACCGAGCTGCCTGCCCGTATGAGAGCCTGGTTCAGCAGTTCCTCATGAACGGGCCCAACTCCTTCGACGAGGAGTCGTTTCGAGATTTGTGTGGGCGGGAGGGCCTCTTGGTTGCCCCGCCTTCCGAGGTGGCCACGCCACGCAAGATCGGGGTCCGCAGCTTTGTGCGATTCGCGGAGCGGCTCGAGTCTGAGGTGGACGAGCTCGTCTGCGTCTCGCACAACTTTGAGGGTCGCCATCTGGCGTCCGGCGGTTCCTGGCGCTCCTCCGCGTCGAGCGTGCTGGATTTCTTGGCTGACCCCGATCGTCGCGCACGGCTTCGCGGCGTGCCGTCGGCCATTGCGCTGGAGTGCCACGGCTCTCTTGCGCTCCTCGCGGGCTGGGAGCTCAGCCGAAACTCGGGTGTGGACATCGCACCGATCCAGAAGCCCAGCCTGGAGGTTTGGAAGCCCTCCGTTGACGCCGCACGCGACGATTCATGGGCCACCGAGATCGTCGAGCGCGAAGGAGACCACGAAGACATCGCCATCTGCCTCTCGGTCACGCACGACGTGCGCCGTGACGTCGAGGAGTTCTTGGCAGCAGAGGGCGCCCCCGCAGTCGGTCGCCTCGTCCTCGTCAGCCCGGAAGCGGGGCCATCGCCACAGAGCATCGAGGGACCGGACCATGCGTACCGTCTCGCAAGCCAACTTCCTGCTGTCGTTGCCAAAGCTCGTCCGAGCCGAGCGGCTCGGGCCCACGTGTTCTTCGCCTGCCCCAACGCGTTGATGTTCTTCATCGGACAGCAACGCGAAGCGCTCGGCAGGTTGGCGCTGTACGAGTTCGACTTCGGATTCGAGCGCGATGGCTCCTACCAACTGTCGTTCGCGCTGCCGCGTCCAACGAGCCCCGATGTAGAGGCCCACGAGGTCCAAGATGATCCTGAAAACTGACTTCGAGACGTTCCTGAAGGACATCCGTCCGACGTCCGCAATGCGTGACGACCTCAAGAAGGGTCACAAGACGCTGCGAGACC
>CAYFPS010000053.1:0-5659 GCA_964345075.1 uncultured Bacteroidaceae bacterium | reverse complement strand
GCCGAAGATGCCGTCCAGACGATCGGGGTTGGCAGCCTCGATGGCGCGCATGGCGTTCTGGATTGCGCGGCCGACGTTCTTAGCGACCGCTCTCGCTTCGTTCCAGTGAGCCCCTGCGGGGACGACGACACGCTCATCGGCCTCCGTCCGGGCGAGTTCCTCGGCGCCGTCATACGCTGCCAGCGCGCGGGCGTAGTCCTCAACCCACACATCGGAGAGCCGCTTGTAGAACACGAGCGGGAAGATGAACTGCTTGTAGTCGCCTGCATCAACCAGGCCGCGCAGGATAGTGGCTGCGCCCCAGAGGTAGGATTCGAGCTGCTGCTGCGAAAGTCGCTTGCTCATTGTAGCCACCCCCCTTCGGCCATCTCGTGGCGCAAAGTCTCCTCAGCTTCCCTGCACCGAACGAGCGCCGCCTTGAAGTCAGCGACGGCTTCAGAAAGGGCCGGGATGTCCTGGCCGACGGGCGGAAGCACATACCGCGAGATGTTTAGCGTCCAGTCCTCCTGTTCGATCTCGTCGAGCCCCACTACTCAGGCGCGATCTTCCACGTTCTCGAATTCCTGCACCCAGCTGAGAACCTGGGCGGCGTGCTCCGGCTCCAGGTGGTTCTGTGCTCGGTCTTTCCGGAAGAGCGTAGAAGCGTCGACGACGAGAACCTTGCGCGCGCGCTCCGCGGGCTTGCGCATCCTCAACACGAGTACGCAGGCAGCCAGGCCGGTGCCGTAGAACAGATTGGGCGCGAGGCCGATAACAGCCTCGATTTGATCAGCTTGAAGCAGGTGCTTGCGGACCTTGCCCTCGATGCCGCCTCGGAAGAGGGCGCCCTGGGGAAGTACGACCGCCATGCGACCATGGCGGTCCGCCATGGACTTCACCATGTGCTGAACCCAGGCGAAGTCACCGGACTTGTCGGTGGGCAGCCCCGCGAAGGCGCGCGCCCATGGGTCACTCTCCCACACCTCTCGGCCCCAGTTCCTCAGCGAGAACGGTGGATTTGCAATGACGACGTCAAAGGTCGCCAGGCCGCCGGTGCTGGGGTCGGTGAAGATCGGATTGCGCAGAGTATCCCCGCGCTCGACCTGGAAGTCCTCGACGCCGTGCAGCAGCAAGTTCATACGCGCAACCGACGAAGTAGTGAGGTTCTTCTCCTGGCCGAAGAGCTTGCCGAAGAAGGTACGCGGGTCGCCGCCGGCGTCCCGGACGTGCTCGACCGCCGCGAGCAGCATGCCGCCAGTGCCGCATGCCGGGTCGTACACCGTCTCGCCTTCTTGCGGGTCGAGGATGTCAACCATGAGGCGGACGACGCTTCGCGGTGTGTAGAACTCGCCAGCTTTCTTGTTGGTGGCATCGGCGAACTTCTTGATTAGGTACTCATAGGCGTCGCCGATCACGTCATTGCGCACGACCTGATTGCCCAGGGGGAGCGCCGAGAAGTGCTCGATCAGGTCCTTGATGAGGTCGTCGGGCAGCCGGTCCTTGTTGGTCCATGGGGCGTCCCCGAACACACCGTATAGATGGTCCTGGTTTGCGCGCTCAATGCCGCGCATGGCGTTGGAGAGCGCTACGCCGACGTTGGCGGGCGTCTCGCGCACGGCGTTCCAGTGGCACTCCTCGGGCACCTGGAAGCGGTGCTCATCAGCGAAGTCCTCGCCGTACTTCTCCACCATCTGCGCGTGTTCCTCATCCCAGACATCGCAGATGCGCTTGAAGAAGAGCAGCGGAAGGATGTAGCTCTTCCAATCGGTCCTATCGACCGGGCTGCCGCGGAGGATGTTCGCGGCTTCCCAGAGGTGGGACTCGAGCTTGGCGAGCGTCAGACCGCCGTTCTGTTCGAAGACGTTCGCCTGCATCACAACTCCTTCGACTCATCAGCCGAGGCACCGCCGGCCTCGATCCACGCATCGACCTGCGAGAGCTTGAACTTCCAGAGGCGACCGACCTTGTGCGCGGGCATACCCTTCGACTCGATCCACCGATAGACCGTGTCCTTCGCGATCCCCAGGTGTTTCGCTACATCGTCGACTGACGCCCATGCCTCTTGTTCCGACATCGCCTCTCTCCGGCTTGCGGTGGTGCTGCGGGCACACCGCCTCCATTCTGGCCGGCGAGAAGCTATCACGATCCGGGTGAGACGCTCAAGCCCAGCCAGGGTCGTCTTGAGTCGGAAAGAGTCGGCACGATGCGTGCCGCGGGACTAGCCTGCGAGGTCGGCCTCGGGCCGCAGTTCGGCCCACGCCGCCCGCTGATCCTCCCAGCACAGGCTGGCCAGCACCCGACGCAGGGTGCGCTCGGTGACGGGCTCCCGCCCCACCGGGAACTCGAGCGCCAGCACCTCCTCCTGGATGTCCGGGGCGAGGAGCAGGAGGTTCATCAGCTGGGTCAGCCGGGCGCGGGTGAGGCCGTGGCGGCGGGCGACGTCGGCGTAGTCCTTGTACCGGCCGGCCTCGATGTCGGCCGCGATCCGGTGGGCGAGCGCTAGGCGGCGGGCGACCCGGGCGGGACGGCGCTCGGCGAGCTGGCGCCTGCGCCGCTTCACGCGGGCCTGCGTGCGGCGCTGTCGCGGCCGAAAGGCGATCGTCTCGGCGTGCTGGGTCATGGGCTCGCCTCCATCGCCGGGGCCGACACGGGGGCGCTGGTGGCCACCGTTAGCTCCTCGTCGTCTAGAGGTTCCTCGTCGTCCGGCTCGGCCGCGAGGGGCTCGAAGGGCGCGGCCAGGTCGTGGAACTCGAGGTCGAGCTTGCCCTCGGGCTCGTTGACGACGACCCGCTTCACCACGAGGTGGACGAGGTCCTGCTTCTCGGCGGCTTCGAACTCGTCCCACACCGCATCGAAGACCTCGAGGATGTTCACCGTGGCGCGGACCTGCTCGGTGGCGTGCTGCAGCCCTCGCAGCTGGGCGTCGAGTGAGCAGCGCTCGGTCGACAGTACGTCGAGTTGGGCCTCGATCTCGCCGATGCGCTCGGCCAGCAGCTTGCCCTCGGTGCCGGCCTCCTGGCCGATGGCGTCCATCAGCCTGCGGCCCTCGGCGTGGAGCTTCGCCTCGTCAGCCACGATGCGCTCCCGCTCCGAGGTGATCGCCGCCATGGCCTCGACCCGGCCGACCTCCATGCGGGCGACGATCTCCTCGCGCAGCAGCGGGTCGGTGCAGCGGGCCTTCACCCGGCTGACCACCAGCTGCTCGAGCTCCTCGGCGCCGAGGCGCGGGTGGTCGCAGCCGTCGCGCCCCTTCCGCCCGCGGTTCGAGCAGACGTAGTAGCGGTAGATCTCCTTGTTCCGCCCGCGCCCCGCCGTGGTGGTGATGCGCTTGCCACAGAGCCCGCACCAGGCGATGCCCTGGAGCAGGTACTCGGGGTTGCGCCCGCGCCGCCTGCCGCGCCCGCAGGCCTTCGACGTGAGCACCGACTGCACCCGCGCGAAGAGCTCCTCGCTGACGATGGCCTCGTGCTCGCCCTCGTAGAGTTCGCCGTTGAACTCCACCTTCCCGAGGTAGGTCACGTTGCGCAGGATGCTGTGGACGTCCTTGTCCCGGTACTGCCGGGGCGGAGTCACGCGCCCGGTCTTCGCGCGGTACCCCTTCTTCATCCAGCCCAGGTCGTTGATGCGCTTGGCGACCGCGTTCACCGAGCCGAGGCGCAGGTACATCCGGAAGATGGTCCGCACCCGCTCGGCCTCCTCCTCGCAGACGACCAGCTGCTTCTTGTCGTGGTCGCCGAGGTAGCCGTAGGGCGGCCGCGAGCCGAGCCACTTCCCGCGCTTGCGGGCGGCGGCCATCTTGTCGCGGGTGCGCTCGGCGATCATCTCGCGCTCGAACTGCGCGAAGGAAAGCAGGATGTTGAGCGTGAGCCGCCCCATCGAGTTCGTCGTGTTGAAGTTCTGCGTGGTCGAGACGAACGTGACGTTCTTCTGGTCGAAGAGCGCGAGCAGCTTCGCGAAGTCCATCAGGCTGCGGCTCAGGCGGTCGACCTTGTAGACCACCACGCAGTCGACCTCGCCCGCCTCGATGTCGGCGAGCAGGCGCTTGAGCGCGGGCCGGTCGGTGTTGGCGCCGGTGAAGCCGCCGTCGTCGTAGCGGTGCGGCAGCGCCTCCCAGCCCTCGCCGGCCATGGCGCGGATGAAGTACTCGGCCGCCTCGCGCTGGGCGTCGAGGGTGTTGAAGTCGGAGTCGAGGCCCTCGCTCGTCGACTTCCGCGTGTAGATCGCGCAGCGGACCTTCGGCGCGCCGTTGTTCGGGGGTTCGTTCATCCGTCCTCCCCGGCGTCGCCGCGCTTGCGCTTCTTCCGCTTGGTCAGTCCCGCCCAGAGGAAGCCGTTCCAGCTGGTGCCGGTGACCTCGCGGGCGATGGTGGAGAGGCTCGTGTAGTGGCGGCCCTCGTACTCGAAGCCGTCGTCGAGCACGGTGATCTCGTGGACCTCGCCCTTGTGGGCGCGGTGGATGACGGTGCCCACCGGGGGCAGCCGCGGGTCGCGGGGCTTGGCCGGCGGCTCGGGCAGCGGCGGCGGGTCCCCCTCTTCGCGCAGCCGCACCGGCTCGTCCTCGCCGAGGTCGGCGATGCGCTGCTCGGCCTCGGCGCTCAGGCTCAGCCCGGTCATCAGCTCCTGCGTCCTGTAGCTCAGGCGCTTGATCAGCCAGGGCCGGTTGCGGGCGCGCGTCGCGCGGCCGTGCAGGTCGTAGTACAGGTCCTGCAGCTCGCTGACCGGCATCGCCTGGATCTCGGCCAGGCGCTCGCGCAGCCGCTGCTGCGCCTCCGCGCCGGCGGGACGCGCTTGCTCGACGGTCGATCGGCTCATGCGGTCCTCCATGGTGATGGTTGTCGTGGCGCCGAGCCGTCGTGCTCGGCTGTCGGCATACACGCTTCCTTCCGCGAACCCATCAAGCCGATTCCGGAAGCAAAACAAGCATTTGAGACGCGGTGCACAGCCGGCAGATCAGTCGTCATGCCAGCCCCCGCCGTACCCGCCCGCGCTGCTGGGCTCGTCCTGGGGGAAGTCATCGACGTCGAGCAGCCGCTTGACCGCCTCGAGGTCGATGAAGGCCGCCCGGCGCTTGTCGCCGCGGGTGCCGAAGGTCGTCGCGCGGCTGACCTCGGTGACGTAGCCGCCGCGGCGGTGGTTCTCCTGCAGCTGGCGGACGAGCGCCTTCTTGTCGAGGACCTCGCCCTCGTAGCCGATGCGCCGGCAGTGCTCGGCGTAGGCCGCGTGGCACGAGGCGACGTGCAGCGCGAGCTGCCCGCTCGAGTAGGTGTACTGCCGGTTGTGCTGGATGCCGCCGCTGACGGCGAGGCTCGAGAGGATCTCGAGGAAGTAGTCGAGGCCCGTCTTCACCGTGCGGCCGCCGCTCTCGAGCAGGTCGTCGCACTGGGCGGCCACCAGCGCCGCGACGTCGAGCTCGGGCAGGCGCACGCCCAGGCTGTCTGCGTAGCCCTCGAAGTGCAGCAGCCCGCACACGGTGGCGATGAGGTTGTCCTTGATGCGCAGCGGCACCTCGCGCCCGGCGAGCGTGCCCTCCACCACGCGGGTGGCGACGGCGAGGTCGGCCGCGGTGTCGCGGGCGAGCAGGTGGCGGAGGATGCCGCGGGTGAGCAGGCCGAGGTCCACGGTCTTGAGCTTCTGGAAGGCGCGCACCATCTCCGGGCGGTCGGGCAGCGTGTCCTTGCTCG
>CAYFPS010000052.1:0-5793 GCA_964345075.1 uncultured Bacteroidaceae bacterium | reverse complement strand
CTCGCGCGGCAGGTGACCGAGGGGCTGGTGCACCTGCATCGCCACGGCGTCTACCACTGCGACATCAAGCCGCGGAACCTGCTTTGGACCAACGACGGCGTGCGCATCATCGACTTTAACGTCTCGGTGCTCGCGACGTCGGACAACGGGCACGGAGGCGGGTCGCGGCGCTATCTGCCGCCGGATCTCGATCTCACCCAGGTCCCGCAACCGAGCGATCTCGCCGACCGCGACCTGTACGCCCTGGGCGTCACCCTCTACGAGGCGGTGACGGGGCAGTACCCGTGGGATGCGACCACGCCCCCGCCGGGTGAGGCCCCGAAGGACCCGCGTGAGCTCTCGGGCCTCTCCGACCTCTCGCCAGAGTTCGTGGACGTCGTCCTCAAGGCCATCGCACCGAAGCGCGCTGAACGCTTCGCCTCGGCCACGGAGCTCGTCTCGGCACTGGAAGGCATCAAGCAGGCGCGTCGTCCTCGCCCCGAGGCTGAGAGTACGGGCGCCTGGTCCGTCGCCGGATTCGGCGGTGGCTCGGTCCCGCCGAACACGAACCCCTACGTTCATCGGCTGCTGACCGTCTACAGCCAGAGCAAGCGCAGCAACGTGGGCACCCGCGGCCTCGATGAGCTCGGCGAGCAGACCTACGTCGAGACCGCGCTCGACCGCGATCTCGAGCCGGCCGTGCTCACCGGCGAGTTCGGACTGGTCCTCATCACGGGCAACGCCGGCGACGGCAAGACCGCCTTCCTGCAGCGCCTCGAGAAGCGCGCCGAAGACCAGCAGGCCGTGTTCGCCGAGCCGCTTCCCAACGGTCGCAGCTTCACGCTCCAGGGCCGCACCTTCGTCACCAACTACGACGGCAGCCAGGACGAGGGCGAGCAGACGAGCGACGAGGTCCTCCGCGACTTCTTCGCTCCCTTCGCGGGCGACGACGACAGCGCGTGGCCCAAGAACGAGGTCCGCCTCATCGCCATCAACGAGGGCCGCCTGGTCGACTTCCTCGCGTCCGAGGGAGCGCAGTTCCCGCTGCTGGCGAAGGTCATCAACGAGGGGCTCGTGACCGGCGTGCCCGACCACGGCGTGGCTGTGGTGAACCTCAACCTGCGCAGCGTCGTCACCGACCCGATGGGCTTCGAGGGCGACCCCAAGGGCGGCGATGAGTCGATCTTCGCGAGTCTCATGCGGCGCATGACCGCCGAGCCGTTCTGGGAGCCGTGCCAAGCATGCGACCTCAAGGACCGCTGCTACGCGTTCCACAACGCCCGCAGCTTCCAGGACGGCACCGCGGGCCCGAAGGTCGTCGAGCGACTCAAGACCGTCTACACGCTGACGCACCTCCGCGGGCGCCTGCACATCACGCTGCGTGACCTCCGCTCGGCGCTGGCCTACATGCTCGTCGGCACTCGGGACTGCAACGAGATCCACGACCTGTACCGCGCCGGGGACCGCGACGAGATCGTCCAGGGCTTCTACTTCAACAGCTGGATGGGAGGCGACGCGCCCAACGCCGATCGCCTTCTGACGCTGCTGAAGGACGTCGACATGGGCGTCGCCAGCGACCCCCGGCTCGACCGCGCCATCGACTTCGTCTCCCCGACGGCCGACCGAAGCCTCTTCGCCTTCGACCAGCGCGGCACCTACGACCGCGAGGTGATGCGGCGCCTCTTCGACGACCTGCCCCGGGACTTCTCGGGTCGCCTCTCGGAGCACCGCGCCCAGGCCCACCAGCGCTACGTGGCCATGGCGCGGCGACGTGCCTTCTTCGAGCGCCGCGATGGGGCCTGGCGCCAGATGCTGCCCTACCGGTCCGCTGAGCGAATGCTCGACCTGGTCACCGGTAAGGCCGGAGACGCGGCACTCAATGGAGAGCTGCTCCCGACCATCATCCGCGCCATCAACCGCGGTGAGGGCCTCACGGATCCGGACCGCCTCGGGGGCAAGCTCGCGCTCCAGGTGCGTGACGTGGAGCGCGGCACGGTCCGCAGCTACCGCGTGTTCCCGGCGGATCGATTCAGCATGCGCATCCTCGATGCGGCGAGCGCCGCCCGATTCGTCGAGCACATGCCGACCGGGCTCGTCCTTCAGTACGAGGGGGCCGGAGGCAACCGAGCCGAGCTGCGCATCAACCTCGACGTCTTCGAGATGCTCGAGCGGCTCAACGAGGGCTACCGGCCGAGCGTCGAGGAGGAGCAGGGCTACTACTTGAGCCTCGCCGTCTTCAAGAACCTGCTGGGTTCGGAGCCCTACCAGGAGGTGCTGCTCACCACGACGGGGCACGACTTCTATCGCGTCGAGCGCCACAACGACGGTCGCCTCGAGATGAACCAGCTTGGGATGGAGGCGGTCTGATGGCGTTGTCGAAACGAGACCGGGAGTTCCGCCTCCCCAAGATCAGCTACCTCGACTTCAAGCAGCTCGAGATGGACCGCGTGCTCACGGCCTTCTTCGCGCGCCTGGCTCACAACGGCTTTCCCAGCCGGCTGCGGCGGAAGGCCCAGCTTACGACGGAGGCCTTCGTCGAGGAGTTCCTCGAGCACCCAGAGTGGTTCACGGGCTTCGGTTCCCACCAGGAGATCCTCGCCCGGTGGATCGAGACCCATCTCATGGACGTCGTGAACCGCGGCAAGCCGAACCAGGCCATTGCCGCGCCCCGGCCGCTCCACGGGTTCACCTATCGCTTCCGCAACCCGAAGCACTCGCGCGACTACGGCGCCGCCCAGCACCTCTACGAGCTGCTCTACGGTGCGCGCAGCGGCCAGGGGCAGAAGGCCCTCGAGCACCTCGACCACTTCTTCTTCCAGGGCCACGACAAGGTCACCGGCCGGTCGAGCGACAGCGCCACTCTCGACGTGGAGACGCAGGCCCTCCTGCGCCTGCTCGACCAGGTGGACGACGCTGCCGACACGCGCAGCGGGAGGGAGAGCTACCCACCACTCTGTGTCGGTGCAGCGGACCTGCTCGCCGAAGACGTGATGCGGCTGCTCTTCTACCAGCGCTTCATCCCGCGCTCGGTGATGGTCGACTACCTGAAGGTCCTGCTCGCCTTCCATCTGGCGCTCTACCACCTGCGGCTGTTCAAGCTCCTGCCGGCGCTCGTGAAGCGCAAGGGCGCGGACCCGACGTGCGCCGCGTGCCCGATGAACCCGAAGAGCCCGGACGACCCGCATGGCGACTGCCCGCACCGCGTCGGGCTCCTGCTCGACGTAGCCGGGCAGCCAGGCACCGACATGGCGGCGCTGGCCGAGCGAAGTGCCGACGTCCACTACCGGCGCATTCCGTCCTTCGTGAAGGCGTACTTCGCCACGAAGAAGCTCGACGAGTTCGCGGCTGATCTCGTGCGCCGCGGGAAGCTCACCAAGCCTGCCCACGGAGACTTCGCGGTTGGCGACGTTCTTCAGTTGCTCGAGCCGATGCACAAGGCCGAGCGCGAGAAGTTCTTCGGCCAGCGCGTTTACGGGCTCATCCAGGACTCGAGCGGCGCCAAGGACGCCGACCTGGACCCGGAGATCAAGGCGGTCACCGAGATGGGCCTGGGCGAGTTCGACACCTACCTCGAGATGCTCGTCGCCCTCCGCGGCCGGTTCCACCGGCAGTACATCACCGAGTGCATCGACTCGCTTCTGATGAAGAACCGGCCCGGCTCTCTGGTCGCGCAGCCACGCGTCAAGAACGCCCCTCGGCGCTTCGTGCTCGACAGCCGACTGCTCGAGGTGCTGCTCCAGATCGCCGTTCTCCGCCCTGGCGGCGCGCTCGGCTACCACACCGGCGAGCTGCGCATCGACGAGCTGCTGACCTTCCTGCGTGAGCGCTACGGGCTCTACATCGACCGTCTCCCTCGCGGCGATGGCTTCCAGGCGCCGTCGATCGCCGACCGGCGTGCGCTCCGCGAGAACCTCGAGGCATTCACGTCGAGGCTTCGCGAAGTCGGCTTCTACCAGGACCTCTCCGACGCCTACGTCACGCAGACCGTGACGCCTCGCTACCGGATCGACTTCGACGGCGCTGTGCCGGGCGCCTCGGCGGAAGGAGGCCAGGCATGACCCAGGGACTTCGAGAGATTCAGCCCTACGATCTGGCCGCCGAGCTGGAGCGTGTTCTTCTTCCCAAGCTCGTCGAGCTCCTGAAGTCGCGCGCGCCCGGACACTGCATGCGCGTCACCGATCTCGACGCCGACCTGATGGCCCGCCTCTGCGGTCGCCTGCGCGCGGAGGTGCCCGAGTCCGAGGTCGTCATCCTCGGCAATGGTCCCACCACCCGGACGCCTCCCGAGCTCACGGTCTCCAGCACCAAGCTCGTCGAGCTGCGCAACCCGCTGGCGGACGGGACCCAGCGCAACCCTCTGCTGGTCTTCATCCCCAACGACATTCGTGCGGCGGCCGAGGACTCCTTCGGCGTCGCGACCTTCGAGGATGTGCAGCTTGGGGACGTGTACGGCGAGCTGCGCGCGAAGCTGCTCAAGGACCTTCCGAGTGGAGTCCGCGGTGCGGTGACCGAGGCGCTGCGTCGCCTCACCGACAGCGAGAAGCCCTGGGCCTTCGCCGACCCGGTCTCGGTTGTTCGGTTCCTCCTGACGGCCAAGGTCAACGGCAACGACGTCGAGGCTGTCGGTGCTGCGCTCTATGAGCTGGCCCTGGTCCCCGACTTCGAGCTGCTGGCGCAGCCCGAGAAGGCGCCGGCACGGGTGAGCCGCAACCGCGAGTGCGTGGAGAAGCTGACGTGGTCGCCAAAGTCCGAGCGCGGCCGCGTGCTCGACCTGGGCCTGACCAACCGAGGCTTCCGCGTGCAGCTCGGCAACTTCGCGGCCGAGGCCGGGCTCGAGGAGCCGCGCTCGTGGACCCGGCGCATCGTGCTCGACCGCAACTACTGGGGCCTCGCCTTCAACAAGTGGGAGTTCGAGGACGGCGGCGAAGAGCCGGACGCCATCTTCATCGGCGAGGTCGCGACCACTCTGCCGGTCGTCGAAGATGACGAGACCGACGAGCGCCTCAGCCAGCTGATCGGCCAGACGGTGCTTCCGCTCGGCAAGGCCGGCGTGCGCAAGTTCAACGTCACGTTCCGCGTCGATCCGCTGCCCGGCAAGGTGCAGGGGCTGTCGAAGTTCACCATCCAGGTGATCTCGAAGGAACACGGACCGGTGGGTCTGGTGCGGAAGAAGTCCGCGTGGACCTCCAACCGCTCGCAAGCGAACGTCAGCTTCACCAAGCTGAACAAGGTCGACTGGGAAGAAGGATGGCACTTCATCCGCGTGTTGCCGCTCACCGAGGAGGGCGACCTGATCCCCCTCGTCGACGACGCCGGCAACCCCGTGCCCTGGGCGGCCGACGAGGAAGACTTCGTTCCGCGGCCCAACGAGAGCGATCTCTTCTACGTCCTGCCCGATGGCGAGATGGAGGTCGACCCTCCCCAACGCGCCGTGCAGCGAGAGGAGAGCCTCATCCACGCGCGGACGCGGCTGAAGTTCACTGCGCTCATCGACGAGCGCGATCCGGACGCCATCGGCGTGAGCTCGGTCGAGTGGGCTGAGCGGAAGACCCGCGGCCGCGCGGCCGGCAACGAGATGCTCGAGGTGAAGTTCGGCCGCGACGGCACCATGAACGTGCCGGTCAGTCGCCCGCTGAAGGTGCTCGAGCAGAAGATCCTCGCGGTCGCCGACGGCCCCATCTCGTGGCGCATCCCGGTGTCGCTCGGCACTACGGGACAAGCCACAGGCGACTCGGCACGTTGGCCTGACGGCGAGGCCACAGCGCGCTTTCTGGCCGCCCGCGCGGCCTACTTCGAGGCCATCCGCGCCGGCAC
>CAYFPS010000051.1:0-5925 GCA_964345075.1 uncultured Bacteroidaceae bacterium | reverse complement strand
TGTGTTAAGCACGCCGCCAGCGTTCGTCCTGAGCCAGGATCAAACTCTCCATTGTGAATGAAAATGTTTGTTTTCATGGCTTTGTGTCATTCCGCCTCCCGAAGGAAGCGTCTGACGGGTTCCGTGACCCCGACCAAAATCGGAGCCACAGGGACGTGGTGTTCAATTCACCTTCACTGTCTGTCAAAGAGCCGCGCCCTGATTTGGCGCAAAGACCCCTAAGATAGCTGCGCACATACCTTGAGTCAATAGCCAAAGTGAAGATTTTTGATTTTTCTACTCAGAAAACTGAGTACCCTATGCGCAGTCCGCAGCTGAGTGGGGCTTTTGGGAGAGAGCTCTGAATGAAGCGGCCAGCTCACAGTTGCCAGTTACCAGCGGGCTAGTGGGCCAGCAGCCAGATGCCAGCCAGAGAGCCGGACATCTACCCCTGTCATTCCCCGTATCCCCTGCACAGGCGGGAGGCAATCGGGAACTCTGTGGGGAACTGTGATTGCCGGAAGTGTCAGGAATCCTTGACGGCCGGGGCCTTCGGTGCCAGACACGTGTCTGGCACGTGTCTGGCACTTTTCATACGCAAAATCATAACACAGCTACACTCTGTTCCCAGTTACCAGCAGGCCAGCCAGATTTTTGTTGAAGCTGCAACCTGATACTGGCAACTGGTAACTGGCTGCTGGGCACTGGTTCACCAAAGATTGCCTACTTGCCCAGCATGAATCCACAAGCAACACATTCCATTCTTCGCCAGCTGATGCTTTTGTCCATGCTGGCGACGTTCAAGCTGGCTGCGGCCACAACCATATATGATGTACAGCAAAGCAGCGATCCCGGCCCGGCGGGCACCTGGCCTTCGGACATGGAAGGCGAGACGGTGACCATTACAGGTGTAGTTACGGCAACCGGCTACTACACGAGTCGCTTCTTTCTGCAGGATGGCCCGGGCGCGTGGAACGGCATCCTTATCTGGGACAGCAGCATTCAACCCCAACTGGGCGATCTGCTGGAAATCACCGGCACGGTCTTTGAGTATTACGGCCAGACCGAGATCAGCCCCGTGACCGACTATCAGCTGCTGGCTACCGGTCAGCCCATTCCCGAAGCTGCACTGATCAGCACGGCACAAATCGGCGACGAGGCCTGGGAAGAAGTGCTGGTCAGCGTGGAGGATGTGGTTGTATCACAACCCTGGGACAACTACCAGCAGTGGTGGGTTGATGATGCTTCGGGTAGCGCTGAAGTGGACGACGCCTTCTTCAGCCTGGGCGATGCGGGCATCACGCCCTTTGTGGGGCAGAGCTTCGCGCGTATCACGGGAATTATCGACTACCAGTATTCGAACCATGCCCTCAATCCTCGAACTGTCGTTGACCTTGTGGAAGTCGAAGTCGATCGCTGGCTGGCGGCAAGTGAAACCAGCATGCGCCTTCAGGAGAGCGCGAACTGCTGGCTGAATGTCAATCCGCTTGACGCGGAGGACGCAGTCAGCAGCTACAGCCTCTCCTTCAGTTTGCCAGCGGAGCTGGTTGCGCTTGATGGGTTGATTACAGAAGGCAGCCTGAGCGCCGGCCTTTCGCCCGTGTTGGAGAGCTCGGGCGCGGGCATGTACTCGATCAGCCTGGAAGCGGCGAACCCCTTGATTGGCGAAGGCGCACTGGTGGGCCTTCAGTTAACCGGGCTTGCGCCGGGTGAAGGCCGAATTGAGCTGCTGGATGGCCTGCTGGGTGGCCTTCCCTTTGAACAGCTGAGTGGCGCGGCCCTGCAAGTGGCGCGCACGCCGGAGGCGATTGGTGATACCCTGACCCTGATCATGCGCCCACTTTTGAACATCCCATCGATTGTATCACAGGGTGAAGTGCTGGAAGTCTGGGCCGATGCAGCGCCCGATGCCGCTGGCTGGACGGCTGCACTTCTGCGCGAGGGCTTGCGTCACGAGCTGGACCTGCTAAGTGCAGACTATGATCCGGACGAAACATGGTGGCGGCTTGCCTTCAGCACACCAACGGGGGGCTGGACGGGGCTGGCCGATCTGGAGCTGAACTGCAGCCAGGCGGAATGTGATACAAGCTGGCACGCAGTAAAACTGATGGAAGCTCTGCCCGAGTCGTATTACATCGCCCATGTGACCGACACGCACCTGCCCACGCATTCCTACTACTATGAAGAGGGCGCGCTGGAAGACTCCTCCTCCATGGCGGATTTGAGGGCCGTCTTTGCGGATCTGGCCGTGATACAGCCAGCCTTCCTGCTTCTGACCGGTGACCTGATCAACGAAGGCGAGCTCGAGGATTTTCTGGAGGCCCGCTACTACACGCGCGCCCAGCGCCTGCTGGCAGAATGCGAGGTGCCCGTCTATCTGACCGCCGGCAATCACGACATCGGTGGCTGGAATGACACGCCGCCTGCCCAGGGCACATCACGCCGGGACTGGTGGCGCTTCTTTGGCTGGCCCCGTCTGGACAATCCCCCGGCTGGCGCACCTGCCCGCACGCAGGACTATTTCTTCAGCCACGGCAATCTCTTTCTGGTGGGGCTTGAAGCCTATGACAACTACGATGGCTTCAGAAGCGAGATCTACGGTAATACAAGCTACACCGATGCCCAGCTCGTCTGGCTGGACGAGGCCTTTGCTCAGGCCGGGGCCGGACAGCACCGCGTGCTCTTTCATCATTACGATTTCGCCAATCAGCTGGACCTGGCGGCAAACGATATCGAGCTGTCCCTGTGGGGACACGGCCACAGCAATCAGGGAAGTCTGGCCGGGCCGCCCTGGTCGCTGGAGACGGATCAATGCACCGACGGTGCCTGCGCCTTCCGCCTGATTCGTGTCACGCCTGAAGGCCTGCAGCCGCTGGAAACCCTCTACGCCTGTGAAGGCAATCCCCTGCGCACCATCTGGAATGCTCCCAATGACGGCACGGCCACTTCGCTGGAAGCCACGGTGGACAACAACTATGCCGTGGACTTTCCTGAGGCCCGCATTGTAGCACGCCTGCAGCCCGGGCTGGTCAATGTGAGTGTAAGTGGCGCCATCCTCCAGCAGGTGTTGAACACGCCGGAGGCCACCATCGTTGATGCGAGCTTCCTCCTGCCGGCGGGCGGTTTTCAGGCGGTAGTGTTCAGTGGACAGGCCGAGCTGGACGCGCCGCTGCTGCAGATTGCCTACGCGCAGGGCTGGGTGACGCTAAACTGGAATGAAGTCGACGGCGCCTCGAACTACCGCGTGGATGGCCGTGATACAGCCGGAGAGCCCTGGCAGGACATCACGCAAACAGGCAGCCTGAACGGCACAACCTGGACCGCGCGTGTCACGCAAAGTCAAGCTCACTTTCGCGTGATTGCAAGGAGTGCTGGTGGAAATCAGTAGGCGCTGATATTGGCCTTCAGCCTGCTGTTGACATCACCCGCTTCGCAGCTGAAGGCCGTGCCGGTTATCGCCTCAAAGGCCTCGATGTACTTGGCGGCGGCGCTGACGCGAACTTCATCGGTGATGACCGGCAGTTCGCCGTCCCCCGTGAAGCCCTGAGCGGCCAACCAGGTCCGCAGGTGATCCTTGTCGATGCGGCGCTGCTCCTTGCCCTGGGCAAAAAGCTCATCATACGTGTCCGCATACCAGAAGCGGCTGGAATCCGGCGTATGGATCTCGTCCATCAGGACAATCTGCCCGTCACGCATGCCGAACTCGTACTTGGTGTCCACCAGAATGATGCCCTGCTTTGCTGCGACATTCGTGCCGCGCTCGAACAAGGCCAGCGAAATGCGGGAAAGCTCGTCCATCACTTCCCGTGTGACAACACCGCGCCGGACAATCTCCTCCGGTGATACACTCTCGTCGTGTTCGCCCTGCTCGGCCTTGGTGGAGGGTGTTACAATCGGGGCGGCGAGCTTCTGGTCCTTCTTCAGCCCATCGGGCAGGAGGTTGCCACAGAAATCACGCACTCCCTTGGCATAATGCGTCCAGGCGCTGGTTGATGTGTTACCGGTGATGTAGCCGCGAACGACCACTTCAACCATGATCGGCTCAAGGTCCTTGACGATGATCGCGTTGGGATCGGGTGAACTGATCACATGGTTGGGCACAATGTCTTGGCACTCGCCAAACCAGAAAAGCGCGAGCTGATTGAGCACCTGCCCCTTGAAGGGAATGGTTCCCAGCACGCGGTCGAAGGCGCTGACGCGATCCGTGGTGACAATCAGGCGGCGGCCTCCCGTGGCCCAGGATTCCCGCACCTTGCCAATTTGCCTCTCGCCGGGCAGTTCAAGTTCAACCGTGTTGAGTGTGTGCTTCAGTTGTTCGCGCAGCATGCTTTCCATTTCTGTCTCATCCTTTTCCTGGCTTGGTTAGAAGTCGCAATTGTCCGGTGTACGGGGGAAGGGGATGACGTCACGAATGTTTTCCATGCCCGTGACATACATGATGGCGCGCTCGAAGCCCAGACCGAAACCGGCGTGAGGCGCGCTGCCGTAGCGGCGGCTGTCCAGATACCACCAGTAATCCTGTTCTTCCAGGCCCATTTCCTTGATGCGTGATACAAGCACATCCAGGCGCTCTTCACGCTGGCTACCGCCAATGATCTCACCCACGCCCGGCACCAGCAGGTCCACGGCGGCAACGGTCTTGCCATCGTCATTCTGCCGCATGTAGAAGGCCTTGATGTCCTTCGGGTAGTCCACCACAAAGACCGGCCGGCCCACATGCTTTTCGGTCAGCCAGCGCTCATGCTCGGTCTGCAGGTCGCGGCCCCAGCCCGGCTGATGCTCGAAGTTCTCGCCGGACTTCTCCAGCCGTGATACAGCCTCGGTGTAAGTCAGCGTCTCGAAGTCGCTCGAGGCCACCAGCTCGAGGCGCTCGATCAGGCCCTTCTGCACCCACTGGTTGAAGAAGGCCATGTCTTCCTGACAATTCTCCAGCACATCACGGAAGATGAACTGCATGAAGTCCTGGGCCAGCTGGCAGTTGTCCTTCAAATCGTAAAAAGCCATCTCCGGCTCGATCATCCAGAACTCGCTGGCGTGCCGGGTGGTGTTGGAGTTTTCCGCGCGAAAGGTCGGGCCAAAGGTGTAAATGTTCGACAGGGCCAGCGCGAACATCTCGCCCGAAAGCTGACCAGAGACGGTCAGGTTGGTCTGACGGCCAAAGAAATCCTCTTCCCAGTTGACCTCACCTGTATCACGCTTTGGCGGATTCTCGGGCGGCAGCGTTGTCACACGGAACATCTCGCCCGCGCCCTCCGCGTCGCTGCCCGTAATGATGGGCGTGTGCACCCACAGGAAGCCGCGCTCCTGGAAGAAGCGGTGAATCGCGCTGGCAATGCGGTTGCGCACGCGGAACACGGCGCCGTAGGTGTTGGTGCGCGGCCGCAGATGCGCGATGGTGCGCAGGTACTCGAAGCTGTGACGCTTCTTCTGCAGCGGGAAGCTGTCGTCACACGCGCCCAGCAGCGTGATACGCGAAGCCTGCAGCTCCACGTCCTGCCCCTGGCCCTGGCTTTCCACCAGCGTGCCTACCGCCTCCACGCAGCTGCCCGTCAGCCAGCGCCCCACCTCTTCGTAGTTGCCCAGCTGGTCCGCCGCGTAGACAATCTGCAGCCCCTTGAGCGTGGAGCCGTCGTTCAACTCGATAAAACTGACATGCTTGCCGGCGCGGTTGGTGCGCACCCAGCCCTTGAGAATGATGCTCGTCCCGCGCAGTGCGGGGTCCTGCTTCGCCTGCCGAATAGTGATGCCGCCGGCCATGTGATGCTCCCTCTCTGGAAAGGGCTCAAGGTAGGAATTCGCAAGGGGATGGGAGGGGCTCGGTCGGCGCTTTCAACCACTCGGCGAGCGCTAGCGAAGTGTTTTAGGCGTGTGGGGTTTGAGTTCAGCTGGCATCCACCTTTTCCGTTCAAGGATTACACAGAGCTGGACCCCAAATATCGGACAGTA
>CAYFPS010000050.1:0-6252 GCA_964345075.1 uncultured Bacteroidaceae bacterium | reverse complement strand
TCGACGCAGTCGGCAAATGGCCCCTGGCGAAGTGCCGACCCATCGGCACGGCTCCTACCCGATCAAGTGCCGATTTTCCGGCACGCAGAGCGGGTAGGCCAGCAACCAGTAGCCAGCAAAGCTCTGACTGGTAGCTGGTAACTGGGGACTTCTTCAGTCCATCAGCTACAATCCATCTCCATGCAAAAATCATGACAATTTTCGCATTATTGAATATCAATGACTTAGCGAATGGTTTTAAGAGATGCAGGCGAGGAAGTTGTTCAGGATTGGGCGGGGTGAACAGGTGGTGAAGAAATGACGAATTACGAATGGCGAAGGACGAGAAGAAGGGCTGATTGCAGATTGATGATTGCTGTCCCCGCTTTCGCGGGGATGACAGGCGTTAGGCGTCAGGCGTTAGGCTGAATAAGTCGTCAGCAGGCCAGTAGCCAGATGCCAGATGCCAGTAACCAGTAACCAGTAGCCAGTTTCCAGCAACCTGCTTTACTGGCAACTGGAAGCTGGTAACTGGTGACTATTCGTAGTTGTGTTATGATTTCGCGTATGAAAAGTGTCAGGCACGTGCCAGACACGTGTCTGGCACCGAAGGGCCCGGTCGTCAAGGATTCCTGACACTTCAGCTGAAGAGCTGATAGCTAATGGCTCATAGCCGATCGTCCTCTTCACTACGAGCTATGAGCTATTGGCTATGCACTATGAGCTGACGACTAACGCCTAACACCTAACGACTGTTTGCACTCAGTCAACCACCACGCTGACTTCCTCGCTCATCCACAGCCCATGCTGGGTGCAGTAGCTCATGGCTGTCAGGCGACCGGGCTTCTCCAGCGCAATCTGGAAAACCACCTGGCTGAAGCCCTTGGCTTCCTCAGCGCCGCTGGTAAAGGCACCGGGCTCATAGACGGCCGTGGCCAGAAGGCGATCGCCATTGAAAAGCTGCATGCGCTGAATGTGATGATCATCCACATCGGGATGCACATAGTCCTGGCCCATCTTGACTGTCACGGCAAAGGCCTCACCCTTCTTCACGCTGGCAGGCGCGACAACATGGGGCGTATGGCGGTCCAGATAGTCCTTGCGGGCTTCCTTCATCTCGGCGGTCACTTCGGTGGCGTAATTGATCTTCGGCATTCGAGGGTCTCCTCTCCTTTGGAATGTCCGTGCTATTTGAGCAGCTGAATCTTGCGAATGATGCCGTCCACCAGCTGATCGGTGGTGGCATGTCCGCCCAGATCCGGCGTCAGGTCGTTCTTGTCGGCAAGGAAGAGCGTCATGGCCGCCTGAATACGGTCGGCCGCGCGGTTCTCGCCCAGATGGCGCAGCATCATGTTGCCGGAAAGAATTGTGGCAATGGGATTGGCCACGCCCCTGCCTGCGATGTCCGGCGCGCTGCCATGCACGGATTCGAACACCGCACAATCGTCACCGATATTGGCACCGGGCACAACGCCCAGACCGCCCACCAGCCCGGCGCAGAGATCACTGATGATGTCGCCGTAAAGGTTGCCCAGCACCACCACATCAAACTGCTCGGGCCGCATCACCATTTGCATGGCGCAGTTGTCTACGATGATTTCCTTCAGCTGAATGCCGGGATAATTGGCCGCGACCTTGCGCACGCTTTCCAGAAAGAGGCCGTCGGACTTCTTCATGATGTTGGCCTTGTGCACGGCGTGAACGAGCGTCCTGCCGGACTTCACGGCCCATTCGAAGGCCGCGCGGGCAATGCGCTCCGAAGCCTTGGCAGTGATGATCTTCAAAGACTGGGCCACGCCCGGCGCGATGTCCTGCTCCAGACCGGCGTAAAGGTCTTCCGTGTTTTCGCGGAACAGCACCAGGTTGATCGGCTTGTGATGTTCGGTCACGCCCAGGCTGCTGCGCACGGGGCGAACATTGGCGTAAAGGTCCAGCTCCTTGCGCAGGGCGACATTCACGCTGCGAAAGCCGCCGCCAATCGGCGTGGTCAGCGGACCCTTCAGGGCGACCTTGTTCTTGCGAATGCTTTCGAGGGTTTCTTCGGGCAGCGTGTTGCCGTGGGTTTCCGCTGCGGCGGCACCGGCCGGCATCAGCTCCCACTCGATTTCCACTCCGGCGGCTGCCAGAACCTTGCGGGCCGCGCCCGTCACTTCCGGACCGATGCCGTCACCCTGAATCAGCGTGACTTGATGTGCCTTGGCTTTTGCCACGGGAATGCTCCTTTTATTCTGTATCGAAACAGCGTTCAAGCCTGCAAGTTCGCGATTGAACTCAGGCTCTTCAATGACAAGAATCAAATGGGGGAAGCAAATTCAGGCAGAATCAGGGATTTGCAGGCGGCTCAGGGGGCAGCTGCTCGCCGGATTCGGGCTTGTCCACCGGTTCGTCATCAAACAGGACGCGCCAGGCGGGGGTTTCCAGATCATCAAACTGGCCCTGCTTCACGCTGCGGATAAAGGCCCAGAGCATGCCCGCGGCAATCAGCAGCGCCATGGGCAAAACGATGTAAAGCACGGACATGGTGATCTCCCTTCGGCCAACAAGGAAGCACGCGGCAAGGGAGAATGCAAGTTTGGTTGGATCTCTCGTGTGATCAGTGGTCGATCAAGGCCGGCCGTATCGCAGCCGGTAGAAGCCCCTGCCCCTTGCCAGAGCGCCCTCATCCAACCAGGAATTTTCGCTGGTCGTGCCGATCCACTCTTCACCATTCTCCATATCGCTTGTATCACAAAAATAGATGCTGGTTTCCGCGGCAGGGTTTTCATCCCATTCCAGCAGAATGCCTGAACCAGAAGCCCTGAGGCGCAGGTTAAGTGCTTCAACCGGTGGAAAAAGGGGCAGGCTTCGCAGCACGAGATCTTCGGCCAAATGGAAGACTCGTCCGCCTGCCATGGCAATGTGGCTTTGCTCAGTCCAGGGTGGCGGCTCCATGATCTGTCCGCAGAGGATGAGGGATCCGTTGGCTGATGGACTGAAGGACTGGACTCCCAGCGAAAGATTGCCCAGGAGGATTTCATTATTGAAGAGGCAGAGCCGGTAATCGTTGAAGGTGTCCCACATTCCGCCCCATTCGATCTCAGAGCCTGCCAGCAGCGTGGGGGCGGCAGGCTCGGAAAGGTCGATCAAGGCCAGCGAATAGCCATCGTCCAGCACAACCCCTGCACGATCTTCACTGATAGCGACTCCACAGCCAACGCTTCCCGCTGCCTGATAGGCCGCCTCGCCGACGAGCAGCGGAGCAAGCGGATCCACAGGATCAAGCACTTGAAAGCTGCCATAGCTGTTAATCAGGTAGCCCTGCCACTCGGCCACCGCGCCAAAGAAGGACAGATCGCCCAGCAGCTGCACTTCAGCCCCTTCGGATGTGTCATAGACCAGCATCCGGGTGTCAAACCACCACAGGCCCGAGTCGTGGGTGCCGAGGTAGAGCCAGGGATCGCGCCAGGCGGCCTGATAGATCCAGCCTTCACTGATTGTCAGACTGAAGCGCTCCTCCAGGGACTGCGGCCCCAGATCGAAGGCCAGCAGCGACTGAGCGCCCCAGACACAGGCCAGATTGGCCGAGACCTGCATGCCAAAAGGACTGAAAGGAAGGGTCGCGCTCGCCTGAACAAGCAGGCTGCCATCAGCAGCAACCTCCGTCAGGTAAAGCTGATCCTGATCTGCCACCAGCAGCATGTCCTGCCACGAGGCCAGGGCCATGACGCCTTCCATTTCCGCATGTTCCATGGGTGATGAGTAGGCAGACCAGTCGGTGCAGGCAGCCTGAAGTGCTGACGGAGCCAGGAAGCTGAAGAGCAGAAGGATAAGCATGGCAGTGCTCGCAAGATTTGGATCTTTTGAAGATAGAAAGGAAAAGGCAGGGAGATGACAAAAAAGGGCGCTCCCAAAAGGAAGCGCCCTGTAAAGCCTGAAACTGCGCGGGATTACTTCTTCTTGTCCTCGTCGACAACCTCGAAGTCCGCGTCCACAGCGCCATCGTCCTGGGCGCCAGCCGAGGCATCCTGAGCGGCTCCGCCAGCAAAGCCGGCTCCGCCTGTCGGGTCCGCGCCCGCTCCCTGAGCGGCCTGCGCCTTCTGGTAAAGCTCCTGCGAGATGGCCTGCCAGGTGGCATCGTGGGCCTCACTGGCACTGCGAATCTGGTCCAGGTCCTCGCTCTTGATGGCTTCTTCGAGCTTGCTGTTGACTTCTTCCAGCTTGGCGCGATCTTCGTCAGACAGCTGCTCCTTCAGCTCTACCATCTGCTTCTTCGTCTGGAAGACCTTCTGATCGGCCGAATTCTTCAGCTCAACGGCTTCCTTGCGCTTGGCGTCCTCGTCCGCATGGGCTTCGGCGTCCTTCTTCATGCGCTCGACTTCTTCGTCGGAAAGGCCTGAGGAGCCGGTGATCTTGATCGACTGCTCCTTGTTGGTGGCCTTGTCCTTGGCGCGCACATTGAGAATGCCGTTGGCATCGATGTCAAAGGAAACCTCAATCTGCGGCACGCCGCGCGGTGCGGGTGGAATGCCGTCCAGCTGGAAGTTGCTCAGCTGCTTGTTGTCGTTGGCCATGGGGCGCTCGCCCTGCAGCACGCGAATATCCACCTGCGGCTGGTTGTCGGCGGCCGTCGAGAAGACCTGGCTCTTGGTGGTGGGAATGGTCGTGTTGCGCTCGATCAGCACGGTCATCACGCTTCCCATGGTCTCGATGCCCAGCGACAGCGGGGTGACATCCAGCAGGACCATTTCCTTGTCGCCCATCTCGCCGCCCATGATGCCGGCCTGAATGGCGGCGCCCAGGGCCACAACTTCGTCCGGATTCACACCGCGGTGCGGCTCCTTGCCAAAGAAGGCCTTGACGGCTTCCTGCACGGCCGGAACACGGGTGGAACCACCCACCAGGATGACTTCCTTGATTTCCGATGTGGACTTGCCGGCATCGGCCAGGGCCTTCCTGCAGGGCTCGATCGAACGGCGAATCAGGTCATCCACCAGCGATTCAAAGCGGGCGCGGCTGATGCTCATTTCCAGGTGCTTGGGGCCTTCTGCCGTGGCCGTGACATAGGGCAGGTTGATCTGCGCCTGCTGGCCACTGGAAAGCTCGATCTTGGCCTTCTCCGCGGCGTCCTTCAGGCGCTGCAGGGCCATCGGGTCCTTGCGCAGGTCCACGCCTTCGGCCTTGTGGAATTCGTCGGCCAGGTAGTCGATCAGCTTCTGATCGAAGTCATCGCCACCCAGATGGGTATCGCCGTTGGTGGCCAGCACTTCGAAGGTGCCGCCGCCGATGTCCAGAATCGAAATGTCAAAGGTACCGCCACCCAGGTCATAGACAGCGATGATCTCGTCCTCTTCCTTCTCCAGGCCGTAAGCCATGGCGGCCGCGGTCGGCTCATTGACGATGCGGCGAACGTTCAGGCCGGCGATTTCGCCAGCTTCCTTGGTAGCCTGGCGCTGGGCATCATTGAAGTAGGCCGGCACCGTGATCACGGCATCGGTCACGGCGGTACCAAGAAATTCCTCGGCCGACTGCTTCAGCTTCTGCAGCACCATGGCACTGATCTCCGGCGGAGCATATTCCTTGCCGTCAATCTCAACGCGGGCAACGCCTCCTTCGCCCTTGATGACCTTGTAGGGGACTTCGCTGATCTCGTTGCCAACTTCGTCGAACTTGCGACCCATGAAGCGCTTGATCGAGAAAATGGTGTTGACCGGATTGGTCACAGCCTGACGCTTGGCCGGTGCACCCACGAGGCGCTCGCCGGTCTTGGTGAAGGCCACGATGCTCGGGGTTGTGCGGCCGCCCTCGGTATTGGTGATAACAACCGGCTTGCCACCTTCAACAACAGCCACACAGCTGTTGGTGGTGCCCAGGTCGATGCCGATGATCTTGCCCATGATTTCTCCTTATCTGTTGTCTTTTGCTTTCATTCGGTGACCTAATGCAAGATGAATGCCAGTTTCGCGAATTTGCGCAATGCTATTGTCTATCAGTGATATATGATGATTTATCTAATGTGCAGGACGATTGATGCAGGATTATGAACTGTCAGTACCGTGTCATATTGACAGCAGGGGACGGGGGCTGTGGCAGGGGGGGGCAGGGGGGTGTGGTCCGACCAGTGGTCCGACCAGTGGTCGGAAGAAAACCCCGTGCTGCTTCAACCATCAGCGGTTCTGCTCCGCCGCTGGTCCAACTCTTCCTACGTCCAATCCGTCAATTCCGATTGACAGATTTAATGACTGCAGTTATCACCAGGAAGCGCGCAGATCATGAAATCATGCCTCAGCCAAAGGG
>CAYFPS010000049.1:0-7139 GCA_964345075.1 uncultured Bacteroidaceae bacterium | reverse complement strand
GGATTCCACCTTAACTACGCCGCAAAACTGTCCAAAGAATGGGGTCCAGCTCTGTGTACCTTGCATTCACTACCAGGAGGAAACATGGCCATCTATATCACGGGCGACACACACGCGAACGACAATGGCGATGCCATTGCCCTGCGACGCTGGCACGGGCGAAACAAGAAGTACCTAACCAAAGACGACTACCTGATCATTGCTGGTGATAGCGGTGTGTTCTGGTACCAGGACTACACCATCGAATTCCGAGATTGGGTTTCACAACTAGCCTGCACAGTCTTGTTCATAGACGGCAATCATGACGATCACTGGCGCCTGGCAGATCTGCAGAGCAAGCAGATGTTCGGAGCAGATGTTGGAGTCGCGTGTGACAACGTCTATCATCTACGGCGTGGGCGTGTGTACACGATCTGTGGGAAGAAGGTCTTCACCTTTGGGGGTGCGCAGTCAACCGACAAAGAAACCAATAGCCGAAATCGGAAACTAGGTGAAGGCTGGTGGCCAGAGGAAGTGCCCAGCAAGGAAGAGTTCGAACAGGGGCTAGACGCGCTGATTGCCGTTGACTGGAAGGTAGACCTTGTGGTCACGCATACTGCCCCCCTAGCTTGCCTGCGGCTGATCGAATGGGTCAAGCCGGAACGCAAGTTTGAGCCCACAGTCACCTGGCTCAACCGCTACCACGACATGCTCAGCTTCGAGCAATGGTTCTTCGGTCATTTCCACGAGGACCTGGAGATTGGAAAGTTTTGCATGGTGATGAACAAGGTCATCAAGATCGATGGCAGCGAGTCGTCGCCAAATGCGACAAAACGACAAAGCGACAACTAGGTTCTGACAATCATGAAAACTGCTCCTTCATTGGATCTCCTCCTCCGCCAGATTGTGGAGAACAGCTACAAGGCGTCTGGAACGCGCTTTCAGGTCCACATGGCCATGTACCTGAAAAAGGTCGATTCCCTGTTTCCGCTGCGGCAGGCATGGGGCGATGTCGACTTCCTTCCGCACACTGCGAACCCATTTCATGGGCAACCGTACCAATCGGTTCGATTCTGCGCCCGCGTCAAGCAGATCTCACACCCCTACATCCCCGAATACCTGGCATCGTCTGGAATAAGCATCGTGGATGTTGAGCTGGATGCACATGGACAGTGTCATCTCCCCTGCATTCCCATACCGGCCAACGACGACTTCCACTTACTAAAGCGCTCCCTGGAAACTGGCTGTCTGCTGGAAGTGCGCGGCTTTCCCGCGACGATTCCCATCAAGCGTAGCAAGCAGTGGTGTTTGCAGCCCGCCATGCATGTTCACGAACTGCAGGAGGTCGACACGGTCCTGCAGCGGATTCAAGCCACTGCCGAGGAGATTGCCGAGGCTGAAGCCATGCTGGAATCCCATCCAAACCGGTTGTCCTTCGTCAGGGAATGGCTGGTCGAACAGCTTGCGATCGTAGGAATTGACAGATTCCCGGAACTTAAACTGGGGCTAGATGCTGCCATTCTGCAATCGCTGGCCTTCGGGAACGTGGGTGGGAATGCTGGTCGAGTGCACTCCTTGATCATCGGATCTCCAGGAATCGGCAAGAGTCTGCTCGCTTCCGCCGCCAAGCTGCTTCAGCCGGTCTCAAGCGAAGCACAATCCGAGAAACTGAGCATTGCAGGAATTCACTCAGCAACGACCCGAACGAAGGAAGGCTTTGTGTCGCAGCCTGGCTTGATCCCGGCAGCGGACGGCGGCGTGTTCATCATCCAGGATTTTCATGGTGTCAAGGACAAACAGGGCGTCCTCCAGGTTCTTTCTCATGTGATGCAAGAGGGTGTGTTGCTTGCCGGAGATGCTGCACAATCCAAGCAGCGAGCACGAACCGCCGTCCACCTCGACCTCAACCGCCAATCGGATCTGAACCCTGGCAAAGCGCCTGCATCGGAACTCGATGACATCGGGATGAAGCTGCACACCCTGAGCCGGTTTGATTTCATCCTCGAGATCAAGCGCGACCCAGCCAGGCAGCGTGAAGTGGACAAGGAAAAGGCGAAGCATGATGTCATTGTGAATGACGAAGCTGTTCGTCCGGATGAGCTTCGGTCCCTCGAGCTTCGCAACATGAAAGTGGCGATTGCCTACCTGGCAGACCAGCACGAGAGCGTGGTGATCCAGGCAGAGATGAATACAAAGATTCACGAAGCGATTGAAAAGCTGATCGCCAAGATTGAGCACCCAATTCTAAGTGATTTCCTGAGACGGCAATCCGATTCTGCCAGCAAACTGGTTACTGCACATGCACGCCTGCAGGGGCGGCTGCATGTTGTCGACGAGGATCTCAATGCGGTGCTTCCCATCTTGACGTCGAAGGTCGCCTTCATCAAGAATCTGATCCAATCGATGGAGAAGCCAGACACACGTACGCTGGATTTGTCATGCACAAGTGATCGCCTGAAATGGATACGACGCGAGTTCAACGACAAGGAGTTCACTACCAGGGACGTGCATACTGCTCTGCAAAAGGCTGGCTGCGCAGTAGATGTTCGCACCGTGAATCGTGATCTTCGCGCGCTGAGTGCGAGAGGCATTGGCAGGAATAGGTACTCACTGTGAGACATCTCCGCAGGCCGGTTCAAGTTTGTCAAGCGCATTTCGAACCAGGCCCACGGGGAATAGGACAAAGCACCAAGGAGGTAGTGATGCGGGTTGGTGACAAGGTCAAGTTCAACGGCTACGACAAGGTTCAAGCTGAATGGGGGCACGGCGATGATCCCCGAGGAAAGCTTGTTGCAGGCGAGAAGTATACAATTGCGGAAGTTGTCGATGAGGGTGGCTGGGTGACATTCATTCGTCTGGAGGGCATTGAAGGGCGTTACAACAATGTCATGTTCAAGCCAGTGAGGAAGAAGAAGGCGAAGTAGATCAGATTGTCACACACCGCGCCACTACACTACTTACAACTTCTGGAATGGGTGGATCCGCTGAAGAAGAAGGATCCTACTTGCAGGATGCTGAACCGCTTCCATGATCTGCTGACGTACGACAGCTGGTACTGTGGCCACTTCCACCAGGACATGGAAGTGGGGAAGCTGCGGATTGTGATGAATGATGTGATCCAATCAGGGCACATTTCTTGATCCCTTGCAGCGTTCCTCCGTGGAGAACGATCTTGGAATGCCGTATACTATAATCTTGGGCTGCAATACACCTGCCCAAAGCAACCAATGGGAATCAGACCTGTTGTCCATGGCAGCCTGGTCTTGTTCCTGTCAGCTTGGATCCACCGCAATGAACAACTCGCAGCATCTTCAGGAAGGCCAGATCCTTAGCGGTCCATTGTTCGATGAATCCATGCGCGTGGAAACGGTTCGCCAGGCTGTCGGGGGCGCATGGTCGGTTGGTCTGGTTGGCTTGAAGTCCGAGCGTTTTCGCAAAGTCACTTTGACCCAGGAAGATCTTCAAACCCTGACAATCCAGGAACCTGGCTTCGCCTACTCGGGTGATGGCAAGTTGCTGCGCCTTGGGCTGCAGGCCTACGCGCTTGGCATCGCCTGGGAGTTTGATCCTTACTTCGGCTTGTCTATTTCCCGCGTAGATCCGCTTCCTCACCAGCTTGAGGCCGTATACGACCATCTGCTGAAGCTCGCACGGGTGCGCTTCCTCCTGGCCGATGATGCGGGCGCGGGCAAGACCATCATGGCAGGCCTGCTGATACGGGAACTGCAACTTCGTGGGCTTGCGGAGCGCATCCTGGTGGTTGCCCCGGCCAACCTTGCCTTCCAGTGGCAGCGCGAATTGAAGGAAAAGTTCGACGAAGAATTCCTGGTGATGAAGGGCGGCGACCTGCGCGATCAATTCGGTGTCAACCAATGGATCAAGCAGAAGAAGGTGATCACCTCTCTCGACCTGGCCAAGCGCGACGAGATCCTACCCGGCCTACGGCAAGTCCACTGGGATCTGGTGATTGTCGACGAAGCCCACCGCATGTCGGCCCGCGATGAATCACACAAAAGCCTGCGCTACAAGCTGGGTGAACTGCTGCGCGACACGTCCGATCATTTCCTCCTCATGACTGCCACACCCCATCGTGGCGATCCGGAGAACTTCACCCTTTTCCTCCAGTTGCTGGATCGCGATGTATACGCGGATGTGCGGTCGATTCGGCAAGCCATGACCCAACAACGTGCGCCCTTCTATCTTCGGCGCACGAAGGAGGCGATGGTCTACTTCCCAGACCGTAACGAAGACGGCACATGGGAAGCACGCAAGCTCTTCACCAAGCGCATTCCTCACACCGTGGACTTTCCGATTGAAGGCGACGAGTTCGAACTCTACCGCGAGATCACGCGCTTCGTCAAGCGGCAGAGCGCCCGAGCTGTTGGCTTCCTGATGGCCCTGTATCAGCGCCGTCTTGCCTCCAGTACCCGTGCTATGAGACGTAGTTTGGAAAACCGCGCCAATCGGCTGGAGCGTGGGCTATCGCAGGCCCAGGAAATGGTTCTGGCAGCGCCACCGAATCTGCCCGACTGGGAAGAACTGGAAGAAATGGAAGAGGGAGATCGGGAGCGTTTCGAACGAATGCTGGAAGCGGTTACCCTGGCAGGAAACGCAGAAAGCATTCAAGCGGAAATCGATGAACTTCGGGTTTTCGCCGAGCAGGCCAAGGCGGTTGAGGCAAGTGGGGCCGAGGCCAAGCTGGGCAAGTTGGAAGCACTGCTGCGAAGCGAAGGCTTCTACGATCACAAGGACCGTCGTCTGCTGCTGTTTACCGAGTTCAAGGACACACTGGACTACCTGGTCGAAAAGCTGGAAGCATGGGGATTTCGGGTTGGCGTGATCCATGGCGGAATGAAGCCTGGATCACGTGATGAGCCTGGGACCCGCATTTTCACGGAGCAGCAATTCCGCGACGGCGAGATCCAGATTCTGGTCGCTACGGAAGCGGCAGGCGAGGGCATCAACCTGCAGTGCTGCAACATTCTCTTCAACTACGACATCCCTTGGAACCCGAACCGTCTGGAGCAGCGGATGGGCCGTATTCATCGCTACGGCCAGCTGAAGGACTGCTTGATCTTCAACTTCGTGGCGACCAACACCATTGAAGGCCGTGTGCTGCAGCGCCTGCTGGACAAGCTCCAGGAAATCCGTGATGCACTGGATGACGATGCCGTCTTCAATGTTGTGGGAGAGATCCTGCCTTCGTCACACGTCGAGCGTGTGCTGCGTGACTACTACGCGGGCAAGCTTGGTGATGCGGATCTTGAAGAACGGCTGCTCAATGACGTCGATGAAGATCGCTTCCGCAACATCTGCCAGAATGCTTTGGAGGGCTTGGCGGCCAAGAAGCTGAATCTGGAGATGTTGATTGAGCGTCGTGCACGCGCCAAGGAGCGTCGTCTTGTTCCTGAAAGCATCGCCCGCTTCATGCTGGAGGCGGCGACCTACGTCCCGATTCGTCTGAAGCGTGTGGGCGATCTGCCGCATACCTTCGAGCCGGAACGCACACCTGCGCTGCTGCGCCGTTACGAGCGCGAGGGTGACTGGAAACTACCCGCACTTGCCAGTCGCTACCCCCGCTGTTCAACGGATCGAGACACTGCCGAGCGCCACAACCTGGAATGGGTGACGCCTGGGCATCCCCTGTTTGAGTCCGTTCGCCGTCACACACGTGCACGCGCCGAAGATTCCTTTGCTGACGGTGCCTGCTTCTATTCCATTGCCCATGAAACACCAGCCCGCATCGATTTCTATCGGGCTCGCGTGGTGGATGGTATTGGCCAAGTTGTCCACGAAGGCATGTTTGCCGTGGAGAATACCATTGATGGAAATCCACAGCTACGCGAGGCCAGTGCATTGGGCAACTTCGCCCCCGCTCCCTTGCCTGAATCCCTTCCGGAGATCGCCACTGCTGCCGAGCCGCTTGACTGGCTCCAGGAGCAGGTCTTTGGTCCTTTCCTTGACAAGAACCGCCAGGAACGTGTCGAAGAAGTCGACCGGATTGCCGCCCATGTGGAACTGTCCCTGACGGAGCTGTTGCAGCGAGCGGACGATGATCTTGGCCGCGCGGCAGTGGATGTCGAAGCGGGGAAACAGGGCGCAGAAGGGCGGTTTGCACAGGCGGAAAGCCGTCATGCGGAACTGCTTGGGCGTCGCGAGCAGCGGCGCGAAGATCTGCGCAGGCAGCGCGCCCTATCCCTGCAGGGAGTCGAGCGCCTGACCAGTGCCCTTGTCCTGCCGCATCCGGATCGAGGCTCCAGCGAAGTCGCGCACTTGCGCCAGAACCTGGAAACAGAAGCCATTGCCATGAAGGTGGTGATGGATCACGAGCAGGCGAGAGGATGCCAGGTTGAAGACGTCAGTGCGAAGAACCTGGGCTATGACATCACCAGCCTGGATCCCAGATCCGGCGAAATGCGATTGATTGAGGTCAAGGGATTGTCCGCAAAGTCGGGTACGATCCTCCTGACTCCCAATGAACGACGTGTTGCCGAGGACCGTCGTGACTGTTACTGGTTGTACATTGTGACCAACTGCGGTGATGCACCCGTGCTCCAGGAGCCGATTCTCGATCCGGCCCAGCACGAATGGAACGAAGTCACAAAGGTGCAGCACTACTACTTGAAAGTTGACGCCATGACCCAGCCCATGCAGGTCCGCGATACGCCGGGAATGCCTTATGGGAACTAAGCAGCTGCGTCACACTTTGGAGAACCCATGATCCCGAAAGCCTGCAAGCGCCTTGCCGAGGTTGACTTTCCCATTGCCGAAGTAAGCAAGCACGCCGCAAAGGAAAAAGAATCGCGACGAGGCCACATCCCAAAAGTCCACATCTGGCCAGCCGCACGACCACTCGCTTCCTCAAGAGCGATGCTTATGGCCTTATTGCTTCCTGATCCCTGTGATGCCAATTGTCCAGAAGCATTTAAAAGCAAGGCGCGCGATCTACTGAGTTTGATTGGCGGTAACACTAATGGCGACAAGGCTCTCCGCGCCACCTTGCTAAAGTTTATTGGCGACATTTCTGGCTGGGCAGCAGCTTCAGACGACACTTGTTTACGAATTAGCCGTGGGCTTGTTGCTGCAGCGCATGAAGGGGACGCACCCCTTGTTGTAGATCCTTTCTCAGGGGGAGGTTCAATTCCAATTGCAGCCTTGAG
>CAYFPS010000048.1:0-7209 GCA_964345075.1 uncultured Bacteroidaceae bacterium | reverse complement strand
CGACGACGAGCTGCTCGGGCTGACCACCGCCACGGCACGGGGCTCGGCCGTCGTCTACCTCCACCCCGATCGGCTGGACCAGGTCGTCAAGGCCCACAAGCAGCGCCCGCTCGCCATCGCCGCGTACCTGCACGGCGTCGCCTGCCACGAGCTCACGCATCTCGATGGCCGCATGGGCGAGGGCCACTCGGAGGAGTTCGTGGCGGCGAGGGAGGACCTCGGGCACGCGACCGGGCACCTGCTGCCCGCGATCGCCGTCATGGTGACCAAGGTGCTGCGCCTGAAGCTCAAGCCCAGCCACGAGCAGAGGCAGATCACCCGGCTGGAGCGCCAGCTCGAGCGCGCCCGCGCCGCCGTGAAGGGTGGACGTCGAGCCACGACGAAGGTCGCCCGTCTGGAGGCCGCCCTCGCCGAGGCCCGCGCCGAGCTCGCCGAAGCCCTGGCCCGAAGCGCCGAGGTCCGCGCCTCGTCCGGGCGGAGCTGCCCGAGCTGCACGGCGGAGCCACCGGCCGATCGGGTCCTGGCTGCCGCGGTCTCCGCAATGCGCGCCCGTCCGCCAGCCGGCGTCGATCCCGACTACCTCGACGCCTTCCTCGCCCGGCACCGCGACCGCCTGCGCGGACTCGTCCAGGGCGCCCTGGACCGACGCGCACCTGGAGGTGCCCCGTGACCAACCGACCGCTCCGCGCCGCGCTCTACGCCCGCGTGTCCACGCTCAACGGCCAGGACGTGGGGCTCCAGCTCGACGAGCTGCGCCAGGTCGCCGCGCAGCGTGGGTGGTCGGTGGCCGAGGTGTTCTGCGACGAGGGCGTGTCGGGTGCGAAGACCGCGCGGCCCGAGCTCGACCGGATGCTCGCCCAAGCCCGCGAGGGGCGCTTCGACCTGGTGGCCATCTGGAAGCTGGACAGGCTGGCGCGCTCGGTCGCTCATCTTCTGCAGATCGGGGACTCGCTGAACGCCTGGGGCGTGGGCCTGGTGTCGGTGCGGGATGCGCACGTGGACACCACCACGCCGGCCGGGCGGTTCACCCTGCAGATTCTCGGGGCCGTGGCTGAGCTGGAGCGGTCCTTGATCCGCGAGCGGGTGGTCGCCGGTGTGCGCCGGGCGCAGGCGGCGGGGAAGCACTGCGGGCGGCCGAAGGTGGAGCTCGACCTGCGGCCGGCGGTGGCGTTGCTGCGGGAGGGGCGGTCGCTGAAGGAGGTCGCCACCATCCTGAAGGTCAGCCGCTCCACGCTGCGGCGCCGGCTGCGCGAGGCGGGAGAGTGGCCCGTCCGGGCGCAAGAAGCTGCCTGACGACACCCTGGCGTAGACCTCCGCCACGCCGACTGACCGGCGACAAGGAGGCCACATGCCCAAGAACCGCAGACCGCCCGTGTTCGTGCCCGACGTCACCCCGTCCGAGAAGACCATCGAGGACTTCCAGCGCGTCCTGAGCCCGTACGCGGGCCACGAGATCTCGCGCGAGGATGCTATCGAGTCCTTCCACAACCTGATGCGCTACTTCAACCTGCTGGCGCAGTGGGCGTGGGAGGACGGGATCGCGCCCTTCGCCGACGTGGACTCGCCGGACGACGGCGAGGCGGCCGAGGAGTAGGCGCCAGCCGCTGTCCAGAAGGGGGGCAGGCCGGGCGCCGAGCAAGGCCGGGTCTGGCCTGCCCACAACCCCTGTCCACGGGCCGTCCAGAAGCATGTGGTATCGACCATCCCCGGTCGCCCCCGGTCCCCTGAGCTGGTCGCACGCACAGGCCCGAAGTCATAGACTGCCGCTCGAGGCGAAGCCCTCCTCGATGAGACGAAGCGAGACCCATGCCCCCGACCCGAGACTCCCAGCGCGCTGAACTCCACAAGACCATCTGGCGCATCGCCAACGACCTACGCGGGTCGGTCGATGGCTGGGACTTCAAGTCGTACGTGCTCGGGACCCTTTTCTACCGCTTCATCTCCGAGAACCTGACGGCGTACATCAACGACCAGGAGCGCGCGGCCGGGCACAAGTGCTTTGACTACTCCAAGCTCACTGACGCCCAGGCCGAGTTCGGGCGCAAGGAGACGGTCGCGGAGAAGGGGTTCTACATCCTCCCCTCCGAGCTCTTCGCCAACGTCCGCGAGCAGGCACCGAGGGACGAAGACCTCAACATGACGTTGGAGAGGGTTTTCAGGAACATCGAGGGATCCGCCGTCGGCACCGACAGCGAAGACGATCTGAAGGGCTTGTTCGACGATCTGGACGTCAACAGCCAGAAGCTCGGCCCCACGGTCGCCAAGCGCAACGAACGGCTGGTGAAGCTGTTGGACGCCATCGGCGACCTGAACCTGGGCGACTTCGCCGACAACAGCATCGACGCATTCGGCGACGCCTACGAGTTCCTCATGACCATGTACGCCTCGAGTGCGGGCAAGTCCGGCGGGGAGTTCTTCACGCCGCAGGAGGTGAGTGAGCTCCTGGCCCGAATCGCAGTGGTCGGGAAGACCGAGGTGAACAAGGTCTACGACCCGGCCTGTGGCTCGGGGTCGCTCCTGTTGAAGTTCGCGAAGGTGCTCGGCAAGGAGAACGTTCGGCAGGGCTTCTTCGGTCAGGAGATCAACCTGACCACCTACAACCTGGCGCGCATCAACATGTTCCTGCACGACGTCAACTTCGAGAAGTTCGACATGGCGCACGGCGACACGCTGATCGACCCGAAGCACTGGGACGACGAGCCCTTCGAGGCCATCGTCAGCAACCCCCCGTACTCGACCAAGTGGGAAGGGAATGCGAACGCCACGCTGATCAACGACCCGCGATTCTCACCTGCTGGCGTGCTCGCCCCCAAGTCGAAGGCCGATCTGGCGTTCACGATGCACATCCTCTCCTGGCTCGCCGTGAACGGCACGGCGGCCATCGTCGAGTTTCCCGGCGTGCTCTACCGGAGCGGTGCCGAGCAGAAGATCCGGAAGTACCTGGTCGACAACAACTTCGTGGACTGCGTGATCCAACTCCCGCCCGACCTGTTCTTCGGGACCACCATCGCTACGTGCGTCATAGTCCTCAAGAAGTCCAAGAGCGACAACGCTGTGCTGTTCATCGACGCCTCGGCCGAGTTCACGCGCAGCGGCAACAAGAACCACCTCACCCCCGCCCACCAACAGAGGGTGCTCGACGCCTACGTGGCGCGGAAGAACGTCAAGCACTTCGCCCGACTGGTTCCTCACAGCGCCATCGCCGAGAACGCGTACAACATCTCGGTGACCTCGTACGTCGAGGAAGAGGACACGAGTGAGCCGATCGACATCGAGGCGCTCAACGCGGAGATCGCCGGAATCGTTGCCCGCCAGTCCGACCTGCGCTCCCAGATCGATGCCATCGTTGCGGACCTCGAAGGTGCCGCGTGAGCCGCCTCCACGAGCTGATCTCGCAGCACTGCCCGGATGGAGTGACGTTCAAGGAATTGGGCAACATCGGCCGGTTTACTCGCGGCCGCCGATTCACGAAGAAGGACGTCGTCGACGCCGGTCTGCCGAGCATCCACTATGGCGAGATCTACACGCACTACGGCACATGGGCCGTGTCGGCGGCCTCGCATGTGCGCGCGGAACTGCGGGGGCAGTTGAGGTTCGCGAGCCACAGTGATGTCGTGGTCGCAGGGGTCGGCGAGACCGTCGAGGAAGTCGGGAAGGCGGTCGCCTGGCTCGGGTCGGAGGATGTGGCCTTTCATGACGACTGCTTCGCGTTCTGCCACGGGCAGGACCCGAAGTACATCGCGTACGCGATGCAAGCCGCGGGCTTTCACGCCCAGAAGAACAGGCACGTCGCACGAGCAAAGGTGAAACGGCTGTCAGCGCGGGGGCTGGCGAAGATCAGGATCCCTCTCCCGCCTCTCCCCGTCCAGCGGGAGATTGCGCGGATCCTGGACCTCTTCGCTGCGCTGGAAGCGGAGCTGGAAGCGGAGCTGGAAGCGGAGCTGGAAGCTCGCCGTAACCAGTACTCCTACTACCGCGACTTGATGATGGACTCTCCCGACGATGCGGACGTCAAGTGGGTCAAGATTGGGGACCTGGGCGAGGTCATCCGCGGGAAGCGCTTCACCAAAGCCGACTACGTCGAGACTGGCGGTGTCGGGTGTATCCACTACGGCGAGATCTACACCGACTACGGCACAGCAGCAGCGTCCACGGTCTCCCGCGTCCGTGGCGATCTCGCCTCCACGCTGCGTTTCGCGCAGAAGGGCGATGTCGTACTCACCGATGTGGGCGAGACGGTCCCGGATGTCGGCAAGGCGGTGGCATGGTTGGGGGATGAGGACGTGGCGGTGCACGACCACTGCTACATCGTTCGCTCGTCCGTAAACCCCGTGTACTTGTCCTACTACATGCAGACGGCGCAGTACCTCGCCGCGAAAGCGAAGCACATCGTTCGGACGAAGGTGAAGACATTGCTACCAGGCGGGCTCGAGCGGATTCGCGTGCCCGTACCGTCGCCTGACGAGCAGGCCCGAATCGTCTCGGTGCTGGACAAGTTCGACACTCTCGTGAATGACCTGTCCGTTGGGCTTCCAGCAGAGATTCGAGCTCGTCGGCAGCAGTATCAGTACTATCGCGACAAGCTGCTCACCTTCCAGGAGGTCAAGTGATGGAGGCGCCGGGACGCCGCTACGAGCCCATCGCGGTCGGCCCCGAGAGCACGGTTGTCGCTCAGTACATCCCTGAGCCGCTCGCTGCCGAGGGCCACCAGTCCGAGGCGGAGCTCGAACGAGACTTCATCGGGCGCCTCCAGACGCAGGCCTACGAGTACCTGCGCATCTCGTCCGAAGACCAGCTCATCGCCAACCTGCGCGTTCAGCTCGAGGCCCTCAACGGCATCACCTTCTCCGACGACGAGTGGGAGCGCTTCTTCTCGGAGCGGATCGCCGGTCGCAACGACACGGCCGAGGACAAGACCCGCCGCATCCAGGAGGATCCGGTCCAGTTGCTCAAGCGCGACGACGGATCGACGCAGAACGTCAAGCTGATCGATCGCACCCACATCCACAACAACAGCCTCCAGGTCATCAACCAGTACGAGATCGGGCAGGGCCAGGGCGGCGCCAGGCGCAGCAACCGCTACGACGTGACGGTGCTGGTGAACGGCCTGCCGCTCGTCCACATCGAGCTGAAGCGCCGTGGGGTGGACATTCGCGAGGCGTTCAACCAGATCCGACGCTACCAGCGCGACAGCTTCTGGGCGGGCTCCGGCCTGTACGACTACGTCCAGATCTTCGTGATCAGCAACGGCACCCTCACCAAGTACTACAGCAACACCACCCGCAGGCAGCATCTGAAGGAGGCGCAGGGCAGAAGGGGCATGCGGGTGACGTCGAACTCGTTCGAGTTCACGTCCTGGTGGGCCGATGCCACCAACCGGCCCATCCAGGGACTGGTGGGCTTCACCAGGACCTTCTTTGCCAAGCACACCCTCCTGGCCGTGCTGACCCGGTACTGCGTTCTCACCGCAGACCGGATGCTGCTCGTCATGCGGCCCTACCAGATCGTGGCCACCGAGCGCATCCTCAACAGAATCGAGATCGCCCAGAACAACAGGACGCTCGGGACCGTCGCGGCGGGCGGGTACATCTGGCACACCACCGGCTCGGGCAAGACGCTCACGAGCTTCAAGACCGCGCAGATCGCGTCGCGGCTGGAGGGGGTGGGCAAGGTGCTGTTCGTAGTCGACCGGAAGGACCTCGACTACCAGACCATGCTCGAGTACGACCGCTTCGAGAAGGGCGCGGCGAACTCGAACACGTCCACCGCGGTCCTCAAGAAGCAGCTTGGTGACAAGGGCGCCAGGATCATCGTCACGACGATCCAGAAGCTCGCTACGTTCATCGCGGGCAACAAGGACCACGCCGTCTATCAAGGACACATCGTCATCATCTTCGACGAATGCCACCGGTCCCAGTTCGGCGACATGCACACGGCCATCACCAAGGCGTTCAAGGGGTACAACCTGTTTGGCTTCACCGGCACGCCGATCTTCGCAGAGAACTCCAGGTCGGGCGGCAACCCGCAGCTACGCACGACCGAGCAGGCGTTCGGCGACAAGCTGCACACGTACACCATCGTGGACGCCATCACCGACAAGAACGTGCTGCCGTTCCGCATCGACTACGTGAACACGGTCAAGCTCCCCGAAGGCGTCGCCGACAAGAAGGTGTCGGCCATCGACACTGAGCGGGCGCTGCTGGCTCCTGAGCGCGTGTCGCAGGTCGTGGGGTACATCCGCAAGCACTTCGACCAGAAGACCCGGCGAAGTGGGACCTACAAGCACCGGGTGCTGGCCAACATTACCGAGGTCGTCCGGAGCAAGGGCAAGACCACCGAGGAGCGGGTGTCGCGGCGCCTGGTGGGCTTCAACTCCATCCTGGCCACCGCCTCAATCGACGCAGCGAAGCGCTACTACGCCGAGTTCAGACGCCAACAGGAGGAGCTTCCCGAGGCCCAACGGCTACGAGTCGGCCTGATCTACAGCTTCGCCCCCAACGAGGACGAGGACGACGGTCTACTCCCCGAGGAAGGCTTCGAAACCGACGGGCTGGACCAGGGTTCGCGGGACTTCCTGGACGCGGCCATCGAGGACTACAACGCCCTGTTCGGGACCAGCTACGACACGTCGGGCGACAGGTTCCAGAACTACTACAAGGACCTGTCGCTGCGGCTGAAGAACCGGGAGCTCGACCTGGTGGTGGTGGTCAACATGTTCCTCACCGGGTTCGACGCCACGACCTTGAACACGCTGTGGGTGGACAAGAACCTGCGGTCGCATGGGCTCATCCAGGCCTACTCCCGCACGAACCGTATCCTCAACTCCGTGAAGGTCTACGGCAACATCGTCAGCTTCCGGGACCTCGAGCAAGCGACCAACGACGCCATCGCCCTGTTCGGCAACAAGGACGCCCAGGGCATCGTCCTGCTCAAGCCCTATGCCGATTACTACGCCGCCTACGAGCAGAAGGTGGGAGAGGGTTGCTCACGGCCGACGAGGTCGGGCGGATCGCGGCGCGTCTCGATGCAATGCAGGCCAGCGGGCCCCGCGGGGCGCGCGAGGGGCGGTACTACGAGAGCAGCGTGCTCGACGAGGACGCACGGGTCCTGATCCGGGTCGAGGACTTCGTCGAGGTGCACACCGACCTCGCCAGGATCCTGTTGAAACCGGAGGTCTTCGGGCGCGTGGAGGCCCTGCTGGGCGAGCCT
>CAYFPS010000047.1:0-8235 GCA_964345075.1 uncultured Bacteroidaceae bacterium | reverse complement strand
GATCTCGTTCCCCGACCCCGGTGACCGGATCTACGCCAAGCCGGTGGCGATCCTCGACAAGACGCGGGGTCCCGGGAACATCCTGAACGCTGTCGCTGACGTGGCCGAGGTCACCTACGACTGGCATGGAGACCACGAGTACCTGATGGACGTCCTCGTGGAATCGTGGTTGGTCGGATCTGACCCGGACAGGAAGATGTACCGGGGAGCCGTGAAAACGGGTGCCTTCATCACCGAGCTGGTTGTCGACCCGCTGAACTGGGTCTCGTTCGGGTCGGCTGGAACCGTCGCGGGGAATGTCTCCAAGATGGAGCGCAACCTGATGAAGGGCGTCTCCGAGCTTGGCGAGCTGTCCGAGGTCACTCGGTTCGGGCTCGACGGCATGGAGACGATCCTGAAGGACGTGGCTCAGGGCCGCCGCCTGTCCAGGACCACGACGGGCCGACGCCTGGGCAAGATCAAACGGGTCGAACACTTCGATGACGGAGCCCGCATGGGCGAGGAAGCCATCGCCGTGATGGATGGCATCCAGCGAGTCATCGGCAAGCACTTCGGTGACGGCGGCAAAGAGGTGGCGAGGCACATCGTCTCCAGAATCCGGGAGAACCCGAGGTTCGCCCAGGACATCCTGGCGGAGATGAGCAAGAGCGGAGAATCGCTCTCCGTCGTCCACAACATGCTCCGCATGGCCCAGCCCCCCGGCCTGATGGACGAGTGGGGCAAGGCCGCCCGCATCGCGGCGGAGACGGGGCAGGACGTAGCCTCTGCCGAGCGGGCAGTGACCGCAGAGTTTATGAAGGAGGCTCTCCCGAGAGCCCAACAGGTCCTCGATGTCGCGCCCGTCACCTTCGGATGGAAGGCTGGCGCAAACCTCGGCGACCAGTTTGCGGCGCAGACGGTGAAGCGGGCCTTCGACCACGGCAAGGGCCTGTTCTTCGGCGGTGTCCAGATCCCGCTGCTTCACAACAAGGGTATTGTCTCGAAGACCCTGGACGCCATGGCTGAGAACTACAGGAACGTCTCGGCCTACCTGGGAACCGATCCCTGGAAGACCCTGAAGCTCGACAAGGGCGTCGAGCGCATGGCGAACGGGTGGCACCGCATCCTCGCTGGCATGGGATCGACCCGGTACTGGGTCGTGGAGACTGGCGAAGAGGTCGGTCGCCTCGGCATCCCGCCCGCGCTGACCGGTGGGTCGTTCACCAAGAAGGGTACACGGGTGGTCGAGGTCCCCTGGATCGTCCGCCACCTGTACAAGAACGTCTACACCAGGACGCTGGCCTCGACCTCGCAGAAGGTGGACGGCATCATTGGCGACCTCTTCACCCTCGGAGGCAAGAACAAGAAGATCATTCCGGAGGAGATCCGGAACATCCTCACGGATGCGATTGAGGGCGGCAAGACGGTTGACGAGCAGCTCGCCTACCTTCGCAGCACGAGGCTCAAGGATGCGGCTGAGAGCGAGATCGCGAGAACGAAGAAGGTGCTGGAGGAATACCAGCCCCTCGTGACGCAGATCCGCAACATCCAGGACGCTATCGCGAGCGACATGGCGGCCCGTGGCCTGTTCTACTCTGGCGGCGGCCTGCTGGACAACTACATGAGCCATGTCTTCCTCAACCGAGACATGGTCAGGAACATCCTGGACAAGTCGAAGACCCTGGAGGATGTGGCCGAGAACATCGCGCAGAAGGTCGCGGACGCTGGCCTGGGGGCAAAGCCAGGTGACGCTGCTCGACGCCGCTGGGGCCCGGCAACCGTCTGGGATGCCGAGATTGCTGGCCTGGACCCGATCCGCGACTCTGCCCAGCTCCTCTACCACCGCCTCCACGACTACTTCGAGACCTCGATCCGAGCCAACCTCGTCGATGCGGTGACGGCCCATGTCGGGGTGCCCCGTGTCCGGGGGCACGAGGCGTTCGTCGAGATCCTGGACTCCGTGTCGAACTCCAGGAAGCTCTCGCGTCTCGGCGTCGAGGCAAGCGCAGCCGAGGGAGCCCGTGTTCTCGCGAAGCTCGGTGAGATCGGGGAGCGCACGGCGAAGATGCTGAAGAACAGCAGGTACAAGGACCTGCGCCGCGAGTTCCTCGCGCTGAAGATGAAGCTCGGCTTCAACATGGCGACGATCCACAGCGCAGAAGACCTCGTCAAGGCCCTCCCGGAGTCTGACGAGTTCCTGGCCCTTGCCGCGTCGAAGCAGGCCAACGACCTCGACAAGATCATGCCTCCGAGCTTGCGGGAGGCGGTGCGGGACGTCGCTGCGGACATCCGTCGCGTCCGGGCTGAGATCAAGTTGGGAGAGAGGGAGGCCGCACGGAAGGGCGGTGAGCCGCTCCACTACGCCAACCTCGTGGCCGAGGAGAAGGGGCACCTCGCCACCCTGAAGGATCACCTCAACCAGTTCGTGGGGATCGACGGCCCGCTTGCGTCCAAGGAGAAGGCGGTCAACTCGGCCAAGAAGACCCTGAAGTCTGCCGAGGGCTCGTACGAGACCGAGCGGAGGGGGCTCGATGAGGGTCGCCGTCAGCTAAAGAACGCAGAAAAGACGCGGCGACAACTCGGGGATGAGGTGGATCGGCTGCGCGAAGAGCTGATCGAGAGCGAACTCAACCCGAACCACATCGACAGCCTCATCGTCTTCGACAAGGTCTACAACAAGCTGACTCCTGCGGAAAGGCTCCGCCGCCTGAGAAAGCTCGGCCTCAACGAGGACTCGACAGCGGCTGAGATCCGGGAGGCTGTGAGGCGGCACAACCTTCCCGAGCGCGAGAAGGGCTTTGTCGGCCCTGGCCGTGGGACCATCGACAACGACGAGCTGACGCTCCTCCTCGGTGGCGAGGTCTACGTCAGGGCCAACCCCGACGCCACCGGGAACATCGCTGCCCGTGTGATCGGTGATGATCCGGCCATCTACGGAGAAGCGCCCGCCCGCGTCTTCGACGACCCGGGCGTTGCGGCCAAGGAAGAGAAGCTCGGCCTCGCAGACGATGGGTTCCAGCCTGAGTACGCTGACGAGGAAGCTTATCTCGGCCCCGCTCGTCGCGCCGAGGGTCCTCCCAAGCTGGAGAAGTGGAAGACCCAGCAAGCTGGCCGTCATACCGTGCGAACTTCTGCTGGTGACGAGTACGAGGTGGTGAGCAAGGAGCTGTTCACGGGCGGGCAGGACAAGACGAAGGGGTGGTACCTCTTCGGTCCTGACGGCGGCGTGATCGAGACCTACAAGACGCTGAACGAAGCGAAGTCGGGTCTCGCTCGGAAGCTCAACTCGGACTTCAAGAAGCAGGCGTCGCGAGAAGTCGAGCGTGCCAAGCTGCGGAAGCTGCGGGGCGGCGCGGCCCCGGGCATGAGAGCCGTCGCGGCGGAGAGAGCCCGCAAGCCCGTCAAGGCGAGGGTGGCTGCTGGGTACTTCGAGGAGAACGAGGCCCTCGTCCACAGGTACATCAAAGCCAAGGCCGACTGGGTAAACGCGCACCACCGGATCCGTGTCCTGGAGGAGGGGATCAAGGCACAGGACGAGATCGTTCGGGCGCACGGGTCGTTCGTGTACCGGCGAACGCGGGAGCTGGAACAAGCCAAGAAGCGTCTCGGTCAGGCTGTCGGAGAAGAGAAACGCCTGAAGTCGCAGGTCGAGAAGTCCAAGAAGAGGCTGGGTGAGGTCAGACACAGGCAGACCTACACCAGTGTGTGGCTTGTCGAGCGCGAGAGGTACGTCAAGGAGCTGAAGGCGCAGCTCGACGAGATGTTGAGCAGCCCTGCCTTCGAGCAAGCCGCCGAGAAGTTGGCGAAGCGGGCCAAGCACATGGCTACCCTGCGTGGTCTTGAGCGCAAGTCCATCATCAAGTACGCCCAGATCGCGGCCAGAGAGGAGGCGTACTACCACATGCTTCCCAAAGCCTCGCGGTCCATTGGGTCCCGTCGAGGAGCCCAGCGCACCGATCCCGGCAGAAAAATCCCCGGCTCCTCTCCCGCCGAGTCGTCACGGCCCTCGGCTGAGGACTTTGAGCGGATCCAGGGTGTCCGTGCCGACCTGAGCAAGCTGGGCATCGACCGGGCTGAGCAAGAGCTTCTCCTTCTGGAGACCTTCGGTGTCCCGAACCTCAAGGCCGTCCCCGCCGGGGAACTTGAGGTCTTCGGCAAGACCCTCCATGCCAAGATGGGGCGGTTCCTCGACGGGGAGACGGCACACGCGGCGGACGAGCTGGCTGGCAGGACCGTGCTTCGGGCAGAGATCCCGGAGATGGCGCAGAAGGAACTGCGCCGCAGGGTGGACGAGCTTGGGCTGGGGCCCGACGCGACTCCGAGCGAGATCCGCAAGGCGGCGCGAGAGGCCGGGTACAGCGCGAGAGAAGCTCGGCGCATGGCGGACCCGAAGCTGAAGACGACGGGAGCCCGTGGCGAGGAGCTGTCCATCGGAGTTGAGGCTGCGCGTCGGTCGGCCAAGGCGGAGCGGGCCCCGGGCGAGACCATGCTGGTCCGCTGGCACGAGGGTGGTCCGACGAAGTGGGCGAAGACCATCGCCAACGCCTACATCCCGGTCGAGATCGGGCTCGCCATGAAGGCGATGCTGAACGAGGGCATCCTTCACGGCGGAAAGCTGGTCGAGATCGGGGCTGGCTTCGCCTTCCTCAACCGCTTGAACATCATCTTCAAGCACAACGTGACGGCGTACCGTCCGAGCTTCGCCTTCGGTCGCCGGAACAGCCTGTTCGACGGCTACAAGAGCTTGCTCCAGCTCGGTACGCTGATGCTCTACACGCCGGACGCGCTGAAGGATCTCTCGCGCATCGTCCGCCGTCGCCGGGGCATGATCGACACCCTGCGCGGCCCGGTACCTGCGGCCCACTTCGTCGAGGCGATGCAGGCCCGTGGCATCACGACCTTCGCACAGCGCGTGGACGTCGAGCGGAGCATGAGATCCGCCACAGGTGCTACTCGCGAGGCGCGTGTTGGGGCCATGGAGCGGCAGGTCGCCCGAACTTCGCAAGAGGCGCGGCGGACGAGCGGCATGTCCTTCCCGACTCCGAGAGAGATGGTCGGCCTGGAGGCTGCGCCCCACGCTGCGGCCCGCCCCCCGACCGTGCTGGAAGCAATCTTCCCCTTCGGCCCGGTGGCGAATGAGGCGCTGGAAAACCACTTCCGGTGGTTCGCGGCGTACACCTACCTGAAGGCGGGGATGTCCCCTGGGGCTGCGGTGGACCGGATGCTGCTCCTGATGCGGGACTACTCCAACCTGAAGCCGCACGAGCGGAAGTGGATGCGGATTCCGGTGCTGTTCTACAACTTCACCAAGCAGAACAGCATCGCCCAGGCCCACCGTCTGATGGAAGCCCCGGGGAAGTCGATGATCTGGTCGAAGTTCCTGCGCTACCTCAGCGACGACGAGGGGGTGGAGCGGCAGGACTGGCAGACCATCGGCAACACCATCGTGAACCCTCCGTGGGCGGAGCGGGGCACCGTCTGGTTCATGTCGGACGAGCTGGGCGCGATGGTAGAGTGGGCACAGCCCATGGTTGATGCCGTCCAGGTCTTGCGCGGACGCAAGGACTGGTACGATCTGGTGAACTCGGTCGGTCGTGTCTCGGCCCCGGTCGTCCCGATCTTGTCGCAGACTCTGGCCGATGGCCCGAGCAAGAAGATCCACATGGCCCCCGCTCTTGCGCGGAGACTGGTGGAGCAGGGCATTGGAGATACGCCGTTCTGGAACTACGGGATCGACGAGCATGGCCGCGTTGTTGGTGACGGCTATACGGGCTTTGGGATCTTCACCCTTTACCTGTCGGGCGTCTCGATCATGGCCGACACCATCTTCAACCCCATCGGGGAGGCGGAGATCGGCAAGCCCGGCCAGGCTTTCGCCCAGTTCATGGGCTTCGGTCGCCACTACTCCACGAAGAGCTTGCGAGAAGACTTCGAGAGGAAGAGCCGCACCGGCGCAGGGAAGGCCATCGCGGAGAAGCTGGTCGATCTGAAGTTCAACCCGGAGACCATGTCGCTCATTCCTGGGGATGCCCTCGACCCTGCGGTAGCCGAGGCCATCAACGAAATCCTGAACGAGGACAAGGAGCTGGGCAAGGTGCTTAGTGGGTGGCGAGACCTGGAAAGAAAGTACATCAGTCGGTCGAAGAGCAGCGCCATGAAGGTCATGGCCGAGGGGGTGAAGAAATGAGTTTGAGCCAGGACGACGTTGACAGACTTGCTCATAGCTTGAGAGAAAACCAGATGGGTCTTAGTGTGCTTGCGAAGTGGATCTTGGGGATCGGTGGTTCCATCCTGACGGTTGTCTTGACGGCACAGTCGGTGGCCCTGACCAGAATGAGGACAGACCTTGCGCTCGTGAAGCAGGAGCTTTCCGGCTTGACCCAGAACATCGAGACCCGCATGGGCGACCGGTTCACCGGATCGGACGCCCGGGCCATGCGCGATCTCTACGATCTGCGACTCGAATCCGTCACCAAGGCCCTTGAGAAGCACAGTGCCCGGATCGAGGCGCTGGAGAGCCGACAGTGAGGGTCTTCGTCAGCCTCGTTCTAGCGGCCCTCCTGGGCGCTGCGTGTCAGACCCTTCTCCACGGAGCAGGAGGAGCGACGGGCGCAGCGGTGGGCTCCCTGGCGGGCCCTGGCGGGGCCGCTGCTGGGGCCGCCACGGGCGTAGCCGCCGGAGAGCTGCTCTACCAGGACTCCTTTGCCGAAGCCGACCAGAAAGATCCAGGCGATGAAGTTACCTGGGGAGAACTCCAGGCCGTTCTGGGGACCGAACTCGTCAAGGCCACCGGAGCCGACGAGCAGATCAAGACGTGGCTGCGGTACGCAGCCTTGGGCTTGGCCGCCTACCTCATCTACAACGAGATCCACAAGAGGAAGAACCATGGAAGCACCCCGTCCGCTGAAGGAACGCCTGATTAGAGTCTTCACCCGGCACAAGACCGAGTCCCTGATCTTCTTCTTCGTCGGCGTCTTCGCGGAGAAGGCCCTCGGCGTCTCTGACCTCCTCGGCTGGATTTTCTAGCCGGGCACGCGGGCCGGGGCGGGGTAAAGTGGGGCCGTTCTCTTCCCCGCCTCGGTTCGTGTACCCACCATGTCAGAGAAAGAGCCTTGCCCTGAGCTGAAGCTCTACACCACAGAGGAGCTGTGGGAGGAGCTGGTCGCGAGGTCCAGTTCAGTCGCCGTCCTCATCAAGGAGAAGGGAGAGAAGGCGCGTGGTGGACCAGGGCAGACCTTTATCCACGGGGACGCGCCCGACTTGATGTGGATGATCGAGTGCGCGAGGCAGTCCATCCTCGACAACAGTGGGTAGGTCGCTCGACATCCTCGTCACCATGACCGAGTACGCCGACGCGGAGCGGTGTCTCGGCAGCATCGAGGGGGTAGACCCCGGGCCGTTCGCAGCCGTGGGGCTCCAGGTCTACGACGACAGGGCGAGAAAGGGCTGGGCCGTAGCCAAGGACACGCTGGTCCGCAGGTCATCAGCCGACTGGGTCCTCCTCCTCGGAGGCCAGGACCGTCTGCTCCCCAGCGGACTGAGAGAGGTCAAGACCGAATGGCTCGAAGGGCTCGACGCGCTCTGGCCTTCCATCGTGGTCGAAGGGAAAGGAGAGCATGGCTACCGCCGTGGGCAGATCTGGCCCTTCACCGAGGAAGAACTCATGCGAGGAGACCCGTACTACGGGCTGGGCAGGAGCTTCTTCGCCCGCCGAGAGCTGCTCTCCAGCGGGGCATGGCCTGAAGACGAGGCCGAGCTGTACCTGTCCATGTGGAGAAAAGCACGGTGCGCCAAGGTCGAGGCTGCTATCGTCGTGCTTGGCCCTGACGGGCCGCAGAGCCCGGGCTGCGTGAGAGAGAGAGTCGCCCTGGCGAGAAAGAAAGCTCTCTCCGGAGTCTAGCTGTGGCGCAAGCGCGAGGGTGGCGGGTCCTGATGGCCGAGAACCAGCTCAGCTTCATCATGTCTTCTTTGCCGCCGGGCATGTCCTTGTTGGAATGGGGAGCTGGCGGCTCAACTCTCTGGTTCCTCGACCACTTGCTCCCCGGGCAGAGCCTGGTTTCGGTAGAGCATCATGCTGGGTGGGCGCAGCGGGTCAAAGACGAGACCTCTGGCGACGAGCGGCATCGCTTGATCCTGGCCCCCTTCCCTGCGGGCAAGAACGCCACATCGGCGGAGGAGATCCCGGCCTTTGGCGAGAACTACCTGTGGCCGGAGGTTGACTGGAGCGAGATCGGGGCCGTCCTCGTGGACGGCGTG
>CAYFPS010000046.1:0-8433 GCA_964345075.1 uncultured Bacteroidaceae bacterium | reverse complement strand
TACAGGGAATCTACGCTGGGATGGAGCTGGGCCAGCTGGGCGGGACAAGACAGCCTCGGGCGTCATCGAGGGCGCGTGCCGGTCCCTGGTCCGCGACCGCATGGACATCACCGGCGCGCGCTGGGGCCTGCCGGGTGCGGAGGCCGTGCTGAAGCTCCGCTCCCTGCGGGCATCCGGCCACCTCGACGCCTACCTCCACTTCCACGCGCGGCGAGAGCTGGAGCGCAACCACCTAGCAAGGTTCGACGAGGGCGAACTCGTGGACCTGCGGCGGGCGGCCTGAGGGAGGTCACATGAGAGGAGCCGCACCCGCTGACAGGGGCGCCGCAGCGATGAGCTCCATTCACCCCGCCCGCTCCAGCATCGCCGCCACCTCGACCTCCGACCACCCCGGTCCCGGATCGATCCAGAAAGTTCGATAATCATTCGCCCACCCCGACCATTTCAGCGAGCCCCTGGGTGTCTACGAATGCCCAGGGGCTACGGTCGTTTTCGGCGCCGACGAGTTCGAGCGAATGGGCAGGCGCGGCCCGATCTCGCGGAGTATCCGGGAAGCGTCCCGGTTCAATCAGGCGGATCGGAGTTCGAATCCGCCTCGGTTGCCGCGGTGATCCAATCCCGCGTTCTGGTGTCGAGCACCCGCAGCACCTCGGCGAACGAGCGCGGAACCCGGCCATCCATCCCGTGCTTGTCGAGCCATGCCTGCCATCGAGGCTGGGCCGCCTCCGACATGCCCGCCAGCGTCTCGCCGATCGAGGCGAGCGGGACCTGCCGATGGTGCGCCACGGCGGCGATGGATGCCGTCACCTGAGCGTCGTCCAAGTCACCCTGATCCAGCATCACATGCAGGTCCGCGAAGTCTCGCCAGCGGGTGCTCGCCCGCCCGCGCTGCAGCGCCGTCACCAGCTTCTCGGCCACGACCATGGTGCGCGGGTAGGCGAGCACTTGGACGTTGGGGTGCTGTCCGGGCAGGAGCGTCGGGATCTCCGTCGTGAGCGCCCGAGGCACGACAGGGTCGCCGACGTTGATGTCCGCCTGGAAGCGCATCTTCGCCGTCGCCAGTTGGACCTGGAGACGGGCCCGGATCCCCGGGTAGATGTCGTCGTCGCGGATGACCGACGCGGTGAGCGTATCGACTAGGAACGCCAGGCCATCGTCCAACTCGATGCCCGCTATTTCGGCCACGAGCTTCGCCACGGCTGTGGGTTCGCTGTCGACTTCGAGGGCGAGGAAGTCGATGTCCCGGGTGGGGCGGCGAAGATCGAACGCGGCGAGCAGGACCCCTCCCTTGAGCACGAGCCGGTCCCGATGAGGAGAGCGCGCAAGGCGCGCGAGGAAGCCCTCGAGGGCGTACAGCTGCAAGAGCTCCGCCGTCGGGCGCCCCTGTTCACGCGCGAGCTTGCGGAGAGCGAGGTAGCTGGCGCCGGCCACGTCGGCGTGAGTCGGGCGGCGTCTCACAGCAGTACCTGTAGCGCGCGCAGCAAGGAGGGCTCGACCTTTGGAAAGGAACGGGCCAGCAGCAGTAACTGGGCTGGGACTGCGCCCGGTCGACGGAGCCATCGCTTGAGAGCTTCCACCGCCACGTCTTCGCCCTCCTGGTGGCGAAGACGAAATGCGTCGATGATGGAACGCTCGGCGCTGTAGATGCCCAGGACCAGCCCCTCGTCCACCGCGATCTGCTCGCGACCCAGCGCGAACGTGTCTTCCTGGAAGCGGTGCCACTTCACTGGGGCCGCGACGCTGGGCGGGCGCCGGGATCTCGGCAGAGCGATCTCGATCACAGGGGGGATGGCGTCGGTCAGGTCGTGATGGGCGAGCGCAGACGTCAGGCAGAGCGTGGCATCGGGGGCACGGAGCGCGATCTCGATGAGGTCGACATCGGCGAGGGGTGCGTTCGCCTTCCGGTAGGTACCCCGGCCCAGGCGCTCCAGTGTGCCGTCTTCGACAAGCGCGCGGAGGCGGCGATCGGAGAGGCCCGCGTCACGTGCAGCGGCGTAGGTGAAGGCGTTAGGGAGGTCGTCCAGGGTGCGCATCGGAGGTAGATGTAGCCACGTCATGGGCTCGTGGCCACGATTTCCGCCGGATGCCCTACCGACCAGCGCGGGCTCTCCCAAGGGCGACCCCGGTGAGGATTGGTCAGAAGGAAGAGTCACCGGACCGCACGCTCTGCTACTGCTTTGCGTACTCCGTCGCCGACGTCGAGGAGGAGGTGGCGCGCACCGGGGCATCGACGATTCCGGACGTGATCACCGAGCACTGTCGTCGAGGCGAGGACCGCTGCCCCGAGACCAACCCGCAGGGGTCGTGCTGTCTCGGCAACGTGCGAGCCGCAGTGAAGGCCACCGGAGGGCGGGATCAGCCGAGGCGAGCGAGCATGGCCTCGACCTCGACCGCCGACCACACGCGGAGCTTCCATGACCACACCCATCACGATGTTGTGGCAGTCGCCCGCTGCGCGTCACGGAAGACGTGGAGCCGATCGGCGAGCAGCGGCTCCCAGGCCTCGCCCGTCAACGGGCCGGTCGCCAGCAGCACCACCTCCTGGGGGCACTCCTCCTCGATGCAGCGCCGTGTCAGGGCGTTCAGCCGCGTGTTTGCGTAGGCCACCAGGTGCACGCCTTCGGACAACAGCATGTTGAACTCGCCGAGCGCGGACAAGCTCGCCACCGGCGCCTCCAGGATGTCTTCCAGGTCCGGCGCCGAGGGCGGTGGGCCGCCGGTCCAGCGCTCGGCGATCCGATCGAGCAGGAAGCAAAACGCGCGCTCGGAGTCGGTCTCGCCGATGGGCTGGAAGCGCCGCGGCTCGAAGCGCGGATGCTCGATACCGGGCAGCTTGCCGTTGTGGGCGAACACCCAGGACCGGCCGCCGAGCTCCCGGTGGAAGGGGTGCGTGTTCGCCGACGCTCGCCCGAACCGCGGGGGGTTGGCCTTGCGAATGTGCCCGATCACGATCGTGCTGCGGTAGTCGTACTCGGCGATGAAGGCCAGGCAGCGGCTCTCCGACGCCGGGATGGGCTCCTTGAACACCCTGGCCGCGCGCCCCTCATAGAACGCGATCCCCCACCCGTCGGCGTGGGGGCCGATCTCGCCGCCACGTGGCCGGAGCAAGGCAAGGGAGTGGTTGATGTCCGTCGCGTGGCGGGCGCTCATGCCCAGGAGCTCACACATCGCCTGCTCCCGTCAGATCCACCGCCACAGCCAGTGCTTCTCGAAGGCGACCTTCCCGGCATGCCAGTGGCGGCCGGGGTTGTACATCGTCACCTGTGGCAGGGGCTCGGCGTAGAAGTTCCCCCGGCCCATGCCCGCGCGACCGTCGCCGGTCTCGATGAAGCACTCGCCGTGCCCTTCGAAGCGTTTGGGCTTGCCCTTGCCGGTGATGGCGTGCGCGATGTTGTTCGCCACCACCTCGGCTTGGCCGTGGGCGAACACTCCCGCCTTCGGCAGCGGCTTTCCAAGCGCCAGGGGAATCCCCGTGATGTCGCCGATGGCGAACACGCCCTCGTGCCCGGTCTGCAGGGTGTGCCTGTCGACCGGGATCCAGCCGCTCTCGCCGAGCAGCCCCGCCTCGCGGACGACGGAAGGGGCGCGGTGGGGGGGCACGTAGGCCAGCAAGTCGAACGCGACGGTCGAACCGCCGGCGAAGGTGAGCGTTCGCGCTTCGGAGTCCACCGAGGTCACCTGGTGTCCCGGGTGGTAGCCGACACCCTTCGCCTCCACCATGCCTCGGACCGCTGCGCTGATCTCGGGGCCGGCGACCCCCATCGGGCCAGGCTCGGCGGCGTAGAGGTCGATCTGCACGTCGTCTCGGACCCGCCGCTTGCGGCAGTCGTACTCGAGCAGCATGGCCGCCTCGTACGGGGCGGCCGGGCACTTGTAGGCCGGCGCGGCGGTGAGCACGACGAGTTGGCCAGCGCGGAACTCCCGCAGGGCGTCTCGGAGACTCTCCGCGCCCGCCAGCGTGTAGAGGTTGTGCCCCGCCTCTGCCAGTCCCTCGATGGCCTCGGGCGCCAGGTCCGCGCCCAGCGAGATCACGAGGTAGTCGCCCGCCAGCGCCCGGCCATCGACCACGACCTTCCGCTCGGCGGGCTCGAGCTTCTCGATCTCACCCTGCACCACCTCGATGCCCTGCTTGTCGAGCAGGTCGAGCGGTCGCCGGATCTTGTCCGGCTTGCGCAGCCCGGTCATCAGCCACAGGAACGAGGGCGCGAAGACGTGGTCGGGCTCGCGGTCGATGAGCACCACGCGGTGCTGGCTTGGCAGCTTCTTTCGGAGCTCGACGGCGGTGACGAGCCCCCCGACACCTCCGCCGAGTACCAGCACGGTCTTGTTGTCACTCATGGTCGGTCTCCCGTGTCTGAATCGGGCTTGATGGCGGACAGGGCGATGAAGGCAGCCCCCGCCGTGGTGAACCGCCCCACCAGAGGGTCTACGGGAGCCGCGAAGCGCGCCGCCAGACCGAATGGCGGGTAGAAGACTGCGCCGCGGACCCGCTCGACCTCCAGGCCGGCGTGCTCGACGAGCGAGGCCAAGGCGGCCGGGCCGCGGAAGTGGGCACCTCTCCAGGTCTGCGACCAGCCGAGCAAGGCTCGGGTGCGCCGTGAGGCCGCCCACAGGTTCCACGGGGCCAGCTCGCCGACGACGAGCCGCCCCCCAGGCCGGAGGACCCGGCCGAGCTCGCGGAGCGCCTGCACGGCATCGGTGTCGGCCATGAAGCAGAACACCGTGACGGCCAGGACGAGGTCGAAGCTGGCGTCGGCCTGCGGCAGGGACCGGACGTCGGCCTCCACAAGCTCCAGCTCTACACCGAGCTGGCCGGCTCGTGTGCGGGCCGCGTCGAGCATCGCCGTGGACAGATCGACCCCGGTCACCGCAGCGCCCCGCTCGGCAGCCGCCAGTCCGTAGGTGCCGTCGCCGCATCCAGCGTCCAGGACGACCCTGCCCCGCAGCGGCCCCGCCAGGTCGAGCACCAGCCCGCGCTCGGTCTGCTCGGTGATGGCTCCCAGCGTGCGTCCACGCCACCGCGCCAGGGCGTCGGCGGGCAGCGGCTCGGCGGCGACGGGCATCAGAACACCACGACCTTGTCGGCCCACGCCGTCCAGTCGGTCAGCTCGTCGAGCGTGCTGCGGCTACAGCCCTCCACCAGCGCCTCGGCGGTCATGCCGCGCGCGTCCATGCAGGTGCCGCAGACGCCGATCTCACCGCCGCGGCGGGCGACGGCCTTGAGCATCAGCTCGACGTTGTAGAAGCCCTTGGGGACCACCTGCCCGCCGTTGGCGCAGCTCGCGGCGTCCCCGATGAGGAAGACGCGGACCGCCTGCTCTTCACGGCGGGCGAGGGAGCCCGCCAGGCGTAGTCCGTTGTAGCTGCGCTCGGTGCCGTAGGGCGGGTCGTTGAGGATGAAGAGCGTGTGGGTCACGAGGCCTCCTTGTCGTGTTGGGTCACGACGGGGTTTCCGCGAGCCCGCCACTCGGGCACGCCGTCCTCCAGCCAGGCGGCCTGGAAGCCCCTCTCGCGCAGGAGGCGCACGGCCTCGACCGCGAGCACACAGAAGGGCCCCCGGCAGTAGGCCACGACCTCCCGGTCTCGGGGAAGGCCTGCAATCCGCTGCTCGAGCTCGGCGAGCGGGACACTGACCGCGCCCGCGATGTGCCCCGCGCGAAACTCTTCGACCGGCCGGACGTCGAGCACCGTGACCTCGCCCCCGCGCACGCGCTCAACGAGGGACGCGGCCTGCACCCGCTCCATCTGCCCCCGGTCCTCCAGGTACTGCCGCGTGACGACCTCCACCTCGGCGAGGCGGGACTCACCGAGGTCTCGCAGGGCACGCCAGAACGTCGCCACGTCATCGCCAGCGAGCCGGCAGGTGACGTACAGGCCGCTCTTGGTGCCCTCGACCAGGCGTGCCTCGCGCAGGACCTTGAGGTGGTGCGAAGTGTTGGCGAGGCTCTGCCCGGTCAACTCGGCGAGGGCCTCGATCGTGCGAGGGCCTTGGGCCAACAGGTCCAGCAGCTCGAGTCGGCGGGGGCTGGAGACCGCCTTCCCGATGCGGGCGAACTGGCCGTAGACGGCGTCTTTGAATTGGCGTCCGGTCTTGGGCAGGCACTACTCCTATACTCAAATGAGTATTTGAATATATACAGGACCAGAACGGGCCGTCAAGGACCGAGGGCCGAACACTGCCGCAGGGGGGAGGACCGCTGCCCGGAGACCAACCCGCAGGGGTCGCGCTGTCTGGGGACGTGCGTGCAGCGGAGAAAGCCGCCGAGGCCGTCGATCAGCCGATCCGAGCGAGCATGGCTGCGACCTCCACCTCCGACCGCTCCGGCCCTGGATCGATCCAGAAAGTTCGATAATCATTCGCCCAGGCCGACCATTCCGGGGAGCCCGTCGGGAAGGCTGTTCCGGCTGGCTCTTCTGGTTCGATCAACAGGGGGTCGCCCGCGGCGTTCACGTGAAACCTGGCCCTGAACCAACGTGGCGAGTTCGAATCCCGTCCGGTCCGGCCTCAGTCGCCGTCACGCCCTCGGACTCCGAGGTGCTTCTTGACGTTGAGTGCCTTCCACCGCAGGCCGGGGTGCCCCTGCACAATGTCCTGCATGTGGGTGTCGGCAGTCACCAGCGCGGGAACGATCTCGCCGCCATCATTGAGGCGTTCGAGGAACGCTCGCTCGGTCGGCTCCAGGGGAAGCACGATGGAGAGCAGGTTCTTGCAGTCGTCGACGAGCTGAGCCGCCCACTCGTCGATCGTGTCGCGTGAGGGCGCGACATCGCCCCGAAGCATGGGGAGCAGTAGCCGATCGACCTCGGCAGGATCTGCCTTCACATCGTCGAGGCTGACTCCTCGCCAGTCGCGGCGGTTGATGCCGCCGTACACGACGAAGCCGAGCCGCAGCTTCGCTCGGTCCAAGTCACCACGCCGAAGCAGCTCCCGTGCGTCGAACAGGTCGCGGCTCGCGTTTCGGCTGAAGAGGGCAGCCAACTTCCCGGCGGCGAGCTCGTGCGGGTCGAGGACGGGCACGCGCGCGACGGAGAAGGCCCCCAAGGGACGCGAGCCGATGATCGCGTGGGGCCACAGCGGAGTGCGCAACATAAAGTTCACGTCGAGCTCGAGATTGCCCGGCCGACCGCCGATGGTCGTGTACGACAAGCGCCACTTCCCGCCCGCGTGATCTCGTGGAACGCGCTTCACCTCCACACCGAGACGGCCGCAGACGGCCGCGATCGCTTGTTCCACCTTGGGCCTGTCGACCAACATCGTCGTGCGGTCCGCGGCCCCCACGTAGTTCAGGTCGATGTCCACGGACAGCCGCGGAACGTCGAAGACGAACAGGTTGAGGGCGGTCCCGCCCTTCAAGGCCACGCGTCGCTTGAGGAAGGGGTGGCTCCGCAGGGTATCGAGCAGCTCGATCAGGCGGATGACCTTCTCCAGGATCTCGACCCGGAACCCCGTCTCGGCCGCCTCACGCTCCAGTTGCGCCCGGGTGAGCATCAAGCCACCTCTTGCCAGGTGCGGTCGAGCACACGCTCGGGCACGACGAGGTTCCACTTCGAAACGAGCCGTCCAGGCTCACGGGAGGTGTCCAGATAACGGGGCTGAGCGGGTGCCCTGGCGCGCAGCGCCTGGAGGTACCGGTCCTCCACCATCAAGGTGTCCCGGTGCTGCTCCAAGAAGAACCCGACCCGTGCCACGGTCAGGGCCGGGCGCTCGAGGGCGTAGTCGACGACGGCGTCGAGGTCGAAGAACTCGACCATCTCGAGGGAGCGCCAGATCTCCTCCCAACCCCCGGCCCGGCTCGGCGCGTCCAACACGTCCACCAGTGTTCGCTCGTGTGTCGTGACGCGCACCGTCCCCCCGGCGTGTCGCTTCTCGACGACGCCACCCCCGAGATCGGCCAGCCGGCGTAGCGCGAGAGGAACCTGGACGGGCACGAACTCCATGTCCCGGAACGAGAACGGCCTGGCCCGATGGCGCGTCAGGTAATGGAAGCGCCCCCAGACCGAGTACGTCTTGCCGTGGAACTGGAGTGCTGCGTGATAGGCGAGGGTCGCGTCGGGCGCAAGCTTGGTGGCCACGAGGTACGGATCGACTGGCGCTCGGTCGGGGTCCACGCCACGGAGCACGCTCGCGTAGAGGCCGCGGCGCACACGGAGGAGCCGACCGGTGGAGACATGCCGAGCGAGCAGGTTGTCGGCCGTGCGCCTGCTCGTGCCCATTGGCGCACGCGCCGCCACGAACTCCTCGTGGGTGAAGACGGGGTGGGTCTCGAAGAAGTCGGCTGAACGCATGGCGCTTGCTGATCTGCGCAGTAGTTACCATCCATGGTAGTGATGTCTCCGCGTCGCGGCAAGTCCCGAGGTTGTCGCCACGCGCACATCCACACACTGGTAGACCTCCTACCCGCCCCGGCCAACCGCGGCTCGCGTGGGGCTGGG
>CAYFPS010000045.1:1357-8767 GCA_964345075.1 uncultured Bacteroidaceae bacterium | reverse complement strand
CCGTGCTTATGCGTTCAGATTCCAGGCGTCGACTCTCATAAGATCGCGATGAAGCCCGTCCGGTGCGGATTCGTTAAACCAATTACCGGACTCGCGTTCGGTCTACCCTGCCCATCGGGTTGCCGAGCGTTAAATATAGTAGATTGGGCTAAGCATGTAGAGCCGAAGGCGGAGGACTCGCGGACGCGGGTTCGATTCCCGCCGCCTCCACCAATTGAAAAAGGTGAACTGATCTCAGTTCACCTTTTTTTATGCCTGCGCCCCGCGCTACAGGCCCTATGTGGCAAGGGCTTACGGACTTCGTACCATTCTTAATCTCAGACTATCCAAGGCGAATATTCTCTAAATTGCCGAATACTCTCTGTGCCTCTCCCACTTGCTCAGTGGCGAAGTCCATGACTAGAGGAAATTCTTCCCTTTAAAATCAATGATTTATCGACGGACTTGGAGAAAGGTTTGTTTGCAGCATTGGTAGGCGTGGGTACAACCTACCGAAACAGCGAGTGAAAAATAATATGAAAATCAAAGTCCATGACTTCTCGCGGATGAATACAACTGCCGATACGTCCTTACCAATTCTGGGCGATCTGCTAGCAATTCAAGAATCAGAGCCATTAAACCGTCGAGGCTAAAAACAATATTGAGCCGGTCGGCATGCACCGTAACTCTATCGATTAACTGTATGACTAGCCGCTTCTGGTGAACCGGAAACAATTCCTCCGACAGCCCCTCAAGATTCATTAATCGTTTCCCAACCAACGAAAGATCAAAATCTGGGCTTTCAGTTAATGGCTTTGGTAAGTGAGTGAGTAGCTGTTCGGGCGTTGATAGGAGTTGTCTCAGACTAGACCAAACCTGATCATTCAAATTTGCCGCCTGCAAACGAGGCAGAACAGAAGCACCAGCACCCTCGGCGATTTCCCGTTGTGGAATATAGTAGGCGTACTTTCTACCTTTATAAGCCGACGACAACCATGGCGACATAGCTCGGCCATCTGAACCGAACACACGCCCCCTCAATATAAAAATTGATCCTTCATCAGAGGATGCTCGACTTTCGCCTCGACGACTGCGGGCATCTAACAGCGCAGCAACTTTGCTCCACAGGTCACGATCTACAATCGGCTCATGCGCGCTTTCTTGCCATGCGTCACCGTAAAAGACTTCGCCCAAATAGATTCGATTCTTTAACAGCGTATAAATCGCATTGCGATTAAAAGCCTTACCACCTTTAAGCGTGCCTGTTCGAGTGCGCCAGCGCTTGGTTTTCACACCCCGCGCATTCAAATCATTAAGAATGGCGGTGACCGACTCCCTGTTGGCGTAACGGGTGAAAATCTCCTGCACGATTTTCGGTTCCGCTTGATCAATCACCAAGCGATCATCCTTTACCACATAACCTAAGGGGCATGAGGTACCTTGCCAACGGCCAGACTCCAACGTGGCAGCGCGCTTCTCTTTAACTCGCTGACCGACCATTTCCCGCTCGAACTCAGCAAAGGAAGTAATGATGTTCGTCGCGAGGCGACCAACATGATGAGACATGTCGATCTGCTGAGTCACGGAAACCACAGGCACATCATGAGCATTTAGCTCAGCCATGATTTGCTGAAAATCAGCTAAATACGTGATCCGAATGCCAGTACACTTTTATGTCTGCATTATGTCGTATAACGAAGGGTGCCCTCTCCCACCGGGAGAGGGATAGGGAGAGGGGATTGGATCAGGATAACTGGCCTATTTTACCCCCCCCTCACCCCGACCCTCTCCCGGTGGGAGAGGGGGCAAACCCGTTAAGAACTAACGTATGATGAACTATTCAATATTTATGACTGAAATTCCATTAAGTGATCTGGTATTTGGAACTTTTATTTAGTCTACGAATCAAGCGATCCAGCCGATGCACTACCACCACATCAATCAATCCTAGTTTGATGTCATTAAGCAGCGAACGAAAACCAGCACGCCGCATATGGCTACCGGAATATCCCCTATCCTCATAAATCGTATCGACCAAGCGCCAGCCCTCGCCAACTTGAGAACCAATAAATTCTGCGCAAGCCATAAACTGAGCACTCACGGAGTCAAAAGGATCGTTACTATTCTTTTCTACTGACGAACGGGAATAGATAGCGCAACGCTTTATAGCTGGTTGTTCATTATTATGCGTCATTTAAAATGAACTCAGCTTTTATTAGACTGATGTTCAGCCTTCCAAGCGGAAAATTCCGACGGGCGCAGGCCGTAACGAGCCAAAACGCCTTCATGCAATCGTCTCAACTCCTCTATCACTAACGCTTGTAAATCCTTTTGCTCGGATTCGGGAATTTGCGCTTTAACAGTTTGCTGTATAACAACGTAAGGGTCTTGTTCGGGGTTAGTCACAACCAAGTGAATCGTTTGCTTAATAAAATCTCGCCACGTTAGACGCAAGGGATCTGGCTCAGCTAAGTCTTGCTTAATGGCTAAATACTCTTGCGTAGAGCGCTCATAAGCCCACACATATAGATCACGCAATAATTCGACCCGCGCCATTTCGTACACTCCTAGCGTGGCTCGACTATAGGCTTGCTCGGGAACATCGAGAAACGTTAACGGGCATAGATTGGCGCGAAACAATGGTAGATTTGCAGCCAAGCGGGAGGTTCGCTTATTGATATCAGCAAATGGCTGTAAATAAGGTAAATGCACCATCATAAAAAAAGATTGTTCAAAGGCGTCGCCAATTTGACTGACCTTATTTAATACTAGCTTCAAAGCATCTTCGATTTGTGCCGGTACCGACAGGGGCCGGTAGACGCTCTTACCAATATCAACTGCGTGCTGACGAATCCTTCCCTCATCTGCTGGGTTTGGCAGCAAATTCTCTGACAATGCGCTGTGTATATTCATCAACGTATAGTGATTGAATTCAGCTGTATCGATATTCTCTACCAACAGCTCAATAGCCGACTTATGGTTTAGAATCATTTGTGTTTCAATCGCGGCTTTACCCTGCGCCGATCTTCCATGTTCAATGAGTTCGCGAGTATCTAATCGGGAATAGGTGTTTCCCTCTAAATGGCTTGATGCCCATGACAAGTCTATTAACAACCGATTTAGGATGGCGCGCGAGTAGGTACCAGCAGGCTCCTGACTATCCGTAGTTTTGCCCATTTTATGCAATTGACGACGTAATGACTCTGACAAATACCAGGTTTTATTTGGCTCATAGGAATTCAGAAAATCCAGTTGATAACCTATTGGCTTGCGGGCTTCAAGCGCTAGATTGATGTAACTTAAAATATCCTGGCTATCAGCGGATACAGGAATGAAGGAAGGAAATGCATCTCTATTATTTGTTTGTATGTCAGCTTTGAGCGGGGCATCCACACCAAAATATCGGCGAGCACGACCCTCTCCGTGAGCAATCACCAGCCCTTCATCAATGAACTTCGCAATCTGTCGCTGGGCTGTTCTTCGAGCGATATTTGGGTGCTGCGTTAAAAGCTCAGCCAGCGTGACACCTTGAGGAGACGCTTTAATGCTGGCAAGAAGTTCGTTGTTTGAAGGCATAAACGGTTTGGCGCCCTTATAAGTAATAGATGGCACAATTATGGCGCAGTTTTCAGAACTGCGCCACTTTTAATGATTTTTATGGCGCAGTTTAGTTTTTCTTCGAACAGTAGCGAACGGCTTTTCATATTGATAATTGCCACCAATTTAAGAAGGTCAACCGTTCTCGGTTGGCCTTTTTTTATGCCTGCGCCCTGCGCTACAGGCCTTATATGGCAAGGGTTTACGGACTTTGCGCCATTTCTAATCTCGGACTATCCAAGGCGAATATTCTCTAAATTGCCGAATACTCTCTGCACCCCTCCCCATCTCGAACAGCCCAAGTCCATGACCAGAGAATAGAGAACCCTTTAAAATCAGCAGCTTATTATCGGACTAATCAAAAGGTTTGTTGGGTGAATTGGTTGGGCGAAAGGTAGATAAACAACATAATCATAAAAATGATTGTGGTTATCATATTGACACGCACCAAATTATCATTTAAAACCACACTGTAGTAAATAGTTGTACCTAGCCCGCAGGAGTTGTTAGCAAACTTATGCAGGCAAATAACGACTCGAGCCCAAGCAGTAAACAAGAGCGAGACGATAAAACTTAAGCGCCGTTTAACTTGATAAAAGCGAGCAACAACAACGCGCTATTAGAAAATACAGGGAACCGAATGCCCAACGAACAAGACTCACAGGATCAACTGGCGACTATAAGCCAAGCCCAAAGAGAGCGTCTATTTCACATAGACTTCAAGCTCTACTTTCTGGGTTCGGTCAATCGCACTGATCTGGTATCACGTTTTGGCATCAAGGAAGCAGCCGCCTCAAGAGACCTTTCCCTCTATAAAGATCTCGCCCCTAAAAACATTGAATATGACACCAAAGCCAAAACCTATATTCAGCGCGATGGTTTTTCGCCACTCTTTGAGTATTCAGGCAGCCAAACATTAGCGGCTCTGCTACATGGCTTTGGTGATGACTTCGTCGGTACACAAAAGCCAATCGTTACCTGCGAAGCGCCAACACAACTGAACTATCCAAATATTCAAACACTCGCTTTTATTACTCGTGCCATTCACAACAGCCAAGTTTTAAAAATTCAGTACCGCTCTCTATCCAGCGGCTTAAGTGAAAGAGAGATCGTACCTTTTGCATTAATTGATAATGGGCTGCGCTGGCATGTGAGAGGTTACGATCGAGCGCGAAACCGTTTTGCGGACTTTGTCGTTAATCGTATAGAAGCACCTCATTTGATAAGCGAAGAGATTCCAGAAGAGCAAACCAAGACAGCCGATAATCAATGGAATCGGATTGTCGAACTCCATATTGTTCCGCATCCAAAGCTCAAACACCCCGAAACGATTGAAGCGGAATATGTCATGAATAGCGGTTTATTGAACCTTAGTGTTCGAGCGGCACTTACCGGGTATGTATTAAGGAAATGGAACGTGGATTGCTCCTCAAAAGAGCATACGTTGGATGGGCCGGAGTATCATCTTTGGTTGAAGAATACGCCCACGCTATACGGGGTTGATAATTTAACTTTAGCTCCTGGCTATGAAGGAGATTTGAAATGGAACTAATTGATAACGTCAATCACCTTTTAGGCAATGAGCTCAAGCAACATCTAAAGCATGGCCGTAAATTACAAGTAGCAGCCAGCTGCTTTTCTATGTATGCATTCGTAACCTTGAAAAGCGAATTGTCCAAAATTGATTCTCTCGAGTTTATATTTACTGAACCTACGTTCACGCCAGAATCAGCTACCGATAAATTCAAAAAAGAACATCGTGAATTTCATATACCCAAAAATCATCGAGAAAGAAGCCTTTACGGTTCTGATTTTGAGATCCAGTTAAAAAACGAACTTACACAAAAAGCAGTTGCTAAAGAGTGTGCAGAGTGGATTCGAAGCAAAGTCACATTCAAATCGAACACTTCCAATTCGAGCATGCAGCAATTTATGACCACCCAAGATAAAGCGCAGCAAGATACAGTATTTGCACCTATTAGTGGTTTTACAGCAGTCGATTTGGGCTATCAGAAAGGCAACGCAGTCTCATCGCTGTCACATAAATTTGATCAAGCGCCATTCACGCAGCAATACATTTCGTTATTTGAACAAATGTGGAATGACGATGAAAAGCTAGCTGATGTTACTGAGCAAGTGATTCAGCATATCGACTCAGTGTATGAAGAAAATTCACCCGAGAAAATTTACTTTGTCATTCTCTACAACATCTTTCATGAATTCCTAGAAGAGATGAATGAAGATGTATTGGCCAATGATAGAACGGGGTACCAAGAAACTGTCATCTGGAATACGCTTTTCAATTATCAAAAAGATGCAGCAACCGGCATCATCAATAAACTAGAGATGTATAACGGCTGTATTCTGGCCGACTCTGTGGGCTTAGGTAAGACTTTTACTGCCTTAGCCGTGATGAAATACTACGAACTTCGCAATAAGTCTGTTTTGTTGCTCTGCCCTAAGAAACTTGCCGACAACTGGCTAACTTACAATCGGAATGTCACCACCAACATTTTAGTGAAAGACCGCTTCAACTACGACGTACTTTGCCATACCGATTTAAGTCGCACCCGAGGTGAGTCGTTTGGCATGCCCCTAAACCAAATTAACTGGGGAAACTATGATTTAGTTGTCATAGACGAGTCACACAATTTCAGAAACGATAATGCCGTTAAAGACCGGGAAACTCGTTATCAAAAACTGATGAATAAAGTCATCCGAAGCGGCGTAAAAACTAAAGTGCTCATGCTTTCAGCGACACCAGTAAACAACCGCTTTTCTGATCTTCGAAACCAGCTTGCCTTAGCTTATGAAGGACACTCGGAAAACCTCACTAAAAATCTTAAAACCACTCGGTCTGTTGAAGATATTTTTAAACGTGCACAAAAAGCGTTTAATGATTGGTCTGATTTAGAACCCGAGGAGCGCACGCCAAAGGCCATTCTAGACTCCCTGGATATAGACTTCTTTGAGCTTCTAGATAGCGTCACTATTGCTCGCTCACGCAAGCATATTCAGGCATTCTATGACACGAGCGATATAGGTAAGTTTCCTGATCGATTACCTCCAAAGTCATATCACCGCCCACTAACAACACTGACAAGCGCACCACCAACCAATGAAATCTTTACGCAGTTACGACTTCTTAAAATGTGTGTCTATGCGCCTATTTCGTATGTACTGCCCAGCCGATTAAAAAAATACGAAGAATTGTATGACACCGAAGTAAGTGGTGGTAAAGGAAAGCTAACGCAGCAAGATCGCGAAAAAGCCCTCGTTGCCTTAATGACTACCAACCTGCTTAAGCGTCTTGAAAGCTCCGTTTACGCCTTTAGAAAGACCCTTAACGCGTTAAAGGCCAATCATGAGGCTGTATTTGCGAAGATTGATGATTTTCACAAAAAAGGCGGCGTAACAGAGATTGATGATCTTGAGGCCGCAATGGGTCTTATTGATAGCTACGATGACGATAGCTTTCAAGATATGGAAGTGGGTGGCAAAGTAAAAATACAACTTCAAGATATGGATCTTCTTTCATGGGAACAAGACTTACGTGTTGACCTCACCATGATTGAAAGCCTATTCATTGAAATGCAAGCCATTACGCCAGGGCACGATGGCAGATGACAGCGCCTGCAAGCCCACATAGCGGACAAGCAAGCCAAGCCGATTAACACCGGCAATAAAAAGGTGATTATCTTTACCGCCTTTGCAGATACTGCTCAATACCTCTATGAACAATTGGCGCCAACGCTTTGGGCTAATCATCAAATACATACCGCCATGATAACTGGCGGCTCCGGCCTACCCAAAAATACACTAAAAACTGGTAAG
>CAYFPS010000045.1:0-1326 GCA_964345075.1 uncultured Bacteroidaceae bacterium | reverse complement strand
CCGAAGAGCCCAATGAAATCGACATTTTGATAGCCACCGACTGTATTTCAGAAGGGCAAAACTTACAGGACTGTGATTACCTCATCAATTATGACATCCATTGGAATCCTGTTCGCATTGTGCAGCGCTTTGGCCGTGTAGATCGCATCGGCTCTTCTAACAACGTCATTCAATTAGTCAACTACTGGCCGGATATCACTCTGGATGAATACATTAATCTAAAAGAGCGAGTAGAAAGCCGAATGGTGATTGTCGATGCAGCAGGTGTAGCAGGCGACAACATCTTACTAGAAAAACAAAATGAACTGGCCTACCGTAAAGATCAGTTAAAACGTCTCCAAGAAGAAACTCTAGACCTGGAAGATTTGAAAACAGGCGTATCGATTACCGACCTCGGACTTAATGACTTCCGCATGGACTTAATGGCCTATGTTGAAAAATACGGCGAGCCCAAAAACGTGGCGAATGGATTACATGCCGTGGTTCCAGCCAATACAAACATTGGTTTAGAGCAAGGTGTGATCTTCGCACTCAAGAACATCAACAGTTCAATCAGTATTGATCAACAAAACCGTCTACATCCTTATTATCTTGTTTACATTAGTCATCAAGGTGAGATTATTGCTGATCATCTAGAAGTAAAGCGTTTGCTTGATTTAGTACGCAGCAGCTGTAAAAACCAGACGGACCCCGCCCGTGAAGTCTGTGACATCTTCAACCGCATCACTCACGATGGCAGAGAGATGCAAGCCTACAGTGAACTGCTTAGCCAAGCTATTAGCTCCATGATTGCCACTAAAGACGAAAGCGATATCGATAGCTTGTTTAGCAGTGGCGAAACCAGCGCGTTGGTAAATAGCATTCAAGGGCTAGATGATTTTGAACTGTTAGCCTTTATCGTCGTTCAAGATCCATCGAAATTGGTAGTGGCAAGATGATAAATAATAACAACACCCTACCACTCATTCATTGGCGTTTTCCTGAAGCCGCCAAGTTTGGCCGCGTGATTCCCAAAGAAAAGCTCTACCAACAAGCCAATGTCAGCGCCGCTTTAAAACAGCGTTTTGTTGAGCAAGTAGGCCAAATAAAGTGGGCCTATAAACTAGCAGAAGGCACCACCAATTTATCCAAGACTGACTCAGTAACCGAAATAGAGATCATTCAAATTACCCTAAAGTCGAAAGACTTAGACAAAAACATACTCGCTGCCATAGATAAGGCGATACCGCACCCAACGCTGTTTGTTTTAAAACGCTATCACAACAATCAGAGCAACGAGAGTGAACAAAAAGGCACTGAACAAATCTGCATCGCCGCCGCCCATAA
>CAYFPS010000044.1:0-9109 GCA_964345075.1 uncultured Bacteroidaceae bacterium | reverse complement strand
ATGGGTGGATCATTTTTGTTGTCCGTTTCTGGATCAGTTTGGGTGGCCATTGACACCTTGGGGTGAAAGTGCGAACCGCGAACCTGCGAACCCGGTTTTCTCGGGCGACGCTAGCAAAATGCCGCGCCTCCGCCCCCCGCATGGCTTTTTGGCCAGGAAGGACCCGTTGTGTTCGGTATGAGTGGAAGGCCCAGAAACGACAAAGGCCGCAGAATGATCTGCAGCCTTCGAACACGCTTCTCTCGCGATGTTAGAGCAATCCTAACGCAAAAACGGGGAAAGTGTTGCAGCCCAATGCAGGTGTAAATTTCGCGGTGACACTAACGAATGCGCTGCACTGCGCACCACCCTGTGACTTCACTCTATTCCCCTACCCCTGAGCATTTGGCCCACCGGGTGACACTCGTCGGCCAGCACGGCATCCAGAGACTGTTGGGAGGTGAACCAGATCTTCGGCTCATGCGGCTCTTGTCGCCGCTTGCCGGTGGCGATCTCCAGCAGGCGCTTCCGAATTTCATCTTGGGACTGGATTCCAACAATGGATTTGTCCATCACTTCACCTCACAATACCGCTTCGAGTCCTTTACGCTCGATCAAGTTGAGAAGCTTCAAGGACGGACCGCTCGGCTTCTTGTCTCCAACCTCCCACTTTTGCACAGTAGATAGGCTGGTATTCAGCACCGCGGCAAACACTGCCTGACTCACATGAGCGCGTTTACGCAGTGACTTAATCTTTTGCGGCGGCATTTCGTGAACGTCGAGATGGCACAGCGCATCAAACTCGCGCATGCGGCGCTTGTCAATCAGACCCACCTTGTGCAGGTCTGATGCCATCTCATGCACCTCATCGAGGATTCGACTTTTACGCTTCGTTGCCATTACATATCTCCGAGAACGTGCCACTGCTGACGGCATGTTCAAGTTGTTGATCGTTGAGTGCCAGATACTGCTTCGCCAACTCCTGTAGGGCTTTGAGTTCGTCCTTATCGATGTTGGCCCGTTCGTTCTTGCTAAATCCGTACAGAAAGAACCACCGATCCGCCATCTTGGTTGCCACAATCGTCCTCACTCCTCCACGCTTGCCCTGGCCTGGTAGAGCGACCCGCTTCTTCACCACATGGCCACCCAGATCTGCGTCAACGAGCCCCCCAACCATCTCGGAAACGGCTTGGCAAAGGACATCGTCTGTCAGTCCCGCCTTCCGCATCCAACGGGAGAAGGTTCGGGTTCGGAACACTCTTCTCATCGAGAAAGCATACCATTTAGTGCAATAGTTTGCCAATTAAGTTCCCCACGCTGAACCGTTCAGTGCGTCTACAACCCGCTGGAGGGCTGCCTGCCAGCGCCGCCAGGCCGTCGTCCGATCACAACCGAAGCGCCGGCAGATGTCCCGCCAGCGGCAACCATCCGCTCGCATCCAGACCAAATGACGGTCCTCCTCGGCGAGCCATAGCACCCAGCCCATGGTTTCCTCCATGCGGTCGATCGCGGCTGGGTCCGGCGGGAAGCGGTACAGCGCATCGTCACCCGAGAAGGTTTCCCACGGCTGGCGCAGGATGGCCGGCCAAGTGTTGAAGTAACCCTGCACCCGTACCGGCGGTAGACGATGGGCATTTAGGGCGGCCTCGCGGAATCGCTCGGCCACCCGCTCGGTCGTCCATTCAGCCATGGCGCGCCTCCCGGCAACCATAGAGCCGCTCGCCTATTCGTTTCACCAATTCCCGCTCAACCCAGTCAAGGCGTTCATCGTCGGGCGAGATCACCAGGATGCCGTCCTCGCGCCAACCATCGCGCTTGATGGCCTCGGGATCTGTTCGTTTGGGTTGCAGTCGACCAAGCGGACAACGGTAATGCGGATTGGGCACACTCATACTGCACCTCCCAGGCGGGTGTCGATCACCCAATGCAGCAGCGCCAGGGCATCGGCCTCGTTGTCGTCGGCGGGGTAATGACCGCGTTGGCGTACCGCCTGGATGACCTTTGGTTTGCCCGCGTTGCCCTTGCCAGTGACATGGCGCTTGATGGTGCCCACCGGCACGCCCTCGTAGGCGATGTCGTGCTGTTCGCACCAGGCCGATAGATGGGCCAGGAAACCACCGTAGGCGTGGGCGGCGTCGACACCCAGGTGACGCCGGACCTCCTCGAAGTAGATGGCGTCGATCTGACTCACCGTGGTCAGTATCCGATCAAGCCAATGCTTGAACCGGAGGAAGCGCATGCCGCCGCCCTGATAGCGGTCGTGTTTGAATTCAACCGTACCGCTGGTGATGAGGGCGTCGGATGAGCGCAGCGCCCATCCGGTCTTGGTGCCGAGGTCAAGACAGAGCACCGTCATGCAGGCCGAGGCCAGCCCACCCTTCTCCTCGGGATGAAGAGCCACCCCCCGGGGCTCTTCTCTCCCGTAGGGAGAGGGGGTCTGCGTGCAAACTGGAAATCGATCTGAAACCTGCGCGGTTGCTGGATTTCGGGTCAGTTTGCGGGGGGTGTCTGCAATCTGGTCCCTGCAAACTGCAAACTGGCGCAAGTCATTGTTTTCGCTAGATTCCAGTTTGCAGGCAGTTTGCAGATTGCAGCAAACTGGCCCAGTTTGCAGACTACCCGCGCGGGTAGAGGCGACGGCGTTTGTCGGTTGGTTCATGCTTGGTCCTCCTCGTGATAGATCCAGACGTCCGAGTCTTCGACGGGCAACACAGCACCGGTCTGCGGACATTTGTAATGGGTAGGTTTGACGGCCAGGTGCGGGCGGGTGATTTCGCCCGTTTCGGTGTCGACCTGCTCCTTGCCCGGCAGGGTCATCTGCTCGACGCAGAGGTTGCCGAACTTGCTGCGGGTCAGCGGCGGCAAGCCGTAGTCTTCGGGATTGCGGAAGAACTTGATGTATCCCTTGGTGGCCAGCACGGCCAGCCGCTCGTTGATGGTGCGGTTGGCGCCGAGCCCAGCCTGGCCCTCGAAGGCCTCGGCGAACTGGTTGGCGGTGTAGATCCGACCGGCGGTGGCCTCGTCGAAAATCAGCTGCAGGATCACGTCGCGCTTGCGGCAACGCTCTGCGTCCAGGCGCGCACCATGATCCTGGTTGACCAAACGCTCGCTGTGTTGATCGAGCTCGACCCAACGACCGCCGGACTTGTCGACCCGCTTGGGCGGCAGACCCGGACCGTTGCGCAGCTCGAACACCAGCATGCGGTCCGTGCGGCTCTCATCGGGACGGTAGAGCAGCATGCCGGTGGTGTAATAACCACGTAGACTGCCCGCGCCGGAAAGCGCCAGGAAAGGATCTTCCTCGATCTGCTTCTTACCGATCTTCTTGGTGTGGTGGGCCAGGATGACGCCCGCCTCGGGATTGACTGTGTCGCGCAGTCGCTCCACACGCTCCCGCAAGAAAAACAGCATGGCATTGTTATCATTCTCGCTCGCACCATCCGGCCCACCGTCGAAGACGTTGCGGATCGGGTCGATGACCAGCACATCCAACGGCGGCTCGGCAAAGGCCCCCCTCATCGCCAGGGCTACCTCGGCCATGCCGTCGTCGTTGAGCACCAACTTGAGTTGCGGCGTGACCTTGAGATTGCCTGCCGCCTTGGCTGCAACCGTCGGCGGCAGCTGCATCGCCTGAAAGCGCTCGCGCAGGTAGTGGTACTGCACTTCGGCCTGCAGATAAAAGACACGCAGCGGCCTGGGCGGGTTGAGTTCCAGAAACGGCTCGCCCGCCGCCATGTGGGTGAGCATGGTGAGCAGGAAATCGCTCTTGCCCACTTTGGGCGCGCCTCCGAATACGATCATGCCGCCCGGCGTCAGTACCCTGGGCTCGATGAGATCGTCGGGCATGGGGGACTTGTCCGCCAACAGCTGCCCCAGGCTGAACACCGGTATCCCCGGAGCACCGTGGGCCTCGGATCTCGGAGCGGATTGGAGGAAGGCGGTAACGTTAATCTTTTCCGCCACCGCGTCAAAGGCGTCCCATTTCTCCGGCTTGTCGGAAGGCGGCTCGAGGATGGCCACCGATGCCACACCTGAACGGAGCAGCACATCCCGCACACGCTCGGCGTATTGGAGCCCTGCCTCATCCTTGTCCGGCCAGATCAGCACGCGCTTACTCTTGAGCGGCGACCAGTCGGTCTTGTCCACCGGCGCGTTGGCACCGTTCATGGCGGTGGTCGCCGTGATGCCCTGATGGATGAGCGCATCGGCCGCCTTCTCGCCCTCAACCAGCACTACCTCCTGGGAGCTCAATAGCCCGGACTGGTTGTAGAGCGGCCTCGGGTTGGGTGCGCGCATCTTGCGTGCTTGTACGTCCCACGGTCGGTACTCCTTACCGTCCGGTGTGTCGTAGCGATAGACGCAGGCGATAAGCTGCCCCTCACCGTCGTGGTAGTCCCACTTGGCCGACCAGGGTCCGAGGTCGTCGACCGGCGGCTTATATGGAAGCGTTGGAGACACGGCAGGTGGAGCGTCGCCCAGCCAGCGGCTGATCTCGCGCACCAGCTCCGGAAACTGCCGCTGGCTGTCCAGGTTGAGGTTCACCGCCCAAAGATCGAAAACATCGCCGCTCTCGCCTGTGGCGAAGTCGATCCACATGCCCGCCTTGGGGCCTTCGAGCTCCACCACCAGGCTCTTGCCAGGATTGCCCTGGAGGTCGCCGATAAAGAACTGCCTGCCGCGGGTCTTGCCGTTCGGAAACAGCCAGGCCAGCACGTCCGACAAACGTTCCAGCAGGCGCGCCTTCAATTCCTTGGCGTCGAGACTGGATTCGGCGAGTGAAACCTCCTGGTCAGGCGCGTCGTTGAAGTCGAGCCAGACGATGTTGTCCGCCATCAAGACCCGCCTCCCCAGCACCGGTCCTGCCAGGGGCAGAACTTGCACTCGTAGTGGGTCGGATCGTTGGCCAGGCGCGGGAGCAACTCGTGGGCGTCGCAGGCCTGCAGGATGCGCACGCCCCGGTCCGAGGCGCGCTGCGCCAGTTCACCGTTGAACGGCACCTGTTCGAAATAGAGTTCGGCGGTGTCCTTGTTGATAGCGGTGAAAATCGCCGAGGTCTCGCTGATGCCGGGGACCTGCGGCTCCATGTACGCCTGGTAGAGCGCGATCTGCGCTGCGTAGACCGGCTTGGAGAGCGTCACACCACGCTTGACCGTGTCCTTCCACGACTTGGCGTTGAGCGACTTGCACTCCCAGAGCGCCGGGTAGCCAAGCCCCAGAGACTCCGGTCCCGCGGCCAGGATGCCATCCACATGCCCCTGGATGCGGCCACCGGCGGCAGAGAATCCGTACTGCCCGCCTTGCGAGGTCTCCGTATGCAGATCGAAACCGGCCTGCCGCAGCCAGCGGATAGCGAGATCCTCGAACAGATGCCCCGCCTCGAAGATACGCAGTGTGGTTCCAGAGAACTCGCGGCCCGGATCGACCTGGGCCTGTAAATACTCGTACTGCAGCGCCCGGTCGCAGGCGACGCCAAGGCGGGACGCGCCGAGATAGGCACGCGGTGTCTGAGCATCCCGTTCAGCGGCCAACGCCTCGTCGATAAAGCCCGTCACCCGCTCGCTGAAGGAGGCGGAAGAGTTGAAATCCAGCATGTCACCCCCTCAGAACGGCACGTCTTCGGGTGTGAGTTCGCGCAGGTTGTCGAAGTAGGCGGTGAGCACCACGTCGACCATCTGCAGGATCTCCTCCCGGCTGTACGCCGACAGCGGCTTATCCATTCCGAGCGATGCCACGTACTCCCCGAGGTGTGGCAGTACCGCCTCCATGGCGGCCTTTTCGTTGTGGGTGGGATCAATCACGACGCCACCTCCCGCCTTGAGGCGCTTTGCGTGCAGGTTCTGGCACCGCATCGAGCAGAAGCGTTTGAATTGACGCTTCACCCCAGGTCGTGGCGGCGACACCCAGCAGAAGCCCCGTCCTTCCCGTCCGCAGACTGCACATATCACGCCGCCTCCCTGTCGTCCGCCGCACCGAACACCCGGGACTGGATGTCGCGCTTGTTGAACTGGAAGGCGAGCAGGCAGGAGGCCTGGTAACGGGTGAGGCCGAAGTCCTGACGGTAAGCGGGCGGCAAGTAGCGCAGTTGTTGCTGGGTCGCGGCCTGATTCAGCCAGCGGCGGGACTTGAGCGCGGTATCCTCCGACTCGTGCTCGTTGAGCCAGTCATCCGCTGCCGCAAGGCAGACCGTGCGCTCGCCGAGCGCCAGCAGGTTCGTTCTCAGGTTCTTGCCGCCGCCAACGCCATACCATCGGCCATTGAGGAAGAAGACGCCGGCCCAGGCGTCGAAGCCGGTGGCCATCAACGCGCCGTCGTCGCCGAACAGGTCGCACCAGCGGAACAAGGAGCGCTTGAGCAGGTCGAGTTCCGACATAACGAAGTCGGTCAGTTCGATTTTCCCCTTGGATTCAGCGCGTTCCCAACGGTGGCCACAGAGCGGACACTCCATGGATGCCGCGGGTACCTGTGCACCACACTCTGGACACTCCTTCTGAGGCGCTTCCCCAGTGAAGTCCCGGCCGTCCAGATTGACGTCCTGTTCCAACGAGCCGTGCATCAGCGTACTGGTACCGAAGTCGAGAACGATGCAGTCGGTCTTGGTGACGCCCGGATACTCGTTGGGATCGACGGTGCGCAGACCGCGACCGATCATCTGGATCAGGGTGGACTTGAAGGAGCTGGGACGCAGCAGGACGACGCAGTCGGCCGGCGGGTGGTCCCAGCCCTCGGTGAGCACCGCGACATTGACCACCACCTGCGACTCACCTTGCGCGAACTGGGCCAGTGCCTCCTTGCGCTCGCTGTTGGACAACTCGCCGTGGACGAGGACGGCGGGAACGTCGGCGGCATGGAAGGCATCGACAACATTGCGGGCATGGCCGACAGTGGAGCAGAACACCACCGTCTTGCGGTCACCGGCCTTCTCTTTCCAGTGGCGGATGACCGCCTCGGTGATGGGCGCCTTGTTCATGATGGCGTCCACCTCGGCCATATCGAAGTCGTCGGCGGTGCGCTTCACGCTGGACAGCGCACCCTGGGTACCGACGTCGACGACGAAGGTGCGCGGCGGCACCAGGTGGCCGGATTGGATCAACTCGCCCAGAGTGATCTGATCGGCCACGTTGCTGAACACCGGACGCAGCCCTTTGCGGTCACCGCGGTTGGGCGTGGCGGTCACGCCGAAGACGGCCAGCTCCGGATTACGCTCCCGGGCATGGTCGATGACTCGCCGGTAGCTAGGCGCAGCGACGTGGTGTGCTTCGTCGACTACCAGCAGGTCCACTGTCGGCATGCGCTTGAGGTTGGCCTCGCGAGAGAGGGTCTGGACCATGGCGAAGGTGGCCTGGCCGGACCAGGATTTCTCCCGGGCATCGAACACGGAGGTTTCGATGCCGGGATTCACCTTGCGGAACTTGGCCTCGTTCTGGCTCGTCAGCTCGTCGCGATGGGCCAGCACACAGGCCTTGGCGTCGTTGTCGTCCAGCCACTCCCCGGCGACGCCGGAGAGCATGATGGTCTTGCCCGCACCGGTCGGGGCGACGCCGAGGGTGTTGCCGTGCTCGCCGAGCGCACGGACAGCGCGCTCGACGAACACCTTCTGGCGGGGTCTGAGTATCATCGTCGCCCCTCCTTACTGTGCCCAGCTGGGACGGCCGGCGGGTGCCGCGGCAGGCTGCTGCTGAGAAGCCGGGGCCTGCTGCTGTGCCGGTTGCGGAGCGACGCTGCCCATCACTCCGGCGTACTCCTTGCGGTCCGGGGTGATCGCCATCTTGATGACGTTCTTGTCCTCGCCGTATTGGTCCTTCTCCATTTCCACCTTGCCGACGAACTCGATGCCGTCGAGGTCGGCGAAGCCGCTGATGCGCCGGGCCTGCTGGGCCTGGGGCGAGCTGTCCTGCGGGTGCAGACCGCGTGCGGAGTTGAGGATGCCCTTGATGAAGGCGCGGCCCATGTTGGCCCACTCGGGCCCCTTGTTGCTGTGCAGGCCGATCAGGCTCCACATCTTGCGCCGGGCATAGGGACCATCCAGCACCACGAACTCGCAGTTGAGATAGACCGAGCCGGTGGTCTGGTTTTGGGTGGCGTAACCGCCAGTCCAGCCCTGGGCCGGATCGTCGTAGCCACCAGGCTTGATGGTCATACGCACCTTTACCAAGGTGCCCTTGGGAATCAGGTCAAAGCTGTTCTGGTCGTCGGCTGAGTTGAAATCGTTCCAGGCGGATGTCATGGTCAAACTCCTTCACTTTCAATAGAGGGTTGAGGGTCGGCGGTGGATACGGATGGGCGGCCAAACTCAAGCCGTTCCACTGCCGGTTTTACGGGGGTGTGAATCTTCGCCATCAGGCGACCGAGGTGCGGTTCCTCGATCATTTCCAAACGGCCGCTGCGGTCTTTGGCCGGATAGCCCCAGGGATTCAGGGTGTGGTTGATGAAGGCGCGGTAGCCGTTGCCGTCGTCATCGGTCACCTCCGCCATGGAGATCACCTGATCGACAATGCCGGGCAGCTCCAGACCCGTTTTGGAACCTTCGATCTGGGGTGCGAACACCTTGCGGTTGAAGTCGTCGATCCGCTCATCGAGGATGCCGACGAACCAGATGTTCTTGTTGCGGGTGTGCTGCAGATGGGTGAGCCAGGCGATCATCTCCTGGCCGTGCAGGCCGTAGGCTCCGCGCATGTCCGGCTTGCCGTTGCGCTCGCTAAATGCCTGCGGCTGGCCCTTGCACCACTGGAAGCAGAGGCGGCCCGCGACTGTGATGGAGTCGATGAACACCGTCTCGTACTTCGCCAGCACTGCCGGATCTCCGAAGCGTTCGCACACGGCGTCGAAGTGGGCCTTGCTGTAGGGCTGGTCCTCGCGCAGCGCCGGGTTGGGCCCGCCAATGAAGACCGCGAAGTTGCGGCACTCTTGCCATGTCTTGGGCCGGATGCTGTCGCCAGTCCACCCCTCAATGGCCAGGTCACCGGCCTCCAGATCGAAGAACAGCGTGTTCTCCGGGTCCAAGGTCCACAGCAGGCTGGTCTTGCCGATGCCCGACTTGCCGAAAATGCAGCCCTTGATGCCGCGCTTCTCGCTCAACCGCTGGTCAGCGGAAATGATGGGCAAACTCATGAGTGGCCCTCCTCGCTCGAGA
>CAYFPS010000043.1:8448-9952 GCA_964345075.1 uncultured Bacteroidaceae bacterium | reverse complement strand
TCTTGCTGGTCGACCACATCTACCCGTCCGGCCGCATTCGGCTGTACCCCGGGCTGAGCGACAGCATCGCCCACACCTTCCCCCACCAGGACCGCAACGTCGGTCCGCAGAAGGACGGCGAGAGATGGCGAACAGGCAAGCCATGCCTCGACAGTCCGTCCCAACGCCTTGGGCGTGTCGCGGGAGGCCCTGAGCCGGAGACTGACGCCGAGGAGCGGCTGCGATGGCATGTGGAGCGATGCTTGAGCTGGCTGGACCTGGCCGCCACCGAGCAACTGATGGTGGACTCCGAGCCGTTCGAGGTGCCCCAGTGTCCATCGGAACTCCTCAACAAGGACTTCACGGTCGTTCACGACGAGGGCCCGGACACGTACTCTGCGTGGAGCGGGCGGACCAATCGCTTCGGAGAGGTCTGGTGGGGGGTGCTCCCAGGGTTCGAGAAGACGATCGTCGCGGAGACGTTCCTCGATACGAAGGGCGACACGTTTCGTACGTGTCGCCGCGGAGTGTCGGACACCGACAAACCTTGGGTTGGCTATTGGTGGATCTGGCCTGCGCCGGTGGTTGTTCCTCCGTGGCATGCACCGGGCACGTGGGCCGAACTCCGTCAGACCGGAGCGCGCCTCAAGGTCGATGTCGACGGCTTCATTCGTTGGCTCGCGCGGCGAGCCGCCGGAGAGAAAGCCGTCATCGTCTTGATTGGATACGAGATCCCCTCGCTGTGGAACGGCCCCACGACCGAGGTTCATTGGCAAGCGATCATGCCGCCGACCGTGCCCCGCAAGATCAAGCCGATGAACGGCTTTCGGGACAACGACCGCGGCCGAAGCGAGCGGCTTCGGCGAGACATCTTCGCGGGCAACACGAAGCTGTCCTATCTCAAGACCTCGAATTGGCAACCGGACCGCCTACAGGCGCGGGGGAGGTTCTCGGCCACGCTTCGAGATCGACCGATCGCGATCATTGGTGCCGGCGCCCTCGGGTCCGCCGTCGCAGAACTTCTGGTCCGTGGTGGGGCGGACGACATCCTGATCATCGACCATGACCTTCTCGAGATCGGGAATCTCGTTCGTCACACGCTCACTGGCGGCGATCTGGGAAAGAACAAGGCAGCCCGCGTCGCCGCGAGGTTGCACGCCGCAGCTCCGATGGCGAAGGTCTCCGCGTTCGAGAAGCAGCTTCCCCAGGGTGAGGCGCTGCGCACCGTCCTCGAACGCTTCGATGTCGTCATCGACTGCACCGGCGAGGATGAGGTGCTCCGCCGCTTGGCGGGAGCCTGGTGGTCCATGCCGCGGCTGTTTCTCTCAGCGTCGATGGGGTTCGCGGCTCACCGACTCTTCCTCTTCGAGGCCCGCGGTTGCTCGTTCCCGGTCGACGGTTTCCTTGCGGAGGTCGCGCCTTGGATCGAGGGTGAGCGTTCGGATTGGTCTGCCGCCGGCGAGACTCTCGAAGGCGCCGGCTGCTGGTCTCCGTTGTTCCCAGCGCGAAGCGACGACGTGTGGCT
>CAYFPS010000043.1:331-8348 GCA_964345075.1 uncultured Bacteroidaceae bacterium | reverse complement strand
CAGGAGACCGGCGGCATCTTGATTGGCTCCTACTCGCACGACTACACGACTGCGGAGATCAGCGAGGCGACCAGCCCCCCTGCGGATTCCAAGTTCGGCCGCGACTGGTTCCACCGAGGCACTGACGGACTCGAAGCGCTGCTCGTGGCCCGGTGGAACAGCCAGCCACGCACGCACTACGTCGGCGAGTGGCACTTCCACACCGCCAACGTCCCGTGGCCGTCCCCACAGGACAAGAGGCAGATGAAAGAAGTCGCCCGCGATCGCCGGTACGACTGCGCCCAGCCCCTGCTGATCATCGTCTGCCCAGTGCGAGAGGGGCAGTGGGTCGTCAAGTGCTTCGTCTTCCCCGGCGGAACGTCCCCGGCGGCGCTTCGGATGGTCGATGACCCCGAGTTCGACGAGCCTGAAGCCAACGATGAAACGGGCTCTGAGGGGGAGGCGTGAAGTCCTTCTCCGGGAGCGAGCGGTTCGCCTTGGCGTCTCGCGCTCTCACCTGTTAGCCCCCACCCCCAATGAAGCCCCACGCCCCGATCCCGCGCAGCCTGCGCGAGGTGATCACCGCGCACCGCCATCGCGCTCTGAAGTAGCACCGCCGCCGTCACCGATGTAGGGCTGATCCCGAGGAGCGAGGCACGCCGGCGCTGGGCCGGGCCAATGAAGTGGCGGGGACGTGTTAGCGGCACGCCCCCGCCGTGCCTCGGGGGCGAGTGGACCTCCGAGACCGACGCAGGATAGCCGCGCCGATCTCGATTGGCGCCTGGATTCTCGAGTTGCCGGCCTGCGCTGCGGTGCGGCCGAAGCAGTGTCCGGTGTGCGCGATCGCCAGCCGACCCCCCGGAGCCGCGCTACGGCTGGTCGGCCACGGGCTGCGCGAGCGCCTCATCCTGGGCCTGACGGCGCCCGGCGCTCAGCCGGTCGAGGAGATCATCCGCGTCCGTCGGTATCGGTGCGAGGACTGCGGCGCCGTTTGCGAGGTCGGCCCGCAGGGCGTCGTCCCCCGCCATCGCTACACCTGGCCGACGGTGTGCCTCGCCCTGGCGATGTGGGGCCAGCTCGGCCGACCCGCGCGCGCCGTGCGGGACGACCTCAGCCCCTTCCAGATCGTCGGCGCGTCGGTCTCTGGCTGGCCGTCGCTGCGCCGCTGGGTGCGCCGCTACGGCGTCGGTGAGGGCGGCCCGCGGGACCGCGCCTCGGCCTTCGCCGCCCAGCTGCTCACCGCCTCGCCGCTGTCCGCTGTCGACCACGGCATCCAGGCCCGGATCTTCGCGGCGTCCCTGCAACCTCGGTGATGGCCACCCCCTGTGCTCAACGGACGGAAGGAGCCCACCAGGTAGGATCCTGCCGGCGCTCGCCGAACCCTGCGAAACCTCCCTGGCGCCTGCTGGAAGGCGCCCCAGAACGGAGGTCGACATGACCCTGGAGCTTGCCCCGCGCGACCACGCGGAGGCCGTCGCACACTTCCGTGCGCAGATCATCGGACCGCTCGTCACCCAGGAGTTCCGCCACGGCGAGCTGCGCGCGGAGCTGCGCCGCATGAGCCGCATCCGGCGCCGCCCGCCCGGCGCCTCCACCACGCGGACCTACGGCGTCTCGACGATGGAACGCTGGTTCTACGCCTACAAGCGCGGCGGCCTCGACGCGCTGCGACCGCGCCGCCGCAGCGACGCCGGCCACGCCCGCGACCTGACCGCGGCGCAGCGCCAGCTGCTCTGCGACATCCGGCGCGAGCACCCCAGCGCCTCGGCCGAGCTGATCCTGCGGACGCTCGTGCTCGACGGGCGCCTCGACGACGAGCAGGTGTCGGCGTCGACCGTTCGCCGGCTGTTCCGCGACGCCGGGCTCCCGCGCCTGCCCCGCCGGCGCCAGTACGATCCCGCGGCGCGCCGCCGTTGGCAGGCGGAGCGCGCCGGCCAACTGTGGCACGCCGACGTCTGTCACGGCCCGACCCTGACCCTCGACGGTCAGCGCACGCCGCTGCGCATCCACGCCATCCTCGACGACGCGTCCCGCTACGTCGTTGCGCTGATGGCCTGCAGCACCGAGCGCGAGATCGAGATGCTGGAGCTGTTCAGCCGCGCCCTGTGGCGCTTCGGCGCGCCGGGAACGCTCTACCTCGACAACGGTCCCACCTACACGGGCGACATGCTCGCCACCGCGTGCAGCCGTCTGCGCGTCTCCCTGGTTCACGCGCGCCCCTACGATCCGCAGGCGCGCGGCAAGATGGAGCGTTTCTGGCGAACGCTCCGTGAGGGCTGCCTCGACCACATCGGCCAGGTCGGGCGGCTGCACGACGTGCAGGTGCGCCTGCTCGCGTGGCTCGACGCCCACTACCACCGCGCGCCCCACGGCGGACTCATGGGGAGCGCCCCGAGCGAGGTGTGGGCCGAGCGCACGCTGCGCGCGCTCGACGAGGCCGAGCTGCAGGCGGCGCTGACCGCGCACGGTCGACGCCGCGTCCGGCGCGACGGCACGCTGAGCGTCGGTGGCGTCGACTGGGAGACCGATCTCCGCTTCCTCGCTGGCCGCATGGTGCGCATCGAGCGTTGCCTGCTCGAGCCCCAGGCGCCACCGGTCCTGGTCCACGAAGAGAAGCGGCACCCGCTGCGCTACGTGGATCCCGTCGCCAACGGGAAGCGGCGCGAGCGACACAAGGGCTTCCAGCCGAAGCCCGGCATCGACGCGGTGGCCTTCGATCCGGCGACCGTCCTGCTCGACCGCGTCTTCGGGCGCTCGTCGCGGGAGGCGTCGTGATGTACTGGCTCGACCACTTCGAGCTGCAGCTCGCGCCCTTCGGCAAGAGCATCGCCGACCGGGATCTCTGGCTCACGGCCGCCAAGGAAGCGGCCGTCGATGAGATCGCCGAGGCGATCGACGAGCGGCAGACCGGCATCCTGATCGTCGGTGAGGCCGGCCAGGGCAAGAGCTGCGTCCTGCGCGCGCTGCGCCACCGGCTGAGCAACCGCCCGGTGCGCCTCACCTACTGCCACAACGCGACCCTCGGACGACGTGACTTCTACCGCCACATCTGTCGGGCGATCGGGCTGAACCCGAAGGCGACCGCCGCCGGTGTGTTCAACGCGCTCGGCGAGTACGTCAACGAGCTGAGCTGCGAGCAGCTGCACCCGGTGTTCGTCATCGACGAGGCGCACCTGCTGCATCAGGACGTGCTCGATCACCTGCACATCCTGGCCAACCACGAGTGGGACTCGCGCCCGCTCCTGACGCTCGTGCTCGCCGGCCTGCCCGACCTGTGGGATCGAATGACCGTCCGCCACAACCGTTCGCTATGGAGCCGGATCCACACCCGGCTGCGGCTGCCCGAGCCGGAGCCCGGCGACACCACCGCCTATGTGCGCCACCGCCTCCGCCTCGCCGGCACCGATCGGATGCTCTTCAGCTCCGACGCCCTCGCCCTCCTCCACGAGGCCTGCGGCGGCCGCCTCCGCGACGTCGATCGCATCGCCACCGCCGCCCTCAAGGCCGCCGCCCGCGGCCAGCACGCCCAGGTCGACCGCGATCTGCTCCTGCGCGTCACCAACGTGCACAAGCACTGACGGCCATCGCCGCGCCGGCGGCGCCCTCCACCGCCGCGGTGCCCATCCTCACCGGCGCCACGCTGCCGGCCTCCTGACGTCCATCGCGTTCGTGGTACCGTACGCCAGCCGCCGGTGGGCATCGGCTGTGGCGCCGTCTCACCGATCGGCCAGATGTCCATCGCGGCCGTGCTCGCATTGAGCAGCGGTATCCATCAGGCAGGCTGCGCGGACCGGCATCGGACAGCCTGCTCGGCAACATCACCGAGCCCCAGGTTCACGCAACCACGCCCCGTGAGCCCCACCTCTCGCAAGCCCAGCAAGATCAGACACTTGCGAGAGCCGCCCGCTCAGCCCCGTTTCGCCGTAGCATCCCGCGAGGGGATAACCGACATACGAACCCGATAGGCGTCTGGTGAACAGCGCCTCGAGGGAGGATGTGGGCGACGATCAGGCCGTCGCGATGGTCTTCACAGAAGTAGAGCCGGTCGATTTCCTCGCTGGGACATGCCTCGGGAGATTTCCTTCGGGCGCGGCTCCAAGCCCACGCCCTCAAGGAGTAGAGCCGGCACGGTCACTCGGTGGGACACGCCCGGTGGCACACGAAACGAAAGCCTGGCTGAAGTTCCGTGCGCGGCGGTCAGCCTTCATCGCCGAGCTCGGTCCCGGCGCGCAGTCGGTCGAGGTAGGTCTGGTACGCGTAGACGCGGTCGCGCTTTTTGCCGGTGGTCTCCACGAGGACGCCGGCGGCCTCGAGCGCCTCGATGGCGCGGCCCGCGGTGGGCTTCGTCGTCGACAGCGCCTCGACGACCCAGGGCGCGGTGACGATGGGACGACTCGGCAGGCGCTCGAAGAGCTGCACGGCGAGGAGGTTGACGCCGGTGTGATGGATGACGCGCTGGCGGTCGGCGGTCACCAGGGTGAAGAGGTCGCGTGAGGTGGCGACCGCCTCATCGGCGATGGTCGCCACGCCGTCGAGGAAGAAGTCGAGCCACGCCTCCCAGTCGCCGTCGACGCGCACGGCGTTGAGGCGGCGGTAGTACTCCTGCCGGTGGCGCTTGAAGAAGAGGCTCAGGTAGAGCAGCGGGCGCGTAAGCAGGCGCCAGTGCTCGAGCAGCAACGTCACGAGCAAGCGACCGATGCGGCCGTTGCCGTCGAGGTAGGGGTGGATGGTCTCGAACTGCACGTGGAGCAGACCCGCGCGGACCACAGGCGGCAGCTCGTCGTCGGCGTGGATGTAGCGCTCGAACGCCGAGAGCACCTCGGGCAGTGCGTTCGGAGGCGGCGGCACGTAGGCCGCGTTGCCGGGACGGCTGCCTCCGATCCAGTTCTGGCTACGGCGCACCTCCCCCGGCTGCTTGTTCTCGCCGCGAACCCCTCGGAGCAAGAGTCGGTGAGTCTCGTTGAGCAGGCGCATCGAGAGCGGCAGCCCCGATGGGTCGGCGAGCTGCTCGCGGGCGAAGGTCAGCGCATCGAGGTAGTTGCAGACCTCCTCGACGTCCGCGTTCGGCGGGGGCGCATCACTCTCGGCCTCGTAGTTGAGGAGGTCCATGAGCGTGGCCTGCGTCCCCTCGATCTGGGACGAGAGCACCGCCTCCTTGCGCACGAACGCGTAGATGAACCAGTCGAGCGAAGGAACCATCTCGCCGGCCAGTTCGAGGCGTACGAGCGCCTGCTCCGCGGCGCGCACCCGCTCTGCGAGCTCACCCTCGATGACGATGGGCGGGGCGGCTGGGGGCAACGCATGGGGCACGAAGGCCCTGACCTGCTCGCCCCCCGCCGAGGTGCTCTCGTACCGTCCCGTCTCTCGCTTCGACATGACCCGCTCGCTGGTAAAGGTCGCGTGCCCAACGGCAGCGCCTAGAAACGAATCCTTTACCAGCGCCACTTGCAAGTCAAGCAGTCGTTACTAGCGACTGGCGGAGAAGATGAGAGCACGCCGGCCTCTTGACGTGGATGCGTTCGTGCTGATAGTCAGTTCTGACTAGTTGATCTTGAGCACCGGAGAACACCACATGCAGAACCCCACCTTCACCTTCGTCAGCGTTTCCACCGCCAAGCCGGGAAGGCTCGACGATCTCGTACGTGTCGCGAGCCGTCCCAACGAGCTCATGGGCCAGAAAGTCGAGGGCGTCGTTGCGCGCCAAGTCGCCGTAGACCGGCAGCGCAACGCTGTCGTCGTCTGGGCCACGTTCGCGCAGAAGGATCCCCTCTACGCCTACCTCGAGTCGGACGAGGGCAAGCGCGACCACGTGGGCGACGAGGACCTCTCGGAAATCATCGACACCTTCGAGATGTACGAGATGACCCCCGTCAGCGGGCAGGTCGGATGAGCCTCACCGCCCTCAAAGAGCTGATGGTCCTGAGCACGCTACGCGCCCACCCGCTCCATGGCTACGCGCTCGTCGACGCACTGGAAGGAGGACTGGGTTGGACGGTCGGCCTGACGCGGTCCACGGTCTACGCGATTCTCCGACGCTTCGTCGAGCGCGGATGGATTGACGGCGAAGCGGTGCGCGACAACCGCTACCCCGAGCGCGAGGTCTACCGGGTCACCCCGGACGGCGAGAGCGCTCATCGTGAGCTTCTTCGCGGCTGCATCGACAGCCTCACCGAGGGCACGCACCCCGTCGCGGCCTTGCTCGCGCACCTCGATGATGTCGAGGAGTCCGAGCAGCGGCGTGCGGTCGAGGGGATGGTGGATGAGCGACGTCGTCGTCTGCAGGCGCTCGACGCGTTCCCCGACCACGACGGTCTGGCCGGCCGTGCGCTCGAGCTGCTTCGCCGGCAGGTCCGCGCCGAGATCGAGACGCTCGAGGAGGTCCTGGGATGAGCACCGAGATGAAGGGCCAGGTCGTCGCGGTCACCGGCGCGAACGCCGGCATCGGGCGCGCCACAACTCGGGCACTCGCGGCCATGGGCGCGAAGGTACTTGCGTGTGGCCGAGACCGCGGCCGGCTCGACGAAGCGATCGCGTCGATTCGGGCAGAAGTCCCTCGTGCAGAGGTGACACCTCTCGTCGCCGACCTCTCTTCGGTCAACGAGGTTCGTGGACTCGCTGAGCAGATCCGTGAACAGACCGACCGACTCGATGTCCTGATCAACAACGCGGGCATCGGGGTCGACCGACGCCAGGAGACCGTCGACGGCTTCGAGCTGACGTTTGCCGTCAACCATCTCGCGCCGTTCGTCCTGACGACCGAGCTACTCGACCTGCTCGAGGCTTCAGCACCGGCCCGGATCATCACCGTCTCCTCGGCGAACCACGTCGGGGCCAAGACGCTCGACCTCGAGGACCTGCAGAGCAAGAAGCGCTTCGCCTGGCAGGATGTCTACGCCCGCTCGAAGCTCTGCAACGTGCTCTTCACCCGCGAGCTCGCTCGTAGGCTGGCCGGCACCGGGGTCACCGCCAACTGCCTGCACCCCGGGGTGATCGCCACGGAGTTCGGTGCCGGTGGCGATCTGCGCGGGCTCAACGCGTGGATGTTCCGCGTGCTCAAGTGGTTTCTGCCGGGCCCCGAGCGCGGCGCCCGCACCTCGGTCTACCTGGCATCCTCTCCCGAGGTCGCCGAGACGACGGGTCGGTACTTTGCCGACTGCAAGCCGAAGGAGCCGAGTCGCCTGGCGACCGACGACGAGCTGGCCGCCGCGCTCTGGCGGGAGAGCGAACGCCTCATGGAATCGGTGCCTGGGTCGCCGTTCAGCTGAGACCCAGCAGAGCGTCTCGCCTCGCGGTAGCGTTTCGCGCTCTCGGCCGGCACCCTTGATTCACGCAAACACCGCCCAAAAGCCCCGACCGCCGCAAACCCTTGATTTTAATGGCCACTTTTCTAACGAAAGCGGCCATTCGGACTCGCCGTTGCATGATCCAAGGGGAGCCAAGGAAAACGAGGGGTTGGGACGCAAGTCCCAGCCCCTGTTTTCGTTTTGGCTAACTGGCTGGCTAACTTTTGGCGCGGCTGCGCCGATCAGCAGTTGGCGCGGCCGAACGCATGCGGCGGCGCTCTGAAGAGGGCAAGATGGTGGCGATGCGGCCGTACTCCCCAAAGGAAAGGCGCTCTCGACAGTCGTTGCTGTCCACACTTGAACACGATCGCGAGAGCGTCGTCGACGCACTGGATGCTGCCATCAAAGGCCGGCTTCCGGTCTTCTTCAAACTGCCGGCCGGGACACGCGTAGTTCTGGGCACGTGGATGAGAGACAGGCGTGGCACTGCGCCAGACGCGTCGGAGTCTACCTCACTGGCGAGTGAGCACGTCTCGGTTTGGCAACGCCTGGAGGCTCCGAGGGTCACGGGCGCCGATGTGTGGGTCCGGCCACGCACGGCGGACATACGGCGTCTTGGTCAAGAAGCGATGTTTTTCGGTGACCGCAAGAAGCCTGCGTTCGTTCTGGGCGGCGTCGGAGTCAACGTTCGATTCGTGCTACCTGAACGCGGTCGACGGGATGCTCTTCGACTTCAGGAGGAGATGCGATTGACC
>CAYFPS010000043.1:0-321 GCA_964345075.1 uncultured Bacteroidaceae bacterium | reverse complement strand
TCCTTCGATGGGCGGTCGAGACGATGCGGGCGTCGGACATTGCTGACGCGCGCGACCGGTTTGGGTTGACTGCCGCGGCTTCGTTGACCAACGCCAGCGTTCTGAAGGTGAACCAGAGGACTGCGTTCGAGCGGACCCTGGGTGCCTTGGTGCTTCTTTGCACGAACGATAGATACGAGGATTTGAGAAACCAAGCGCACACAAAGAGTGGCAAACCAAACGTTGCGGGACTCCAGCGTGCGATCCACGAGATCTGGCACGAGCACGACGTGCCACTCGACGGTTCCCGGCATGCGTGATTCCTTTGCCGCGGAATCCGGC
>CAYFPS010000042.1:0-10766 GCA_964345075.1 uncultured Bacteroidaceae bacterium | reverse complement strand
GGGTGGCTCGGGGACCGCATGGCCGTTGGCCTTGAGCCACTCGACGCACATGAACTCGTCGGGTAGCGCGCAGGCGCCTCCCTTGAGGTAGTGCTTGCAGCGCTTCGAGCCGGGCTTCGGCTCGTAACGCGGGCAGGTGATCTCCGGCGTGGCGATCGGGCCTTGACCCGAGAAGCGATCAGCGAGGCCCATCGCTCACCTCCTCGAGCCGCGGTGGATCCGTGGCGTCGATGGGTTGCGGCTGGACCTCGACGTCGTCGATGAGCCCCCGGACGGCGAGCTCGTTCAGGCGGCGGGCGAAGAGGTCCGCGACTCGGCGGCGGCGGTCCTCTGGCGACAGGCGATCGGGGTGGGGGCGCATGGCGGCTCCGGTGCGAGTGGTCCTCGACCGGGTAGAGCCGGGTGAGATCCCCGAACGGGACGCGTCGAGGGGCCGGGGGAACGCCTCACGGCCGCGGGGCCACGCCGCAGGCGTTCCCCGGGATCGCCAGCAGCGGCGGGGGGTTGCGCTCGGCGGCCAGATCGGGGGAACGCCACCGCGTAGACCCGATTCGTGAGTCCGAATGCGAACTTAGGCCCGATCTCCCTTCGGGGGAACGTCTCTCTTTCTATAGCTACGTATGAGAGAGACACTCCGAGGCGAGCGAGAGAAAAACCGCGTCCACGCGCTGTGCCCTCCCGCCACAGAGGCGTTCCCCCGCACCCGAACGCCCGCAAACGCCCGTGGCTGCTGACCTTTTCGGCCATGCGATCGCGTAGACCCAGGCGTTCCCCGGCCGCTCGGGGGAACGCGCCGAGAGGATCCCCGCGTACTTCTTCGGGATCCTCGCGATGCTGTTCGGATGTTCACCCGAACGCTTGACCGGGTGTCGTGGATCGGTGTAGCTCTTGGGCATGTGACGAGGACCCGGATGAGCGAGCAGCTGACCGACAAACAAGAGGCCGTCTTGGCCGTCATCGAGCGCCACTGGCGGGCCCACGGCGTGTCTCCGTCGGTCGCCGAGATCGCCGAGCGGCTCGGCCTGCGGAAGTCGACGACCCACGAGCACCTGATGGCGATCAAGCGCAAGGGCGCGCTGGTCCACGTCGAGGGGCAGAGCCGCTCGTGGCGGCCCACGTCGGTCGTGTCGGGCCAGGCCGAGCGGAGGATCCCCATCGTCGGTCAGGTCGCCGCCGGGGCCCCGCTGCTCGCCCAGGAGAACATCGACGGGTGGCTCACCGTCTCCAACGTGCGCGAGGGGCAGACCGTCTTCGCGCTCCACGTCCGCGGCGACTCCATGACGGGCGCCGGGATCCTCGACGGCGACCTCGTCATCGTTCGCCAGCAGCCCGTCGCCGAAGATGGCGACATCGTCCTCGCGCTGATCGATGAGCAAGACGCGACGATCAAGCGCCTCCGTCGCCACGGCGACCGCGTCACTCTGCAGCCGGAGAACCCGGCCCATGAGCCTCTCACGCTGCCCGCAGATCGCGTGCAGCTGCAGGGCAAGGTGATCGGCCTCCGTCGCGACTACTCGTGACGGGGGCGTCATGGCTGCGAAGCTTCCGACCATCAAGAGCCTCGTGCGCCTTTCGCTGCTCGAGCGCGTGTCGCCCGAGCTGCTGGTGCGCTTCCTCCGGCCCTTCGAGGACTACCTGACCGCACGGCAGGTGGCCCTCGACGGGGTCAAGCACGACCACGCGTGGGTGGGCGCGCTGCACGAGGTGCTGATCACCGTCGACCCGGAGATGCCGGGCGACCTGCAGCAGGCGCTGCTCGACGTCGCCGACCTGGCCAGCGACCAGGGCCACGAGCTCGCGCTCGAGCTCGCCGGGGAGCGCCAGATGACGCTCTTCGCGCCGGGCAGCGAGATGAGCGCCGAGGACCTCGCGTTCAAGCTCTACCTCGAGCACAGCGATCTCTTCGCGGCCTCGCACGCCCGCGTGAAGTCGCAGGAGGCGCGGCGCTTCGTCGACTTCTTCCCCCGCGAGCACCGCCCGCTCGAGAACTACGGCAGCGAGTCGCGCCGGGTGCTCGTGGTCAGCCAGCTGCGCCGCTGGTTCGCCAAGCGCAACCGCAGCGAGTATGTCGACCTGCGCGTCTCGGAGACCGATGCCGAGGTCACCTTCCTGATCATCCACGGCCGCACGCCGCGGAACATGTCGGTGATCACCTCGGCGTTCAGCCGCGACCGCCTCTCGTTCGTGCCCGACAAGCAGGACACGGTCGTGTTCGAGAAGGCCACCGGGCGTCTGTCCATCAACGCCCAGTACCCCGCCGAGAACGACTTCTACCGGCAGGTGCTCGGCAAGGTGTTCTTCGGCAAGGACGACCACTTCGAGCCCCACGCCGTGCTGAGCTGCGACGTGCTCCTCGACGACGCAGAGGAGGCGCTCTCGGTGGACGGCGTCGCGGACCTCGACACGGTGGCGCTCCGGGAGATCGCGCTCGAGGCGTGCGACCACCCCTACGACCTGCTGGTGTGGAAGGCGAACGACCTCAAGCCCGTGCTGCCGAAGGATTTGCCCGACCTGCTGCGGCGCGCCCGCACAGTCCGCTACGCCAAGCTGGCGCTGTACTTCACCGGGAAGAAGCGGCCGAAGATCGTCTCCATCAACCCGCCCAACAAGCTCTCCTACGATCGCCGCACCGGCGACGACGTGGTGCGGGAGTTCCTCTTCGCCCGCGGGTTCCTGCGCCACCCCGAACACGGCGTGAACTACCAGCGGGCGCTGGTGTGAGGGTGCCGATGGATCGCTTCCTCCACGCGCTCCAGGGCGGCCAGCTCCCCGCCGGCATCCGGTCGGTGCTCGACCTGCGCTTCGGCGAGGAGGTGGTCGCCGGGCTCATCGGCGCCGGCCTGCTGACCCGCGGCGCGCAGGCGACCCGCTACCCGTGCCCCCGCGGCGGCTCGAGCTGCCCCCGAGAGGTCATCGAGAACCCGGGCGACGACGCGTTCCCCTTCGTCGCGATCCCACCGAGCGCCGAGGTGTGCTGCCCCTCGGTACGGCTCACTGCCGAGGACCTGGTCACCTGGCAGACCTCGCGCCGGGCCCTCGTCACCAAGCTCTCCGAGCTCTACGCCGTGCGCGGCCCCGCGAACCTGCGCGACGAGGTCTTCCCCTGCGCCCACCGCTTCGGCCGGGCCGCCTGGCGCGGGCTCGACCGCGAGGTGCTCCTCTGCACCGACCTCAACGGCGCCGCGCCGCTCGCCTTCCTGCTGGCCCGCCAGGCGAGCCAGCAGCCGACGCTGGTGATCGCCCACGCCCGGACCCGCTACACACCGCCCGACGTCGACACCCACTTCGCCGCCGGCCCGGTGTCCGTCGTCTTCCTCGAGGACGAGCTGCGGCTCGACGGCGACCGCCTCGTCCGCGCGCAGCCGATGGGCGTGGCGGAGCCAGCGGGCGTGTATCGGGCGCGCGCCTCTGGGCAGCTGCCGCAGGTGACCGAGGCCAGCTTCCAGTTCCGGCCCCACGGCGAAGCCTGGGCGCTGCGGTACCAGGGTGGGCGCACGCTCCTGATGAACGAGACGAAGGGGCTCCGCTACATGCGGTTCCTGTTGATGCGCCCGGGCGAGCAGATCACGGCTCGCGAGCTGGTCGACCTCGACGAGGGGCGGCCACCAGGGCACCACCCCTTCGCGACCTCTCTCGCCGCCGACCAGGAGGCGATCGATGCTGTCAGGACGGCGATGCGCGAGCTTCGGAGCGAGCTCGCGGAGGCAGAGAGCCTGTCCCGACTCGACGAGGCGGAGCGGCTCCGAGGGGAGATCGAGAAGCTCGAAGCCTACGTGCTGCGGGAGGCGGGGCTGGGCGGTAAGCGCCGGAGCGAGTCGCCAGAGCAGAAGCGCCTGCGGAACGCTGTCTCGAACGCGATCCGCCGCTCTATCGGCGCCATCAAGAAGCAGGACGAGGGCTTCGGCGACTACCTGAAGCGCCAGATCCAGACCGGCTTCTTCCTCGAGTATCGGGACATCAAGACGCGGTGGTTGACGTAGGCGCGGCTCCGTCGTCGCCACCCACCGGCGCCGGCTCCAGATGGCCGTCCTGACGAGGCTTTCCGAGGCTTCTCGACCTTGACCGGGCGACGCCGTGACGGATACCTTGGCACGGGACGTGCTGTCTTGAGGCCCCGGAGGTCCTGTACGTTTGCCCCGACGTCACCACCACCATGCGCTTCCAGAGAGCTGCTGCGTTCGCAACACATGCATCGGAAGTTCATGAGGGTGGCAGATGGGCCACATTCGGCTTGGAAAACTACCGCGCGCGAAGCGCTGGGCAGAGGTCGTCGACCTCTTGGGCCTTGGTGCGGGTTCTGCTGCGGTAGCCGCTGCCACCCTTGATGCCGCCGAAGCCGACCTAAGTAGCGCCCCCCAAGACCCGGCCGTCCTCCACGCCTTCTGGCTGCTGACCCAGCTCCCCGACGCAGCCCGCAGCGACGACTTCGGCAGCGCGCTTCGCGACCTGGGAGTCCAGGTTGCGAGCGCGCCCTCGGTCGCCGAGCTCGGCGCCGCGCTGACTCAGGCCATCGACCGACACGCGCTGGAGCAGCGCAACAAGTCAGACCTCGGCGAGATGGCGCAGCTCGCCGCCGTCCAGAGTCTCACGGGGCTGCTGCAGTCCCGTGTGCCGACGCTCTTCGGGACCACCCCCGACGACGTTCGCTCGGAGGTCGCCAAGCTCGCGACCGAGAAGCAGTTCGGATCACTCGCCAAGGAGTTCTTCGCTGACTTCTCGCAGAGGTTCCTCACCTACTACACGAGCCGCGAGCTGCCATCGCACGTCGGTCGGGACCGCGCGTTCCCGGAGCTGACAGCCCACGACGCGTTCAATCAGGCCCTCGACGTTCATTGCCAGCAGGCCTCGCGCATCGTCGAGACCTTCGCCGGCACCTGGTACTCGAAGAGCCGCTTCGAGAAGACACTGACCCCCGAGCGCACCGCCGGGTTCATCGGGTACGCGCTGACCAAGATGCGGCGCGAGCTGAAGCGGGGGGACTGATGTCGTCGTCCCCGCCTCGGAGTGTGCATCACGTCGCTTGCGGGAGCGCCGCCCACGGCGCCCCCGAGGACGCGCTGTGCCTGCAGCTCCACGGGACGTCGCCGAGCCTCAGCGTGGACATCGCGGGCCTCGATCAGCAGCTAATGACCCGCGTCGCCCCGCGATTCAGGGACCTCATCCGTCTCGCGTCCTACGTCCTCGTCGCAGACCAGGCAGTCACCCGCGGCGGCGAGGACACCCTCGACCTGGGGAAACGCTGGCGACGAGACTTCAAGTTCGTCGTCGGCGTCGAGGATCTCGACGCGTGGGACCGCGACGAGATGCGTCAGGTGCTGGAGTCGACGCTGCACACCCTCACCGACGACTTCTTCAGCTTCGAGTTCGTGCCCCAGCTCGACTCCGAGCCCGAGCAGCTCAACTTCGGCGCCGTTGGCGACGACCCCTTCCTCCCCCTCGAAGGCTTCGAGTCGGTGCAGCTGTTCTCCGGCGGGATGGACTCGTTCACGGGCGCCGCCGAGGAGATCCTGGGCAACGATCGAGACGTCATCCTCGTGAGCCACCGGTCGGCGTCCAAGACCTGGAAGCTCCAGCGGAACCTGATCGACGACCTCCGCCAACGAGCACCGTCTCGCCGCATCCTCCACGTCGCGGTGAACATGGCGAAGCACGTGAAGGAGCTTCGCCGCGAGCGAACCCAGCGCTCGAGGTCGTTCCTGTATGCGGCCCTGGCCGGCACGGTCGCCAACCTGGTGGGGCTCGACTTCATCCGGTTCTACGAGAACGGGATCGTCGGCATGAACCTCCCTGTGCTGCCGCAGGTCATCGGCACCCGGGCGACGAGGACAACGCACCCGGAGGTGCTCCGCGGCTTCGCCAAGATCCTCTCGCTGCTGAGTCCGCAGCCCATGCGGGTCGAGAATCCGTTCGAGTTTCTCAGCCGAGCCGAGGTCGCCGGGAGGCTGAACGACGCCGGCGCCATCGACCTGCTGAGCAAGACCGTCAGCTGCGCGCACGTGCACAAGAGCAGCACGATGCATCCGCACTGCGGCGTCTGCTCTCAGTGCGTGGACCGCAGGATCTCGATGCTCGCCGCTGGCTTCGCCGAACACGACCCCGCCGAAGCCTACGCGGTGGACATCCTCCGGGGTCAGCACCCCAGCGGCGAGAAGGACGTCCTGAAGGAGCGCGACCGCTCGATGATCGTCGGGTACGTCGACGCCGCCGACCGTTTCCGGGGCCTGGCTTCGCCGCTCGAGCTTCAGCACCGGTACCCCGAGGTCACGCGAGCGATCCCGGGCCTGACCGAGCGCTACGCCGTCGACGCCGACGAGGCGCTACGCCGCGTGTACGAGGTGCACAAACGCCATGGCGAGGGTGTCGACCGGGCCATCGCGGCGCTCTTCGACACCGAGACCCTGCGGGCGCTGCGGAGGCCAAACGGCATCCCCGCCGACAGCCTCCCCGCGCTCCTGGGCGCGCGCGGCCTCGGAGCGTCTGGGTGCCCCCAGCAACAGGAGGAGGCTCTCGAGATCGTGCCGGCGGACGCCGAGCATGTGTTTCGCCGGCAGGGGCAGAACTGGACGCTCAAGTACCGCGGCGGCAAGCCGCTGATCATGAATCACACGAAGGGGCTGAACTACATCAGCTTCCTGCTCCGACACCCCGGTGAGGAACTGACAGCCTTGGCGTTGATCGACCTCGATGAGGGGCGCGAGATTGGCAGCCACGCGCTGTCCACGTCGTTCTCGATCGACGAGGAGACCCTCAGCTCGGTCAGGGGCAAGATGCAGGAGCTCCAGGCCGACCTCGCCCAGGCGGAGGAGTACTACGACTACGCGGAGGCCGAGCGGCTGCGCGGCGAGATCGAGAAGCTCGAGGACTACGTTCGCCGCGAAGCTGGTCTGGGGGGCAAGGCCCGGCGCGAGTCCCCGGAGCAGAAGCGCGCGCGCACGTCCGTGTCCAACGCCATCACGCGCGCCATCCGCGCGGTCCGCAAGGAACACCCCGCCTTCGCGGACTACCTGAAGCTGCAGATCCAGACGGGCTTCTTCCTCCAGTACCGCGACACCAACACGCACTGGGTGCTGTAGCGCCGCAGCCGAGCGCCGGCCCAGCGAGCGAGGGGCATGTTCGAGGGCTGTCGTCCGCCCTCGACGGGATCTTTCTGCCCCGAGATCGAAAAAAAATCTGCCGCTACGCCTGATGTAGCACCTGCAACGCGGCCTGTAGCGCCTCCGGGTTGAGCCATGTCGGCTCGCGAACACCTGACCCGGAGGTTCACATGAAGCCCCAAGAAGAGACCGAGTGGCGCTGCCGCAAGTGCGGCGCACTCCTCGGCATCCGACGCGCCGGCCGCGTCCACGTCAAGCACAAGCGCGCCCAGTTCGTGGTCCGCGGCCACGTGATGGCCGTCTGCCCGCGCTGCGCCGAGCTCAACGAGACCGACTCCGCTCCGCCCCCGCCGGCGGAGCAGCCGAGGCCGGCGGCGTAGGCCGCCACCCACTGGAGAACACGAACCCAACAACGAACAACCCGACCGCGACCCGAGGCCCGAGAGGTCCGCCAGCGCCGAAGAAAGCCCCCGCAGGGGCGGCGCCCGCAGGTCCGGCACTTCGCCGGAGACCTCTCATGCGCCTGGAAACCGTACGACACGCGCTCGCACAACAGCTTCGCTCTCACGACACCCACCACACCTTCCTCGCCGGCCGCGACCGCCACGCCGCGCTCGCCGAATTCGACACGCCCGACGCGGCCATCGCCTTCCTCAACCATCGCGGTCCCGACGGCTGCCAGGCCCGCAGCGCCGTCACGGCGGCGATGATCGCCGAGGCCCAGCGCGGCGAGGGCTCGACCTGGTCGGCCCTGCTGATGCTGGCCTACTTCCCGGGCCTGCTGCGCATCCGCGCCACCATGAAGCCCTCGGCCGGGCTGCGCTGCGACGAGCTCAACGCGCTCCTCATCGAGTGCTTCCTGGAGACCGTCAGCACGCTGCCGCTCGCCACCCAGGGCCGCCTCGCGGTGGTGAACCTCATCCTCGGCACCCGCAAGAGCGCCTGGCAGCACCTCGCCCGCGAGACCGCCCGCGCCGACCGGGAGGAGCCGCTCCCCGACGCCGCCGACGACCTGCTCGGCGGCAACTACCCGTCGCCCGAGCGCATCGCGCTGGCCCGCGAGGCCGACCGGATCCTGCAGCCCGAGCGCATCCGCGACTGGGTCGAGGATCTGCTGCGCGACGAGACCGAGGATGACCTGCTGCTGGTCCTCGGCACCCACGCCACGGGCAAGCCGCTCATCGACTGGGTGCGCGAGCAGAACCCCCACCTCGAGGGCGACGAGCTGGTGCGCGAGTACGGCCGGCTGCGGCGTCGACGGTCCCGGCTGCTCCAGCGGCTGCGGGATCGGCTGGCCGACTCGCCGCTGTCCCAGGCGTCGTTCCGCGCGGCTCTCCTCCTACGTGACCGCGACCTCTGTCGCCTGCACCCGGAGGGCCACGCATGACCGCCAACGCCAGCATCCGCAGCGCCTTCCACGAGCTGACCATGACGTTGCTCGGCCTCTTCGAGGTCTACGACGCCAAGCCCGAGCTCGTGGAGCACGCCGCCGAAGAGATCGAGTCGATCCTCCGCCGCCACATCGGCGCGCCTCCGGGCCCGCCGGGCGCGAAGGGAAAGCTCGCCCTGGAGCGCCTCCTCGATGAGCTCGAGGCCGCGCCCGAGACCGCCGCGAACGCGCACTGACCACAACCCATCGGGCTGAAGGAGCCCTTCGAACCCCAAGGAGAACACACATGACCACGAACGCCTGGGACACCGCGTCCCGACTCGCCGACAAGCACGCCAACCAGGGCGGCATCTTCGTCCGGCTCACCAGCAACGGCGACAAGATCGTCGGGGCCTTCTGCGGCGAGCCCTTCGCCCGCGAGGTCGTCTGGACCGGTGAGCGCTACGAGACCTACGACCCGTCCGTCCACACCGACAAGCGCCCGAGCCTCCGCGTGATGCTCAACTTCTTCGTCCCCGCCGAGGGCGACATGAAGGTCATCGAGGGCGGCACGGTCTGGTTCAAGGACGTGCTCAAGGTCCGCGACAAGTACGGCCTCGACAAGTGGCTCTTCGAGATCGAGCGCCATGGCGAGGCCGGCGATCCGAAGACCACCTACAGCATCCTCCCCGAGGAGAAGCTGGACGACGATCTCCGCGGTCAGATCGCCGACGCCGAGCTGCACGACCTCGCCGCGCTGTCGAGCGGCGACGCCAACGCGGACAAGGGGGGCGACAAGCCGGCGAGCAAGCCGAGCAGCGGCGGCCCCATCGATCCCCGCGACGCGAGCCAGCTCGTGGGGCGCCTCAAGCAGCTGCCGCGCTCCGACGTCGACGCCTTCCTCGCCGAGTTCGGCGTCAAGCGGGTCCGCGACCTGAAGGCGAGCGACGTGGCCAAGGCCAAGCAGGCCCTCGACCGGCTCGAGGCCGCCATGCGCGCCGCGGACGACGAGGACGACTCCATCGACCCCTTCGCGTGAGCCAGGAGGTGCCGCATGGTGCGCGCCATCGTCGACAGCGTGATCCGCCTCGCCGAGGCGGAGCTGCCCCCGAGGTCGCTCGCGACCCTCCACCGGGCGCTCTCGTTCCCGAACCCGGAGTTCGTCATGCGCCAGCGCATGGGCCGGTGGACGGGCGCGACGCCCGAGGAGATCTGCCTCATCGACCGCGACGCCCAGGGGCGGCTCGTGTTCCCCCGGGGCGCCGTCGGCACGCTGCGTGCCGCGGTCGCCTCGGCGGGAGCGGAGCTCGCGTTCGATGACCAGCGCGTGCGCCACGAGGCCCTCGACCTGCCGTTCTCCTTCACCCTGCGCGACTACCAGGAGGAGGCCGTCGTCGCCCTGGTCCGACACACCCAGGGCACGGCGGTCCTCCCCTGCGGGGCGGGCAAGACCGTCATCGGTGCCGGCGCCATCGCCCGCTGCGGTCAGCCTGCGCTGGTCCTCGTCCACACCCACGACCTGCTCGAGCAGTGGCGCGACACGCTCCGCGCCGCCCTCGAGGTGGAGCCGGGCGTCATCGCCGACGGGAAGCTCGCGCCCGCCGACGTCACCGTCGCCACCGTCCAGACCCTCGCCAATCTGAGCCCGAGTGACCTGGCCGCGGTCGGAACACGCTTCGGCTGCGTCGTCGTCGACGAGTGCCACCACGTCCCGGCGACCACCTTCCGGGAGGTCGTCGGCGCGCTCCCAGCGGTCTACCGCTTCGGCCTGACCGCGACCCCCGAGCGCAGCGACGGGCTCACCCCGATGCTGCGCTTCGCCCTCGGCGAGCCCGTGTTCTCCATCGAGCACGGCCGCCTGGTCGACGCCGGCCACTTGGTCGTGCCCGAGGTCGTGGCGGTCCACACCGGCGTCAACGTCGCCGCCGACAGCCACAGCGAGCTCGTCTCGCGCCTGGTCCGGCACCATGGCCGCAACGCCCAGCTCCTCGACCTCGCCACCGAGAGCACCTTCGGCGGCAAGGCGACGCTGGTGCTCTCGGGCCGCGTCGATCACTGCGAGCACCTCGCCGCGAAGCTCTGCGAAGACGACGTCGCCGCGGCGGCGCTCACCGGCCGTACGCCGAAGGCCAAGCGCAGCGCCATCCTCGACGCCTTCCGCGAGGGCGAGCTCGCCGTGGTCTGCGCCACCTCGCTCGCCGACGAGGGGCTCGACGTCTCCCGCCTCGAGCGCCTGATCCTCGCCACACCGGCCCGGGCCGAGGGGCGCACCATCCAGCGCCTCGGTCGGCTGATGCGCCCGC
>CAYFPS010000041.1:11221-11479 GCA_964345075.1 uncultured Bacteroidaceae bacterium | reverse complement strand
GCCACCGAGACCATGAAGGGGATGCGCGAGAACGCCGAGCGGGGGCTGTGGAACGGCGGCCGCGTGCCCTACGGCTACCGCCTCGAGTCCTTCATGGACGGCGCCCGTGAGCGCAGCCGGCTCGTGCCCGGCCCCGATGAGGAGGTCGAGACGGTGCGGCGGATGTTCGAGCTGTCCGCGAACCAGGGCGTGGGCGTCAAGCGCATCGCGAACCTGCTCAACGAGGAGGGCGTCCCCGCGCCCCGGGGACGACACTGG
>CAYFPS010000041.1:10839-11193 GCA_964345075.1 uncultured Bacteroidaceae bacterium | reverse complement strand
CGACGGGCGGCGGAAGGCCGACGAGGACGAGGTCGTGGTCGTCGAGGACGCGCACCCGGGCCTGATCACGCGCGAGCTCTTCGAGGCCCGCCAGGAGCGGGCGAGCCGGCGCCGGGTCGACATGACCAAGAGCGTCGAGCGGCCCGTCCGCTGGCTGCTCTCGCGGCTCATCCACTGCGGCTGCTGCGGCAGCACCTTCACCGGGCGGCGGTACGGCTACACCACCCGCGACGGGGAGCAGCGCGCGAAGTACGCCTACTACTGCGGCGGCTACCTGAACAAGGGCTCGTCGGTGTGCGCTTCGCTGCCCGTCGACCGGGACTGGCTCGAGGAGACCGTGCTCAAGATCATCCG
>CAYFPS010000041.1:0-10829 GCA_964345075.1 uncultured Bacteroidaceae bacterium | reverse complement strand
TGTCCCGCGGGGAGGGCTGGGACGCGCTGGAGGCTGGCGTCCGCGACCGGTTGCGGGCCAGGAAGGCGAAGTACGGCGGGGACTCCGACGCGGCCCAGCGCAAGCTCGCCGACATCGAGGGCAAGATCGCCAACTACTACGTGGCCATCGGCCAGGGGCTCGACCCGCTCGTCTGCCAGCAGCACATCGCCGAGCTCACCGCGAAGAAGGCCGAGGTCGAGCACGACGCCGAGCTGCTCGCCCAGGAGGACTACTACCAGCTCGGCATCGAGAAGAACCTCGCAGCGCTCCAGCGCTTCGCCGCGGCCTTCGACGCCGGCTTCGAGAAGCTGCCCTTCGGGGCCCAGCGGGCGGTGGTCCTGAAGTTCGTCGAGCGCATCGAGGTGGTCGACCGCGAGGTCGTCCGGATTCACTTCCAGGTCCCATTCGACAACCAGGGGGTAGAACACCTGGTTGACGAGGTCCTCGGAAACCGGCCTACGAACGACAACAGCCCCACCGCAGAGGAGGGGCTGTTGAGCGACGGTTCTTATGATCCGTCTCGTCGTAAATGGCTCCCCAATTCGGCCCCGACCGACAGACGGCGGGAGTGGCTCCAGAGCTGGGAGGTGAGGGCCGAGCTGCCCGAGCCGAACGGCAACGGCCCGCGCCGCCATCGGCCCCCCGACGACGCCCTGGTGAAGCAGCGCCGACGCCGGTTGAAGAAGGCGCTGGAGCGAGCGGGCCAGCCGGAAGTCGAGGAACAGAGCGCGTCCGCGACGACCGGGCCAGCCGGCAAGGGACCGGGCCAGGCGACCGGGCCACGCGAGGACGACCCGTGGGCGGACGCCCTCGCCCGGGTGCGGGGCCACCTGGAGCGGGCGCGCTCGTTCCGGGCGTGGGTCGACGAACGGCCCGAGCGGACGGCGGCCGGGCTGGCTCGGAAGGAGGGGCTGACGCGGGCGCGAGTGTCCCAGGTGCTCAAGCTGCTGGAGCTGGCGCCGGCGATCGTCGAGGACCTCGAGCGTGAGGACCGCGACGGGCCGGTCCCGGGCGAGCTCCAGCTCCGGCGCCTCGCAGCGGTCGCCGACCACGGACGCCAGTGGGAGCAGTACCAGGAGCTCGTCCGGCGCGGCGCGGTGACGGTGCCCGGCCGAAGCCGGCGCCAGGACAGGAAGCCCAGGAGCCGCGGCTACCAGCACGACCTGGAGCGGGCGCGCCGGTACCAGGCGCTGTGGGACAGCGGGGCCTACGACTCGCTTGAAGAGCTGGGGCGGCCCGACGGGATCACCGGGAACCGGGTCTCGCAGCTCATGAACCTGCTGCACCTTGCACCCGAGATCCTGTCCGTGCTCGACGTGCCCGAGGAGCAGCTTCCGCGCGGCGTGCGCAAGCAAGACGTACGGGCCATCGCGCGGCTGCGGAGCCACGACGAGCAGGTGGGCACGTTCCGGCGGCGGTGGCCCGGGGTGCTCGGGAGCGTGGAAGCGGGTTGATTCTCAGCGGGGTGTATTCCGCAACTGCCGCGTTTCCTGGTCCGGGAAACATGGCAGAATCAGGCAACAGCGTCTTGCTCCGACTGTCGCCTGAGACTATGGTGTTTCCTGACTACGGAAACACTATGCTTTCAGAGAACACCATCTTGAAGAAGGCAGTCGACGCCCTCCGGGAGCGCCTACCAGCCGGATGGACCGTCGAGCTCGTCGAGATCGAGGCCCGTGGCCCGGACGGCGTCGTCGACGGCGTGGTCCGCCTCGTCGCCCCCGACGGCCGAGAAGCGGAGCTCGTCGCCGAGGTGAAGCGGCGGCTCGACCCGCGCCGCGCACAGGAGCTCACCGAGCAGGTCGGGCGGCAGGCCAACGGCCGCCAGGCCCTCGCCGTGTCGCCGTGGATGTCCCGGTCCACGAGGGAGATCCTGATCGACGCCGGCCTGAACCTGGTGGACCTGACCGGCAGTGTCCGCATGTCCCTCTCCGAGCCGGGCCTGTTCATCGAGACCGCCGGCGCCGACCGCGATCCTTGGCCGGACGCGTCGCGCGTCACCCTCCGTGGGTCGAAGGCCGCGCGGGTCGTCCGAGCGCTCTGCGCAGCCCGTCCTCCCATCGGTGTCCGCGAGCTGGCGGAGGAGGCCGGCACCACCCCCGGGTACGTTTCCAAGCTGGTGCGCAAGCTCGACCAGCAGGCGGCCGTGCGCCGCACCGAGGGGGGCCAGGTCGGCGAGGTCGACCTCCGACGGCTCCTGGAGCGTTGGGGGGACGACGCACCCCTGGAAAAGCGGGCGACGACCACGAGCTGGATTGCACCGCGTGGTCTGGGTGCCCTGCAGGAACGGCTGACGAAGCTCGACATCCGGTACGCCGTCACCGGGAGCCTCGCGGCATCACAACGGGCGCCCGTTGCGGCGCCGCGCGTCGTCAGCGTCTACGTGGAGGACCCGGAGGCCTTCGCGGCGGAGGCGGGCCTGCGGGCGGCGGACGCCGGCGCGAACGTGCTGCTGCTGGTGCCCGACGACGACTACGTGTTCGAGGGCACCTGGATCGAGAAGCAGCTCCGGTTCGCCGCGCTGTCGCAGGTCGTGGCCGACCTGCTCTCCGGTCCCGGGCGCGGCCCGGCCGAAGCGGATGCGCTCCTGGCCTGGATGAACGACAACGAGGAGGTGTGGCGTGGATGAGCTGTACGTCGTCGCCCGCCGGGTCCTGCTCGACGCCCTGGAGGCCCTCGGGGACCACAGCGGCGCCACCGTGGTCGTGGGCGCGCAGGCGATCTACATCCGGGCAGGCGAAGCGGATCTCATCGTGGCCCCGTACACCACCGATGGTGACCTCGCGCTGGACCCGGACCTGCTGGAGGAGATCCCGCCGTTGGAGGAGGCGCTCATCCGGGCGCACTTCGTGCCGGGTGGCCGCGACGCGGTGGGCGTCTGGCTCACGCATCGGGACACTCCCTCGAAGCCCGACGTGCAGGTCCAGGTCGACTTGCTGGTTCCCAAGGCAGTGAGCCCGGGGAAGGGACGTCGAGCCGCCCGGCTCCCTGGTCACGAGCCCACCGCAGCGCGGATCGTCCGCGGCCTCGAGGGCGCGCTCGTCGACCTGGACGTGCTCACGCTCACGGCGCTGGACCCCGACGACGAGCGGTCGCTCGAAGCGAAGGTGGCAGGTCCAGCCGGGCTGCTGGTGGCGAAGCTGCACAAGATCGACGAGCGGAAGGGCACGGCCCGCGCCAACGACAAGGATGCCCTCGACGTGCTCCGGCTCCTGCGCGGTGTCTCCACCGAGGAGCTCGCCGAGCGCATGACGCGGATCCTCACCGACGAGCGCTCGGCAGAGCCGAGCCGGCGCGGCATGGAGCTCCTGGGGGAGCTGTTCGGTCGCGGTGGGGAGGGGGCGGCGATGGCCGCCCGGGCCGTGGCCGGCGTGATGGACGCGGACGAGGTTCGGCTGTCCTGCGAGGTCCTGTCCGGGGACCTACTCTCGGCGCTCGGTTCCGAGGAGTAGCCGGGCGCCGCCGCCATCTGTTGAAGGAACCGATCCGGTTCCTTCAACGCTCCACAAGCACGTACCCCGCCGCACTGCCGCGCCCTTCGTCGGCCGCCAGCCTCCCGGCCGCCACCAGCCGTGCGAGCACCCGGCCCGCTGTCCGGGCCGACAGGTTCGCCGCCTCGGACAGCGCACGCCGGGTCACGCGCCCCTCGCGCCGGGCGATGGCAAGCGCAGCCCGCTCCCGCTGGTCCAGCCCCGTCTCGGCGGACTCGGGACCATCGGCCGCCACGTAGCGGACACCGCGACCCTCGCCGGTGGCGGCCAACCGGCCGTCCTGCTGGAGCCGCTGGAGTCGGCGCTGCGCCGCGCTCTTCGACAGGTGGAAGGCCTGGCGAACGTCCGGCCCGCTCGTCGGTCCGCGGGCTCGTAGGTAGGACACGATGGCGGTGTCCAGGTCCTCGCGAGCCCCGTGGGCGGGGATGGCGCCCGGAAGGGCCGCTCGGAGGTGGGTAGCCGTGACACGGCATCCCCGGACGTCGAGCGCGACCTGGGACAGCACGTTGCGCAGCTCGCGGATGTTGCCGGTCCACGGGTAGCTGACCAGCAGATCCTCCGCGTCCCTGCACAGCCGCAGCCGGCGGCCGACGGCGAACTCGTGGTTCAACAGGTGCCTCGCGATGGTGACCACGTCGCGTCCTCGCTCGCGGAGCGGAGGGACGTGGATGCGGTACTCGGCGAGGCGGTGGTAGAGGTCGAGGCGAAAGCCGCCGTCGTCGGTCATGCCGACCAGGTCCCGGTGGGTGGCGGCGACGATGCGCACGTCCACCTGGACGTCGACGGTGCCGCCGACCCGGCGAACCCGACCCTCCTGGAGGACGCGCAGCATCCCGGCCTGGAGGGCGAGCGGCAGGTCGCCGATCTCGTCGAGAAAGAGGGTGCCCCCGTGCGCGGCCTCGAAGAGTCCCTTCTTCCGGGCGGTAGCGCCAGTGAAGGCGCCGCGCTCGTGGCCGAACAGCTCGCTCTCCAGGAGGCTCTCGACCAGCGTCGCGCAGTTCACCGTCACGAAGTCGCCCCGGCGGCGGCTCGTCTCGTGAACCAGCCGTGCGAGCCGCTCTTTGCCGGTGCCGCTCTCCCCGTGGATGAGCACGGAGCGTGCGGTGGGGCCGACCCGGCGGGCGGCGTCAATCGCTCCCCGCAGTCCGGGGTGGCTGCCGAGCACGCCCTCGGGGTTCGGGAGCCGCCGCGCCATCGTGGGTCCGGGCCGCGGCCGTCGCAGACCCGCCCGGGATGGGCGGCTGCGCGGCCAGCGACCACCCGGCCTCGTGAACGTTCACGCGCGGTCGTCGGCGATGTCCCGCAGAAGCCCCGAGAGACCTGCAGTTGAGCGGTCAGGCCAGCCGACGGCCCGGCCGCGTGAAAGTCACGAGGGGTCGCGCAGGTCCACCAGGCCGAACCGGGGTCGCCAGCCTCGGCCAGGGGCGTAGGCGTGGAAGGGGTCCCCGGACAGCCCCGTCACAGCCCGGAGCACGCGCCGGAGCTCGCTCATCCGCTTCTTGTTCGCGTCGTTGGCAGCATCCTCCCGCCAGGTCATCGACCCGCCGGCCTTGGCCAGCGTGAGCAGGAAGCCCCAGGTCTCGTTGGGGCTCGGCTCGCTGCGCCGCCTATCGACCATCCCCAGGTCCTCGAAGGAGCGGACCTCGACCTGGCTGCCGACGACGACCTGCACGTTCTCGTCATCGACGACGCGGATCAGGACGCTCTCCCAGTCCGTGCCGTGCGGGACGGGCACACCCTTGATCGGGCGCTTCCTCCCGTCGAAAGGTGCCGCGATGGCCTCGAGATCGAGAAGGAGCTCCCCGTCCTCGACCTCGAGCACCTCGGACAACGGCACGACGACGACGCGGTGCTTTCCCATGACGTCCTGGGGCAGCTCGGAGGGCACCAGCACGATGGAGTGCCCGGCACCTGCACGGTCCAGGATCTCCACGCGCTTGGCCGGCGACACCCGGGCGAGCCCAGGAGCAAGGAGCACCCTGCGACGAGCGCGCCCGGCGCCCAGGGTGCCGAGGCGCCACAGCCGGTCCGGCACGACCTCGGTGGCGGCTCCCCGCAGGTCCCCCGCGGTTGCCAGAGTCTTCGCCAGCCCTTCCAGATCGAGCCGCCAGGTTCGGAGCCGGTCGACCGAGAAGGTGAGCAGCCCCACGTCCTCCAGCCCCATGCGGCACGGGCTCACGAGCACCGCCTCACCGTTGGGCCCCGTGACCTGCTTCGGCTCGAGCCAGCACGCCTCCGGGCACTCGTCGCAGACCAGCCCGTTGGCGTTCGTGCCGCGCGCGAGCAGCCCGAGGGCGGTCACGGTGGCGAGCAGCCCGGCGGGCCACTCTGCGACCTCGTACGCGCCGAGCACGACCTCGCCATCGACGTCCAGGCGCAGGAGCAGCCGCTCCAGCAGCTCGGTCAGGGGGCGATCTGCCATGCCTTCAGGTAGCGCTTGACGACGAGGTGGTGGGGATCGTCCTTCAGGGAGCATGTGTCGGGCATTCCCACCCAGAAGCTCACGCTCTGCGCCTTCTTGCCGTCGACCGGCTCCCACTCGACCCGGAGGTGGGCCTTGCCCACGTCGAGCATCGCAAGTGGCACCTTCTGCTGATCGACGACGCTGGCCATCCAGTCGTGGAATGGCACGTCGCTGCTCGGGTCGTTCTCCACCAGGACACGTTGCCGCGGCCTCCCGTTGACATCGAGCCTCAGCCCGACGACATCGACGCGCGCAATCCGGTCGGCGGGCTCGGTCGGGAACTGGAAGGAGCGCCGCTTGAGCCCGTTGAGCTCGTAGCAGCGGTGGTTGGCGGGCGGCGGCAGCCGGTCCATGCCCAGGGCGAGCCGACAGAACACCTCCTGCAGCGTCTGGATGTCCCTCTTCCTGCCCGGCGCGCTGATCTCGAGCACGCCCTCGTCGGAGCGGAAGACGAGGGCGACCTCGAACACCGACTTGCGGGTGCGCCGCGCCAGGGTGGCGCCGTCGGCGTACTGGAGCTCGGAGGTCGTGTAGTCCTCCGGGTAGGCGTAGAAGCAGTGGCGCAGGGGGTCCATGCGCCGGAAGTACTCGACCTTGCAGCGGTACCCGCGCCCCTGCGGCTTGTAGAGGGCGCTGATCGCGGCCGCCATCTCGGTCAGGGTGGTCTCGTCGGATCGGGGCTCCTCGCAGGGGAGGTCCTTGCGGCGCCTCGAGGCCGTGAACGACAGGTCGTCGAACCGGGCGATGGTGACGCAGTCCGCGAACAGGCTGCGAGGGCCGCCGTGGTTCAGGAACAGCCACATCGCCCGGTGGTAGTGGTTCTCCATCGCCTCGATCTCGTCGGCGATGAACAGGCCTGTCAGCGCGGCCTGGTCGATCAGCGTGCGCGTCCCAGCCTTGGCCGCCAGCGAGAAGACCTGCTGGAAGTCGGCCTCCACGTCGGCCCGTTCGTCGGGGTCCAACGCCTCGATCCCCTCCATGACCGGCTCGACCTCGGTCTTGCGCAGTTCCAGGAAATGAACGTGGGTGAGCAGGTTCCGGCGGTCGAAGTACGCAGCCAGCAGGGCGTTGGGGGTCTGGCGCAGGAAGGTGTTCAGCGTGTAGTTGCGGGCCATCGGTTCTTCACCTCGCATCCTGGTCGTCGTCGAGGTGGCGCCGAAGGCCGATGACCTTGCCGAGCACGCGGACCTGCTCTCCTCCGAGGACGATGGGCTCGTAGGCCGGGTTCATCGCGACGAGGTGAACCCTTCCCCCGTCGCGCCGGAGTTTCTTGACCGTCGCCTCATCGTCGTCCACGAGGGCCACGACGATGTCGCCGTCGGACGCGCTGTCCTGCTGGCGCACCACAACCAGGTCGCCGTCGAGGATCCCGGCCTCGACCATGCTGTCGCCGTGCACCCGGAGGGCGAACATGGGATGCGAGGGGTGCGCATCGTCGACTGTGAGCCAGCCCTCGACGTTCTCTTCGGCGAAGATCGGCAGCCCCGCGGCGACCCGGCCGACGATGGGCACGCGCCGCGCGGTCTTGCCTGCGGGCTCGGTAGGCCGCCACGAGCGCCCCGTGCCCTCGACGTGGTCGAGCAGGCCCTTCCGGCGCAGGGCCTTCATGTGCTCGTACACGGTCTGCCTGCTCACCCCGAGGATCTCGGCGAGATCCGCCAGTGAAGGCGGCACACCGTGGTCTGCCCAGTAGGCCTGGACGGCGTCGAGCACGGCTCGCTGGCGCGGGGGAAGCTTCGGCATTCTCGATCCATGCCTGACGAATGTAAGGGTGTCAAGTGTCAGGGTGGATGATGTGGCCATCCGTCGATCCGCGGCGCATCACCGTGGCCCCTGGCGCGTGTCGGTTGCGCCCTGGGGTGTGTCCTGGTATGTATTTCAGCGTTTGAGCAACTAAGCCAGGAGCCAAGAACGTGCGCTGCGTCGGCCCCACCTTCTCCGAAGACGAGCTCGCCAACCTCCGCGAGGACTACGCCTTCACCCCCGACCTCGACGAGCTGGCCGCGGGGCTCGCGCTCTTCGGGCATCCCACACGCGTCAAGATCTTCGCGCTGCTTGACCAGACCGAGCAGATGTGCGTCTGCGACCTGGCGGAAGTGCTCGGGATCACGGTCTCAGCCGTGTCTCAGAACCTCGCCAAGCTCCGCGCGCAGCGACTGGTGAAGTACCGCCGTGACGCCCAGACCCTCTACTACACGCTGACGGACCACCCGCTGAACGCCGTCGTCCGCGAGTCCATCCGAGGTGCCCGTGAGACGGTTGGCGAGTAGCGCCGCCGTGCTGCTCCTCGGCTGCACCCCACCGTCGACCGACGAGCCCGTGCCGAGCGGTGACAGCGCCGACACCGGAGCCGATCGGTTCACCGTGTCGGGCGAGGTCCTCGACCTCGAGGGAGCCCCCGTCGTGGACGTCTTTGTGACCGTCTCCACGGAGTACTGCATCCCGGACCGCACCGACGGGGCCGGTGGCTTCACCGTCGACCAGGTCGACGCGGGTGACAAGCGGCTGATCACCTACGGCGAGACCGCGAGCAACGGGCTGTTCGCCTCGGTGGTCTTCGCCTTCGAGGCGGACGCCGCCATTTCCTTCGCCGACCCCGTACTCGCGCCGTCGCTGAACGAGACGTGGCCCGTGGACCCCGAGGCCGCAGAGGACCAGGTCGTCACGACGTCCGACGGCCTGGAGCTGACCATCCCCGCTGGCTCCCTCACGTTGGCGCCGTTCGCTCCCGAAGAGCTCCAGGTGGCGCGGGTGCCCACCGGGCAGGTGCCGCCCTTCATCCCCGATGGCGTCGAGTTGCTGGACCTCTTCGTCCTGCACCCCATCCAGTCCACCTTCGACCCGCCCGCGTCGGTCGCCTTCCCGGGAGACCTCGGACTCTCCGAGGGCACACCCGTCGCGTTCCATGCCTTGAACTACGACACCGGCGAGCTGGAGCCAGTGGCCAGCGGAGCGGTCGACGCAGACGGTCGCCCCGTGACTGCCGACGGCGATGGTCTCCGCGAGCTGACCTGGGTGGGCGTCTCGTTGGAGGACTCGTGAGGCTGCTGTGGACGATGACGCTGATGGCCCTGGCCGCGTGCGCTCCGGGCTCGAAGGAAGACGAGACCGGCGGGGCGGTCGATACCGCCAACGCGGTCGATGAGGTCTGCGGCGCGACCGCCGACATCGGCCTCGAGGTCGGCCAGTGCGCTCCCGACTTCGCGCTTCCCGACCGCTACGGCGAGGTCTTCACCCTGTCCTCGATGCGCGGCAAGGTTGCGCTCGTGGACATCTCGGCGGTGTGGTGAACGTCGTGTCGGTCCCTGGTCGAGGGACTCGAAGACCTCTACCAGGAGCACGGCGACGCCGGCTTCTCCCCGATCAGCGTGGTCGTGCAGGACGCCTCGGGGCAGACCCCCGACACCGACGACGCCGAGTTGTGGGCCGACGGGCTGGGGTCGTGGTGTGGGCCGAGGCGGGCGGTTCCGGCGGACTGGAGGAGATGGAGCAGCAGGTCATCGAGCTGTTGAGCGACGGTGACTGAACTTTACTACTTGCGCGAGTGCTAAAATATGCATAGGCTGAGGGTGGAGGACTCGAAAGCCATGCGCCCCGTGAACACCGATGTCTCCCGGAACGCCAGCCTCGGTGGAGCCGTCGCCGCCGCGGTGGCTGCCTCCGCCTGCTGCATCGGTCCGCTGGTCTTCGCCCTGCTGGGCATCGGAGGGGCCGGCTTCCTGGTCGCCCTGGAACCCTACCGGCCCGTCTTCACCGCGGTGACCATTGGGCTCCTCAGCCTCGGCTTCTACCTCACCTACCGGACCCCGAGGGCTGTCGCGGTGGGCGGGAGCGTCGACACCGACGCCTGCGGTTGCGAGATGCCCAGGACCAACAGGGCGGGCAGGCGGATGCTGTGGGTCGCTACCGGGATCGTCGCCGTGGCCTTGGCCTTTCCCTACCTCGTTCCCTTCCTCGTCTGAGTGGAGCTCTCCATGAAGCGCATCGTCACCATCCTACTGCTCTCCGGGCTTGCGACCCCCGTCGTCTTCGGCTGCGCCTGTGGCCCCCGGGCCACAGCGGACGATGCTCCTGCCGTCGTGGCGACGCACACGGCGAGCCTCTCGATCACGGGCATGACCTGTGCTTCCTGCGCCGTCACCGTCCGCACGGCTGCCGGCAAGCTCGGCGGCGTCACCTCGATCGACGTGGACGTGGCGGCCGGCAGGGCGACGGTGCACTACGACGCGGGCAGAGTGACGGCCGAGCAGGTCGCAGAGGCGATCACCAAGGCCGGGTACACGTCCACGGTCGAGTCGACCAGCGAGGTGTAGCCGTGGACTGCTGCGTCACCGACGCGACCTGCCAGACCGTCAGGCCGGCGCTCGTGGAGTGCCCCGAGTGCGGCGCGAGGGGGCGAAAGGTCAAGCCGATCACGCTGCGATCGCTCCTCATCGACGGTGTGGAGCGTCGAGACGAGGTCTATCGCTTCTGTGCGACCCCCGGGTGCCCGGTCGTCTACTTCGGCGAGGGTACGGGCGATGTCGTGCACCGCGACGCGCTGCGAGTGCGCGTCGGCCAAAAGGAGACTGCGGCGGACCGGCCGATCTGCTACTGCTTCGACTTCTCCGCCGCCGACGTCACCGCCGAGGTCGCCACCACCGGGTCCTCCACGATCCCCGACCGGATCACGGAGCACTGCCGTCGGGGCGAGGACCGCTGCCCGGAGACGAACCCGCAGGGCTCGTGCTGCCTCGGGAACGTCCGCGCCTTCGTGAAGGAGGCACTGGCGACCAGACCCGGCTGAACGCTTTCAGCGGCTCGACCTACCCCGCCTCGACCCCCACTTCCCCCAGGGGCCCGAGCGGGTAGCT
>CAYFPS010000040.1:0-12135 GCA_964345075.1 uncultured Bacteroidaceae bacterium | reverse complement strand
TCCCGAATAGGGAGAATCACGATCCTCACGTGCGGCATTCGCAGTTGATCAACAAAGGAATCCATTGGCACGCCCATGCCAAACACCAAATTCACGGGTCGCCTGAGATATACCCGGGGAGCGCAGCAAAAAGAAAACGGGCGTCCGCTTTATGCGAACGCCCGTTCATTTTCTGGCTTGATCTCAGGTTCTAGATCTCGTCGGTTGCCGCCTCTGCCGCGGCACGCGCTTCGGCTTCCTCGCGCTCAGCCTGTTCGGCTGCCGCTTCGGCCAGACGCTGACGCAGATAAGGATCGTCCACCTTGAGCGAGTCGTACTTGCGCAGACCCGTACCGGCAGGAATCCGGTAACCCATGATCACATTTTCCTTCAGACCGATCAGGCTGTCCGAACGGGCATGAATGGCCGCGTCGGCCAGCACGCGCGTCGTCTCCTGGAAGGAAGTGGCGGAAATGAAGGAATCCGTATTCAGCGCGGCCTGGGTGATACCCATCAGCACCGGCTCGAAGATGGCGGGCTGGGCCGGACGGGTTTCCGGTTCAACCACATCATCACCGCTTTCACGCTTGACATCCTTCAGGCGGGTCAGCTCGTCGGCCAGCTTCTCACGGCTGACCAGCTCGCCCAGATGGAAGCGGCTGGAACCGACTTCCTCGACCACCACCATGTTGTGCATTTCCTGATTCAGGCGCTTGAACTTGTTGCCGTCTACCAGGTCGCCCTCGAGGTACTGCGTATCGCCCGGATCGGTAATGCGAACCTTCTGCATCATCTGACGCACAATCACTTCGATGTGCTTGTCATTGATGCGCACACCCTGGAAGCGGTACACATCCTGGATCTCGTCCACCAGGTATTCCTGCACCTTCATCGGGCCCAGCACCTTCAGGATGTCCTGCGGCACCACATTACCTTCGCAGAGCTTCTCACCGGCTTCGATGTACTCGCCGGGATGCACTTCAATGTGCTTGGCCAGCGGCACCTTGTAGCTCTTGGGCTCGCCGAATTCGGATTCGACCGTGATCTCGCGTGAAGAGGCCTTCATCTCGCCCATACGCACGCTACCGGAAATCTCGGTGATGATCGCCGGATCCTTCGGCTTGCGGGCTTCAAAAAGCTCGGCCACACGGGGCAGACCACCGGTGATGTCCTTGTTCTTGGCCATTTCGCGCGGCTTCTTCACCAGCACGGAACCGTTGGAGACGATCTCGCCGTCCTTCACTTCCAGATGGCTGCCCACCGGCGGCACGATTTCGGAAAGCTTCTCGCCGGTCTTGGGATCCTCGATCACCAGGCGCGGGTTGACCTTGCGCTGGCGGCTTTCGATAATCACCATCGACTTCTTCTCGCTGACCTCGTCCACTTCCTCGCGGAAGGTGACATCAGGAATCAGGTCGACATAGACCACCTTGCCGCTGGCCGGGCTCAGCACGGCCACGTTGTGCGGATCCCATTCGTAAATGACCTTGCCCGGTTCGACCTTGTCGCCCTCCTTGACCTTCAGCGTGGCGCCGTAGGGAATGGAGTACTTGGCCAGCGGACGACCGTCCGTCGAATGAATGGCAATCTGACCGCTACGGCGGTTGGTCACCTCGGCACCATCATCACGGGTGATGGTGTGAATGTTCTCAAAGGCGATCTTGCCTTCGTAACGGGCGCGAATCTCGGCTTCCTTGGCTTCCAGACTGGCGGCACCACCAATGTGGAAAGTACGCAGCGTCAGCTGGGTACCGGGCTCGCCGATGGACTGGGCGGCCATGACGCCCACAGCCTCACCCACATTCACCAGACCATTGGTGGTCAGGTTGCTGCCGTAGCAGAGCGCGCAGCAGCCGGATTCCAGCTCGCAGGTCAGGACCGAACGGATCTTGACCTTGTCGATCACATGTTCGGAGATCTCGTTGGCCAGCGCCTCGTCCACCAGACTGTTGGCTTCGGCGATCAGCTCGCCCGTAATCGGGTCGATCAGATCTTCGGCCAGCACACGACCCAGAATACGCTCGTGCAGGTGTTCGGTAATTTCCTCGCCTTCCTTCAGCGCGGCAATGTCTATGCCCATGATGGTGCCGCAATCGTGCTCACGCACGATCACGTCCTGGGCAACGTCCACCAGCTTACGCGTCAGGTAACCGGCGTCAGCCGTCTTCAGGGCGGTATCGGCCAGACCCTTGCGCGCGCCGTGCGTGGAGATGAAGTACTCGAGCACCGACAGGCCTTCCTTGAAGTTGGCCGTAATCGGGCTTTCGATAATTTCACCCTTGCCGCCGGTCAGACGCTTCTGCGGCTTGGCCATCAGGCCTCGCATACCGGCCAGCTGCTTGATCTGGTCGTTGGAACCACGAGCACCGGAGTCGGCCATCATGAAGAGCGGGTTGAAACCGTCGTCATCGGCCTTCAGGTGATCCATCAGGCGCTTGGCAACACGCATGGTGGCCTGCGTCCAGGTGTCGATCACCTTGTTGTAACGCTCGCCGTCACGCATGAAGCCCATCTGGAAGGCTTCCTGGATTTCGTCCACTTCCGTCTGGGCGGCGGCGATGATCTCTTCCTTCTCCTTCGGGATCAGGATGTTGGAAAGACCAATCGAGGCACCACTGCGGGTGGCGCGGGCAAAGCCCGTCTGCTTCAGGTCGTCCAGGAAGCGGGCGGCGCGCTTGAGGCCAACGCTGTGGAAGACCTCGAAAATCACCTTCTCCAGCGCCTTCTTGCCCATCACATCGTTGTAGAACTTCTTGTGACGGATTTCCTCGGGGATCACCTGGTTGAAGAGCACACGACCGGGCGTGGTCTGCTTCAGCTGGCCGTCCACGCGCATGTTGATCTGGGCGTGAATGCTGACATAGCCGTGATCCACGGCGGCGCGCAATTCGTCCAGGTTGCCGAAGGTCTTGCCTTCGCCCTTGGCGCCCTTGCGGTATTTGGTCAGGTAGTAGCAGCCCAGCACCATGTCCTGCGAAGGCACGGTGATCGGGCGGCCGCTGGCCGGATGCAGAATGTTCTGATCCGCCATCATCAGGTACTTGGCTTCCAGCTGCGCCTCGTAGGAGAGGGGCAGGTGCACGGCCATCTGGTCACCGTCAAAGTCCGCGTTGAAGGCGGTACAGACCAGCGGGTGCAGCTGAATCGACTTGCCTTCAACCAGCAGCGGCTGGAAGGCCTGAATACCCAGCCTGTGCAGCGTGGGGGCGCGGTTCAGCATCACCGGGTGATTCTTGACGATGTCTTCCAGAATCTCCCAGACGAAATCCGGTCCTTCTTCGATGATCTTCTTGGCCTTCTTGACCGTCGGGGCACGCATGGTGTCCAGCAGGCGGCGAATGATGAAGGGCTTGAAGAGCTCGATGGCCATGTACTTGGGCAGACCGCACTCGTGCAGCTTCAGCTCCGGACCCACCGTAATCACGCTACGACCGGAATAGTCGACGCGCTTGCCGAGCAGGTTCTGGCGGAACCGACCCTGCTTGCCCTTCAGCACATCGGAAAGACTCTTCAGCGGGCGATTGCCGTCGCTGCGAACAGCGGTCGTCTTGCGGCCGTTGTCAAAGAGGCTGTCGATGGCTTCCTGCAGCATGCGCTTCTCGTTGCGCAGGATGACCTCAGGAGCCTTGATCTCGATCAGGCGCTTGAGGCGATTGTTGCGAATGATGCAGCGGCGGTACAGGTCGTTCAGGTCGCTGGTGGCAAAGCGTCCACCTTCCAGCGGCACCAGCGGGCGCAAATCGGGCGGAATCACCGGAACCACATCCATCACCATCCACTCGGGACGGTTGACGAATTCGCCGGTCTCTTCGTCGCGCTTCTTGAAGGCCTCGATCACCTTGAGGCGCTTCAGGGCTTCGGTCTTGCGCTGAATGCTGGTCTCGGTCTTGACCTGACGACGCAGCTCGTGGCTGACCACATCCACATCCGTGGAGGCCAGCAGTTCCTTGATGGCCTCGGCACCGATCATGGCAACGAGCTTGTCCGGATCGTCATCGGGCAGTTCGCGGTTGCCGGGATGCTCGGCCAGGTATTCGTCCAGCATGGTCTCGGTGACCACCTGTCCAACCTTCCAGCCACTGGCGCCGGGCTTGATGATCGCGAAGCTCTCGTAGTAGATGACCTTTTCCAGATCCTTGACGGTCATGCCAAGGAAATAGCCGATCTTCGAGGGCAGGCTGCGGAAGAACCAGATGTGCACGACGGGCACGGCCAGCGTAATGTGGCCCATGCGCTCGCGACGGACTTCCTTCTTGGTGATTTCCACACCACAGCGGTCACAGACGATGCCCTTGTAGCGCCGTCCCTTGTACTTGCCGCAATGACACTCCCAATCCTTGACCGGGCCAAAGATCTTCTCGCAGAAGAGACCATCCTTCTCCGGCTTGTAGGAGCGGTAGTTGATCGTTTCGGGCTTGGTCACCTCACCCCGGGACTCGGACATGATCATGTCCGGGCTGGATAGGGTGATGGTGAGCTGCTCCTTGCGGGCGACTTCCGTTTGTATCACGTCTTTCTCCCCTCTAGAAGAAGAACTGCGTCTTGGCGAATTCCGGGATGTTCAGGCCCAGACCCTTCAGCTCGTGGATCAGCACGTTGAAGGACTCGGGAACACCCGGCTGCGGCAGGTTCATGCCCTTCACGATGGCTTCGTAGGAAGAGGTACGACCCTGCACATCGTCCGACTTGATGGTCAGGATTTCCTGCAGAATGTTGGCCGCGCCGTAGGCCTCCAGGGCCCAGACTTCCATTTCTCCGAAGCGCTGGCCACCAAACTGGGCCTTGCCGCCCAGCGGCTGCTGGGTGATGAGGCTGTAGGGGCCGATCGAACGGGCGTGAATCTTGTCATCCACCAGATGGTTCAGCTTGATCATGTAGATCTGGCCGACGGTCACGGGCTGGTCAAAGGGCTCGCCCGTCTTGCCGTCAAAGAGCTGGATCTTGCCTGAAGTGGGCAGACCGGCTTCGTCCAGCTCCTTCTCCACATCTTCCAGTTCGGCACCGTCAAAGACCGGCGTGGCGTAGAACTTGCCCAGCGCCTTGCCGGCCCAGCCGAGGGCCGTCTCGAAGATCTGGCCCAGGTTCATGCGGCTCGGCACGCCCAGCGGGTTGAGCACGATGTCCACCGGCGTTCCGTCCGCCAGGTAGGGCATGTCCTCCACCGGAACCACCTTGCCCACGACGCCCTTGTTTCCGTGACGACCGGCCATCTTGTCACCGATCTGGATCTTGCGCTTCTGGGCGATGTAGACCTTGGCGATCTGCACGATGCCGGCCGGCAGCTCGTCACCCACTTCAATCTTGTGGCGACGGTTGCGGGCTTCCGTGGACAGAATGTCCTTCTGCACCTTGAAGTTGTTGACAATGACCTCAACTTCGGCGTTGAGCTGATCGTCTTCGGTCCAGGCTGCCGTGGAGTCCAGATCCTCGATATCCAGCTTGAGGATATGCTTGTCGGAAATGGTCGTTCCGGGCTTGATGCGCTGCTTGCCGGTGGCCTTGTCGCGAATGTCAGCGGCGGTCTGGCCGACCAGCAGATCCTTCAGATCCGACTCCAGCGCGCCACGCAGGACCATCAGGTCCTCCTTCAGCTGCGCTTCGACTTCTTCCAGCAGCTTCTTCTCGGCACGCTTGGCCTTCGGGTCCTTCTTCTTGCGACTGAAGAGCTTGGTATCGATGATGACACCCTTGCCGCCGGGACCGACAACCTTGGAAGCGTCCTTGACATCGCCGGCCTTGTCGCCGAAGATGGCCTTCAGGAGCTTGTCTTCCGGGCTGGACTCCATTTCGCCCTTGGGCGTCACCTTGCCGATGATGATGGAGCCGGGCTGCACCTTGGCGCCCACGCGGATGATGCCGTTCTCGTCGAGATCGCGGGTCGCCTCTTCGGAGACGTTGGGGATCTCGTTGGTCAGCTCTTCTTCGCCACGCTTGGTCTCACGAACCTCGAGCACTTCTTCCTTGATGTGGATGGAAGTGAAGATGTCGTGGCTCATCATCTTTTCAGAGAGCGTGATCGAATCTTCAAAGTTGTAACCGTTCCAGGGCATGAAGGCGACCAGCACGTTGCGGCCCAGCGCCAGATCGCCACGATCCGTCGAGCAGCCGTCAGCCAGGATATCACCCTTCTTGACCTTTTCGCCCACGGTCACCAGCGGACGCTGGTTGACGCAGGTGTCCTGATTGGAACGCTCGAACTTGCGCAGGTGGTAGACACGGGTCTTCTGGGCCAGGCGGCTCTGCACGCGGCTCTTGTGACTGGGGTCGACCTCGATGCGCGTTGCGCTCACATAGGTGACGGTTCCGGCCACATCGGCCACAACCACACTGCGGGAGTCGGTGGCAGCCTTGCGCTCCATGCCCGTTCCGACAATCGGCGCATCCGGCTGCATCAGCGGCACGGCCTGGCGCTGCATGTTGGAGCCCATCAGGGCGCGGTTGGCGTCGTCGTGCTCCAGGAAGGGAATCATGGCCGCGGCCACCGAGACGATCTGGTTCGGTGACACATCCATGTACTCGATTTCCTTGGGCGCCAGCACCGGATATTCGGCACGGTTACGGGCCTTGATCAGCGGGTTGGTGAAGTTGCCCTTCTCGTCCAGCGGCGCATTGGCCTGGGCGATGGTGTAGCGATCCTCATCATCGGCGCTCAGGTACTCGATGACCCTGGTGGCGCGACCGGTCTGCACCTTGCGGTAGGGAGTTTCCACAAAGCCCAGCTCGTTGATGCGAGCGTAGGTGCAGAGGCTGGAAATCAGACCAATGTTCGGACCTTCCGGCGTCTCAATCGGGCACAAACGGCCGTAATGGGTGAAGTGCACGTCTCGCACTTCGAAGCCGGCGCGCTCGCGGGTAAGACCACCGGGGCCCAGGGCGCTCAAGCGGCGCTTGTGGGTCAGCTCCGCCAGCGGGTTCACCTGATCCATGAACTGGCTCAGCTGATTGGTGCCGAAGAAGGTGTTGACCACGCTGGTCACGGTACGGACGTTGATCAGTTCCTGGGGCGTCAGGCGCTCGCTGTCGTGCAGGCTCATCCGCTCCTTGATGGTGCGGGCCATGCGCGTCAGGGCCACGGAGAACTGGTTGGCCAGCTGCTCGCCGACGGTACGCACGCGGCGATTGCCCAGATGGTCGATGTCATCGGTGGGCTTGCGGCCTTCGCGCAGCTCAAGCACATACTTGAGAATGGCGACGATGTCCTGCAGCGTCAGGATCGAGACGTTGCGCGGGACTTCCAGCTGCAGCTTGGTGTTCATGCGGTAGCGACCGACGGCACCCAGATCGTAGCGACGCTCGTCAAAGAAGAGCTTCTCGATCAGGCTGCGGGCCGTGTCCACATCCGGAGCTTCGCCATTGCGCAGCTCGCGGTAGATCATCATCAGGGCGTCTTCCTGATTGCGGCAGGAATCCTTGCCCAGCGTGTTGTTGATGATTTCGTAGCCCAGCGCGCGCTCTTCGTCATCACGCAGGATCAGGATCGAGGCGATGCCGTTTTCCTTCAGCTTCTCGTGACTCTCCTCGTTGAGAATCGTGCCGCGCTCGACCAGAATTTCGCCGGTCTCCTCATCGATGACATCATCGACGATGCTGCGGTTGTAGAAGCGCTTGAAGTTGCGATTGGACAGTTCCAGTTCATCGGAGAAGCCGAAGAGGTGCAGGATCTGTGCATTGCTGGCGTGACCCATTGCCCTCAGCAGGCTGGTCACGGGGAATTTCTTGCGACGGTCGATGTACACGTAAAGGACATCGTTGATGTCCGTGGTGAACTCGACCCAGCTGCCGCGGAAAGGAATGATGCGGGCAGCATAAAGGGGCGTGCCGTTCTGGTGGTAACTGACACCGAAGAAGACACCCGGGCTTCTGTGCAGCTGGCTGACGATCACGCGCTCGCTGCCGTTGATGATGAAGGTACCGGTGTCGGTCATCATCGGCAGGTTGCCCATGTAGACTTCCTGCTCGATGGTCTCACCGAAGCCGTCATCGCTGCCCGTCTTGCGCGAAAGGCGCAGCATGGCCTTCAGCGGGCTGGCGTAGGTGACGCCGCGTTCCTTGCATTCTTCCACCGTGTACTTCGGCGGTTCAATGGCGTAATGGACGAATTCGAGAATGTGCTCTTCGCGATTGTCGATGATCGGGAAGACATTCAGGAACACTGAATTCAGTCCGACCTTCTCCCGCTCCTCGTTACGCACACCCGCCTGGATGAACTGCCGAAAGGAACCAAGCTGGATATCCAGCAGGTCCGGCAGGTCGATCAGACCGGGAATGCGGGCAAAGGAATGGCGTTGAATGATGTTCTTCGCCTTCAACGGAGTCCTCCTCCAGATGTGCGCGCTGCCCGAAATGCATGGAGCTCCCTGCTCCAGCATTCGGGTAACTGGGGACGATGTTCTGATATACCATGAGCGCAGCGGGTGTTCGTATCAGGGAAGTTCCTCGTCATGACAGGCAAGGCCCGACCTCCTCTTCAATCCAAACACACCGAATCCCGCCTTTTACGGCTGAATGACCTCGCTGAGTCAAATCGCCCTTCCGGCGGGGCCCAGGAACCTGTGATACAGCGATCACAAGCCTCAGGCATCTAAAAATAAGGGGAAGCCACACCCCCGAAGGGGTGTGGCGGGATGAGCGTGAACCCGTCGAAACTACTTGATTTCGATGGTTGCGCCCTCGCCTTCGAGCTTTTCCTTGAGCTCGTTGGCTTCGGCCTCGGAGATCTTCTCCTTGACGGCCTTGGGCAGATTGTCCACGAATTCCTTGGACTCCTTCAGACCCAGTCCGAGGATTTCCTTGACAACCTTGATCACAGCAATCTTCTTCTGACCGGCGCTGGTCATGATGACGTCAAACTCGGTCTGCTCGGCGCCAGCGGCACCACCGTCACCACCGGCAGCCATCATGGCCACGGGGGCAGCAGCGGACACACCAAATTCATCTTCAATCGCCTTGACGAGCTCGGACAGCTCAAGCACGGTCATTTCCTTGACCTGCTCGATGAAGGCGGCCTGGTCGAATGCCATTGTTCTATACTCCTTGCTTTCGTTCCGTGTGGGACGGGCGCTTAGGCCTCGTCGTCCTTCTTCTCGGCATCGGCTTCCGGTGCCTCTTCGGCAGCCGGGGCTTCAGCCGTTTCCTCGGCAGGGGCAGCCTGAGCGGCGGGAGCCTCCTCAGCGGCGGGCGCGGCTTCTTCAGCCTTGGCACCACCGGCGAGGGCTCCGGCGCTTTCCACACCGGCCTCTTCCATCTTGTCCTTCAGGGCGTTGAAGACGCGGGCTGAACTGGCAATGATGCTGTTGAAGACACCAGCCAGCATACCCAGGGCTTCTTCACGGGTCGGCATTGAAGCCAGCGTGCCCAGGAATTCTGCCGGGTGGACAGCACCGTCAAAACCGATGGCCTTGACGACCGGACGGTCCTTGTTGTCCTTGGCAAAATTCTTGAGGATCTTGGCAACCGCCGGGGCTTCGCCATAGGCCAGGGTGATGGCGCTGGGGCCATGCAGCTCCTCGCCGGCGGCAGCCCAGTCCGTTTCCTTCAGGGAAATCCGGATCAGGTTGTTCTTGACGACCTTCATCTCGGCATCGACCTTGCGCAGCTTGCCGCGCAGCTCGGTCATCTTGGCCACGCTCATGCCCTGGTAATCAGCCAGGTAGATGGCGCTGGCCTTGCCCAGACGCTCAGTCAGATCCTGCGTAATCGCGAGTTTTTTGGGAGTCGGCATCGGGCTTCTCCTAATTCTTCACGCGGGCAAGGACTTCCGCCTTGTCCAGCTTGATGCCCGGGCCCATGGTGGACGCGATGCTGATGTTCTTCACGTAGGTACCCTTGGCACCTGCGGGCTTCAGCTTCACGACGGTGCGAACGAATTCGTCCACATTCTCCACCAGCTTCTCCGCGTCAAAGGACGCCTTGCCCACACCCACGTGCAGGATACCGTAACGGTCCACACGGAAGTCGATACGGCCGGCCTTGACCTCGCGCACTGCGTCACCCACATTCGGGGTTACCGTTCCCACCTTCGGATTTGGCATCAGTCCACGGGGACCAAGTACCCGGCCAAGCTTACCCACGACACCCATGGCGTCGGGAGTGGCAATCACCGCATCAAAGTCGAGCCAGCCCTTCATGATCTTTTCAGCCATGTCGTCCAGCCCAACAAAGTCGGCGCCTGCCTCCTGAGCTTCTTTATGCTTCTCAGGCTTGGCCAGGACAAGGACACGAACGCTTTTGCCAGTTCCGTGAGGAAGGGAAACTGTCCCTCTAACGATCTGGTCCGCGTGTCGCGGATCGACGCCGAGGTTCATGGTCACTTCCACAGTCTCGTCGAATTTCGCCGAGCAGCAATCCTTGAGCAGCTTGACACCTTCAAGCAGCTCGTACTGATGCATGCGGTCGACCTTCGAAAGCGTGGAGGCGAACCTTTTGCTTCTCTTCATGTCTTCGCCTTGGCTTTACAGGTTGTTTCAGTCTTCTATAATCAGACCCATGGACACGGCCGTTCCCGCGATGATACGGGCGCCCATGTCGAGGTCATTCGCATTCAAGTCTTCTTGCTTGATCTCGGCGATCTCGCGGCACTGAGCCATCGTGACCGTTCCAACCTTGTCGCGGTTGGGAACGCCCGAGCCCTTGGCGATACCGGCAGCCTTCTTCAGAAGGGCGCTGGCAGGCGGGGTCTTGGTGACGAAGGTGAAGGAGCGGTCGGCATACACCGTGATCACCACGGGAATAATCATGCCCTTCTGATCCTGCGTCTTGGCATTGTACTGCTTGCAGAAATCCATGATGTTGACACCATGCTGACCCAGGGCCGGACCGATGGGCGGGGCAGGGGTGGCGCCGCCGGCAGGCAGCTGCAGCTTGATGTAACCAGAGATCTTCTTCATGATCGTGATCCTGAATTTGGTCGAATTCGCTTTCGCACGCCGGAAAGCCGGCAGCCCTTACTCGATGGGCTCCACCTGGGTGAAGCTGAGTTCCACGGGCGTTGAACGGCCGAAGATGGAAACCAGCACCTTGAGCCGCTTCTTCTCGTCGTTAATTTCCTGCAGGACGCCGGTAAAGTCATTGAAGGGTCCGTCGACCACCTTCACCGTGTCGCCCACCTTGTAGTTGTGATCCAGAACCGGCTCGCCATCGGTGGCCATGCGACCGATGATGCGCCTGACGTCCACATCCGAAAGGGGATGGGGCTCGTTGTTCGGGCCAACAAAATTGAGAACGCTCGGGGCGTTCATCAGGAAGTGTCGGGTATGCAGGGTCAGGACCATTTCCACGAACATGTAGCCCGGGAAATTGATCACATCCTTGACCTTACGCTTGCCGCCACGCATTTCCACCTTCTTCTCGGTGGGAATGTGCACGTCCGTGATCAGGTCATCCAGACCAACACGCTTCGCCTCTTCCAGGACAAAACGCTTGACCTTTTCTTCCTGACCCGTGAACACCTGAATGGCGTACCAGCGGCGGCCCTGTTCCTCCTGAGCCGGAGTCTGTTCGAAGGATTCGCTCATGAGAGTTCCTACAGGATCCAGCCGAGGGCCTTGGTGAGAATCAGGTCGAAGAACCTGATCGTCAGGGCCAGCAGCAGCGACACCAGCACCACAACGCCGGTAGAGCTTTTCAGCATCGGCCAGCTGGGCCAGTGGACTTTGTTCATTTCCTCACGAACGCCGGCGAGGTAATTGCTGAAATTCGCCATTGGGGCGCCTCAACTTCACAAGTGAAACAGGCCAGGAGGGACTCGAACCCCCAACCTACGGATTTGGAGTCCGCCGCTCTACCAATTCGAGCTACTGGCCTGTGCAGGCGTGTCCATGCTTTGCTTGAACACGATGCAGATTACTTCGTCTCTTTGTGCAGCGTGTGCTTGTTGCACCACGGGCAATACTTCTTGTGCTCAATACGACCGGTGTGCTTGCGCTTGTTCTTGGTGGTCGTATAGTTGCGCCGCTTGCAGTCCGGACAGGCCAGAATGACGATGTCGCGCATTGTTCTTCTCCAAAACTGTCCGCTCTGCCAGGAAGCCGCTTGAGGCTATGTGGCGCGGCGAGTCGACAAATCGGGGCAGGCCGTTTCCAGCCTGCCCCGGATTGAATTTCTTTACTCGACGATGTCCGTCACAACGCCGGCGCCGATGGTACGACCACCTTCGCG
>CAYFPS010000039.1:0-14421 GCA_964345075.1 uncultured Bacteroidaceae bacterium | reverse complement strand
GCGAAGAAGACGTCAGGAAGGCCTCCTGATTTTGCACACAAATTGGGACTTGACTGGAAATCAGCACTTGGGTTCCTTCACGCAGATTGAACCCAGTGCTGAATCTAGGCGCGTCCACACCTTTAGTACAGGCAAGATGTAGAACTGCCCCATTTCATGCCTAGTGTCCCACCCCTCTGGTAACTTGCCACAAAAAACTGGAGGACTTCTTATGCCGAATCGACAAGCACACACAATTGCTGGTGGCCTAGTCGGGCTACTTCCGCCCTTACAGTCCACTGGCAAACCTCAGAGCGCTCTGGATGCTATCGTTGGCGTGGTCTGCGGTATTGCCGGAGGAATGCTGCCTGACTTGCTTGAGCCCGCAGACAGCTGGAATCATCGAAGCCATTTTCATTCTGCTTTTGCAGGTGGAACCGCAATGGCTGCTCTGTTCAAGTTAGATGATCCGCGAATACCGCGAATGATACAGGTTGGGATGAAATCGTTCTGCCTGGGCTACCTGTCGCATCTCGCGATGGACGCGACGACAAAGGCAGGAGTTCCTCTGGCTTAATGGCTGAAAGTATATTGAAACAAGGATAAACAAAAGGTCCATTAAGCTGCTGATGAAGCACAACCTGGCCCAGAAATGCAGCTTCTACCACCAGTCTGTGGAGAAACTTGGATTTGTGTACATATTCGTTCCTTCAAAGCGGATACGTGCGAGATAACACCAATAATTTTACCATCTCGCCGTAAACTAGCCAAGGTCTCCAGGGCGGTATCGAGTGCTTCCTCGTCCAGCGTGCCGAAGCCTTCATCCAAGAACAGCGAATCCACCCGGACATTCTTGCTGGCCATATGTGACAACCCAAGCGCCAGAGATAGGCTGACGATGAAGCTCTCCCCGCCGGAAAGGTTCTTCGTGGACCGAATCTCCCCAGCCTGATAGTTGTCGACTACGTTGAGCTCCAGGGGCTGAGCGTCGTCTCGGGCCAGCAAGTAGCGGTCGGTCATTTTCTGCAATTGCCGGTTGGCGTGACCAATCATCATTTCGAAGGTCAGCCCCTGGGCAAAATTGCGGTATTTCTTGCCGTCTGCGGAGCCGATCAATTCGTGCAGGTTTTCCCACCTGCGGCACTCTTTTTTCTGAGCTTCGATAGCTGTCTGCTTTTCTTTTATCCGCTCTTTTGCGGCCGCATTTTCACTCAACCTGTGCTTGAGACCGGCAATGATGTCCCTCAGCTCCTTCAGTGCCTCCTCTTGTTCCTTGAATTGGGGCTCGAGCTCTTCCAGCAACTTGTCGGTGATCTTGAGGGTCATTTCCGTGGCCAGGCGCGTTTCCCGATCCTTCTGTCTGGCCTTCAGATCCGTTTGACGCTCATCCAGATCCTTGGCCGTGGCTGTCAGCTCCGCCCGAGCTTCAGTGGGCATTATGGCCGCCAGGAACTGTTCTTCATTTGAAAAGCCAACAGGCGCGTGCGCTGCGGAGAATTCTGTTTCAAGCTTCCTCAGTTCCGGCTCTCGTTGCTCGATGCGTTTCTTCAGAGATTCGACATGGGACTTCGCGGTATTCCATTTTTGTTGGAACTCATTGTACCGTTCTCTGACCTGCTTTTCGGAACCTTCGGCATCCGAAATTGCCTTGTTGAAACTACGCTCCTCATCGTCAGGATTCTTGTCGCCGTACAGTGCATTGCGCTCATTACTTCCGGTGGCGAGTTCCTTTTTCAAGGTTTCAAGACGCTCCAGCTTTTCGGCAATGGCTGTGCTTTGAGTTTCGATAACCGCATCCAGCCGCTTCACCTCGCTGTCGATGTCGGCAATCTGTTTCTCGATGTCCGCCTTTTTCTTTACCTGGGCCTGCCACGCCTTCAGCCGCGCCGTGAGGGTTTCGATCAGTGATGAGATACCCGTTTCGGAGATGTCCGCAATACCAAGCGGCTGGAGCTTGGTAGCAACAGCCTGCCTGCGTTCGGCAAAATCGGCACGGAGTTTCACCAGGCCGTCCTTCACCTCGGCGAGGGCTTTCTCGGCAGCCTTCTTGTCATTTGCCGCTGCTGACTCCAGCTTTTCACCATTCGTAAGGTTAGTACGGGCCAGTCGTTCAGCGTCTTCGAGTTTATTGATGGCGGCTTCCTGATCCTCGGCTTTTCTAATCAGGCTGGCCAGGGAATCAATCTTCCGTTCGGTTTCATCGGGGACAGGGACATTCCCTTTCGCGAAGGGGTGTTCGGTCGCGCCGCAGAGCGGACAGGGCTTCCCGTCTTCCAGCTTTGCCCTGTGATCTTCAAGCTCCGCAATTTTGGTCAGGAAGGCCATTTCACGCAGCAGGGTTTCCTTCTCGGTGCGGTATTCCCTCAACAAGCGGTCTCCTAGCAACTGGCTCAATGCATCTTTGCCCTGTTGAAGCTGTTTTAAGGCGTCCTCCAGTTCCTGCTTCTGAATGCCGGATTGCTTCTGACAGTCGTCGAGTGACTTTGTAGCCAGTTCCAGAGTCGTATTGGCAGCTTCTTGAGCAGTCTCTTTTTGAACGATTTCTTTTTGTTTGGAGAGCAGGCCGCTGATCTGTTCTTCAACGCCAGCCAGACCCCTTATCAGCCATTCATCCTGTGCATGCTCTTTGAGATAGCTGTCCACAAGATCCAGCGTCTCATGAGCCTTGGATCTTTTGTCCTGCTCTTCGAGCAGGGCTTTTTTGTCTGCATCATTTTTTGCCGTAGCCTTTTTGCAGCCATCATCCTCTTCCGATACAGCTTTTTTCTGATCGGCAAGTTTCTGATCAAGGGAGCGAACCTTCTGCAATGTAGGCGCGGCCGCTTTCAGCTCTTCTTTGGCCTGAGCAGTTTGTTGCTCAGCTGATTTCAATGCCTCGGCCTGTTCCCTGGCGGAGGATTCCAGTCCAGGAAGAGCCTCTTCCTCGGCTTTCAAGCCTGCACTGTCATCCGCCTGCTGTTTGCGGGTGGTGGTGAGCGTTGCGTATGCGCCATCCAGCGAGGCGGCACTCAAAGCCCGGCCCAGCTTTTCACGGTCCGGTTTGAACGCCTCGATATCGCCCTGCAGCTTGCTCGCTTCATCGGCCAGGTTGACGATTTCCTTCTTCAGCCCTTCGATGTTGGTGAGCCATGCTATAGCCTTCCCGGTATTAGCGGCCCTGGCGGCAAGGTCTGTCTCATCCATCAGCTTTGCTTCGAGTGCCTGCCCAATCTCTTGTTCCTGCTCCGGCTCAAGAAACATGATGCCTGCCGTTTCAGCCTGGAGCAGGTTCAGTTTTTCCCTCTCTTCGCGCTGGCGTTCATGGACACGGATGGATATCTGACTGAAGATCTCTGTACCCGTTATCTGCTCCAGTATAGGAGCCCGATCATCCGGTGCCGCTTGGAGGAACGCGGCAAAGCCGCCCTGGGCCAGCAACATGGAGCGGGTAAAACGATCAAAGTCCATGCCGGTAGCGGACTCGATCTGGTCGGCAACCCCTCTGATCTTGGATTCGAAAATCTCGCCGGAATCGGCATTGGCAATTTCGTGTTTCGGAGCCTGGAGTTCGCCATCCGGCTTCTTGCGTGCCCGGTGTTGGCCCCAGTGACAGCGGTAACGCCCGGTCTGGGTTTCGAAGGTCACCTCGGCAAAGCACTCGCCGGTCTGGCGGGACATGATTTCGTTTCCGCTCTTGGTGACCTTGTTCAGGCGAGGCGTTCGCCCATAAAGTGCGAGGCAAATAGCATCAAGGATCGTGGTCTTCCCCGCGCCGGTGGGACCTGTTATAGCAAAGATGCCATCAGAAGTGAAGGCCGGGTGCATCAGGTCGATTACCCATTCGCCTACCAGCGAGTTCAAATTCTTGAAGCGTACCTGCAGTATTCTCATAGACAGCCTCGCTATTCCGCCTGCACATCGTCTTCATGAAGAGACGAGACCGTTTCCTGATAGGTCCGAAGCAGCTCTGGCCACTGCTCTTCGGGCACGTCATGGACACCGAGGCACCGTTCGAACACGTCGTTTACGTTCAAATCGTCGAGTGTTTCCCCTTCATGGATTTGTCCCAGCACGCGGTCGATGATGCGGTTGTTCTTTATCCGGAGAAGTTCCATTTGGGTGCCGGAAATCGTAGCCTCCAGGCGTTCACGCAGGTCGCCAATGACTTCAGTGCCGTCGTAAATGACTTCGAGCCAGCCTTGGAAGTTGGTTGCCGACAATTCAAGGATGCGGGTTGAGATGCCGCGCCAGTCTCCTTCGACGCGCTCGAGCTTTTGAAACATCGGCACATCGATCAGCTGTACGGATGCAGCCGTGCTGTGGAACTCAACCTGGCAAACACTCTTCTGCTGTTTTGCATCTCCGAACCCCATGGGCAGAGGAGAGCCGCTGTACCGAATGGTTTCGGAGCCGTTCACCTTTTGCTGGACGTGAAGGTGCCCCAGCGCCAGATAGTTGAAGCAGGCAGGAAATATCCCGGCAGTCACGTGAGCCAAGGAGCCGACATAGAGTTCGCGTACGCCATCACCATCGATGGTTTGCCCACCTGCGGTGTACAGATGCCCCGTGCCAACGATGGGAATATCTGCCCCGAGTTCTTCACGCTTCTGTTCGGCCAAAGCCGCGACGGCGGCGTAATGGTTGCGTATGCCTTTGATCAGTTTCCGCTCTTTGTCCTCGACACTCTCACCTGCTTCCGCCACGCGGATATCTCTATCGCGAAGGTAGGGCACGGCGCAGACAATCAGTTCTGGAGCATCCTGCTCATTACAGAGCACAAGCACTTCGTCATTCGGGGATGCGGTGCTATTACCGACCACGTGGACATCAAGGGCCTTGAGCAGCTCCTTGGGAGCATTTAGGAAGGACGGGGAATCGTGGTTGCCCGCGACGACGACAACATGCCGACAGGATGAGGCGGCCACCCGACACAAGAACCGGTAATAGAGCTCCTGGGCATGATTGCTCGGGGTGTTGGTGTCAAAGACATCACCCGCCACAAGTAAAGCATCAATTTCATTCTGCTGAATCGCTTCAGCCAGCCAGGCCAGAAAAGCCTCGAATTCCTCGTAGCGTTTTCTGCCGTAAAGTGTGCGGCCGATATGCCAGTCGGATGTATGGAGCAATTTGAGCGGCGGTATTTTCTGATTCATTGGGCCTCCCCGCCTTCCTGCAGAGAATCATCATCAGCTTCCGCTTCCGATCCTGCCCAATCGCTGGTGATTTTATCCCAATCGATTGCGCGAGGTTCTTCGTTGGTCCAGACGTTCCAGAAATCCGGGTCGTCAGATTCCGGTCTCTGACCATCCTCCAGATGCTTCACCTCAACTAGCGCAGGTACCTTTGAGGCGATGCCCAGGAGTATGCAATGGCGTGTGGGCAGGCTGGGCAGTTCCCGAAGCAGGCCGCGTGCGTTATCAGGAACTAAGCGGGAAATCAGCTCTTGATCCCGATCATTCGTAATCCGGTGGAGGAGGAAGGAATTGCATTGAGACAGTACCGTTTCAGATAGTTCAGACGGCCTCTGTGATGACAGCACAAGACCCAATCCGAACTTGCGTCCCTCGCGCGCGACTCGCTCAAAAATCCCTCGACACATATCAGCAGGGCTTGGGATTTCATCACCGCGAGGAAGCCGCTTTGCCACGAACGTGTGTGCTTCTTCCAAGACGAGAACGGTGGGTAAGTTTTGGTGGTTGAGATTACGGTAGCGCTGTAGTGATTCCAGAATCAGACGGGAGGAAACCGCTATGACGAGATGGAGAATCTCATAGGGAACGAGGGATAAGTCGATTACAGCTACAGGGCCATTTTCCCCGCCATTTGAGCCGACATGACCACTAAGCCAATCCGAAAGAGTCGGCATGTTGTCCGGCGCGATAACACCTTTCATTCTGGTGTCACCAAGCATCGCTTTAACTCGCATGATCATCGTCGCGATGAACTGATTCGAATTGCCTCCTTGCTGGTTCGCAACGATCTCCAAATAGTCAGCAAGGCTGTTGATGTCAAAACTGATCGGAGAATCTTCATTCGAACATATGCTTTGCTGTTCTCTTGGGTATAGCGCTAAAACCGTGTTGATCTGACTTGCTATTTCCGATAGCGACTCGTCAGCGAAGTCATGAAATGTTCGGTTCTTTTTGTGATTATCCCTCAATAGCTTTTGAAGCTGAGTCTCAAGATCTGCAAGCGGTTGGAACAGTGGGTCTCGCTCACCAAGCTTCGCCTTGTAACTGCCTATGTCGCTTACAAAAGCAAGAAGTTGAGATCCACAGTTATCAGAATGTGGCCAACCAATTGTCCCTTTTCCATCAAACTGAGATAAGTACACTACGACCATTCGGCAACGGCCCCAGATTTTCGATTTCAAATCTAGAGATCCACTGCTTCCTGATTTTAAATCGCGTAATGCTGTCTGTAAAATTGGTTTCTGCACCTTCGGCGCTGCTTGAGCAACAGCAGCCCATTCCGAGCTATTCCACATCCATGCAGGTAAAGTGAATTCAGCGGCATCGGTATTGGTAAGCGGTGGAACTTGAAATACCCTGCAGCCAGCTCCTAGGTCCTTGAAACATTTCGAATATTCGCCATTAGGATCAAGGATTATGAAACGTGCGTTTGGATTGCCTTGTCCGCTTTGAGCTTCCTCGGCTCCCGCAGGGATCTCGGGTTTCTTGATGGATTTTTGAGACGACTCAACGGCAGATCGCACCAAGGCCGCCAAGGTGCATGACTTACCACTGCCCGTGTTACCCAAAACGGCAAGATGGCGGCCAAACAGCTTGTCAGGGTCAACAGCGATTGGCGCATCATGCGCGATAGGACAGGTCCCCAGCGGAACTCGGCTGTCCTTGCCTTGGCCAGTGACTATGGAAATAGTTTGCTCCCTTGTCGGCAGAATAACTGGATCACCAACTGAAGGAAAACTCTGAACACCTCTCTCGAGCCGCCATTTGTTTTTTTCCGAATGCAGGGTTCCAATCGGACACACCGCCATTTTTCGCAGCGGGAATGGCAGGTCGATCAAGCCGAAATCCTTGAGCCCTTGTCGCTTGGGATAGGCTGATCTTTCCACTCCCAGCCACACGACGATTCCGACGACCGCACCAGATTCGTTGGGGAGCAGAACGAAACTGTTTATTCTTGGGAAGGGGGTCGGGACTCCGGTGTTGAGGGCAGTGTTTCTTGGCGAGTCGATGTCTAGTAACACTTTGATTTCATCTGGGGCAACGCTCTCAACCGTCCCGATTGTCAGGGATGAAATCTTGGAAACTGGTGAGGTCATTCCTCATCGCCCTCGTCTTTATGGGAGGATGGTTCCCAGCCCCGGTTTCGAAGCAATTCGGACTGCCGGATGGTGATGCGGTCTATTGCGGGCTTCGGAAGGTAGTTTTCGACCAAGGTCGACATGTTCCCAAAATGCGGACCGATCAATAACGAGATCTGTGCCTTTCTTCCGACGTGTTTGCAGAAGGAGCTGATTCGACCGCCTTCATCCCCGAAGGAGATAATGACCAGATGCGTCGATGGAATCGTCAGCATGTCGGCTATGGTGCGGTTGATGTGCTCGTCACCAAAGCCATAGCCATAGGTGACAAGTACCGAGTTCGGGCGACAGACCGCAGCCGCATAATCGCGGAACAGCTCGACGTAGGGGTATTCGGATGTCTCCCGGTCTTTGGCAGAGTTCGGGTAGATCATCACTGAATCGCCTGGTTGGTCGTTGAAAGCCGGATGATTGTCCTGCGGTCCAAAAGGTAGACCAACCTTTCTTACGAAGCCCCTTCGGTAAACCCAGTCTAAAGATCCATGTAGCTTGGTAAGACGGACAACGCCTTCCAGATAGCGTGGCTCACCACGTATACCAGGTGGGTTGTAGTGCATATCAATATCAAGGCGCGAAGACCTGAATAGCGGCTCAAGGCTACCGACAAATCTGTCAAGCAAATGCAAACCTGCTAGATCAGCACCATACTCGATAAGTCGGTCGTAGTTGGTTGTGAATACATGGAGTCGCTCTCTTGTTGCCGTCCGGCTAGAGAAGCTAAGCAGGAATGAAACAAGCATGACTAGCGGATCGAGCTTCTCCGACACTTTATCCCCGGATTCTTCGTAGACCTCAGGATCGGCATCCGCAGGTTCAGGTACAGCGCATCTTTCGACTGCTGACTTCAGATCTCGCTCGGCTTTGGATATGCTGTTCAGAAATTTTTGGAACACAGCATCAAGAGCCGATTTCACGTCTATGTGACGTTTGGCACCCAAAATCTTTAATCCATTTGCCAGCGCAATTGCAGCCCTTATCTGATCCTCAATGTTTGCTTCTCCTCTTCCCATGGCTACAGCAGCCTGTTGGGCGGCTTCTCTCAGCCTGCCATTCAGGGGAAAGCCATCATAGTCACAAGCCATGTCGGCTGCACTAGTCCCAGCCTGAAAGGCAACTGCTTTTGTAAAGCCGCTACCAAGCAGAAGAGCTAGGTGTTCACTTTGGAAAACTGCAGTAAGCCAAGGTTCAATGAGCTTTCGCTGACTGTCAATTGTCGTTTCTGGATTTTGTGCATTCAGCTCTTCCTCTGGCCCGATTCGATATACGTGCGTTCCCCATTGGTCCATCTGAATACCCCCGATCTTACTCTTGGTAGGGCTTTATTCGAGCTTGTTACAGGATTGAAGCATCTCGAGTAATTCTCATCGTACCCCTACTCCCCATCCGTCTCTTCAACACCCGCCTTGTCGCTGATGCCAAAGTCAATCAGGATCTGCTGCACGTCATTCACCAGAGCAGCAGCTACCGAATCATCCGCTGTCACGACCAGGTCAATTCCAACCCTCAAGCCCTGACCAGACTTCATTTTGGGCAGCAGTTTCGTGCCCAGCCGGTTCCAGAGTTCGACTGGAACCTCGCCGTGAACACGAATCTTCTTCTTTGTTCCAGCTGGTGACGGAGGATCCGCAGGCCCAGGTGCAGGCGGTGTGGGTTGGCCAGTATCTCCGCCAGTTGGAGGAACTGGATCTGCGGGCTTGGCTGGTTCCGGCGGCGCTGGGGCGACCAACTCCTTCGCTCGTTGCTTCTGCAGCAGGAAGACACCTGCTTCAAAGGTGACTTCGTCCGTGCCAATCGATTGTTCAAACCAGACCCGTTCGTAGCCACCTCCAGCCTTGCTACCGGAAGCGAGCCCGAACTCTCCTTTCCCGACAAACTCGACAATCTTGCTGCGAAGCACTGAATCAGGATCGGCCAAACGGGTCAAGGATCCATCCAGAAAGCACTGACGAAGGCTGGACAGTGGCCAAGCCCCCTCGGCCTTCAGTGCTGGTGGCCAATTGCGATCCAGGTATCCGGCTCCGACGGATTCATTCAGCAGGGCGCTTGACTTCAATGCCGTGATCACACGCCCACACAGGCTTTCACCACTGCTGGAATGCCCGGCACCCAAGTTGATGGTCTCCAGCCCGCCTTTGCCCTTGCCGTCATCAAGTGCAACATGGATGTAATCGGCCCAGACTTCGTCTCGTGCCGCACTCTCTGCGTCGGATACTTTGGACTTCAGATCAGCGTGATCTGCCGGATCGAAACTGCTTCCCAGGGTTCCGTTCTTGACTTCCTTGTCAACGCGCAGCCAAGCCAGCCAGTTTGTCACCTTGTCATGCAGACCGCGTCCCGGCTTCTTCAGCACCCACACGAGTGCACCAGGATACAATCGTGCCCCAGATCCACGGTTCCGTGTCCAGGATGCCACCTCGTTGTATACGTTCCCGCTCTCCTGCCATTCCTTTTCAGGGTCGGCCACAACAAGGGTAAGCCTCGGCGAATCAGGAATGGACGGGCTGTCTTTGGGGAACAGGATGCGAGGAATGCTTGCCCCTTTGTCGAACTCCTTCTGCACAAGAGCTCGCATTGCCGGAACAATCTCGGTCTCCTCGTCCAGCGAGGCGCGACGGTCACTGACAACCTTTTTCATCGTTGGTGTGTGGCTGATGCGGAAGCCATCCGTACCGACGCGCCGAAGGAAATAGGCCCGATCCTCCAGGGCGAGGGCTGCATTGTCTACAGATGTTGTGTCTACTTCCGGTTCGCCCAGCGCAAAGCGCAGATCCGGGAGGTGAGCCACTTTGTCTACCTGCCCGCCGGACGATTCAAACAACACTGCGGCACCAAGTCTGCGATGGATGTCCTTCAGTGATCCCTTTGTATCTGCATCAAGTGCTTTTGAATGGGCTTGTGCTCCAGCAATGTCGGCGTCAATGGCAGCGACCAGACGTGATTCACCAAGCTGCCCCAGAACCACACTGCGAAACTCAGACACATCAAGGGGTGCCGAGCCCAGCGTGATCAGGGGTTCCGTCCGCGCCTTCTTGAATCCGTCCTTTTGCGCCCAGGAGATCCACTGGGCGAGCATGGCCAGGGTACCGCGCGTTTGCTGGAACTGGCTCAGCGCCTGCCACTTGCGTTGAAACACGGACAGAGTCGCTGGATGAAAGGGATAGCACGCTTCAAAGCGGGCACGTAGGTTCTCCCGCGCTTTGGCTTCCGTACTGGCCGTATCCACGGCCGTCCATTCTGGGGGAAGCTGTGCACGCCGTTCGAAGCACCAGTCCGCATAGGCTTTGCAGACCTTTGCTCGTTCTTTGTAATCGCCCAAATCATCAAACAGGCGCTTGCGGACAACTTCGCCGATTTCCGATTCGTCGTTCGCGATCAGGTCCTTTGCCACACGGCGCACGACTTTGGTGATTTTATCCTGCCAGGCAATATCAAACTCACTCATTTCCACCTGGCTGCGAGGAAGGCTGATGACTGCCGCCCCATGCGTCGTGCCCGTCATGGCCACCGTCAGGTTCTGGATGAAGGAATGGAACTGGTCTGCCTGTTTGCGATGCCGGTTGACGTAGTTCAGCACTTCATCGAAGAGCACAAGAACAGGAGCCTCGGCTGCGGCGAAGACACGGCTCAGGGATTCGGTTCCGGGGGGTGTATCCAGCGCATCCTTGCCCAATTCGGCAACGCCCTTGTCTCCTGCCAGCTGCCTGGCCAAATCGATCCACGGCGTCTCACGACCTTCTCGTGGATCCCACGAATTGCCAACGAAACACGCCACTTTCGCCTGGGGTGCTTTTTTTAGTCCCGCCTGGTTCAAGAGCTCCTTCACACCATCGATCTCGTTGACCATTTCCCCTGCCGTCGCCATGTGGTAGAGGGCGGTCAGGGTGTGGGTCTTGCCGCCACCAAACTGCGTGACAAGCGTCATCACAGGAGCAGTGTTGCTTGTCTCTCCCGCCAGGCGGCGCAGCACCATCCCAGCGTGCTCGCGCAGGGCGCGTGTGAAACTTGTTCGGGAGAAAAACTGCACGGTGTCGCGGTAGTCCTCGGGAGCCGTTCCTCCAACCACCTGCTCCAGATGAATCGCGAACTCGTCCGGATTGAAGGAACGTCCTTCACGCACTTCCTTGCGTGGCGTGGTGACATGGTACCAGGGCTTCAAGTTGATGGGCATCCTTGGACTCCTTGCGGAAAGCGCAGTCTTTCAAACAGCGCCAGCGAAGATTGCTTCAACCGCACCAGGTTGGCGTAAGCGACCTGGCTACGGTGTGGATTGTGATCAAACAAGTGATAGCGAAAGCCGTCCGTCACGATGATGTCGCAGCTGCTTCCCAAGCCCTCGGCGTAGGATTCAGCCTGACGGCGGGCCTTGTCCAAACCCGTGTCGAGCTTCTTGACCTCGATCACGAAGCGACAGGTAGCAGGATTCCGGGGAAAGGCTGAAAACAGGGCGACATCCACCCGCTTCCATTCCACGCCAATCTGTTCCTGGGGCCAGCCTAAAGCCCTCAGAAAGGGAACGACAAAGTGCGCGGTCATTTCATTCTCGTTCGGGCGCACACCAAAGCCATCCTCGTCGGCATACAAGCCATGAAGATCGTGCGCCAGGCCAACGATGGACCGCAGCTCTTCAGGCACGGAATCAAGCTCAGGCTCAGGGCTTGGCAAGGGAGGCAAGGGGGCTTCCTGCCACCGGTCCAATCCGGACACAAGGAAGCTGCGGGCAAAACTCACAGCCTCCGTGTTCCTTACCTGGGCGATACGGCGAGGGTGCGCCCCGAAAACGCCCTGGTCAAAGTGGAAGGGCTCAGGCAGGCGAAGCCATCGTACACGACGTGCATGGCACAGGTCCCAACCCTGCACGTCATCGAATGTATCAAGGAACTCGTACTCACCGGCTACCAGTCCAACCGCAATCACTGTGTCGATGCAGCTTCGGAGCAAGAGCAGGTCACCTATGCGAAGGTCTTCCGCAAAGCGACAGACATGCTTTTCACACCGATCCGTTCCCTTGGACCAGGGACCAGTATTGCCGTCCCCAATCAGCGCTACGCCATGTTCCAGGAACAGCTCTGCGTAGGGCCGATCCACCGGCCCGCTCGAAACTTGCCACACGGCTGGCTGCTGAAGGTCCATCACCATCGTGCTTATCTCGGCACGGCCAATAGCATGGCGTCCAGCAGTCGCTTCTCCTCAGCGCCCATCGGATAGAGGGCAGACAGAGCATTGGCCAGGCGAATGAAGTCGGGACCTCGATCCACTTCTGCGGCGAGCAGTTTGCGCAGGGCATGGGCCTGCCCACTGGCTTGCAGGAGCATGGCAGCGTGGACACGATCCAGAGTTGTGGCATTATGCTTCTTCAGCTCGACCTCATCTCCCTGCAGCGCCTTGCTGCCTTTCCCCTTCCTGACGGTCACTTCGCTGTCCATGTCAGGGAACAGAACACCCTGCAGGTTGGGGTTCGGGTCGCTCACGATCCAGTCTGCCGCCCCGGACACACCCACATCACCAAACAAAGCCTTGGCACGCTCGGCAACCGGCATCAGGCGTACAATGCCCTTGTCCTGGTTGATCACCCGCTTGGTCCAGAGATCCAGGTCGATGCCCATCGGCTGGGCAAAACGTCGCACCACGTCGTAGGGTAGGCTGAAGCCTTTGGCGGCCTTACGAGCTACGGCTTCGAAATCATCCGCACCATCACCGTTGCTGCTGGGCGCATCCGTACTTTGCAGCGTCCAAAGGAACAAGGCCACCAGACGTGCATCTTCTTCAAGCGCTCCTGCTTGCTTGTTGCCGAGCACGCGTTCCAGGGCTGCCCGGCCAACCACTTCCCAGACCTTCTCAAGGTATTCAGGTAGCCCGACTTCGGTACCTTCGGCTGTTTCAACATTTGAGTATCGACTGAAGATTTCCAGTGCTGGGCCAATGCAAGCGAATACCAAATCCGCACCGCGAATGCCTTCCTTCTGCAGTCGCTCGATCCACGTAGTAACCCTTTTGGGCAATTCTCGAAGCACAGCTGCCCAATCGCCAACCTCTGCATTTTCATTGCGTGGACGTGTCACTAGATGAACGCTTGTTGCCAAAGAGGAATTGTCACGAGCATTGAGCCGTGATCCCATTTCTGTTGCAATTGGCCATGAACCTGTGATTGTCCATCCACCTTTGATCATGCCAGATAGAAGTGCTTCCCAGCCTTCCGTGGATTTATGTGCAAAGACAACAGAACCAATTCCATCTTCACGCAATACTCTTCGCCCCTCTGAGAAGGACTTTGACATTGCGGACTCATAGTGCTCCCTGTCCTTCTTAGCACCGAACTGGTCTTTAACCTTCTCGCATTGTACAGCTTCACGGCATTTGTGCGAAAGTACGTTTTCACCATTAAATGGGTCACGCAATAATGGATGTCCAGGCAGTGCCCTTTTCAGCCATACGTAAAAGAAGTCTGAAATATCGGCGTAGGGAACTGCATCGTAATATGGAGGGTCGGTAAACCATACTGAAGCAGCCTGATCAGGCAATGGATGCTCTGTCGCATCAGCAGATTGAACCTGGCCCGACTGATGAATTACGGTGTAGGGTGGTAATGCTTCAATTGTCCTGGTAATTGAACTCTCAGGCGAACCACTAGAGCCTACAACTGGTATTGCTTCAGCGAAATCCCATTTCATTGCCAGTGCATAACGAGTTAGCATATGTGCAGGAATCTCCGCATGATTTTGCCAACTCGAAAAGCTATTATTCATATCAACCATTTTACTTACGCACAGTGCCGCAATGTTTTGCAACTGTGGGCTTGCGAGATTACTCAATGAACTGACCAGGCCCGATAGATAGACTTTTTGCCTAGCTGTGAATAGGTTTTCCCACCTATTTATCCCGTATAGGGGTGTTTGGCTTCCAACTGCGCGATGAGTGTCTTTTGAAGGAGTTAGTTCATCAGGAAAGGGACATATAGACTGCTTTGCACTTCTTTTCCATTTACTCAGTGTTTTCAACAGAACTTGCTGACTTGTATAAACAGCTTTGTAGTCCTTGTCCAATGGCAGTCTATAACTTCGCCCACGTTCGCCTTTCTTCACTGTTACAACTGCAGTAAGTAGTGCTCCACCGATTCGCTTACCCTTTTCATCAAA
>CAYFPS010000038.1:0-14650 GCA_964345075.1 uncultured Bacteroidaceae bacterium | reverse complement strand
GGGAGAGTAGGTCGTCGCCTGGTTTTATTTACAGAGGCCCCGCTTGTCGGGGCCTCTGTCGTTTTTGATGGACAGGGAGCAAGGGGACAGACACGTGCCAGACACGTGTCTGGCACGTGTCTGGCACCTTTCATACGAATCAACACGCAGTCTTTGCGCAGTTATCTTACCCATACACTACTACTATGATCGGGACGCGCGCAGATGGTGAGGTTCTTTCAGGGAAAGAGCCCTGAGGATTGGCAGGCTGGCCAGACTGTTCTTGTTTCCCGTTGCCACTCACATGCGGGAATAGAAAAAGCGCCCCGATCGGGGCGCTTGAAGTAGACTGAGCGTGTCGATTACGCAGCGCGGACGTCACTAAGGAAGCGATCCACGGTTGTCTTCAGGCCGGCTGCCTGCTCAGACAGTTCCTGCGAACTGGAAAGCAGCTGGTGTGCTGCTGCGCCCGTTGTCTCAGCAGCCTTGGAAAGCGACTCGGTATTGTTCGAGACTTCCTGCGTGCTGTTGTAGCCCAGTTCAGCGTTCTTGGCGATCTCGCGGGTTGAGGCTTCCTGCTGACTGACAGCTGCCGCGATGGTGGAAGCGATCTCATCCATCTGCGCAATGATGTTGCCAATGGAGTCGATGGATTCGGAAGTCGTGCGGGTGGATGTCTGCACGCCACGAATCTTCTTGGCAATTTCTTCGGTTGCACGGCTGGTTTCGTTGGCCAGGTTCTTCACCTCGCCGGCGACCACCGCAAAGCCCTTGCCTGCTTCGCCGGCGCGCGCCGCCTCGATGGTGGCATTCAGTGCCAGCAGATTGACCTGCTCGGCGATATTGGTGATCATGTCCACCACAGCGCTGATCTCTTCGCTGTTCTTGACCAGGCCCTGCATGGTCTCAACAGTTGCGCGAGTCTGTGCGCTGGCCGACTGCGCGATCTCCGTCGTGCGGTTCATCTGGTTCATGATCTCGGTGATGCTGTTCGAAAGCTCTTCCGAAGCAGCCGCCACGCTTTCGACGTTACCGGCGGCCTTGCCACTGGAATCGGAGACGGCGCGGGTCTGGCTGCTGGTTTCTTCTGCGGTCGCCGAAAGGCTGCTGGCGGCGGCTTCAAGCTCGGTGGCGGCGGCCGTTACCGTTTCCAGCACCTGACTGACGGTCTGATCAAAGCCTGCGGTCAGTTCGCTCAGCTTGGCAGCGCGGCGTTCCTGTGCCTCGTGCTCGGCTGCCTGCTCAACTGCCAGACGATCGGCATCAATCTTGTTGGTGCGGAAGACTTTCAGCGTTTCGGCCATTTCACCCAGCTCATCCTGATGGTCCTGTGCCGGGACATCAATGTCCGTTTTGCCATCGGCCAGTTCCTTCATGCACTCGGTCATCTTGACAATCGGCACACTGATGCCCTTGCCGATGATGGACGCAGCGATCACGCCCAGCAGCACGGCCAGACCTGCAATCACCAGAGTCAGCCAGAAGGCGCGAGTCGATTTGGCCTGGACAACCGGGCCAAGTTCATCCTGTACGCCCTTGACCTCAAGCTTCAGCTCCTCAATGTCGTTCGCGACTTCAGGGCCAATCATGTCGAGCTTGTTATGGATCAGGTCATTGCGTTCGCGAATGATATTGGCCGTTGTTTCAAAAGCGCTCTCATATTGCTCGGTCAGCTTCTTGACATCCGCCGCCAGTGCACGACGCTCCCGGTTCTGCAGATTGGAGTCAAGTTCGGTGTAGAGTTCTTCAAATCGATCGAATTCCACGACCACACGGTCATAGTCGGCTTCTAGATTGTTCTGGAGATACTTGAAAGCATAGAGCCGAACCAGCAGCAGTTCATGCAAAACGAGTCCTGCCTGATAAGCGGCCTTCGCATCATTGTCGCGATTGGCCGTGCGCATGATTTCAGTCAGTTTGTGCTCGGCTTCCGGACCGGCAACGTCCATCACATTGTTGACATGATCGTTTCGCTGCTCTTGCATGTTGACCACAAGATTGAAGACACGCGAATACTCGTCAATATCCCCGCGAGCTTCACGAGCCAGGGCAATTCTTCCATCTGTTGAAGCCCTCTCTTCCAGCTGGTCGATCATTTCCTGCGTAAAGGCCGCGCCTTTCTGCACATTTTCGATGGACTGTTCAGTTCCCTCAAGCAGGAAATTCTTGACAGCCATTCGCGTGTCAAGCAGATTGGCCTGCACGCGTCCGGCACTGTTGGTCTGGCGAGCCAGACTGCGATACTCGGTGAAACCGCTCTTTCCACTCCAAAGGCCACTCATGGCAAAGAGCGAGAGAACGAGCAGCAGCCCCAGCAACATGCCGAAGCCCAGATTGATCTTGTTGGCGATTCTCAGACGATTCAAAAAGGTGTTCATGGTCCCCCCCAGGACGATTGATTCACACAGTGAAAGCTATCGGCTGTTAAATGCGCTGATTTTAGTGATGCAGCTCACATTTGTTTGATTTTTGTCAATAGCCGGTTCTACAGCGGGATTCAGACATTTCAACAATGCTACCTTCTTGCATGTCAGTAATCCGGCCCCTCAGCTGGGCAACTCTTATCCTCTTGTCACACTTCGCCTTGATTCCGGCGCAAGCAAGCCAGACCTGGGTTCAGCTCTGGGAAATCAGCGCTTATCCGCTGATGGATCTGCAGGAGCTGGATCATTCTCCCTTTGATGCAAAGCAGCGTGCCCGTCTGCTGCGTAATCCGGCCACGCATGTGAATGCCCAAGCCGGATACGCCTTTGGCCTTCTTTATGAGGCGCGTACGGGCGATGCGGATAACAGCGAGCGCGATCCTGCTCCCCGGATGAGTCAGGTGTTGCCGCAAAGTGTCGGTCTGGCCTGGTCCCGCGGGAATCACGGCTTGCTCCTTGGCTACGAACAGCTTTACAACAGCCATCGCCTGCTGGACTGGCCCACAGTGGAGGGGCCGATTCCGCGGCGCTGGGACAGCCGCGTGGATGCCTGGGCCTGGCAGGGCTGGCTGAAGCTTCCCCTTCCTGTGCCCGGTAAGCTGCATCTGGGGCTGGGCGGACAGCGACTGGATCTCGTGCTTGATCAGTTTCAGCTGAAGCAGCAGATCACCGACTACCGCTATCAGGCAGGTCTGGCCTGGCAGCGTGGAGCCGTCGATCTGTCAATGGCCTGGGAGTCCGAAGTCACCTGGAAGCAGCGACTGATCTGGGCCTCCTCAACGGATGATCTAATGATTTGGGGCCGTTTGCCGGAAAGTTGGCATCTGGGCGCAGCCTTCAGCGTTGATCAACGAAGCGAGCTGGAGCTTCGCCTGCATCATTTGCGCTGGTCGCGTCAGGAACTGGCTTTCAGTGACCGGACGGAATTCAGCCTGATCCTGCGCCATCAGGGCCCTGCAGGAAGTGGACTTCAGCTTGGCATCAGCAGTAGCGGTTCTACAAGCGATGCCTACCCGCTTTATGCCGAAGGCGAGCAGAGCACCTGGTTCCTGATGGCCGGCATCTCATTTCCTGTCGGCCCGACTGAATGGAGCCTCAGGCTTGCCGACAGTCATCTGGGCAGTGGTGAATGGCGCCGGCAGACTATTTTGCAGAGTGGCATCGCCCTGCGATTTTAGGAGACCTTCATGGAGAACAGACTGGATATCGCCAGAAACTGGCTACCTCGCTACACGGGTATGCCAATTGACGGCTTTGGCGACTACATACTGCTGACCAACTTTCATAATTATGTAGAGGCCTTTGCCAATCGGTTTGGCTGCAATGTAGAGGGCATCGGTCGGCCGATGCAGGCCGCGACCGCTTCCAATGGACTAAGCATCATCAATTTTGGCATCGGAAGTGCCAACGCGGCCACAGTGATGGATCTGCTTAGCGCCCGCCATCCGCGTGGCGTGCTCTTTCTGGGCAAATGCGGGGGCCTCAAGCATTCAAGTGAAATCGGTCACTTCATTCTGCCCATTGCCGCCATTCGAGGCGAAGGAACTTCCAACGATTACATGCCACCGGAAGTGCCGGCCCTGCCCAGCTTCAAGCTGCACAAGTTCGTCTCGGAGAAGATCACGGCCAGCGGACACGACTACCGCACGGGCGTTGTCTACACCACCAACCGCCGGCTATGGGAGCACGATGACAACTTCCGCAAGCGTCTGCAGGCCATGACCTGCCTTGCCATCGACATGGAAACCGCCACGCTTTTCATTGTCGGCCATGTCAATGAAATCAGCCGCGGAGCCTTGCTGCTGGTCTCCGACGTGCCTATCACGCCGGAAGGCGTCAAGACCGAAGCCTCGGATCGTATCGTAACCGAGCGCTGGGCCAAACTGCACCTGGAGCTGGGTATCGATTCCATGCTGGAAATCGGCCAGAAGGGTGAAGAGATTCGTCATTACCGCTATTGATCCGGAAGCCCTTATGCCTGCCCCCGAGCTGCTCGACCGTGTCCTGAAGGAAAGCGATCTCCCGCTTAATTACTGCGATTTTGCCACACAGGCCATTCGCCGCGTGCCAGATCATGCAGAGCTGATGGAGATTGTGGCAAGTGAACTGAAGGCCAAGAACCCCGATCTGGTGTTGAACGGCCTGTCCAATGTGCTCTACTGGCTGCAGCAGCTGAATCTGCTGCCCCGCGAGGCCATTTATGATATGCGGACAGCCGTCAGGGGCTGGATGCTCGTTGATGCTATTCGCCTCTTTGATCACCTCTCCGGGCCGGGCCTTGTCCCGATCGCTGCGCTTAAGCTCACGGGCTTTGAGAAACTGATGCCGGCCAGCGCACTGCGCATGTTTCTTGACCCCGCCGGACACGCACTGATCACCCCGCGTCTACTTTCACTTAGAGAGCGTTCGCCACGCATCGCCCTGCATGACTTTCCCGCTGATGATGCCCTGCAGCCGGTCGCCCTGCAGCTTGAAGGCTGCATGACGCGCTGGTCGCGCAATTGCGCTGAGCTGGGCGGTCCGGGGTCGGGCATGTCTTCGCTGGCGCTGGACTTGTTACTGGCCCGCGGAGAAGGCGATCAGGTCTGGGAAATGCTGCTGGCTGCAAACGATCATGCTTGAGTTTTGCCCTGCATGCGAAAGGGCCCCGAAAGGCAGTGCCGCAAAGCACCTTCAGACCTGTGCTGAAGGGCACGCAGCTTGCTTGTTCAAGGCCAGAACCTTACTCTATCTTGTTTCATTTTCAACGGGGCCTTCATGGCAGAGAACCTGCACTTTCTGAAGCAACATCCTTCGCAGTCCTGCCTGGTCTCCCTGCGCCATGCCGCCGAACAGTTTCCCGATGAGCCCGCGCTCAGCCACAGAGATCAGACACTAAGCTACCGTGAGCTTTCCGGGCAGGTTGCCGCCTGTCGTGACAAGCTTCAGGCTGCCGGTCTGAGCTCGGGCCAAACCCTGTTTCTGCTGGTTCCCAACAGCATCGAACTGGTGCTTTTGCAGCTGGCTGCCATGGAAGAGGGGCTGGTTCTGGCGCTGGCCGATGTGCGTACACGGCCCGAAGAACTGTCGAAAATGTGTGCGCTGGCCAAGCCTGAAGCAATTGTCTCACACCCGCGCATGCAGGAGCAGGCCACAGGACTGGCCGAAGCTCAGGGAGCCAGACTGCTCTCCAGTCAGGATCTGGCCACGGGCGAGGTGGCCCAGCAACGCGATGTGAGGAGCGGTGGTCGCCTGGTCTATTTCAGGCAGGACCGCAACGACATCTGGCAGGGGGCCATCTTCCGCCTGCAGGATGTGGATCACACCGTGCAGCTGGTGCGTCAGCTTTTCTCCCTGCATAAGGGAAGCGCCGTTTTGTGTCACATGTCCGGCGCCCACTATCTGTCGCTGCCCTCGATGATCCTGCCCGCGCTCTGCAGTGCCGGCCATCTGGTAATCCTTGATCGCGACTGCCCGCAGGAAGAAGTCCTTGACGCGGTGGCAGCCTACAATCCGCAATTGATGATTCACTATCGCCAGTACTTCTGGGCTCTGCACAAGGCCGCGCTCAAGCGGGTTCAGGCAGGACAGAATCTGGGCGTGATACAATTTGCCGTGGTCAATGCCGATTCCCCGGCCCTGCCATTTCGCGAGAGTTGGGAAGAGCTCTTTCAGAGCCACCTGCTGGCCGGATTCGCAACAACCTTTGCCGGTGCTTTTCTCGCGCTGGACATGTCCTGGCTGGAAAGGCGCGAAGGCTTTGTGGGCAAGGCCCTGCCCGGTGCCGAACTGCGCATCGTGGATGAAAGTGGCAACGACCGTCCCAATGGGCGCTGGGGCGAGATCCTGTTCGCATCAAACGGAAGAGCCAGCGCGTTCCTGGAAAACAGCGAAGGCAATCCCGAGATCTGGGAGGAAGGCTGGCTGCGCACCCAGCAGATGGCCATGCGCAATGCAGACTCCTTTCTGACACTGGCTGATGAAGTGATGGACGTGATCTGGGTTCATGGCTTCAAGGTCAGCCCGCTGGAAATCGAAGAACCCATGCTGGAACAGCCCGGCATTCTGGACTGCGCGGCGGTCAACGCGCCCCGCTCCAGTCGCCAGGATCAGATTCAGCTCTTCGTGGTGAGCGACACGGACGACAGTGGCGAAGCCATCTGGAACAGCGAACGGCTAAGCAAGGTCTGCGAGCGGATTTTCCCGCCCTACCTGCGCCCGGCGCTTTTCCATGTGATCGACGCCATTCCCTATGACGACGAAGAGATCAAACTGCGTAAGGAACTGAAATACCGATACCAATCGGCTGAATCGTGGAGGAACAGTTGAACATCCACAAGGCGGATACCATCCGCAACATCGCACTGGTGGGCCACGAGTCCACCGGCAAGACCATGTTCACGGAGGCGATGCTCAAGCTTGGCGGTGAAATCAACCGCATGGGCAGCATCGACGGCAACAACACCGTGTCCGACTACACCGTTTACGAACACGAACGGCAGAAGTCGGTCTTTACCACGCTCAGTCAGCTGGAGTGGCAGGGCCACAAGCTGAATGTGCTGGACACGCCGGGCTTTTCCGATTTCTTCGGCGAAGTGCGCTGCGGCATGCATGTGGCGGATATCGCCGTCACGCTCATCAGCCCCATGAACGGACCCGAGGTGATCACCGAATCGGTGATGGAGATTGTCGAAGAACGCAAGATGCCCTGCCTCTTCGTGTTCAACGGTCTGGACAAGGATCACATTCGCTTCGAGGAAGAGCTCGAGCACCTGAAGAGTGCTTACAGCGGCGTGGCCCAGATCCAGTATCCGCTGGAAACCGGCGAGGCCTTCACCAAGGTCGTGGACATTCTGAAGAAGAAGATCCTCGTCTTTGCCGAGGATGGCAGCTACACGGAGGAAGACCTGGGTGGCGAGGCCGATCGCGCCGAAGAACTGCTGATGGCCCTGACCGAGACAGTCGCCGAGAGCGATGACGAGCTGATGGAGAGCTTCCTGGAGACCATGGAGCTTTCCGACGAGCAGTTCAGCAAGGGCTTTGCTCAGGGTGTGCTCAACGGCAGCATTCGCCCCGTCTTCTGCACGGCCGCCCGTCGTCTGACCGGTGTATCACGCGTGATGGACATGTTGATTGAGTCCTTCCCGGCACCCAATCATCACGGCTTCAAGGCCACCAAGGGCGAGGAATCCATCGTGCTCGATTGCGATGAGAGCGCCCACACCCGCGCCCTGGTTTTCAAGACCGTCAACGAGCAGCATGTGGGCGAACTGTCCTTCCTGCGCGTTGTTTCCGGTTCGATCAAGACTGGACAGGAACTGCTCAACGCGCATAACGGCCAGGCCGAGAAGGTCGGCATCCTCTTCAGCGTAACGGGCAAGAACCGCAAGGATCTGGGTGAAGTGCACGCCGGTGATATCGCCTGCACGGTCAAGCTGCGTAACACGCACACCAACGACACGCTGGCCCCCAAGGGCGAAGGTATCGAGATCGAGCCGATTCACTTCCCCGAGCCCGTGATGCGTACCGCCATCGAGCCGGAGAAGGACGACGACGACGAGAAGATGGCAACGGGCCTCCACGCCATTCGTCACGAGGATCCCAGCTTCACGCTGTCGCAGGATCCCGAACTCAAGCAGACCATTATGGCCGGTCAGGGTGATCAGCAGTTCAGCGTCCTTCTGGAGAAGCTTGAGCACCGCACGGGTGTCAAAGTGCGCCTGGTCAAGCCCCGCGTGCCTTATCGCGAGACGATCACGGGCAACACGGAAGTCAAGTATCGCCACAAGAAGCAGACCGGTGGTGCCGGTCAGTTTGCCGAAGTCTGGGTTCGCATCAAGGCTGGCGAGCGTGGCAGTGGCTTCGTCTTCAAGAGCGAAGTGGTGGGTGGATCGGTTACGGTTCCCTTCCAGCAGGCTACGGAGAAGGGCATGCGTCAGGTGATGCAGGAAGGCATCATCGCCGGTTGCCGCGTGGAAGACGTGGAAGTCGTGATCTACGACGGCAAGATGCACCCGGTGGATTCCAAGGAAATCGCCTTCCAGATTGCCGGTCGCGAAGCCTTGAAGCAGGGCTTTACCGAGTGCAAGCCGATTCTGCTTGAGCCCATCTGGGAGGTCGAGGTCAAGGTTCCGGACGAATTCATGGGCGATGTAATGGGCGACCTGTCCAGCCGTCGCGGCAAGATTCTGGGCATGGATTCCGAAGGCAAGTATCAGCTGATCAAGGCGCTGGTGCCGCTGGCTGAGCTTTATCAGTACTCGACGGCCCTGCGCAGCATGAGCTCCGGCCGCGCCACCCATCGACGCAAATTCGACCACTACGAGAAGTGTCCGCCAGATGTGCAGGCCAAGGTTGTGGAAGAATACCAGGCCGAAAAAGAAAAAGACTGATCCCATCATGGCAGCCGTCGCCCGCAAGCGGCGGCTGCCTTTTTTCATGAGTGAAAGCAGCATGCAGCAGATCTGGGCGCCCTGGCGCATGGACTACATCAAAGGGCTGAAGGAAGAAGATCAGAAGGGCTGCATCTTCTGCTGGAAGCCATTGGCGGATCCTGCCGAGGACGAGAAGAACCTGATCGTCGAGCGCCGCGAGCACTGCTTTCTAATCATGAATCTTTATCCCTACAACAACAGCCACCTGATGGTCGTGCCCCGGCGGCATACGGCGGACTTCACCGAGCTTGTTGATGAAGAATTGCTGGACTGCCAGCAGGCCATTCGTGACGCAATCACCGTGATGAAGCAGAGCATGAATCCGCAGGGCTTCAATGTCGGCATCAACATGGGCAAGGCCGGCGGCGCGGGCATTGATCAGCACCTGCACTGGCATGTGATTCCGCGCTGGGTCGGTGATACAAATTTCTTTCCCCTGATGAGCGGCGTCAAGGTAATCAGCGAGTCGATTTCCGATAGCTGGCAGCGAATGCACGAGGGTTTCAAGCGCCTGCGTCAGGGTTGATTCGAGCGAGTCTCGAAGACCATTTCTTCCTACCTTGTAAGGTTTGAATCGAATCCAGTTCATGTGAGGAATGCATGAGAGTTCATCGTGTGCTCGGTCTGCTTTTCGCCTTCGCACTGCTGACTGTCGTGGCACAGGCAGCGGGCCGGGCTGAAGAGCTGGGCTTCCGGACGGACAAGGATGCCGTTATGGCCGAGGCTCAGGCTGGCGGACAGCGTGTCTTCGCCTTTTTCACGACAGACTGGTGCAGCTGGTGTCGTCGACTTGAAAACGATGTTTTCGCCACTGAAGAGTGGATGTCCGGAACGGAGCAGTGGCTGAAGCTGGTGATCGATGCGGAGAAGGGCACGGGCGTTGACTGGGCCCGGCGCTACCATGTTAGCGGCTTTCCCACGCTGATTCTGCTGGAAGCTGACGGCTCTGAGATTGACCGTGTGGCCGGTTACATGCCCATGCCGGCCTTTCTTGAGACCTTTCAGGATTTCGCCAAGGGCATTGGCACGCTTGACGCCCTTTCCGAGCAGCTTGCCGCCAATCCGGTTGACTTCGAACTGAAGCTTCAGGTCGCGCGCAAACTGGAAGAGCGTGGCCGCGTGGACGAAACCCGCGCCCATCTGGCAGAGATCCTCGAAGCCGATCCGGCCAATGCCAGTGGCGTTGCCGACGATGCCGACGCGGCTCTGGCCATGGGTTGGTTCCGCATCAATCGTGATCCGGCACCGCTGGAAGAAGTGCTTGTCCGCTGGCCGGGACTTGAATCCGGCCCCGAGATCTACAACATCCTGATCGCCCTCGCTTCGCGGGATGGAAACGATGCCCGCATGCGTACTCTGCTTGATCGTGCCATCCAGGATTATCCAGTGAATGTGGAGCTGCTGAACGGCTATGCCTGGACCTTTGCGGTAAAGGGCTGGGATCTGGACAAGGCCCGGAAAGCGGCCATGAAAGCCGTTGAGCTCTCCGGCGAAGACGCCAATGTGCTGGACACGCTGGCCGAAGTCCAGTTCCGCAGTGGCGACAAAAAGGCCGCGCTGGCCACGATCGAGCGCGCCCTGAAGGCCCGTCCCGGTGACGAATACCTGCAGGGCCAGAAGCAGCGTTACAGCGAAAATTGATTTTCACTCTTTCACAACAGGAAAAGGAGTTGCAATGACCAAGAGCTTTACCTGCCTGCTGGTGGGTGCCCTTGTCGCGGCCAGTTTCATGCCGCGCAGCCTCTCCGCCGCTGGATTTGCCATTCACGAGCAGTCCGGTCAGGCCATGGGAACGGCGGGTGCCTATGTTGCCGGCCAGAGCGCGGGATCCATTTTTTACAACCCCGCCGGTATTGCCGATCTGGAAGGCCGTCAGATGGAGTTTGGCCTCAACCTGATCATGCCGTCCACGGACTTCACTGGTCCGACCAACCTGCCCGGCTATGGAACGCTTTCCATGGAAGAGCAGATCTTCACCCCCATCGACCTCTATTTCGTGCAGGATCTTGGTGAAAGCCTGAAGCTTGGTTTCGGCATGTTCACCTACATGGGTCTGGGTACCGAATGGGCCGAAGACTGGGTTGGCCGCACGATTACGGAAGAAATCTCCCTTGAGACCCTGACCATGAATCCCGTAATCGCCTGGAAGGCCGGCTCCAGCACAAGCCTGGCCTTTGGTCTTAGCGCCACCTTCGGCATGGCCACCATGAGCAAGGACTCCTACGTCGATTATCCTTTCAACGGCTATCTGGATGTGGACCTGGAAGGTGAAGGCTGGGGCTTCGGCTGGAACTTCGGTCTACAGCATCAGGTCAATAATGAACTGCGTCTGGGTCTGTCCTATCGCAGTGGCATGGTCCTGGCAGCCGAAGGCGATGCCGAGTTCACACAGCAGAGCATCGAGAACCCGACGCATCAGGCCTTGCTGAGCGCCCTGTTCCCCAAGACCGATGTCAACCTGGACCTCGACATCCCTGAGATGATGATCATGGGCTTCAGCTACAACCCGCAGAATTTCCTTGATGGCAAGCTGACCTGGCGTGCCGATGCGGTGTATACCGGCTGGGAAGCCTATCGCAGCCTCTACATCGATTTCGTGACCGAGACCGAAGCCCTTGAGGACAGCAATTCACCCAAGCTCTACGATGACACCTGGGCCTTCCGTACCGGTGTTGAGTACGCCATGAACGAGCAGTGGACCCTGCGCGGTGGCTGGTACTACGAGCAGAATGCCGTTCGTGATCACATGGTCGAGCCCAGCCTGCCCGATGCCGAGCGTAATGGCGTCAGCGTTGGCTGCTCCTATGAGATCAGCGAAGACTGGGGTGTGGATGCCTATTTCATCCAGGTCATGCTGGGTGATCGCACAAGCACCTTCGAGGAGTTCCCGGGCGGTTACGAGAGCCAGATTCCCATCGTGGGCTTCAGCCTGCGCAAGAGTCTGTAGGAAAGGAGGAGACCATGAAGAAGCATCTCCTGAGCGCCCTGCTGGCGCCCGCGCTGCTCATGATGAGCTGCGCCACCAACGACGATCTGCCTACCAGCCCGTCCTACGACAGTGCTGCTGATCTGGCCGGCCTGCAGGCCTACGCGGCTGTCGGCAACAGCCTGACCGCCGGCTATCAGAGCGGTGCCTGGGGCAATCCCGAGCACATCGCCAGCAGCTACCCGAACCTGATCGCCCGTCAGCTGGGCATCAACAACTTCAAGCAGGTTGCGATGACCGGTGGCGGTCTGACCTTCCTGGATACCGACGGTGACGGCATTGCCGACACGCCCGCTGGCAACATGATTGTCAACTTCGACGAGACTGGCAGTCCGGTACTGAGCTACACGCAGTTTGAAGCTGCGGCCGGCATTTTTGCCGATCCTTCGCCCTATGTGGCCACGGATCTTTCGGCTCCGCGCAACTTCGGCATTCCCGGCATCACGCTGACCTATGCTTATGGCGCGACGCTGGATCAGTACTACGCCGGTGATCTGGGCAATCCCTATGCCGGTTTCTACCTGCCTGCCGGTGCCGGCATGAGCCAGGTTGCTGCCGCAGCCTCGTCCGGCGCCAACTTCATCACTTGCTGGCTGGGCAACAACGATGTCCTCGGTTTTGTGACCAGTGGTGGTACGGGCACGATCACCGATGCGGCCACCTTTGAAGCCGTCCTTGGTGGAACGGCCATGGCGCTGGGCGCAGCCGAGTATCTTGTGATGTACAATGTGCCTTCCGTCACCAGCATTCCTTACGTGACCTACCCCAATGGCACGATTCGCGCCATGCTGGCCGCCGGGATGGATCCTGTGCTGATGGCCATGGATGACGATCTGGGCATGGCTGTGCCGGTGGACCTCTCGGAAGGTTCGGGCAATTACGTGCTGCTCCCGGCCCTGACGGCCATGGCCGCCAATCCGCTGCTGGGTAGCCCGATGGCTCCGCTGCCGGATTCGATGGTGCTGGATGCCGCCGAGCTGGCCATGGCTGAAGAAGCTGTCGCCACCTTCAATGCCCTGATTGCGGGCACGGTGGACGCCTTCAATGCCATGGGTCGCAGCAAGGACATTCTGCTGGTTGATGCCAACTCCTTCTTCGATGATGTGGTGGCCAACGGCTATCACACCTTCGGCGCGACCTTCACGACCGACTTTGTGTCCGGTGGTATCTTCAGCCTCGATGGCGTGCACCCGACTTCGCTGGGTTACGCGATTGTTGCCAACGAAACCATCGCCGCCATGAACGCCGGCTGGGGCTTCGACATCATGCCCGTCGACATGACGGAGTTCATGGGTGATGCCAATGGTCTGGGTTCTGTCGGTTCAAATGTGGTCGTGCCCGATCTGGGCGGCATGATCGAGATGTTCAACCGCTAGACGGCTTTGTGTCACACACGCAGGCCCCCGTTCGCGGATGCGGACGGGGGCTTTTTGTATCTTCGAGGGACTGTCAGGGTCCGGAGCCACAGGCGACGGGCTTGTACCTCTGCAACCTCAAGGAGCTTCAATCATGCGCAACCTGCTGCTCGAGCAGGAGGGTGGAATTGCCCTCGTTACCATCAATCGTCCCGACAAGCTGAACGCACTGAATCGTGATACACTGGAAGAACTCGACGCCCTGTTTGCCGGGCTGGAGAAGGATCCGGAACTGAAGGTCGTGCTCCTGATCGGAGCCGGTGACAAGAGCTTTGTCGCTGGTGCGGACATTTCCGAGCTGGCCACGCTGGATGCTCGCGGCGGCAAGGAGGCGGCAGCCTTTGGGCAGGCTGTCTTCCGGCGTATCGAAAGGCTCTCCCGGCCCGTGATCGCGCTGGTCAACGGTTTTGCGCTGGGTGGTGGCTGTGAGCTCGCCATGGCCTGCCATCTGCGCCTGGCAGCCCCCCACGCGAAATTCGGGCAGCCGGAGGTCAAACTTGGACTGATTCCCGGTTATGGCGGCACCCAGCGCCTGGCTCGCCTTGTCGGCCGTGGCCGGGCCCTTGAACTTTGTATCACGGGCGACATGATCAATGCGAAGCGGGCGCAGGAGATTGGTCTGGTCAATCAGGTGATTGATTGCTGGCGAAAGGACGAGTCCGGCGAGCAGGTCAAGGATGCCAAGGGCCGCCCGGTCTTTGATCGCGAAGCCTTTCTTGCCGCCGGACGCGCTCTGGCAGCGACCATTTCCCAACAGGCACCGCTGGCCGTCGCCGGCTGTCTGGAAGCCGTTGACCGCGGTCTGGATATGCCACTGGATGCGGGCATGGCCCTTGAACAGGACCTCTTTGGCGCCTGCTTTACCACCAGGGATATGCAGGAAGGTACCCAGGCCTTCATGGAGAAGCGGGCAGCGAAGTTTGAGGGGAAGTAGGGAAGTAGGGAAGAAGTGCAGATTGCAGATTGAAGATTGGCGAATGACGAATGACGAAGGACGAAGGACGAAGGGCGAAGGACGAAGGGCGAAGGACGAAGGGCGAAGGACGAAGGACGAAGGGCGAATGACGAAGGACGAAGGGCGAATGACGAATGACGAGGGGCGAAGGGCGAGTGCTGATTGCAGATTGCAGATTGCTGGCACCTGGAAACTGGAACCTGGCTGCTTCTTCTGGCTAACGCCTGTCCGCTTCAACTACAGCCCGAAGACGGCCCTTGCTGAAGCGGAGCCGTGCCGACCGGTCGGCACTTCGCCAGGGGCCATTTGCCGACTGCGTCGACAACTGCCCCACTAGCCTGCTAATGACTGACGACTAACGCCTAACGCCTGATAACTGGTAACTGGTAACTAGTAATGGCTGCTGATTGCTGTTCCAGCCGCATGACACTGTGTGGATTGCTTGACGTTTTTGCAAAGCTACGTCCGACACCACGTCC
>CAYFPS010000037.1:0-18013 GCA_964345075.1 uncultured Bacteroidaceae bacterium | reverse complement strand
TCATCTATGGCCAGGCAGGCTGGATCAGGATTTTCCAGCAGCTGGGCCAGTACCGCCGCCAGGGCATCCGGGCCGGGATCCTTTGCATGGAATTGGCAGCGACCTGCACATTCATTCGCAGTTGAAAGAAGCCGAAGCTGATGACTTTTGCCGATTCCAGCCGGGCCGGAGAAGAAAACAATTGGAGCAGGCATATACTGGCACCGCGATCATGTGGGAGTTGAACTTAAGCCTGGCAGATCATACGCCAGTTGCAGCTTTTGACAAAGTAGGCAAGGGAAGGCAGGCAGAAAAGTGGATTCTGCAAGATCAGCGGAATGGCATAAAAGGAGGGCGCGGCCAATTGGTCACGCCCTCGTATCAGGGTGAGCCTCCCCCTGAAAACACACCCGAAAAGTTCAGTCCGTCAGAGAGCGCGCGCTTTGGCAAATCGGACAATAGTATTGCGGAACAGGAAACTCTGTCACTCTACACTGATCAGCCTGGGACTATCAAAATCACCAGCAAATTTGAACGTAACCGAATTCCCGATTGCGGAAGCGTAATCGCCCTCCGCCAGCAATTCTTCCCTGATGAACTGCCTGCTAATTGCTTTCAATTCACTCAAACGCAGTTCACAATGCTTGAAATACGGCGCACTAAAGCGCTTCGAGTCCTCGGCGATCTCAGCATTCAAGCTCACATTTCCAAAATTGCTCTCAAATCCCGTATCTACGATACGCATCACCCCATTCCTGGCACTGCCTTCCAGCCTTAAGTTTCGCAATGCAATCCGCGAAGACTTTCCCCGCTCCTCCTGCGATAAGTAATAACGCATCGTCCACGGTAGCACAGTGTCGGGAAGGCTCAGGTAATCCACGCTAATTGAAAATTCACCATCGGGCAGCTCCGATTTTGGCACACCTTCTGAATCAAAGTCGGCTGATACACTCATGCTTGCATCAACTGTACCAAAAGAAACATCCGCAAGATCGCCTGCCAAATAGCGTTCGCCGTTGCTCAGCCGCAGTCTGCTATCAAAACTGATTGACAATGGGCGTAATTGATCCAGCTGAGATCCGAGAAATTCAAATTTGCCGCTCGCATCTATTCTCGAGTCTTGTGCTAGATATTCCAGCTCTTCCAGGATCAAACTATTATCTCTGGCATCATATCGAAGATCCAGGCTTAGTTCGTCAAGGGAAAGAACTCTCTCCAAGTCATAATCGATTCTAATGTTCTCGAGCAGCTGTCCACCAACAAATCGAACACCATCAACTTCCAGCTTAAGAGACATGTCTTCTGATGGGATTTCATATTGAAAATCAAGTCTATCATTGTCGTTTTTGGCAGATAACTGAATCTTATCGACCAACAGCGCACTACCGGCTTGAGACAGAACCAAGCCATAATACTCTACATCAATACTTTTGACAATGTGATTCTCATCATAAATCAAGGATATCGCATCCATCAAGCCAAAGTCAAAAACAGCTTTATCGATCATTAAGCTGAAATCAGCCAACTCATGATACTTCAGCTCAGCATTCTCGAAATTCACGCTACAACTAAACAGGCTAAAGTCCAATTCATCATAATCAAAGCTTAGATCAAACTTAGAATTATAAATATTGTACTTGATCTCTGAGGCTAGTCTATCCTCAATTACACTATCCAAGATCAGGAAGCCAAGTAATGAAAGCAGGGTGGCGATTGCCAAGCCAATTGTGAGCCAGAGCTTCATGATAGGCCCCTTTGGTTGATTGATAAAGCAACAGACTGTCAAAAGCTGAAAGAAATCTTCAGAAAAACGAGGGCATCTGCACAAACAGTGCCCTCGTATATAGGAGTGTGCCTCCCCCTTGAAACACACCCAGATTCAAAAGGTAGCCAGAGAACGCGCGTTGCGCCCTCTGGCAAGAATCCTAAGGGGATTCAAGCTGACACCCATTGTCACTAACCACCACCGGAGAATGAACCTGCAAGAGAGCCAGAGCGTCAGCACCTGTTAATGTAATTGCAAACCTTAACGCCCTGACTCCGATTCATCTCTTTTGCGACAAAAAAGGCCGCCCCATCACGGAGCGGCCTTCAATTGACAGATTTCGTACTGAATCAGACGAGCGGGCAGGCCACCAGGCGATCTTCGCCCTTGTCCACCAGCGTGGGAATGTCCTTTGCGCAAGACTCGGCCGCCATCGGGCAACGGGTGCGGAAGGAGCAACCCGAAGGCTTGGCCATGGGATTGGGCACATCGCCCTGCAAAAGCTGGCGGTCTTTGGTCTTGGTGCGGCCCGGATCCGGCAGCGGCACGGCGTCCAGCAGCGCGCGCGAGTAGGGATGCATCGGGCGGCGATAGACCTGCTCGGCGCTACCCACTTCCACCATGTTGCCCAGATACATCACGGCAATGCGATCGCTGATGTGCTCGACCACGGAAAGGTCGTGGGCAATGAAGATGTAGGTCAGGTTGAACTCGTCCTGCAGGTCCTGCAGCAGATTGATCACCTGCGCCTGAATGGACACATCCAGCGCGGACACGGGCTCATCGGCCACGATCAGCTTGGGGTTGGTGGCTAGCGCACGGGCAAATCCGACGCGCTGGCGCTGACCGCCGGAAAACTCGTGGGGATAGCGGTAAGCCTGCTCGCCCGAGAGCCCCACCTTCTCCAGAAGCCAGAAGACGCGCTCATCGACTTCCTTTTTTTGCATGTCCGGCCTGGTGATCTCCAGCGGCTCGGCCACAATATCCCTGACCAGCATGCGGGGATTCAGGCTCGAGAAGGGATCCTGAAAAATCATCTGGATATCGCTGCGATACCGGCGCATGTCATCGCGCTTCAGGGCGGCCAGGTCCACCCAGCCCTTGTCCGAGTTGAAAAGGATCTTGCCATAGATTTCCACATCCGGCGAGCCGGAACGCAGAATATTGACAATGGCGCGGCCGACCGTCGTCTTGCCGCAGCCCGATTCACCCACAAGACCGAGGGTCTCGCCGCGACGCACTTCAAAGCTCACGCCATCCAGCGCCTTGACCTCGGCCACCTTGTTCAGCATGATGCCGCCGTGGATCGGGAAGTGGACGCGCAGGTCCTCGACCTTCAGCAGAATGTCCCTGTCCTTGCTCATGCCTTTTCTCCACGCAGCTTGGGATCATCGGAAAAGAGGTGACAACGCACCCAGTGGCCCTTGGCCACCTCAACCAGATCGGGAATGACGGTTTCGCAGTGCGGCATGACCTTATCACACCGTGTGCAGAAGCGGCAGCCGGCCGGCATGTTCAGCATGGACGGAACCATGCCGCGAATCGCCTCAAGACGGGGCTTCTTCTCCTTGTCCGGCCTGGGCAGGCTGGAAAGCAGACCGTGCGTGTAGGGATGGCCCGGGTTGTCAAAGAGCTCGCCGACTTCCGCGACTTCCTGAATGTGTCCGCCATACATCACGATCACACGCTCGCAGGTTTCTGCCACCACAGCCAGATCGTGGGTGATCAGGATCATGGCGGCTTCCTTGCGCTGCTCCTTCATCTTGAGCATCAGCTGCAGGATCTGCGCCTGAATGGTGACATCCAGCGCCGTCGTCGGCTCATCGGCAATCAGAAGCGCCGGCGAACAGACCAGCGCCATGGCAATCATCACACGCTGACGCATGCCGCCCGAGAACTGGTGCGGGTAATCCTTCATGCGCTTTTCGGGAGCCGGAATACCCACCTTCTTCAGCATCTCGACGCCCATGTCAAAGGCTTCCTGCTTGCTGATGTCGCGGTGATACTTCACGGCTTCCATCATCTGCATGCCAATGGTGAAGACGGGATTGAGGCTGGTCATCGGCTCCTGAAAGATCATGCCGATTTCTTCGCCACGATAGTTGCGCATCTCCTCGTGTGACAAGCTGAGCAGATTGACAGGCTTGGTTTTCTTTTGAATCTCAACCTGAAGCTTCAGCTTGGCCTTCGCCTCATCTTCGGTGACCGAAGTGGTCGCTGACGGTGCAACTTTGTGATACAAAACCTCGCCACCGACAATCTTGCCCGGCGGGTCGGGAATCAGGCGATTGATGGAAAGACAGGTCACGGACTTGCCGCTACCCGACTCGCCCACGATGCCCAGCACTTCACCCTTGTGAATATTGAAGCTGACGCCGTCCACGGCCTTGACCGTGCCCGCCTCCGTGTAGAAGTGCGTCTGCAGATTGCGAATCTCAAAGAGGAGTTCCTGGCCGTCCTGTGGCCTGTCCACTCCTGCCGGATGCGCTTTCGTCTGGTTTTCCATGTGTTCTCCTTAGCGCAGTCGAGAGTGGACTTTGGGATCAAAGGCTTCGCGCACACCTTCGCCGATGAAAACAACCATCAGCAGTGTCATGAAGAGCGCGCCCAGCGGGGCCAGCACCAGCCACCAGTCGGTAATGTTGGCCATGCCGACCTTCACCATGTTGCCCCAGGAAGGCTCCTCGGGCGGCAGGCCGAAGCCCAGATAATCCAGTGATACAAGGCTTCCGATGTAACCGACAATGGCAAAGGGGCCAAAGGTGATCACGGGCGTCAGGCTGTTGGGCAGGATATGCTTGAAGATCACACGGCGATCACTGGCGCCCATGCTGATGGCCGCCTGCACATAGTCCTTCGTCTTCTCGCGGAAGAACTCACCGCGAATGTAGAAGGTGATACCGATCCAGCCGAAGAGCACGAGCAGGAAGACCAGCAAAGGAAAGCTTGGTCGCACCAGTGATACAATGATCATCACCATGTAGAGGAAGGGAATCGACCCCCACAGCTCGACAAAGCGCAGTCCGTAAAAGTCGATTCGACCACCATAATAGCCGAAGAAGCCGCCCATCGTGATACCGATCAGGTAGCTGAAGGACATCACCAGCAGGGCGAAGCTGATCGAAACCCGGTAGCCATATAGCAGACGGGAAAAGACATCACGGGCGCGGTCATCCGTACCAAACCAGTGCTCGCCGGTTGGCGGGTGCGGCGGCTCGCCTTCCATTTCCATCAGCAGGCTTTCCTTGGGGCCGTAGGGATAAAGGGGCATCAGGACGAAGTCCCCGTTCCCTTCATCGGCGTACTGCTGCTTGAGCAAACGATAATTGGCTTCGCCAATGCGATCCTGTCCGAGATCCTGTGCTGCGATATAGCTGCTGAAGAGCGGGAAGTGCCACTCGCCATTGTGTGATACAAAGAGCGCCTTGTTGCCGACAAAGAGTGGCAGAAAGAAGGAGAGCCCGTAAGTGAAGAGCAGCACAATCAGCGCATAATATCCACGCTTCAAGCTCTTGAACTTGCGCCAGCGCTTGGCAAAAAGCGACGTGCTCTGGCTTTTCTGTTTCGTAGGTGTCATTAGATCACCGTCCTATTTGAAGCGAATGCGCGGATCAATCAGCGCATAGATCATGTCTGAGAGAATGTTGCCCGAGAGCCGTATCACGGCACCGATCACCATGGATGCCAGCACAACCGGATAGTCGCGGTAGATCAGGCTTTGGAATCCCAGCAGACCGAAGCCGTCAATATTGAAGACCTTTTCGATCAGATAGCTGCCGGCGAAAATCAGGCCGATGATGTGACCCATGCCGGTAGCCAGCGGGATCAGGCTGTTCCTCAAAGCGTGCAGAAAGATCACGCGCCTTTCGGACAGGCCCTTGGAAAAGGCCGTGCGCACATAGTCGCTGGCCAGGTTTTCCATCAGCGAATTCTTCATCAGAATGGTCAGACTGGCAAAGGAGCCGATGTTCCAGGCGATCAGCGGCAAAATGGTGTGGTGGAACTGATCCCAGATCTTGCCGCCTGTTGTCATGAACTCCCAGTCTTCACTTCTGAAGCCTCCCAGGGGGAAGACATCCCAGAAGCTGCCGCCGCCAAAGAGCACGAGCAGCACGGCACCCAGCGCCCAGCCTGGCGTGGAATAACCAATGAAGACCAGGACGGAACTGATCGTGTCAAAGCGGCTGGAATGCTTGACCGCCTTCCAGACACCAAGTGGGATGCAGATGCTGTAACCAAGGAAGAAGCCGATCAGGCCGAAATAGATCGAAATGGGAAACTTGGACTTCATCACATCCCAGACCGGGCGGCTGTAGCGGTGGGAACGCCCCAGATCCAGCTGGAAAATCTTCAGGAGCCAGCTGCCATAGCGGCCATAGGAAAAGGTCTTCCAGACCTTGGGGATCACGCCTGTTTCGCTGACTTCCGTTGTCGCGGCCCACTCTTCGACCTTCTCCAGCTTGGTCGGGAAATCCTGACTGGTCCAGACGGGCAGCTTTTCCCGCTTGACGATCAGGTCCACAGCCATTTCGCGCTGATTGGCGTTATAGCGACCGCTTTCGTCCAGGGCAACTTCCTTCAGCGCCGGAAGTGCAATCTCTGCGCAGGCAATCACATCGCTACGCGTTTCTTCAAGCAGATCGTTCATCTGCTGAACCCCGGCTCGAAGCTCTTTCACGCGATCACGCGTCCGATCGGAATCATCGCCCTCACGCACCTGATCCATCAGGGCCGAGAGTTCAACCTGCAGTTCAAACTTGCGAGGTTCATCATCAAGAGCGGCCATGTAATCATCGACCTGCTCCTGCGGGCTCCAGATCTTGAAGTTGAGCAGCACGGGCTTGTCGTAGCCGTAATAGGCCTTCATCTCTTCCAGCGCTTCGGCAGGAATCGTGTTGCCGCCGCTGGCCACATCCCCGCTCGACCCGGCGCCTGCTTCACCCATCTGATTCGCTCCCATCATCAGTGCGATGCGCGCCTGCTCAAGCGGGCCGCCGGGCACAAATTGAATGATGGTGAAGGCGATGAGCGTGATGCCAAGGAAGGTGGGAATGGCGAGAAGAAAGCGGCGGAGGAAATAGGTTGTCATGGCGCTTCCTGACTCTCCTGTCCTGAAAAAACGGGAAGCCGGCGGCAATGCCGGCCTCCCCATTGTCTTCGCTTAGTTGCCGCGGGCCGACAGTGGATCGTAGCCCTGCCAGTAATTGATTTCCACCGACTCGATCGGCAGCGAGCTGTCGGTTTTGATGGCATCCACCAGCTTCTGATGCTTGCCCGGATCGTACCACCAGAGGCCGATGATGCCGCGCCAGTCAGCCGTGCGGGAAAGGCCCCACTCGGGCATGCCGAACTTGTTCCAGTAACCCACACGGGTAAAGGGGCCGTACCAGGCCAGCGCGTACTGGTAGCTGTCGGTCAGAGTCTTGTCGGCGCGGCGGATGAGATCAATGTGCTCCTGCTGCGTGGCGGCAACATTGTACTCGTCGCAGATCTCATCCAGCTCCGTGCTCTTGAAGCCGGCCAGATTGTTGGTGTTCAGTTCGTCGGCCATGCGGCTGTGGAAGGCGCTCTCCGGATTGGGGAAGTAGAGGCCGCTCCAGCTCTGGAAGTGGATCTTGAACTTGCGCTCCATGACCATCTGGAACATGGTGGCGCCCGTGGTCGGCTTCAGGTTTAGCTTGATACCGGCCTGCTTGTAGTCTTCCTGGATCACGGTCATGATGCGCTCCGAGGAGGGGCTTTCGTCGGTCATCAGGTCCAGCTCAAGGCGCTCACCGTTGGCGTTCATCAGATAACCTTCGGCATCCCGCTCGGCCCAGCCAGCCTCGGCCAGCAGGGCAAGACCCTTCTCCGGGTTGTAGCTGATCTTGACATTCTCTGGATTCTCGTAGACGCTGCCCGGCCAGTAGCTGTAGGTCGGCAGGTATTCATTGTAGAAGAGCTTGTCAATCAGCTTGCCGCGGTTCATCAGGTAGGCGAAGGCCTCACGCACGCGAATGTCGTTGAAGGGAGCCTCGCGCATGTTGAAAACAAAGCCACTGACGCCGTTGGGGCTCTGGGTGAAGATCTTCTTGCGCTGAATCCAGCCCTTGCCCAGCTGCATGATTTCTTCGGGCAGGAATTCCTTGACCCAGTACTTGGCCTGGCCCACGCGGTAGACGTCCAGTTCGCCCTTTTTGAACTTTTCCTGCTCCAGAGTGGGGTCCTGCACCACAAGGAATTTGACCTTGTAGAAGTTGCTGCCGCCCTGGCTCTTGGGGTTGTCCTTGTCCCAGTAGTTGTTGATGCGGGTCATGGTCAGGCTGTTGCCCTGATTGATGTCCTGCTCGCGCAAGAGGTACATGCCCGAACCCGGCATTGTCTTGTTCTGGAACTCATCCATGTACCACTTGGCCGTGTTCCCGCCAATGATGTGCGAAGGGTAAAGGTTCATGGAAGCGCCGATATAAAGGAAGTGGCGCCAGTTCATGTCCGTGGTGGAGGTCCGGACCAGATAGGGGCTCAGGATTTCGGGCTCGCTGTACTGGCGATAGAGCACACCGTTATAGGGCGAAAGCAGACCATCGTCCACCATAAGCTTCCAGGTGGCCAGCACGTCTTCGGCCGTGATACGATGTCCGGTCTGCCAGCGGGCTTCCGGATTAAGGCGGAAGGTAAAGGTCTGGCCGCCTTCATCATTCGGCTCGATCTTCCAGTGGGTGGCCAGCGAGGGCGCGAATTCGTCGGTCCAGCTGTCGAGGGTCACCATGCCCTCGTACATCATGCCGCTGACCAGTCTCATGAAGCTTGTGTTGGAGTCCTTGCCTTCGCTGCGCAAGGTCGCGGGATATTCGGGAATGGAAGTCCTGAGCATGCCGCCTACGATGGCGTTGGGGTCGGCCATCGAGCGGTAGTTCTCGTTGTTGACAAAGCCCAGGCTGGCAGCGATATCATCGAAACCGGCACCGCCCATTTCGGCGCTGACATCGGGCAGGGCACCGGCCGGATTCTGCTGTGTTTCAAAGCCCTGGGATGCCCAGAACTCCAGACTGTTGATGCCCTCGTTGGGCTGCATCACCGGCCCCGTATTGAAACGGTCCGTACCACCACTTCCACCGCCACAACCAATGGTGACAGCCATCGCACCCATGAGCAGGGCGCTGCTTATCCATGTCTGCCGGATCTGCATAAAGCTTCTCCCAAGCTTTTAATCTGAAATGCCTGCTTTAAGCAGGCTGTCTTCGCTTTGGCCGGAATGCACCGAAAAGGATCGGGGGGCCGCGAAAGGACAAGCGTGAAACATACCAGTCATGCCGTTGACTTCCAAGCTGAAGGGGAGTCAGGTCAAGCTTGGCTGACTGTATCGGAAGAATCCTCAGGCGCTTCCTGAAATCTAGACAGAGATGCCTGTTGTCAGGAGAAATGCAACCCATTCAGGGAACTTCAAACGTCAGCCAAGGCTATACCCCGGGTGGGAGGGGGGCGGAGAGGAGGGCGCAACCAGCCAAAGTTCGGCAAACAGACAAAAGCTAAATCACAGGTCACGAAAAGCCCCCGCCACTCCTCAGCAGCGGGGGCTTTGCATGGCTATTCTTCAGGATCGGCAAAGTCAGGATTCGCCAGAAAGGCCGGATCCGAAAAGGTCTTCAGAAAGGCCACCAGATCCTGCTTCTCGGTTTCCGTGAGATTCAGCCCAAGTGAGGCGTTGTGCATCTCCGGATCCAGATTGGGCGAGTCGGCATGCACACCGCTGTTGTAGTGCTCCACCACCTCTTCCAGCGTGGCAAAGCGGCCATCGTGCATGTAAGGCGCCGTAAACTCGATGTTGCGCAAGGTGGGCACTTTGAACTTGCCGACATCACTGGCCAGCCCGGTGATTTCACCCAGCCCGGCATCGGCAATCTGACTGTCCAGACCATTGTTGCGGAACTCGTTGTCGGTTAAAAGCGGGCCAGCATGGCAGTGAATGCAGTCCCCGCGCTCGGAAAAGAAAATGTCAAAGCCGTTTTCTTCCGATTCCGTCAGCCCGCTGCCATCACCGTAGAAGTAGTCATCAAAAGGCGCGGAAAAGGAAAGCAGGCTGCGCTCAAACTGGGCGATTGCCGCGGCAATCTTCAGCGAGTCGATGCCGTAGTCGCCAAAGGCCATCCTGAAAAGCGCGGGGTAAAGGCGGTCCTGCGCCACCCGCGCCTCCACTTCGGGCCAGGTCGTGTTCAGCTCGACCGGGTTGACAACGGGGCCCAGGGCCTGCTCCTCCAGACTGCCGGCGCGGCCATCCCAGAAGAGGGAAGGAAACCAGCCCGCATTGACGATCTGCATGGCGTTGCGTGTGCCACGCTCACCCGTGATCCCCTGGCTGAACTGATCGGGGTCGCTGAAGGAGGATGCCTGCAGGTGGCAACTTGCGCAGGACTTGCTGCCATCGCCCGAAAGGCGCTCATCGTAAAAGAGTCTGCGGCCCAGGTAAATGCCTTCAACGGTCGTGGGATTGTCTTCGGAAATCGGCATCTCGCCCAGATAGGCGCTGGCCCAGACGGGAATCTCGAGCTCGGCCGGCCGTGATACATAGCCGTCCAGAATGATCTCCTGATTGTTCTCCAGCTCTTCGACCAGTTGCTGCATTTCATCCAACTGGCGCTGAAGATCGTCGGCGCGATCATCCTCACAGCCAATCAGCAGAAGCAGAAAGAGAGCCGCCAGCAGGGGGGATTTGCTGCGCCTGCTCATTTCAGAAGTGTCACGGTTCGGGAGATGGTCTGATCACCCGTCTCTGCGCCAAGGATGTAGACGCCGGAGCCGAGTGACAAACCGTTATCCGCGCGGCCATCCCACTTGAAGGAATGTGTTCCGGAAGAAAGCATGCCCGAATAAAGCGTGTGGATGCGCTCGCCTTGCAGGTTGTATACGGCCAGCCGTGTATCACCGGCGCGCGCGATGGTGTAATACAAGGTGGTAACAGGGTTGAAGGGATTGGGCCAGGCCTCCAGCAGGACAAAGTCAGCAGGATGGCTCGCGGGCGCTTCAAGGCTGGAGGAGGCTTCAACAATGATCGTGCCCCAGTTGCTGGAATTGCCAGGGTTGGTTCCGCAGTGAAAGAGATAGGTTCCCGCCTCCTGAAGCGAGAAGGTCTCCGCTGGATTGCTGGTGGTCACGGTCACGGTCGGAAAGAAGACCGGCGAAGGCGTGCTACCATGCCCGGAGGTCATCGGGTGCGGGCCACCACCACCATAAATGAAGGTGATCTCTTCACCCGGCTCCACCGTCAAGGTGTTGGCGGGTGAAAGCCCTGCATGGGAAATGGTCATGGACGGGTTCTGGCCGAAGCACTGGCTGATCAGAATCAGTACAAAAAACAGGCCTTTGAGGGGGATGCTCATGGTTCAATCCTTCTTGCTTGTGTCTCGAATGACAAACAAGGAATATTATTGAACCACGCTCAACAAGCCTTTTGCCTGTTTATTCCTTCACGCCACTATTCCCAGGGACTTAGGTCCACCGGCTGAAGCGGCAATGGCTGATTTGCCTTTACGGCGTCAATCAGCTCCTGGTGCTTGTCGGGATCGTACCACCATAGGCGGATCAGGCTGCGGTAATCACCCGTTCTGGAGAGCACGGTTTTGGGCATGCCGAACTTGTTCCAGTAGAGCAGGCGGCTGTAGGGGCCATACCAGGCGTGGGCCAGATAGTAGCCGCTCATCAGCTGCTTGTCCAGCATGCGCAGCTGCCCGACACGCTCTTCAAGAATAAAGGTGATGTCGTATACGGTCACAAGGCTGTCCACCAGCGGGTCGATCACACCCGGGTGGTTGCCCGTGTCCGCGCCGATGGCGAAATCGCTGTGCCAGCTGGAGCGCGGATCAGGAAAGGCCGCGCCGGTCCAGGCGCCGTAATACACTTTGAACTTGCGATCGGTCAGCATCTTGATGCGTGTGGAAAAGGTTGTGGGCTTGAGACTCATCTCGATGCCGCCGCGCTTCAGGTCCTCCTGTAACACGGTCAACAGCCGCTCGCTGGCTGCGGCTTCCGGACTCATCAGGTCAAAGGCCAGACGCCTGCCGGAAGCATCCATGCGTATGCCGTCCGGTCCAACTTCGGTGTATCCGGCCTCCTCCAGCAGCCTGACGGCTTCTTCTGGATCCCAGCGCACTTTCACATTCTCCGGGTTCTCGTACATGCTGCCCGGGTAGTAGCTGTCAATTGGCAGATACTGGTGATGGAAAATCTTCTCGATCAGCGCGCTGCGGTTCATCAACAGGGCCACGGCCTTGCGAACACGGATATCATCAAAAGGCCACTCGCGTGTATTGAAGACAAAGCCCTGCATGCCACCGGGCTGATCGTTGAAGACCTTCTTCTTGATCAGCCAGCCCTGGGCGAGCTGGTCGATTTTCTCCGGGACGAGATCTTTTGTCCAGTACTTGGCCTCCGAGACCGTATACAGGTCGAGCTCGCCCTTCTTGACCTTTTCGCGACTCAGGTTGTCGTCACCCACCACGGTAAAGCGCACCTGATAGAAGTTGTACTGACCCTGCCGCCAGGGATTATCCTTGTCCCAGTAATTCGTGATACGCGTCATGGCAAGGCTGTTGCCCTGGCGAAGATCCTGCTGGCGGATCAGGTAGCGGCCGGAGCCGGGTAGCGGATCATTCTGAAAGCGCTCCATGTACTGCTTGCCCGTCAAGTCGCCAATAATGTGTGAGGGATAGATGTACATGGCTGCGGCAAAATTCATCAACATGCGCCAGGATGACCTGTCCACATGGGTCTTGACGATGTAGGGGCTGATCACCTCGGGTTCGGCAAACTCGCGGTAGATCACGGCATCAGAAAGCCTGAGCAGACCTTCATCCACCTTGAGACGCCAGGAGGCGCGCACATCTTCTGCTGTAACACGGTGTCCTGTCTGCCAGCGGGCATCGGGGTTGATGCGGAAATAGTAATTCTGACTACCGTCGGGCAGGTCTTCAATCTTCCAGTGAGTAGCCAGCATGGCCTCGTACTGCAGGTTGTCTTCACTCAAATTGAGCAGTGTTTCGTAACACGCATTGATGATGATTCGCTGAAAGGCGGTGTGACTGTCCTTGCCTTCACTGCGCAAGGTGGCCGGGTACTCCTGAATGCGCATGTTGAAACGGCCGCCGATGCGTGCCGCGGAATCGCCCTCCACGACAGGATTGCCGGGCGTCTGCCAGCCCAACTCCTCCGCCAGCTCGGCAAAGCCCGCGCCACCCATTTCCGCGCTTACATCGGGCAGGGCACCCGGGTCCGGTGATACAATCTCGTAACCTGCTGTCTGCCAGATTTCATGGGCATCAACGCCTTCCTTCATGGGAATGACATTGCCTACATCGTAACGCGGACCACTATCGCCACAACCAATCAGAAGTAAGGCAGCAAGCACAAAAATGCGTATCACGGTCAAGTCCCTTCTTTTCATCAATTGAATTGTGTGTAGCGGCCAGTGCGGGAAGGACGCTGCCAGCCGAAGCGCAGGTAGGCGGCCGAATTTCCATCGTCACTTTGGCCAAAGGCCAGTCTCAAGGGGCCAAAATAGGTGCGTGTGGCAATTTCAATGCCCCAGCCCAGATCCTCCACATCACCATCGGCAGTGATAACCTGCTTGCCACTGGACCGGGCCAGCACGGGCATCAGGCTGGTGTTCTTGCCCAGCCACCAGCGCAAACCAAGGTAGGCAGCCTGCATGTCACTCAGCCAGCGCTGGCCCTCCTCAAAACCGGGCATCCAGGGCCAGCCGCCCAGATCAAAGTAGTAGGCCGGTGGTAAAGTGCCACTTAGCCGTCTTGCAAAACGAGCGCCCATGTCCAGCACGACCATCCCGCGCGAATGGCCCATGGACTCCGAGTGCCGTGATACACGCAAGGGATGCCAGGTCTGAAAGACGGCATCCAGTCGCAGTCCGGCATCCAGCAATCCCCCCCGATCCTGCACACTTCTCAGGTCCGCATCCAGCTGCAGGCCGCGAGTTGGCAGGTCGATCCTGTTCCTTGTGTCGACTTCCAGCCGCAGGTAGGGCATCTGTACGCGGGCTTTCTCTCTGGTCATGCTGGTGTCGGCGATCTCAGGCACGGCTCGCGTCCACTCCAGCTCGCCACCGGCCTCGATACGGGCACCCTTTCGTAAGACAACACCCATGCCATGGCCCACACCATAGCGGTAAATGGCATACTGGGCGATACTGCGCCCCGACTCATTTGCCAGGCGAACATCAACACCCGAGTACCAGGCGTGGGGATGATGAGCAAAGCCAATACTGTGATAACGACTGTGCCAGCTGTCCAGCCGAAGCTGGGTTGATCCGCCGAGCAGCCCTTCAAAGCGAACATTGTTGCCCGGTCCGTTGAAGTTGCTCCAGTCAATCCGCAAACCAAGCAGTAGATTGTCGAACTCGTGATACATGGGCTCAATATCCACGGTCGTGCGAGCCGGCCCATCAATGTGCAGGTCAAGTCTTGCAGGAAGTGGGCTTCGCGCGGAATCGCTGTGATCCACGGAAATCTCGTAACCCACTCGCGTAGCCATGCCTGATGCAAGAAATCGCCGCAGCGCCAGAGAGATTTCGCGCGGACGGAAGGTGTCTCCCGGGCTTAGGCCCAGCATGTTCGCAGCCTGAGTCATGTCCAGCGGCGCATCACCTTCGATTCGGATCTCGGAGAGCCACAGTTCTTCCGGAACCTGTTCTCGCATGGGGATCACGCAGCTGCCGTGTGACAGACCTTCTTCTTCCAGCAGGGATCTTATCTCAGGCAAAGCGTCAAGGCCCGCCTGATAGCCGCGAGCGATGAGTGTATCCACCGCTTCAAACTCCAACAGCCCAAAGCGTGATACATCCGGCAACAGAAGCAGATCGGCCAGATCAGCCGCCGCGTCTTCCTGGGCAAGCGAGAGAATCTGCCTGGACTGATCGGCAATATCGATGTAGCCACTCATCTCATCGACGGTCTTCAGGTGAACGGGCAGATTGACTGCAATAATCAGATCGGCCCCAAGACTTCGGGCCAGGCGGGTTGGCAGGTTTTCAACCAGTCCACCATCCACCAGCACGCGCCCCTTCATACGGACCGGCTCGAAAATGCTGGGCAGGCTCATTGAAGCCCGCATGGCCATGGGCAGACTGCCCTCGGTCAGGTAAACCGTCTCGCCTGTTTCAATGTCGCTGGCCACACAGGCAAAGGCCCGGGGAAGCCTGGCAAAATCCTGCTGCCCATGTGCGCCCAGCGTTAGGTCGTTCAGCAGGAGCTCAACACGATTTCCGCGAAAGATCATGGCGGGCGGCTGCAGGCGACCGTCGACAAGTTCCAGGCGAAAGCCGGGTACACGATCCAGAAAGCGCGCATTGCCGATCAATTGATCATGGCTTGGCGTGTCGGCAAAACTGCCCTGCCAGTCGATCGCCCGGACCAGGCTGTCCAGCTCTGTCGCGTTCCAGCCAAGACTCCATAGGCCCCCAACCAGCGCGCCCATTGAGGTTCCGCAAACCATGTCAACAGGAATGCCAGCCTCTTCAAGGGCCTTGATCACCCCCACATGCGTCAGGCCACGCGCACCACCGCCTGCCAGCACCAGGGCAACCCGCCCTTCAGGCGAAGCCGGGGCAACTGTTTCAGCATGAAGCTGCGCGAAGCTGGCAAGCAGCAGGGCAAGCGTTATGTTCAGCCATTGAACCATGTCTGAAAGTAGGAAATCATGCGCCCCATTCGACCTTTTGCAGCAAAGCTCCCCTTGCTTCTGCTCACACTTGCCGGAACGCTTCATGCGGAAGTCATCGTCCGCCCGGACAATCATCAGTTGGGTGAAATGGCCTCTACTGAACTCACGCTGGAAAGCTGGGCTGTCAACCTGGGTACCACCGCGTCAACCCTTCGGCTGGCCGGTACGGTAGGCACACATCTGTCACTGGATGAGAGCGATTTCGTGATACAAGCCGGCGACAGTGTTCTCCTGAACATTCTCTGTGACGCTTCCGTGGATATGCCAATGGAAGAAGTTTTGATGCTTCAGGCTGAAGGTCAGGCTGGCTGGTTGACCGTCGAAGTTGGTGCCGCACCCTATCATGGAGACTGGCCGGGAGCTGCCGGCTTGTCTGGGCAGGCGCTTGTTGACTACCTGAATGCAGAAGTATCCGGTCACACCGTATACGATTACACCACTGCCCGAATCTACATGTACTCGGCTTATGACAATGTCGGCGGCCAGGTGCAGTGCGTGTATACGGGCAATTGGGTGACAACAAGCGGCATACCGGACGGCAGCATCATGAACTGCGAGCACACCTGGCCGCAGAGTATGGGTGCAGAGGGCGATGCCCGTAGCGACATGCATCACCTTTACCCGTCAATGGCCGTAGCCAACAGCGCCCGCAGCAACTACCCCTTTGGCTATGTTGTATCACAGGACTGGAGTCAGGGCGGAAGTCTGCGCGGCCTGGATGAAAACGGCGTGACCGTCTTTGAGCCGCGAGACGAGCACAAGGGCGATGGGGCACGCGCCCTCTTCTACTTTGCCTTGCGCTATGGCAATCTTTACAGCTTCCTCAGTTATCAGGAAGCCACCATGCGCGAGTGGGCCTTTCTGGACGATGTATCACAGAAGGAGCTGGATCGTAACGATGCGATCGATGCCCTGCAGCACAATCGCAATCCCTTTATCGATCACAATGACTTCCTGCTGCGCATTGGTTCGCTGGCCGGTGATCCTGATCCTGCAGACTCGCGCTGGATGGAGCTTCCCACAGACACGCTGCAGCTGGGCACAATCAGCGCCGGCGAGAGTCGTGCGCTACGCTTCCCCCTCCTGAATACAGGCACACAGTCATTGCTCATCGGCTACATTCAGGCAGAAGACGAAGAGCTTCAAGTCGTATCACGACCGATGATTCTGCAGCCGCTGGAGCTGGAATGGGTCGAACTCCTCTGGGAGCCCACAACGGAAGGCACCTTTGCCGGCGAGCTGCTTGTCTCCAGCAATGCCATGAATGGTGGCCTGCTCAGCATTCCCTACTCGGGACAGGTCGAGGGCCTGAATGACCTTCCAGCGCAAGGCAGCCTGCCCGCCAGCTTCAGCATGAGCGCTCCCTGGCCCAATCCCTTCAACCCTGTCACAACTGTCCGGCTTGCTTCGCCAGTGGCGGGCAACCTGACGCTGGAAGTCATGGATTTGCTAGGCAGGCTGGTGTTGCAGCAGGCCGTCGCGCTTCCTGCGGGCGAAGCCGAATACACCATCGATTTGAGCGGCGAGCCCAGCGGCCTCTACATGATCAGAACCAGCATGGCGGGGCAGAGCCGTACCGCAAAACTTCTGCTGGCGAGGTAGGAATGGACCAGAACGCTCTTCAGGCGCGCATCGAGGCTTCCGAGACACGCATTGCCAAGACGGTCTTTCCCGGTGACACAAATCATCACGGAACGCTCTTTGGGGGCACGGCCATTCAACTCATGGCCGAGGCGGCCTTCATTGCCGGGACTCGTTTTGCCCGAAAGAAGATGGTGCTGGTCTCCTCCGGGCGAATCGACTTTCACATTGCCATTCCGCCGGGCAGCATCATCGAGCTGGTGGCTCGCGTCGAAAAGGTTGGCCGGACAAGTCTGGAAATGTCCAGCCAGATCAACGTCGAGACCACCGAGGCTGACGGCTTCACGGAGGCCGCTCGCGGGCGCTTCACCTTCGTCTGCGTTACGGAAGAGATGAAGCCGGTCGAGGTGCTGGGTGGCTGATGGGGTTGACAGTTTTAACCTTTGCGATCGGGACATCCATCGGGAACTGTCCCTGCCCGAAATGTCAGCCCCGCCTGACACCACCGCAAACCAATTGATTTGGCTACCTTTGCAGTCCACCTGGGGATGGATGTCGACCTGGTGGCGGCCGCGGCCTTCAAAGCCGTTGCGGGGCAGTTATGCTGTCCTGGCTGGGTTCGATTCCCAGACGTTCCCGTCTACCAAACAGCCCCCGCAAGCGGGGGCTGTTTGGTAGAGCCGAGATTTCGCTTACGCGAAACTCGGGCCAGGACTTGTTGCTGCGCTGCACTTGCACCAAGTCTCTGGCTTGCACGGCTGCGCCTTGAAAAGCCCTCTGGCCCTTGCCTTAACTGAAAAGCCGCTACTACGCTTCGCTTGTATCAGGGCTCTGGCCGCCTGAGTAGTAGGCGTATCTCGCCAAGGCGAGATAATGCCAGGGTCTTGCCGGCGGTTGCGGCCTTCAAAGCCGTTGCAGGGCTTTTGGGTAGAGCCGAGATTTCGCTTACGCGAAACTCGGGCCAGGACTTGTTGCTGCGCT
>CAYFPS010000036.1:0-20180 GCA_964345075.1 uncultured Bacteroidaceae bacterium | reverse complement strand
ATGGCCCCTGGCGAAGTGCCGACCGATCGGCACGGCTCCGCTTCAGCAAGGACCGGTTTCGGGCCGAAGCTGAAGTGGACAGGTGTCAAACGTTAGCCAGAAGAAGTTGCCAGACGTCACCCCCGCGAAAGCGGGGGCAGTAACCAGTTTCCAGCCAGAGGAAGTCGTCAGCCTGTCCTGATTTGTCGGGGACGTGGTGTCGGCCCACTTCATGCCGAACATCGGCATGAAGTGGGAGCCGTGTTTTCTTCGAAAACACTTCGCCAGGGCCTGTCTGCCCGCTAACGCGAACAGCCAGACCACTGGCCAATCCAGTTGTCGGCTTGTCCCGATTTGTCGGGGACGTGGTGTCGGACGTAGCTTTGCAGAAATGTCAAGCGAGGAAGACATGTCAAGCTCGGATGACAGCGCATTGTAGCCAATTACCAGCTGTCAGCTGTCAGCTGTCAGCTCTCAGTTTCCAGTAGTAAGTAGCAGCCAGAGCTTTCTTCAATCAGCAATCATCAATCATCAATCATCAATCTGCAATCGTCATCCCCGCGAAAGCGGGGACGTCCTTCCTACTTCAACACCCTCGTCCGCTTGACCAGCAGCCATATGACCAGGAAGATGCCGATGGATGTCATCATGGCCTTCTGCATGAAGGGGCCGGGCATGAAGGAGCCGGTTTGCATGTAGCCGGCGAGGCTGTCCATCACCATCAGGCTGGAGACCATGGAAAGCTGCGTGCAGTATTCGCGGCGAACCATGCGGCGCGGGCAGGGCGCCTTTGCCGGTGCCTTCCAAAGCAGGGGATTTGGCAGGAAGACAGGCACGCGGGCGGCGAATTTCTGATAGCTCTGTCCGTAACGCTCACGCAGGAAGGACTCTTCGGCGATCACGATTCGCTCGTAATACAGCCAGAAAACCAGAGTAAAGACCACGACGGCCCAGAGACTGCGCACAAAGAGAACGGGCGCCAGCAGCATCAGGTAGTTACCGACATAAAGGGGATTGCGCACGATGGAATACATGCCGGTTGTGTTCAGGTCGTCGGCCACCTGACTGCGTGTGTTTCTTCCGCTCGTTCCGCTGGCCGCGCAGCCCACGGTAAAACAGCGCAGCAGAAGCCCGGACAGCGCAACGCCCAGGCAAAAGATCAACCAGCCTGTTTCCCGCATGGCGGGAATGCGTTCGGGGTGAAGCCAGACCAGCAGGGCCAGCCAGGGAAGTATCAATAGTGGAAGGTAGCTGCGATGGCGAAAGAGCCAGTGTCCGCGGCTGATCAGTCGTTCGTGAAAGGTCATGGTTCGGCCGATGAACGATTGCTTTTTGTGCCAAACTAAGCATGGAATTAGGGAATGCAAAGTCATTAAGCGGATTACTTCAATTAGTGTGACCATATTTTGAACCGTTCATCTCTATCTCTTGATGCTTTGAAGGATTTTGAACATTCTTTTGCCTTATCTGGAGATCATCATGAAAATTCTGATCAGCCTTTTTTTCAGTCTCGCGTGCATTTCTTTTTCGCTTGCCGCCACAGGAACGCTGGATCTGGCCTGGACTGATCCTTCCCGAAACAATCGCACAGTCAGTGCCAGCCTTTATTACCCGGCCTTAAGCGATGGTCCGGGTGCTGTCCCGGCCCCTGCGCCTGAGGGCGGCTTTCCGCTAATGGTCTTTGGGCACGGCTTTCTGATGATCGCCGATCGCTACACCTGGCTGGCCGACGCGCTGGTCCCGGAAGACATGATGCTTCTGCTTCTGGAAACTGAAACAAGCGCCCTGCCCAGTCATGCTGACTTCGGTCTGGACATGGCCTTTGCCCTGGAGGGCATGCTGGCCGAGAGCGAGAATACTGCCAGCCCCTTCTTCGGCTTGACTGGACCGGCTCTGCTGGGCGGACACTCGATGGGTGGCGGTGCCAGTGTCCTTGCAGCAGCCGCTACGGATCAGGCCAGGGGCCTTTTGCTCTTTGCCCCTGCCGAAACGAGCCAAAGCGCGATTGAAGCGGCTGCAACCATCACACTTCCCTCACTGATGCTGTGGGGAACAACAGACTGCGCGACGCCCCTTGACGAACACGCACTGCCAATTCACACTGCACTGGCCAGCCCCTGCAAGTATCTGCTGGAGCTCTTCGGCGGCAGTCACTGCCAGTTTGCCCTGCCGGACACCTACTGCAGTCTGGGCGAGCTCTTCTGCTCAAGCCCGGGCATCAGCCGTGATACACAGCTGGAGTGGAGCATGCGCCTGGCGCTTCCCTGGATGAAGTCCGTGCTTGGACAGGGCAGCGAAAGCTGGCTGAGCTTTCAGCAGGAGCTGGATGATCCTGGTCTTGTGATCCATGAATCCTGTAACACGCCACCCGTGCTCCAAACGCCCGAGCTCAGCCTGGCCTTTATCGGCGGGCTGCTTCGCTTCAGCTGGCCGCCTGTTCCGGGCGCAGCAAGTTACCGGCTCTATGGCCGTGGCTTGCAGACCCCAAGCTTCAGTCCCTACTGGCAGGGGACCGATACTACGGTCACATTGACGCAAAGTCCTCAAAACACCCTCTTTTTCCTTCGCGCCATGAACTGAGCCAACTGTTCACTATTGATTCCTATATTCGGCCAACACAGCTTTACAGGAATCATCATGAACACATTTCACGAGGCCCTGCTTCGGGTCATTGCCGTGCTTTTGCTTGCCCTGTCTGCAAGCGCACAACCCCTTGGTTTTGCCGGTCGCTGGGAAAACGGCCAATGCCTAGATGTGGTCTTCCAGAGTGATACACTTGTCTTTGCTGGTAGCGGCCACATGGTGGAATGCCGTGATGCGCGTACGGCCGAGCTCGTCTCCAGTTTCATGCTGGAAGATCAGGTGGAAGAGCTGGCTCTTTCGGGCAATCATCTGGCTGTAACACTGGAAAATGGCGACTGCCATGTGCTACAGGTAGCCAATCCCTTGGCCATGAGTCACGCCTTCTCGATTCCGATGGTGAACTACGAATACTTTCGTGGTCTGGCTGCTACTGACGAACATATTCTGCTGGGCCGTGGCAATCTCCTCAGCATCTGGTCGACCACACCTGTTCCCCATCTTGTATCACAGTACACGCTGTCCGGTGATACACGAAGGGTCGAGGTCGATGGCAACATTGTGGCGGTCGTGGTCTGGGACAATCCCGATGACAATCTGGAGCTTGTGGGCATTCTGGCCCCGCTCTTTCCCCAGTATCGTGGCTTGATTACAGGCTTAAGCCGGGAGGCGATTGCCATTGAGAACGGCTTGCTGGCCTGTTCAATCGGCTCTCTCGAGCTCTACGATGTCAGCAGCTACAACCTGCCCCCTGTCTGGCAGGCGACCATCAGCCCTGATGACCCAAGTTCACTGCACATGCAGGGCGGACGGCTCGTGCTGGGGGACTGGGACACCATCGAACTTTACTCACTGGCAAACCCGCTTGCGCCAGTGCTGCAGGCCAGCACTTCCATGCCCTCGGTCTTTCGCGGTAAGGGTGTCAAGCTGCAGGGTGATCGCGTGGCGGGCGCCTGGGAGGATCATCTTTACTTCTACGAGGCAGACGCCGGGCAACTGAATCAGGTGGCCGCCTCCTTTCATATGGATGTCTTCGGCCCCAGGCAGACCAGTCTTTCTGGCAATCTGGCCAGTGTATCACAGGGTTATGCAGGCCTCACGCTGCTGAATCTTTCAGACGCGATGGATCCTCAGGTTGCCGGAAGGTTGACGAGCGGTAGCGGCGGCGAAATGCAGGGCGCACTGATTGAATCGGGCAATGCACTGTGGGGTCTGCAAAACCCATCCTCCCCGACCCCTTTGTGGGAGTATTCCGATTACAAGGGGCTCCTTGCCTATCTGCGCGACCTGACGCTCGATGGCAATCGTCTGGTGGCCTATGATGATGATTATCCCGGCGATAGTCTGATCGTCTTTGATGTTAGCTCGCCCGCCAATCCGCAGGTTGAAGGCAGAATCCACATTAACCCGCTTTACATCAGGTTCCGCTCCATCCACCTCGCTGGTGACAGGCTGATTGTACTGGCAGAAGATGAGCTGCAATTCCACGACCTGAGTGATCTGAGCAATCCGGCAGGAACGCTTGTCTGGCAGCCTCCGGCGGATGTCACACACCTTAAGGGTGCTTTCATTCGCGGAGACCGCTGTGTTGTCTGGAGCACAGCCAGTGTTTTCATCATGGATCTTGCCGGCCAGGGCATTTCAGCCGTGCATCGACTGAACATTCCATCTTACAGCAATGCCGCCGCTCATAGCGGCAATCTGCTAATTGTGGGCACCAGCGTTGGGGTGGATGTCTATGATATCACGGAGCCTGCCGAGCCCCAGTTGCTGCAAACGGGCACAGTTCCGGGCGGTGTTGAGTGTCTGGCCTATGACGCGAATCTGGTCATCGCAGCGGGAAAATACGGCGCTACCCTCCTGGAGTGGAATCAGATCCCGACCAACCTGCATCTTCGTATCACGGAAGACAGCCCGCACATGGCGCAGCTCAGCTGGTTCCATCAGCCCGGCGCGCAGGCTTATCGGGTGGAGAGCAGGGTCACGGCGGCCGATCCGTGGATCACAGCCGCCACGGTGCAGGCCGAGAGCTGGAGCGACCCCCTGCCGATTGCGGCTGGCGACAAACGACTTTATCGCGTGATCAGTCTCTACTAAAAAAGGCCCCCGCAACGCGGGGGCCTTTACTTTCGTCCGTATCGCGTTTACACGCCGATGGAATCGATGATCGCGTTCCAGGTCTTGCTGGGGCGCATGGATGCGGTTGTCAGGGCATCATCGGGCTTGTAGTAGCCGCCCATCGCACCGGGCTCGCCCTGCGCTGCCAGCAGTTCGGCCTCGATCACATCCGCCTTTGCAGCCAATTCGGCAGCAGGACCGGCAAAGAGCTGCTTCAGCTCGGCGTCCTTGTCCTGATTGGCCAGCGCTTCCGCCCAGTAGGCGCTCAGCCAGAAGTGACTGCCGCGATTGTCGATCTCATTGACCTTGCGCGAGGGGCTTTTGCGATTGTCCAGCACGCGGCTGATCGCTGTGCCCAGCGTCTCGCCCAGCAGCACCGTGCGGGCATCACGTGTCTTGGCGCCCATGTCTTCCAGACTGACGGCCATGGCAAGAAATTCGCCCAGCGAATCCCAGCGCAGGTGACCTTCCTTCTGGAACTGCTGCACGTGCTTGGGCGCGCTGCCACCAGCACCGGTTTCGTAGAGGCCGCCACCAGCCAGGAGGGGCACGATCGAAAGCATCTTGGCGCTGGTGCCCAGTTCCAGAATCGGGAAGAGGTCTGTCAGGTAATCACGCAGCACATTGCCCGTGACACTGATCGTGTCCTCGCCCTTGCGCGCGCGCTCCATCGAGACCTTGATCGCCTCGACGGGGGGCAGAATACGAATGTCCAGACCGCTGGTGTCATGCTCGGGCAGGTACTGATTGACCTTCTTGATCAGGTTGGCGTCATGAGCGCGGTTCTCGTCCAGCCAGAACAGGGCCGGAGCGCCGGTGGCGCGGGAGCGTGATACAGCCAGCCGGACCCAGTCACGAATCGGCGCGTCCTTGGCCTGGCACATGCGCCAGATGTCGCCTTCTTCAACCGTGTGCTCCATCAGTGTATCACCGGCAGCGTTCTTCACACGCATCACGCCATTGGCCGGAATCAGGAAGGTCTTGTCATGGCTGCCGTACTCTTCGGCCTTCTGGGCCATCAGGCCCACATTGGAGACATTGCCCATGGTGGCCACATCGTAGGCGCCGTTCTTCTGGCAATCTTCTACCATCGCCTGATACATGGTGGCATAGCAGCGATCGGGAATCATCGCCTTGGTGTCGGCCAGCTCGCCGTCGGGACCCCACATCATGCCGCCGTCGCGAATCATCGGGGGCATGGAAGCATCAATGATGATGTCATTGGGCACGTGCAGGTTGGTGATGCCCTTGTCCGAATCCACCATGGCCAGTTTCGGGCGGCTGCCGTATACGGCCTGAATATCGGCTTCGATTTCCGCACGGGCCTCGTCGGACAGGCTGCCCAGACGCTTGTATACATCGCCCAGCCCGAAGTTGGCATTCACGCCCAGCTTGGCAAATGTATCACCATGCTTCTCGAAAACGCTCTTGTAATACTCCTTCACGCAGTAACCGAACATGATGGGATCGGAAACCTTCATCATGGTGGCCTTCAGGTGAAGGCTGAGCAGCATGTCCTGCTCCTTTGCCTCGTCAATCTGCTTGGCAAAGAAGGCCGTCAGGTGGCGGCGGCTCATCACGCTGGCGTCGATCACTTCGTCCTTCTGCAGGGCAAGTCCGCTCTTCATCACACGGGTATCACCAGCGCTTTCGAACTCGATCGAGACCGTGTCCGCCGCAGGCATGATCACGCTCTGCTCGCTTGCGTAAAAATCACCCTCGCTCATGTGTGCTACGTGAGTGCGGGATCCTGCCTTCCAGGCGCGCAGACGGTGCGGATTCTTCTGGGCGTATGCCTTGACGGCCTTTGCCACACGGCGATCGGAATTGCCCTCACGCAGAACGGGATTCACAGAACTACCAAGGGCACGCGCATAGCGGGCCTGCACTTCGCGCTCTTCGTCCGTCTTCGGCTCTTCCGGATACTCGGGCAGGTCGTAGCCCTTGGCCTTCAATTCGGCTATGGCTTCCTTCAACTGGGGCACGCTGGCGCTGATATTGGGCAGCTTGATGATGTTTGCCTCGGGCGTCTTGGCCAGTTCACCCAGTTCGCTCAGGTCATCTGCCTGACGCTGGGCATCGCTCATCCGCTCGGGAAACTGGGCGATTATGCGTCCGGCCAGCGAAATGTCGCGCGTTTCCACCTTTACGCCGGCGGGGCGGGCAAAGGCCTGTATCACGGGAAGCAGCGAGTAGGTCGCCAGCTGCGGCGCCTCATCGGTAATCGTGTAGATGATCTTGGGTGTGCTCATTGCATCCTGCCAATCTATTGGGTTGTGGTCTTTCCGGTTTGACCGGACCGATTTGAACGGGGAAAGTTAATGATCTGACACCTATTTGACCAATGAACTGTGCAGGAAATGAACCAGCCCGCCGTGCTCCCTCAAGTCCTTTGCGACAAAGCTGACAAGGTGATTTTCAGCTTTGTTTGAACAGCCAACATTGGTATTCATTATTGAATCATTCATGGCACGAGAAGGGGGAATTCAATGGCCATGACGGGACGAATACGCTCGATTCTTTTCCCGGTTCTGATAGCCCTGCCCACAGCACACTTCATTGCCAGACATAACTTTCTGCTTTTCCACAGTCTGGTTGAACTGCTCTGCACGCTGGTGGCCTTTGGCACCTTTGTGGTTATCATCAATAATCGAGAGCACCTTGCTGAGTCCAGCCTCTTGCTACTTGGAACGGCCTATTTGCACGTGGGGCTGATTGACCTGATGCATGTCTTTGCCTACAAGGGCGTTGGCATTCTGGATTCAACAGGGGCCAACCTCGCGACACAGCTTTGGGTGGCGGCCCGTTTGCTGGAAGCCACAAGCCTGCTGGTCGCGAGCCTGATGCTGGTGCGCCAGCGCAGTTTTCCATGGATTCTGCTGGTATACGCTTCACTTAGCGCCGTCCTTATGGGCAGCATTTTCGTCTGGAAGATCTTCCCCGACTGCTTTGTGCCAGAGCAGGGCTTGACGGCTTTCAAGATTGCCGCTGAATGGACTGTAATGGGGATGCTCACAGCCGCCGGGCTCTTCTTTATCAGCAAGCGGGATAGCTGTGGTCCGGAGGTTCATCTCTATCTGATATCAGCGATTGCCTTCAGCATTGCCGGGGAGTTCCTGTTTACGGTGTATGTGGATGTTTACGACTGGGTCAATCAGACCGGGCACCTTTTCAAGCTGCTCTCCTTCTACTTGATCTACAAGGCCATCATTGAAATGGGCCTCAAACAGCCGGTCAAACTACTGGTGAATGATCTGGAAGAATCCCGCGAGGCGCTCAGGGCCGAGCGCCTACAGTTGGCCCTGGATGAACTGCAAGTCTTGAAGGGCATCATACCCATCTGCTCCAGCTGCAAGAAGATTCGCGAGGACGAAGGCTCGTGGACTCAGCTTGAAGTTTACCTGAAAGAGCATTCCGATGCAGAATTCAGCCATGGCATCTGCCCTGACTGTGTCGAGAAACTCTATCCGGACCTGATGGATTGATTCCTTAGCTTGAGGCATTGATTCAATCAGGCAGGAAAGCACAATGCCCCGACCCCTACACGCCCTTCTGGCCATAGGTGCAATTGCCCTGGGCAGCTGGTTTGTCACACAGAATACGACTCAGGAGACACGCCTGCCCAGGCCTGTCGAATACCTCGAACAGATTCGGCGCTACAAGCTGGGCGATGAAGAAATCCGGCAGGATTACCGGGCCTGGCGCAAACAACACAAGCAGGGACGCAAGGAGTGGATTGAATCCATGCACCGCGCGGCACCGGATGTGGACTGGCGTCAGCTGGATGCCCAGTGGCGTCAGGCAAGGGGCGAAGAGAAGCGTGCGCTGCGCATGGATCAAGCTGCGGGCACGGAGCGTGATACAGGTCGCGAGCTGGCCGGTGAGTGGATTGAAAAGGGCAGTAACAATCTGGCTGGGCGCATGCGCACAGCAGATCTGGACCGCGAAACCGGCCTGATCTGGGCGGGCAGCGATGGCGGCAACATCTGGACTCGTGATACAGATGGCCTCTGGATCAGCCACAACGACTGGCTGCGATTCAATGACATTCAAATGGTCCGGCGTGTTCACACTCAGACGGAGAGTGTAACGCTTGTGTTAACCAGCTGGCCAGTCAGCGTGCAGCGCAGTCTGGATGACGGCTTTTCCTGGCAGGCAGCCAACGGACTTTCCAGTATTGCCGGTTGGGGCTCAGGACTACGGGGCTGTGTTACAAACGAGCCTTCACCCAGAGTTTATGTGCTGGGAACCGAATGGGATTACACCAACTGGCACTCGATTACCAGCCTTTATCGCAGTGACAATCTGGGATCCAGTTTCACTCGCATTCACACCTTCAATCATGATGGTTCGGCCGCGGACATGTGGACTCCTGAGCAGGGATCTGGAGAGCTTTATCTGACGATCGCCGGAGAGCTCTACTCCGTGGAAGTGGACAACAGTCTGACCCCACTTGGCGAGATCGCACCGGGGCTGGGGACAGCAGATGCTGGAAGCGTGCAGCTTGATGGCTGTATCACAGAGTTCGGCACGGTCATCTATTCCATGGTTGCGCACAATTCTTCCGGCGACAGCTACATCTTTCGCTCACTGAATGGAGGTCAATCCTTCAGTTACCGGGGCGCTGTCGGTATCCACCCCTTCATGCGCAACAGTTTCGGTTGTAGTCTGCTGGACAGGGAACAGGTCTGGCTGGGCGGCGTGAATGCCTGGCGTTCCACCGATGGCGGTGCCAGCTGGGCAGTCGTCAACGAGTGGTACGAGTATTACGACAATCCGGCGAACCGGCTCCATGCGGACATCCCGGCCATTCAGGCCTTTCTGGACGCTGAGGGCAATGAATTTCAGCTGATCTCGACCGACGGTGGCATCTACCAGAGCAGCAATCATCTGCTGAGCGTTGCCAACATCAGCCTCGAGGGCCTGCGCATCAGTCAGTATTACGGCAGCTACACGCACCGTACAAATACAGGTGTGATCATGGCCGGAGCGCAGGATCAGGGCTTTCAGCGGGCCCTGAGCGACCCCGGCGGCGTGGTCGATTTTGCGCAAACGATCAGTGGTGATTACGCTCACCTAGTATCGGGTGATGGCGGCAACAGCATCTGGACCGTCTATCCGGGCTTCGCCATGTATTACCCGGACATTCAGCACAGCACCAGCGCGCGTTTCTGGGATTTTGTCGGCTCCAACTATTTCTGGCTGCCGCCCCTGATGCCGGACCCGAACACGCCGTCGGTCTGCTGGCTGGGCGGTGGCGGAAGCTCCGGTGGGGCCAGGCTCTGGCGTCTGCAGGCAAGTGCATCCAGTATCACGGCAACCGAGCAGGCTTTTGACTTCTCCGGTGGCAATGGCGCGCGTATCTCGGCCATGGCCGCCAGCGAGTTGAATCCTGCCCTGCGCTATGTACTCAACAGCAATGGACAGGTGTATTACAGCCAGAACGCGGGTGTCAGCTGGACACAAAGCCCGGCATTTACCGGTCCCGATCCTCACTATTTCCACGGTGCGACGGTTGTGCCTTCGCAGCTGGTGGAAGACCGCGTATACGTAGCGGGCAGCGGCTATTCCAATCCACCGGTCTTTGTCAGTGAGGATCACGGACAGAGCTGGGTGCCAATGAACGATGGTCTACCCGGCACGCTTGTCTTTGAGCTGGCTGTAACACCGGATGATGATCTGCTCTTTGCGGCAACGGAACTTGGGCCTTTTGTCTGGCGTCGTGATACAGGACAGTGGGAGGAGCTGGCCGGTCTGGATGGCCCCGACCAGACCTACTGGGATGTGGATTACATTCCGGCCATAGCCACCGCTCGCTTCTGCACATACGGCCGCGGCATCTGGGACTTCGCGCTCGAGCAACCGCTGGATCCAGTGGAAGGCCTTGTGATCACAATTGCCGGTGGCGAGGTGCGGCTGGCCTGGAATGCGGTTGCAGGAGCAGAAAGCTACCGTGTTGAGTTCTCGTCCAGCCCCTGGTTCGAAGGCAGCACAGTGCTGGGCGAAAGTAGCCAGACCCGCTTCACCCATGAACAGGCATTGTCCGCAGGTAGCGGCTTCTATCGAGTGGTTGCCCTCAACCCGTGATACACCACTGCATCCTGCTGCTTGTCTGCTGCTGTCTTCCAGCGCGGCTTTCAGCCGGGGTCGAGTCCCTGACGCTGGGCTTCCACGAGGACGGTGCCGACCCAGTGCGTCTGCTGGAGAACGGTTACAGCCGGGCTCAGGATGACTACCTGACCTTTTCGCTCTTTGCGGACGCAGGTCTTTCCGGGAATACCTCTATCCGACTTGGCGCACGTCTTCACTTGCTGACTGACCGCGCTGCCGGAGAGCGACTTGATCTGGGCATTCTGGGGGCATCTTTTCCACTTTCGTCATCCAGACAGCACATTCGCCCCATGCTGGGCGTACTCGCGCTGGGAAGCCTGGGCGGACAGAAGATTCAGAACGTGTATCACAGACTGGGCAATCACCCAATCCTTGATCTTGACACAGCTGAAGCAAGCAGAGTTTGCGCCTTGGCCGGACTGGAGCTTCGTGTTGCCACAGAGGCCCTGCCCTTTCAGCTGGTCGCGGGGCTGCTGGCCGATAACAAGGGTTGGTACCGAAGGAGCAGTCTGCTTGTTGAACGATCAGGCGCGATCAGCAATGGCCAATTTGCCTGGCGTGTGCAGGTGGGTGCCAAAGCAACGGGCTCACAGAGTGACTTGATAGCCAGAGCGCTGGGCAGCGGCTTCTGGGCGGGACTGGACCTGGCCTGGCAGTTGAAAGAGGACTTCAGCCTTTGCAGTTGGGTAAGGCCCGGGGCAAGTCGCAGCGATCAGAGCCTTCTGGGCCTGGCCATCGTCCTGGGCAAGGCAGCCATGCCGGAAGGGCCCTTTTAGCTGATCGAATTTCCTGACACGGGACGTGAATGGATGGTTGTGGGTTTGGAGGATTTTTCATTTGGTGCCGGGGTAGTGCCAGGGTAGTGCCAGGGCAGTGCCAGGGCGGTTCCGGGGGAGCACGCATGTCAAAATGGCTAGCACTCGGCCTCTGGCTGTTCGTCAGCTTCAGCGCAGCGGCAACGGGATCGCGTAATCGGCCGGACGAGTGGTATCTGTATTTGAAGAAGCCCATGTGGAACCCACCGGGCTGGATTTTTGCGCCTGTCTGGACCTTGCTCTACGCGATGATGGCGCTGGCTGCGTGGCGCGTCTGGGAGGCCGTCCCGCTGGCGGAGTCCTGGCTGGCCCTTGGCTGCTTTCTGGCGCAGCTGATGGCCAATGCGCTTTGGTCCTGGCTCTTCTTTGGGAAAAGGAGAATTGACCTTGCCCTGCTGGACCTGAGCCTCCTGTGGATTCTGGTCCTGAGCTGCCTGCTGCTCTTTTACGAACTGGATCGTGTGGCCGGCCTGCTGCTCTTGCCCTATCTGGGCTGGCTGAGTTTTGCCGGCATGCTCAACGTCAGCATCTGGCGATTGAACAAGCGTGATCAGGGCAATTCGGCAACAACTCTGTAAAAGGCCTTACCAAGCGTCAAGGCACCATCATCCAAAAAGCTCGTTTCTGTGCCTGAGTAGATGACGCTCACGGAACCATCCGTAAAGCCTGCACTGTCCGCGCGCTCCAGCCTGTATCCAGTTGCACCTTCTATGGGCTGCCAGTCAAGCCGAACACTTGCGCCCATGACGGTTATGGAAAGATCTGGCAGAATGACAGGCGGTGTATCCAGCCAGACGCGAAGTGTATCACAGCTTGTCATGCCCCAGCTCGTCTGGGCGTACAGCAGCAGGCTTTGCAGGCTGTCCGCGTCTTCAGGTGCTGTCCAGTAAAGGCTGTCACCCACCTGTGATACAAGGCCATTGGCCACCAGGCTGAAGCTTAGCCCCGGCAGCGCTCTGAAATGATCGGCCGGACGGAAAGCCAGCGTTCCTCCAACTTCCAGAGGCACCCAGCCAATGTCGGGCGCAATCACCGGAGCAAAAAGGCTGTCATCCAGAATGGGATAAATGCTGACAGTCCCGAAGTTCCCATCCTGACTGTCATTGATATGCTCATCGATCAACGTAGCATCCAGCGTGCCCCACCAGTTGCCGGAAGCCTCGATCATTCCAGTGGTGTTGTTCCAGAAGTCGTGAACACCACCATTGTTACCGCTGCCGTGCAGTCGATTCTGGCCAAAGCTCTCGCCTGTGCCAAAATCAGGTTGTGATACACTGGTTACGGTCACGCCCCAGTCATTCCCCTCGATCAGGCAATTGCGAAAAGTGGGAGCGGCACTGGTGCTCACATTGATCCCGCTGCCACCGAGCATCGGGTTGCTGTAACGATTGTCGTGGATCCAGCAGTTTTCAAGCAGGCCCGAAGCACCCGCCCCTTGTATCACAACACCGGTACGGAAGCCCCTGATTTCGCAGTGATGAAGTTGCGGGTTCCCACTCATCCACAGGCTGAAGCCGCTCGCAGGATTGCCAAAGGCTGCTCCTTCAAGCAGGCATGAAATCAGGACAGGGCTGTTTGTTCCTTGAATGCCAATGCTCACTGCATTGCGCGGATCGCTCGCTTCTAGGTTGTTTCCTTGTATCACACAATGCTCGAGGCGAGGGCTGGAAGAACCCGTGATTTCCACTCCATAGCGCATGTTCCCCGTCACCAGGCAGTGACGCAGAGTGGGATTCCCTTCCAGAAAACAGCTGAGTCCACTGGACAGGTTGTTCTCCAGCACGCAAAACTCCACCAGTGGACTTGCTCCCAGACAGTTCAGACCATCTTCCCCATCCCGCAGCTCTGTGCAAATCAGATGGCTTCTGCCTGAGCCTTCATCCAGTTTCAAGCCGCTCCAACTGCCGGGTTCGGCGCTCTCCGCGGCAAAGATCACTGGCTGAAAAGGCCGTCCCATGGATTGAATCACACCCGTAATACGAAGCTCGACATCACCGGCAGCCAGCCACTCAGTGCCGGCCGGCACGCGTAGTGTGTCCAGGGCGCTAATGGTGATATCGGCCATTTGCCGGTAGGGGCCATTGCCATCCAGCAGAGCGCCGCCCGAGATCTCCACCAGATCAGCGGGACTGAAGAGCAGCCCGCTGCCCGGGCTGGTCCAGGCCTGGGCAAGGGATGTCAACCCCAGCAGAATCAGTAAACGAGAAGTCATGGATGGCTCCTTGCCTTAGGCAGGCACTTCAATCAAAGGCCCGCTCCGCAATGCTTGCAGTGCCGGGCAACGGCATCATGGCCTTCGCCCCCACAGGCGGGGCAGGCCTGTGTGCTGACCCCGCCGCGTGTCGCACGGTCCAGCTCCACTGTCACAATGCCAGTGGGAACGGCAATGATGCCATAGCCCAGAATCATGACCAGCGACGCGAGCGCCTTGCCCAGCGCGGTTACGGGCGAGATGGCGCCATAACCGACAGTTGTCAGCGTGACAATCGCCCAGTAGATGCCGATGGGAATACTGGTAAAACCGTGTTCGGGCCCTTCGATCACATAGAGCAGAGTCCCGATAATCGCCGAAAGAGTGATCACGGTAAAGAGAAAGACAAAGATCTTGCGCCTGCTGGCCCTTAGGGCCTTCATGATCAGCTGCCCTTCGCCCAGGTAAGCGGTGAGCTTGAGGGCACGCATAACCCGAAACAGCCTGAGCAGCCGAATGGTGAGCAGCACGTGAGCTCCCGGCACCACCAGACTTATCCAGGTGGGGATGGTGGCCAGCAAATCGACCACTCCAAAAAAGCTGCGTGCGTAAAGCAGCGGCCGCCTGACCGTGATCAAGCGCAGCAGGTACTCGACAGTGAAGAGCAAGGTGAAGAACCACTCGAGGCTGACCAGTAGCGGCCCATGGGCGGCACGAAATGTTGCGACACTTTCCAGCATCACCACCAGCACGCTTAGCAGAATCGCCAGAATCAGCGCGAGATCGAAGACACGCCCGGCCAGCGTGTCCGCCTCAAAGATGACCTCGTGCAGACGATTCCGCCAACCGTGATCAGGCTTGCCCAGTGGCTGCGTCATGACTCTTGTCTTGCCCTTACTTGCTCCACTCCAGCAGCCTGACCATCAGCGCCTTCTGGGCGTGCATGCGGTTTTCGGCCTCGTCAAAGACGACGGAATGCGGACCGTCCATGACATCGTCGGTGATTTCCTTGCCGCGCTCGGCAGGCAGGCAATGCATCACGAGGCATTCGGGATGCGCCAGAGCAACCAGCTCCTTGTTGATCTGGTACTGCCGGAGCAGGTTGGCCTTGGCCTCGGCCTGTTCCTTCTGACCCATGCTGGCCCAGACATCGGTGTAAAGCACGTCAGCGCCTTCGGCAGCGGCGCGCGGATCGTCGGTCACGACAATTTTCGATAGACCTTCTTCCTGAGCGGCTTTGAGGATACCGGGATCGGGCATGCAGTCCGGGCTGGTGGCCACGCGCAGCTCCATCGGAATACGGCGGGCCAGATTCAGCCAGCTGTTGGTCATGTTGTTGCCGTCACCAAAATAAGTCACGACCAGATTGTCGACCGTGCCCTTGTGTTCGTAAATGGTGAAGATATCGGCCAGCACCTGACAGGGATGGGTCAGGTCGGTCAGCATGTTGACCACAGGAACACTGGCATGCTGGGCCAGCTCTTCCACCGACTGATGGCTGAAGGTGCGAATCAGGATGGCATCCACATAGCGGCTCATCACTTTGGCCACATCGTAAATGCTCTCGCGCTTGCCCAGCTCGATTTCCTTTTCCGTGATATAAAGAGTCTGGCCGCCCAGCTGGGAAAGGCCGACTTCAAAACTGATGCGCGTCCTCAGGGAAGGCTTGTGAAAAATGCAGGCAAAGGACGTGTTTTCGAAGGGCTTGCGAAAACGGTTCTGGCGAACTTCGCCCTTCATCTCGGCTGCCAGCTCCAGCATGCCACGAAGTTCTTCAGCAGTGAAATCGGTCAGTTGCAGACAATCGCGCTTCACACGTGCTCCTTCCCCTTGAGTTGGGTCTCTTTTATTTCTTCGCCTTTTTCCGGCGTTGGTGTATCACAAAATATAGCGTGAGAGGTCCACATCCTCGATGGCTTCGGCCAGACGCTTGCGCACCATGGCGGCCGTCAGCTCCAGCTTCTTCAGCCCCTTGTCAGGCATTCTGAAGAGCTCCTCTTCCAGCAGCAGGTGCATGAGGCTTTGCAGGCGGCGGGCACCGATGTTCTCGGCACGGCGATTTGCCTCAAAAGCAAAACGCGCCACTTCCCTGCAGGCCGCAGCCTTCATCACAAGTTCGGTTCCCTCTGCAGCAAAAAGAGCCTGATACTGCTTCAACAGCGCGTTCTCGGGCCTGGTCAAAATACTCAAGAGGGCTTTTTCGTCCAGCGAGTCCAGCTCGACTCGAACAGGAAAGCGGCCCTGCAGCTCAGGGATCAGATCCGATGGCCGTGAGAGATGAAAGGCACCGGAAGCAAGAAAAAGCATGTGATGCGTGCGCACGGCGCCGTATCTGGTTTGCACCACCGTGCCTTCGATCACAGGCAGAATGTCCTTCTGCACACCCTGCCGTGATACATCGGGCCCGGCACTCTCCGCCGGTGCACAGATCTTGTCGATCTCGTCGATAAAGACGATGCCCGACTCTTCACAATCAAAAATGGCCTTGCGGCTCAGCTGATCCATATCCAGCTCGCGAGTGGCGGCCTGCTCCTCAAGATAATCTAGGGCTTGCGGCAGGAGCATCTGCCTGGGCTTCAGCTGCGGCTGCAGCAGGTCACCCATCATTTCCTGCAGATTGGCAGTCATTTCCTCGAAGCCGCCCGCGCCAAAGACCTGCAGGCTGGCCTGTGGAGCTGCGTGCTCTTCCACCTGCAGGGTCAGCTCCAGATCCTTCAGCTCGCCAGCATCCAGTCTGCCTTCAAGCTCTTTTGTGCGCGTCAGCTCATGCTGCTGGTGCAGCAGTTCAAACAATGTATCACGGGCCTGCTGACGGGTTTGCTCGCGCAGCAGTTCCAGTTGACGATCCCGTTCGCGCTGCACGGCCAGATCAACCAGATCGCGAATCATGGAATCCACATCCCGCCCCACATAGCCCACTTCCGTAAAACGGCTGGCCTCAACCTTGACAAAGGGCGCTTCAGCCAGCGCGGCCAGACGGCGGGCGATCTCAGTCTTGCCTACGCCAGTCGATCCAATCAGGATGATGTTGAATGGGGTAATTTCCTCGCGCAGCTCCAAAGGCACGCGGCTTCTGCGCCAGCGGTTTCTGAGGGCAATCGCCACGGCGCGCTTGGCTTCATCCTGACCGATCACAAAGCGATCCAGCTCGCTGACGATCTCGCGCGGGCTTAGAGCCTGAGCCGCCTTCATGCCTTCTTCCCCTTGCCTGAGAGCGTTTCTACGCGAATCTGGTCGTTGGTGTATACGCAGATTTCGGAGGCGATTTTCATCGCCGCACGGACAATGCTCTCGGCATCCAGCTTGGTGTGTGATACAAGTGCCCGGGCCGCCGCCTGCGCGTAGGGGCCACCGGAGCCGATCGCCAACAGTGGATCATCGGGCTCAATGATATCGCCAATGCCGCTGATCATGTAGATGTGATCCTGATCGGCCACCAGCAGCAGCGCGTCCAGCCGCTGCATGTTCTTGTCCAGTCGCCACTCCTTGGCCAGTTCGACCACACTGCGGGTCAGATCGCCTTCTTGCGAATCCAGCACCTGCTCGAAGCGTTCAAAAAGGGCAAAGGCATCAGCCGCGCCACCGGCAAATCCAGCCAGCACGCGCCCTTCGTCCAGTCGGCGGAGCTTGCAGGCACCCTGCTTCAAAATCATGTCGTCATAGCTCACTTGACCATCGCCGGCGATGGCCGTAACGCCTTTGTGACGCAGACAAAGAATGGTTGTGGCGTGGGGACTCTTCATGCATTCTCCTTCAACAATTGCCCCTAAAGCAGGGCCATGCTGAAAAGATACCAAGCTGAGTCCGCTTGCGGGGAATCAGGGAAGCAAGCTGCGCACACGATAAAGATGCGGGCCGGGTGAAAGCTGTTCCGGGTCAAGTAGAAGGGGTGGCTGCGCGACTGTCTCTAGCAGGTTCCAATTCTGAGCATCAGGGCTGAATTCAACCTTGTAGTCAAGTTCCGGATTAAACGGACTCCAGTCCAGTTCGATCCTGCCGTCAGACAGGCGTTGAATCTGCAGCTGCGGCTGCGGCAGATCTACCCAGCTTGCCTGCAAGCCCAGATCGCTGGGAATCGTGCGCCAGCTGCCTTCGCGCCTGACGCAGGAATAGCCATCGCCGCCGGTGCCCTCGCCCCACATCAGCTGGCAGGTTCCATCTCCCATGCCTTCAATGGAAAACCAGCCGGAGCTTAAATTGCGCCAAGGGAGGTCAAGCTCCAGCAGCTTCAGCTCCAGATCATTTCGGTAGAAGATCCCCTGGGGAACCAGCACTGTCGTCACCAGTGCCTCGCGCAGCAATTCACCGGGCAGACCGGCCTCGTCTGCGTAGTGGCGCACATGAACCAGCGGCCTGGCCGCGTCGCAGGGCTGCCACAGGCCGCCTGCATAGGCAAGTTGCAGAACGGGCAGACGAAGGCCCTGTAGCGAACCGGGCAGGCTTAGGTATTCGGCCCGTTCGCAGAGCAAGGCCTCTTCGCTTGCGCCAAAGCTCCAGGCCTCGCCGGGCAGAAGAACAGGCTGCTCAAGCGTATTCGCCTGCAGTGCTCCAAGCACGGCAAGCGCGAGGGGGATCCACATGGATGAGATTTTCCCGGTTGAGTGTCAGGACAAGGGAAAGATAAGGACTGACAAACTTTCTTTCATGCCCGTGTCATTTATGCCTCGATTTTTTAAAGAATTCATAGAAAAAGCCCCGCCCGCTTAAGCGGACGGGGCTTGAATTCACTCAGGAATTCAGTCTACAGGATCAGGGGCAAACCGCCACGACCTTGTAGAACTTGCGACCGGCAGCCTGGGCACCGGCATCGCTGTAGCTGTTGGTAGCACTGTTGCCCAGCAGCGTGTAGACGCCATAACCATCGGTGGAGGCATACACGTCGTAGGAGGTGGCCGTTCCAACGGCATCCCAGCTCAGCTCGGCACTACCGGCAACCATGGCGATGGCCAGGTTGACAGGCATGTCGCAGGGCAGGGCAGCGGCGGTCACGTTCAGCGTGTAGTCGCCAGCGGCGGTGCTGTAGCCATCAACCACGATGTAGTAGGCACCCGGATCCATCAGGCAAACTACTTCGGACTGCAGGCCGCAGGTATCATCGTTGTAGGCAACGATGTCAGCCGTGGTCGGGGCTACGCCCGTGTCAGCGAAGACACCAATGGCCGTGTCAAAGCTGCTGCCGCAGAGGCTGAAGGTCAGCTCGGTGGCACTGGCAAGCTCAAACCAGAAGTAGGCATCGGCGGCACCACCCGAAGCGGTGTAGTAGGTACCCTGCAGACACTGCGTCGGCTGGACATCAAAGGGTCCAAGGTCATCCACACAGAGGCTGGTGTTGCCAGCGTAGCTGTAGGGGAATGCACCAATCACTTCAGCCGTGTCGAAGGTGTCGTTGTCGCAGGTCGGGACCGTGCAGGTCACGCTGCTGTAGGACAGGCTGTAGTTGGCACCAGCGTCCACGCCCGTGAAGTCATTGTGGGCCACGACGATGTAGTAGCTACCGGCAGCGACGCAACCGGAAAGCAGCTGCTCGGCTTCGCAGTAGGCAGCGGCATCGGCGGAGGCAACGATGGTGGCCAGATCGTCGGCGACCAGGAAGAGGATACCGTTGAAGTCATCAACGGCGAGGTCGATGGTCAGTTCGGCATCGCCCACCAGCAGGACTTCGTACCAGTCGGTGTCACGGAAGTTGGTGACATTGCCAAGAGAGTCGGTTTCGGTCCAGGTATAGGTGTTACCGCAGATCACTTCACCTTCGGCAATGCTACCGACGGTGCCGTCACCATTGGGTCCATCATTGGGCTCGACTTCGGCCGTACCCGTGCAGACCACCGGGTCGCAGGCACAGGCTTCAGCCGTCGGGGTGGCCGTCACTTCAAGGGCGAAGCTGCCCGTGTAGGTGCCGTAACCACTGATCACAAGCGTGTAGTCACCGGCGGGCAGCGGGGCGCCACAGTCGTAGGTGTAACCCGTGGCCCAGGCAGCAAACGAGCAAGCGGAATCGCCGTCGTTGTAAACCAGCTGGGTTCCGCCGTTGCAGGGATCACCACTGAACAGATAGCTGTCCGTGTCGAAGCCCGTACCGGTCAGGCAGGTTTCCCAGCTCAGGGTGCTTTCTTCCGTAAGCGTGAAGCTGTAACCAACATCACCAGAAGTGCTGCCCGTGATATCCGGGGCACCAACATTCGTTCCCGTGCCGGCATAGGGCAGGGTGATGGCGGTGGCCACGAACTCGTCACAGGGCGTGGTGTAGGTGCAGGCTTCCAGGCTGACGCTCAGACCGTAGTTGGCAGGAACATCAACACCCGTGAAGTCATTGTGCGCGGCAAAGACATAGTAGGTGCCGGCCGGCAGACATTCGGAAACCATCACTTCGTCACCGCAGAAACCAG
>CAYFPS010000035.1:2095-20453 GCA_964345075.1 uncultured Bacteroidaceae bacterium | reverse complement strand
GAGGGATTTCTCCTGGCGGTCGGTGGAGCGGCGCAGGTAGATGGCCGCGGGGATGCGGTTGCCTGGTCGTGGGTTCATAGTGACATTCAGCCGATCTCGCCCGGAAACATCAAGTCAATTGCTGCCTTCACAAACTCTATCATTGTAGCAAGTTACGGAATCATCCGCTGCTGGGCAACGGGCTTCGTGCGCTCGAATGGCCCAGGTGACGAGCAGTTCAAGGACCTCGTCCAGGGCGGCCGGGTCGGCCATCTCTGTGCCCTCGACCACGGTGAGGCGGGGCTCCGTGACGCGCGTCGTCGCGGGGCGGCGCGGACGGGTGCCGGCGTCGTCTTTGCCGCGCCCTTCCGTCACGATTCCGCGGCCCCTTCCCTGGGCCCAAGCAGCTGTTGGACCTGGCCGATGACCGCCGCCTCGAACTGGTCCGCCGTTTGGCGGTCGATGGGATGGTGCAGCGGATGCGGGCGGCCCGAGGCGGCCAGCTTCCGCGGGTAGGTCAGGAACAGGTGGCCGGTCCGGTCGCGGCGGATGGCGATGTCGTTGAGCAGCACGCCGCCATAGCGGCAGGAGGCGAAGGCAACCAGGCCGCTGGTGGCGTCGGGGGCCAGGCGGATCCGGACCTCGGTGATTGCTTGCATTCCGGGTGTCGGTTCGCGGTTCTCAGGCATTTTCGTGGTCCTCCCGGTGGGAAGCGGAAGCGGGCGGTTCGGCTCGAAAGTCGCGCACAGAAATCACAGAATTCCCGACCGGGGGCCCGAACTCCGAATTCTGTGATTTCTGTGCATTCTGTGCATGAAGTTGTGGGTTCACATCGAACCGCGGGCTGGGCGGACGCCCGGGTCCCGAGCGCGGCGGATCAGGCCGGCGGCGGATGATCTCGTGGTCGATGAGCAGGTCCAGGGGCGGATCCAGTTCGGCGGGCTGCTTGAACCGGGCCCGCAACGGCATGTAGGCCTCGCGCCGGGTGAAGTTCGTCACGCCGTTGCGCCGGATCCAGGCCAGAAGGTACCGCGCCAGGCCGGCGACCGGGTCGGCCCCCATCATGTCGAAGGCGATCTGGGCGTGGGTGACGAGGTAGTCGGTGATGCGCAGGGCCCGGTGCATGGGATCCGGGCCGACGCCCAAGGGCGCGCTGGCGTCGGACTCCACGGCGTGGTCGGCCAGTTGCAGCAGGCCTGCGATGCGAACGGTCTCCCCCGCGAGCTTGTTCGCCCAGTCGGCGACGTCCTCGTACTCGCCACCGAGGCCCAGCTTGCCCTCGTTCTTGGCCTTGAGCCCCACCACCAGCGCGTGAGCGGCCGCGCTGAATTCCATGGGCTGAGGTTTGATCTCCCCCGTCTCGTCGCGCCGGGTGGGCCGCCGCAGGAGCGAGGTGATCGCGTCCTCGTAGGCCTGGCTGACCTCCAGCGGGACGGGCGGCGGGTCGGGGTCGCGGCGGCCGACGAGGCTCTCGGGCATCGCCCACAGGAAGCGGGCCAGCAGGCCCCGGCCGCGGAAGCCCTTCTTGTCGCGCAGCGAGGCGATGACGTCGGGCTGGACCGCCAGGCCGATGGTGATGGCGGGCTCGTGGATGGTCCCGCCCTCGCGTCCGATGCGGTCGGTGGTGATGTTGCCGCCGTTGTGGCCCTTGAGGTAGACGTCGATGTTCGGGACGCCGTTGGAGTAGCGGCCGCCCATGAGCTCGAAGGGACCGCCCTCGTCGGACATCAACGCGATGCGGCCGCCCTGCTGGCGCAGCACGGCCTCGAGGGACTCGGAGGTCACGTCGTCCAGCACCAGCCTCAGATGCACCGGGACCTCGATGGCGGCCTGCTCGAGGACGGCCTCCTCGACCAGGGCCAGGGACTTGGCGTATTCCTCGGGCGCGCTGGCCTTGGCGGCGCGGGTCTTGAGATGGTCAGCCCGCTTGGCGGCGACATCGGCGCGGGCGATGGCGGCGCGGATCTCGGGGTCGGTGCGCCTGCGTTCCTCGGTCACGAAATTCGACACCGGCCGGATGGCGGCGGCGAAGGCCGGGCTCTTGGACTCGCCGGACTGCAGGGCGACGGCGACGTAGAGGTTCAGGGGTTCGTCCCAGCCCTGGATCACGTGCGCCTTGTAGCGCTTGGCGGCACAGAGGGCCAGCACGGCGAGGCCGAGCATGGCGGGCAGGTCGACAGGGCATTGCAGAGCCGTGGCCAGGGCGGTGACCCAGTCGCGCAGCCAGGGCGGCAGGGTGTCCACGGGAAAAACGGGTTTGTCGGCCACCGGGCCGATGGGCAGGGGATCGGGCCAGTCCTGGTCCGCGTTAGTGACCGTGTCGGGAGCGGCCGGGTCGAGGGGTTCGGCGTCGGCGAAGGGATCCTGCGGGAGGGTGCCTTCGAGGAGGCGATCGCTGTCGTCTTTCAGGGGGAGACTGTTCATCGGGAGGCCTCCTCTCCCGCGCTGCTGCGGAAGATGCGGCAGCGTCCGTGGAGCGAGGCGGCGATCTGTTGGGCGTAACGCTCGCCGGGCTCGTCGTGGTGCGTGCGGATGACCACCGAGGCGCACGTGGGGATGCGGGCGGCGATCTGCGGGGACCAGGCGCCCGATTCGACGCCGAGGACGGCGGGGCCCTGCTCGTCGGCCTCGCGCTGGCGCACGGCCCAGAGCAGCCAGTCGGGTTCGCCTTCGGCGATGATGACCTGGCGCGGGTGCCACCAGGAGGGGCAGACGCCAGCGAGAAGTTGCTGGGCGAGCGGGTCGGCCAGGACCAGGCCTTTGACGGAGTAGCCGGAGGGGACCAGGGATTTCGGGGCCACGGTGCCGTCGATCACACGGGTGCGTAGCGAGGCGGCCTCGCCGGTGTGGTCCCAGAGGCGGAAGACGATGCGGTGGCCGCTGTGGGTCCACGGGCCGCCCCGAGACCGGGCCCAGCGGGGCAGGTGGAGGCCTGCGGGGACAACGCGGATGAGGTCCCACACGTCGGCCTGCTGGAGGGACCAGGCGGCGGCGGGGCCGAAGCGGTGGACGAACCAGGCGGAGACCTCGGGGGTGTTGCTCACGGGGAGGGACGAGGCCCACAGGGCGGCGACGTCGTGCCTGGGCGGGCGGGCCGGCGAAGGGTCCGCGTGTGTACAGGTCGGCGGGGCGGGCCTGGCAAAGCCGGGAGCCCGGAATTTGATGTTTGGGTGGCACACTGTAACTGGAACAGTCCGCGGCGTCTTCTCCCCGCGGAGGATGCCGCGACGGATGTGGCCGGCGGCCTCGCGCTCCGGGAGACCGGTCTCCAGCGCCGCGGAAAGCAGCGCCCGCTCGGCAACGGACCGCTCGACCTCCCCCGCTCCCACGAACCCGCCGATGGCGGCAGCGGCCTTGAAGGTCGCGCAGGCCCGGCCGGACGATGTGCTGCGGAGCGCCTGGATCTCGGAGTCGACCGCGGCTTCGACGTAGCGGTTCATCGCACACCGTCCTTTGCGTGGACGGCAGGCCGAACCGGGATGACGGTGGCGTGGTGTTCAGCGGTTCTGGGCTGGAAATGGCGGCAATGCGCGGGCGAATTCATGGATCGATCCCTCTCGTGCTTCTAAGCTAAGTCTCGTAACTGTTGCCATTTGTGCGTGCTCGGGGCGGTTGCCGGGCCGTGGTAGCGTCTCGGCCGTGGTGGCTGAGGGCCCCGATGAGGCACGTTGGAGTTATGGCCGTTTCAGAAAGAGGCGACCAATCTAAATGTCATTTGAATTGGTCAGCAGTCGCCTGGCGGCGGCCGTCCATGGCGGCCAAAATCCCTGCTGTCACCGTCTTGGAGAAACGACAAACCCCTCTGCCTTCTTCGGGCAGAGGGGGGCTGGCAGCCGGGATTGGGGACGTCGGGATCAGGCCGGTCGAGGGTGCCTCCGAATTCGCCCGAATCTCATTTTAGGTACTTTGGCGAGAAAAACACCGCGGGTGCCGGCGACCCCGGTACTCGTTACGTGCGAGGGCTTTGAAACAAGTTTCCACCTGTTCCACTCCACCAGCCCCGGCACGGCCGGGAAACCGGCAATCGTTCCACCTGATGGAATGCGAACGGGGTATCCTTCTTACGAATTCCAGAAGCCGGGCAGCCGGGTTATGATCACTCAGAACCCCGATCGCCATCAAACGAAAGCGAACCGATGACCGTTGCTATCTCGAAATCCAAGTACGTCTCAGGACTGCAGTGCCCCAAATTGCTCTGGACCCAGTACAACGACCCGAAATCGATCCCGAAGCCCGATGCCGCGAAGCTGGCGATATTCGAGACGGGTCATAGGGTCGGCGATCTGGCCAAGGGCCTGTTTCCCGGCGGTACCGAGATCGCCTGGAGCGATGACCCGAAAGGCCGCATGGAACGAACGGCCGCCGAGACTCAGGAATTGATGAAGCGGCGGGTCCCACTCTACGAGGCCAGCTTCCTGATCGACGGCTGCTATTGCCGGGCGGACCTGCTGGTGCCTACCGCAGGCGAAGCCTGGGATCTGTACGAGGTCAAGAGCGCGACCGGGGTCAAGGACGTCAACCTGAACGACGTCGCCTTCCAGGCCTGGGCGATCGAACGATGCGGAGTGCTGCTCGACCGCCTGTACCTGGTCCACCTCGACAACACCTACGTGCGGCAAGGCGAGATCGACGTCCAGGATCTGTTTCACGCCGAGGACGTGACCACGCGCGCACGGGCGTTGATGCCCGACGTACCGCAGAACGTCCAGCGCATGCAGGCGACGATCGCCGGCGAGCGGCCCGGCACACCGATCGGGGAGCACTGCTCCGATCCGTACGTCTGCGACCTCTGGCCGGCATGCTCTTCGTTCCTGCCGCAGGACAGCGTCCTGGACCTCTATCGCATTCGCAAGGGCGATGCCTTCGCCATGATCGGTAGCGGCATCACGAGCGTGGTCGACGTATCGCCCGCCGCCCTGAATGCCAAGCAGCTGATCCAGCAGGTGGCGATCCGCACCGGCGAAACTCACGTCCAGGCCAATGAGGTCCACGCCTGGCTCGCCGGTCTGGAGTATCCCCTCCACTGCTTCGACTTCGAGACGATGATGCCGGCCATCCCGCTGTTCGACGGGACGCGCCCCTACCAGCAGATCCCCTTCCAGTTCTCTCTGCACATCGTGGATAGCCCTGGGGCCGGGCCGCGCCACGTCGAGTTCCTGGCCGAAGACGCCGTCGATCCCCGACCTGGCCTTATCGAAGCCCTGGGCGCCATCGGACCGGTGGGCACGATCCTGGCCTACAACATGGGGTTCGAGCAGGCGAGGCTGCGCGAACTGGCGGAAGCCTTCCCCGCTCATGCGGAGTTTCTGCTTGGGCTCGTCGGTCGTTTCCAGGATCTGATCGTCCCGTTCCGGAACTTCTGGTGGCACGATGCCAGGCAGCGCGGTAGCTGCTCGCTGAAGTACGTGCTGCCGGCGGTGACCGGTACGACGTACGAAGGCATGGAAATCGCCGAGGGTGGTCAGGCGGCGCGGGAATTCCAGCGGGTCGTGTTCGGGGACGTCGCCCCTGATGAGAAACTGCGCGTGCTGGGCGCGTTGCGGACCTATTGCGCGCAGGATACCCAGGCGCTGATTGATGTGCTTGCCGAGTTGCGCGGGGCGACTACTCCGTGACTCGGGCTAGCCAGCCGAACACGAACAGTCCATCGTCTGGGCCGTCGAATCGGTGCTGGCTGATCGTCAGGAACTCCAGATTGTAGTCCGCCCACGCTTTCACGTGATCCGGCATGTAGTGTTCGCTGAAGCAAAGCCTCGGATTCACCAACCGGTCTACTCCGAGCAGCACGAAATAGCGCTCGGTGATGTTCGCCTCCTCACTCTCGTACCACATGTTGTCCTGGAGACGCATCAGCCCTTCGAGGGACTTTGTGAACTCCCCGCGATTGGCTTCCCCCGGCTTGCCCTTGAAGTGCACCGTACTGCTGTTCAGATGAGAGAAAGGCCGCGAATCATAGAACTTGAATTCCACCGCGGTCTGCTCGCGTTCGCCGCGGATCAGAAGGTCGATTCGCTTCCACTCATCCTGACAAGCGCCTGGGCCGACAATCCCCCGCAGCTCCGAAACGAAGAAGTATCGAAAGACACTCTCGTTCACGTGGCGGAGAGATTCAGCATCGTTTTCAGAGATCATCCTCTGCCAGGCGCTCTCGAAAGCCTGAGTCAGTGGCGCGGCGTGATTCGGCTTCTTGGCCATCGATTCGATCCCTTCAATGTCACGGGTACAGGCGCTGCACTGCATCAAGACGCTGCTTTAGTCTCTCCACCAGTTCGGGCGGCCCGAGAAGCTTCGCCTCCTCGCCGAAGTTCAGGATCCAGTTCAGGACCTCTGGCTCCGAAGTCGCGGTGAACGTCAGCCTGGTCCTGCCCCCACGCAGTTGCTTGGTGGACTGGTCGGGGCTCCACCTTCTTTCGGCAACGAATACTGCCGCCCACCCGGTGAACTCCGCTACCACCTTGAAGCGCTTACCGTGAATCACGCCGAACTGGCGGTTCATCGTCCGCTCGAAATCATAGTCCTTGGGAAACGTGAACTTCGTTTCGGTGATCGTGACGGTCTGGATCCGATGAAGAGCAAGCATCGGATCGTAGTCGGCCGGCGAGAAGGGCTCGCCAGGCATCTTGGCATATCGGGAATGGACGTAGATCGACTCCCGATGGGAGAAGATCTTGAGCGGCTTGATCCGGAACCGCTTGGGTGACTTGTCGAGGATTCGCTTGTACTCGATTTCGCAGACCCGCTTCCTTTCCATGGCTTCCATCAGGCTCCGCAACTGCTTCTGGAATGGCGAGTAATCGATCGTCCCGAAACGGAGTATCCCGAAATTCCCCTCCGGCAGCGACTCGTCCTCCGGCAGCAAATGGGTGCTCTTCTCGATGGCGAGCATGGCGTCCGCGAATTGTTCTCTCCCCAAGAGGTGCTCCGTGAACGCCTGGCACATCTGGAGAGTGTTGAGCTCCGCGCTCGACAGCATGGCGGCGGGGGGATACTTCCTCGGCGGGGAAAAGACGTAGAACAGGCGGTTGCCCCGCATCTCCCTCTCGATCCGGACGCCGTAGCCGGATTCCACCTTCTCGACGAGCCTCTGGACCCCCTGCTTGGAGCACCCCAGTTCCCTAGCGAGCTGGGTCAACGACCGGCTCCCCGGCCGGAAGAACAGGATGGCGAACAGCTTGATCAGCTTGTCGCTGTGGCTGACGTCGGGATTGATCTTCTTCGGCATCTGGCCCTCCTGAGAAAACCCAGCATATTCCCCAACCGTTCCATCTGATGGAATACTACCGGTGTATCTATTGCACATCAACATTCGGGTCATTTAGGAAAAACGGAGGGTCGAGTTGAGCCCCAGAATTCGAAAACGACATCACGGCCGGGTCGCGGTCCCATCCGGCTGCGACGCGAATGACGCCTTTGTGCGCGGCGTGTGCCTGGGATACATGTCGGGCATCATGACGAGATACGAATTGTGGGACCACGAGACCCTCGTGTTCCTGGGGTGGTTGCTCGGGGACTCCTTCGCCGAGGTCGGCGATGCGGTCAGCCACCTGGCCTCCGAGGACATGAGGACGGAACTGACAAGACGCCTTGTCGAGGCCTGCGGGTACGAAGACAAAGCGACCGTGATCGCCCGGACCCTCGAACAGTTCCCCAAACCGGCGTTGCGTTCCCTGGGAGAGGTGGTCCTGGGCGTCGTCGATCGGGAACGAGCACACCTTGGCGGTCAGCAGGGTTCAGCCCTCGCCGGGAACCTCGAGGATTTCACCAAGATGTTCGGCCTTTCGGACCAGGAAACGAAGTTGTGCCTCTTCCTGGCCCTCATGGCTTCCTGGTCGCCGGTCGAACGCTACTTCGATACGCACCTGGACTGCGACCGCTACGCGGGGCGCAAGTACTTACTGGCGGCACTGGGAATCAATTCCACGCGCTTCGAAGGAATGATCCATGGCCGGCTGCGGCGGCTGGGTTTCGTCGATCTCGACCGTAGCTGGCTCGAATTGACCAAGGACTGCCTGCCCCTGATCAACGAGTCCGCCCAGGCGGTCCTGACGCGCGAACATTATCGCCCCTTGCCGGAGCCGACCGTCCCCCTCCATGACCACGTCGTCCAGTTGGCGGACCTGGATCATGTCGTAAGGCTTCTCCAGAAGAAGCAGGGGTCGGCGACTCACATCCTGTTCTACGGCCCCCCTGGAACCGGGAAGTCCAGCTTCGCCCAGGCGCTCGGAGCTAGCCTGGAGTGCCCGGCCTACGAGGTCATGCACCATGCGGACAACAAGGTCCATGCTCGCCGGATGGGGCTGACGGCCTGCCAGAATCTCACGAACCACGGCGACGGCTCCCTGATCGTGGTCGACGAAGCGGACAACCTCCTGAACACCGACGACGGTTGGTTGATGCGCGGCGAGTCGCAGGACAAGGGCTGGCTGAACGGCCTGCTCGAGGAGCCGGGCGCCCGTGTCATCTGGATCACCAACCGGGTGGAGAACATCGACCCTTCGGTCAGGCGGCGGTTCGCCTACAGCCTGCACTTCCCGCCGTTCGGGAGGAAACAGAGAGCCCGGCTGTGGGAATCGATTCTGAGAAAGCATCGCGTCAAACGGTTCTTCCGAGCCGCGGAGATCGAGGAGTTTGCGGCGCGGTACGACGTCAGCGCGGGTGTCATCGACATCGCCGTGACCAAGGCCAGGGAGTCGGGATTCTCCGGCAAGGGGGATTTGCTGGACGGAATCTCGCGCTCCCTGGCCGCGCACAACCGCCTGACTCATGACGGACGCGCCACCGTCGACCGCCAAGAGCCGAACCAGAGCTATGTCCCCGAGGCCCTGAACCTAGATTGTGGGATCGACAACCTGATCCAACAGGTCCAAGCCTTCGACGAGTGGTGGCGGCTCCCCGCCACCGACCGGCCGGTGCAGGGCTTCAATCTGCTCTTTCACGGCCCTTCGGGAACCGGCAAGACCGCCCTGGCTCGCCACCTCGCGGAGGTGATGGACAGAACGCTGATCGTAAAGCGCATGAGCGACTTGCTTGGCCCCTACGTCGGCCAGACCGAGCGGGCGCTGGCCGAAGCTTTCACCCAGGCTCAAACCGAGGACGGGATCCTGCTCATCGACGAGGCGGATTCCCTGCTGTTCCCCCGTAACCGGGCCCAGCGCTCCTGGGAAGTCAGCTTCACCAACGAGTTCCTGACTCAGATGGAACAGATGAAAGGGATGCTGATCTGCACGACCAATCGTGCGGACGACCTGGACTCCGCGGCGATGCGCCGGTTCGCCAGGAAGGTCGAGTTCAGGCACCTGGCGGCGGGAGGCATCGCCACACTCTATCGCCGTATCCTGACCCCTCTAGTCGGAAAGCCCCTGGGGCCCGACCACAGCGAGGCCCTGGCTCGTTTGGACGGGATTACTCCCGCCATGTTCTCAGTCGTACGGCAGAACCTGATGCTGTACAGCCGCACGGATCTGTCGCATGATCTCCTGATCGAAGAATTGTCTCGCGAAGCGTATCACAGCACGAAGACCAGTCGGCGACAGGTCGGCTTCAACTCATGAGTCGGAACATCATGGATTCTGCGCAAAGCACTCCGATCATCGAATACCTCAGCCTCCTCGGAGACCGTCATGCCGAACTCCGGCAGTTCGACCGATACCTTGCGGAACACACGGTCTGGCTGACCGCGCCGGCCTCCACGCGGTTCCACCTCTCCCATGAGGGTGGACTCGTGGAGCACTCGCGCAACGTCGTCGCGACGATGCTCAAGCTGCGGGACGCCCTGGCGCCGGACGTCAGCACGGAGAGCTGCGTGGTGGTCGGGCTGTACCACGATATCGGAAAGGTCGGCATGCCGGGCCGGCCCTACTACCTTCCCAACGAGGATGCGCCCGTCGGACCGGCGAACCGTCCGAGATACCGTGTGAACAAGGACCTAGTCCACATGGACATCGCGACGCGGAGCCTGTTCCTGGTGTCGCAGCACGTCGCCCTGAGCGACGAGGAAGCCCAGGCCATCCGGTACCATGACGGTCAATACATCGACGAGAACCGTAGCGTCGCCCACCGAGAATGCCGGCTGACGCGGCTCGTGCAGTACGCGGACAACTGGAGCGGCGGCGTGCTCGAGGAACGAGGCGGATCTTGAAAAACGGAGAACCTGAATTCATCCTCAACAAGTGGTTTCAAGCGGAATATGGAGGCCTCATGAACGTCACGCAGATCAAGAAGGCCCGGGCGGCTGCCGCGGCTCAAGTTCTCGAAATTCTTAAGAAACTGGAGCACGACACCGGGATGGTGGTCGGGCATGTCGAAGTCGACTACGACATGGACGAAGACGGCCATAGCACCGGGGCGGAATCGGTGAAGATCAATCTCGAACTGACGTGAACGCATCCATCGGGAGTGTGCCGTAGTGCCGACCAAGAAGCAGATCGACGAAGCCGTGGCCGAGTTCTGTGCGGATATCATCCAGGAGCCCCTGCTCTACTTCTCCGAGGCGGACCTGCAGCAGCTTCTTGCGGAACGGTTGCGGCAGGTTCCCGGCCTGTGCCGCCCCGTCAAGACCGGTGTTCGCAGGGGACGGGATTCGGCTTCCTTCTATTCCACATCCCTGGTTCATCGGGAATACGGCGCCGGTGCGAACCGGCGGGCCGATATCGTCGTTTTCGACCCGGATGACGCCCGGAAGATCAACCGGACGAACCTCGACGTAGCGGAGCCAGGCCGAAAGCCCCGCTACGTCGACTGCCAATTCGTTTTCGAGTTGGGGACCGAGAAGACTTCCAACACGCGCGAACACCTGGAGAAGGATCTGCCCAAAGTCGAGGCCGCCAAGTCGTGTGGGTACATCATCCATTTCTATCGTGATCCCACGAAGTCGACCAGCGCCGGCCTTCGCGGGGCGACGGAGAAGAAGATCCTGGAATCGTTCAGGGAACCGGTCCAGCAAGCTTGGCGGCTCAAAAAGCCGCAAACCCGGGTTCTGGCGGTGCTGATTCGGACGGAACGCGCTGCGAAAAAGATGTGGGGAAAGTGTGAGATCTGTTTCGGCCCCACCGCTGACGACTGGCGCAAGGTCAACGTCGGCAATCGGGACAAGATCAAGGCCGCAGTCCAAGAAGTGCTGGGCTCGGCATAGCGAGGCATCGAGTTGCCAAGACCATTCCTCAGGGGTAGCCAATGACGGACATCAACGCCGTGTTCGACCGTTTGGACCAATGGAAGCGACTGCCCTCCTACCAACTGGAGCGACGGGCCGACATCTTTTTTTCCCTGTATCTCCCTGAAGTCCTGGAAAGCTTCCTGAGAACCCCGATCAACAGGACCATCGTTCCAGAGTTTCCCGTCAAGCAGGATCGGACGAATCGCTCCGACAAGGTGGACTACCTGGCTGTCACTACCGACGCGCGGACGCTGGTTTACGTCGAACTGAAGACGGACGACCGGAGCCTCCGGAAAACCCAGTTCGAATACCTGATTCGCGCAGCCGGCCGCCCCCCGCGCCAGGTCCTGGCGGAACTGCAGCAGATCGCGAAGGCGACCCGCCAGAAGATCAAATACGCGGCCTTGCAGTCAGCCCTGGACCAGATGGGCCTGGCTGACACCCACGCCGAGCGATATCCCGAGGCCAGCCAGGTGATTCTGGTTCAACCGAAGGACCATGTAAAACCGTGGGTGACCCAGATGTTCGCCGACGCGAAGATCCCTTTCAGCGTCGTCGGCTTCCGTCGGTTCGCGGAAACCGTTTCGGGCCACGGAGATCCGGTCTCGATACGTTTCGCCAAGTCGCTGAACCTTTGGGCTGGACCCAAGGCCGGATCGGGACGCATGAAATGACGCATATGCAAGCCGGACAGCAGAATACGTCATCGACAATACATGTCCGGTCGGGTACACTCATCGGCGCTATTGTCTGAACCGTATCCGATCGAACCGATTACTTGAAATCGGCTAGTCCCCACTGGAGGTTCAAGTGCCTGAACTAACCATCAAACAACTGGAAACCCACCTCTGGGGCGCCGCCGACATTCTCCGGGGTCGCATCGACTCCAGCGATTACAAGCACTACATCTTCGGCCTGCTATTCTACAAGCGAATCTGTGACGTCTGGGAAGAGGAATACGAGGACAGGCTGGCCAAGTACAAGAATGAAGAATTGGCCGCCCACCCGGATGAGCACCGCTTCCACGTACCGGAGGGCGCTTTCTGGAAAGACGTCCGACAAAAGACGACGAACATCGGCGAGCATTTGAATGCGGCGTTCCACGCCATCGAAGACGCCAACATGAAACTGCGTGGCGTCTTTCAGGATGTCGATTTCAACAACAAGGAACGGTTTCCGGACGAGACCCTGGAAATGCTCCTTCAGCACTTTGAAAAGCACAGGCTGCGCAAATGTGATGTCGAACCGGACATCCTTGGAAACGCTTATGAATACCTGATTGCCAAGTTCGCCGATGACGCAGGCAAGAAGGGCGGCGAGTTCTACACTCCCAAGATGGTAGTCCGGACCATCGCCCGGTGCCTACGTTTGGATGAGGGAATGAGCGTGTACGATCCAGCCTGTGGTTCAGGTGGAATGTTGCTGGAAGCCTTCCATGCGCTGGAGCGGGAAGGCAAGAATCCTCGATCACTGACTCTAGCCGGACAGGAAATCAACCTAAACACTTGGGCGATTTCCCAAATGAACCTTTTCCTTCACGATATTGACGATGCTGATGTCCGAAGGGGTGACACTTTGCGCGACCCCAAACACCTTGCTTCTGAAGGCCGAAATGTTCTCCGCGTGTTTGATCGGGTAATGGCCAATCCTCCTTTTTCGCTTAAGAAATGGGGGCACAGCTTTTGGAGCAATGGGGACCCATTTGGCCGCGATCAATTTGGCTGCCCGCCCAAGAGTTACGGAGACCTTGCCTTTGTTCAGCATATGATTGCCAGTGCAAATTCAAAAGGGATGGTAGGTGTCGTAGTCCCCCATGGCGTCTTATTTCGTGGAGGCTCTGAGAAGGCAATCCGAATGGGAATGCTGGAAAACGACCTAATTGAAGCAATCATAGGACTAGGTGATAACCTATTCTACGGGGCTGGCATCCCAACAGCGATTTTGATTCTCAACAAAAGCAAGCCCGCGAAGCGTCGTGGTAGCACGCTCATCATTAATGGCGAGAAAGAATGGACCGCGCGTCCAAACACCAACATACTGACTGAAGAGAATGCCGATCGGCTTGTCAATGCATTCCATTCCTACCGTGACGAGCCGAAGTTTTGCCAGGTAGTCAGCCTCGAAGAGATCCGTGCCAATGATCACAATCTCAATATTAGGCGATATGTGTCGGTTGAATCCGAAGAACCACCTATCAGCGTTCCTGCTGGCCTATCAGTGTTGGAAACTCTTTCGTCCAAGTGTCAACTGAGCGACAAAGAATCGATTGCAACCCTGCATGGCCTTTTCGACGGACAAGAGAAAATATGGGATGACTGCCCTAATGAACTACCTCGGTGGGATCGTGTTGTGGCCAGTCCACCTCCGGGCTGGAAAAGAGTATCCGCCGGAAAAGTTTTCAACGAAAGGAAAGAAGTAGGATTCCCACATTTGCCGCTTCTTGCCGTCACAAGGGACGGTGTTATTCCCCAGAAAGACATGGACAGGCGTGACACTTCAAATCCCGACAAGTCTAGATACAAACGAATTTGCCCGGGAGACATTGCTTACAACACAATGCGCATGTGGCAAGGCAGATCAGCCCTTTCAGACATTGAAGGGATAGTCAGCCCGGCATATACGGTCCTGATTCCTAGAGCTGGAATTAACCCAAGATTCATTTCTTACATGCTCAAATTGCCCATATTGGTTAATCGGTTTCGAGAGTTGTCACAGGGAATCGTATCTGATACTTGGAGCCTCAAGTTTCGCGAGTTTTCACGAATCGAACTGATTATACCCGACGATGAAGAAGAGCAAATCGCCATAGCCAATACTCTAGACCGGTTGGTCTCATCATCGAAAGAGCACACAGCGTGTTCCGAGGCTTATTCCATGCTCGCCTCTGGGGCAATGCAGGGCCTATTGACCGGAAGAGTTAGGGGCGAATTACCATGAGCCAGAAGGAATTTCTCATCGTGGAAGAGCCCTGCGTCCAAGCTCTGGTCGATCTAGGATACCGCTACCTTCCGCCGCAAACAACCAAACAAAGAGCCCGTGTACCTCAAGCAGCGATCCTCGACACCAATAACGACTACGCGCGGGACGGCCAGAATCGAGTTCTACTCCGCGATGAAGTCATCTCTGCAGTCAAGCGAATTAACAATGTTGGAGATGACGTTGCCCACGCAATCTACGTCGACCTGCTACGCCAATCCAACAACGAAAAATGGACCCACTGGCTACGCGGCAGCTACAGCCGCACCGTCCCCGGTGAGTCCACCAAGCAGACAATCCACTTGATCGACTTCCTGGAGCCGGCGAACAACTCCTTCGTGGTCACCAACCAACTCTACGTCGATGCAGAGCAATCGGGGATTCCTGACATCGTGATCTATGTCAACGGTATTCCGCTGGTCGTGATCGAGGCGAAGAGCCCCTACGGTCACAAGGACAAGACAGGCCAAGCCTTCGAGCAGATCAAGGGTTACGAGCAGGACATCCCTCGATTGTTTCACCCCAATGCCTTCAACATCATCACAGATGGATTCAATGTCCTCTATGGGGCCACAGGCAGCCCTTCCGCGTTTTGGAACGACTGGGTCGACCCTTGGCCAAAGACCAGCCAGGAATTCACGAGCAACCTCGAGAAGGGCCTCTGGTGCCTGCTGGAACCCAGCCGCCTGCTCGACCTCGTAGCGCATTTCATCGTCTTCGAGCGAGAGGACGAGAAGGTCATCAAGAAGATCTGCCGCTACCAGCAGTTCCGGGCAGTCAACAAGATGATCGAGCGAGTCGTCGACGGCTCCCACAAGAAAGGGCTGATCTGGCATACCCAGGGCTCTGGCAAGTCGCTGACAATGGTCTTTGCAGCTTTGAAGTTGAAGACGCACCTGACCGATGCCTCACCCGCTCTGGCCAATCCCAACATCCTGGTTCTGACCGACCGGAAGGATCTCGACCGCCAGATCTCTCGGACCTTCAAGGCCTGCGGATTGCCGAATCCCAAACAAATGCGTGGCATCCATGACCTTCAGAAGTGCCTGCACAGCGGGATCCAGGGCCAGACCCTCCTCTCGACCATTTTCAAGTTCGAGGGTTCGACGAAGAAAGTCGCCAACGCCGACCAGTGGATTCTCCTGATAGACGAATGCCATCGCACCCAGGAGCAGGGGCTCGGCACCTTCCTGAACACGACAATGGAAGGCGCATGCAAATTCGGCTTTACAGGGACCCCTGTGAAGACGAGAGATCTGGATACCTACAACAATTTTGGAGTAGCCGGCGAGGGCTATCTCGACAAATACGGAATCGACGACGCCGTTGCGGACGGAGCAACTATCCCCATCCGCTACACCAGCCGAAAGGCTGAATGGCACATCGATCCGGCGAAACTGGACGTCATGTTCGACAACTGGTTCGGGAACGAGCCGGAAGCGGTGCGGACAGCGATCAAGCAGCGCGGCGTAACCGTTGCCGAATTGGCGAAACATCGTGGCCGCATTGAACTGATCGCCTATGACATCTGGGAGCACTTCAAATCGCACTGCAGGCCGGACGGGTTCAAGGCCCAGGTCGTGGGTATCGACCGTGAGGCCTGTGTCTTCTACAAGCAAGCACTGGACAAGGCCATCGCCGAAGACCTGATCAGCAACGGTATGCAAGACGCTGAAGCCAGGAAGATGGCCGCAAGCAAATCTCACTGTGTCCTCTCCAGCAATACGAGTGATCGCGATCCTTCCGAGGACCCGCACATACAGGAGCTCCGCAAACTTCTGGTTGCCTTCACACCTGATGAAGCACAGGAGCGCCAGATTATCGCGGATTTCAAGCGCAAGGGAGGGCAGCCGGAGATCTTGATCGTCTGCAACAAGTTGCTTACCGGATTCGATGCGCCGATCGAGAGCACGATGTACCTCGACAGCCCCCTGCGGGACCACAACCTACTGCAGGCCATTGCCCGCACGAACCGTGTGGCGGGCGACAAGAAGCGTTTCGGTCTCGTCGTCGACTACATCGGCGTGACAAAGAAGCTAGACGAAGCTCTGGCCTCGTACCGGACCGAGGATGTCCGAAACGCGATGGTTGACCTGGATGAGGAGAGAAGACTTCTCGCAGCCGCACATCGCGAAGTCATGTCCATGGTCAAAGTGATCAAGCGTGACACGGGCTTCATCCGCAAGGAATACGACGCCCTAATTGCCCAACTGGGCGGGGAGGACGGCTGGCTGGCATTCAAGCCCAAAGCGAGAGCCTTCATCCAGGCCTATGAATCCCTGTCACCGGATCCGTCCGTTCTCCCCTACATGGCTGATCTGAAATGGATCGCCGGCTTCATGCCCTTGGCCATCCTGACCTTCGAAAAGCGGAGCCAGATCGACATCGCCCAGTACTCCCCCAAGATTCGTGAAATGCTCCGCAAGCACCTCGAGGTCACCGGCATCAGCACCATCTGCGACCTGAAGAAGCTGACGGACCCCAGCTTTCACGCGGACTTCACGACTGCGGGGAAATCGGAGGACGACCTCAAGACCGCGGCAATTCGGAAGACCGCCGAATTGAAAAAGATCCTCGTCGACAAGAACCTGGAAAACCCTTTGCGTTACCAGAAGTTTTCCGAGCGCGTGCAGGACGTCCTGGATCGATTCGAGAGTCTCCAACTGACCGCCGCCGGACTGCTAGCCCAATATCAGGCGATCACCAAAGACCTCGAAGAGGAAGACCGCGCCCATGTAGCTTCCGGCCTCTCAAAAGGGGCCTATGGTGTTCTGACCATATTGGAGAGCTTTGCAGTGGGTGCGATCAGCGAAGGGGATATGCGACGTTCATTGGCCTTGGATATCGACGCACTATACACGTCCCCGCAATCTGCCCCTGCGGGCTGGCATCTCAAGCCGGAATTGTGCAAGACGTTGCGTCAGGCTGTGCGGGGCAAAGCCGCAGCGATGGGTTTCACGGATCTCATGGCTATTGCCGACCGTGTCGATGATTTTGCTCGCAAGCACTACATCAGGGTGTCGTGATGGGTGAACTGACAATCGGGCGCCAACGAATTCCGTACTCAGTGCGAATCAGCACCAGGGCAAAGAACCGCCGGATCGAAGTGACGCCGGATGGCGTTGTGCTGGTCGTCCCCAAGGGCCAAGACATCGAGGACGCGGAGGTCTTCCTTATGGACCGCCGCGGATGGGTTTACGAGAAGGTCCTGGCGGTCGGCGCCAAGGTCGCCCACCGGGACATATTCCGGCCCGAGCGGCTTGTTTCGGGAGCCAAGGTCCTGTATCGAGGGCGCCGCATGCGCCTGACCGTGCGTACTCACGATGGTCCTGAAATCAAGATCGAGTACCGGAACGGATTTCTCCTCCACGCCCCTGCGACTGCCACCGACCACGACAAACGAAGCGCCATGATCGCCTGGTTGAAGGACCGCGTACGAGAGGATATCAGGTCTCTCGTGCGGCGATATGCCAACCGCCTGGATGTCCAACCTCGCGCGGTCCGCGTCCTGGGACTTGAGCGAATCTGGGGCAGCTGCGGAAGTGGCGGCATTCTCCATTTCGATTGGCGGCTGGTCTTCGCCCCCAAGCCGGTCCTGGAGTACGCGGTGCTCCATGAGATCTGCCATATGAAAGAGAGGACCCACTCCCCCGCGTTTTGGGGTCACGTCGGTTCCCAGATGCCGGACTATGAGGACAGGAAGGCCTGGCTGGATTCGTATCAGCATCTTTTGGATGCGTTGCCTTTGTAACAGAACAAGTACCTATTGAGCCATAGCGAAAGAGCCCAAGGAGCGAGGCGAAATGACCTGGAGAATCGAACCTACTGGCAAGCGCTGTATCCACGAACGGAGAGAGTTCGCGGGCGATCATGATGTCGCCATGATCATCTACTGGCGCTCCGGGCACATCGTCGTCGACGAATTGCCGGATCTCACGAGCCATGACCCCAATGATGGCATCGAGATCTCATCCTTCGACGACTGGCAGTTCCGGGACGGCTCGACTGAACTGGAAATCGGCGATGACACGCCGGTGGAAGAGCGACAGAAGATCGAGCAGGCTTTCGCCGAGGATGGCGAGGACGGGCTCGAGGCGCTCGGATACGACATCCTCGATACGACCTATCTCTTCGTGGGCAAGTTGAAGGTCACGGATCTGACGCCCGAACTCGTCGAGAACGTCAAGGGCTACATCGCCGGAATGGAAAGCATCGAAGACCTTCAGGGCGTTGTCGGGAGGATCTCGA
>CAYFPS010000035.1:1296-2085 GCA_964345075.1 uncultured Bacteroidaceae bacterium | reverse complement strand
CCAGTCAGGATTCACTGACGACCTGAAATCCGAGCTGACCGCCGAGGCGCTTCGTGCCGGCCTGGAGTTCGGCACTGACCTGTTCAATTTCGAGGACTTTTGCGATCTCGTATCGGCATCGAGCGAGGACTCCACCCTGAAGTATGAAGCTCTGCAGCAGATCAGGGACAAAGCCGAAGACGCCCATGACCTGGCGAATGCCGCCATGGCGGCGGTCGACCAGATGGACGACCCGTCGCTTGCGGCCGAGATTCTCGATGAAGCAATTGATCGGGCTGACGCCAATTGGGAGCGCATTCGTCTGGCGCAGGTCGCCTTGGGCTCCCTTCAGGATGCCGCTCGTGCGAAGAAGGCCCTCGTCGGCTTCGAGGAAGAGGCCGACTCCCATGACTGCCGGAAGATCGCCGAAGCCATTGCAGAGAACACCGAGGACAAGAAGTGGGCCGCGCAGTGGTACACGAAGTCTCTGGAATTGGTGAGCAACTGGGAGGACCAGTATCGGTTGATCGGCAGCATCGACATCTACCTGGACGATCAGAAAAAGGTCCAGAGCGCCTACAAGAAATATGACTACCTGAAGGCGGCCGGCTTCAGCCCCGAACACCCCTTCTGGGATAGCGACGGGGTGGATCATCTGGTCTTGATGGCGCCAGAGGGTGTGGCCAACAGTGACAACGACGGCGTTTACATCACGGAGGAGTGCGCCTTCAACGCGGCAGCGATCTGGCAGGATGGATCGATCACGCTGACGTTCCTGCTGCCCGGGCAGTACTCGGGGCCGATCAACGC
>CAYFPS010000035.1:0-1286 GCA_964345075.1 uncultured Bacteroidaceae bacterium | reverse complement strand
GAGGCGCGGGCGCAACCACCATAACCTCCTCCGAAGGCAACACCATCTCCGTCGATTCCGGCCAATTGCATCTGCATGACCTCACGGTCGTCCGGGAAGACAGCGAGGACGCCGAGAACTTCGCAGCCATTCTAGCGGGTGGAGACGTCACCGTGCTGGTGCGGGACTGCGTCCTGAAGAGCCCGGGAGGTTTTGCCTTTGCCGCGGTCGGCGATGAGCCGCCTAGGACGGAAATCATCGACTGCCAGGTCGTCGATTCCGCGAACGGCATTTACGGAGGGGCCGGCCGCACGACCATCGACAATGTGACCTATCGGAATGTCGAAGGTTTCGAAGCCCGCGACGGCGGGGACGGCCTCCTGGAAATGATCGAGGACCGGCATCGGGATCTCGCAACCTTGGTTGAACACGAACTGTTCTTCAACCTGTACGGATTCGACGAGGAGTGGGTGGATCCGGATGATTTCGCCGGATATCGGTCCCAGGAGGGCGGGGACATCTTCGAAAGGGTGTACTACGCCTGCGCACTGAAGCAGGACATGCCCGAAGAAATGCGGGAATTCTTCGCCAACCACCTGCCCGATGATTTCGAGCAACGGATGTTCCCCAAGTCCCTGGGATTCCATACCTTCCTTGGCATCTACAACGTGCGCACGAATCAGTTGGTCGGCATCGGGCTGGGCAGAAAGGACCGGGCATTCAAGAAGGCATCCCACGATGAACTCGACTGGGACGAATTCTGCGCGCTCGATCGCGCCAGCCTTGCCGAGGCCCTGTACGACAGGGTGGAAGAGGCCGGACGGCTTCACGGAGAATACCTGGCGACGAGCGACAAGGAAGAGGAAGCAGAACTCAGAGAAGAGATGGATGAGGAATGGCGCATCCTTCGGGAGGCCGTGCCCACGCTACCGGATGACATCAGTGGAGTTTCCGGGATTTCCGGGCATCTAGGGCGGGACGGTGCCGACCCTGGGGCGTAAGAACCGGATTGACGGTTGAGCCACGGCTTTCTACATCTATAAGTTGCCAGGAATGAACAGCTTGGCGACTCATGGCGGGCAGAACCGTTCTACATTTTACTCGCAGAAGTTAGCGTTTTTCGGTAGTTTTTGCGAGTGATTTGTAGGGCCATCCGCTGCCGGCATCCCCTTAACTCATTGGGATTGTGTCGTTTTAGCGAGTGGCTGGGCCAACCGATCGCTTTTTCGACACAGCCGGCGTAAGCTTCCCCAAATCGAGGACAGTTTGAACTAGAGCTTTCTGGCATACTAGAGCCAGGAGGCCCA
>CAYFPS010000034.1:0-24342 GCA_964345075.1 uncultured Bacteroidaceae bacterium | reverse complement strand
TTCAGGTCCTTGGAACCACCTTAACATACTGTCCGATATTTGGGGTCCAGCTCTGAATTACAATAGCAGCAAAAAGCTCTCCTTAACCAGATTTCATAAACAGGTATCTATCTCAGAATTGCATTCAGACAGATAAAAGTTGAGGCAAAGCTCAGGAGTCCTTCGAAGGTCTGCTGTTTCCGTTCGAATCTCATGGCCAGCTTCCTGAAGCTATCCTGCCAAGCAAAAAACATTCGACTTTCCAGCGCTTGTTGGGCCTGGACTTGTCAAAGTCTCCCGGTTGTCAACCCGGACGCCGCTTTCGATTCTTCCAGATGCGGGACGGAATCTTGGGCTGAATGCCACGATCCCGAAAATCCCAGCGATATCGTCTACCGTCATAGCCTTTGTCAGTCCAAAGACTGTCGGGACGGCACTTGGGACGACCTGCCCCTTGCTTAGATACGCAAATCCTGTCCACAACTGGCAGGGCATGTCGCAGCTTGTGTTCAGCCCCAGAACTCAAGCGACCTGCCAGAGGAAGACCATTTCCGTCGGTCACCTGGTGCCAGGTGCACATTGTCTTCATGATGTCATCGTGAGTCTGTGTGTTCGGGCTAAGCACAGGCATCCTGGAAGGGGCGATTCGGCGAAGGAAGCAAAAGGCAGGTGTCTGGTTTGTCCCCATCACGGGCATTTACAAGCTTCATGCACCATGAATGCTCATCGATCCGCCCATTCGCTGCTGCGTCTGTCCAGCCTGCTACTCTGCCTGCAGTTGGTCTTTGCGGGCATGCATGTCTGTCTGGGCGACAGCTGTGATACAGAAGGCCTCTTTCATGGTGACCACGCTGATCATCACTCCCATGCCGATGATGACCACGGTGCTGCCAGCTGCCTGAACAGCACGGTGGATCACTGCACGGACATCCATCTTCAGGAATGGCAGCCACTGATTCCGCTGGTCAATCTGCGCATGAATGCGGCAAGCCCGGCGCAGGAGTGTCTGTCCCCCGCACCCTTTGCAGGCATGCTTCCAGAGCCGGACTCGGTCTTGTCAATGTCACACAGCCAATTGACCGGACAACCCCTGTCTGCTGACAAGTCCAGGGTCGTACTCCTCATCTGAGCAAAAACAAGCTCAGCTCACTTTCCATTACCCATCAAACCTCAATAGCGTGAAGGACCTTTCATGAAGACCCTTCTCCTGCTGGCGTGCATTTTTCTGGCCCAAGGCCCAATCATGTCAGCATTGCCCGAGCACTTGCCGGAAGCCAGTCTGGCCAGCTATCCGAGTGTACTGGCTGCACGTGAAGAACTTTCCTTGCAGCGCGAAAATGCCGTGTTGGCAGGCTGGACGAGTCCCTTCGAAATCGCGGCCGAATTACAAACGGGCATCAATCAGGATGCTGCAGACATCTACTCCATCAGCCTGTCAAAAGGCATCCCGCTCGACGGTTCGCTCTTGCTCGCGCGCAGCGAAGCCAGCCTTCGTATCACAATTGCTGCCAGCGAGCTTTGTGCTGCAAGACTCGGGGTCATTGCCGATTGGCACAGACACCGTCTGGCCGAAGAGTGGTGTAACACGCGTCTCGAGCTCAGACGAAATTTGATCCACTCCTTCTCCCTGCTGAAAAGCCTTGTCACACATCAGATTGACAGAGGTGAAAGCGACTGGCTGGAATTGCACATCCTGCTTCAGGAAGAAGGACAGCTGCTTCTGGACCAGTCAGCTGACAGCCTGAGTGCACGCAATCACCGGAATCAGCAAAACCTGCTCCTTGGCGAAGCTCTGGAGCCATCAGCCATCGAGCATCAAGTAACCGGCCGCGTGCATCCCGGGCTGGCCAGGCTCATCCTGGAGGAAGCAGGCATCCTGCAGCAGAAAGCCCTGACACAGGGCAATGGCTTTAGCGACCTGAAGCTCGGCCTTGGCTACGAGCGCGAATCCACCCCCCTGGGTGATGACCAGTCCGTCCGACTTGAATTCAGCATGCCCCTGCCACAGCGAAAGCGATTCAATCAGCAGCATAAACAGCTGGAACTGGCAGATCGTGTGCTGATGGCCAGGGCGCTGGCATGGCAGCAGGAGAGACTGCGTGATACACGGCTGATTGAGCAAAGGATAAATGATGTCCTGGTCCTGATTGATCTGCAAGCCGAGCGCTGTCGGCTCTATGAGCGCCAGCAGGGCTTTCAGCAGCAAAGTTGGCAGGCTGGCATGATCACGGAAGCTGCCTGGCGACGAACCGGCATGGACTTGCAGCGACAACTGCTGGAGAGCTCACGACTTGAGGAAGAACGCTCAAACCTGGCCCTCGAGCTCAAGATCATGGCAGGCGAGCTACCCGGTATACATGACCCCGAAGAATGCCAGTGCCCAATGCGGGAGGAGACACATGAATAAGCTGTTGCTGCTGGGACTAAGCCTGTTTCTGGTTGTCACACAGACATTGGCAGGCGATGGACACGATCATGGCGCCATGCCGGGTCAGCAAACGACCGATGAGGGCAACTGGATTCACCTTAGCCGCGCTGGCGAACACAATATCGGTCTGGAGTTGGCTGAAGTCAGGCCAGGCAGCATTCACGAGGTCCTGCCGGCAGTAGGTCTGGTAGAGGCCGCACCCGGCCAGCGGATTGAAGTCAACAGTCGCATTGCGGGTCAGGTGGAAGAGCTGCTTGTCAGCGAAGGCGCGCAGGTAAAAAAGGGGCAACTGCTCCTGTCCCTGCGCAGCGCACTGCCGGGTGACCCACCGCCACTAATCAACATCCACGCAGCCATGAGCGGAACGGTAACGCGGCTCCATGTAACCAGTGGCAGCCGTGTTACACCGGACGAACATTTGCTGGATGTCGTCGATCTGCGGGTTGTAGACATTCGGGCCCGCGTGCACGAAGTGCAGATCAGGCATTTACGGCAAGGCCAGGAGGCGAGAATTCGAGCCCTTGCCTGGCCGGACAGTCTTTGGATTGGAACCCTCTCCCGAATTGGCGGCGAACTGGACCCGGAAACGGGAACCCTGCCTGCCTGGTTCCGTGTGACAAGTCCTGCGGGAAACTTGAAGCCCAATATGCGCTGCGAGCTCTCAATCATTACAAGTGAGACAGCTCGCGGATTGCTGATTCCTCGCCGCGCCCTGCTGGAAGATCAGGCCCTGCAGCGTGTCTTTGTGCTGCGTGATACAGCGGAAGGTTTCTATGAAGAAGTCGAGCTTATGACGGGACTGCGGGACGATCAACATGTTCTGGTGCTTGAGGGGCTTGGCATGGGCGACCGTGTTGTCGCAGCGGGCAATCATTCCATGCGCAGCATGCCGCGCTCTGTCAGCAGGGCGGAGCTAATGTCGAATCTGGACGATCACGATGGACACGACCACGGGCCAGCGCAGGAAGATCCTCACGACCTGCACGATCACATGGATGAGGTCGCGACTGGGTCGGCAGCATCTCAGAAGAGCATCAGCTGGACTCTGGGATTACTCCTTGCCTTAAGCCTGCTGATCAATGGCCTGCTCCTTTGGAAGCGTGACAGCGTCAGAGAAGGCGGGGCTTCATGAAAACCAACCCGCTTGTTCGCTGGTCACTGGAAAACCGACTCCTGGTCATCGCAAGCTGCCTGCTGCTGGTGGCATTGGGCCTGCAGTCTGTTTTCACGCTTCCTGTGGACATCTTCCCCGAGTTGACCAGACCCACTGTAACCATTCTTTGCGAGGCGCACGGCCTGGCTCCGGAAGAAGTCGAGACGCTGGTCACCTTGCCCATCGAAACAGCTCTCTCAGGCACGCCAGATGTATTGCGTGTCCGCTCCAGCTCCGGCGTGGGGCTCAGTCTGGTTTTTGCCGAATTCGACTGGGACACCGACCCCTATCTCGCCAGACAGCTGGTGCAGGAGCGACTGAATCAGGTAGACCTGCCACGCGAGGTGGAGAGCACCATGGGACCGCTCAACTCTCTGCTCGGTGAAATCATGCTCGTCGGTGTTACAAATCCAGACTCCAGCATGACTCCGCTTGAACTTCGCAGCTGGGCAGAGTTTGATGCAGGTCGGCGGATACAGACACTTCCGGGAGTTAGTCAGGTTCTGGCCATTGGAGGTGGCCTAAGGCAATTGCAGGTTCTGCCTGATCCTGCGCGAATGTCGGCTCTTGGAATCACGCTTGACGAAGTTGCACAGGCTGCAGGTTTAAGTCAGGGGAACACGGGTGGCGGCTTTCTCGAGGACCCCGGAACGGAGTATTTGATTCGCAATCTGGGTCGCACGGCAAGGGTCGAGGATCTGGCCGCTTCCGTGATACGAGTGATTGACGGTGTCCCCATTCGACTCTCGGACATTGCCGAAGTCCGCATTGGCGTTGCGCCCAAGCGGGGTGATGCCGAGGTGAATGGTGTCATGGGCGTGATCCTTGGCATACAAAAGCAGCCAGGTTCAGATACGGTCCGCCTGAGCCGTGAAGTCGAGGCAATGCTGGAAACCATTCGTCAAAGTGCTCCCCAGGGGATCAAGGTGGATGTCCTCTTTCGTCAGGCCTCTTTCATTGAGCATGCCATCGCCAATGTCAAGGAAGCCATCCTGCTGGGCGGTCTGATGGTGGCATTGGTGCTCTTTCTTTTCCTGCTCAATCTGCGCACGACCCTGATCACTCTGGCTGCAATCCCGATGTCCTTTTTCATCACCCTGCTCTGCTTTCGCTTCTTTGATGTAGGGATCAACACCATGACTCTGGGCGGTCTGGCGGTGGCAATCGGCATGGTCGTGGATGATGCGATTGTGGATATGGAAAACGTCTTTCGGCGGCTCAGGCAGCGCCGTACGGAGCCTGTGTTACAGGTCATTGCAGAGGCATCAACAGAGATTCGTTCGTCCATCTTCATCGCGACAGCCGTGATCATCCTCGTCTTTCTGCCACTGCTGGGGCTGGATGGCGTTGAAGGGCGACTCTTCCATCCAGTTGCACTCGCCACCATCCTCTCAATGGCTGCTTCCTTTCTGGTGGCTCTGACCCTGATTCCCGTGCTCTGCAGTTGGCTGCTACCCGCAATCACTCAGAAGCAGGAAAAGGACAGTCCCGTGACACAGGCCGTACATCGCATGACCCAGTTTGTCTTGAAGCCAGTGCTCAAGCGTCCCCGATTCGCACTCTTCCTGACTGGAATCTTCGCTGCAGGCTGCATGGCGCTCTATCCACTTATGGGAAAGGAATTTCTCCCGGCCTTCAACGAAGGCAGTGCCATTGTCAGCGTGATTTCAGCTCCGGGGACATCACTCGAGCATAGCAATCGTATTGGACAAATTGCATCACGCCACCTGCTTCAGATTCCAGAAATTGCCTCCGTTGGTCGGCGTGTGGGTCGCGCCGAACAGGATGAGCATGCCGAGGGTGTCTTCTTCAATGAAATGGACGTTGAGTTTCACAAGGAGGGCCGCCCGCGTGATGCAGTACTGGCACAGATCCGACAGGACCTGGGCGAGATTCCCGGTGTATCACTGAATCTTGGTCAGCCAATCTCCCATCGACTGGATCACATGCTCACTGGCGTCGAAGCACAGCTGGTGATCAAGGTAATGGGCGATGAGCTGGAGGCAATGCGCAGCGTATCACGGGAGATTGAATCGCTTGCCATGGAGATACCGGGTATTGTCGACCTGCAGATCGAGCAGCAGATTCCCATTCCGCAGATCCAGATTGAGATTGACCGTGAGCGGGCCAGGCTCTTCGGCATTCCCGTCAAGGCGCTGAACGAGCAGCTTGAGATGGCGCTGGGCGGTACTGTGGCAGGGGAAGTTCTGGAGGACCAGATCAGCACCGAAATCGTGATACGCTACCCGGAAAGAGAGCGAAGTCGCATTGAGGCATTGCGGCACACCCTCGTCTCAACACCCGGTGGCTCTGTGCCCCTGGAGCTGCTGGCGGATATTCGCCGCGCAGATGGGCCCAATACCATCAACCGGGAACAGGTCCGCCGTCGCATGGTAGTTTCGGCCAATGTTAGCGGACGCGATCTGGGTACTGTTGTTGAAGAGCTTAAGGTGCAGATGGACACTGAGCTGGATCTTCCCGCGGGGATGTTCCTCAAGTGGGAGGGACAGTTTCAGAATCAACAGCGGGCAAGCCGCCGAATCATGCTGCTTTCACTGGGGGCACTCCTCTGCATGGCCGCGCTGCTTCACTCGCAATTCAGAAGTGTCAGTCTTGTGCTGCAGGTCCTGCTGAGTGTACCGCTTGCCTTTGCGGGCGGCATTCTGCTGGCATGGTTTAAACTGGGCACCGTCAGTGTGGCCCTGCTGGTCGGTTTGATAACGCTTACCGGAATTGCAACACGTAACACAATCATGCTGATCAGTCATTACCGCCACATGGTTGAACATGAGGGCTGGCAGCCTGGCAAGGAACTGGTGATACAGGGAACGGCCGAGCGTATGGTGCCCGTCTTGATGACCGCTCTGACAGCAGGTCTGGCCCTGCTTCCGCTATTCCTTGCGGGCAATGAGCCCGGTAAGGAGATCCTTCATCCGGTGGCAGTGGTCATACTGGGAGGTCTTGTCTCTTCCACACTGCTGACGGCTCTGGTAACGCCTTCTGTCTATTACCTCTTCAGCCGCGAATAGAACCGGACGACAAAAAACAAAGCGAGCCCACCATTCAGTGGGCTCGCTCATTTTTTTCAGAAGCAATCAGGCAATCAGCTCGCGGCAGGCTACTTCATTGTGTCCTATCAGCCATGTATCACCACGCTTGAGCGCCGGTGCGCGAAGATTTCCGCTGGGGCCAATCGCGTGCTTCAGGATCAAAGCCTGATCGTCCGAGGCAGGATTGAATTCCACCAACTTCTTGCCCTTTGCGATTCGAATGCGGCTGGCGCTCTTGAGCAGTTCCCAGGCCTGCTCAACAGCAAAGCTCTCCTTGCGTGCGTCAAGCTCCTGCCTGATGGGTGTATCACCCAGAACCTCACGGGTTCTCGTACAGCTTGTTCAGCCCTTGCGAAAGAGGGCCCAGTCCAATTGACTCATGACAGCTCCTTTGGTGCGTGTTTCAGTGAACTTGGCAGATGCAGCCACGAATCACAATGTGCCTTCATCAAGGACTCAGCCAGCGAAGGGCCATATCCTGAACATGTGACACAAAGTCGCGCGCCCGAGGAGCAGTTTTGATTTTGCCAGTACTTGCAAGGCGACTTCGAGTGGCCTCCGTTGCAAAAAAGAAGAGGAGACTACCAAGAACGCTTGCCTGAGTCATCAATACATCAACCTTGCGAAAAGCACCTTCACGTTGTCCTTTCCCAAGAATAGCCTGCAGGACACGATTGAACTCAAGCAAACGACTCGAGAACAGACTGTCCGGATCCTCATCTTCGGACATCAGCCCCCTCAAAAGCATTACCGGAAAGTCTGGATCAACGGAAGCCAGCTCGCCAAACACAGCAATGAACTCTTGCAGATTTGCTTCAGCAGTCAAGGCCTTGTCAGGAAGGCGCTCCATCTGCGGACTGATGCGTGCGAAGACTTCTTCATGCAGAGCCTCAAGCAGTCCGCGCTTGCCACCAAAATGATAGCTGATCAACGCCCTGTTGACACCAGCAGCAGCAGTAATCGACTGAACTGAAGTACCTGAATAGCCAAAGCGGGCAAATCCCTTTAGTCCTGCATCGAGCAGAGCCCGGCGAGTATCCTGGGCGGATGACGGCTTGTGAGAATCTTTCATCTATTTCACTCTCGTCTTTTTTTAAACAAACGTTTTGTTAATCTAGCACCCTTCGTCATGCTACAAAGGAAATTTGCTGATGACCGAACGATTGCATTTGACGCTTCCCTTCGCCGTCCTTTTCGCTGGACTGGTGTCATTGCACTGGCAAGCGGCCGTGGCTGAGATCAATGGAGCGCCCACGATTAGCCTCAAAGAGGCCCTCATAGAATGTCAGCAGGAAAACCACCAGCTGAAGCTGGAAGAATCTGAAGTTCAGCGGCAAAGGCAAATCCTGACTGCTGCCGAATCTGCTCTTTGGCCCAGCTTTTCATCAGAGCTGACCAGACGACGCTACAGCGAAGACAATACCGTTCTGCCCATACATGAGGTTGGTGTCTTTCCTCCGCTTGATGACGACTTGAATGAGATGAGCCTGAGCATGAACTGGTCACTTTTTCGAGGGGGGCGAAACCACGCTGCCATCAAGTCTGCGAGCGCAGCATGTACGGTTGCAGATCTTGAGCTGCTTGTAACACGCGACGCGCTATTCACAACCATTGCAAAGGTGTGGCTGCAAAGCATGTCGATTCGTGATCGGCAAGTACTGCTTGATTCAACCGCAACACTACTCAACAGGCGTCTGGCCGATCTGGAGCAATACGCCATTGCTGGCCGCGCTCGGACAGCTGACCTTTCCAGGCTGATGTCGACAATCGGCGGAATTCGGGCAGACAGCCTGGCTCTTGCAGAAGAAGAGTGGCTGCTAGCCTGTCAACTCGGCACACTTCTTGGAACTGATCATGCAGTTCAACCACAGATCAATCCTCAGCGGAACATACAGCTTGATCTTGTCTTGCCCGAGATGGAAGTGGTCGATCCTGCCAGTGTTCTTGCAGCACAAAATCGTCTGGAAATGCAGAGTCAGGCACTGGAAGCCTCCAGAAGAGCTACGTGGCCTGAATTGACGGCATCTGGAAATCTGCGTACACGAGCTGGGGACAATTTGGACTTTCACGATGAATGGAGTCTTGCCCTGAACCTGCGCTTGCCCTTGTTCACCGGTGGAAAACTAAAAGCCCAGCAACGTCAGGCAGAAGCAGCCAGACGTTCTGCACAAACGGGTCTTGACGCCGCGCAGCAGAATGCAAACAGTCAGCGCGAAAAGGCGCGGCTGAGAATGATGCACGCCCTTATGCAAGCAACTGCACTGGAACAGTCAGCCTTTGAGCATGCCGTAGTGTGCAATGCCCAGCGCGAATTGTATACGATGGGGCGCATCACGCTTGATCAGTATCTGGAAGATGAGCTGCAACGACTTGCCTTGGAAACAGAGGCCAGCAACAAGCGGCACCAGGCCCTGATTGCAAAGGTGGACTGGTTTCAGGCAGCAGGCCTCTTGTCCACGGAAATAATCCTGCAGACAGTGGAGGCCTTGCAATGATGAGCACGCCCATGATGAGAACCATGCTGCAGAAGGCAATTCTGTTGAGTTTGCTGATTCTTTCAGCTTGCGGCGTTGAAGGCCCCTCCACAGATTCGCCCATCATAGCTGTCCGTGTTACAAAGGCCAGGCAGGAGCCTCTCTCCTCAACAATCGGCTATCTGGGTACCGTTCGTCCTGCAAAAGAACTTGTGCTGAATGCAAGGCTTCAAGGGACAGTAGCGAAGCTGATGGTTCCGGAAGGCACAAGGATGGTCGCGGGAGAAGAAATGGCGTCGATTGAAGCAGCAGATCTTGAAGCGCTGGTCAGGCGGCTAAAGGCCGATCATGAATATTGGTCGAAGCGATTGCAAGAAGACGTACTCCTCAATAAAAAGGGTGCTCTTACCAAAGATCAACTGGCCACAAGCACGCGAAATGCAAAGATGGCTGAGGCCGCATTCAACGAGGCTACAAGCCGCCTCGACTGGAAAACCGAGCGGTCCCCCTTTGCGGGGCATCTTCTGGAATGGCTGGTAGAACCAGGCCAGCACCTCATGCCGGGTCAAGCCATCGCCGTGTTCGGCAGTCTTGAAAGAGTTGTTGAAGTAAAGGTCCTGGCAGAAGATCTCCGCGCGGGGATTCAACAGGGTACCGCTGTCCGTCTACGACTGTCAACGGGTGACTGCGCGGAGCAATTCGTCAAGGAAGTCGCTACCCACGCAACAGGCCCTGACCGCAGCTATACCGTCACCATTCCACTGAATAACTGGCATGGCCCTGAACTTCGCAGCGGTGAGGCCATTGCCGTTGATTTCCTGATAAGAGAAGTCGCTGGGCACACCCTGGTGCCCGAGGAAGCAGTCATCACAAGCAGCGGGAATAGTTCGATCTATGTGGTCGAGGAAAACCGGGCTGCCGAAATCCGGGTCGTTGAGCACTTGCGATCAGGCGGTTTTGTGGCTGTATCACCAAATCTGGATCCTAACACACTCGTAGCAACCAGCAATCTCGCACAGCTTAAGAACGGCATCGAGGTCTTTGCTGTATCACAGGAGCTCAATCCATGAGCTTGTCACGGTTTGCTCTTGGCCACAAACACACGATCTGGGCATTCACACTCGGCATTCTGGCATTTGGACTGATTGCCTACTTCAAGCTCCCGATTCAATTGTTTCCGGACACGGCACCACCGCTGGTGAATGTCATGACAGCCTATCCGGGTGCTGCGGCTGAGGATGTTGCACAGCTTCTCACGGAACAGATTGAACGGGAATGTGCATCACTTGAAGCTGTATCACGGATCTCGGGTACATCGCAGGATGGACTATCACTGGTCGAAATTGAATTTGCATACACGACATCTTCCGCTTTGGCTGCAATTGATGTGCAAAACGCCATCAGCCGGATTCGCGCAAATCTACCCGCAGACATAATAGACCCGCAGGTCCTGACCTTCTCTACCAGCAATCGCCCGATCATGACCGTTGGAGTTATGGCAGAGGATTTGAGCCTCGTCCGCAGGTTGGCGGAGGATATCCTCGCGCCTGATCTGCAGCGAGTACCAGGTGTCGCAATTGTTGATGTTATTGGTGGAAATCTTCCCCAGATCACAATAGAGCTGGATCAGGATAAACTCGATTTCTGGCAGTTAAGTCCCGCGCAAGTCTACAGGGCTGTACGCGAAAACAATGTCAGTCTGCCGGGGGGACAGATTCGCAGTTCCGGCAGGCAAACCTCCTTTCGCATGGATGCTCGCTGCAAGAGTGCTGCAGAGCTGGCGTTGATTCCTCTTGTAACACGACAGGGACGCATTCTCAGGATTGGTGATCTGGGCACTGTGAATCACGGCGTTTCGGATGATGACTCGCGTTTTCACGTAAACGGCAAGGCTGCCATCGCCATGCAGATCTTCAGGCAGGAAGATGCAAACACAGTTGAAGTGGTAGAGGCTGCGCGCGAAAGGATTTCATCTCTGGCTCTGGAACATTCGGGGATTCACTTCCTCGAGGCAGAAGAGTCCGCGAGCTTCACCCAACAAGTCGTTGGCAATATGCTGGCGAGCGTCTGGCAGGCCCTGTTGCTGGCCGCTGTAGTCATTTTCCTATTCCTGGGCAGCTGGAAGCGCGGACTGGTTGTGATCCTCAGCATGCCCTTGTCTTTTCTCATCACCTTCATGCTGATGAGTTGGATGAACATTCAGCTGGATATTGTAACCCTCACCGCGATTATTCTAGCAGTTGGAATGGTAGTAGACAGTTCTGTTGTCGTATTGGAAAACATCACTCGCGTATACGAGACAGAAAATTCTTCCCTGTACCAGGCAGCATTGAAGGGCGCAGGGGAAGTTGAGTTTTCGGTGATTGCAGGGAACCTCACAACGCTGGTTGTGCTTGTGCCCATGCTGTTTCTGAAAGGCTTTGTAGGTAAGATTTTCGGGCCACTTGCCTTGACACTCATGATCGCCTTCCTGAGCAGCCTGCTTGTCGCCTTGATGATTGTCCCACTCCTCACCGCAGTTTGGGGAGCGCAGCCAGACAAGCCGGGTTCATTGGCTGAAAAGCTGACAAGACCATGGAATCAGCTGATGGACAAACTTTGTCACAGCGCTGCCAGCCTGCTGGATTGGGCCTTCCTGCACCGTGGGCTTGTCTTGTCCAGTGCCTTCATTCTCTTTCTCGCTGGCTTGTTCACCCTGCGCTCGATCGGCATGGAACTGCTTCCCAAGATGGACAGTGGTGCCAGCTTCATCACGATTGAAACTCCCTCCGGAACATCACTCGATGGAACGGACAACACGCTTGAAGAAGTTGAGCGCATTCTGCTTGATGAACCAGAACTCCTGCGCCTCTCAACTCAAATGGGCTATGAAAGAGGCATGCACTCGCTGGGATCCGGAGGTGTACAGGGGCCTACTCAAGCATGGATCTCAATCACCTGGACTCCGCGTACGGAGCGCGAGGAAAGCATCTGGCAGATTCAGGATCGATTGCGCGAAAAGCTAAGGCAGATTCCAAACATCAGGAACCTTGTGATACGCGAGTCAGGAAACACAGCCAAGGCCACAACGCCTTCTTCGATTGTTGTCAGGTTGCAGGGCGAAGATGTGCTGGTTCTTGATGCCCTGGGTGACAGCCTCATGCAGCGTGTATCACCCATCGCTGGTGTTACAAATCCCTGGCGCAGTTGGCGTCTGGACCAGCGAAGCACCGAAATAGAGCTGCAGGATCTTCGTGGAGCAGAACAGGGCCTTGATCCCAGCCACGTGGCTTTTGAAATGCGGGCAGCACTTGACGGCCTGGTTGCAGGCCTGCTGCGCGACGAGATGGGAACGGAAACACCCATTCGGGTCAGGCTCTCCCGCGATCAAGAGCATAACCTGACGGATGTCATGGACCTGCGACTGTCTGGAAAGGCAGGCCAGAAATCTTCTCGCCTGGGTGCTCTTTCATCCAGCAGAGAAAAGCTCACTCAGGGTCTTGTCACACGGGAGAACCTCCTTTCCACGCTGGAACTTCGAGCTACCCATGATGGAAGGCCGCTAAGCTTTGTCACCAAGGATATTGAAGATGCGCTTGATCGCATGCCGCTGCCTTCAGGATACACGCTGGAATTGGCCGGTGAAGACTCGGACATTCGCGAGGCAAGGCAGGAAATGCTGAGCGCGCTCATCGTTGCCATGCTGGGCATTTACCTGATACTGCTTGCCCAGTTCAGGTCCTTCAGAACACCCTTAACCGTTATGGGAGCAATCCCCTTAACACTCATTGGTGCTGCAGGCGCGCTGTACCTGGGCGGAATGTCAGTGAGTATGCCTGTAATGATTGGTCTGATCCTGCTTGTGGGAATTGTCGTCAACAACTCAATTCTGCTGATAGACGTGGCAAACCGATTGATTGAGGAAGGTCTCGATCAGCGCACGGCCTTAAAACAATCCCTCGCGCTTCGCTTCAGACCGATCATGATGACATCAATCTCAACAATTGCCGGTATGACGCCTCTCGCAATGGGTTGGGCTCTTGGGGCTGAGCGATTTTCCCCGCTTGCTGTCGCAGTCATGGGTGGATTGGCAACGAGCACGATTCTCACCTTGATTGTGATCCCCGTGCTCGTGGATGCGGTCACCTACAGAAAGCCCTTAGCGACAAGCCTCTGATCTCCTCATCGATCTCGCCGCAGGAACTTCGGCGGTAACGACGAGTGTCGCACGTGATGGCATCGAGCTAAAAGGCACATTCAGCCAGGTGTTACTGGTCTTTGCCAGGACAATTCCATCAAGGGGATCGACATATCCCATTGTATCACCGTAGACCGTGATATCATGAACCCAGCTGAATAAACGGCAAACCAGACTAGCTCGCCAGCCTCAGCTACTCCCAGTGGACTCGATAAAAGGCCTTCTGGCCGGGCCAGGCAACTTGAACATGGCCACTGTCAGTCTCGGCCACGACAATCCAGGGGCCAGCCCGTTCCATAGCCTGCTCAACAATGCTGGTGTTGGCCGCATTCGGCTGAGTCCAGCTGAGCTCAATTCTGGCATCCGTGATACGAATTGCCAGATCAGTGATGGGATCAACTTCAACATCAACAGGCAGAAACTGAAAGTCCTCAACCAGCAGGCTCTGCGCAGAGGCAGGTTCGCCCGCCAGCTTCCACAGATTCAGATGAAGCCGCGGCTCTTCCGGTCGGGGAATGTGCGGGCCGGCATAAGACCACTGATGGATGGTGACTGCGCTCGCCTCCTGATCAAGCGCGCCTTCCCAGCAGCGGAAGTCTATCTGATCCGCTTGCCAACTGAAGGCCAGACTGATCTGCTGATCTTCACCCGCTGGCAGATCAAAGCGCTCAAGATTCCCGGCCGCATTCCAGGGCTGAACGACCATCTGCGCGGGCAGGGCGGATTCATCTCCCCAGCGTCCCAGCTCGAAGTCGATCTCGTTGTAGGGATTCCACCATTCAGCGCCTTCAGGCCAGCAGCGCTGATACTGCCACAGAAAAAAGCCGAAGACCACCTGTGGGTCAAGTCCCGCAAGGTTACCGCGAAGCTGCAACCTGTAATCACCATTGCCCAGAGCCTGCTCGAGGGCCAGTTCGGCACAGTGCCAGATGCCCTCCTGCTCCTGTATCACAAGGTGCAGGCCATCTTCGTCCGCGAATACAGCCAGGCTATCTGCGCTGAACCAGTTATCGCCCGGGCCGTACCAGCCATTGCCTTTCAAGCGCCAGTTGTACCCAGCAAAACTCAGGCTGTTGCCCGTTGGAAAGTCCAGCCACTGCGCCTCTTCAATGGTTGGCGTGTTGTGGCTGTAAAGGGTCAGTTGATCGTAGTGTATCACGGCTGCTGCTGCCTGCGGATCCTGCAAAAGGCCTGCCAGCAGATGAACACTTGCTGTTCCTGCAGGTGCTGGTCCAAATTCGCCCTCTGCGTGCATCCACTCATTGGTCGGGTCAGCCCAGTCAGCCAGAGTGTGGCTTTGGTAATCAATCAGGTTGCCTGCTGTATCACGCCACTCGAGATTCAAGATAGCCCGGCTTGATTGGAGAAGCGGCTGCCCGGCCGTAATACGTAGCCAGGCAGAGAAACTCCAGACCTCTCCGGCTTCACCCTCCAGCTCCTGCCAGACTGCGGAAACCTGCCAGGGCACCTCGTGCAGTCCCCCCAGCCTCAAACTGTTGTAGCCGTGCAGGGCCTCTGTGGCGAGGCTTGTATCACCAAAGTGATTCCAGCCGTTCAGCTCCGGAGCAATCTCGAAGCTGGGATTGGCCAGCAGACACTGGGCTGCCAGCAGACTGGGGAGGCAAAGAATGAGTATCCAGGTGCGCATGGGCGGAGTGTGGCAAATGGCTGCCGCTTTGGTCCCATGTTTCAGCAAAAACGGCCCCGAAGCAAAGCTCCGGGGCCGATGTCATTTAGCGCGACAGGTCTTCAAGGTCTGTCGAGCTATTCCTTTGAGTTTTCAGTTTTCTCAATACCTATCTGCGCGTTCGCGCTGACAGGCGCCAGCTCCTCCCAGCCGACCGGCAGCCCCGGACTTGCAGCAAGCACAACGCCATCAAGGTCAACGGCTGTCAGGTAAATGAATCCATTGCTCAGCCAGCCGATGTTGTGGAAGTAAAGCAGGCCGTTGCCGTCGTTGAAGAAGGTTCCAAGGTCCTCCACATAGGGCGAACCGAAATCGTAGCCGCTGAACTGCGTTGCATAGAGGCGATAATGATCCACTGCCAGCGGGTTGCCGGATACATCGGTCGTGACCGGTGTGAAGTTGATCTCGCAGATAGCGTTGCCGGCACTGAAGTCCACGGCCGTCATCTGCAGATCCGTAATGGGCGCGGGAACCGGCATGGGTGGTGTTCCCAGTCGCAGACGGTAATCACCCTCCAGTGATACATCCTCGTAACCATGTTTGGCAACGACGATGCCCGCCCATCCCGTGTTGGCAAAGTTCACGGTGACCGATTCGTCCACACCCGGGCCGCCTGTATCACCTAGCACCAGCGCATCAAAGTAGTCGCAATAGGTGCTTCCAGGCGGATAGACAATCAGGGTAAGGTCTGCATCGCCGTCATTGAACAGTGTCATGGGCACGTCGCCTGCCGCGGAAACATAGAAGTCGTAGATCTCGACAAGGTGCCCGGACGCTACACTGTAGGGTCCGTAGTTGTTATCGACCAAGAGATCACCCTGACTCTGACACGCCTCAATCACATAGTCGTCAGTGGGAACATGTGAGGGCCAGCCCATGTTCTGGTGCGCGCCAAAGTCCCGTGTTACAGAACCGACTGTGTTTCCGTTCATCACGTTGACACACACCAGCCCCTCGTTTGTATACGAGAAGCTGACATCGCCCAGCAGTCCATCAGCAATGCCCACACTGTGATAATCGAAGCCCTGCAGATTGACCTGATCGCTTGTGCCCAGCGGCACGGCAGCTACGGCTGTCCAGAAGTGCAGGCTTGTCGAGTATCCATCCTGATTGTAATCAGGCAGCAGTGCATAATTTGGATTGTTGAAGTTGCGCCAGCTGGCGGCAGGGCTTCGTGTTACAGGTGTCTGCGTAAGCAGCGGATAAGGCACCCAGCTGTACTGCGTGTAGCCTTGATTGTTGGCTTCATTGCTCTCTGCCAGTTCACCGAAGACATCATGGATGGCGCCAACTTCGTGACGACCGCCCTTGACCACGCCAATGGATGCTCCGCACCAGGCGCCTGTTCCACTGGGGGCCATCCACGTACTGCGATCGCCACCATCGTAGATCGTCTGACCTTCCAGCAGATAGCGCGTGTTCCAGCCAGGAGCGGCATAGCCACTGCCCAGATTGTTGATGCCGACATCCAGACCAGCCACGCCTTCATTCAGCTGCGCGGGCAGAACACCACAGGGGTCGCCCAGATTCTTGGCAACAAGGGCCGCATCATAGTCGCCGTGCAGCCCGACAGCCAGATCAGGATTTGCGGCCAGTCCCCAGTAGAGGTTGTAATCCACATCTGCGGCGAGGTTGGCGCGATCGCGCTTGATCAGCACCAGACCATGATAGCCGCTCTCTGTGGCGGTAAAGGTTCCAAGAGCTTCCGGTGTGGTGGCGTCCGATGTAATCTGCCAGTCATATCCACTGTAGCTGTCATAAGTGGTTGAAGGACCGTATACGGCCAGCCTGACCGGGGCCTCGCCATCACCGGCCAGCCGGAACCAGACCTGCTGCCCGGCCGTTGCGTAGAACTCATAGACATTGAAGATCTCGCCGACACCCAGATCTCCACTCTCAAGCAAGGTCTGTGTTGCGGGGGCCGAGCCTATATAGGCGCTGCCCTGCGCCTCGACCGTGTAATCTTCAGCGGAGTTGCTGAAGTTATGAACACCCACCCACCAGGCGCTGCTTACGGCGGCCTGGTTCTGGTTCATCACGACAAAGTCGGTTGAGGTCGTGCTTGAAGAACTGCCCTGATAACTGTAATCGTAGCCGCTGGTGGCTGTCGGTGCGGTGTTGTATACACGCAGATCGTAATCGGCAGTGGATGCAGGCATGACGGCAGCGACTTCCCAGAAGCCAGAGAGACCACCGTCGTTGTCAAAGCCATCGCAGGAGGGGTAACTGTAACCCGTGGGGTAACGGTAGGGTGCGCGGGCAAAGCTGGCCGGGCTGTTGCTGAGCAGATCGTAACCGCCCCAGCAATAACTGGCCGTGTAGCGATTGTTGTTCTCGTTGCCCTCAACCAGCGAGGCATCCGCATCCACTTCCTGACGCACCACATGGCGACCACCATTGATGAAGCGATTCACTCCGCGAACATAGGTCGAAGTGTAGCTCGCCAGGCTTGAACCGGCCGTCCAGCGTGATACATCGTCAATGTAGAAGGTGCTCAGCGGGCTGTCGACGGCGTCGCTGTAATGACTCCAGTTGACCAGCGACCAGCTGAAATAGGTGCTGTCCGGTGAGGGGTTGAGGAAGGCCGGCACGGTGTGGTCATCGTAGGTGTTGTTGGCAATCGCAGGACTCCCCCAGCCGCCGGGTGTGTAAGGCGCAAGATCCGGTGCAAGGATGCCGCGCATGTTGGGCAGGTTGGCGATTTCATGCGTAAACTCGCTCGCCTGTGGTGTTCCATTGATGCCAATGCGCGAACGGATCAGCGTGGGAGCAGCGTGAACACCTTCCTGCTCGTAGTGGATGTTGGCCAGTGAAATGGCAGCACCCGTCACGATCGGAGTGGCCGAAGACGTTCCGCTGAAGCCATAGGTGTAGTCCTGCTGGCAATCGGTCTGGTTGAAGAGTGAACCATAACCGGCCGCGTATACACCGCCACCCCAGCCGTATGCACTGATGCGTGTTCCATGATTGGTGAAGCAGCTGGGATCATGGCTCGCGCCCGGCTCACCGGCGCCGACCAGAATGGCCTGTGAATCACGATAGCCCAGATCAAAGGCGCCACCGTAACCGGCCCAGTCCAGATCCATCGAGCCGTTGCCCGCCGCCTCGACACAGATCAGCTGATCTGTTCCTGTGGCATTGGCCAGAATGGCATCGAAGTTGGCTGTCCAGTACTCCATGGCGATGTATTCAAACTGGGTGCAATTGCAGAGGCAGGTCGTTCCCTGCGACGGACCCTGCGCATGCAGTTCGATCACATAGGTTTCGCCCTCAATCAGTGTCGATGTTACCGCGAGAATGGCGTCGGCCGTGCTGGCATGGCCAAAGACATTACGCGCCCGCGCTGTGCAGTCCGGCGTCAGGCCCGTGATTCCTTTGCCGTCATCACAGGCGCTGACAATCGAGACCACGGCTGTGCCGTGATTGTACCAGTCAGGGTCGGTGGAATCCGGCAGGTTGAGCACACTGAAGGCGCCCAGATCTTCATGATCCTCGCACCAGCCACCCTCAATGTCTACCCACCAGTATCCGCTTGAGCCGTTGCCCATGGTTGAATGCGCCCAGGCATAGTCGATATCGATCCCTGTGGGAGCGGCTTCGCTGTAATCCTGATAATCTTCCCAGAGCGGAGTGGTCGGGGCTGGATCGGTTCCGCAGGTGGCCGGTGATACAACCGGCTCGTAGTAGCAGGTCTGCACCAGGGGAATCTCCAGCAGCTCCTCCAGAAGCGCCTTCGCCTGATGATTGGGCTGTGGCACAAAGAAGAGATACCAGTTGTTCAGATCCGCATTATCGTAGCCGGAAAGCCGCTCGGCATCAGCGATGTACTTGTCCAGGTCGGCCTCGGACATGGACTGAAAGAGTCGCTCGGTTTGAATGCCGGAATGCCGGTCAAGGAACTTGTCCACCAGACTCAGATCGAAGTTCTCCAGTGATACAAATCGTCCCTCGCGCAGACGGACACGTGTGTCCTCACTGAATTTCACGCAAATCTTGTCCAGCTGTACCTGCTCGGGATGTGTCAGATTCAGGTACTGGTCACGGGGTAGTTCGCCCTGCTGAATCAGGGCAGGATTGCGCAGGGCAGAGGCTGAAAGCGCCAAAAGCAGAAGGCTGCCCATGGCAAGTGTGAACCGCGTGTTCATCGGGCACCTCCCTTCCCGGCGTCCAGCGCCTCGCCGCTTTGGGCATCCCGCGGAATGGTCTCTCCGGGCTCGACCGGTCTGCCAGCGCCCTCAAATTCCAGAAGGAGCTGCGAAAGCCTTGCGGCTTCCTCATTCAACCCGGCGCTCTGCGCCTCTGCCAGCCTGTCTTCAAGCCGCTGCCGCTCGGCATTCTGCTTGATGAGCAGCATTTCCTCTTCCAGTCGCTGGCGCTCAGCAGGACTGCTCGCAGCCATGGCAGCAGCATCCAGAACCTGTAGCTGCACTGCCAGACGGCTCGGGACCACTTCATTTGAAGATTCCAGAGCAGCTTGTGCAGCCAGTGCTTCTGTCTGGGCTGGATCAACATAGCCCGGATCGGGACTGTAAACGCCTGAGTGCTGACGGACTTCATCAGCTTTCAGCGTTGGCATGGCCACCACGGCCATCAAGGCAAGGATCAGCAGCTTTTTCATTTGACCACCTCCCCGGCCGCCGCCGGCGCGTCATGTTCAACGGCCTGTGGCAGGGCTTCCTTGCCTGCCTGCCTGTTGTCGTACTCGGAGCGTAGCCGGGCCGCGTCTTCATTCAGACCCAGTTCATCGAGCAGGCTCGCACGGAGTTCCAGTTCGCGCAGTTCGAAGTCCTTCATGAGCTCGTTGTATGCCAGCAACCTTTCGCCGAAGTCGGCCCGCTGCCCCCAGTCGAAGGTCTCGATTGCGGCCACGCGCTCTTCTTCAAGAGCCCCCAGAGCCGTGTTGTCGTGGGCTGTTGCAAGGCGGGTCAGTTGCTTGTCAGCGGGTGTGGCTTGTACGGAGCTTTCCGCCAGAGCCGTGCCGGATAGCACCAGACCCGAGACGAAAAACGCCAGAAGCGTTCTGCCTTTCATGGTTCCCCCTTTGGATGATCAGGAATGCTGTGTGTAGTGGAGCAGCCGGTGGCTACTCATGATTCAGGAAGGTAAAGAGCACCTGCTGTGAATTCCACAAGAAAAATCGTGTGTCATAATCTTCTTTAAATCATGCTATTACTGGCACTTAGCTCTTGAATATCTTTTAGCTTTCGCAACTGTATTTATGGTTGAACGAATCACGTTTTCCCCATGGATTGGCCATGAAGGATCGACGATGCTCAAGCGGACATCTTGGAAAAGGATGAAAAATCAGGGGGCAGCATCACACGCAAGTAATGGCTGGCAAGATTCAGTCGGAGACTCTGCCCTTCAGGCGCCCGGCCCTTTCCTGCCAGCGACTTCGGGCCAGTCCCCGCATGTCGGGGGCCGGGTCCAGTTCATCGACGATTTCCATACCGGTCAGATTCTCCAGCAGGTCTTCCAGCGTAATCAGGCCCACTGTATCACCGAACTCACCGATCACAATCGCAATGTGCTGCTGCCGGGCATGCAGCTGTTCGAGGACCTGGCCCAGTGGCAGACTGGCAGGCAGGGGCTGAATTTCCCGCCGGAAATCAGTCAGCGGACGCAGGCCTTCTCCAGCTGCCAGCGCTGCCAGTAGATCCGCGCGAAGCACGAAACCACTGATGTGATCGATGTCCTCCCTGTAGACGGGCAGGCGGGAAAATGGATGCTGTGATACAAAGTCCTCACAGTCACGCAGCAGGGCAGCCTCCGGCAGGGCGGCCAGCACCGTGCGCGGGGTCATTGCATCCGCTGCCTTTCGTGAGCTGAATCGAATCAGATGGCTGACAACCTTCAGCGCACTTTCGTTCAGCTCGCCATGCTTGAGTCCAAGCCGGGCCATGGCAAGGAATTCGTCACGACTGAAGACATGCGCCTTCCGTCCCCGTGTTACAAGTCGAGTCAGGCCTTCGCAGACCCAGACCACGGGATAGATCGCGCGAATCAGGATCTTCAAAAACCAGGCTGTTGGCAGAGCAAGCTGTGTCCAGTAGAGAGCGCCGATGGTCTTGGGAAGGATCTCCGAAAGCAGCAGAATCATCAGCGTCATCACCGCCGAGAAAAGCCCGAACCAGGCGCTGCCGAAGACTGCCGTGGCCTTTGCACCGGCACCAATCGCCCCGACAGTGTGGGCAATGGTGTTCAGGCTGAGAATGGCCGCCAGCGACTGCTCGATGCGCTCAAGCTTGACCTCTTTCAGCAGCGCTGCCTGTCCCGGCCTGCCCTGCTCCAGACCTTCCATATAGGCTGGCGTGATACTCAGCAGCACGGCCTCCGCAATGGAACAGAGAAACGAGACGCCCAGCGCAAGCAGGACATAAGCCAGAAGTTGAATCAAGTCGGTGGACATGGTGCTTTCATTTGCTGTGTGAGCGGCTGTGACTGTTTGAAGGCCGAATGCAAAGGTATGGATTCCCGGACAATGGTCTTGAAGAGCAGGCTTCAACAGGGCGGGGTGAAGCTGAACTAAGGCAGCTCAGCAAAAAGTTATTGCTACTGACAACTCATTCTTAATTCTCCCCCATGCCCTGCCGATAGACTGTACATCCCCCTTCAGCACCATGAAATCCACATCATGCAGGGGACGTCCACATGATCTTGAGTAAGCTGCGTTCAAAGCTACAATTGAAAATGATCGCAACGGTTTTCCTGATCGTTGTGATTGTGCTGGCGGTCAGTGGAACCATGGTCCTGCGCCTCGTTGCCTCAAACAGTCAACAACAGGCGATTGACTACATGGAGGCCCTATCCCGAGAGTACGCGACCTCAGCTGAAAAAATGGTCAATCAGCAGCTGGCCGAAGCCACGGCCCTGACAGGGCACTGGCATCTCTCAAGCAATTACCCGCTGAACTTCGCCGCCAGTCAGCCATGGAACTTCTCGAGGCATTCATGAAGCGGAATCCTTCCATTTCATCGGTCTGGTCCATCTGGGATCCCGATGCGCTGGATGGACTGGACCAGCAGTTTCAGGGAGACCTTGCCCGTGGAAGCACCGCCACAGGTCGTTTTCAACCGCGCTTGCTTCGCAGAAATGGGGCCATCCAGCTTGTTGCGGTCAAGGATCAGGAATCCATCAATAAACGCCTGCAGCTTGCGGACGAACTGAAAAGATCTGGCGGAACGATGGTCCGGGAACCTCAATCGGAGACAATTAACGGTGAAGAGCTCATGATCATTTCCGCTGCTGTGGCCATTACAAACAGCGAAGGATTTCTGGGAATTGTCGGCATTGATTTTCGGTCGAGTGACCTTCAGGCCTCGCTGGAAGAAATCAAGTTCTTTGAATCAGGTTTTGGTCGAATTGTATCACACGACGGGATTGTGGTCGCGCATCCCTTTCATGACCGCATCGGCAAGATCGCACCTGAATGGAAGAAGCCCGATTCCGAATCAGGCAAGCGTGTATCACGCATTTACAAAGCGGTAATGCCGAGAGTTTTGAAGCCCTCTCCGTAGCCACCGGCTTGCGCATGATGAAAACACTGGTGCCGATTTACTTCAACAATTGCGACAAGCCCTGGATTGCCGGTACCGTTGTTCCGCTCAAGGAGGTCCGGGCCTTCTCCGGCTTTGTCACCAGGCTCTATGTGCTGAACACGGTTGTGGGCATCATGCTTGTGCTGCTGGTCGTCTCCTTTTTTCTGCGACACTTCCTGAGGCCGCTCAGCATGACGACTCAGGCTCTGAAGGAGGTTGCCGGTGAAGGCGGTGATCTGACGCGTGTGCTGGAGGTTCGCACTCACGATGAAGTCGGGCAGCTGGCCGTGCACTTCAATGAATTTGTCGCCAGCCTTAACAGCATCATCTCGCGTATTTATGTCTCCATGGATCTGCTCAGGCGCTCGGGAGATGCCCTCAACAGCAATGTGGAAAGCACGAACTCTGCAGTAGATGAGATCAACAACAACATCCAGAACGTGCAGGAGCAGATAGATACTCAGAGCGAAGAGATAAGAGAGATCGGGCTGACACTGGAGAAAATCACTGGCAGCATCACCCGCCTGGACACAAACATTGATCGGCAGACGAAAGCCCTTGCCAGCAGTCGTTCATCCTTTGAGACCATGATCGATGACCTGACGACCGTCACCGGCCATGTCGAGTCAAATCTGGAAAGTGTTGAAAGCCTCCATGCAGAAACTGAAAAAGGTTACGGTGACCTGCAGGATGTAACACGCACGATCGAAGACCTGGTGGCCATGTCCAAGGACCTCCTTCAGGCAAACAGTGTCATTCGAAACATCGCTGGCCAGACCAACCTGCTGGCAATGAATGCAACAATTGAGGCTGTACACGCTGGTGCAGCCGGCCAGGGCTTTGCTGTCGTGGCTGGAGAAATCAGGCATCTGGCGGAGACGTCTTCGGTTGAATCACGCAAAATCGGTGAGCTCCTCGCCAGTTTTGAAGCCTTGATGAGCACTACGGTTGAACGTGTATCACAGGCCCAGAACTCCTTTGAGTTGCTGCGGGGATCGGTTTCGGAAGTACGTGGGCGCGAGCAAGAGATCAAAACCAACATTCTGGATCAAGGCACAGTGGGCAACAGGATCGTCGAGGCCGTAAACGAATTGAATGAAGTTTCGCAGGAGGTCAAAAGCGGATCCAGTGAAATGGCGATGGCCTCCCGCAGCATATTGGACAAAATGCAACGCCTGCAAAACATCAGTGGCGATGTGCTTGGCGGTATCACGGAGATAACTCGTGAAAACAAGGGTATCAGCAGTTCTGTGGCTGCCATTCGCGACCTGAGCATCAAAACCAGCAGCGGTATCACGGAAGTTGAAAAGGAAATCGGCCATTTCGTTGTGGACAGGGAAGCCACTCAAAGGAGGTAGCCAGCAGCAGGAGCCTGTGACAACCGGACAGCCAGGGTGCAGGCCCGGTCTTCTCCAGACCGGGCAAAGGCCCGTGAACCACGCCGGGGTTTTTGGCAGTGTTCACTCCAGTCAGCGCTGAATGCCCAATGCAAGGCTGCCCTGAAGCTCATCCCTGGCCCCTTCAGGCAGCATCGGATCGTAGAAAGCCCAACGGGCGACCATTCGGCTTGAGAAAGGCCCCGCGCAGCTCGACTTCCGCCGCGGCATAAAGATCGCGCATGGCCAGTCCATCACCTCGGGTGGCGGCCTCGTGAATGGCGTTGCGCATCACCAGGGCAATCTGGCCACCGCTGAAGGCAAAGTCCGCCGCCAGCGCCTGAAAATCCAACTCCTCCAGCAGGGGTACACCCGCCGGCAGATGGGCGCGCCAGATCTTTTCACGCTCGCCTTCACCCGGCTCGGGAAAGACCAGCTTGTAATCGAAGCGGCGGCTGAAAGCAGGATCAATCACCTCCA
>CAYFPS010000033.1:23421-24503 GCA_964345075.1 uncultured Bacteroidaceae bacterium | reverse complement strand
GTGAGCTAAAAGACGAAGATTGAGAGGGAGTTTGCGGTGGAAGAACTGATCCGTACCGAACAGGTCATCTTTCATGGCAGCGTGCAGGGAGTGGGTTTTCGCTACCTGTGCAACAAGCTGGCCCACGAGCTTGCCCTGAACGGCTGGGTACGCAATTTGCCTGATGGTACCGTCGAAGCCGTGCTGCAAGGCGAGCAGGAGCATGTGCGCCAGCTGCTGGAAAAACTGATGTTCGGGCCAGGTCGCATTCGCATTACAGAGGCAAGTCAACGCAAGCTCGAGCTCCCGGCGATCAAAGGCTTTTCGGTCCGTTAGCATGGCAGGGCGATTCATCCTGTCATTTGCAGGTTCTACGAGAAATGGCGCGATTAGTCGTGGCCGTGACAAGAGTGAGACTTTCCGGAGAGCCCACGCAGATACTCGAATGAGTCCTGATTTCGTGACAGGAATTGGCTACTTCTCGACTGTTCCAGAAGCTTGACAGAGGGGGTGGAGTGTACGGAAGAATTAAAGCTACGTCCGACGCTACGTCCGTCACCACGTCCGACATGGTGTCCGACGTCATGTCCCACGCGGCGTCCGACATGGTGTCCGACATCTCGTCCCACTCGACGTCCGACATGGTGTCCGACATCTCGCGTCCGACATGGCGTCCGACACCCCGTCCCACCCCATTCCGACACCTCGATCAAACAAGGATAACCCATGAACCTCAAATCCCGCATTCGCACCGTCATGGATTTTCCCAAGCCGGGCATCGGCTTCAAGGATATCACGCCACTGCTGTCCAGTCCGGAGGCCTTTGGCGCCTGCGTGGATGGGCTGCTTGAGCTTGTGCCCGCAGAGAGCTGGGACTGCATCATGGGCATTGAGAGCCGCGGATTTATCTTTGGCGCGGCCATGGCGCTAAAGGCTGGCAAGCCCTTTGTCCCGGCACGCAAGCCGGGCAAGCTGCCCTGGAAAACGGTGGAATGCCGCTACGAGCTGGAATACGGCTTCGACTCGCTGCATGTCCATGCGGACGCAATCAAGCCCGGCGAGCGCGTGTTGATCGTAGACGACCTGCTGGCCACTGGCGGCAC
>CAYFPS010000033.1:19759-23411 GCA_964345075.1 uncultured Bacteroidaceae bacterium | reverse complement strand
TCGCCGCGGCCGACCTGGTCCGGCAGCTGGGCGGTGTATCACAGGCGGCGCTGGTCGTGGTTGAGCTGGACTTCCTGCCCGGCCGCAAGCGTCTGGAGAAGGCCGGCCTGCCGCTGCACAGCCTGATTCACTTTTCATCCGAGGAGGATGAGTGAGCGCCACGCGCCAGGAATATTTGAGGCTGGTTGAGCAGCTCAATCGTCACAGCCGGCTCTATTACATCGAAAGCGCCCCGGAAATCAGTGACGAGGCCTTTGATGCGCTGCTTCGGCAGCTGGAGGCCATTGAAGCCGAACACCCGGACTGGCTGGCCCCCGATTCACCCAGCCGCCGCGTGGGCAGTCCGGTGGAATCGAACCGGCCCCTGGTCAAGCACGAACCCCGCCTCTACAGTCTGGCCAACGCCTATTCGCCAGAGGAGCTGAAGGACTTTCTCGACCGCCTTTCCGCGGAAGAGGCCAGCGATCAGGCAGACCTTTTCGGCAGCAAACTTCCGGCTTGCAGTTGTGAGCTCAAGCTGGACGGCGTGTCCATTTCCCTTTTGTATCACAAGGGTGAACTTGTCCAGGCCGCCACCCGCGGCGACGGCATCGAGGGCGAGGATGTCACGGCTGCCGCCCGCACTCTGCACAACCTGCCCCTTCACCTGAAGCGCCCGGTGGCCGAGCTCCTGGTGCGCGGCGAAGTCGTCATGGAGCACCGCGCCTTCAAGCGCCTGAACGATCTGCGCGCGGCAAAGGGCGAGGCCCTGCTGGTCAATCCGCGCAATGCCGCATCGGGTTCCTTGAAGCTGCTTGATCCGGCAGAAGTCCAGCGCCGCTCGCTGACCGTTTACCTTTACGATGTAGCGCGTATCACGGGCGAAGGTCTTCCCGATAGTCAGCACGAGCGCATGCAATGGCTGAGCGAGCTGGGCCTGCCCGTCTTTCCCCATGGCGAAAGGCTGGAGGATGAAGCCGCCATTCACGCTTATTGCGCCCGCTGGGAGGAAGATCGCCCGACCCTGCCGCTGGATGTGGACGGCGTAGTGGTCAAGCTGGATCGCATCTCGGCCCGTGACGAGCTGGGCTTTACCGCCAAGGCCCCGCGCTGGGCCATGGCCCGCAAATTTGCCGCGCAGGCAGTAGTCACACGCCTGAAGGAGATCCGCTGGCAGGTTGGCCGAACGGGCATCCTTACACCCGTGGCCGAGCTGGAGCCGGTCTTCGTGGCCGGATCGACGGTTTCCCGCGCCACTCTGCACAATCTGGAAGAGGTCCAGCGCAAGGGCATTGCCGCAGGCATGCAGGTTCTGGTTGAAAAGGGTGGTGATGTCATTCCCAAGGTGACGGGTCCGGCACCCGGCCAGCCCTCGCCAGAGAGTGATCGCCTGCCCCGGGCACCCGAAGCCTGTCCCGAATGCGGCAGCCAGGTGCTTCAGGAAGAAGGCGCCGTCGCCCTGCGCTGCTCCAATCCCTATTGCCCGGCCGTCTTGCAGGCCAGCCTCGAGCACTTTGTATCACGCAAGGCTCTGGATATTGAAGGCATGGGTGAAAGTCTGATCGCCGCCCTGATTGAAGCCGGCCAGCTGAAGAGCATCGCAGATATCTATCTATTGAAGGCCGATGGGCTGAAAGGCCTTGAGCGCATGGGTGAAAAAAGCGCGGCCAATGTGATGGCATCCATCCAGCGCAGTCTTGGTGCCGAAGCGGCCCGCCTGCTCTTTGGACTGGGAATCAGGCATGTGGGTGAGGGCGTGGCCAAACAGCTGCTGGAAGGCTTTGGCAGCATTGATGAACTGGGCAAGGCCGATCAGGAAGCGATTCTCGCCCTGCCCGGCATTGGTCCGGCCATTGCCGCCAGCGTCGCGGACTGGTTCAGGCGTGAAGAAAGCCAGGGGCTGCTTGCCGCCCTTGGCGAAGCGGGCTTCGACCTTGGCCAGCGCCACAGTGCCGAAAAGGCCACTGACTCGCCCTTCAGCGGCAAAACCGTCGTCCTGACCGGCACCCTTCAGCAGATGGGGCGCAGCGAGGCAAAGAAGAAACTGGAGGCGCTGGGCGCCCATGTGGCTGCTTCTGTTTCCAGCAAAACCGATCTGCTGATCGCGGGTGAAGCTGCCGGATCCAAACTGGAGAAGGCCCGGGCTCTGGGCGTCGAAGTGATTGACGAAGATGAGATGCTGAAGAGAATGGCGGGCACCCAGTGAAGAATGTCGGGATGGTGCCAGCGCTTGATGCATTATTCTGCACTCAATCCTCATCAATTCTCATTGGATCAGCCTTTGTCAAGGCCTGCGGCCTTTTTTCCCTGCCTTTGATTCGTACATTGCCAGCTTGTCAGAAAAAAATGCGGGGAGACCCATGGCCAGCACGGCTGACTTTCGCAATGGCTTGACCATCATGCACGACGGCGCGATTTTCCGCATCGTCGAATTCCAGCATGTCAAGCCCGGCAAGGGCGGCGCTTTCGTCCGCACCAAAATCAAGAATGTCCGCACCGGCAGGGTGCTGGATCCGACCTTCCGCGCGGGCGAAAAGATTGAAATCGTCCGCCTTGAGAGCCGCCAGATGCAGTACCTCTATCAGGATCCCACTGGCTACATCTTCATGGACAACGAGACCTACGATCAGACCGTACTGCCCACTCATCTGGTGGAAGAAGTCATCGATCTGATGAAGGAAAACACCAATGTCGACGTGCTCTTCCATGGTGAAGAAGCGCTGGGCCTCGAGCTGCCGCAGAGCGTGGACCTGGTCATCTTCGAGACCGAGCCCAACGACAAGGGCGACACGGCTTCCGGCTCCAAAAAGCCGGCCAAGCTGGAGACGGGTGCCACCGTTATGGTGCCTTTCTTTGTGGGCGAAGGTGAAAAGATCCGCGTGGATACGAAGAAGCGCGAATATGTCGAACGCGTAAAGGACTGAGCATGGATTTCAACGAGATTCGCAAACTCGTCAAACTGGTTGAAGGCTCCGGCATTCATTCCCTCGAGATCGAAGAAGGCGACTTCAGCATTCGTATCGAAGGCGTTGGTGTCGGTACGTATATCCCGGCCGCACCCGTCGCCATGCCGCAGCTTCAGGCCGCCCCGCTGCCTGCCGCCGCTCCTGCAGCCCCCGCTGATGCGGCCGCTCCGGCCGAAGCAGCCCCGGCCGCCGCGAGCAATCTGATCGAGATCAAGGCACCCATGGTCGGCACCTTCTATGCCGCACCCAACCCTGACTCGGCTCCCTTTGTCGCCGTCGGTGATACAATCACCAAGGGCCAGACCCTCTGCATCCTTGAGGCGATGAAGATCATGAACGAGATCGAAGCCGAGCAGGGGGGACGCATCGTGGAAATCCTTGTGGAAAATGGACAGCCCGTTCAGTTCGAGCAGGTCCTTTTCCGCGTGGAAGCCCTGTAGGGAGGCCCTATGTTCAAGCGCATGCTGATCGCCAATCGCGGCGAAATCGCTCTGCGCATCATTCGCGCCTGCCGGGAACTGGGCATCGAGAGTGTTGCCGTCCATTCCACGTCGGATGCCGACAGCCTGCACGTGCGTTTTGCCGATCAGGCCGTCTGCATCGGACCGCCACCTTCGGCCAGATCCTATCTGGACACCCGCGCCATTTTGACCGCCGCAGACCTGACGGGCTGTGACGCCCTGCATCCCGGTTACGGTTTCCTTTCC
>CAYFPS010000033.1:8959-19749 GCA_964345075.1 uncultured Bacteroidaceae bacterium | reverse complement strand
GACTTCTCGGACATGTGCCGCGATCACGGCATTGCCTTTGTCGGTCCCGCTGGCGATGTGATCCGCCGCATGGGCGACAAGGCCGTAGCCAAGCAGACCATGCGCGATGCCGGCGTTCCGGTGATTCCCGGCAGCCAGGGTCTGGTGGAAAGCCTGGAAGAGGCCCGCAGACTTGCAGGCGAAATCGGCTATCCGGTCATCCTCAAGGCCACGGCAGGCGGCGGTGGACGCGGCATGCGTGTAGCCCAGAGTGAGGCCGATGTGGAGAGCGCCTGGAGCACGGCCCGCGCCGAGGCCGAGGCTGGCTTCGGCAATCCCGGACTTTATCTGGAGAAGTACCTGACCCATCCACGCCATGTGGAAGTGCAGGTCATGGGCGACAAGCACGGCAACGCCATTCACCTGGGCGAGCGCGACTGTTCCATTCAGCGCCGTCATCAGAAGCTGGTTGAAGAAAGTCCCAGCCCGGCCGTCAGTCCCGAATTGCGTGAGCGCATGGGCGCGGCCGCCGTGGCAGCCTGTCATCAGGTGGGCTACGACAGCGCCGGTACCATCGAGTTTCTGCTGGAGAACGACGAGTTCTACTTCATGGAAATGAACACGCGCATTCAGGTGGAGCACCCGGTTACAGAAATGGTCACGGGCGTGGACCTGATCCGCCGTATGATCATGGTGGCTGCGGGCGAAAAGCTGGGCCTTTCGCAGGAAGACATCCACCTCGAAGGTCATGCCATCGAGTGCCGCATCAACGCCGAGGATCCCGCAAAGAACTTCATGCCCTTTGCCGGCACCATCGCCGCGCTGAACATTCCGGGCGGCATCGGCGTGCGCGTGGACAGCCATGTTTATCAGGGCTACAGCATTCCGCCGAACTACGACAGTCTGCTGGGCAAGTTGATTGTGCATGCCCCCACGCGTGAAATGGCCGTGGACCGCATGAAGCGCGCCCTTGGCGAATATGTGATCGAAGGCATTCGCACGACCATTCCTTTCCATCTCAAGCTGATGAAGGACAAGGTCTTCCGATCGGGTGATTTCGACATCAAGTTTCTTGAAAGCTGGACATACAACGAGGAATAGACGACAGGGCTTTCCCTGATTCGTCCCAATAGTCGGAGAGCGTCATGAGCAACATTCCCGGAAATCTGCTCTACACCGAAGAGCATGAGTGGGTCATGGTCGAGGCGGACACGCTGACGATCGGTATCACCGATTACGCCCAGGGCGAGCTGGGTGATATTGTCGACGTTCAGCTTGTGGACGTGGGCGAAACCTTTGAGAAGGGCGACGCGATCGGCACGATCGATGCCGTCAAGGCCACGGCCGACATCTACGCCCCCGTCTCAGGCGAGATTGTCGAGGTCAACGAAGACCTGCCCGATTCGCCCGACACCCTGAACACCGATCCCTATGGTCAGGGCTGGCTGTATCGCATCAAGTACAGCAACAGCTCGGAGCTGGATGATCTGATGAGTGCCGACGATTACGAAGAGCACGTGAACATCTAGCGGACGCTGTATCACGCAATTTCGCGGCGGCCCGCTACTGTGGTGGGCCGCCGTCTGTCTTTACCGCCCAAGAGGGGAACCATGCCCTATATCAGCAATACCGATCAGGATCGGGCCCAAATGCTGGCCACGATCGGCGTCGGCTCTTTCGAGGACCTGCTGAAGGACATTCCGGGTGAACTGCGCCTGAAGGGCGGCCTCGTGCTGCCTCCCGCGCTGCCGGAAAGTGCCCTGGCCCGTCACGTCGAGGAGCTTTCTGCCCAGAACTTGCCCGTTGCGCCGCAGGACTGCTACCTGGGCGGCGGGGCCTTTGTCACGCACATTCCGGAGGCTGTCAAAAGCCTGGCCCTGCGCAGCGAGTACATCACGGCCTATACGCCCTATCAGGCCGAGGTCAGTCAGGGCACGCTGCAGACCGTCTTTGAGTTTCAAACGATGATCGCCGAGCTGGCGGGCATGGAGATTGCCAATGCCAGCCTTTACGACGGCGCCACAGCGCTGGTTGAAGCGATTCGCATGGCACTTTCCGTGGCCGGCAAGGGTAGGGGTCGCGTGCTGGTTTGCGGCAGCCTCTATTCCCGCTGGGCCGAAGTGCTGGTCACCTACTTCCACCCGCTCAAGGATTCGATTACCATTGAATTCATGGAAGAAGCAGCGGCTACCACGCCCGCCATGCTGGCCGGAAAGCTGAGCGAGGATCTGGCCGCGCTGGTTGTGCAAAGTCCCAATGCTCACGGCCTGATGGAAGATGTTCCCGCGCTGGCTGCTTCAGTCCACGAGGCCGGTGCCTTGCTGATTCAGGTCTTTGATCCCATTGCCGTGGCGCTCTTCCAGAGTCCGGGGGAAGCGGGTGCGGACATCGCGGTGGCTGAAGGCCAGCCGATCGCCCAGCCCCTGCAGTACGGCGGCCCCTACATCGGCCTGTTTGCCACGCGTGAAGAATGGGTCAAGCAGGTGCCCGGTCGCCTGATCGGCCAGACGCTGGACACTGAAGGCAATACCGGCTATGTGCTGGCCTTCCAGACCCGCGAGCAGCACATTCGCCGCGAAAAGGCCACGAGCAATATCTGCACCAACGAAGCCCTCGTGGCCACCTTCACCACCATCCATCTGGCCCTGCTGGGGCCGGAAGGCCTGAAGGACAAGGCGCAGAGCCTTTACACGCGCGCCAGCTGGCTGGCCGATGCGCTCAAGGCAAATGGCTACGAACTGATTGGCGAAGGCGAGCGTTTCCGCGAAGTTGCCGTCAGGATCCCTCAGCGCGACAAGGTGATCGCCCAGATGCGCGAAGCAGGTATTCTGGCCGGACTGCCGCTGCCCGGCAGCGCCGAGGGACTGCTGATTGCCGTCAACGAGTTTCAGGAAAAGCAGGATCTGGAACGCTATCTGCAGGCCCTTGAGCAGGCAGGGGAGGCCACATGCCACAGCTGATTTTCGACAAGAGTCGCCCCGGCGCCGGAAGTTTTACGGCGCGCATGGATGGCGCGGATTTTGGCGGACTTAAGCCCCGTCTGCCCTCTGCCGGCCTGCGCGGCAAGGCCCCTGCCCTGCCCGAGCTGGCCGAGGGCGAGGTCGTCCGTCACTATGTGGCGCTTTCGACACTCAATCATCATGTGGACAAGGATTTCTATCCCCTTGGCTCCTGCACGATGAAGTACAATCCCAAGATCAATGACGCGCTGGCCTTGCTGCCCGGCTGGACACGCCTGCATCCCGCGCAGGAGGCCGCCGATTCGCAGGGTGCGCTCAGTATGCTCTGGCAGCTGGGCGAGCAGCTCAAGGCGATCAGCGGAATGGATGCCGTCACCCTGCAGCCTGTGGCCGGTGCCCATGGCGAGCTGACCGCGCTCTTCATGATTCGCCGCTACCACGAATCAAAAGGCAATCCCCGCAAAAAGGTCGTCATACCCGACAGCGCTCACGGCACCAATCCCGCCTCGATCGCGATGGCCGGTTACGAGGTTGTGCAGCTGAAGAGCGCGCCCGATGGCTGCATCGATCTGGAGCGGCTGGAGGCCGCACTGGATGAAGATGTGGCCGCCTTCATGATCACCAACCCGAACACGGTCGGCATCTTCGAGAAGCACATCGCCGAAATCAATCGCATGGTGCACAAGGTCGGGGCCCTTTCCTACATGGATGGCGCTAACCTGAACGCCCTGTTGGGCATTGTGCGTCCCGGCGATCTGGACTTCGACGTGATGCATATCAATCTGCACAAGACCTTCAGCGTGCCCCATGGCGGCGGTGGTCCGGGTGCCGGCCCGCTGGTGGTCAAGGATTGTCTGGCACCCTTCCTGCCGGGTCCGATTCCGGTAAAGGAAGGCGACAGCTTCAGCTGGCAGGATCCGGGCGAGCTCAGCATCGGTCGTGTTCACGGCTGGTTCGGCAATTTCGGCGCGCTGGTCCGGGCCTACGCCTACATTCGCCGGCTTGGCGCGGAAGGCCTGGCCGCGGTCAGTCAGAACGCCATCATCAACGCCAACTATGTGCGGGCCCGCCTGCAGGATCTCTACAAGCTGGCCTTCCCGGCCATTCCCATGCACGAAGTGGTCTTCAGTGCCATCAATCAGCGCAAGCTGGGCTACAAGGCCAGCAGTGTGGCCAAGCGCTTGCTGGATTTCGGCCTGCACGCGCCCACGACCTATTTTCCGTTGATCGTGCCGGAAGCGCTGATGATCGAGCCGACCGAAACGGAAAGCCGCCAGACCCTCGATCGCTTCATCGATGCCATGCGGCAGATTCACGGCGAATGCGAAGCGAAGGCTCCCGAACTGGATAGCGCGCCCAATCTGACGCCGGTCAGGCGGCTGGATGATGTGCGCGCGGTCAAGCAGCCCGTGCTTCGCTGGCGGGAGGCCTGACCATCTCGCGACTTGAACAGCTGCTGAAGGCTTCAGGCCTCGAGCGCTTTGCCGCCGTTGACCTGGAAACCACCGGTCTGGAACCGGGCTGCGAGATTGTGGAAATCGGCATCGCTCTTTTCGAAAAGGGCGAGTTGGTCAAGGAATACAGCCAGCTCGTCCGGCCCGAGGGCGCCTTTCCGCTGCGCATTCAAAAGCTGACCGGCATTCGCGAGTCCGAGCTGAAAAAGGCCCCGCGGATCACGGAGGTCCTGCCAGAAGCTCTGGAGCTCCTGGGTGATCTTCCGCTGGTGGCGCATAATCTGGATTTCGATCGCGGCTTTCTGGAACGCTGGGCGGGCAGGCTGAAACTACCCTGGATGGCTTCCCGCGCTTCGCTGGACACCGTGACACTGGGTCGTATTCTTGTGCCGGGCCTTTCGGGCCATCGCCTGAAAGACCTTTCCCGTTTCTTTGAGCTGGATCAGGGCAGTGCCCATCGCGCGCTGGATGATGCGCGGGTGGCGGGCGAACTGCTGCTCAAGCTGCTCCGGCTGGCCATTGGACTGGATCTGCCGCTCTTAAGGGCGCTGTGCACGCTGATCCGTGATACAGATGATCCCGCCGAAATCATCTTCACCCAGCTGCTGGAGCAGGTCAAAGCGGAGGGCGCGGTTGGCGACTGGGCCAGCCAGCAGCCTGTATCACGCAGTCATGTCTATCAGCGGGAAGGCGATCACGGCAGCTTCAAGCGACCTCGCTGGAGTGAATGGTTCGGGGAAGGCGGTCGCTTAAGTCAAGGGCTGGAAGACTTCCGCCCACGAAGTCAGCAGCTGGAAATGGCCGAAGCGGTCTGGCAGACCTTGTGTGACAGCCCCGTGGTGGGCGGGCCGGCAACGCTCTCCGTGGAAGCCGCCACAGGAACGGGCAAGTCCTTTGCCTACCTGCTGCCCGCCCTGTTCGGCGCCTTGGAGAAGGCGGGGGTGGACCTGCTGCCCGCCCTGATCAAGGGTATCGAGGCTAGCGAAAAGCATGAAGGGCCGGTGCTGGTTTCCACTTACACGCGCAACCTGCAGGACCAGCTTTTCGAGAAGGATATTCCCCTCCTGGGTCGCCTGCTGGAGCAGCCGCTGAAGGCTGTTCTGCTGAAGGGCCGGGGCAACTACCTTTGCGAGCACCGGCTGAATCAGCTGATTGACGAAGCGCCTCGCCGCCTTTCAGCCAAAGAGCGCATCGAGCTGATGCCGCTGGTCAGCTGGGCGCGTGTTACACGCAACGGCGATGTCGAAGAGTGTGGTGGTTTTCGCGCTCGCTACAATCAGGGGTTGTGGCAGGCCGTCAGGAGCGAGTCCAGCACCTGCCGCAATCCAGCCTGCCGCGAGAGTCATCCCACCAGAGGCCCGGTTTGCTGGGCCGCGCATAGCCGCCGCGAAAGTCAGGACGCGCAGCTGCTGGTGATCAATCACAGTCTGCTTTTAAGCGATATCGGCGTGGATCACGGAGTGCTGGGCGATTACAGCAGCCTGATTCTGGACGAGGCCCATCATCTGGTCAAGGCCGCCGAGCAGCAGCTGAAGCGCACCTTCAGCCCGCAGCTGCTGGAGATTCGCCTAAGGCAGATCTATGATCCAGCGGCCAAGGGTCGCGGACACCTGAAGCGCCTGCTGGATCTGATGGGCGGCCGAAGCGAGGGATCGAGCGAGCTCTTCAGCGAGCTTGAAGAAGCCGCCAGGCTTTGCCGTGATGCCATCGAGCCTGTATCACAGCTCCGGCAGGGCTTGAATCAGTTGCTGCTGGATCGTCACCGGGAGGATCTGGCGCGCCGGCGTTTTACGCAGAAGTGCCGCATTCGCGAAGAAAATCACCCCTTAAGGCAGCTTGTATCACAAAGTGAGTCGGGCAAGAATAGCCTTGCCGGGCTGCTTAAACAGCTGGCCCGCTTTTGTGAACTGTGGCGCAAGAGCTGGCCCGATCCCGATCGCGTGGGTGAACTGGAAGCGCTGGTCGATCACCTGGCGCAGGATCTGGAAGAGCTGGGGCTTCTGCTTGAAGAAAGCTGGGGCAGCAGCTCGGTCGTCTGGACGGAACTTCACCCGGGCACCGAGGAAGGCAGTTTCCACCGCGTGGAGCTGAATGTCGGCGAGCAGCTTTCCACCAGCTGCTGGATGGCCCTCAAGCATCTGGTCCTTTGCAGCGCCACGCTCAGGGTCGATGATTCCTTTGACTTTTTGCATCACAGGCTCGGTCTGGATCTTCTGCCCGCCAAGCCCCGGGGCGAAGTCTATGAAAGCCCCTTTGACTTTGGCAAACAGGCGCGCTTCTTTGTTCCCGCATGGCTGCCGGAAAGCAGCGGCTGGAGTCAGCGCGAATTTGCCCGTGAGCTGGCCCTGCTGCTGGAGGGCCTAAGCGAGCGCTATGGGCGTGGCACCCTCGTGCTCTTTACGAGCTACGGCCTGCTCAATGTGTGTTACGAAGCGCTCCTGGAAGAGCTGGACACCAGACGCACGCCGGTCTTCGGACAGGGGCTGGACGGCAACCGCCATGAACTGCTGGAGCGTTTCCGTCAGGAACCGGGCGCCATTCTGCTTGGCACCGACAGCTTCTGGCAGGGCGTGGACCTGCCCGGCGAGACACTGCAGCTTCTGGTCATGACCAAATTGCCCTTTGATGTGCCCGGCGAGCCGCTGATTGAAGCCCGCGGCGAGCAGGTCAAACTGGAGGGCGGTCATCCCTTTGGTGATCTGGCTGTACCCGAGGCTGTGATACGTTTCAGGCAGGGCTTCGGTCGGCTGATTCGTCACGAGGATGATCGCGGCGCCTTTCTGCTGCTGGATCGCCGCGTGATCGACAAAAGCTACGGTCGGCGCTTCCTGGACGCTCTGCCGCTGGAGCACACAGGCGTCTTCAAGCTGGAAGACCTTTACAAGCGGATGGACAAAGTCTTTCGCCGCACTGATGGAGGACGATAAATGAAGATCGGTCGTGTGGATCACATCGGAATCGCCGTCAGGAATCTGGATGAAGCTCTTGGCTTCTGGCGCGACCAGCTGGGCATGCACTTCCACGAGCGCGAAGAAGTAGCCGATCAGCAGGTGATGGTGGCCATGGGCGAGGCTGGCGAAAGCCATATCGAGCTTCTGGAACCGACATCACCGGAAAGCCCGATCGCACGCTTTCTTGAAAGCAATCGTCCCGGCCTGCATCACATCGCCCTGAATGTTTCCGATATCGAGGCCACTCTGGCCCGCTTGAAGGCCGAGGGCGCCCGCCTGATTGATGAAGTTCCGCGCCTGGGTGCGGGCGGCAAGCGCATTGCCTTTGTTCATCCCAAAAGCTCATCGGGCGTGCTGCTGGAACTAAGCGAGGGCTAAGGCCCGTGTTTACCTTTGATCCTGCCCTTTACCCAAGCCGCTCGGGCGTTTACCTTTTTCGTGATACAAAAGGCAAGGTGCTCTATGTAGGCAAGGCGCGCAATCTGCGCCAGCGCTTAAGGAGCTACGCGGCTGGCGGGGATGGCAGGGCGACGATCACGGTCATGCTTCGGCGCGCGGCTTCGCTGGAATGCATCGAGACAGCAAGTGAGCTTGACGCGCTGATCCTCGAGAACAACCTGATCAAGCAGCATGCCCCGCGCTACAACATTCTGCTGAAGGACGACAAGAGCTATCCCTATGTGCGTGTCACACGCGAACTCTACCCGCGCATCTTTGTAACACGAAAACGAGTGAAGGATGGCAGCCGCTACTTTGGCCCCTACACGGAAGTCAAGGGCCTGCGTGCTTTTCTGAGGTCGGCCCGGGCCAGTCTGGGGATTCGCGAATGTGATCTGGCGATCAGCGAGCCAAGCATCGAGAAGCGCCGCCATCAGATCTGCCTGGACTATCACATCGGCAAGTGTTTTGGCCCTTGCGAAGGTAGACAATCAGTTGAGGACTACGCCCGTGCCGTGGGCGCGCTGGTGGAATGCCTGCGCGGCAGGCAGAAAGAGTGGCGACAGCGTGAAGAAGCGGCCATGGCCGAGGCTGCCGGGCGCATGGATTACGAGCAGGCTGCCCTGCACCGGGATGCCCTGAAGGCTCTGGACAGCCTGGCCGGACATCACCGCATGGAAGGCAGACCGGAAGAAGCCGTGGATGTGATCGCCATGGCCAGGGAGGACAATCGCGCCTGCGCCGTACTTTTGCGTGTGCGCGAGGGCAGGCTGCTGGGCCGCTTCCACAACTTTCTGGCAGGCAGTCTGGAGGAAGACGAGCCCGCGCAGCTGAAGGCCTTTCTGATCAACTATTACAGCCAGTCTGAAGAGTTTCCGCGGGAGATCTGGCTCTCTGCCGAAGTGGCCGAGCGGGATCTGTTCGAGGCGTGGCTGAAGCGTCACGCGGAGGAGACCGCCAGCCGCGCCCCCCGCCTGCATGTGCCACAGAAAGGCGAAAAGCGCGGGCTGATTGATCTGGCCAGACAGAATGCCCGTGGCCTGCTGGACGAACAGGAACTGCGCCGCATGCGCCGCGAGCGCACGCCTGAAGCGCTGAAGGCCCTGGCCCGTGATCTGCACCTGAAAAGCCCGCCGCGCAGGATCGAAGGCTTCGATATCAGCCATTTTGGCGGCAAGGCGACCGTGGCCAGTCTGGTGGTCTTTCAGGACGGGCGTCCCTTGAAGCGCGACTATCGCCATTTCCGGATTCGCGAGGTGAAAGGGATCGACGACTTTGCATCCATGGAAGAGGTCGTGCGGCGGCGCTACTCGCGGCTGGTGGACGAAGGCAAGCCGCTGCCCGATCTGATACTGATTGACGGTGGCAAGGGGCAGCTGGGACGCGCCTTCAAGGTTTTAAAGGAGCTGGGCATTGGCGATCAGCCCGTGATCGGTCTGGCCAAGAGGCTGGAAGAAGTCTTTGTGCCTGAAGAAGAGTTCCCGCTGAATGTGCCGAAGGACAGCGCCAGCAACCGCCTGCTGCAGCATGTACGAAACGAAGCCCACCGCTTTGCCATCACCTTCAACCGCAAGCTGCGCGCCAAGGAGGCCATTCCCGATCCCCTGGCCGGCGTAAGGAATCTTGGCCCCCGCCTGCGCGATCGCCTGCTGGAGCACTTTGGCGGGCTAAGCGGCCTGAAAGCCGCCACGCGCGAAGAGCTGCTTGCCGTGGAAGGCATGGGGCCGGTGCTGGTGGAACGGTTGATGGCGTTTTTGTAGCAAATAGCTGATAGAGAAGAGGCGTCAGGCGTTAGCGGTCCCCGCTTTCGCGGGGACAGAGGCGTCAGGCGTTAGCCTGAAGAAGCAGCCAGTAGCCAGTAGCCAGTCGTCAGGCGTTAGTCGTCAGTCGTCAGTCGTTAGGCCTCTGCACTCGTCCTTCGTCATTCGTAATTCGTCATTGTCCAAATCTGCAATCATCAATCTGCAATCAACAATCGTCACCCCCTGTCACCCCCGCGGAAGCGGGGGCAATCGGGAACTCTGTCGGGAACTGCAGTTGTGGTGATGTCAGGACTGGTTGACAGAAGGGTGTTGCTTCGAGGCGGGTGTCCAACCGGTGCCAGACACGTGTCTGGCACGTGCCTGACACTTTTCAAGCATTAGCTACCAGCTATCAGCTATCAGCTACCAGGTACCAGCCAGAACTTTACTGACCCACTGGCTTGCTGACGACTAACGCCTAACGCCTGTCACGCCCGCGCAGGCGGGAGGAAAGCGGGGACAGCAATCATCAATCTGCAATCTGCCTTTCTTCCACCCCTTCCCATTTCCCCCCCCCTCACCCCACCACATTCCCAAATCTGGGCAAGTGAAAATCGCCATTAAAAGCTAACTGACTGTCCGCCATGGCCTTCACTTTTGGCATGATTCTTGAGAAAGGAAGTGTGAATCGTGTCGACAAGGGAAGGTCGGCCATCAGCTAAAAGCCGGAGTCACGATGCAATTCAGTCTGGTCAGGGAAATCCGCCGCGGAGAAAACCGTGTGGCGTTGATTCCCTCAGGAGTCGGGACGCTTGTGGCCAATGGTCACGAGGTCTTCGTGCAGGCGGGGGCGGGCGAAGCCTCCCATTACAGCAATCAGGACTATCAGGATGCGGGCGCGTCCATTGTCTATTCAGCCGAGGAGGCTTATGCCCGCGGCGATGTGGTCGTCAAGGTCCTGAGCCCCAGAGAAGAAGAAGTGGACATGATCGCGCCGGGCAAGGTGCTGGTCAGTTTCCTGCAGTTGGCTGCCGGCCGCAACAAGCTGCTTGACTGCCTGATCAGCGAAGGCACGCTGGCTCTGGGCATGGAATTGATCAGCGATGGCGATGGCCGCAAGCCGCTGGTCATGGCCATGAGCGAGATCGCCGGCCAGCTCGCCGTACAGTTCGGCGCAAACTACCTGCTGAGCGATCACGGCGGGCGCGGGCTACTGCTGGGAGCCATTCCGGGCATGAGCGGCGCGGTGGTTACCATTCTGGGTGC
>CAYFPS010000033.1:0-8949 GCA_964345075.1 uncultured Bacteroidaceae bacterium | reverse complement strand
CAGGCGTGCTGGGCACGGTGGCCGCTCGCATGGCGCTGGGCATGGGCGCGCAGGTCGTGATGCTGGATCGTGATATCGCTGCCTTAAGGCGCGTCATGGAGAAGCTGGGGCCCGTCTCGACCATGATGGCCACGCCCAAGAACATTCGCCACGCGCTTTCCTTTGCGGATATCGCTATTGGCGCCATCAGCCAGCCGGGCGACCGCACGCCTCACGTGGTCAGCCGCGAAATGGTGCGTGACATGAAGCAGGGTGCCGTGGTGGTTGATACCTCCGTCGATATGGGCGGCTGTTTCGAGACCAGCCGGCCCACCACCATCGAGAGCCCCACCTACATCGCCGAAGGCGTCGTCCATTGCTGCATTCCCAATCTGCCCAGCCTGGTCTGTCGCACATCCAGCCGCGCGCTGTCCGTGAACATTGCGCCGCTGCTTTTGCGTTTTGGTGATTCTGGCTGCGTGGCCGATGTGATTTTGAAGGATGCCGGACTGCGCGAATCGGTTGTGACCTGCGGCGGCAAGGTGATCCACCCGCTGCTGGCCCAGCTTTACGGCAAGGCTATCGGCAATCTTGATGATGAGCTGTCACGCCTGCACAGCGAAGCCTGCGGAGGCAAAGCATGAGCTGGACCACTCGCTACCGCGAACGCTGCATTACGGCTGAAGAAGCGGTTTCCTTTGTCAAGAGCGGTGACAATGTGCACATCCATCCCGGCTGCGCCATTCCCACTCGTCTGGTCAATGCGCTAAGCGCCAGAGGCCCCGAGCTTGAGGACGTGGAGATCATCCATATTCTCACCTTCAATCCTGCGCCTTACATCGAAGAATCGATGAAAGGACACTTCCATCACACGGCGCTCTTCACGGGCGCGAATGTGCGTGAGGCAGTGAATGACGGGCGGGCCGATTATGTGCCGGTCTTCCTCTCCGAGATTCCCGCGCTCTTTCGCCACGAATACCCGATTGATGTTTCGATTATCCATGTATCACCGCCCGACGAGCACGGCTTCTGCAGCTACGGGATTGGCGCGGAAGTAACCAAGCCCGCTACAGAAGCGGCCAAAATGGTGATCGCCCAGGTCAACCCGCGCATGCCGCGTGTCCACGGCGACAACTTCATCCATGCGTCCAAGATCAAGGCTTTCGTGGAGGTGGATGATCCGCTGGTCGAGATCGTACAGGGCACGGTCAGTGATCGCAACAAGAGCATCGGGCAGAATGTGGCCAGCCTGATTGAAGACGGCGCAACGCTGCAGATGGGGATTGGCGGCATTCCGGATGCCGTGCTGCTCTACCTGGAAGACAAGCGCGAGCTGGGTATTCACACGGAGATGTTCAGCGACGGCGTGGTCAAGCTGGTGGAAGAAGGCGTGATCACCAACGACCGCAAGACCCTGCATCCGGGCAAGCTGGTCGCCAGCTTCTGCATGGGCAGTCGCCAGCTCTATGATTTTGTGGCCGACAATCCGCTGATCGAATTCCATCCCAGCGATTACGTCAACGATCCCTTCAACGTTGCGAAAAACGACAACATGGTGGCGATCAACAGCGCGCTCTCGGTGGATCTGACCGGGCAGGTCAACAGCGACTCGATCGGAACCCGCATTTACAGCGGCTTTGGCGGTCAGGTTGATTTCATTCGCGGCGCTGCCCGCTCAAAAGGGGGCAAGCCGATCATTGCACTGCCCGCGACCGCCAAGGGTGATGCGATGAGTCGCATTGTGCCCACGCTCGCGCCAGGTGCCGGTGTGGTTACCAGCCGTGCCGACGTGCATTATGTGGTCACTGAGTTCGGCGTGGCCTACCTGCACGGCAAAAGCCTGCGCCAGCGCGCACAGGCCCTGATCGATATCTCAGCCCCCCAGTTCCGTGAGGAGCTGACCGCCGAGGCAAAGCGCCTGCATTATATCTAGCCTGCCAATCAGGCGCCCCGCGCGCCTTTCGTGTGACGCAGCCCGGCTTCGGCCGGGCTTCTTTCTGCCAAAGAAGCACAAGGCTTTGAATGCGCCATTTCTTGGCGCTCTCGCGTCCACTGCCGTGGGGGCCTTCTTTCTTTGCTGCTGCAAAGAAAGAAGCAAAGAAAGCAGCTCTCAGATTGCCGCGCATAACTTGCGTGCTGCTTCGCTGCACGCTTCGAACAGATGCGCGAGCGGTGTCTGCTTGAGGGCCCGTGACACATTGATGCCTCAAGCGGCATCTTTGATGAATTAGCAGGCCAGGAGCCAGGAACCAGTTTCCAGCCAACCAGCGGTCAGCGATTAATGGGCAAGAGTTGATGGCTGGGGTGTCAGTACTGCAAGACACAGGCCACAGATTAGCTTTACCTCCCCTGGCACTGACCTGGCACTCCCCCGGAACCGAGGGCCCTGGTTTCTGACTGCTAACGCCTAACGCCTTCTTCTCTGACTGGCATCTGGCTACTGCCCCCGCTTTCCTCCCGCCTGCGCGGGAGTGACAGGGGGTGACGTCTGGAGACTTCTTCAGGCTAACGACTTACGACTAACGCCCGACTTCTGGCTGGCCACTGGAGACTTCATCAGGCTAACGCCCACCCTCTGGCTAACGCCTAGCGACTAACGCCTAGCGGCTAACGCCTGACGCCTAGCGACTAACGACTGACGCCTCCCTGGAATATGTGCCTGTGCTCGCTGTGCAGCCTCCTCGCGTCCACTGCCGTGGGGACTCCTTTCTTTGCTGCTGCAAAGAAAGGAGCAAAGAAAGCAGCTCTCAGATTGCCGCGCATAACTTGCGTGCTGCTTCGCTGCACGCTTCGAACAGATGCGCGATCCGTGTTCGCTCTACGGTCCGTGATACATGGATGCCGCAAGCGGCATCTTCTTCAGGCTAACGCCTGACGCCTAGCGACTAACGACTGACGCCTCCCTGGAATATGTGCCTGTGCTCGCTGTGCAGCCTCCTCGCGTCCACTGCCGTGGGGACTCCTTTCTTTGCTGCTGCAAAGAAAGGAGCAAAGAAAGCAGCTCTCAGATTGCCGCGCATAACTTGCGTGCTGCTTCGCTGCACGCTTCGAACAGATGCGCGATCCGTGTTCGCTCTACGGTCCGTGATACATGGATGCCGCAAGCGGCATCTTCTTCAGGCTAACGCCTGACGCCTAGCGACTAACGCCTGTCAGCTTCTGGAATCTTCTTCAGGACTTCGCCACCTTTACGCATTCCAATCCAGCGGAAGACGAATGGCAGACGAATCCAGAGAAGAGCAAGCGATGGCATCGGGTGATTTCCTCAAGGACTGGCCCGAGATGCGCGCAATCCTTCCCTTCTTGCCTTTCCGCATGTTTTTGGTCAACGCCGCCCACGAGACCTTCACCTTAAACGGTCATCCGATGGAAAGCCCCGGTGCGATCCATTCTTCCAACTGTGATTACTGCGAAAAGCTGCAGACAGACTGTCCGATTCGCGCCACGCTCAAGGATCGCAAGCCGCGTCATGTGACGCTGCCCGCTCATCTTTGCGGCGAGCAGGGTGGCATGGAGCTGGATCTGATTCCGCTTGGCCCCAAGCAGGCCGACCTGCTACTGGTGGTTCAGCGCGAACTGAAGCATGACGAGGAAGAGCTCAGTCGCATTCAGGGCCATCTGGAGCGGCGAATTCGCCAGCTGGACATTTTGAACGAAGTGCTTTCCGGCCTGCAGCAGACACGCGATCTGGATCGTATTCTGCAGATCCTGCTGACGGGCCTGACCTTTGGCAAGGGGCTTGAGTTCAACCGGGCCTTTTTCTTTGAGCGCGTGGAAGATGAAATCATCGGTCGCATGGCGGTCGGCCCGCTGAATGGCAGCGAGGCCGGTGTTATCTGGCAGCGCGGCGAACTTCACGATATCAGCCTGAAAGAGCTGATCGCGCGGCTCGGTCGTGAAGACGCTGAGCGCCCGATTCAGCAGATGGTGGAATCCATCCGCTTTCGATTTGATCAGGCCGGCCCCAATCTGAAGCGAGCATTGGAAGACCCGGGCTGTTCGCATCTGCTTTTGGCAGACAGGCAGGGCGATGGATTCTGCCTGCTGGAGGAGACCCGCAGCCACGAATCCTGGCTGGCGCCGGTGATGATTCCGCGCAGCTCGGGCGGGGTCGACTGGAAGGGCTTTCTGCTGGTTGACAACGCAATCACGGGCAGACAGCCAACCAGCGAGCACCTTGATGCCCTTTTGAGCTGCGCCAGTCATCTGGGTTTTGCCCTGGAGCGGGCCCGCTTGAATCGAGAACTGGACAGCAGCCTGACCTCGCTAAAGGAAGCCTACGAGCAGCTGGATCGCCGTCAGGAACAGCTTGTGCAGGCGGAGAAGATGGCCGCCGTGGGTCGTGTTACAGGCAACCTGATGCACGAGATCAAGAGTCCTTTGATGGCGATTGGCGGTTTTGCCCGCCTGCTGGCACGGGAGACCGAAGAAAGCAGCAAGAATCGGCAACGGGCCGATGTGATGCTCAAGGAAGCGCGCCGCATCGAGACTGTGCTGGAGGCAATGATGGATTACAGCCAGCCGCGCGTTCTGCATCGCGAGCGTGTGGATCTGGCAGCTCGTCTGGAAGCTCAGGCTGAGCGCTATCGTGAAGAGTTTGTATCACGGGGCCTGAGGCTCGATATGCAGATTGAGCCGGCCAGTTACGAGCTGGACGGCGATCCTCTTCGTCTGGATCAGCTGATTCAGGCCCAGCTGCGTAATGTGCTTGATCTGCTGGATTCGCCACAAGCACCCACAGAGCTCCTGCTGAGGCTGGAGCCTACCATAGAGGGAGCGCTGTTGATTGTGGCCGACAACGGGCCGGGCGTCGTGGATGATGTTTGTGATACATTGTTCGAGGCCTTCGTCTCCAGTGGCGAAGGGCGTCTGGGCCTTGGGCTGACCAATGCCCGGGAGATTGCCAGTCTGCATGGCGGTGGCATGCGACTTGTACAGCCCGGCCGCCTTGGTGGGGCAGAATTTCAGACAAGCTTTCGATGGAGGAATCATGGCGAAACTACTCTTCGTGGATGACGATCCCTCGATTCGCGTGCTCTACAGCGAAGAGTTCGCGGATTCGGGTCATCAGCTGGTTTTCGCCGAAGATGGTGCGGAGGCCGTGGAGAAGGCCAAGAGCGAGAAACCTGACCTGATCGTGATGGATGTGCGCATGCCCAATATGGATGGCCTGGCAGCCATGGGACGGATTGTGGCGGAGAACAACGAAGTGCCGGTCATCATCTATTCGGCCTTTCCGCATCACAAGGAAGAATTCAGCTCCTGGCTGGCCGATGCCTATCTGGTCAAATCCATGGACATGAACGAACTGAAACGCACCATCGAGGCCAAGTTGAAGGAGCGCTCGCGCTCGTAATACAGGCACATATTCCAGAGCGGCGTCAGGCGTTAGCCGGAAAAAGTTTCCAGACGTCACCCCCGCGAAAGCGGGGGCAGCAACCATCAACCATCCCCCGCCAGAACAGGATCCTTTATGCTGAACACACTGTCCCTTTCCCTTGCCGCATTGTTGACAGCGGGACTGCTTTCCACCGCTAAAGCGGAATTCACACTTGATGATCTCTTCAAGCCGAAAGCTGCACCGGCCACCGCGACAGAGGCCGATGAGCAGAAGCCCTTTGAGGATCTGATCAAGGATTTTGATGCGCAGGAGGGCCTGTTCACGCTGTATCACGACCGCGAGAAGGATGTCCTCTACATGGAAGTAAAGCCCGATCAGTTCGACCGGGATTTCATTCTTTCCAATACGGTCAACTCGGGCGCGGGCGGAAGGGGCCTGGTCAGTGGCCTGCCCGGCGGCCACGATGTGATACAATTCACCCGTTTTGGCGACAAGATTCGTGTGATCAAACGCAATCTGATGTTCCGCGCCACCGACGATGATCGCACGCACTGGATGGTTGAGCGCAACCTATCAGACACGCCCATTCATGTGGCCACCCTGCCTTCGGCCCCGCATCCCGAGCGTAAAAGCCTTCTGCTTCCCTTGAACGACTGGCTTCTGAAAGATCCGCTTGGCATGGAGCGCCGTGTATCACGCAGCCTCGATGCCGATTACAAGCTGGCCGCCGACCACGGGCATTTCACCATGGTGCAGGCTTTTCCCGGCAATGTGGAACTGGGCAGCCGACTGACTTACATGACCGACAAGCCGGGCGGGGGCTGGTCGCTGCTTGAGGATCCCCGCGCCATCGAAATCGAGAGTCGCTTCTCTTTAAGCGAACTGCCCGAAAGTGACTACATGCCTCGTCTGGCTGACGACCGTGTAGGCTACTTCCAGACGGCCTGGCGACTGTGGGGCGATGACACGCTGGAGGATCCGATGATCCGCGTGGCCAACCGCTGGAATCTTCAAAAGAAGGATCCATCAGCCGAACTTTCCGAACCGGTCAAGCCTATCGTCTACTGGCTGGAGGATGCCATCCCTGAGGACTACCGCGCGGCCGTGCGCAAAGGCGCCGAGCTCTGGAACATTGCCTTTGAAGAAGCGGGCTTCAAGAATGCCTTTGTGGTCAAGCAAATGCCCGACGATGCCGACTGGGATCCGGCCGACATTCGCTACAACACCATCCGCTGGGTCAGCTCCAACGAACCATCCTTTGGTGCGGTGGGTCCCAGTCAGGTTAACCCCTATACGGGCGAGATTCTCAATGCCGACATCCTGATTGAGGCCGACATGGTCCGGCGTGTGGCCTGGAACTGGCGCTCGGGCATTGCACCGCTGGGTCATCGCTTGAATGGTGAAGGAGACCTTCCCCGGGCTGGTTCCGGGCTGATGGCTGCCATGGAAGAGCTGGCTGCTGCCAGCCACGAGGCCGATCAATCCTGCCAGCATGGCGAGCATGCCCTTTGTCAGGCCGCTGAAATTCTGGCCGAGGGCGCATCCCGGGCCGGCATGGCGCTGTTGGGCTCCGGCGAACTGAGGGCCGGAGATCCACTGCCCCGTGAAATCGTGGAGCAGTATCTGGTGGCGTTGGCCGCGCACGAGGTCGGCCACACGCTGGGACTGCGTCACAATTTTGCCGGTAGTGGCCTGAATCGATTCGATGAACTCTGGGACAAGGAGCGGACGGCCCGGCTGGGTCTGGTCAGCTCGGTCATGGAATACGATCCTGCCTGCGTTGCCGTGGATCCAGCCAGGCAGGGCTTTTACTACACGCCGACCCTTGGTCCCTACGACCGCTTTGCGATCAGCTGGGGCTACAGGCAGACGGGTGCAGGGAATCCGCTGGATGATGCGCGCGCCCTGCAGCCGATGCTGGAAATGGTGGCCGACTCCAGCGCGCTTCGCTACGGAACCGACGATGATGCTTACGACATGCGCGGCTGGGGCAGCGCCGTGGATCCGACGATCCGCGTTTTTGATATCTGTTCCGATGAACTGCTCTGGACCGAACACCAGCTGGAGCTGGCCCGGCGCCAGATGGCCATGCAGCCGGAGGATGTGCTGAAGGCTGGCGACGAACACTACATCTACCGGCAGGCGCTCATGCGGGGTTTCGGAACATGGTGGAGTACCCTGCGCCCGCTGCCCGGCTATATGGGCGCACAGCGCCTGAGTCGACTTCCATGGGGGAGCGGGGTTAAGCCCCTTAGCGACTGGGACGGCAACGAGCAGCGCCAGGTACTGAATCTGCTGCTCACGTCCATGTGTGACAACAAGCCATGGCAGATGCTGGATGACCAGATCGGGCTGATGGCGGCAAGTCACCGCTGGAGCTTCGACGGTTCACGTTCAAGCAGCCGGATAGATGTTGCGCTGCGTGACAATGTGGCCCGTCAGCGCGAAGCCCTGCTTGCGGATCTTTACAATCCACGCCGCCTGCAGCGCATGGTCGAGCAGGACGCGCGACAGGCGAAAAGCCTGCCAATGCGCGAACTCTTCTCGTCCGTTCTGGAGGCAATATGGCCGCATGAGGCACGCAGTGGTTACGAGCGGGATCTGCAGCAGTCGCACGTGCATCTCTTGATCGAGCTGTTACTCGATGAAGACATCCAGAACCTGCCCGTGGATGCCCGGCTGCTGGCCAGAAACGATCTGCAAATCCTCAAGGTTCGACTCGACCACTGGAACATGCTCAAAATGATGCGTACGCCGGAAGGTCAGCAGCATCTGCAGCAGCTTGCCGAGTTGGTCGATCTTGCCCTTACGCGAGACAAGCTCAGGCTCTGAGTCAGCAGTCCAGCAGGCCAGGAACAAGGCTCCAGTAGCCAGCAAGCCAGTTTCCAGTTACCAGCGATACTCTCTGGCTGGAACCTGGCATCTGGTTACTGGAAACTTCTTCCGGCCATTGTCCACTGCCGTGGGGGCCTTCTTTCTTTGCTGCTGCAAGGCTGTTCGCAAGCGAACAGCAGCAGAACGCAAAGTGCGTTCTGCACAGACCATTCGTGAGTCAACGTTTTCTAAAGCAAAGAAAGCAGCTCTCAGATTGCCGCGCATAACTTGCGTGCTGCTTCGCTGCACGCTTCGAACAGATGCGCGATCGGTGTCCGCCAGATAAACCGTGTTTCATTGATGCCGCAAGCGGCATCTGGGAAGGATTAGCAGGCCAGCAAGCCAGCATGCCAGGAACCAGTAGTCAACGAATGAATCGGCAGGAATTTGAAGGCTGGAGTGTCAGGGCTGCATGACACAGGCTGTAGATTAGCTTTACCTCCCCTGGCACTCCCCCGGAACCAAGAAGGCCAGCAAGCCAGTTTCCAGTTACCATCGATACCCTCTGGCTTGTAACTGGCCGCTGGTTACTGGCATCTTCTTCTGGCTGGTACCTGGCATCTGGTTACTGGAAACTTCTACAGGCTAACGCCTGAAGACTTACGCCTAACGCCTGCCTTTGGCTAACGCCTGACGACTAAGGCCCCTCTGGGATAGGTGCCTGTGCTCGCGCTGCAGCCTCCTTGCGCCACTGCCGTGGGGGCCTTCTTTCTTTGCTGCTGCAAAGAAAGCAGCTCTCAGATCGCCGCGCATAA
>CAYFPS010000032.1:0-24882 GCA_964345075.1 uncultured Bacteroidaceae bacterium | reverse complement strand
TCCCGAATAGGGAGAATCACGATCCTCACGTGCGGCATTCGCAGTTGATCAACAATGGAATCCTTTGGAGTGCACTTGCAAAAAACTCCTCAACCGCGTGCACGAAGAAATCCGCAAGCAGCGCCTGAGTCCTGGCACGGAGAGCAGCCAAACACTATTCATGTGCTTCATTTGGCATGAAGGCGTGCGGCGATCAGCGGCCATGAGAATGTGATCTGGGCATTGCTCCCGATTTGTCGGGAACGTCGTGTCGGCTTGTCCCGATTTATCGGGAACATAGCTTTGCAAAACTGTCCAGCCATCAACACAGTGTCAAGCGGTTGGACAGCAATCAGCAATCAGCAATCAGCTCCGTGATCCTGGCAGTGGGCGCGTGCAGAATCCGCACATGCTGCGAGCAATCTCACGCAAGCCTTTGCCACTTCTGGTTTACCCGTTTCGGAGAGAGAGGGATTACGTCGCGCAGTCAATGGCCCCGAAGCAAACCGGCAATCTCTGCTGCGCTCCGTGATCCTGGCAGTGGGCGCCTAATACCGGCGCCACTTCTACAACTTCTCTCCCTTCTTGCCAAAAAGAAAACCCGCCTTCTGGCGGGTTTTTTACATCCGGGTTCGAGGGATGATGATCCAAAGAATATTCAAAACGCTTTTATGGTGTCGCCAATAGTAACGCCAACTACCCGCTTCGGAGAGAGAGGAATGATTCAGCCTGGGACCATGCCCGCCAATCTGGCGGTGATCCTCCTCCAGGCTTCATGATCCTGGCAGTGGGCGCCTAATTCCGGCGCCACTTCTACAACTTCTCTCCCTTCTTGCCAAAAAGAAAACCCGCCTTCTGGCGGGTTTTCTTTTTGTCTGCGAACGGAGAGAGAGGGATTCGAACCCTCGGTAGGGGGGTACCCTACACACGCTTTCCAAGCGTGCACCTTCAGCCACTCGGTCATCTCTCCAGATGGTGGCCGGCTGCGCCGGGCAAGCGAACAGGATAGGGAAGGGACACGGCTTTCGCAAGTTCCCGCGCCACTTGGGCCTGTCTTAGCGTCGTTTTCCGGAAAGAAAATGCGTCGCGTGGCCGTAATAGATCTCGGCCGACTCCATGACTGTTTCAGCCAGGGTCGGATGTGGATGAATGCTCTTGGCCATATCGCTGGCAAGAGCTGCCATTTCAATGGCCAGAACGCCCTCGGAGATCATTTCCCCAGCACCCTTCCCCGCTATGCCCATCCCCAGCAGCCTGTCTGTTTCGGGGTCGATGATCAGTTTTGTCAGGCCATCGGTCCTGTCCATCGAGAGTGCGCGGCCGGATGCCTGCCAGGGGAAGCGTGCGACCTTGACCGGAATCTGCTTGTCCTTGGCTTCGGTTTCCGTGACTCCGCACCATGCGATTTCGGGATCGGTGTATACCACACTGGGGATGGTCGCCGGGTCAAAGGCTGCACCCTTCTGGCCATCCATATCTTCCACAGCAACGCGCGCTTCAGCAGAGGCCTTGTGCGCCAGCATGGGTTGGCCGGTCAGGTCCCCAATTGCCCAGATGCCGTCCAGGTTGCAGCGCCGCTTCGCGTCCACCACCACAAAGCCGCGCTCGTCCAGCTTGACACCGGCGTTTTCAAGGCCCAGGCGATCGCTGTTGGGCCTTCGGCCCACACTGACCAGCAGCTTGTCGTACTTCTCCACACGCTCACCGTCCGGCGTGGCCATCGTCACCTTGACGGCGCTGCGCTGCGATTCAACCTGTGTCACACGGGTGGAAGTCAGAATCTCTTCGAAGCGCGGCAGAAGCTTCTTCTCCAGCACTCGCACCAGATCGCGATCGGCACCCGGGATCAGTCCGGGAAGCATCTCAACCACCGAGACACGGCTTCCCAGGCTGGCATAAACGCTGCCCAGCTCCAGACCGATGATGCCGCCGCCCACCACGAGCATACGGCCGGGCAGGTCGGGCAATTCAAGCGCGTCGGTTGAATCCCAGATTCGCTTCGATTCTGGCCAGCCAGGCAGCACGACGCTTCGGCTTCCAGCTGCCAGCAGCACCTTGTCCACTTCCATCGTTTCGCTACGACCATCAGCGAAATCAAGTCTAAGGTGATGGCGTGATACAAAAGTGGCTGTAGCGCGAATATGCCTGACCTTGCGCTTGTCACGCAGATCACCAAGGCCACCGACCAGCCCACCTACGACTTCGTCTTTCCAGGCGCGCAGCCGGTTCAGATCCAGTCGCGGCTCGCTGTAGCTAAGGCCCCAGCGCGAGGCTTCCCGTGTCTCATTCAGCAGTGCCGCAACATGCAGCAGCGCCTTGGAAGGGATGCAGCCCTCGTGCAGGCAGACACCGCCCGGATTGTCCCGCGGCTCAATCAGTGTTACATCCATACCCAGATCGGCTGCATAAAAGGCAGCCGCGTATCCGCCGGGTCCACCACCAATGACGGTCAGGCTTCGGCTACTCATGGCTCCCTCCTACAGTGCCAGCAACAGTGGTTCTTCCAGCGCCTCGCTGATCCAGCGGGCAAAGCGCGCACCGTCGGCGCCATCGATCACGCGGTGATCATAAGAGAGCGCCAGCGGCAGCATCAGACGCGGCAGAAAACTGGCGCTCGCAGCATCCCAGACCGGCTCCATCGAAGAGCGTGCAACGCCCAGAATGGCCACTTCAGGATGGTTGACAATGGGCGTAAAGGTGGTTCCGCCAATGCCGCCAAGATTGGTCAGCGTGATACAGGCACCCTGCATTTCTTCCATGCTGGTTTTGCGGGCGCGGGCCCGGGCTGACAGCTCGGTCAGCTCCTGCGCAATCTCCACAATCCCCTTTTGATCCGCATTTCGTATCACGGGAACAAGCAGTCCACGTTCCGTGTCCACAGCCACTCCAATGTGGACATAGTCCTTCAGCACCAGCTCATCATTGGCCGTGTCCATTGCTGCATTAAACTGCGGAAAAGCCTTGAGCGCGCTGGCCAGAACCTTGATCAGAATGGCAGTGGCCGTGATACGCGGCGCTTCGCTGCCCAGCTGCTTGTCCAGCTTCTTCTGCAGCTTGCCACGCAATTCTTCCAGATGAGTAATGTCGGCCTTGTCCTGCTGTGTCACACGGGGTGCAAGCAGCCAGCTGCGGGACATCTGCCGCGCGGTGGCGCGGCGCACATTGCTCATGGGCACGCGTTCCACTTCGCCAAAGCGGCTGAAATCAGGCAGTTCCTCTGCCGGCAAAGCGCTGCCGCCGCCAGTCAAAACCTGATCCTTGCCCCTGCTAAGGAGCTCCTTGACATGCAGCTTGACGTCTTCGCGTGAAATGCGACCGGCCGGTCCCGATCCTTTAACGCTGGCGATCTCGACACCCAGTTCGCGGGCCAGACGACGAACAGTTGGTGATGCCGGAACCGGAATTCCTGATGCTGTCTGGGCCTTAGCTGGCGCAGGAGCCATGGTAGCCTGCGGCGCTGGCTGGTTGACAGCTTCAGGCTTTGCTTCCTGGGCCACTGCCGCCTGCGGCTCTTCTTTGGGTAAAGCTGTTTCAGCGGGAGCTTCTTCCGCAGCAGCCGCAACATCTTCTTCTGTTGCAGCTTCGCTTTCGTATGTCAGGATTGCAGCTCCGACGGCCAGTCGATCGCCTTCCTTGATGTGAAGCTCCAGCACCTTGCCACTGAAGCCGGCAGGTACTTCGACAACAGCCTTGTCGGTTTCCAGCTCCAGCAGTGGCTGGTCCTGTGATACAACATCACCCACAGAGACCAGAATGCCGACGAGGTCTCCTGCTTCGATATTCTCGCCCAGATCGGGCAGATGAAACATGGATTTCATGCGGTCTCCTTTAGTCCCTGAAGGGATTCGCCTTGTCCGGCTGAATTCCCAGTGTATCACGGGCCTGACTCAGCTTGATGCCTTTCAGGCCTCCTTCACGCACCATCAGGGAGAGCGCGGCAAAAGCGATATGCGCGGCACTGACTTCAAAGAAATCACGCAGCTCATCACGGCCTTCACTGCGGCCAAAACCTTCGGTGCCCAGACTTTCAAAGGGCGCATCCACCCAGCGGGCGATGGAATCCGGAATGGCGCGCATGTAATCGCTGGCGGCGATCACGGGTGTGTTGTCCCCACCCAGAACACTCTCCAGATGACTGATCAAAGGCTTGTCGTCGGGATTCAGGCGATTTATGCGCTCGAATTCCATCGCCTCGCGGCGCAGCTCTTTCCAGCTGGTCGCGCTGTAGACCTCGGCCGCAACACCAAAGTGATCACGCAAGAGGCTCTGGGCCTTGAGCGCCTCGTTCAGGATACTGCCGGAACCAAGCAGCCTGACGCGAGCCGCGCCCTTCTTAAGTGCCGCAGGTGCCGCTTCGCCCGCGGCCTTGGCCGCTGCCTTGTCCTGCTTCAAGCCCGTAGCCGCATCACGGAAGAGATAGAGGCCCTTCAAAATGCCTTCGCGCTGATCGCCCGGCATCGGCGGCATGGCGTAGTTCTCGTTCATCACCGTCACGTAGTAGAAGATGTCTTCCTGCTTCTCGTACATGCGGTGGATACCGTCCTGCAGAATCACGGCCAGCTCAAATGCATAGGCGGGATCGTAAGCCATCAGGTTGGGAATGGACAGGGCTGTCAGGTGGCTCTGGCCATCCTGATGCTGCAGGCCTTCTCCGGCCAGAGTCGTGCGCCCGCTGGTGCCGCCGATCATGAAACCCTTGCAGCGCATGTCCGCAGCCAGCCAGGCCTGATCGCCAATGCGCTGGAATCCGAACATGCTGTAATACACAAAGAAGGGAATCGTGTTCACTGCATGACTGGCGTAGGCCGTGCCTGCAGCAATGAAGCTAGCCATCGAGCCTGCTTCCGTGATACCTTCTTCAAGGATCTGGCCGTCGCGCGCCTCTTTGTAATACAAGAGGCTGCCCGCATCGACCGGCTCGTAGAGCTGACCCACATGACTGTAAATGCCGCACTGCCTGAAGAGCGCCTCCATGCCGAAGGTGCGGGCCTCGTCCGGTACGATCGGCACAATCAGTTTGCCCACATCCTTGTCCCGAAGCAGCTTGCTCAGCATGCGCACGAAGACCATGGTCGTTGAGACCTCGCGGCCATCGGTTCCCGTCAGAAATTCGGCGAAAACCTCGTTGCCAGGACTCTTGATGCGCGGCGCCTTGACACTGCGCTGAGGCAGGAAGCCGCCCAGCTCTTCACGACGCTTGAGGAGGTAAGCGAGCTCGGGGCTGTCCTCTTCCGGCTTGTAGAAAGGGGCTTCGGCAATCTGATCGTCAGCGATGGGAATCCCGAAGCGCGCCCTGAACTCACGCAGCTCGTCTTCGTTCAGCTTCTTCTGCGAATGGGTAATGTTTTTGCCTTCGCCGGCCTCGCCCAGACCATAACCCTTGACGGTCTGCGCCAGAATCACGGTGGGCTGCCCGCTGTGGACCATGGCAGCAGCATAAGCCGCGTATACCTTCTGCGGGTCGTGTCCGCCGCGCTTCATGCGCCGCAGCTGGTCGTCCGAAAGGTGTTCGACCATTTTGAGCAGTCGCGGATCCTTGCCGAAGAAGTACTCGCGAATGTAGGCACCGCCTTCGGTCGACAGCTTCTGGCTTTCGCCATCCACCAGTTCTTCCATGCGGCGAGCCAGCACCTGATCTTCATCCTGGGCAAGCAGCGCGTCCCACTCGCTACCCCAGATGACCTTGATCACATTCCAGCCCGCACCGCGGAAGGCGGCTTCAAGCTCCTGAATGATCTTGCCATTGCCGCGCACAGGGCCATCCAGCCGCTGCAGGTTGCAATTGATCACGAAGATCAGGTTGTCCAGCTTTTCGCGGGCGGCAAGGGTGATCGCACCCAGCGCCTCCGGCTCATCGGTTTCGCCATCACCCAGAAAAGCCCAGACCTTGCGTCCATTGGCCTTCTTCAGGCCGCGGTCTTCCAGATAGCGGTTGAAGCGCGCCTGATAGATCGCGTTGATCGGCCCCAGGCCCATCGAGACCGTCGGAAACTGCCAGAACTCGGGCATGAGCCAGGGATGGGGATAGCTGCTCAGACCGCCATCGGGATCCAGCTCGCGCCGAAAGTTCTCCAGCTTGCGCTGCTCCAGTCGGCCTTCCAGAAAAGCACGGGCGTAGATTCCGGGCGAGGCATGGCCCTGGAACCAGACCATGTCGGCATCCTGCTCCTTGCCCGGCCCACGGAAGAAGTGATTGAAAGCCACTTCGTAGAGCGTGGCCGCGCTGGCATAGGTCGAAATATGACCACCAATGCCAGGGAGCTCACGGTTCGAACGAACGACCATGGCCATGGCGTTCCAGCGGATGATGCTCTTGATGCGCCTTTCCAGCTCGCGATTTCCCGGGTAGGGCGGCTGGGCGGCCAGGCCGATTGTATTGATATAGGGCGTACGGGCCGTAAACGGAACCTGCACCTCGTGGCGACGGGCGTGGGTTTCCAGCATGCGTAGCAGTTCAACCACGCGCTCGGCCCCGCCTTCAGCCATGACGGCATCCAGCGAATCACGCCATTCCTGATTCTCAAGTTCTTTCAGCTGATCGTCCATGTTCACTCCAGAATGGATTTCGCTTGATCATCGGCAGGCAATGTGCGCAAAATTATACTGGAAGACAAGTCGTCAAATATTTTAATAGAATACTGTATCTTTACACAAATCTGACACTATTCAGATAACAAAAGAGCCCGCCAACCATGGTCAGCGGGCTCTTGGCATAGTCTGTCTGAACTACTTGCGGATGGCTTCGAATTTGATCTCGATTTCGACATCATTGCCAACCATCAGGCCGCCGGTGTCCATCGCATTGCTCCAGCTCATGCCGAAGTCCTGACGATTGATCGTGGTGGAAGCCTCGGTGCCGACGCGGGTATTGCCCCAGGGATCCTGGATCGGGCCGCTCAGTTCGAAGTCGAGCTCGATCTGCTTCGTGACACCCAGCATGGTGAAGTCACCGACAGCCACCCAGTCGCCGCCCTTCTCCATGATCCTCGTGCTCTTGAACTCCATGGTGGGATAGGTGGCCACATTGAAGAAGTCTTCGTTGCGCAGGTGATCGTCACGGTCGGCGTTGTCCGTGTCGATCGAGGCCGTCTGAATCACGGCGTGCACGCTGGAAGCGCTCAGGTTTTCCGTGTCCAGCTCAAGATGGATTGCATAGTCGCCAAACTCACCTTCCACATCGCTGATCACCATGTGGCTGATTTCGAAGCCGATGTTGGAGTGGCTCTTGTCCAGGGCATAGCTGTCCGCGGCGGTTGCAGTGGCGGCAGTGGCCAGGGCCACGGTCATGCCAAGCAGCATGGTCTTCATTTTTCGATCTCCCCGTTTGAGTAAAAAGTTAGTTCAAGGTAACATTGATAGGGCTTTCCGCAAACTATGGACAAAAGGTGGACGGTTGGCAGGCCTCAGGCGTTAGGCGTTAGGCGTCAGGCGTCAGGCGTTAGGCGTTAGGCGTCAGTCCCCGCTTTCGCGGGGATGACGGGCGTTAGGCGTCAGGCGTTAGCAGGCAGCAGTTAGCAATTCAGGGGGGTTAGTTGTCTGGGAGCTTGGACATTTACACAATTCGCTATCGGGAACTCTGTCGGGAACAGCGGTTGATAGCGGGGCAGCCGTCACCCAACTCATTCCCACAAATGCGGGAACCGCTAACGACTAACGCCTAACGCCTAACGGCTATCAGCTACTTCTGCTTCAGCACGTAGAGCTCGACCCGTCGGTTCTTGGCCTTGTTGGAGGGGCTGTCGTTGGGGACATAGGGGCGGTACTCGCCATAACCGTGTGCGGCCAGACGGCGTTCTTCAACAATGCGGGTGGATTCCATGTAGCGCAAAACACTGACGGCGCGCGCGACGCTCAGTTCCCAGTTGGACGGAAAGCGCTGGGTGCGGATGGGCGTGTCGTCCGTGTGGCCCTCTACCTGCAGCTCTTCGACCTTGAGCGTCTTGATCACATCGACGATCAACTCGAGCACATTCAAGTAGCGAGGCTGAATCTCCGAGCGGCCTGGTGGAAAGAGCACTTCATCCTGCAGGACAAAACGCACGCCCTTGCTGTCCCAGTACACGCGGACTTCCTCGGTCAGCTGCAACTCTTCCAGTTTTTCGATCAGCTCGTCGAGCGCTTCTTCGAACTCTTCGCTCTCAACGGCTTCACGCTCGATGACGGTCTGGCCAGTGTTGGGCTCCATGACGCCTTCGCCACCACGCAGACTGCCCATCGCCTTGCGGAACTTGACGATCTCCATGGTGGAAAAGCTGACAAGCAGAATGAAGAAGACCAGCAGCAGACTCATCAGGTCGCCATAAGTGGTCATCCAGCCGGGAGCGGTGGGTGCCTCTGGCGGCTTGCTCTTCGAGCGCGCCATGACTTATTCCTTGCTGGCTTCGAGTTCCCGCATGACAGGCGGCAGGAAGGTCTTGAGCTTTTCGGCCACCAGACGCGGGTTATCACCACTCTGAATGGAAAGAATGCCCTCGATGATCATCGTCTTGCGCGCGATTTCTTCCTTGGAGCGCACGGCCAGCTTGCCGGAGACAGGCATGCCCAGAAGGTTCGCGATCAGCGCGCCATACATGGTCGTGATCAGGGCGGTGGCCATGCCAAGGCCGATCTTGGAAGGATCATCCAGGGCCTGCAACATCTGAATCAGGCCGATCAGGGTACCGATCATGCCGAAGGCCGGTGCGTAGGTGGCAATCTGCATCCAGACATAGGCGCCCATCTGATGACGCTCTTCCAGGCTGGACAGCTCGATATCCATGATCGCCTTGATCACTTCCGGCTCGGTGCCGTCCACCGCCAGACGCAGCCCGTCCTTCATGAATTCATCGTCAATCTGCTCCAGCCCCTGCTCGATGGCCAGAATGCCTTCGCGGCGAGCCTTTTCAGCAATGGTCACCAGCGCACTGATGGTCTCCTGCGCGCCAGGCTCGCGGTGAAACATGAACTTCATGAAGGTGGCGTTGAGGGTCTTGACCTGCTCCATCGGGAAGCTCATCATCAGGGCGCCAAGGGTACCGCCCATTACGATCATCATCGAGCCAACGTCGACAAAGAAGCCAGCACCGGGCTTGGATGCGATGGCGAAAATGACGAGACCGTAACCTAATACGAGTCCGATGATGGTTGCTAGATCCATTAATGGCCAGTCATGCTGCGTTGAATACCTGTTCTATCGGCTCCCCAATGGGAAACCTGAATCACCTCTTCAAACGAATGGTCTCATCCAGCAGGGCATCGGCCGTGCTGATGACCTTGGCCGAAGCCTGAAAACCGCGCTGAGCCAGAATCAGTTCGGTGAATTCGGTTGTCAGATCCGTGTTCGACTGTTCAAGATAACCACTCTTGAGAAGGCTCTGCACCTCGCTGCCGGCCACGCCCACCTGCGCGACGCCGCTGGCGCTGGTCGCACTGAAAAGACTGCCGCCCACTGCGCTTAAGCCCATCGGGTTGTTGAACTCGGCCACCAGCACCTGCGCGAGGGTCTGTGATACACCGTTGCTGAAGACACCCTGAATTGTGCCGTCGTCAAGAAAATCAATTCCCGTAAGCTCGCCCATCGGCCGGCCATCCTGCTCGATAGCCAGACTGGTGGTAGCATGGGCGGTCTGTGTCAGGCCGTCCAGCAAGCCGGGTGTGCCGGCATTCAGTTGAATGTTCAGCAGGCTGCCATTGCCCGGATCGAAACTCAGGCCGGTCGCGCCGCTGTCGTAGTTGAAGGCCAGCAGTGATCCGTTTTCCTCGCTGAAGAGAATGCTGCCCGTGTTACCAGTAAAGCCTGAGGCTGGCGCCGGGGCGTTGGCTTCCCAGTACCAGGTGTTGTCCGTTTCCCCACGCATGAAGGTCATGCTCAGGGTGTGGGCGGCTCCCAGACTGTCGTATACGGTGATCGAACTTTCGTGAGTCGTGTCCGCAGTTTCAACGCTGAAACTGCCTTCAACCAGGCCATTGGCCGCCACAACGCTTAGCCCGCCGCCGCCCAGATCCGTGATCTCCGTGATCTGTCCTGTCAACTGACTGGCCTCGCCAAGGCTCAAGCTGACCGGATCCATCACCACACCACGGCTTGTAGTCAGCACACCCGTTGCAGCCAGAGTGCTGGCCGTTCCGTCGTTGGCAGCAAATGCACTGCTGCCAAAAAGCTGCTGCAAAATGTTCGAGTCGGTTTCACTCACATCCAGATTGTATACGGCGCCGTCGCCCCAGCTGCTGCGGGCCATGACCAGTTCGCCGTCCTCAATGCTCAGCTCAACGCCCGTAACCAGGCTTTCCACGCGGGACATGAACTCGCTTAAGGTCATGTCGCCATCAAAACCGCCAATGGACTGGCTGGCCCCGTTGTCCACACTGATTTCGATGCTGCCGAAATCCGTGACACCCAATTCGGCCAGCGTGGTGGCTGCAGTCAATGCTCCCGGCTGTGCCGGATTGCTGCCGGTGAAGCTGCTGCGGGTAGCGCTCGCGCCCGTGACCGTGACCTCCCAGGTGCCGCCAATGCCGTTGGCGGCGGTTCCGGTCACGCTTGTAACACCGGCCGTGTTTCCCTCGACAAGCGAACCTGTGCTGGTTGTCAGCTGGGAGTCCAGATTCTGACTGAGCACGATTTCCGTGGTGGCCATCGCCGGACTGATTGCATTCAGATCGATCTGAATGCCGGCGAGCTCGGAGCTGGCGGGCAAGGCGCCTGTGGCGTCGGCGTTCAAGCCCATTACAGCCTGACCATCAGCCGTAACCAGCGCACCAAGCGCGTTCAGCTGAAAGGCGCCATTTCGCGTGTAATAGGAACCGGAGCTATCGGAGACCATGAAGAAGCCGTCACCGTAGATGGCCAGATCCGTGCTGTTTCCGGTAAGCTCCAGATTGCCCTGCTCGAAAATGCGATCGATGCTGCCAACGCGTGTTCCCAGCCCGACCTGCATGGGAACGCGCCCGGCCACAGCCTCTGTCGGCTGGCTGGCTGAGCGCAGGGTTTGCGCAAAACTCTCCTGCAGGTTGATGCGGCTGCGCTTGAAGCCCACCGTGCTCGCATTGGCGATGTTGTTACCTACCACATCCAGCTTCTTCTGATGGCCCAGCAGGCCGGAAATCCCCGTATACAAGGAGCGGTTCATGACATTTCCTCCGCTACCAGCCGGTGCCGTCGTCTTCCACGAGCTGCCAGCCCGTAGCACCTGTGCTGTTGCTTTCTCCGGCCGCACGCACTTCGCCGACCTGTCCAAGTCCAATATCCAGTCCGTTGACCATCAACCAGGCTTCGCCCAGCAGGTAACGCACACTTTCCACAACTCCCTGCAGCATGGGTCGCACAGCCAGCTCGGCACCGGCCGCGTCACGGGCCTCCAGTTGCAGGGTATAGGTCCCTTCGGGCAGGGCAACGCCGTCCACACGGCCATCCCAGACAAGGGAGTCTTCCCCACTGACATCCGCCTCAAATTCGTGGACCGTTACACCGAGCTCGCTCAGCACACGCACCGTCAGCTGAGTGGCTTCGCCGTCGCTTTCCCAGTGTATCACGGAATCTTCGCCACTTAACACCAGACGATCATCCACAGCCACGATCTCGCGACCAATCAGGTTGGATGCCATGCTGGACTGCATGGCCAGCGCCATCGACTCACTCAGGCTCTGTGAGCTCTCAAGGTTCGTGTTGACCTTGGTCAGCTGCTCGAGGCTCGAGTACTGGGCCAGCTGAGCAGCGAACTCCTGATTGTCCATTGGATTCAGCGGATCCTGATTGGCCAGCTGTGTGACAAGCAGTTTCAGAAAGGCACTCTGGTCCAGTGCGCTCGACTGACTGGAGGCCACCTGGCTGCCCTGATAGCTGCCCTGAACCGGGCTGATGCTACTCATGAGCGTACTCCTCGAAAGAGCAGGCGAGCGTTCAGCTCTGCGGCAAAACGACCCTGACCGGCTGTTTCATCCTGTGATTCATCTTCTCGTCCAGATCCATCGTGACGCGCCTGATCGCGAGCATCCTCCGGATCGATGTTCAGCTCCTCCAGCAGCACGCCCGACTCCTGCAGCGCGTGCAGCAGCTCGCCACTACGCTTTTGAAGTTCCTGCAGGAGCACTTCCTTCTCGACACCGATGCTCAGCCGCCAACCCAGCTCGCCTGCCTCCAGTTTCAGCTGCAGACGACCCGTCAGCGGGCTTTCCAGCTCCAGCTGCTGCTGACCACCCTGCTGTGCCTTGAGTAGCTCAACCCGGGCCTGCACGCGCTCCAGCAGTGTCATCCACTCCTTTGAAAGGCTATCCGGCTGATGCAGGGTTGTCGCCACCGGTGAAAGCTGAAGGCGAGCCCCAGCCTCGGGGTTCAGGCGAAAAGCGACGGTGCCAGATGAATGCTGGTTGTTTCTGGGAGCGCGCCGGGCAGCCAGACCCTGTTCTGCAGCCTGCTGCTGTGCAAAGGCCTTCATGCCAAAGGAAATCCCGGAGCGCTGCAAGAGGCTGCGCTGATTGCCACCCGGCATCATCAGGGCCTGCTGGGCAAGCAGCGGCTGACGGCGCAGCTTTTGCCATTCCCCTTTAAGCCACTTGCGAATGGACTGCGCCTGATCCTCTTCGGGCTTTGCCGTCGCCTTTTCGCTGCCAGCGGATTCCACGACGTCGCTCAGGCTCTCTTCCTGCAAGCTGGACGCACCTGCTGTGGCTTCCCGCGCCTGTGTTACAGATTCGCGCAGGCTCATCCCACCATGCTGGCGCTGTGTCTGCCCGCCCGATTCTTCCGGCCTGGCTTCCTTCGTTGCTTGCTGCTGCGGCTCAGACTGCGAAGCCCTAAGCGCGCCTTCAGCGTCTGCGGCCTGGCTCACATGACCTTCGCCCACATCAGGCTTCACTTCCTTTTGTGGCGGAATTTTCCCGGCAGTGGATTCCCGTGATACACTGTCCGGGCTCTGTTCTGTGTTACCGGGCCTGGCCTCTGCGGGCGGCAGACTGAAGATCAGTGCGCCGGGAGCAGGTGCCTGGCTCTTGTGGAATAGCGGTGTCTGCGCCATGCCTTCGGTTTCAATTCGACTGATCACGAGCGCGCTCCCCCGCTTTGTGCTTTGGCCTTTTCGGCGGCCCGCTGACGAATCAGATTGGATATCCCGGCAGCACGCTCGGGCGGCATGGAAGCCAGAATCTTGGCGGCAATCCGTTCTTCAATCTTGAGCAGAATGGCGGCCACGCTGGCATTGTCCATCTTCATCAAAACCGGCGCAGCCTTGCGAGGCTGCATGGATTCAAAGACACGGCTCAGGCGCAGGACTTCGGCCGAGCTGAGCTCGATCTCGCGCTGCTGCAGTGTATCCAGTTGCCTGCGCGCTTCAGAGAGCTGATCCAGCAACTCATTCGTGGAATCCGCCATGCTGAGCAGTTCCTGATCCTGCGAGCGGACTTCGTCCACCAGCTCCTGTATCCGGGCTTTCAGGCTGTCTTCCTCGCTGACAACCTCAAGTGTGTCCGCTTTCGCCAGACTGTCAGCCGACTGCCCCATTGAAGGCGCTTCAGCGATTTCAGCGGCCTGTCTTGCTGCTGTCAATTTTGAGCGCATCAGGAAGAACATGCCGGTGTTGATCACGGCAAAACTGAGGAAGAAGAGCCCGACCCAGACCAGCCAGCCGGACTTGCCACCCTTGCCGGACTTGCCTTCTGCGGCAGGGACTTCCTGCTCTGCTTCGCCCTTTGGCTTGCGTGCCTCGTCGGCCATCAGTTCACCTCACTTGTCACATGCTGGCTGCGGGCGAGTACTTCCCGCAGGCCCAGCTCATCCAGCACTTTTTGCTCACGCCGGTTCTCTTCCAGCTCCAGCAGCTTGCTCAGCCGCTCCTGCAGGCGCTCAAGAATGCGCCGTTCCCGTCGTTTTTCTTCCAGTTCCTGGCGGGCCTTCTCGCGAAGCGGAACCTGCTCCGCCAGTCGATTCAAGCTGCGAGCCAGTCCGCGCTGTCTGGCGTCCAGATAGCTCAGGGCCATGACCAGATCCACGCCCTTCATGCCCGCCTCCAGCTGTCGGCTCATCAAGTTGCGCTGCTGCTCGATCAGTCCGCGCTGTTCGCTCACGGCCTGCTTGCGCGCATCCTCTTCTGCCAGTTCGCGAGCAAGCAAATTGCGAGCCATCGCCTCCACGTGTTCACGCAGGCGAAGCAGTCGCTGCATGCGCTTGCGGCGATCCATCAGCCAACCACCTTCTCAAGGCCCGCCCAGCATTCGCTTAAGCCGGGAAGTTCGTCCATATCCTGCCTGAGGAAGGCATCAATCCGTGAACGGCGCATGAGGCCTTCGTCCACATCGGGATTGCTGCCCTTGGCATAGGCACCCACCTGAATCAGGTCCTCGGCCTCATCCATGGCGGCCAGCCAGCGAACCAGTTTGCGGCCCTGCTCCAGGCGATTCTTTTCCAGCAGATCCGTTCGTGCTCGTGATACACTGGCCAGCACATCCACAGCCGGATATTGCCCTCTATCTGCAAGCCGCCGGCTGAGTACGATGTGTCCGTCCAGCACACTGCGTGCCGCGTCCGAAACCGGATCACTCAGATCATCGCCCTCAACCAGCACCGTGTAGAAGGCGCTGATCGAGCCCAGCGGACTGTTGCCGCTCCGCTCCAGCAGTGCCGGCAGCAGTGTATACACTGAAGGTGGATATCCCTTGGATGCAGGTGGCTCTCCAGCGGCAAGTCCAATCTCGCGCTGGGCCTGTGCGACACGGGTCAGCGAATCCATCAGCAGCAGGACATCTTCGCCACTGTCACGAAAACTCTCGGCCAGTGCTGTGGCCAGCTGGGCGCCGCGTCGCTTCATCAGCGGTGATTGGTCACCGGTTACGGCCACCACCACCGAGCGGGCCAGTCCTGCTTCACCCAGATCGCGCTCGATGAACTCACGCACCTCGCGGCCACGCTCACCGATCAGTCCAATCACATTGACACTGGAGGTGCTACCGCGGGCGATCATGCCCAGCAAGACCGACTTGCCCACACCCGCCCCGGCAAAGATGCCCAGTCGTTGGCCCTTGCCACAGGAAAGCAGCGTGTCGATGCTGCGAATGCCCGTGCCCAGCTGCTCTGTGATACGCGGACGCTCAAGTGGCGCGGGTGCCGGATTGTTCAATCTGGCTGTGCTGCTTGTCGCCAAAGGGCCCAGGCCATCAATCGGCTCGCCCAGGGCATTGAGCACTCGGCCCCTGAGCATGGGTCCGACAGGAACAGGTAACTCGCGGCCCAGCGGCCGTATACGCGCACCCGGTCCGATGCCTGTGGGATCAGCCAGCGGCATCAGCAGTGTGCGCCCGCCGCGAAAACCGATGATCTCCGCTCCCCGGCGACCACCTTCAGGATCTTCTATCTGACAGGAAGAGCCAATCGGTGCTTGCGGGCCGCGACCTTCAACCACCAGGCCCGTGATACGTTCCACCATCCCCAGCCGGGGCCAGGGATCGAGCAGGTCTCGCTGCTGCATCACGCGCTCAAGCAAGCTCACCGTTCCTGACCTTCACTTTGGGCCGCCCGTTGAGAGGCTGCAATCAGTTCCTTTTTCAGGTGGCGGATCATCTCGGAGGGAGCTGTTTCAACCAGTCCATCGGGCAGCTGCAGGCGGCAGGAACCCGGCGGCACATCTGCCGCAGCGATCCAGTCGATGCGGCCCTTGAAGCCCTCAGCCAGCTCTCTGGCCTTTTCCTGCTCCATGAAGGCTGCGCGATCACGGGGGTGCAAATGGAAGCGCAGCTCGGTTTGATCCTGAAAGCGCTCGATCAGGGCCGCAACCGTACGCTCCAGCCGGCCGGCATCCAGCTCAAGTTCATCGGCCAGAACCTGAGAGGCCATCCAGGCAGCCAGCTCAACCAGCTCGCCCTCAATGGATTCCGTCAGTCGCAGGCTTTCCCGCCGAAAGGCCTTTTCCATCTGGCCGATCAGATCCATTGCTGCCGCCAGCTCGGTTTCCGCCTCACGCCTGCCTGCGGAAAGACCAGCCTGGTAGCCTTCTTCCCGGGCTTCGTTCATGCGCTCACGAATACCCGCCTGAAGCTCTTCCTGCTTCTGGCGATGCTCTTCCAGCTGATTTTTCAGAGTCGTGATACGCCGCTTGAAGACCTGCTGCGCCTGTAATACACGCTGACGATCCAGCGGAGCGGCTACTGCATCCTCGGCTGGGGCAGGATCAATCCAGCGTGTCCCGGCAGTGCGGGTCTGATTTCCTTTTAGCAGCATCAGATCATCACATCGCTTTCATCGGCCGACTTGGCGATGTAGATCTGACCTTCATCTTCCAGTCGGCGAATGATGTCAATCACCTTCTGCTGCACTTCTTCGACCTCACGCAGCCTGACTGGCGGCATGTACTCCAGCTCTTCGCGAATCATCTCCGCTGCACGGCTGGAAACATTTGCCAGCAGCTTCTCGGCCAGATCCGGCGTACAGGCCTTGAGCGCAAGGGTCAGATCCTTGTTGTCCACCTCGCGCAGCACCTTTTGAATGCTGCGATCATCCATGTGAATGATGTCCTCAAAGACGAACATCAGGTTCTTGATCTCGGCGGAGAGTTCGGGATCGTCACAGGAAATGCCGTGCAGGACGCTCTTCTCAACCGACTGTCCGGTAAGGTTGAGGATGTCGGCAGCGGCCTTGACACCACCCAGTTTCGAGCCCATCTGGCTGAAGTCAATGCGGCTCTCCAGTACCTGCTCGACGGCGGAAATGGTTTCCGGTGATACACGCTCCATTCGCGAAAAGCGCAGCATGGCCTCGGTGGCGATCTCGGTGGGAAGGCTGCTGATAATGGTCGCAGCCTGTCCGGGAGCCAGCTGGGTCAGCACCAGAGCGATGGTTTGCGGGTGTTCGCGCTGCAGGAAACTCAGAAGCTCGTTGGAGTCTACATTCTTGAGCACATTGAAACCACGGATCTGCAGACTGGACTTGATGCGCTTGATGATGTCGATCGCGCGCACTTCCCCCAGTGCCGACTGCAGAATGCTCTGCGCGTATGTCAGACCGCCTTCCTTGATGTAGTCGGCGGCCATGGCCATCTCGTAGAATTCGTCCTCTACTTCCTGCAGTACTTCAACAGGCAGGGTGCCTTGCTTGATGATCTCCTTGGCGATCTCCTCGACCTCGTTGTGCTCCAGATAACGGATGACTTCCGCAGCGGCCTCCGGACCGATCGAGACAAAGAAGGCTGCGGAACGCTGCAGACCGTTCAGGTTGTAACTCTTGCCATCAGCCATTTCGACCCTCATACAACCAGGCGCGAAGGATCTTCGCGGCTTCCTGCGGATTGTCTCGGCAATACTCCGAAACCTTGCGGTGGACCTTTAAAAGTTGCCGCTGCTCGGGTGTGCGCGCTGCTTCCAGCTCCATGGCCAACGGCAGCTCCTCTTCAATTTCCTCCACGGACTCGCCCTTGGCAGCTGCCAGCATCAGGGCGCGCTTGTCCTCAAAGGCCTGCGAGATGCGAATGTTGACCATGCCCAGCGTGCTGCGCAGCAGGAACAGGAAGGCAATGATGCCGCCCACGAAGAGCGCTTTCCGCAGAAAGTCGAGGGCGATCTCCTGCAGGCGCTGATTGCGCATGTCACGGCCCGTGTCCTCGCGCTGGGATGTATCGAAGGCAATATTGTGTGCCTGAATTTGATCGCCACGCTGGGTATCAAAGCCTACGGCGGTCTTGACGATTTCCTCGAACTGATTCATCTCGGCCGCGCTGCGAGGCAGATAATTTGTAACACGGTCGCCTTCTTCATTCTCGATTTCGGCGTAAGTTCCGTCCACCACCAGCGAAATGCTCAGTCGCTTGATGGCGCCCTGCTGTCCGCGGCTGTGCTCGAGAATCTCGTTGACCTCGTAATTGACAATGCTGCGTTCCTGCTGCGAGGCGGTTGTGTCCGTGGCCGTTGAGGACTCCTCGTCACGCTCCTGGCTGCGCACAATTTTCTGCTCGGGATCGAACATGCGACTGGTGCGCTCGAGGTAGCTGAAATCCAGACTGGTGTTGACCCTGACCACGCTGCGCCCTTCGCCCAGCACGCGATCCATCATTTCCTGCGCGTTGCGACTGAAGTAGGCGTCCATTTTGCGAGTCAGCTCAATCTGCCTGTTGGAACGGCCAAAGAGCTCGTCTTCCTCAATCGGCTCGGTCAGAAGCTTGCCGCGCGAATCAACCACTGTAACACGGCTGGGGTGCAGGCCCTCGACACTGGCCGCAACCAGGGCAACCACGCCATCCACCTCGCGTTTGGGAATGCTGTGGCTGGGATCGGTGACCAGTGTTACAGAAGCGGTGGCCGGCACTTCTTCATCTTCGAAGAGCGAGGGTTTGGGCTGAGTCAGGTGGACGGTTGCGCCGTGCACCCATTCCAGTCCGCTAAGGGTGCGCGCCAACTCGCCTTCAAGTGCTCGCTTCTGGTTCATTTCGAGCTCGCGGTCGCTCATGCCCATGCGGGGCTCGTCGAGCAGTTCGTAACCGGGAATCGTCGGCTTGGGGCCGCCTTCGGCTGCCAGCTTGACCCGTAGCCTGTAGAGTTCCGGGCGGGGCACTTCCACCGAGCTGCCTCCGGCTGTCAGACGGAAGGGCACCTGCTGCTGTTCCAGAATGCCCACTACGCGCGCGGCTTCCACTTCATCCAGTCCGCTGTAAAGGGGAGCCCAGTCCGGCTGCGCGGCCCACCAGAAGATCCAGCCGAAAAGACCGATGGCCACAAGTCCGATCAGGCCGCCGCCAATCAGCCGACCGCGACCCGGGCCGGCCCAGGCTTCCTTCAAGCGTGTACCAAGCGATGAGAACCATTCGCCCATGGGCTGACTCCTAGACCTGCATCTTCATCAGCTCCTGGTAGCCTTCCAGCAGCTTGTTGCGTACTTCAACCATGAACTGAAACGAAAGGGAGGCCTTTTCCATGGCGATCATCACATCGTGGATGTCCTCGACCTGCCCGGCGGCAAAGCGGGCGGCCATTTCATCGGCCTTAAGCTGCTGCTCGTTTATGGCACCGATGCTGTCCTTCAAAGTCTCCATGAAGGAAGGGGTGGCTTCACTGGCGGTGGGCCCCGCGCCGCGCATCAGCTCCACCTGCCGGGCGCTTTCACGCATGGAGGGACTGACCAGACGCTTGTCGGCCAGCAGCTGATTCAGGCGATCCACGGGACTGATCACGGCCATGCTTCAGTTCTCCCTAGATGTCCAGCGCGCGGGTGGCCATGTCCTTGGCCGCCGCCAGCGCTGTAATGTTGGCTTCGTAAGCGCGGGAAGCCGCGATCAGGTGTGTCATTTCCTCAACCACATTGATGTCCGGATAGGCCACATAGCCTTCCTCGTTAGCATCGGGGTGATCCGGATCATATTCCATGCGCGGCGGGCGATTGCTGACACTGACTTCCGCCTTGACGCCGGACAGCTCCGAGGAATCACCTTCGACGGTATCGCTACCCAGATGCTGCGGGTGAGTCGTCCAGATGCGCTTGGGCTGTTCGCCCTCGACCTTGACCCATTCTGCGGCAAGATCGCCTTCCTGCATGCTGACGGTTTTGGGACGGTAGGGCCCACCGTTTGCGCCGCGCGTCGTGCTCAGATTGGCCAGATTCTCACTGATCGCATCCATGCGGCGACGCTGGGCCTGCAGGGCGCTGCGGCTGATGTCCAAATTGTAAAAAGCCTTGGGGCCGTCAAGCTTCATGCCTTACTCCTAACGGGTTCCACGAATGGCCAGACGCAGCTGGTCCACTGAGTGACGAATCTGTCTGGTGGCAAAACGGTAGCTGAGCTGGGCGCGGGCCAATTCGGTCATTTCCCTGTCCACATCGATGTTGTTCACACCGTTGAAGTATTCCATGGACTCATCCACCGTCAGCCTGGGCTCGACTGTGCCCAGCTCGGCGGCCTGTGGCAGGTGGTCCGGATGGCTGCGTGCCAGGCGCTCGCCTTCTTCGGCAATGGATTCGGCCAGCAGATCTTCAAATTCGACAACCCGACGCTGGTAGCCCTCGGTTTCCAGATTGGCGATGTTGTTGGAGATGGCCTTCTGCCTTAAGGAGTAGGCATCCAGACTGCTCTGCATCATGGGCAGCATGGTTCGTTCGAAAAGAAGCTTCTCAGAAATGCTCATCGCTTTGCCTTTTTTGCACTCGGGTACAAGGGCAAAGCGCGTGCCATTGCGCCTGTCCTTTTCGCCAGAGGCGAAGCCATTGAACGTCAACAACTAGCGCTTTCAACTGATTCCGGCAGAAAGGCAGCACCTTTCAGTAAAGGGGAAAAGCTTGCCGCTTGATGGTGCGCCCAAGGCAGGCTTCACAGCCGGCGCGCAATGCTATCTTGGTGCCCATGAATGGTAGTCTTCTGATTCTGATCAGCCTGGTCGCCCTTGCTCTGGGATATTTCGTCTACGGCGGCTGGCTGGCCCGCCTCTCTAAACTGGACGATCGCCGACCAACCCCTGCAATCACCCGGCAGGACGGCGTGGATTTTGTTCCCGCGCCGCTGCCTGTACTGATGGGTCACCACTTTGCCTCCATTGCCGGCGCTGCCCCGATTGTCGGTCCGGTGCTGGCAGCCAGCTTCGGCTGGTTGCCCGTGCTTGTCTGGATTCTGATCGGCGGCATCTTCATGGGTGCCGTGCACGATTTCCTGAGTCTGGTCGCTTCCCTGCGCCATGAAGGACGCAGCATCGGCACCCTGATAGAAGCCTACATCGGTCATTCGGGACGCCTGCTCTTTCTTGCCTACAGCTGGCTGACCCTGCTTCTGGTAGTGGCTGTCTTCACCATGCTGGTCTCGGGAACCTTTACGGCCGTGCCGGCAGCCGCCTCCAGCTCGCTTGGTTTCATTCTGCTGGCCGTGGCTTTTGGCTTTCTGCTGAAGAGTGGCAAGCTGGGCCTGTTAGCCCTTAGCCTGATTGGAGTCGCGCTGCTTTTCCTCATTCTGCTGGGCGGACAACACTGGCCACTGGATCTGACAGCCCTGCTGCCCGGCAGAAAGGAAGAGGCCATCACCGTCTGGCGCTGGGTCATTCTTGGTTACATTTTCGTTGCCAGCATCACGCCCGTTCATCTGCTGCTTCAGCCGCGCGATTACCTCAACAGCTTTCTGCTTTACGCAATGATGGCTGGCGGTCTGGTGGGCATCTTCGTGGCCGCGCCCGAACTTCACCTGCCGGCCATAGGCGGTTTTTCCAGTCCGGATCTGGGCTTCGTCTTTCCCATCCTCTTTGTAACCGTGGCCTGTGGGGCCATTTCGGGCTTTCATTCGCTTGTAAGCTCCGGAACGACAGCCCGTCAGCTTTCCAAAGAAAGTCATGCCAGACCCGTGACCTTTGGCAGCATGCTGATTGAAAGCCTGCTGGCGGTGGTGGCTCTGGTGGTGGTTGCCAGCTCCATGAGTCTGGGCGACCTGCAGGGCATGAACGCCGGTAACGCCATTGCCCGCTTCTCCAGCGGATTGGCCGGGCTGATGAGCTCCTTTGGGCTACCAGAGGCAAGCGGCACGGTCTTGATCAGTCTGGCAGTTTCCGCCTTTGCCCTGACGAGTCTGGACACGGCCACGCGAGTCGGCCGCTTTGTCTTCGAAGAACTGGCTGAAGCCCTGCTACCCGATCAGGTCTGGCTGCGCAAACGGCATGTCGCCACGCTGTTGACCGTCGGCGGCGGAGCCCTGCTCCTGTTCTCCAATGCGGGCAAGACCATCTGGCCCCTTTTCGGCGCGGCCAATCAGCTGCTCGCCACCATCGCCCTTTTGACCCTGTCCGTGTGGCTTGGCAGTGTGGCCAGCAGCAGGCGGGCCTGGTATGTGCTGCTGCCCATGTTCTTCATGTTTGCCGTTACCACCAGCGCGCTTGTCTTACAACTGAAGACCCATGCGGTGGCAGGACACTGGGCGCTGGCTGTGATTGCCCTTCTGCTGCTGCTGTTGGCCATTGTGCTGGCGCTTAAGGCCTGGAAGGTCCTCCGGCAGGGCCCGCGTCGGGTTGAGCTTTCACCACTGGACAAAACGGAAGAGGAAATTCCGGATTGCCCCTGCTGAATGCACACTTCCACTTCCCTGCCCTCAGGCAGCTGATCAGGCCGGCACTTCTGGCCGGTTTCCTGCTGGCTTCCGCCCGACTGGATGCGGCAAACTTCAACCCGGGCAATTACCTGACTGGCAGCGGCTACCGGGCCCATGCGGACAGCATGCTGGTCTACGGCGCGGACAGCCTCTCGATGACGCTGGATAGCCGCCGCTCCTACATGCAGGGTTCGGCCCGCATGAGCTTCATCGGCATGGAACTTTCCAGTCCGACCATTGTGCTGGACTGGCAGGAAAAGGAAGTGGAAGCCTGGTCGCAGGAAGCCCTCGACCGGCAGCAGGACGGCTGCGGCGGAAGTCTGGAGCTGGGAGCCGATCAGCAGCTTGTATCACAGCGGACAAGCAGCGGCCCGCCTTCCCGTTCATCAGGTGACGATGAAAAGAGCGAGGCCTGGCCGCGTTTCAGCGATGGAAGCCAGACCCTTTATGGCGCCAGCATGCGGCTGGACCTGGACAGCCGGCAGGGATACATTCTGGCTGGTCGCACGGCCGAAGACCAGAGCCTTTATGGCGGCGATCGCATCAAGCGGGTGGATGAGGACGAGTTGCATGTGGCCGATGCCGTTTTCACCACTTGTGATGAATCCTGCCCCCATTTCCACTTTCAGGCCAGACAGCTGAAAATGCTGCTCAAGGACAAGGTCTTTGCCAAGGATGTAACGCTGCATTTCGGCCGGGTACCTACTCTTTACAGTCCCGTGGCGATGTTCAGCCTGAAGCGCGGGCGCGCCAGCGGACTGATTCTGCCCTCCTATGGAGAAACCGATCGCGAAGGACGCAAGCTGGATCATCTGGGCTGGTACTGGGCGGCCAGTCAGTACTGGGACACGCAGCTGCGCATGAGTTACGCGGAGAACGGCCCCGACTGGCTTTTTGAGAACTTCACGCGCTATGTGAAAAATCGTGGTAACAAGGGCAATCTGGCGGCCTCCTACAATCTGAGTCGCACTACCAATCGTGAAGGCTGGGACCTGCACTGGTCGCACAATCAGGAAGTTACGCCCTATATCAGCCTGCGCGCCAAAGTATCCATGGCCTCCAGCGATGACTACTACAAGGACAAGAGCGACAACTACACGACCTCCATTCGCCAGAACCTGACCTCCAGCATCCAGCTCTCCGGGCGCTTTCCCGAGCAGGGGCTCACGTGGTCCCTGGGCGCAACCGGCAATCAGAATCTGGTGGAAGAAAGCACCAGTGGCCAGTTGCCGGCCTTTACCCTGAGTTACCCGACCTATCAACCGCTGGGCTTCCTGGCGGTGCCCGGCGCCAGTCCCCTGGCAAGCTGGCTGGGTGGCGCGGCGCTCAGGCTTTCCAGCGAGGCGCGCAATCAGTACACGATGAAGCAGTTCGACCTGATGGACGCTGAGAGCGATCGCGGTGCCCGGCATACGGCAAGCCTTTCCTTTCCTGGCAAGTTCGGCGTCTTCTCGCTGACACCATCGCTCTCGGCCACCTCGGTCTGGGTACTGGAAACAGAAGAGCTGAAGGAAGACGGCGCGGGCGGGCTGGACACCCTAGAGACAAGCGGATTTGCCGCTCGACAGACCTTCTCCAGCGGACTGACGGCAGCCACCAAACTTTACGGTGTCGCTTACCTGAAGGCTGGCAGGCTGGAAGCCCTGCGCCATGTGCTTAGTCCATCCATGACACTCAACTGGACGCCGGACTTCTCAAAGGAGAGCTGGGGCTATGTGCAGCGCGCACGCTATCTGGATGCGGAAGGTCAGTGGCAGGAAGCCCGTCTAGACCGCTTCGGCGGATCGATTTACGGTTCCACGCCAAGCTCGGAAAGCCTGCGCTTGAACATGCGCCTGGGACAGCTCTTTCAGAGCAAGTGGAAAGTCCCCCCGAGCGACCGGGACAGTCTGGGAGCCGGTGAAGTTCAGTTCCTGCGCAGCGACCTTTTAAATCTGAGCAGCTCGGCCAGCCTGGATCTCTTGAAAGACAGTCTGAAGCTTTCGGATATCAGCAGCAGCTGGTCGATGGATCCCCTGCGAGCGGCCAACATTCGACTGGGCATGCTGCAGTCCCTTAGTATTTCTGCCAGCACGACTCATTCGCCCTACCACTATGACGAGGCTGCTGGCCGAATTGACAATCGCTATGTCTGGCTGGAAGGACCCGATGGAAGTCGCCGTCTGCCGCGCCTGACCCGTAGCGGATTCGATGTCACTCTTGGATTGAAGGGCGGCACGGGTGGAAGCCTGCAGCAGGCTGAAGAGCCGGAAGAAGACGAAGACGAAGCCTTCTTTGAACAGGATGGCGCCGACGATGAGTTGATGAATCGTTTCGCGCCTGAGTTCGGCAGCTTCCAAAGTGGCATTCCCTGGAGCCTGCAGCTTTCCTGGTCCTGGAGCATGGACCACATGGCGGACACCAAGCGCAGCAGCCTGCGCGCCAACGGCAGCCTCAAAATGAGCGCAAACTGGTCGGTTTCTGGCAGCGTGATCTACAATCCGGAAGAAAAGACCTTTGGCAGCCGCAGCCTGCGCATCAATCGCGACATGCACTGCTGGGAAGGCGCTCTGACCTGGGATCCTGAAGACAGCTCATACCACCTGCTGATTCGCGTCAAGAGTAACCTGCTGGAAGATCTCAAGTGGGACAAAAGGCGGGGCAGGAATACGTATCTGCCCTGAGCAGTTACCAGTAGCCAGTTACCAGTAGCCAGAAGCCAGTCAGAGAGGCGTTAGGCGTTAGGCGTTAGGCGTTAGGCGTTAGGCGTTAGGCGTTAGGCGTCAGGCGTTAGCAGATAGCTAATAGCCGAAAAAGAAGGGTGGCGGTGCCATCACCCCGGGAAGCGGGCGTAGCGTCGAACATGGTGTCGGTCCACTTCATGCCGAACATCGGCATGAAGTGGGAGCCGTGTTTTCTT
>CAYFPS010000031.1:14012-28921 GCA_964345075.1 uncultured Bacteroidaceae bacterium | reverse complement strand
GGTCCAGGCTTCGTCGGTGCCGCGACTAAGTGTCACGTATTCGCGGATCACGCTGCGGTCGCCCACTTCCAGGTAGGTCTGCTCGCCCTGAAACTTAAGGTCCTGCGGCAGGCATGAGACACTTGCCGCCTGATGGACATGGACTTCGCGACCAAGTCGGGCACCGTCATGGATGACAGCATGCGGGCCGATAACGCTGTCGGCACCGATTTCCACATCCTTTTCAATGATGGCGTAGGGGCCAACTTCCACACCCTGATCCAGTTTGGCGCCGGGTGCAACAATTGCGCTCGGGTGTATGCGGGTATCGCTCATTTGTCCACCACCATGGCAGAAAGTTCGGCGGTAGTAACCAGCTGGCCGGCCACATAGGCGCGGGCTTCCATCGTGCACATGTTGCGGCGCTGGCGAATCATGGTGCATTCCATCACCAGCTGATCGCCGGGCTGCACGGGCTTGCGGAAGCGGACTTTGTCCAGCCCCGTGAAGTAGACAACCTTTTCTTCCGGCCGGTCGTAGCTGTTAAGTAGCAGGATGCCGCCGGTCTGGCCCATGGCTTCCACGATCAGCACGCCGGGCATGATGGGATGGCCGGGGAAATGTCCCTGAAAGAAGGGCTCGTTGATGGTGACGCTCTTGATACCCCTGACAAAGGTACCGGGCTTCAGCTCGGTGATCTTGTCCACCAGCAGGAAGGGATAACGGTGGGGCAGAATGCGCTCGATGGCGTTGATGTCAAAGACCAGATCGCTGGTCAGGCGCTGCTGGTATTCCTTCTGCAGGCTTTGCTTGACCGCCTCCTGCTTAAGCAGCTTGACCAGCTCCACATGGGCGCTGTGTCCGCCGCGGGCCACCAGCACATGGGCCTTTAAAGGCTGGCCTAAAAGGCAGAGGTCGCCGGCCAGATCCAGCACCTTGTGGCGCACGGGTTCGTTGGTCCAGTGCAGCTTCTGGCCGCCCAGTATGCGCTCGCCCCTGTCCAGCGCAGCGTGGTCGAGCGTGACATCAAAGTGGCTTTCCAGATTGCTCAAGGCCCCGTGATCCACGTCCGCAAAGACCAGGGCGCTGTCCAGGCTTCCGCCCTGAATCAGGCCGCGCTCCTGCAGGTAGAGCAGTTCGCTGGCAAAGCAGAAGGTGCGGGCGGGGGCAAATTCTTCGACGAATTCATCCCAGCCGTACATGCTCGTGTACTGGGTACCCAGCGAGGGATTGGCGTAGTCGACCATGTAGGTCACGCGGAATTCCTGACTGGGTACAACCACAATGTCCACACCACTTTCGTCGTGGTAGACAACGGTGGAGTCGATGCTCAGGAAGTTGCGCTCTTCTTCGTATTCCTGAATGCCCGCCTCGCGAATGGCCTGAATGAAGGGCATGGCGCTGCCATCAAAGATGGGCGGCTCTGGGCCGTCCATCTCGATGCGGCAGTTGTCAATGCCAAGACCGGCCAGTGCCGCCAACAGGTGTTCGACCGTGTGCAGGCTAAGGCCGTCCGAGCTCAAAACCGTGCCGCGCTCGGTGCCCGTAACCAGCTCCACATTGGCCGGAATCTCTACCTGCCGCTCGCCCTCGCGGCGCAGAAAAACAAGACCCGCCCCCGCCGCTGCGGGATGAAGCGTAACCTTGCAGGTGCTGCCCGTGTGAAGGCCCACGCCTTCAAGGCTGACGGGCTTCTCCAGGCTGCGCTGATGATTGTTCATGCCTGTTTCGCTTTCTCTTCGTCCTGCGGCAGCAGGCCCTGAGCCTTCAATTGACGCTCCAGTCTGCGCATTTGCTTGACCAGCTCGGGCAGATGCTTGAGGGCCGCGCTCTGCGCCAGAAAATCGCGGTGCGGGCGGGCGGGGTCACCAGCGTAAACACGGCCGGCGGCAACAGAACCCATGACTACGCTGCGGCCGCCCAGCTTGACGCCATCGCCGATAGTAGCGTGTCCGGTAATGGAAACCCCGCCACCGATCATGCAGGCGGAACCGACCTTTGTCGATCCGGCCACGCCCGACTGTGCGGCCATGACGGTGCCGGCCCCGACTTCCACATTGTGGGCGATCTGGATCAGGTTGTCCAGCTTGACCCCGCGGCGCAGGATGGTGTCTTCCATGGTGCCACGATCGATGCAGCAGTTGGCGCCGATTTCCACATCGTCCTCAATCAGGACGCCGCCCACCTGCGGAATCTTCTCCGGAGGCTTGTCGCCCCTGGGAACAAAACCAAAGCCCTCGCTGCCGACAATGCTGCCGTTCTGAATGAGGACGCGATCGCCCAGTTTGCTGCCATGCCTTAGCTGCACGCCGGCCCTAAGCTGGCAGTTGGCACCAATGACGACTCCGTGGCCCACAAAGCAGGAGGCTTCCAGCACGGTGCCCGCCCCGATACTGGCTTCGGCTTCCACCACGCAGAGGGGGCCGATCCAGCAGTCTTCAGCCAGCCGGGCCGATTCGTCTACGACTGCTGACGGGTGAATGCCGCGGCGGCTTTCGCGCTCTTCCGGGTGAAAGAGGGCGAGGGCACGGGCAAAATTCAAGTAGGGATCATCCACAATCAGGCAAACGCACGTTTCCGGGGCCAGGTGCGCGTCAGCGGCCTTGATCAGGACAGCGGCAGCCTGACTGGCGCGCAGAAGCTCGGCGTAGTCGGCTCTGGCCAGAAAGGAGAGATCCTGTCTGCCCGCTTCCCCCAGACCTTTCAGCCCGGCAAGAATCCGGGCGCCGTCCCCTTGAAGACGAGCGCCCAGTGCATTGGCAAGTTCGGCTGTGGTAAAGGAGATCACTTCTCCCCTTGCAGCTTGTCCAGCACCTTCTGGTTGAGGTTGATGTCAACGGCATCTTCGCTGGCATAGACCACGATGGGCATGGCATTGTCAAGGATCAGGTCGTAGCCTTCTTCCTCGGCGACTTCGGTGATGGCCGTGTTGACCTTCTCGACCAGGGGCTCCATCAGCTCCTGATTACGGCGGAAGAAGCGGCCCTGGGGCTCGGCGTAGATCTCGCCACGAAACTCTTCCAGCTCGGCCATCTTGCGATCGATTTCGCCACGACGCTCGCTGCGAAAGACCGGCGTCAGCGTGTTTTCCTGCATGCGGAATTCTTCGACCTCGGCCTCGATCTCCATCTCGCGCTCGCTGATCTGGCGATCCCAGTCCTGCTTTTCTTCCATCAGGGCGCGCATGCCAGCCTGATATTCGGTGTAATTGCTCAGGATCTGCTCGGAGTTGATGACGCCGATGCGCATGTCCTTGGCCATGAGGGGGGCCTGCACAAGCAGGGCCAGCAGCAGGGTCCAGAAGGCTTTCTTCACGTTGATGCTCCTTGGTGTGTGCTTCACTTGTTTTAGAATTCGCGTCCGAACTGGAAGTGGAACTCCCAGCGACCCTGGCGCAGACCCGTGCCCGAATTCACCCGGTCGAAACCGTAGGCGTAGTCAAGACCGATCAGGCCGATCATGGGCATGTGCAGGCGCAGACCCAGACCCGCGCTCTTGTTCAGGTCGCTGAAGGAGGAACTCTTCAGGTTCTTCCAGACATTGCCCGCTTCCGCAAAGGCCAGTCCGTAGACCGTCGGGTTGGGGATCAGCTGAAAGCGGATTTCCGTGCCAGCCTTGAACATGACACGGCCACCGTCATCACCCGTACCCACGCTGCGGTCATCGTAGCCCCTCAAGGCCGTGCCCAGGCTCAGGCCCGAGCCGCCCATGAAGAAGCGCTTGATCCAGGGAACTTCGTCCTCCGCACCCAGCCCGTCGACAATGCCCGCCTCGAGGCTGTTGTAGTGGATGAACTTGCCCAGGAAGGGGCTGTAGCTGCGCGCTTCAAACGTGTACTTCTGATAGTCGCGATCGCCACCCAGGTAGCCGCCGCCGAATTCGGAATTGAGGCGCATGGTGCTGCCGTTTTGCGGGAATTCAGGGTGATCGCGCGAGTCGCGGACCAGACTCAGGGCGATGGTGCTGGAAACTTCCGGCTCGTCCTCGTAGATGCCACGGCGGTTGAGTTCGTCGGTGGCCTCCTCCACGAAGTTTGTGTAGGTGGTTTCTTCCAGGCGGTAGGTTCCGGTCAGGCGGAAGAAGTTGTCCGGCCAGTTGAGGCGCTTGCCCAGCGTGACCGAGCCGCCGCGCATCTCCTGATCGAAATCCCAGTTGTAGGACTGGGTGCGCTGAATATCAAAGACGCGGAAGCCGGCCAGAATCGGGCGGTCGAAAAGCCAGGGTTCCTGGAATTCCAGACTGAGCGAACGATAGGCCTTGGCGAACTGCCAGTCGAAGATCAGCATCTGCCCGTTGCCCATCAGGTTGTTCAGGCTGAAACCGATGGAGCCGACCAGCTTGTCGCGCTCGCTGTAACCGGCGCTCATCATGATCTGGTCGGTGTTCTTTTCGCGCACTTCCATGGTCAGGTCGACCTGATCCTGACTGGCGATATCCACCTGCGGATTGACCGTTTCGAAATAGTTCAAAATGGTCAGTTCGCGAATGGAGCGGCGCAGTTTGGCCACATCGAAGGTGTCGCCCGGATGCAGGTGCATCTCACGGCGCAGGACCTTCTCCTTGGTTTTGTCGTTGCCCATGAATTCCACGCGGCGCACGCTGAAGACATTGTTCTCCACGATGCGGAAATGAATGTCGATGATGGAATCGCCACGCGGCTCTTCCACCGGCATGATCTGGGCCTGAATGTAGCCGCGGTTGTAATAGAGGTCGCTCAGGCCTTCCTGCAGGCTCTGCTCGAACTTCTTGCGGGAATAGACATCGCCAGGGCGGAAGCTCAGGCGTCGCTGCAGTTCATCATTGGAAAAGACCGTGTTGCCTTCCCAGGTGACTTCGCCGAAACTGTAGCAGGCGCCTTCATAGAGCTCGATCTGCACCTTCAGATTGCCGCTCTGTGGATCCACCCAGACCGAATCACCCAGCACGCGGGCATCGCGATAGCCCAGATTGTGCATGGTTTCGATCATGCGATCCTTGTCTTCCTGGAAGGCTTCCTGATCGAACTTGCCGCTGCGGAAGATGGCGCGCGGGCGAGTCTTCTTCATGCGACGAATCAGCTTGCTGTCGGCAAGTTCCTGATTGCCAAGTAGAATGACTTCATCAATGCGAATCCGGCGGCCTTCCTTGATCACCACATAAAGGGTGCCGGCGCCTTCCTCGATATCCTTCATTGTGGTCTCGATCTCGGCCAGACGAAAGCCTTCATTCTGGTAGAGATCGGTCAGGCCCTGACGAAGATCAAACAGCTGGTCGCCCGAAACGGGCTGGCCAACGGTGACAAACTCTTTCAGCTCTTCCTTGATGCGGGACTTGCGCAGACGGTCGTTGCCCAGAATTTCGATGTCGCGCAGCCGGGGCAGCTCTTCCACGCGAATCTCGAGGTAGACGCCCTCGCTCAGTTCGCGAGCCAGCAGCACTTCCACCGCGGCAAAGCGCTTGAGGCTCCACAGCTGGCGAATGGCCTGCTGCACGTCCTCGCCACGCAGTTCGGCGCCGACTTTAAGCCCGCTGTTGATGCGAATCAGGTTTTCGTCGGTGCTCTCGTTGCCCTGAACACTAAGCCCCAGCAGCACGGGTCCGCCAGCCTGCTGGGCGGCTGCGGGAGCTGTCAGAGCAAACAGTGTCAGGAACAGGAAGAGAAAGAAGGTTCTCATGCGCCCCAGGCTTTTTCTTAGGCCAATTGTGTAACCGGGAAAGTTAGGGCTTGGCGATGGCATTTGCCACTTGCCCCGCCTTGGCAAAGCAGCTTAAGGCCGGTCCGGCCAATCGGCACTGCGCTCAGGTCGATCGCCCGTGCGAATCTCGGTAATGATGCCGCCACGCGGATTGAAAAGCAGGTCGACGAGCAGCTTGCGCGGCTTCATCAATTCTTCCAGATCCTGCTGAATGCGATTGGCTACGTTTTCATGAAAGATGCCCACATTGCGAAAGGCCTGCAGGTAAAGCTTGAGGCTCTTCAGCTCCACGCAGAGTTCCCCAGGCAGGTAGCGAATACGCAGCCGGGCAAAGTCGGGCAGACCGGTTTTGGGACAAACGCAGGTGAACTCCGGCTCGACAATGTCAATCCAGTAATCCTTGCCAGCATGCTGATTGGGCAAGGCCGCCAGTTCGGGCAGCTCGACCTTTGCACCCGCGTGAGCCTGAGTGTATCCAGTTGATTCGTGTTTCATGTCTGATTCCTTTTCTGCAAAACCTGAAGCTGGGCGATCGCGTGATGAAAGGCGCTTTCCACGCGCAGAATGCGTTCGCCCAGTCCCGTCCAAGTGAAGCCGGCCTCTTCCCAGGCTTCCAATTCATGATCCTGCCAGCCGCCTTCGGGACCGATGGCCAGCTGCCATTCGCCCTCTCTAACCGTGCCTGCATTCGACAGGCTGTCCCTGCCCGGATGCAGGAGAATGCGTGGGCCATCGCTCAGCAGGCCGGGCAGCCTGTCCTCCATGAAGGGCCTGAAAAATTCGTAGACATGCACTTCCGGCATCAGGCTCTGCACGGCCTGCTCCATGCCTGCCAGCAGGTGCCTGCGCCACTCACCCGAAGTGAGCAGCGGACTGTGATAGAAGCTCTTTTCCACCCGCTTGCTACGCAAAAGGACCAGTCGCCTAAGGCCAAGCTGCGGCATCAGGAAGAGGATCTTGCGCAGGGTCTGGGGACGGGGCAGGGCCAGAAAGACCTGTCCCTGAAGGGCGGGTCCGGCCGCTTCCTGCTCTTCAAAATGCGCCTTAAGCGCATGGCTGTCAGAAGGCTCCGACTCCAGCAGCAGTCGCCCCCGCGGGCCATTGACTTGGGCGGCGCGCAGACTGTCGCCCTTTTTCAGCTTGAGGACCTGAAGCAAGTGCTGATGACGCGGATCATCGGGTGGCAGCAAAAGACGGCCCGAAGCAAGTTCCGAGCCCTGAAAGAGCAGCAGGTTCATGCCTTCAACGCGGTCCGATCAACTGCTGGTGACGCCGAAGAACACAGTCGTTCATGACCACATCAAGGCCGGCATCCTGTGCTTTCAGCGCAGCCTCCTGATGCATCACATGATCCTGCATCCAGATGCACTTCAAGCCCTTAAGGGCGAGTGCTGCTTCCACGATTTCCGGGACTTCCTCGCTTCTTCTGAAAATGCAGACCATGTCGGCAACTGTCGTCAGCTCGGCAAGGCTGGCCACGGCCTTTTCGCCCAGCGCCTCTTCGATCATCGGGTTGACCGGCAGAATGCGGTAGCCCTGCGCCTGCATGTAGGCAGCTACACGGTTGCTGGGGCGCGATGGCTTGTCGCTGATGCCCACAACTGCGATGCTGCGATTTTCTTCAAGAATGCGTTTCAGGCCCGCGCTGTCGGGATTGGAAAAACTTCTCACAGGTCCTCCTCCAGATTCAGGCCCTGCTGGGCTGTTTCCAGATCAATGATGTGTGGCAGTTCCAGGCAGAAGGTCGAGCCTTTGCCCAGTTCGCTCTTAACCTGAATGCGTCCGCCCAGCAGCTCGGTAATGCGGCGGCTGATGGCCAGGCCAAGGCCCGTTCCTGCCTGCGGGGCCGCGCTATGTTCCACCTGACTGCCCCGCTGAAAGCGGTCGAAAATGCGTTCGAGATCCGATGCGTCAATGCCCATGCCGGTGTCGACAACCTGAAAACGCAGGAGGCCGGCAATCATTTCGGCCTTCAGCGTTACCGAACCCTGCTGGGTGAATTTGATGGCATTGCCCAGCAGGTTAACCAGCACTCGCTCGAGCTTGGCGTGATCACTCACAGTTGTCTGCGGCAGATTTTCGGCAAGCTCCAGCCTGAGCTCAAGACCCTTTTCTTCAGCCAGAGCGCCCAGCTGACCGACGCAATCATTCAGCATGTGGGCAAGTTCCAGATACTGCAGGTCCAGACGCATGCGCCCGGCTTCCAGTCTGGAATACTCCAGAATGTTGTTGATCAGCTTGAGCTGGTTATTGGAGCTGGTCAGCACGCGGTCCAGACTCAGGCGCTGGCGCTCGGTCAGGTTTTCTTCGCGCAGAACCATGCGCGTGTAGCCCTGAATGGCGTTGAGTGGCGTGCGCAGCTCGTGGGAGACCGATGAAAGGAACTCGTTCTTGACACGCTCGGCCTCCTGGATTTTCCAGTCGGCCCTTTCACGGGCGCGCTCCTGAAGCGCTTCGTCCCGCTGCTGTTTGAGCAGCATGTGCTCCAGCTCTTCCTGAAGCTCGTGTACCCTGCGCTCGCTAGCCCGCCAGCGCTCGGTCAGGGCTGCAACACCAAGCGCATGATCCAGTTCACGGGCTGCAGTTTCGATCAGTTCCTGCCATTCAAGGCCGCTGGCGCCATCCTTCAGGCCCACAACCAGCCAGGCCGGGTGTTCACCATCCATGGCCTTAAGGCCAAGCAGACTGAGTGATGTAACCGCCCGGGAGCGCAGGAGCTCCAGCAGGGGCTTAAGGCTCTCCGGCAGATCACTTAGCGCCAGCAGTTTGCGAAAAGCGCCATGTTCCTGGCAAAGTTCAAGCAGTTCGTGCTGACGGCCGGAAGGGAGAGGCAGGCTGTCCTCAAAGGGATCGCGTTCGTTCCAGAAACACTGGCTCTCGCAGATCAGGTAGGCAAAAGCCAGGCCGTCAATGGCTTCCAGCTGGCTGATCAGGCTGCGGGCAATGCCAATGCGGGTGGCGGCCTGCCCCAGAGCTTCCTGCACAAGGCCAAAACCCAGAAGCTGTGAGCCGCTTTTTGGCGGCGCGATTGCGGGTTTGCCCCCCAGCCAGCGGCCCAGACTCACTGGCCTTCCCCGCCAAGTGCAGGATCGCGGCGCAGTGTATTCAGTTCACGCGCCTGCAAACCGCGCACGACCTGTGTCAGTTGATCAAGCCCTTCAAAGAGGCGAGCTTCCGCGGCCGAATAGCCTTCAGGATCCAGCAGCAGGGGACGGATGATTTCGATCAGGTCTTCCAGCACGGGCATGAAGCCCTTGAGCGATTGCTGACGAACTTCCTGAGCGGCGGCAAGGCTGCGTGCGCGCAAATCCTGCCGGCGCAGTCGGTGCAGACGGATGAGCGAGCGCATGCGCAACAGCAGTTCTTCCTTGTGAAAAGGCCGGCTAAGCACATCGGCCACACCCAGCCTTAAGAGCTCCACGCCCGGGCTGCCTGCACCCATCAAGTCCGGCGGCAGAAGGGCCAGCATGGGTGGCAGCGGCTGACTGATGCTTGTCCATCCCTTGCGAATGCTGTCGATCAGTTCGCCGGCAATCTGCGCCTGATCCGGTACGCTCAGCAGTATCATGTCCGGATCCAGCGCCTGCAGGTCTTCAGTGGCGCCGATATCCATGACTTCAATCTCGTGCTCGGCCAGTTCGCGGGGCAGGTTGGGATCAGGCCCGCTTTTGGCGATGCGCAGGACGCGAGCCTGGGGATCATCGGGCTCGGGGTAAGGTCTTTCGCTGGCCAGCACGCTTTTGTGAATGTCGACGATTTTCATGCCGCAGGCGTAATCTTCCAGCACCAGGTGCACCAGCCGCTGGATTTTCCCGGCCAGCTCCCGCGTGCGGACAAGGCAGTCATTTACCTGATGCAGGCGCTGACGCATACCGTCATCGTCCAGCATGCCCATCTCGTGAATGCCGGAGAGCAGCTGCAGATAGCCATAAGCCCCGGACAGCGGCTGAGCCAGTTCATGGGCGGCTGCCCCAACCATGGCAATACGGCTGTTGGCCTCAGCCCAGCCGCGGCGTTTGCGCTGAAAGTCCTGGATTCCTAGCTGCACGTGCACGCGGGCCAGGACGTTTTCGATATCGAAGGGTTTGACGACGTAATCATTGGCTTCGGCCAGAAAGCCTTCGCGCTTGTCATCCATGCTGCCCTTGGCCGTCAGCAGGATCACGGGAAGTTCGGCAGAAGATTCAATCCGGCGCAGGCGACGGGTCATTTCAAAACCGTCCATGCGCGGCATCATCACATCCACCAGCGCGATATCGACGGCTTCCCGCTTGAGGACTTCCAGCCCGGCCTCTCCGTCGTGAGCGCAAAGCACCTTGAAGCCACGGTCTTCCAGCTCGAAAAGCAGCAGCTCGACATTGTAGGGTTCGTCATCGACGACCAGAATGCGCGCTCCCTGAAAGGGATGCCCGTCTGATCCACTGGATGGGGAAATCATCAGAGCTTCCTCGGAATAACCTGAATGCCCTGGCGTGATACACGCAGTTCGGCTCGGCCCGAATCGGCGGGAAGACTCAGCTCTTCCCCATTACGCCTGACAGAAAGTTCCTGCAGCCGCTCGGTATCAATAGTCACTTCCGAGCGACTCTCAAGGCTCAGGGTAGAATCGCTGCCCAGACTGCCGCGGAAGAAAATGCTGTCGTGACTGAAAACCTGCAGGGCTGCCGGGCGGCTTAAGCGAATCTCAAGTTCGAAAGGGGCGAATTCGTCCAGTGCCTGTCTGCGTTCTTCGCTGGTGATGCGGCTTTGACCCAGCGTGCTTTCAAAAGCGTCCATGGAGGGCGTCCCCGAGCCGCCAAAGGAAAGCAGCAGCAGGCTTAACAGCAGGACAGGCAGGCCGATCAGGACGGTGAAAATCAGGACCTTGACGCCATTGGGAAGAACCATCCAAAGTGGCGGAACGAGTGGGCGTTCATGCTCGGGTTCAGATTCATGTTCACCTGGCTGTCCCTGAAAGGGCGTCTCGCGGGGTGCGCTGCCGGAAGAAAGCGGTTGCACCTGATAGCCCAGCTCGTCAAAGCGCTTCATGACTTTTTCGCGAACCATGCCGACGGCATCGGCATAACTGCTCAAGTAGCCTTTAAGGAAAGGACCGCCGATGCGATTCCAGTTGCCCGATTCCAGAGCTTCCAGGTATTCCACCTGAATCTTTGTATCACGGGCAATCTGCTCGAGAGACATCTTGCGGTACTCGCGCGCTTCGCGCAAGTCCCTGACAAATGTGCTGATGTCCGGGGATTTCGCGTCCATCCGGCCAAGATAGGGATTAAGGGCAAAACTCTCAGCAGGCCGGGCGTGTCCAGCGAGCTTCACAGGCGCGCAAATCGCGCAGGACACGGCTGATCGGCAGACCCATCACACTGAAGTAATCACCGCGAATTTCGGCGACCAGCAGGCTGCCCAGATCCTGGATCCCGTAGGCCCCGGCCTTGTCCATCGGCTCACCGGAGGCAACGTAGGCGGCCAGATCGGCCGCTTCCATGTCGTGAAATCGCACGTCCACGCGATCAACAGCCTGATGCACGTGCAATTGGCCGGCAGCCAGCAGGTGAATGGCCCAGGCGGTGTAGACTTCGTGCCAGCAGCCGGATAAGGCCGCCAGCATCTCCTCAGCTTCCTGCCGGTCCTGCGGCTTGCCCAGAACCCGGCCCTGATGGACGACCAGAGTGTCGGCGCTTAACACCAGCGCTCCGGGATGCTGGCCGGCCTGCGCTTCACCCTTCAGGCGGGCAAGTCTCAGGGCTGTATCACGGGGCGCTTCTCCAGCAATCAATGGCTCGTCGGCATGGGACGGGTCCAGCGTGAAGTTCAGCCCGACTCTCTTCAACAGCTCCTGCCTGCGCGGGCTGGCCGAAGCAAGGATGAGTGGCAAGCTTAAGGGACTCTGAAAGAGCGTGTTCATCAAAGCATTCCCGGTTTAAAGGCCCAGATCAGGTAAAGCAGCAGCCCGGCGAAAAGCAGTCGTTTCAGGTGGCGGCTGGCACGACCCGCATCCTGTGTGAGTGACAAGTCCAATCGCCAGATGGGGAAAAGCGCGGCCAGCATCAGGCCGGCAGCCAGCAGGTGCACCAGCTCTTCAGAAAGCGCAGCAAGTAGCAGCGCAGCAAGGGCAAGCAGGATCAGCAGCACAAGCAGCAGGCGCCTGAGCTGTTGCGCGCCCAGCGCCAGGGCCCAGCTTTTCCGGCCAGCCCTGCGGTCGCCCTCGGAATCCTCCAGGTCCTTGACCCATTCCCGGCCCAGATGAGTTCCAGCAGCCAGAAGGGCCGGTGTCAATACGGCCTGCAGATTTTCAGCGCCCGCAGACAGTGCGCCAAAGATCAGCGCGAAGCCCGAGAGCAGAGCAATGGCCAGATTGCCGGCAAGTCCGGACTGCTTGCCCAGACGGGCATACCAGTAAAGCAGGGCAAGACAGGCCAGCACAGTCAGGAACAACTTCATGCCAAGGGAAAGCCAGCGAGGCCAGCGCCAAAAGCCAGGCAAAAGCCGTGGCCCCAGTTTGTGATACACGGCCCGATGGCAGGGGGCGTTCGGGGCGATTGATGGCGTCTTCTGCCTGATCATGAAGATCGTTCCAGGCATTGCCCGCGCCCAGGGCCAGCAGGGTGGAAAGGGCCGCCAGCCACAGGCCTGAGTCCAGACCGCTTCCGCCAGCGATCAGGCCACCCAGCAGCACGGCAAAGGCCACCAGAAGCTGGTTGAGCGGACGGGCAAGCTGGATCAAGGCTGGAACATTCATAAGCTTCAAGATAGGGATGATGGCTGAGTGGCGATCAGCACATGTCAGGACGATCAGAAGGTTCTGGCAAGTCTGACATGCAGGGTTCCTTCATTCAGGGCTTCGTCCGGAGTGTTGGCGTAAATGACTTCGAGCTGACCCTGTCGGACAGGCAGGACGAGGCTCAAGCCCCGGCCATTCTGCTTGCGGTAACCGTCCATTTCAGGCAATGACCAGCGCAGGTGATCCCAGAAAAGGCCAATGCGACTTTTGGGGCCAAGCAGGTAACGCAGTTCACTTTGCAGCATTGCGTAGCGGGAACTGCGAATGCTGCGATCCAGCGTGCCGCGCGGCCCGCTGACACCTCCCAGCTCGAAATAATCCTCCAGACCCGCCTCGTCACCACTGATAAAGCCGCCGGAAAGGCGGTTACACAGGACAAAGCCTTTAGGCAAGGGTAGCCAGCTGGTGATTTCCCCCTGATGCAGGCCCAGCGAGCGTGATGGATGACGGGGCGGCAGGCCTTTCAGTGAATTGAAGCGTCGTTTGAGACGACTTTCCCGCAAGCGAGCTGACCAGCCGCGGCGTGGATTGCGCGGATCGTCCCGCTGATCGGCAATCAGCTCGATACCCTGCTCGACGGTCGTTGAGCGATCGATACCCAGGCCAAGGTAACCGTTCAGGCTGTCGGGGCTGAGTTCCGCCACACGCAGCAGCAGGGCCGTGCTCACTCCCGGCAGCCATTCGGCGAAAAGCCTGGTTTCAAGGCCAAGCTCAACCCAGGAACTGTCGCGGCTGGATTGCTGAATCTCGATTGATGCGCCTAGCGGCGTTGAAAAGAGGAAGGGCTCCTCGTAGCGCAGGGCCAGCTTCTGACTTTCACCATCCGGCTTCGATGCCAGCAGATGAAGGCTGCGCCCGCTGCCGGCCAGATTGTCCAGCTCCAGCAGTCCGTGATAGGCCAGCCTGCCTGACTCATCACCCGTTCCAGGCAGCCAGCCGAGCATGCCGTCAATATGATAGAAGGGCCGCTCGCTTCCCTTGAGATACCAGGCCAGACCCTCCTTCGTGCGGCACAGAGCCGGGCCGGTCAGGTCCTCGAACCAGCCCGTTGCCAGCAGGCGGCTACGCGCGCGTCGCAGGGCCTGCGGATTGTAACGCTCGCCCTCTTTCAGGCGGGTCAGGGCCTTGAAGGTTTTTTCGCGGGTGCTAAAGGGAGAGGTGATCAGCAGCGGGCCGGGATAGATTTCTTCTGCATCAATCAGCCTGCCTTCAAGGTCTAGCAGCAGCCGGTTGTCTTCCGGCACAAGCTGGAAGTCGGTAAACACAATGCGTGTCAGCGGCCTGCCCAGACGGCCCAGATCTTCCAGCCAGGCGCTCAAGGCAAGCTGAAGGCGACCCTGAGCAAGCAGCGTTCCCGGCTTCAGGAACTCATCCGGCTGCGGCAGTCCGTCTTCCAGCCCCTGCAAGCGCAGCTGACCCATGACCAGGAGCGGGCCTTCGCTTATCTGCAGCTTCTGCAGAATGCCTAGATGCCATGTATCACGAAGCTCCATCATGGGAAGAGCCTGTCTGGCCGCCCACTGCTGAAGACTGTCCCGCCGTGCCAGCCAGCCCAGGCTGTCAAGCTGGTTGCCGGGCTGAAGGCGCTTGAGGATCTGCCGGGTGGAGAGCCGCTGATTGCCTTCGATGACCAGCGCTGGGCTGATTTGCAATGCCGGAGAGCTGGTTGCAAGAATCAGGACGATCAGCAGGAGGCTCAGCCAAATGCGGCGAGGTCGGGCAAGGGAACGTGAATGCAGGCTTGAGCTGATTTTTGAATGCGGGGTGGTTGCGCCCTCCCACCACCTCCCCACCCGCCTGGGGAGTACCTTTGCATTCCTTTTGGGTTCCCTGTATAGCTGGGGAATTTCCACTTTTCCCGCCATGCTGTCCATTCTTTCTGTCATTGCACCCATCAGAAGAAACTCTGCACTTGCAGATTGGCACTGTTGAGGACGGCCCTGCCCGGCAGGCTGCTCATCTGCCAACTGGCCGAAAGACGTGTGCGCGGCCCCAGCTGCCAGGTGGCCTCCAGCGCCGCACGCAAGGTTCTGCCCACGCGCGCCCCACCCAGCAGTTCATAAGGGATTCGCGTCTGGTCGCTGCGCAAATCCTGCCAGCTCGCCCTGAACTGAAAGCTGCCCTTTCGTCCGGGCCTGGCCTCAATACCCGGCTCGACAAAGAGGCGCCGGCCCGAATAGAGCTTGTCCTTCGTGCGCGCCTGTTCGACTTCGGTTTTGAGGCGAATCAGCCAGCCTTTGGAGAGTCGCTTGCTGATCTCCGCCAGCGCTTCTTCGGCTCGAATGTCCAGACGACCGTCGCTTGACCCGGGCAGATCGCGCAGCTGCTCGCGGTAAAGGCCTTCCAGCGACCAGCGCCATTCATCCTGTGTGACACGAAGCCGTAATGCCAGCTTGCGACTCTGATCAATTCTGGCCTGACTCCAGCGCGGGCGGCTCAGGTTGCGGTCTTCTTCCCAGCGAAGACGCCAGCGCCTG
>CAYFPS010000031.1:9436-13964 GCA_964345075.1 uncultured Bacteroidaceae bacterium | reverse complement strand
ATGGTTTTAGTAGAAAGACGCTAGCCGCCTCCGCCAACCGGCTCTCTTCTTCGACACTGATGCGATGGCTGCCGGATAAGGGGCCCTCGCTTTGCCAGCGCAGATCCAGCGCAAGACCGAGCAGGGCTTCCTGACTGACTTCACCGGTTTCCCATGGCACGGCAATGTAATCGCCATCGGGATCGGGCACGAAAAGGTCGGGCACAAAAGGATCGCGGCTGTAGCTGCCCGTCAGCGAGTCCACCTGGATGAACTGCAGGATCCGCTCGCGGGAAAGGGCGTGTTCAGCCTGATAGCGCAGGTTCCATTGCAGGTGATCACCGGCCTGTTGCAGGCGGACGAGCGCGATGTCCCGCTTTTGTCTGGCGCTGTCGGCGCTGGCAAAATCCAGCACGCGGTGCGTCCAGAGCATCTCGCCGGAAAGGCTGCCCGTCTTCTCCAGCCCCAATCGACTTTCGTCCCTGCTGGCATTCTCCCGCCAGATGGACTGGCTTAGACGGTCGATCCGGCGCCTTGTAACACCGGTCCGCGCTTCCAGTCCGGGGAAAAGGCGCTGCTCAAGGGAAAGTCCGCGCTCATGAAAACTCTCGCCCGTCGCGCCGGCATCCAGCTTTTCAAATTGATAGGAGAAGCCCGCCCGCCCGCTTCCCCAGCGCCAACCTGGCTCAACCAGCTGCTGATCGAAGGTGGAGGTGTTTTCCTGGCCAAGCAGTTCACGCTGTCTTAGCCGGGCGCGGAGCTGCAGGCCCTTTTCCGGCGCAAGGGCCAGGCGGCTTTCCCGGGTTTTTGAAGTGCTTGTATCACGGCGAATTCGAATCAGCTTCTGCTCCAGTCGCAGGCTGTCCTGACCCGTCCAGCCGAGCGAGATATCCTCACGCTTCAGACTTCCCTGTCGACTGATTCCGAAAATGCGCTCGAATTCCTGCTCGTCGACTGCTTTCAGGGGCTGAAAATCCTGCTGCTCGCTCTGTGCGCGAAGGGCTGCGCCAAGCCGGCCCCGCCAGAAGGATCGACCCATTTCCGGACTGCTCCAGGCCAATTCACCCTTCAGTGCCGCGCCCAGGTTGTCTTCATCATCCTTGCCGGAAAACAGATTCAGGTCGCGTCGGCTCAGGGCCGACTCCAGACTGTAGTTGAAGCCCGCCCAGTGGCCGGAGAGGCGGGCGTCATAGACTTCCAGACTCTGCGGTGCGCTTAATGGGGTCAGCGGCGCGTAATCGCCCATTCCAGGGCCCTCGTAGCGATAGTACTGCCTGCCCGAAGCCGTGAACTGGCGGGAGTAGTCGCCCTGTGATTGTCCACTTGCCAGCCGCGGCAGCTGACTGAAACGTAACTGCCAGATGTAGAAATCGGCCAGGCTGTCGGGGACTTCCTCCATGTACTCGAAGTGCCCCCACTGGCCGGCAGCCGCATCCAGCAGGCGGTAGTGTCCTTCGCCCGGCTCCACCTGTCTGACACCGCTTCCGTAGAGCTCGCCCTCGCCGCCATCACCGGCAGCGGCCATCAGCTCGCGGTCGCCTTCATCCAGGTAAACATCCAGTGGGCGATCCTTGTCATCCCGTTCCATTACCCATCCCAGCTCAAGCTTGAGACCGCCTGGCAGGTTGCTGGCGGCGTCGAGGCCATAAAGCGAACGCTGGTAGAGCCGCTCGCTGTACTGGAATTCAACCTGAATGCGATCCTCCGCGCGCAAAGGCCTGCGTGCCGTAAAGCGCAGCTGTGCCAGGCTGTAATCCATTACATAGTCGCCATCTTCACCGCGCTGCATGACTTCACCATTCAGCCAGACTGATTCGCTGCCGGCCAGCACAAGAATCTGGTCGCTGCCCGATTCCGAGCGCAGTTGCCAGGGCCCTTGAAGCCCCTCCTGCGCTGTCCATTCCATGCGATGAAATCGGCCGCGGCTTGCTGCCAGATGAGCCAGCAGACGTGTATCACGCCAGGCATAGCCAGCCTGAATGCCATCTACAGTGCGGCGGTAATCGAGATAATCGCCCGGCTTCATTGCCAGATCGAAATCACCCAGAGTGGCCTGCCAGCGCGGACTTTGCACCTTGACATGAATACGGTCGACTTCTTCCAGATTCCTGCTGGAGCCCTCGGGCTGAATGGGTGTATTACGGTCCGAGAGGTAAGCCTCCACTTCAACATCGGGACCGATCTGGCCCTGCACCTGCAGTTGCAGGCCGCTCTCCATGCCAAGCTCACCATTGTTGCCAACGCGTACACCACGCAGAAAGCTGCCCGTATACTGGAGGCGGCTGGGGATTTCCTCGACACGATCCGGCAGGCCGGCCAGCACAAGACTGTCGCCCGATTCACCTTCCACAATCCAGGGCAGGCTTTCTCTGGGCATCAGGCTGAATTCCACCGGCAAGTCGATGCGCAGCCGCTCGTAACGGACATCCAGCCGTCGTCCCAGCAGACTGGCATCAAGCAGCAGCAGACGACCGTTCAGCGCGTCCAGCCGGTAGTCGACTCCCGCTGAAAGGCGGCGACCTTCGCAGCTGACAGTGCACTTATCGAGATCCAGCGGGGCTTCCGGCAGCTTGATTTCCACTTCAGCCGGCCCGCGCCACTGCGCGGCAGGGGCAAGGCGCAGGCAGAAGAGCAGGACCAGCCAGGGCAGCAGCTTCCTCAAGGACGGGCTCCGGGCGTGACTAGCAGGCGGGCCTGCCGGTCGGGTGCTGCCAGCAGCAGGCCTTCCGGCAAAAGCAGCATGTCCATTGGCGCTTTAAACGGCTGGGCAGGTTGAGGCCAGCTCATCAGGGTTCTGGCAGGCAGAATGTCGAGCGCGGGGCTTTGATCGGCGGCCGGCAGGGCCTTCAGCTTGAGGCTGTCGCCCTGTGCCTCTAGCAGGAGCAGGCGCCGATTTGTATCACGATGAATGGCAAGGATGCCCGGTGCCGGCACTTCTTCCAGCCAGCCACCCTCCGTTCCTGCCATTAAAAGGCAGCTGTTTGCACCGCGCTCAAGCAGCAGGTAGACCCGTTCGCCCAGCACTTCCAGCGCAAGGGGTCTGCCCTCACCCAGCTGCCCGAAGTCAAGTAGCTCGCGCCAGCCGAGGCGCTGATCGTAGGCAACAAGCAGGGCTTCGTCCTTGTCACACAGCACCAGTGTACGCGTGGCGCTCTGGGCCAGAAAACTGGGGCGGCGCAGATTGGTGATTTCAGCCGGGAGCATGAGACTCGCATCCAGTCCCAGACTGCGGCTCAGTTGAAGAACCCGGCGGGAAGCAGGATCCGCGAGCAGGGCTTGAAAGCCCCCACGGGCATCCACCTCGCCCGGCAACAGCAGGGGCTGGCCGCCGGGCATCAGGCCGCTCACGGGGTCATCGAGCCATTGACCCTCCCTGCCTTCGATCCGGTGGAGGCCAGCCTTTACATCCACAGCCAGCAGACGATCCGGCCCCGTTTGCTCCAGACTGACCAGCGGCGGCAGGCTGCCAAGCAGGCTATCCAGCGGCATGGCACAGGCGGCCGTGATCCAGAACAGCAAGAGAGTTGACAGGCGCAGAACGGGAAGTGGAACATACATGGGTCGAAAGATAAGGAGAGCGGGAATCAGTTGTCAGGCCTTAGAAGACAGGCCTTAGAAGACAGGCGTTAGTCAACAGGCGTTAGTCAACAGGCGTTAGCGGTCAGGGGTTAGGTCTTAATCAACAGGCGTTAGAAGTCAGGCGTCAGGCATTAGTCATCAGGCGTTAGCGGTCAGGGGTTAGGTCTTAATCAACAGGCGTTAGCGGTCAGGCGTCAGGCATTAGTCTTCAGGCGTTAGAAGACAGGCGTTAGTCATCAGGCGTCAGGAGTTAGAGGACAGGCGTTGGCGGTCAGCCGTCAGGGCTTCGTCATTCGCTAAAGACTGACGACTAACTACTAACGACTATCGACTGGCGACCATTCGCTTCCGGTTATTCACTCTTGGCTAGCGCCTGACGCCTAACGACTATCGACTGGCGACCATTCACTTCCGGTTATTCACTCTTGGCTGACGCCTGACGCCTAACGACTGGGACCGCTAACGCCTGTCTTGAATTCCACCTTCCACAGCCCTATTTTGTCAGACTTCCCATGCGACCCGTGGGATAATGGGGCTGTAGCTCAGTTGGAAGAGCATCACGTTCGCAATGTGGGGGTCGTGGGTTCGAATCCCATCAGCTCCATCGGGCCGCTGGACCACCGGGTTCAGCGGCTTTTTCATGGCCAGTCAAGGAACGATCATGTTGAATCACGAGTGGCAGCGCATAGGCCTGGGCGAGCATCACGATCCTTTTGCTCATCTGGGTTTGCATCAGGACAAAGCGGGCTGGATCCTGCGGGTTTTTGCACCGGAATGTATCACGGTCTACCTGCCTGCGCTGGGTCGATCCATGGATCAAGTCGAGGCGGGCTGCTTTGAACTTGCCCTGAAGAAGCGGCCCGACCTGGCCGAGCTTCAGATGGAGCTGGCTTCCGCGGCCGGCAGCAAGTGGCAGGCCCTGAGCGCCTATCTCTTCTCCCCGCAACTGGGCGAACTGGATCTTCACCTG
>CAYFPS010000031.1:0-9410 GCA_964345075.1 uncultured Bacteroidaceae bacterium | reverse complement strand
CAGCTCTGGCAAGCCCTGGGCGCGCGCCCGCATGTGGCCGATGGCATCGAAGGCGTGCTCTTTGCGGTCTGGGCACCTTCGGCCCGCCGCGTCTCCGTGATTGGCGGCTTCAATAACTGGAACGGACTGAGGCACCCCATGCGCAATCGCGGCTCCAGCGGCGTCTGGGAGATCTTCATCCCGGGCCTTAAGGCCGGCGAGGCCTACAAGTTTGAAGTACTGGGCGCTGACGGTGCCCTTCACCAAAAGGCTGACCCGCTGGCAAGACAGGCCGAACTGCGGCCAGCAACAGCCAGCATCGTTGCCGGAACACCCTCGCATCAGTGGGCCGATGGCGACTGGCTGCAGGCGCGCGCCGCGGCCGATCCGCTTGATGGGCCCTTGAGTATTTACGAACTGCATCCCGGAAGCTGGAAGAGGCCCTGGGATCCGGACAGGAGCTTTCACAGCTGGGGCGAGTTGGCTGACGAACTGATTACCTGGCTAAAAGAGAACGCTTTCACCCACGTGGAGCTGCTGCCTGTCATGGAGCATCCTCTGGATGCCAGCTGGGGTTATCAGGTCACGGGCTATTTTGCCCCCTCGGCCCGCTTTGGCAGTCCCGACGACTTCAGGCAATTCGTTGACCGCCTGCATCAGGCCGGCCTGGGTGTGATCCTTGACTGGGTTCCGGCTCACTTTCCCCGCGACGCTCATGCGCTGGCGCGCTTTGATGGCAGCGCCCTGTATGAGCACGAAGATCCCAGGCAGGGCGCACATCCCGACTGGGGCACGCTGGTCTTCAATTTTGGCCGAGCCGAAGTGCGCAACTTCCTGATCGCGAATGCCCTTTACTGGCTGGAAGAGTTTCATGTGGACGGTCTGCGCATTGACGCCGTGGCCAGCATGCTCTATCTGGACTACTCGCGCAAGCAGGGTGAATGGGTGCCCAATCAATACGGCGGGCGCGAGAACCTGGAGGCCATTGACTTTCTGCGCGAGCTGAACACGCTGCTTTTCGAGCGCTTTCCCGGCATCCTTTCCATCGCCGAAGAAAGCACCAGCTGGCCGATGGTCAGTCGCCCCGTGCATCTGGGCGGGCTGGGTTTCAACTACAAGTGGAACATGGGCTGGATGAATGACACCCTGCGCTACTTCGAGCTGGATCCCGTCCATCGTCGCTGGCACCATGACCTGATGAGCTTCTCGCTGATGTATGCCTGGCACGAGAACTTCATTCTGGTTTTGTCACACGACGAAGTCGTTCACGGCAAGAAAAGCCTGCTTGAGAAGATGCCCGGCGATCGCTGGCAGCAGCTGGCCAATCTGCGCCTGCTCTATGGGTGGATGTGGGCGCATCCGGGCCGCAAGTTGCTCTTCATGGGTGGTGAACTGGCTCAGGGAGCGGAATGGAGCGAGGAGCGCGACATCGACTGGCGCGCCCTGTCCAGCCCCGATCACGCCGGTGTCAGACGGCTCGTGGCCGATCTGAATCAATTGCTGCAGAAGGAAGCGGCGTTAAGCCAGCTGGATCTCAGCCCCGATGGTTTCGAATGGATCAACGTGCACGATGCCGAGCACAGCGTCTTCGCCTTTTTGCGCAAGGCCCGTGATCCAAAGGATAGTCTGCTGATTGTGGCCAACTGTACGCCCGTGCCCCGGCCGGGTTACCGGGTGGGTGTTCCGCAGGGAGGCTTCTGGCAGGAAATCCTCAATACCGATGCGGCCGTATACGGTGGCAGCAACACGGGTACGGCAGGTGGCGCGCAGAGCGAGCATCAGGCCTGGGATGATCGCCCGCACAGCGTCAGCCTGACCTTGCCGCCCCTCGGTCTGCTGATTTTGAAGTGGCAATCGTGAACCAGGACCGTCGACTATCCGCCTGAAGCAAGTGAGAGCTGGAGCGGTTTTCTTCAATGGGTTATGCCTGCAGGAAATCGCGCGCTCGCCAAAGGCTACTTCCGGGCGCGTCCGCAGCGGGGGTGTCACCATAGGTGAAGCTGTGATCGAATCGGAGATCCGTCTTTACATGTAGGGCGCAATATCTTCCAGCAGCTGACTTTCCATGGAAGCGATGGCGCGCCGCGTGAAGGGACCGGGGGCCTGGTCAAACTCCCGTGAGCCAATTCGCGTCAAGGGTCTGACACCCACCACACTGTTCGTCAGAAAAGCCTCATCAGCCGCTTCCAGCATGTCCAGTGTAATCGTCTCTGCGGCAACGGCCAGCCGGCTATCCTCGATCAGGCGACCGCGGACAATTCCGGGCAGAAGGCCCAGATCACGCGGCGGGGTCAGGAGTCTGCCACCACATGCAAGAAAGAGATTGCTCACCGTGCCTTCCAGCAAGCGGTCGGCCTCGTCCACCACGATGATTTCCTGCTCATCACCGGCGGGCGGGCTCAGTCTGCTGGCAGCATTAAGCGGAAAGGACTGGCTGCCTTCCCGGCTGCGGAACTGACGGTAGAACAGGCGATTGCCAGTCTTGTGCCGGGCCAGCGGATCCAGATGGCGGTTGTTCACGCGGACCAGCCCGGCCGCGCAGGGAGCGCGGTCCACAAGATCATCCACCTGAATCAGGACATGCTCGGTGGGTGGCGCGTCAAGGGAAATAGGCGCGAGTTCGCTGTCACCGCGCAAGCCGCTGCCTGTGCCGGGGCTTCCGCGGAAAAGCGTGATCCGCAATCGGCCGTTCTCCAGCAGGTTGCCGGTCAGCAGATTATCAACGGCCGTGCGCACACGACCTTCGCGCAGCTCGCCCGTGTAGCCGAATCGCCTGGCGCTGAAGTTCAGGCGACGAAGATGCGCCGCAAGAAAGACCGGCACTCGCTCGACCACTGGCAGCGTTTCAAAAAGGCTGTCGCCATAGAGCAGGGCCGGGCTCAAGGCACTGATTGCCACATCGGACTGCTTTCGAATGCGGTAGTCGAGAATGCAGTAGCGGGTTGGCATCGCTCAGTTTCCCTCTTGATTCACATCGGCCAGCCTGTCCCAGGCGGCGAGCAGACGATCCAGACAGTCAGTCAGGTTTTCAGGCTCTGGCAGCTCCACAGCCAGATCCGCCACGCTTTTGTAGATGGGATCCCGCCTTGCGTGCTCGCTGCGAATCCAGGCGCTGCGCTCCTCGCCGGACAATCCTGCCAGCAAGGGTCGTTTTGTATCACGGGCCAGATGCGCTTCCAGCCAGGGAAGGGGCGCCTGCAGGTAAAGCACCGGCCCGCCCTGCTTCATTTCCGGGGCGATACCAGCCTGCATCGGCAGACCGCCTCCCAGCGCCAATACTCCGTGATTTCTGACGGCCAGCTCAAGGTAGCAGCTTCGTTCCAGCCTGCGAAATCCGGCTTCCCCTTCCCGCTGAAAGAGCCTGGCAATGCTTAAGCCAAAGCGGTTTTCGATTTCCAGATCCAGATCGCGAAAAGGGGTGTTCCGCGTCAGTGCCAGCAGCCTGCCATAGGTGCTCTTTCCGCTGCCCATGAAGCCGATCAGCTGCAGACGCTGCTCCTTCATGGCAAGGGGCTGCCCAGAATATCCTGCGGGCGATTACGCAGGTGACGGGTGGCGCGCTCAAGCTCGCGGAAGTGATCGGCCGGGCAACAGTCCAAGAGGGCTTCCAGCAGAACGAAATTGAGGGCGTGCTCGGCTGTGACACTCAGGGCCGGCAAGGCGCAGACATCACTGCGTTCGCGATGGGCGCTGCAGGCTTCGCCGGAATCAAGGTTTACTGAAGGAAGGGCCTTGCGCAGGGTGGGCAGTGGTTTCATGGCCACTCGCACGACAAGCTCTTCTCCATTGGTGATGCCACCTTCCAGGCCGCCCATACGATTGCTGCCGCGGGCCGGCACGGCGCGGGCTTCGGTGGGCATGATGCTGTCCATCACCTGCCTGCCATGCATGCGGGCATTGTCAAAGGCCGGACCGATCTCTACGCCCTTGACCGCCGGCAAGCTGAGCAGGGCCTGGCCGATGCGACCATCCAGCCTGCGATCCCAGTGAACATGGCTGCCCAGGCCAATGGGCAAGCCTGTCGCACGCAGCTCGGCAATGCCACCCAGTGTATCACCGGATTCCCGGGCGTTGTCAATCAGGCGAATCATGTCCGCCTCGACGCTCCTGTCCAGCACTCGCAGGCTTGATTCGTCCGCCATGCGGCTGAGTTCATCGGAAGGCATGTTTTCAGGCAGGTGATCCAGCTTGCAGCGCAGCCCGGCGAGCGCCAGCACATGACTGCCGGTCTGCATACCCAGTTCCAGCAGCAGCTGCCGCGCGACGGCACCGACCAAAACGCGATTGACGGTCTCGCGGGCACTGGCCCGTTCAAGCACATTGCGCAGGTCCCGGTGTCCGTACTTGACCGCGCCGGCATAGTCGGCATGTCCGGGTCTGGGCACGCGCACTTCCTTGCCCGGCGAGTCGCTTTCTTCAATAGCCATGCTGCCGGACCAGTTGGCGTGATCCCGGTTGGGCACCAGCAGCATCAAGGGGCTACCCAGCGTCCGGCCGTGGCGCATGCCGGCCAGCACCGTAACCTCGTCCTGCTCGATCTTCTGCCTGCCGCCACGCCCATAGCCCTGCTGGCGTCTGGCCAGCTGTGCATTGACCGCTGCCAGATCCAGCTTGAAGCCTGCGGGCAGACCTTCAATAATCATGCCCATGGCGGGGCCGTGGGATTCACCCGCACTTAGCCAGCGAATCACTTCAGGGCCTCCATCACGTGTGACACAGGCAGCTCAAGCCCTGTCCAGGCTTTGAAGGCAGGTCGCGCCTGCTCAACCAGCATTTCGATGCCCTGTATCACGCCCGCGCCTCGCGCTTCGGCTTCCTTCAGCCAGCGGGTCTGACGCGGACGATAGACGATGTCGTAGGCGACAGTGTGCTCGTCCAGCCAATCGGCCGGACAGGGCAGTTCGTCACCAGACTGCATGCCCAGCGGTGTGGCATTGATCAGCAGGTCGGCGCGAGGATTGATAGTGGATGCCGGGTCCAGCAGTAGCCAGGGCTTTTCCGGCGTATCGAATTCTTCCTTGAGAGCGCGGGCAGCCTGCTGATTCCGGCATAGCAGCAGGACTTCGCTAACGAAGGGCATGCTGGCCAGAACATGTGCTGCAGCGCGGGCCGCCCCGCCACAACCCATCAGCAGTGGACGCTCAAAGGCCAGACGACGACGGGCCAGAGGCGCGAGAAAGCCGGAGTGATCGGTGTTGTCGCCCACCCAGCCGTGTTCGCTGCGAAGGAGCAGATTTACCGCACCGATGGAGATAGCCGCAGGGCTCATGCCCACCAGATGCTGATCCAGTTGCTGTTTGAAAGGCATGGTAACTGACAGGCCGCGCAGGCCCTCATCATGCAGGCGCTTCAGCAGCGGGCCGGGATCGGTGTCGGCGGGATGGTCGTAGAGCTGAAAGTCGCAGGAGATGCCGTGGTGTGAAGCAGCCACACCATGTATCACGGGAGACAGGCTGCCCTCGATACCGCTGCCCAGAAGACCCGCTCGCAGCGGGCCCGTCCAGTTGGCGGGTGGGTCCAGTGGGCGCGGATATTCCTCAGGCACAGGAACCCCTTCAGCTTTTCTGGAGGGCCTTCAACTCATCTAGAAAACAGGGATTGCTGACGGCCAGCACCTCATCACCAAGAATGGTGCTTTCGCCAGTCGCGGCCAGCGCGAGCACGGCAGCAGCCATCGCCAGGCGATGATCGCCCTCGGCATCAAAGACTGCAGGGCGCAGCTCATCAGCCGGGAAAAGCGTAAAGCCGTCTTCGCGGGCCTCCGCTCTGGCACCAAAGGCGCGCGCCATGCGGCAGATTCCGTCGATGCGATCGCTTTCCTTGAGGCGCAGCTCGGCGGCATCCTTGACCACAAGCTCCTGCCGGTGCGCAATGGCCACGGCAGCCAGCAGGGGAATCTCATCGATCAGGCGTGGAATCCTGCGACCGCCCAATTCGCTGCACTCAAGCTCCATGCCGCCTGTCACCTCGATGCTGGCCACAGGCTCGACAATCGGGCACTGCTCGGCAGGACTGCATTCTGTGCCGCAGAAAGCCGGACCACAGAAGCCGGTTCCCAGGTTCTCCTCCACATGCAATATGACACCCCAATCTTCCAGCACGTCGATGAAGTCGCGCCGGTAGGGGTTGATCAGCACATCCTTGAAGCGAAGTTTTGCATCGGGAACCACCGCAGCCGCGCCCACATAGAAGCTGGCCGCTGAAGGATCTGCCGGCAGCATGACTTCATCCCAGACACGGGTCGGAACATCCGACTGACTGACCGTCCAGCGGCGGCGAATGCCCGGAGCCGCACTTGAGCCAAAGTCCATGAATTCGGGATTCAGCCCCAGCATGCGTTCGGTGTGATCGCGGCTGGGCAGGGCTTCTTCAATGCGAGTATCGCCTTCCGCGTAAAGGGCGGCGAAGATCACGGCGCTCTTCAGTTGGGCGCTGGGAACAGGCAGGGTCCAGTCCATGCCCTTCAAGGGCCTGCCCTTGATCTCGACCGGCATGGCGCCTTCGCGGGTGTGAATTTCCGCGCCCATCAGACGCAGGGCGGCGGCCACCCGCTCCATCGGGCGCTGGCTCAATGAATCGTCACCAACCAGCACGCTATCGAAGGGGCAACCGGCCAACAGCCCCATCAGCAGGCGGGCTGTTGTCCCCGAATTTCCGCAGTCGATCGCAGCGGCGGGAGCCTGCCAGGCCGCGCGGCCGGGGCTTTCCAGCAGTACGCCATCGGCCTGCCGTGTCACACGGACGCCCAGAGCCTCGACGGCCTTCAGCGTGTGGGCGACATCCTCGCCGGGATTCAGGTTGCGAATCAGGGTTTTGCCGCAAACCAGCGCGGCACGCAGAATGTGACGGTGACTCAAGGATTTGTCGCCGGGAAGTTTGACAGTTCCTTCAAGGCGAATCGCAGGAGAGATTTTCATCATCGCCTTTCTGGGATCAATTGTCCCCGAAGTACTTTTCGATGTTGAGGATTTCGTAACGCACGGTGCCGGCCGGAATCTCGATCTCGGCGATTTCGCCCACCTTCTTGCCCATCAGGCCCTTGGCCACCGGGCTGCCCACGGAAATCTTGCCCTTGGCAATGTCCATGGCTTCTTCTTCGACCAGCTTGAAGACGATCTGCTTGTCCCGATTGAGATCCTTGAGCGTGACGGCCGTGAAGACCTTGACGCTGCTGGTGTCAATCTCATCCTCATCCACGATGCGCGCACCGGCAAGGCGGTCCTCGACCTTGGAGATCTTGTACATGAGCATGCTGAGTTCTTCACGGGCAGCGTGATACTCGGCATTCTCCGAAAGATCACCCAGATCACGGGCGGAGGCGATCCGGTCGCGAATGGCCGGCTGCTCCACTTCCCGCATTTCCTTCAGCTGACGCTGCAATTTGTTGTAACCCGCTCGCGTGATGACCTGACTCAAGGCGCCTCCTGGCATGAAAAAGTGGCGCCGCCGGCGCCACGCTTCCTGAACTGATTGAGTGGGGCTTTCCCGCCCCGAACTTTCTCAAGATAAGGAAAGTGTGGCGCGAGGCAAAGCCGAAAAGAGCGCTTGCAAGTTCCGGCTTTTCAATCGAAGCGCGTATATTACTCGGTTTCAAACGCTGGCAGCAAGCCAACAACGAGGACACAATGGCCAAGAACATCACGCCGCGCGCGGAAGATTACAGTCAGTGGTATCTGGATGTGATTCGTGCTGGCGAGCTCGCTGATTACGCGCCGGTCAAAGGCGCGATGGTAATTCGCCCCACCGGTTATGCCCTGTGGGAGAGCATTCAGCAGGATCTGGACCGCCGCTTCAAGGAAACCGGTCACGTCAATGCCTACTTTCCGTTGCTGATTCCCGAAAGCTTCATGACCAAGGAAGCCGAGCATGTGGAAGGCTTTGCGCCCGAGTGCGCGGTTGTAACACATGGCGGTGGCAAGAAGCTCGAGGAGCCGCTTTACATTCGGCCGACCAGCGAGACCGTCATCGGCCACATGTATGCCAAATGGCTGACCAGCTACCGCGATCTGCCGATCCTGATCAATCAGTGGGCCAATGTGCTGCGCTGGGAAATGCGCACTCGCCTCTTTCTGCGCACCAGCGAATTCCTCTGGCAGGAAGGTCACACGGCGCACGAAACGGCCGAAGAAGCGCAGGACGAGACGCTCAGGATGCTCGATGTCTACCGTGATTTCGCCCGTGATTATCTGGCCATTCCTGTGGTGACGGGACGCAAGACGGAAAACGAGAAGTTCCCGGGCGCGGTTGCCACCTACTGCATCGAGGGTATGATGCAGGATGGCAAGGCCTTGCAGATGGGCACCAGCCACAACCTGGGCCAGAATTTCGCTCGCGCCTTTGAGATCAAGTTCGCTGGCCGCGACAATACCGAGCAGCTGGCCTGGACCACCTCGTGGGGCGTTTCCACCCGCCTGATCGGTGCGCTGATCATGAGCCACAGCGATGACGATGGTCTTGTCCTGCCGCCGCGCATGGCACCGAAGAAGGCCGCTGTGGTGCCACTCTGGAAGAATGAAGAAGAGCGCGCCACCGTGGAGCCCTTTGCCGACAAGGCCTTCACTCTTCTCAAGGAAAAGCTGGGTGCGCTGGCCGTGATCTGGGATGGTGATGTGGAGCGGCGGCCGGCCGATCGTTTCTTCAAGTATGCCCAGCAGGGCGTGCCCTTCCGTCTGGAAATCGGCCCGCGTGATGCAGCCAAGGGAACGGTCTGCCTCGTTCGCCGTGATACAAGGCAGAAGTCTTTCCTTTCGCTGGACGAACTGGGCGCGGGCATTCAGGACATGCTGGACACCATGCAGCAGGAGCTGCACGATGCCGCACTGGCACGCCGCGAGGCCAATACGGTATCCGTGGACAGCTGGGACGAATTCCAGAAGGCTATTGGCGAAGGCAAGTGGATCATGGCTCACTGGGATGGCAGCAGCGAGACGGAACTGAAGATCAAGGACGCCACCAAGGCGACCATTCGCTGCATTCCCGACGGACAGCCTGACGAAGACGGCAAATGCGTCTTCAGTGGCGCCGTAAGCAAGCGGCGCGTGCTGTTTGGCTTGTCGTATTAACTGATAGGCGTCAGGCGGTAGTCATCAGGCGTTAGCCAAAGGCAGGCGTTAGGCCTTAGTCGTCAGGCGTTAGACGAAGACAGGCGTTAGCCAAAGGCAGGCGTTAGCCGAAGAAAGGCATTAGGCGTAAGTCTTCAGGCGTTAGCATGAAGAAGCTTCCAGACGTCATCCTCTGTCACTCCCGCGAAAGCGGGGGCAGTAACCAGCGGCCAGTAGCCAGCCAGAGAGTATCGCTGGTAACTGGAAACTGGCCTTCTGATTCTTCCACGATGCCGCTTGCGGCATTAATGAAACACAGGTCATAAGCAAACACGGCTCGCGCATCTGTTCGAAGCGTGCAGCGAAGCAGCACGCAAGTTATGCGCGGCA
>CAYFPS010000030.1:10561-29452 GCA_964345075.1 uncultured Bacteroidaceae bacterium | reverse complement strand
CTGAAGTACGGTGCCAATGGTATGGTCTGGGAAAACATCCCGGGTCACCAGTGGATGGGTGGCGCCGGTTATGCCTATGAAGGCGGCCAGGCTGTCAACGAATTTGATGTGCTGGTTGAGCACCTTGATAGTGTGCAGGGCACGCTGACCACGGGTTGGATCCAGACGGCCGAGTTCGTGCACGACACGATGGACGATCTCTTCATCGTCGATATCCGTGCCGCTGACGCTTACAACACGGGTCACATCGCAGGTGCCCACAATGTGGCCGCCGGTGAGGTGCTGGATTATGTCATGACCAACAACACCAGCGACCTGCCTGTTGCCGTTGTGTGCTACACGGGTCAGACGGCTTCCTTCGTGACCATGGGTCTGCGCATGATGGGCGTGGATGCCTTCGCCATGAAGTGGGGCATGAGTGGTTGGCACAGTGATTTCGACAGCTGGACCGGCAATGTCAGCAGCGACTATGTCGGTGACTTCGTGACCACCGATGCTCCCGCACTGGGTTCCTTTGGCTTCCCGACGCTGGCCACCGGCCTGACAAGCGCCGACGCCATTCTGGCCGCCCGTGTTGACGCCATGTTCGCTGAAGGCTTCACGCCCAATGGCGTTTCCGCCTCCACCGTCTACGGCGCTCTGGAAGACTATCAGATCTTCAACTACTGGGGCGAGAGTGACTATCTGGGAATCGGCCACATCGATGGCGCTTTCCAGCTGACCCCCGGCACAGTGAAGGCCGACCAGAACCTGGCCGCCTTTGATCCCGATGCCATGAACGTGATCTACTGCTGGACGGGCCAGACCTCCGCGCTGATGACTTTCTACATGAACGTCCTCGGCTACGATGCCTACAGCCTGAAGTACGGTGCCAATGGTATGGTCTGGGAAAACATCCCGGGTCACCAGTGGACGGCCGGCGCCGGCTACGATTACGAATAAGCCTGACCTAACGGGGCCGCCCGCGCATCTGCGGGCGGCCCATTTTCCGGAACCACCAGGATGAATGGACGACCCATCGGCATGCTGACGGCGCTACTGCTGACTCTGTTCGCAGCCCTGCCGCTGCGCGCCGCCGAATCGGACACGGGCAAGGGCTGCCAGCTCTGCGTCAGTGAGCCGGGCGCCACTGGCACCTGCGCCACAGCTCGCCCCGTCTACCACCTGACCCTTCCCGACAAGGACAACCCGCACGGAAAAAAGCAGGCCTGCGCGGATTGTCATTCGGCTGGAGTCGAGCCCTCCAGCGCGAACATCAGGCCTGAATCCTGCACGGACTGCCATCAGGCAGAAGCCCATGCAGCCGAAATCCACAGCACTCATTTCCCTGCAGACAGCAAGGCCGCCCCGGTCTTCCAAGGGGCCGTGCTGGGCGCTGATGGAAAATCAACGTGTATCACGTGTCACGGCATTGCCTGCAAGTCGGATCGAAGCAATCGCGCCATGCTGCGCGGAGGCCCCTGGCCGCGCGAGACAGATTTTTGTTTCTCGTGTCACAAGCGCGAAGACTATCGCGCCTTCAACCCGCACCAGACAGCCAGCGAAAAGCAGGCCTGTTTGTCCTGCCATGCCATTGGTGAAAATGGTCAGGCCGTGACGGGTCAGACGCAACTTTCCCAGCCTGATCTTTGCATGAAGTGCCACAAGGATGTGTCACACGAACGCGAGCATCTGGGCAAATCCATTTTCGACAACCGCCTGAAGCGGAGCAGCGCTGACGCACTGGACCGCTTCGTCATGCATAATGGCACGGGCTTGCCGCTGGGTGAAAACGGCACCATCAGCTGCAGCACGTGTCACGATACCGGCCCTGCCTGTACGAGTGCCGGCTCCGCCAAGCGGACGATGAATCACAAGCTGTTAAGGGCACCCAAGGAGCAAATCTGCTATGCCTGTCACGATCTGTAGGCTGCTGGCAGTTCTGGCCTTTGTCGCGTGGGCTCTCCCCGCACACGCCGTTCCGCAGACGGCAGACCAGGACAATTGCGAGCTGTGTCACGGCCTTCCCATGCTGGCCCGCGTCGACGACGACGGCTCGCTCAGGAACTTCGAAGTCGCCTACGACCTCTTTACCCACTCCGAGCACAGGACCGTGCCCTGCCGCGACTGTCACGAGGACATCAACCAGTTCCCGCATGAGCTTCCCGTTCAGGAAGTCAACTGCGGCAAAACCTGTCATGTCAGTCGCCCCTTTGAGTTGACCGTCTTCTCCCACAAGGATGAGGTCGACGCACACAATCTGGGCGTACACGGATTTGATCCGGAGCAGACAGAAGCGGAAAACGCGCTGAAGCCCAGCTGCAAGTACTGCCACGCCAATCGCCACTACGCAGAGCCCACCGAGCTGGTCGAACAGCAGGCCCAGCACTGTGCTCACTGCCACGAAAGCGGCAGCCTGCTGAATGTGGTTGAGCATGTGGATCGTCACATGAGCCATCGCAGCGCGGAAAGCTCGCTGGACATTGTGAAGATCTGCTCAAGCTGCCACGCCGACAACTCGCTGATGAATTCCTTCGGCGTTAACGAGACACAGGTTTCGGGATTTGAGCATCACTTCCACGGCAAGGCGCTGAAGCGCGGCCTGAATCAGGTGGCTCACTGCGCCGACTGCCATTCGAATCACATGATCCTGACCGCCGCCGACCCGGCTTCCACCCTGTCCACATCCAACATTCGCAACACCTGCGGTACTATTGGCTGCCACGTGGAGCCGAGCCTGTCCTTTGCGAAGAGCGCCGTGCACAGCGAGCCTACGCCGGACAGCAACGCCATCGTTTTCTATGTGGAATGGGGTTTCATCCTGCTAACGGGTATTACCATGGCCCTGCTCTTCACGCATATCCTGCTCGACTTCGGTCGCTGGGTCTATGATCGTCGCCGGGGAGGGTCCAGCCATGAGTAGCGCACGCAAGGCACCGGAGCGGGAATTTGTCCGCTTCACCTACAGCCACCGCTTGATGCACCTCTTCATGTTCGTGCCCTTCATCATCCTGGTGCTGACCGGCTTTCCCATCAAGTTCCCCGACAGTGGTTTCTGGGAGCTCTTTGTAGGCCTCTTTGGCGGCATCGAAAACATGCGGCTGTATCACAGGCTGGCCGCCGCCGTGATGATCGTGGACTTTGTGGTCCACGTGATCTACATCTCTTACAAGATCATCCGCAACAAGACCCCGCTGACGAAACTTCCCCTGCTGCCTGGCCCGAAGGACGCGCGGGATCTCTGGCTCAATCTCAGGCACTTCCTTTTCCTGACCGATGAGCGTCCGCAGTTCCACAAGTTCAGCTACATCGAAAAGTTCGACTACTGGGCAGTCTTCTGGGGTATGTTCATCATGGCCGGATCAGGCCTTATCCTCTGGTTCCCCGAAGAAGCCGGCAGTTTCATGGCTTCCGAGCTGATTCAGATTGCCTATGTCGCCCACTCGGACGAAGCCCTGCTGGCCTTCCTCGCGATCGCGATCTGGCACTTCTACAACGTGCACTTCAATCCCCGCATCTGGCCGGCCAACAAGGTCTGGTACAAGGGAACGCTGACGGAAAGCGAGATGCGACACGAGCACCCGCTTGAGCTTGAAGAGATTCTGGAAAAGGAGCGCAAGGCCGAGATGAATGAAGAGGCCGGCGAGGAGGATGCAAAATGAGCAAGCTGCTTCGCCTCGTATACGTGCTTGTGCTGCTGGGCATTGGTGGATCCTGCAGCTGGTATCTGGTATCACTGGCCAATTCCGGTCACGGATCGGATGAGCACAAGGATTCCACCGCGGACACGCTCTTTGTGGATCATATCCGTCAGATGGAAACCTGGTTTGATGACTACCGTAATCGTGAAGACCACTATCACGGTGTTACAGATCGCGTGATGCTGCCGCTGGACGAGCAGAGTTCCTGTCTGACCTGTCACGAGCTCTTTCCCCACAAGAAGGACGAGAGCCGCAGGTCTTTCAACAATCAGCACTCACACTTTCTGACCTGTCTGGCCTGTCACCTGAAGGAAGACATGCGCGAACACGCGGTCTACCGCTGGACGGACTTCGATCAGAAGAACGCGATTACCAAGGCCGGCCCTTACGGAGTCAGTCGTGATGGCGAGGGGCGCTTGACCAACACGGAGAACTTCATCTCCCGCATTGCCCCGCACCTCTATGACGAAAACAACAAGCGCGTGATCTTCACTCCCTATGCCGACAAGGCACACGCCCAGTACCGTGATGCGGTCAGGTCCGGAGAAAGTGTGGATCACGAAGCCTTCCGCGCCAAAGCCGAAGAGCAGGTTGGCGGCCCGGCCTTGACCTGCAAGGCTTGCCACAGCCTGGAAACGGACTTCCCGTGGGACAAGCTTGGTTTTGATGTATCACGAATCCGCGAGCTGCAGGAATCTGCCGCCGTGGGCATGGTTGAAAATTATGATGGAACCTTCTACTTCCCGCCAGCGGAATAGAGGCTTAAGGAGAGGATCAATGCAGTTCCTCATAGCGCTGCTGCTGTTTGCCGGATTTGCGCAGGCAGAATCGGGTTTTGACCCGGAGAATTGCATGGGCTGCCACGGGCAGGTGTGGTTTGCTGTTTCGGACTCGTCCGGTGTCAGCAATTTCCATATCGACGAGTCGGCCTATCGTCAATCCGTGCACGGACGCTTTGCCTGCAGGCAGTGTCACACGGACGTGGATCAGGTGCCTCACACCTACCCGGTCCAGAAGGTCAACTGCTCGGTTGCCTGCCATGTGGTCGATCCCTACACGGGCGAAGACTTCAGCCACAAGAAAATGGACTTTGAAGTCAAGGAGTCCGTCCACGGCGTAAACGGCGCGAGCAACTACGATCACCTGAAGCCCGAGTGCAAGGACTGCCACACGAACTCCGTCTACTGGCAGGAGCTCCCGCCGGACATGGAGCGCGCCAAGCAGAAGTGCATGGCCTGTCACGAGTCCTACAACGAGCTCGATCAGGACTTCCAGCACCTGGCGCTTCACCTGAGTGAAGACCAGTACTGGCGTCAGCAGCAGACCTTCCAGGCTTGCGTACGCTGTCACACGCAGAACGAGCTGGTTTCCGACAGCCTGGAGACCATGCTGATCAATCAGACAATGGTCTCGAGCTTCCTTGAGAGTTTCCACGGTCGCGGCTTTTCCTTTGGTGATGCCAGAAGCCCGGTTTGCGCCGACTGCCACGGTCATCACAAGATTTACAGTCACCGCGACAAGCGTTCGTCGATTCATCCCTCGAACATTCGCGAAACCTGCGGCACGACCAATTGCCACGATGGCGCGACGGTTGCCTTTGCCACAGCGGGCTCGATGCACAACCTCTACCAGGGCTACAAGGTTCAGATTCTCTTCTGGGTCAAGCAGATCTACATCTGGATGATCATTGTTGTGCTGGGCGGCATGATGCTGCATAACCTGCTGGACTTCAGCAACTGGTTCCGCAGAAGGAGCAAGGCGGAGCGCAAAGAAGACATGGAGCACAAGAAGGCCGGTCGCCGCTTTGTGCGCATGAACAAGGCCGAGCGTGTATCACACATTGTGATGTTCGTGTCCTTTACCATGCTGGCCTTGACCGGTGCCCTGCTCTGGATTCCGGCTGACTACTTTGGAACCCTGACGCGCTGGGAATACTTCATGCCCTTCCGGGCCTGGAGTCACCGCGTCTTCGCGATTCTGATCACGCTGATCTCCGTGTATCACATCGCTTACAGCCTCTTCACCAAGCGCGGTCGTCTGCTGCTGGTGGAAATGCTTCCCAGGCCTTCGGATATCAAGCTGGTCTTCCAGAATATTGCCTGGATGCTGGGCCGCCGCGAGCATCCGCCGGCACACCGCTTCTTCAATTACGCTGAAAAGGCTGAATACTGGGCCTTTGCCTGGGGCTCTCTGGTGATGACCGCAACGGGTGTGATCCTCTGGTTCGAGCACCTTGGCAGCAAGTTCATCGTGGACCTGGCGCGCCTGGTTCACTCACTGGAAGCCATTCTGGCTGTGGCCGCCATCGTCGTCTGGCACTTCTGGAACGTGCACTGGAAGCCCGGACGCTGGCCGATGAGCACCGTCTGGATCGATGGTGACATGGACGAGCACGACATCGAAGAAGAACATGGAGCCATGCTGGCCGATGATGCGGCCGAGCAGTTCCATCCAGAGCTGATGCAGCACAAGGAAATTGTCGAGCGTCGCAGCCTGCGCAAGCGTGATATCTTCGCCCGCGGACTGGGCTGGAGCTTCCTGGTGCTGACCCTCGTGACCTGCGCCGTGATGATCTGGTCCTTCCAGCAGTATCTGGGTGCTTCCGGAACCGATCGCGTGCCAAAGGATCTGGTCAATGTATCACGGCCACTCTCCGATCACGATGCCGTGCTGGCTGATCCCGGCTACTCGCTGATGGTCGCGCATGAAGATGTGGACTGGCGACACGACCGCTTCCACAACGCCAATCCTGTGACACACGTTGACGCCAACGTGCGTGAGACAGAGTGTAATGTCTGCCATGCTGCGCTGCCGCACGTTGAGGACCGCAAGGATCGCGCTTATCTCAACCTGCACAGCCGCTTCATGACCTGTGAGAGCTGCCATGCGGATCGCGACCGGATCGACGCTGGTCAGTATCGCTGGGTGGATCTGCGCAAGGAGAAAAAGGGCGAGCCCGAGACTCCCTTCCACCTGCTTTCCGAGCCGAAGAACATTGGCGAGGACAACTATTCCAGCTACATCGCACTGGTGCTGGCGGGTAACCCGCTCTTTGATGATCGCAGCAGCCAGCGCGCCCTCGAGTTTGAGAACAGCCCGGTTGTGATGAACCAGAGCCGCATGAACGAGCTGAAGGACCGCTTCCACGACCGGATCAACGGCAGTGCAGACGAGGCTCTGAGCTGTGGTGATTGTCACACGCAGGAAGGTGAAGGCATCATCGACTTCAAGAAACTGGGCTTTGACGAAGGCCGTATTCGCGAGCTGCGTACGCTTTCACGTGCACACAGCGTAACCGATTACGAAGTCTTCTATCTGCCGGCACCCTATTGATGCGGAGTGAAAGGATGAGACAAGGTCTTTGCACTCTCCTTGCCTTTGTCGCGCTTTGCCTTTCATCGGCACAGGCGGCAGAGCCTGTCAACGCGCGGGTGCTGGCAAGCTATGGCGAAGGTCTGAGCTACCCCACGGATCTTGCGGTCGATAGCCGCGCCTGGGCATTTGTGGCGGACGGACTGAATCGCCGCATCGTGGTGCTCGACATGCAGGCCCGCCTGCGTGATACAATCACCCTGCCCGAGTTTGTCAATCCGGTTGGCGTGGACATTATGGATGACAGGCTCTGGGTCAGCGACCCCGATGCCCACGCCATCTTCGAGCTGACACTGGATGGCCGCCTTGTCAACCAGATTGAGCTTCCGGCCATTTGTGATCCAGTAGACGTGCTCGCCTTCAAGGACAAGCTTGTTGTCAGCGACAACGACAACCACCGCATGCTCTTTGTATCACACGATGGCGGTCTGATCAAGGCGGTTGGGCGCGACGCGAACAAGATTCGCCCGATGGCCAGCATGAAGAACATGGAGCTTCCCGAGGGGAGTGCGGGCGATCGAGTGGAAGAGTTCAAGTATCCCGGCATTCTGGCCCGCCACCTCAAGTCCTTCATGGTGATTGATGTGCTCAACGGACGCGTTCAGGCGATCACGCCGCTGGGGAACTTCGATCGCATGGTTGGAAGCTTCGGGGCTGACGGCGATCACCTCTTCCGCCCCAAGGGCGCCTGTTCCTGCTGGAATGGCCGGGGCACGCTGGTGACGGATTCATTTACCGGTCGAATTCAGGCCTACGACGAATATGCAGACAGCTGGGGCCCGGTTCTGGTTGACGGCCAGCCCTGGACCCTTGAGGGACCAACAGCTATCAGCTGCTGTGGTGATTCATGGTGGGTCGTAGACTGCCGGGGCAGCCGCGTTCACAGGTTCGAGATTCCAGAATGAGAACTTTCCTGATCATCGGATTGCTGGCGATCATGGCCGTGGATGCGAGCGCGCAGCATAAGCGTGACCGCTCCAAGGAATGCGTGATCTGCCATATCTCCTGGGGTGACGGCTACGAGAAGCTTAATGCCACACTCGAGCCTGAAGCCCACCCCAAAGAGATTGACGGACAGGAGGCCCGCGTCGCCGGTGAGCGCATGTGCTGGTCCTGTCATGATGCCTATGTGAGCGATTCGCGCCGCTACTTCATAAAAGAGGACGCGCACGCGCACATGACGGAAATGGATGAGGCCACGCGGGCAAGCGAACTGCCACTGGACGCCAACGGCCAGGTCTATTGCGGCACGTGTCACACGCCGCATGCGACACACATGGAACGGCAGTACGCCTTCAGCCCCTTTGTCCGGCAGGATCACGTCCAGTCGACACTCTGCCTGAACTGCCACGCCGACCATGCCCTGGAAGAGCAGAGTCATCCGATTCATGTGGAGTTGGAAGGCGCACTGCCCTTTGCCCTTGCCGGCAACTCCGCCTCCACAACGACGGTTGAATGCCTGACCTGCCATCAGATGCACAGTGCCAGCTCGCTAAAGTTGACCCGCGGTCACGACCGGACCGAGCTCTGCAAGAGTTGCCACGAAGACCAGTTTGACCTTGTTTCAAGCGATCACGATTTGCGCGCCGAACACGGCAGCTGGCAGATTCCTGGTCAGGACTTTAGCGCCGGCAAGGCTGATGCCTGCGCCTCTTGTCATGTAACCCATGAGGCCAGCGGACCGGCCTTGTCGCCGGTTGCATCGACGGATGGTGCCAGTGGTCTTTGTGTTACGTGTCACAGCACCGATGGTGTGGCCGCTGAAAAGGCCTGGGCCGATCATGGCCACCCGGTGGATGAAGTTATTAGCGAAGCCGTGGATCACCGCTTGCCGCTTGAGTCGGGCAAGATGAACTGTCTTACCTGTCATGATCCGCACCGCTGGAGCATGGCATCTGGTGTGACACACGGCCAGGGCAACGAAGAGGGCAACGCCCTGAACAGCTTCCTGCGCTTGCCGGATGACGAGAACAGCCAGCTCTGCACGGCCTGCCACCGGGATCAATCCGACGCGCTGCTCAGCGATCACAACGCATCATCATGGGATGTGCCCGGCAAGACCCAGTGCACGAGCTGCCACAACACCCACGAGGCCGAGGCCTTTGCAGACGGTCATCAGGACAAGACCACCAGCGCTTTCAGCAGCCTGTGTCTCTCCTGCCATGATGCCGCTGGGGATCACGGAGCTACCGGACTGGGCGAATTTGGACATCCGCTGCTTGTGGGGCACAAGCGCGAGTGGGGTCTTCCCGCCCTGTCTGCCAATAGCAAGGAAACAGTGGCGGCAAAGGATCAGCAAGCGGAGCAGAGTCTTCTGATCGGCTGCGAGAGTTGCCATGATCCTCATCACTGGAGCCCGGCCGGTCACGTCTGGTCGCGCGATGATCGCGAAGGCAACGAGGCCAGCAGCTTCCTGCTGATGGATAATCGCGATGCGGGACTTTGCAAGAGCTGCCACGAAGATCAGGCCGCGGTGCTTGGCTCCGGACACGATCTGGGCCCTGCCGATGCGGGTACAAGTGCCTGCTCAAACTGCCACAGCACACATGGCGCGGAAAGCGCCTGGGCGCTACTCGCCACCAGCCTGAACGACGCAGAGCTGGGCGAATTGGTGGCCGGCATGGATCCAGCATCCCACGAAGCCAACCCGGCCAACTGGTCTGCAGGCGCGCGGCATTGCCTCTCCTGCCATAGCAACAGCGGCGCCAGCGTCGTGCATCCTGCCGCCTGGGCTCACCCGCAGGATGTGATGACAGTTTCCGGCGAAGGCCGGCAGGACGGATCAGGCATGCCCGTGTATACGGCCGATGGACAGGGCGCGGTTCTTGGCCGTGTGGACTGCACCAGCTGCCACAATCCGCATCACGCACACGGGGAAGATTCGGCTGACGGAGCCGAGACCTTCCTGCGTCAGGCAAGCACGGAAACCAGCTGCGCCGACTGCCATCAGGAGAAGGCGCTCTGGAAATACCGCTACTACCACAATCCAGACAAGCGGGTGCAGCCATGAAGCAGCGAATTCTTCAGGCCTGCTCGGTACTTCTGGCGAGCGCGCTTCTGGCCGGATGTTCAACGGTTAAGGTCATGCATGAGCGAGTTCTGGTCGCGGACGGATCGGACACACTCTTTGTGCAGGAAACCAGTCTGCCGGCCATGCAGGCCCCGGAAAAGGCGCAGTCGTGGAAAGAGCGACTGACCGGGCTTCCCGCCGGCATGGCGCGCATGATTGTCGGGGCGCCTGAGCTTCCCCGGCTCGCGAGGCCGACAGACATTCACATTGATACCGATGGTGTCGGCTATATCTGCGATGGCGATCTGGGCCGTGTGTTGATTGCCCAGCCGGACGGCAGCGTCGGAGTGCTGGAACCCGCCGAACTGGCCACCCCGACCGGCGTCGAGCGGATTCCCGCCGGGCTCGTGATCAGTGATTCGGGCAAGGGCGAGGTCTTCCTGATCAATCGACTCGGATTGGTCTCGGGCAGGCTTGAAGCCCCGGCACCCTGGAAGCGCCCGGGCCAGATGCTCTGGAACGGCGAAAAGCTCTTTGTCTGTGATACAGGCCGCCACCTGATCGAGATCTTCGATGGAAAGGGCGATCACCTGTCAACGCTGGGTGAAAGTGGAAGTGGCCCGGGTCAGTTCATTCATCCGGTGGCTGTCGCGGAATCAAGCGACGGCACCCTTTGGGTTCTGGATGCCTTGAATCACAGGGTGCAGTCCTTTGATGGAAATCTGAAGCCGCTTGCATCCTTTGGCGTATACGACCGCGCGCCCGGTGGAATGATGTTCCCCAAGGGCCTGGCGCTGGACGAGGAAGATCACATCTACATCAGCGATGCGGCCTTCAATCGCATTCAGGTCTTCAGCAGCAGTGGGGCCCTGCTCTACTGGTTTGGTGATACAGGCCGTGGCGAACACGACTTCCTGCTGCCGGGCGCCCTGCATGGCGATGGTAATCGCATCTATGTGGCAAACCAGTACAACCGGCGCGTGGATGTTTTCCACTATCAGCCGCAGGAAGCGCTGAGCGAGGTGACGAAGCCATGAAGATGCGTTCGATGCTGACGGGCCTTCTGGTCCTTTGCCTGATGCTTCCGGCAACCCTTTCGGCCGGCCTCAAGGACAAGCTGCCCGACTGGAAAATGCCCCGGCTGAAACTGCCTTCGCTGGCTTATCAGCCCTCCAGCTCCTTTGCGCTTGATGGCTGGATTGATCACAGCACCATGTGGATGAGTGATTCCAGCGAAGCGGGCTACTATAACGACAACCTGATGCTGCATACCGGTCGCCTGATCATCGGCGCGCACGGCAAGCTGGGCGTTCCCTTTTCGCTGGGCAAGCTGAGCTACAACCTGAAGACCGGCGCCACACTGGCGCAGAACAGCCTTTATGAGCAGCGGATCTGGACGCCGGAAATCGATGGCCGTGTTACATGGCAGTTGAATCACGCCCTGCAGGTGGGAGGCTTTGCCCGCTACGGCTGGCGTCAGCCCAACACCTTCATGGTGGACAGCCTGCGCCGGCGTGACTTGATTGCAGGCCTTTCAATCAACGCTCACCCCTTCCGTCACACAAGCCTCTCGCTGACAGCCGGCAATCGTCTTGTGATGAACGAGGACGAGGAGAGTGATCACAGTTTCATGCGGGCCGAGATTGAACAGCGCCTTCCATTCCTCGATCAGTTTGTGATACGCGCCTGGGGCGAGAGCGCATGGTACGGTCTGGCCGACAGTCTTGACTTCGACCTTCAGCGCAACCTGGGTGGTCTGGCCATGGGTGGCCGCCTGCCCGGTGGCGCGCACCTTTCCAGTCACAACACCTACCTCTACCGTGAAGGCGTCAAGCGCGTGGTGGGTGAAAACCGGCTGCGCTATCAGCTGGGTGAGCGGCAGCGCATCTCGCCCAATGCCGGCGCCGACTACACGGAAGTCGAAGAGCAAAAGATCTATCACCAGCACGCCAACATCAGCTATCGCTGGATGTACCTCGAGCCGCTGGGGCTGGAACTTCGCGCCGACAATGAGAGGGCCGAAAAGGACGAGGTAGACTGGATCCACCGCCGCACGGTGCTGCTTTCTACCGTCTGGGACTGGAAGCCGCTGGCCCGCGTCGGCCAGGTAGATCGATCCAGCAGCGAACAACCCATCTGGAAGCGCTGGTTTCTGCACTCGCTGCACCTTAAGCGGCAGCTCTCACTCAGCGGTTTTCTGGGTGGTGGCTTCATGCAGAGCCTGCGCTACGGCAAGGGCTGGCTGGGCAAGGGCGAGTTTGAACTCCTGCAGCCGGTTGACCTGAACAGCTGGCTTTCGATCACCTTCCGTGAACGCGTTTCTGCCGAACTGTTCCATATGCGTGATGTCGATCTCTTTCCTGCTGACACGAAGCAAAATCAGGTAGAGGCCGACAACCTGCTCGGTCTGGGCACGACGCTCTTTCCCGAGAAGGCCTGGCGGATGGGTCATCGCATCGACTGGCGCCGCCATGTAGGCACGCACCTGATGTTCAGCGAAGACACGCTGCGTAACACGCTGGCCAACGAAGTCTGGACCGGATGGCGGGGTGGCCGTCTGCGGGCCGAACTTAGCGCCATGTTTGTATCACATCTGGTGGAAGAAGACCCGATCGAGCTGGAGACCCGCTACGCCGCCCGTCTGCGTTGGCAGCCGACCCGCGTGATGGCCTTCAACCTGCAGGGTGTGTGGCGTCCGGAGCAGGATGATTTTGACGAACGCATCTGGCTCCGCTCTTACGCAGAAGTTGAGATGAACAAGCTCAGTCTGAGTGCCGATCTGCGCTTCACGGGCATGGCGGAAGACTTCGGCGACCGTGATACACAGGCATGGGTACATGTGGTGAGGGAACTCTGGTAATGGCAGGCCGAAACAAGCATCTGAAACTGGCAGCCCTGCTGCTGCTTGCCGCGCTGGCCGGCACCTCACAGGCAAGTGAAGAAAAGCTCCTGGCCAGCCGCATTCTGGACACGCCGCACAACCTGACCCAGTGGTCGGGCGAAGTCATGCCCGGCGACAGTCTGGCCGAGCGCGTGCTCTGTCGCGTTTGCCATGGACCGCGTGTTCACGAGGAGCTGATTCCGCTCTGGGATCACGACCTGGCTCGCGGGCCCTTTCCCATGGGCGCAAAACTGGAAGCTGAAGAGTCTGGCTTTCCGGCCGACCCGACCAGCCAGCTCTGTCTGGCCTGCCACGACGGCAGCGTGGCGCGCGCCTTTCCGCCGGATCCCGCGCGCAGCCTGGGTCGTGAATTCGAACTGGGCGAGCTGGGCGCAGGCAGCGGAGATCATGTGAACACGCATCTCTTCCTGTTTGATACTGGCAGCGGCGAGCTGCAAATTCCCGACAGCCTCAAGACCGGCATGACCGTACGCGACGGCCGCATCCGCTGCTCCACCTGTCATGATGCTCACGACAACAGCCAGGGCAGCTTCCTTCGTGTTACAGCCGAATCAGGAAAGATCTGTCTGGAATGCCATCAGCTGGAAGGCTGGGCTCATTCCGTTCATGCCAATCCGGATAATCCGGTGCTGGCTGAAATGCGGCACCTTTCCTGCTCGCAGTGTCACAGCATTCATGCGACACCCGCACACGACAAGCTGCTGATCGACGATCAGAACAGCCTCTGCTTCCGTTGCCACGACGGCCTCAAGGACGACCCGCGCGAGGTTCCGGCGAACAAGGATCTGCGCGAAGTCTTCCGCAAGGAATTCGTGCATCCGGTGGGCTTCCATAGTGGCAGTCCCTTTGCGGATGCCGACGAGGGCGGCTTCATCGGCTTTCTGGCGGGAACAAAGGAAAACCGCGGCGTGCAGTGCAGCGACTGCCATAACGTACACGCGGTGGCCGAAGAGTCGGTGAGCAGCACGCTTCCTTCATCCATGGAAGGCGCCAGCGGTGTGGACCGGCTGGGTATGGAAAAGAGCCGCGCCGATCACGAATACGAAGTCTGCCTGAAGTGCCATGGTTTCAGCACGCTAGCCATGCCCGGACAGCGGGATGTTGCTGCCGACTTCGATCTGGCCAACCGTTCCTACCATCCGATCATGGCTGCGGGAACGGGTGGGCACGTGCCCAGCCTGAAAGAGGAGTGGAGCACGATCGGCACCATGACCTGCAGCGACTGTCACGGAAACGACGATCCCGACGGACCGCAAGGGCCCCACGGTTCCAGTCAGCCACACCTGCTCAAGGCCGCCTGGAATGAGAGCCCCTTCCAGAGTGGGTCGCCCGAAGAAAACGCACTCTGTTTCATGTGTCACAAGGAAAGCCGCATCTACAGTGGCGGCTGGCGCTGGCACAACTTTCACCTGGAGCGTGGCGGATACAGCTGCGCGGCGTGTCACGACCCTCATGGTTCGGCAGACGGCCCCGGCCTGATTCGTCTGGATCAGCCCTGGATCGAGCCGGTAGATGGCGAAAAGCGCATCGAGCGAGTTTCGCTGGACGAGGGCACCTGTACCCTGAAATGTCACGGGCACGCACACCGGAACTCCCCGTACTGATTTATCAGGACGGAAGTCGCCCTGACACATGCGCCCCGCCAATCACGGGGCGTTTTTCTTTTCTTCAGTGCAGGAACATTTTCATTCTCGATAAAGACATCGCTACCTGCGCCCGCTATCACTGTGATCAGCACGTGATCAAGATGATTCTGGAAAGCGTGCAGCTCTTGTGCACGGCCTTGAACAAAAGGGGCATGGTCACGCCTTACAAGTCGACACATATCAAACATCCATGTGTCCTGTGGGTGGAGGAGTCCCATGACAACTTCCTCTGGCTGGTGGAGCTGACCCATGCGCTCAACGCCGAATATCGATTCCGCTTTCAAAAGGAAGTGGATCACAAATCGATGGCGGTGCTTCAGCAGATCGAAGGACGTACCTTCCCGGGAGTGGGCTTGACGGAGTTCGCGCAGGCCATGCCCGCCGAGTACAAGGTGCCGGGTGATGCCGTCAGGGCCTATCGAAAGTTCTACGCCGGTGAAAAGCTTGGTTTTGCCCGCTGGACAAGGCGCCCCACTCCGGACTGGTTGGGCGCGGCAGGAAATCAGCAGTAGCTATTGGTTTTCGGCGAGGTCCAAACGAAATTGTGAATGGCTTCGCCTGAGGGAGGCCAGCTCATTTACCGGGAGAAAACACTGGCCAAAAGAATGGTCAGGATGAAAGGAATCCATGAAACAGATCGTTGTACCCGCATGGGCAGCCTTGCTGCTATCTGCTGCCAGCCTGCCGGCCTGTACGGGCATTTCGCTTTCAACCGTTGAGGGTGATGTGGTTGTCGGCCGCACAGTCGAATGGGCTTTGAGCGATGCCAGTCATTATCGCCTTGCCGTCTTCCCCCGGGACTGGTCCTACAGTTCCCAGGTACCCGAAGGCGAAAAGGGCATGGCATGGACCGGCGAATACGGTTTTGTAAGCATGACGGCATACGGCCAGAACTACGGGCCCGATGGCCTGAATGAGTCAGGCCTTTACGTGGGCATGTATTACCTGCCGGGCTTTGCCGAGTACGCCCATTACGATCCGGCCTACGGCGAGATTTCGCTTTCCGTCGGGGACTTCATGCAGTGGATGCTCTCCAGCTTTCGCAGTGTGGATGAGGTTCGCGATAACTTGAGCCGCGTGCGTGTCGTCCATGTGGAAGACGAGCGATTCGGCGGCGCGCCCCTGCCCTTTCACTGGAAGATTTCCGACCCGACCGGCGCCAGCATCGTGCTGGAGATTGTCGATGGCGGATACATTGAAATCTATGACGCCTTCATGGGCGTGATCACGAATGCCCCCACTTACGACTGGCACCTGATCAACCTGCGTAATTACATCGGGCTTTCGCCAGAAGCCAGCCAGCCCCTGGTGCTGGACCAGCTTGAGTTGAGTCCGCTTGGAGCCGGCTCCGGAATGGTTGGCCTGCCTGGCGACTTCACACCTCCCTCGCGTTTTATTCGCGCCGCCGCCTTTACTGCCAGCTGTCGGCCGCTCCGTGATACACAGGACGCCATCTTTGAGAGCTTTCGCATCCTGGACAGCTTCAATATTCCCCTTGGAACCGTAGCGTCCCGCGAGAAGCTTCCACAGGATATCGAGAGCGCAACCCAGATCACGACAGTCGCGGATCTATCCGGTCGCAGCTACTACTACCACACCATGTTCAACCGGGAGTTGCGCAAGATCGATCTGGGCAAGATTGATTTTGCCGCAAAGGAAATCCGCTTTGTGGATGACGACTCGGAAGACCGTCACCGCGTGAAGGAGCTCTTCGTCCACTAACCGTGTGACACGGGTCCGGGCTCATTACATTGAACGAGGCTGGGTGAAGCAGGCCAGGTGCTTCCCCCCGCCTCGCTTTTTTGCGAGGAGCACGCCTTTGAGTCAGAGTCGATTTGCCGCTGTAACACAAGCCTTCAGTCCGGCCTGGTTTGCCGCGATCATGGGCACGGCGGTAGTGCCGCTGGCCCTTTCCTTTTTGAATCACGGAGCTGTCAGGCCACTTGCCGGTTTTTTCATTCTGCTGGCTGCCGCCATGTTCCTGCTGGCGCTTGGACCCTGGTTGTTCAAGTTCTTCTGGTTTCCCGGGGAGATCCGTCGCGACCTGAATCACCCCATTGCCTCGAACTTTTACCCGACCATGCCGATCTCACTCGTGCTCTTTTCCCTGGACCTGCTCAAATATCCTGACATGTTCTTCGATGTTGATGTATCACGGAAGCTTGCCTGGGTCCTTTGGTTGGCGGGGTCGGCGGGGATTTACTTCTTCGGCTTTGTCATTCTGATCCACATCTTTCGCCACCGGGAGATCAATCTGGGTCACGCGACCTTTGGCTGGTTCATTCCGCCGGTATCCAAACTGGTGATTCCCGTTGCCGGTCTTGAGTTGGCCCACGTGTTGCCTGCCAACGCCGAGTCCGCCTTTCTGCTTTCCATGGTCAGCCTGGGTGTTGGCTTCTTTCTCTTTCTTTTTGTGGGTGCGGCCGTGTATCACCGTTATGTGTATCACGAACTTCCAATGAACCGCTTTGCTGCCACCTTTTTTATTGGCATTGCCCCGACGGCCATCCTCGCTGTGATCCTCTTCAAGCTGATGCACCTGGTAAAAGCAGGCGTGATACAAGGGCTGGACTTTACCGTTGTTGCAACATTTGCCCGGCTGGGCATCCTGATGAACTGGGGCTTGTCGCTCTGGTGGTTTGTGATGGCCCTGATCGTCGTGGCCTATTACATCAGGAAGATCACCCTGCCCTACGCGCTTTCCTGGTGGGCCTTCACCTTTCCCACAGGCGCGCTCGTTGTGGCCACGGGCGTCGCCTGGAAAGTAACCGGCTTTGCCGCCGTGCACACAATCTACCTGCTGACGCTGGTTTTCCTGTTGGCCGTCTGGCTTGTGGTTTTCCTGAAGACGCTGCGGGGAGTTTTCAGCGGAGCACTTTTCAAGCCCTCCCACTGAGGAGGGATCGTTAAATTCTCCTCGAGTTGGAGTTTGTTCAGGTAGCCATGGAGACGCACATGTCAAGTACTGAAACACAAGCGACCAGGGGTCCCGGCGAAAAGTTCTGCAAAGACTGTGGACAGGTCATCAATGAGCGTGCCGAGCTTTGCCCTCATTGCGGTGTTCGCCAGATGCCGTCACCTGTTTCGCTGGGGGCGGTTGCGCCTAATGGTCGTTCACGACTTGCGGCAGCCCTCTTTGCCTTTTTTCTGGGTGGATTCGGCGCTCACAAGTTTTATCTGGGCCAGACCGGTATGGGAATCCTTTACCTTCTCTTCTTCTGGACGATCATTCCGGCAATTGTCGCCTTCATTGAATTCATCGTTCTACTGACCATGTCCGACGAGGCCTTTGCCAACAAGTATGGCCACGCCTGATCTCTTTTTGCGGAAACAAGGCCCCGCTTGAGTCGGGGCCTTTTCTTTTTGTCCCACCCCCCGCGTAGACTTGCGGCTGTTGTTCGTTACCAAGGAGATCAGCCATGAGCGCTCGTTTTCAATGTGATGCCCGGGACTGCCGCGAAGATTTCAACCGTGCCTTTCTGCTAGTCAGCTCGAACCTGTTCACGGGCGGGCACGGTGGTGGTGGGGGCATGACCCTGATTCTTTTTTACCCCGACAAGAAGTCCGCCCTGCTGGATCAACACGAGATTGTTGTTTCCTTTTTTGGAGAGATTCCAGGCGATCTCCATGCCCGCGAAGCCCTTGACCGCATCGGCAGCCAGCTGGCCATGCTCGACTCGGGCTTTGTCGATCCGCTTTTTGATGCAGGCCTGGAGACTCCTGGCGTGTCCATCCATCATGAGGTTGCCGGGGAGCTCGGACAGGTCCTGCCGGAACTGCTCGCTTTCCTGCGCCGGGACCTGGTGGATGAGGCGGGTGAACTGGAATACGAGGAAAACCAGGATGAGCTCGCTGAAATCGATCGCCTGCTTGTGGCTGGCCGGCTGGATTCGGTTGAGGATTTCGATGCCTTTGTTCTGCTGGTAGATTCCTTCAACAGTCGTCATGCTTGATGCTCTTTTCATGTTGATTGCCACATTGAATGCAATCAAGTGAAAGGAAAGCACCGTGCAAGACGCACACATGCATTTCTCGGCGGCTTGTTTCAATGCCTGCTGGGACGAGATCGACAAGCCCGACCGCCAGCCCGAAGAGACCGAGCGCATGCTGCTCCTGGCTTCGGCCAGCCTGTGGCACTGGACGCAGCGCGAAGATCATGGCCCGCGCGAGCTTTCCATCGGCCATTGGCAGTTGTCGCGAGTTTACGCACTTGCCGGAATGGCAGAGCCGGCACGCTTCTTTGCCACGTGCTGCCTGAAAGACGGGGAAGCGGGCGCGCTG
>CAYFPS010000030.1:0-10551 GCA_964345075.1 uncultured Bacteroidaceae bacterium | reverse complement strand
TATGGTCACGAGGCAATGGCCCGCGCTGAACTTGTGGCTGGAGATCGGCAAGCCTGTCAGGCGCAACTGGAGCTTGCCTTCGCCCTGACAGCCCAGGTGTCTGAAGCGGAAAGTCGCGCCATGCTCGAGGCAGACCTGAATCAGCTGAAAGAAAGCTGCGCAAGCTGAGAGCCTTCTCGCTGTCGGAAACGTGATTCAAGGGGGGAGCCTTGTCGTTCATTCGTGACTTCTTCAAGCAGGAAAGCGCCGGCGGCCTGCTTTTGATGTTCAGTGCGCTGGCGGCCATTGTCATTGCCAATTCGGGCCTTGAAGGGCTATATGGGCAGCTCCTCGAGTTGCCCGTTCACCTGCGGATCGGCTCCTTTGAGATCGCCAAGCCTTTGCTGCTCTGGATCAATGATGGCCTGATGGCTGTTTTCTTCTTTCTGGTTGGCCTTGAGCTGAAGCGGGAGCTTCTGGAGGGCGAACTTGCTGATCCGCGAAATGTGCTGCTTCCAGGTATTGGTGCCGTCGGCGGCATGCTTCTGCCCGCCCTGATTTATCTGGCCTTCACCAAAGGCGATGCTGTGGCCATGAAGGGGTGGGCGATTCCTGCCGCTACCGACATTGCCTTTGCTCTGGGTGTTCTGGGCCTTCTGGGTAGCAGAGTTCCCATTGCGCTGAAGGTCTTCCTGACCTCGCTGGCCATTTTCGATGATGTTGGCGCAATCGTGATCATCGCCCTCTTCTACACTTCAAAGTTGTCGCTGACGGCCCTGGCTGTTTCGCTGGCCTGCCTGCCCATCCTGTGGATTCTCAACAAGCGGGGCGTGGTTCAGCGCAGCCCTTATCTGTTGATTGGTGTGATCATGTGGGCGGCCATGTTGAAAAGCGGCGTACACGCCACGCTGGCGGGCGTGCTTCTTGCCTTTTTCATTCCCTTGAAGGACAAGGCCAACAGCAGCCACAGTCCGCTGAAGGTACTCGAGCATGATCTTCATGCAGCCGTCGCCTTTGGCGTTTTGCCCATTTTTGCTTTTGCCAATGCCGGACTCAGCCTGAAAGGTGTAGGCCTGGAGCAGATGCTTCACCCTGTGCCTGTGGGGATTGCTGCCGGCCTTTTTGTGGGCAAGCAGCTTGGTATTTTCGTCCTGTGCTGGCTGGCCATAAAACTGGGACTGGCCTCGCTTCCCAGCGGCATGAACATGAAAAGCCTTTACGGGACAGCGGTTTTGTGTGGTATTGGTTTTACCATGAGCCTTTTTGTGGGCAGCCTGGCCTTTGAGGAAACCGGCGTCAACCTGCTCTTTGATGAGCGGCTGGGTATCATTGTCGGATCTCTGCTGTCCGGTCTGCTGGGCTATCTGGTCATTCGAGGCAGTCTGACTGGGTCAGCAGAAGACGCTTGATTCAATCAGGCGAATGTCCTTTCCTTTCTTGTCAGTTTTGACAGGATGGATATGCGACTGATTTTGGCTCTGATCACAGCGGGAAGTCTGGCCGCGCTTGAAGCGCCCCAGCTGGAGCTGTCCCTGCAGGTCACGGGGGACAGCCTGCTGCTGGATTTCAGCTGGAATGCCGTTGAGGGCGCCGGCCGCTATCATCTTTACGGCGAGGGCAATAATCCTTTTCCGGAGCTGTTGGTGGCCACAAGCGCGGACACCAGCTTTCATCTCGGTCTTCTCCAGTACCAGTTGCCTTCAAGCATCTTCTTTCGTGTGACAGCTGAAGAGGAAGCGCCGCAGAAAAAGATCCTGGTCCACTACATGCCCTGGTATCAGAGCCCGGCCCTTAGCGGCTATTGGGGCTGGCACTGGACAATGAATCACTTCAATCCGGAAAACATGGATGCCACTGGCCGCCGGGAAATCGCCAGCCACTACTATCCTCTGGTCGGGCCCTACGACAGCCGTGATCCAGCCATCCTGGCCTTTCAGGTGGAGCAGATGCGCCTGGCTGGAATCGATGGTGTGATTGTCGACTGGTACGGGATCGAGGCCTTCTGGGACTATGGTCTGATCAACGAGGCCACCGCCCTGCTTCAGGCGGAAATAGAGGCCGCGGGCATGGATTTTGTCATCTGCTACGAAGACCAGACCGTAATGCACATGGTGAACAACGGGCACCTTCAGCCTTCACAGGCGCTGGACCATGGCCTGACTGTTATGAGCTCGCTGCGTGATACATACATGTCAAGCCCGTCTTACTATATGGTTGAAGGCAGCCCGCTGCTGCTTTGTTTTGGCCCCCAGTTTTTCATGCAGGCCGCCGATTGGCAAACGCTCTTTTCACCCTTCACCACCCAGCCCTGTTTTATCACGCTGGACACGCGGCTGTCGCCCGTGGCCCATGGCGCCTTTCCCTGGCCACCCATGTGGGCCAGCGTTGATGGTGTGCTTTCCCCGGCCACCCTCGACGGCTATCTCACAAATTTCTATGCCGGGTCTGTCAACCACAGCTTTCCTGTGGCCAGCGCCTTTGCCGCCTTTCACGACATCTATGACGAGGCCGGGGTGGGAGCGTCCTATGGATACCTGGATCCTGCAGGCGGCCAGACCTTCGAGCTGACGCTTTCGAGAGCAGCTGCCAGCCCGGCACGGGTAATCCAGCTCGTCAGCTGGAACGATTACGGCGAGGGCACCATGCTGGAGCCGACCATTGAGTTCGGATATTCCCGCTTGGTCGCCCTGCAGGAGTTCCGGCGGCAGCAGATTGATCCGGATTTTCCCTATACCGAAGCAGACCTGATCGCCCAGGGCGTCCGCTTCAGGACCCTCCAGTAACAGGCCTTGTCTGACCCCTGAGGCTTCCTGCCTTCGCCCGCCGCGGCCTAAATCCAGCACGCCCAGTTTCCGATAGCAATAACTGGCCCTGATGCGGGGCCCCTCATCCCCCCTGCAAACTGTCATGAAATGGGACGGGTGAAGCCATGAAAAACCGCACGCGCATTCTGCTGGTTCTGATCGTCTTTCTGCTTTCCGCACTTTGTCTAAGCGACTATACCCATGCTGTTCAACCGGTTGATGTGGCCATTGGCTGGCAGAACAGCTTTTTGGCCCAGGGCCGCGACGGCCTTGAAGAGGGTGGATTGATTGCAGGCGAAGCGGTAAGCGAACTGGGTGCCCTGGAGCTGGCAGTCTGGTACGGCCGTGGAGACCGTAGCAGTTTTGAAGAGCTCGATCTGGCAATCGGCTGGGGCACAAGTCTGGGCGCGGTGGATGCGGGCTTTTCCTGGACGCGGATTGAAGCGCTTTCCGACGGTGCTTTTGATAATGAGCTGGGCGTTGAGCTGGCGCTATCGCAGTTCCCGGGCCTGCAGCCGGGACTCGCCTGGATCTACTCACTTGAGGCGGGTGGCGGCTTCCTTGAGTTCACCTTGAGTGCCGAACACCAGCTGGCCCGCGAGCGACTGACCCTGGCCACCTATGTAACACAGGGCATGGATTACGGCTACGCAAGCCCGGCCTACGATGGACCCAATCATCTTCAGCTGGGACTGGATGCGGATTACCGCCTGAGCGACACCTTGCATCTGGTGTCGAGTCTGGCCAAGAGTTGGGCGCAGACGGACCTGGAGCGCGAAGGCTGCTGCGAAGATGTTTTTCTGATGAGCCTTGGGTTTGTCGCAAGCTTCTAAGGATGCCTTACCTTCTGCTTATGCAACAGAGTCAAGGGTTCAGGCTTCATGAAGCGTATTGATCTGGCCAGCTGGAACAGGCGGGGACATTACGAGCTTTTTCGCTCACTGGATCAGCCGCAATATTCAACCACTGTTCATCTGGATTGCACAGGCCTTAAGATGGCCGCTCGATCAGCCAATGTTCCGCTTGCACTTTTTGTAACACACGCAATCAGCCGTGTTGCTAACAGTCTGCCGGAGTTTCGGCAGCGCGTTGACGAAGAGGGTGTCGTCGAGCACGAGCTGATCCACCCAAGCATGACCGTTCTGGGAGTGGGTGAGCTTTTCGCCTTTTGCCCACTAATGTATCACGATGACCTCAGGCGCTTCGCCACCGACGCTGCCCCCCGGGTCGAGTCGGCCAAGGCAAGGCCCGGTGTTGATGTGAATCACGCAGAGCAGAACCGCATTTTCATCAGTGCGATTCCGTGGTTTTACTTTTCGAGTTTCACACACCCGATTGTATCACACCAGCTTGATTCGGTGCCCCGCGTAGCCTGGGGAAAAATTGAAGCCATACAGGACCGGGAGTTCATGCCTGTAAATGTCCAGGTGCATCACGCACTGGTGGACGGCCTGCATCTTGCGCGCTTTTTTGATGACCTGCAGAAGGCCTTTACTGCGTTTGTCTGACAACAGGATTGTAAGACACAGTCCGCAAAATAAACATCGGGGGGAAACGATGAATCTCAAAAAACCCCTGGCGCATGCTCTGGCGCTGCTGCTGCTGGCAGGCGTGGGTGCGGAAGCTCTTGCCTCGGCACCGGCTAGTCAAAAGCCCGCTCCGGATGCCGTGATGCAAATGCTGAAGGATGGCAACGCGCGTTTTGTGTCCGGAACTTCGACCTGGCCGCATCAGGATGCAGCAAGGTTGAAAATGGCCGGCTCGGAGAATCAGGGTGATCACGCCTATGCGACGGTGATTGCCTGCTCGGATTCCCGTGTTCCAGTCGAATTGATTTTCGATGCGGGTGTGATGGACATATTTGTGATACGTGTCGCGGGAAATGTCGCCGACACCGACGAAATCGGATCCATTGAGTATGGCCTGGCCCATGTGAACACGCCAGTTCTGGTTGTGTTGGGTCACACCCAGTGCGGGGCCGTTACCGCCGTGACACACGAGCTTCACAGCAAGGGACACAAGCTCGAGCGAAACATTCCGCCACTGGTTGACAACATTGTGCCCGCCGTTGAGCGCGCCATGGCCGCTCATCCGGATGCGCATGGCGACCACGTGATTCCCTATGCCATCGAGGAGAATGTCTGGCAGGGCGTGGAAGACCTGTTCATGGAAAGCCCGGCTGTGCGTGAACTGGTTAAGAGCGGCAAGGTGATTGTCACCGGCGCCATTTACGATGTGGGAAGCGGCAAGGTCAACTGGTTGCCTCTGGAGAAGACGGCCGGCATCCTGAGGCAGGTTGAAGCCTCGCCCGACCGCGCCGTCAAGGCCTACGCCGAATAGCGCGCAGCAGGCAGAAAGCAAAGAGTCTGGCCCCGTGAATGCGGGGCCTTTTTCATTTAAGCTCGAGGGCGGTATTTTCAGGGGAACAGCCAAAGGGAGCCCTTATGAAAACCACGCTTGCCGGACTTTTACTTGCGTTGACCAGCCTCGGATTTGCCAGCGGATCGGCCCGTGCAGAACCCGAATTCAATCGACTGATCGAATGGATGACGGGCTCCTTCAGCAGCCAGGCACAGGCGGCCGCTGACAGCGCCTACTTCGACATCCACCTGCATATGGTGCCTGTCTGGCAGGACCTCCCCGACGGTGTATGGCTTTATGTCGAACAGGCCGCCAGTTGGAGTCTGGGCAAGCCCTATCGTCAGCGGGTCTATCACGTCAAGCCTGAGGGCGCAGGCCTCTTCCGCTCCGATGTCTACGAAATGGACTCCCCTCTGCGCTTTGCCGGTGACTGGAAAAAGGACACACCCCTGGCAACGCTTGGCCCCGATTCCCTGCGTTTGCGCGAAGGCTGCAGCATTCTTCTGGAGGCAAAGGGCGATAGCTATGTCGGCTCAACAAACGAGACCGATTGCCAAAGCAGCCTGCGTGGTGCGAGCTATGCCACGTCGGAAGTCGTGATCACAGCCAAAGGGCTCGAATCGTGGGATCGTGGTTTTGACGCGACAGGCAAGCAGGTTTGGGGTGCCGAAAAGGGTGCCTACATCTTTTTGCGTGTGGAGTAAATGATCGGTGCCAGGGTGGTGCCAGGGTCGACCCTGGCACCACCCTGGCACCTCTTCCTATCGCAGCAAGAGCAGCTTCCGGCGGCGGGATTCGCGCTCTCCTTCAACGCTCAAAAGATAGAGTCCGCTCGAGAGGGAGCTGCCATCGATTTTCAGTTGGTACTTCCCGGCAGATACCGGGCCTGAATAAAGGCCTGCCACCTTCTGGCCAAGCAGGTTGTAGAGGTTAATTTCCAGCTTCTGGCTCTGGCTTAGTGTGTAGCTGAGAGTTGTTGCCGGGTTGAAGGGGTTCGGGCTGATCGAGCTGATCTCCAGAGTGGCAGGCACTTCCACAGGATCCATTTCAAGCTCTGTGCCACCGAGCTCCTGCATCAGGGTCCAAAGCCATTCTCGACGACTATTGGTCCCGGCCATCCCGGAAATTGCCTCAAGACCAAAGCCAGCCAGGATGATGGGCCTGCCACCTTCTTCAGGCACCAGCCGCAGCAGGGCGGGAAGCTGGCTGTTGCGGTAGCGGGCGAGAACCTCCCAGCCAAAATCAGTGGCCTCTTCCTCAAAAGAGCTGGGAGAAAACTGGTTCTGCGCGCCTCCGGCGCCAATCAGCAGTGCAGACATTCCATCAAGCGTGCCACCAGCTACGCCGTCAACTGCCACATCGTATACATCCAGGTTTTCAACAGAGGCGTTCTGGATGGAAAAGGCGCCAGCAAGATGGTCCAGCGCGTCTTGCCCACCAATAAACAGGCCCTTTTCCCCCAGCTGCCATTCGAGGTTGAACATGTCCAGATATTCAAGCGGCAGTCGTGCGCCTTCCTGACAGCTTGAAAGCATCAGCACATCGTGCTCGTGCATCAGACTGTCGACCTGATCAAAACTGCCAAGAGAGGTGGCATCGGTGAACAGTGCCAGGCTGTCCAGCTCCTGACGGGTCCAGTGCCACATCTCCGCTTCTGCATCAAGCCCAAGGAACTGAATGCGCGGGTCGCCCAGTGGCAAGCGAAGCTCCAGCTCCTCCCATGTGCCACCATCAGCCCAGATGGAAAGGTGAACGCTGCTATAACAGGCGTAGTCATAGTGGGGATGCCAGACCTGCACGTCTCCTTCGAGACGCCTGGTTTCGCCCATGCCCCAGGAATCCACCGCCTGAAACTGTCCGGTGACCATGAGCTCGCTTAGTTCATCGGGCACAATCGAGACGTTGCTCAGCCATCGGCCGTTGTTTCTGACATAGAGCGCCAAACTGGCGGCCTCACCATCGGCCAGACTCCCGTCGCCATTGCCCAGCAGCGAGTCATCGTATTCATGGGCAACAACTTTCAGGTCGAACTCTGTTGGCGTGGGGCGCTGCTCCTGCCGACACAAAATCCAGCTATCATGATTGAATAGAAGAGTGTCAAAGTCGCCGGGAAGCTCAATCAGCAAATCCTGCCAGTCTTCTTCAACCCAGAACAGGGTGTCGAAGGTCGCCTCCGAACTGATCACGCGCACGGGTACTGGCATGCGAAAACTTTCCAGCACTTGGTGACTCTGCTCAACGGTCAGGTATACCTGCGTGCCACCAGGAGTGGGCTGGTGTGCCACCGTGTACTCGTAGAAGGGGTAGCCGCCAGAGAAGATCCATTGATCGAAGAACCAGTCCAGCTCCAGCCCGCTTGCCTCCTCCAGGTGATCTCGATACTCCCAGGTGTTGACCGTCCCGAAGTTGTTGGCTGCCAGCCAGCTCCGCTGAGCATCGTGAAAGCTCTCTTCGCCCATCAGCAAGCGAAGCATGTGAATGACGCTGGCGGCCTTCTCGTACTGGCTTATGTTGAAGAGATTGTTCAGGGGTGGGTCAAAAATCGGCAGCAGCTGACTGTCCCAGCCAAGGTAGGTCTGATGAATCTGCTGCATATAGTCCACAAAGGCCGACCATTCGCCATCTGCAAGATGTTGATAGAAATAGGCTTCCGCATAAGTGGCCCAGCCCTCGTTCAGCCAGACCTGCCTGAAGTCCACCGGGGTGACGGCATCTCCCCACCATTGATGGCTCAGCTCATGGGCAATCACGCTTTCATAGCTCAGGCCGCCTGCCACAATGCCATTGCCAATGGTCGTGCAGGTCTGGTGCTCCATGCCACCAAAACCGCCATAGATTCCCGCCTCACCCATCGAATAGGCGTTAAAGGGATAATCGCCCCAGAGCCCGGTAAAGCAGTCAAACATCTGATCAACGCGCGAATAAGCCAGCTCGGCCTGGCTTTCGTGGGAGGGGTAAATCAGCCAGCGCAGGGGGACATCTCCCCATTGATCAAGAACTTCAAGATGATTTCCCGCAACCAGGCTGACCAGATAACTGCTCATCGGGGCATCGTGCTCAAAGGACCAGATGGTTGAACCATTCGGTCCCGCTGCAAGCGTGTACTCGACGCCGTTGCACAGAACCTGTTCGTTGCCGGGCATCTGAACATAAAAGGACCAAAGGGCCTTGTCCCAGGGCTCGTCAAAGCAGGGAAGCCAGAGTCTTGTGCCCCATGGATCGCTTAGCGTGTAAACCAGCCCTGTTCCCATGCCAAACATTCCAAGACCGTCGCGGAGTTGTGGCACGCCTTCATAGTCAATGGTGACAAGCGAGCTGTCACCCTGTGCCACCGGTTGTGCCAGGGGCAGCAGAAGGCGGTCACCATCGCGGATGACTGTCAGTCCGGACTGTCCCTGCAGGGCCTGGCTTACCGTAAAGCCCACCAGATGCAGGTCGAGGGTGTCCAGCTGTGCCACATCACTACGAAAGTGAATTTCCATGCTGCCGGCCAGGTGCTGGCTTCCGCTGGAAGGGTCTAGCTGAAGCTCTGCCCTGTAGGCAAGCGCATCCCAGCTGTGGGTTGAATCACTGCGGTATTCCCGCAAGAGCTCGCTGCCGCGACTGCAGTGGACATGGCGCTCGGAAAAGGAGCCCCACGTGGAGGCATCTGGCAAGGTGGCACGAGATGGCTGGGTCAATATCAATGAAAGGCTGGCGGTCAGGAAAAACAAATGACGATGTGGCATGCTGCGGCTCCTTAGCTTGGAATCCAGCCCTTCTGTCGAAGCAATTCCATGGCCTGGTCTCTATTGAAGGTGACATCTTCGAGTTGACGGCTTTCCAGCTCTTCCATGATTTCACCCAGACCCGGACCCTGTTCTGCTCCCAGTGCCTGCAGCTCGCGACCATCCAGCAAAGGCCTGGGCCTCCAGGAGTCGGCATATCTCGTGCAGTAATCCTCAAAGGTCGCGCGAGGTGGCACGCCTTTTAGCCCCGCAGCATTCGCCAGCTGCCATGCTGCAGCAGATTCTGTCTCGCGGATCAGCCTGATCTGATCAGCCAGGCGTGCCCCCGGCCAGGATTGCAGTTTGCAGCAAAGCTTGGCCGCCATGGCCAGCGCCTTCATGCGAGCACGTGGCACGCGCAGGCTGCGGGCCATTGCCAACACGCGAGCGCGAAGTTCATCGTGTTGACAATCATGCACTTCTTCTGGCCTGATATCCAGAGCATCCAGCAGAAAAGCCAGCCAGGGGGCCAGAGTCTCTTTTCCGTCCTCTGCTTCACGCGCCTTGGCAAGCAGCCGGGACCAGAGGGCCTGATTCGGTGCGGCGATGGTGGCATCCTGTCTTCGTGCCACAGGGGGGCGCTCGTCCAGCAGCTTCTGTTGAATGGGGCCCAGCAGGCCGCTTGTCGCAAGAAGATCCATGTTGGCCGTGGGCGAATTCGCCTGAAACAGGCGATCGAGCTCCTGCTCGACGCGCTCCATGCTCACGGTTTGAATGCTGGTGGCATGCTCCCTGATTGCGTCGAGAGTTCGCTGTTCAATTGTGAAGGAAAGCTGTGCCGCAAAGCGGATGGCCCGAAGCAGACGAAGGTGGTCCTCGGCAAAGCGCTCTTCTGCTAGCCCAATGGTCCGAATCACCCCAGCGTCAAGGTCCTGTCTGCCATTAACGAGGTCGATGACTTCGCCCTTGATCGGGTCAAAGAGCATGCCGTTTACCGTGAAATCCCGCCGCTTGACATCCTCTTCGGCAGAGCTGAAGCTCAGCCTCTCGGGATGCCGCCCATCCTGGTAATCGCTTTCCTCGCGAAAGGTGGCCACTTCAAAGGTGAAGCCGCCCGAAAGCACAATCAACACGCCAAAACTCTCGCCCACCGGAACGGTGTGCTTGAACAGAAGGCGGCTCTCCTCGGGGCGGGCGGATGTCGCGATGTCCACATCCTTTAGCGGAAACCTGCCCAGCAGGGCATCGCGCACGGCACCACCTGCGATGTATGCCTCATGCCCCGCTTCGTGCAGTCGCTTGATTATGGCAAGACTTGCCTTGTATTGCGGGTCGTTCCCGAAGAGCTCGTTCTGCATGCTGCAATTCTAACACTTTTCCCGCTGCCTGCTGGCATGACGCTTGCGTTGCACCCCAAGCTTGAGTCTCTATTGAATGCTGGCCCAACCAGTATAGTGAACAAACACAAAGATACGGCAAGGACATTTTCGACAAATATGGTCGAAGGGGTCTCTTGGGACAAAGATGACGCAATGACCCTGCCGGAAACTGAACACTCGGAACAACTCAGGAGTGATGTATGAGGCGTAGCTTGTTGTCGGTCTCCCTCGGTCTGGCTCTTGCAGCCACCGCCGGCGCTGGTCAATTCACCCCCGGCCTCGAGCGCTATCTGGCCGATCATCCGGCCGAAAGCTCCGTGA
>CAYFPS010000029.1:0-34285 GCA_964345075.1 uncultured Bacteroidaceae bacterium | reverse complement strand
AGGGCTGCGAGGTCGTCAGGGTGCAGTCGTTCACGCATTACCGATGCCGCTCGCGAGCGATCATCTCACGGTTCTTCCGATTTTCTAGTCCGGCCATTGAATCGCCAGATACTTGAAGGTTTGCGCGCTCGTGTTGGGGCTGCCACCGGTATTATTTCGGTAAGCGGTAAACCCGCTCGTGGTCGTGCCGCCAACCGAGAACGCGTCATCCCCAGACGGAGCGGCGCTGTTGCTGCGTTGGGGCATGAGGAAGACCTTGGGCGCGCTCGAAAAGCGCGAGGTCGTGAAGGTGACGGCCTTGCTGATCGCCGACGCCGTGAAGGTGTCGCTCCCGATCTCCCACCGGGCGCGAGCGAGAATCAAGGCAGCGACGGTCGTGTGGTCGGTGCCGCCGATGTCGGCTCCAGTCGAGCTCAGGTCGCTTGGGTTCGACCCGAGCATGACCTGGACGGCCTCCAGGGCTGCCGCGATCTCGTTCGGGAGGTTGGCCGTAAACGCGGTCACGCCCTCGGTGACGGTCGTGTAGCTTCCGACCGCGTCCTGTGCTGACGGGTAGCCGCTGCCGTACATCAGAACGTATCCTCCAGGGCGAGATACTGATACCGCTCCGTGTGCTCGCGCGCTCCGGTCAGGTTGTAGCGGTAGAACTTGAAGCCTGTCGGTGGTCCGGAGGATGGCTCGACATCAGCCGCGATGTCTAGGTTTTGCCCGAGCCTACGGCCTTTGCTGTCCGTGACCTTGCGGACGAATACGACCATGTTCTCGGCCTCCGTGAAGCGCCCAGGGTTCATGAAGTTGACCTCGACCGGCGAGTCCTCCGGAAGATCGACCGCGAACTCGCCCCACTCCATGACGCCAAACGCGGCGAGGATCGAGGCAAGCGTGGTCGGGGAAGACCACTCAGCGCCGAGGTCTGACGGGTCCGCGCCCAGCTCGACCTGGACGCGATAGATCCCGTCGAGCAGACGATTAAACCAAGACGCTCGCGGACGGTCGAACTCATCGACCAGCTTCGGGAGGACGTCCGGCTCGCCGGGGTAGCTGCTACCCACTAGTTCTCGTCTTCCTCGGTAGTCCGCTCTAGCCCGAACGGGGGCTGGATAGCGATCCAGTCTATGGTGTGGCCCGCAGCCGCGCTCCGGGTCGTGTGGCTAGACGCCAGCGTGAAGCCGTCCCTCGTGATTCTGCGGGCGTGCCAGTGCATGTATTGGCCCGGCGCGCTGGCCTGGACGAGCTGGCAGAAAACGAACGGCGGCGCGGTGAACCGGTTGGTCGTGAAGTCTACGCGGAAACCGGTCTTGCTGTCGGCGGTCGTTGTTTGGCCCAGCTCGATCCTCGAGCAGGCCACGAGGAACGCGCCTATCGTCCCGTAGTCGAGTGCTCCACCAGCTGTGAAGTCTACGGGGCTGGTCCCCAGCTCGGCCTGGATCGCGGCGATCGCGCTGATCGCATAGGCTAGCGCGTCCGCGCTCACGAAGTCGATGTCGTCTACGAGCGTCACCGGCTGCGGGTCAATCGCGCTCGGGTAGCTGCTCGTGTTGTCGCTCATCGGTCTGCCCCCTTTCGTTGGTTGCCTTCCGCGATGGTAACGCGGTCGATGATGTCTTCAAAGACATCCGGGGTCAGGCGCGTTCCGGCCTCCCCCGTAAGCGTGATCTGGAGCGGGGAGTCCGCGCCGGTGTGCTTGACCTTGGCGCGCATGGCGACGATCTCGAGATGCGTCCCGAAGGGCAGGGCGCTGCTTCCGGTCCCGAGCCTCCAGGTGTGCTTCCGGTGCGAGAAGTCGGTCGAGTCCTCCCAGGCGACCTCGCCGCCATCGTAGCTCGGGGTCCAAGCATACTCGCCGTCGAGCGTGCTGTTCCCGAAGGCGTAGCGGACCCACGCATTGGCCGGAGAACTGGAGTCGCGGTCGGAGGCGTTCGTCATCAGGACGAGGTCGCCCCACCGCTGAAACGGAGCTGACTCGTTCGCGTGCGCGTCGAGGAAGGTTGCGGTCGTGTTTCCGCCCGTTTCGTCCCAGTCCTTCCACACAAGCACCTGTGAGTAGTCGGCAGCCGCGCAGTCACCGGCCGGCGCCGGCCCGGCGCTCGACGCGGTGGCGTTCACATAGAGCGTTCGCGGAGTCCCCATCCCGTAAAGCGTGGCTAGCGTGACCGTGGACGAGATCATCTGGGTTGTTGTGGTTCCGTCCGAGAAGTAACCGGCGACCGTGATCGAGCCTACCGCGTTGTAGCGGACCTCCAGCGCGACCGTGTGTTCGGCCTGGATCTTCGCGGTCGTCACGGTCACCGAGCTGGTCCCGATCACTCCCCAGGTGCCCGTGTTGTCGCGCTTCGCGAGCAGCATTTTCCAATTGGCTCCGCTGGCGTACCACGCGACCCCGAGCCGATCCTCGATCTCTGCGATGTAGAGGGTCGCTGGCGAGCTGGTCGAGGTCGTCCCGGTCTGAATCCTGGTGAACTCATAGAGCCGCTTGTCGCTGGCCGCGAGAGACGCAGGGTCCTGGATGACCTCATCGGAGTCGGTCGGCCCGTTGCTCGTGTCGATCGTCGCGTAGCGAGCCGTGCTAGCGTTGCGCGTAATCGAGAGAACATTGCGGGAGTCCCCGAACGCGGAGAACGCCTTGTCCTTGTCGCGAATCACGACGAGGCGACCGGCGTTCTTCAGGTGATACAGCAGCGACTTCGCCTTATCGGTTGCACCGCCCTCGGTCAGGTTTCCGTTCATCGCCAGGGTGAACCTGGCCTTGGCGGCGATGCGACGCGCTGCGAGGTTTTTGCAGGTACCTGCGGCGAGCAGCGCGCATTGCCCGTCCGTCTTCAGAGACGAGTCTCGGACGACTTTCTTCCTCCGCCCGAACTGCTCGATGCTGTCGCCGCTCTCGACTTCAGCGGTGTAGAAGTCCTTGTTGTCGTCCCGGTGATCGTTCTCGATCTGGTCACCGATAACGACGATGTGGTTTCTGATGTCGCTATTCCGAGCCTCCAGCTCGTAGTCGTAGATCTGCGCCTGGTCTACCGTGAAGATGTCTCGGCTGGCCGAGTTGTCTTTCTCGTAGAGGTGGCCCGTGTTCAGCTTCAGGTAGGCCGTGCCGAAGCTAGACGACGCGGAAGACGGACGAACTCCCCAGGCCACCATCGCGGGTCCTCCGGCGAGGTCCGCCAGGGTCTTCAGCACGCGGTCGAGTGGGTCGTTCTCGAACTCAACACTTACCTTCTTCTGTAGGACTCCGGCGTTATCGGTGTCCATCGCCGTGATCGGGCTTTCGCCCTCGTCGATGACTGCCTGGATCGCCGCGTCCGCGATCGTGTGGATTGACTCGGCCTTGTGAGTCGCGGTGTAGGTGTACTGCTTGAGGAACTGCCCGGCGCCACGCAGCTTGAGCTCGACTGCGTTACCGCCTCGGGACGCGATCGCGTCTTCGGCGATCCCGAACCAGAGCAGGTCAGTATCCTCGTCGATCTCCGAGGCGTCATCCTCTGAACGGTCGTGGTAGATCCAGGCGAGGCCGGACGCGCCCTGTTCGACTAGGCGTTTCCACGCGAAGCCATCCTCGGGCAAGGTGAACTCGGCCTTGCCTGCCCAGCAGCCCCCGTCAGCGACCCGGTAGGACCATTCGAGGTCCGACAGGTTCGCCGTCAGGTTCAGCATCGACCGGCGCGTAGAGTCCGACCAGAGGTCCGTCGTCGGCCTGTCGATGACGAGTCGGACGCGCGGCATGGCTCCTCAGGTGTCCCACTCGCCGAGGTTGTGGTGACGCGGAGTGTACTTAACCTTGTAGGTCAGGTCGGTCCCGCTCTGGGTGCAGGTGTAGGTGATCGTGTTCGACCCGTTTGGCATCGTCCAGAACTGGCCGTCGATCCGCTTTGGGACGGCGCTGCCGGAAGCCGGGTCGCCGCTGAAGTAGACCTCACCTGAGCTGCTGTCGATGACGAGCGTATCGCCGCTCTTGATCGTGACCTTGAACAGCCTGAACTGCTTACCCGTGGTCGTGTTCTCGACCGTGATCGTCACATCGTCGTAGTCTCCGGTCGTAGTGAACTCCCAGTCGGGAAGCTCGGGAGCCTTCCCCGTGTTGCTCACGGTGTCGGTCACGACCCCGTCCGCGTCGTTCGCCTTCGTGCTGTTCAACTCTGTCTGGTCTCGCCAGTAGGGACTCGTCGAAATGAACCGGCACTTCCAGCGGGCCGTGAGCCCGTCAGTCCCCTCGCCGCTCGTGATCGAGCCAGGATCGGCGTATGCGTCGATGTAGCGGTCATCGGTGATGCGCAGCACCTTCTCGCCGCTCTGGTGAAGGACCTTCATCAGATTGTCGAGGAGCGCCAGGGTGGCGGTAGGCGTGGACGCGCGGACGATGCCCGTCAGGTCGATCTCGCGCCCGACGAGGGCGTTTCGTGAAATCCCGCTTCCTCCACGGAGCAGCGGCGAACTCTTGATCTGGATCGGGCCAGAGTCCTTCCAGGAAAGTGTGACGGTCCCGCCAGAGTGAAGCGCCTGTCCGTCGAACTGCGGGGAGAAGGTCATGCGTAAGCGTCCTGCGCGATGAGCGCGCTCACCTCGTCAGCGACCGCGCGAGCGATTTCGCTGGCATCAGAGCCGAGCGAGCTGACATTGATGTTGAAGACCGACTGGCTTCCACGCAAGGCCGACTCCGGGGAAAGCTCAGGACGCCTACGATAGAGATCACGCAGCAGCGACCGGGCGCGAACGGTGCGCGTCTCCGGAAGGATCAGCTCCTCGCCGCGCTCGCCGACCTCGAAGATGCCGCGCTCGGTGATTCGGCCGCCCTCGGCCTTCGGGACCGGAATCTGATTAACGGCCCCCATCGCCTGCGCGGCTGCGAGAGCTTGCGCGATGGCTACCTGGGCCATCGGCCCGAAGGCGAGCGTAGATCCGAACGAGGCGATCGCCGACGCGGTAGCCGCAGCCGACAGCAGCGGGAGCATAGCAGCGGTCGCGGCGTTCGTAGTCGAGGCGGTGGCGAGGGCGCCTGCCGCCTGGGTCATGCTTGACTCGGCGGTGGCCGCCTTCTCTTGAACCTTCTTGATCGTGAAAAACTTCAGGATGCCGTCGATCATCGGCTTGAACAGGTGATCATTGATCGCCTGCCCGATGACGTTGAGAGGCGTAAGGACAGCGGCGAACAGCTCGTTCAGCGCGCTACCGGCTCCGAAGATCGGATCGAGGATTGAGTCGAGGACGGTCGTCTTTGCGGATTCACCGAACTCGGTAAAGTTTTCCTTCCAGGTCTGGCTCTGGTCCGTGAGTGCGTTGGTGATCGAGTCACCGAGAGCGGCGCCGATCTGGTCGCCGTATTCCCGCATCACTTCGATGCGGTCCTCCCAGAACCCTGCCCAGAGGAGCTCGACTTCCTCGGCGGCCTCCTCATTCATCAACTTGACGCGCTCCCGGTATGCCTCGGCCGCATCGCCGTCCGGCATCATCAACTTGACGCGCTCCCGGTATGCCTCGACCGCATCGCCGTCCGGCATCCCGATAACCGTGATCTCGTTGCCTTCGTCCTTGAACTTATCGCGCAGGAGGTCCGCCGTTACGCGAATCGACTCCGCGAAGGACATCAGCTCCTTGTTCTCCTCGACGAGGAACCCGGTCGTCGCCTTGACCTTGAGCTGCGCCCACATCTTCCGGCCCTCGGCCTGGATGTTGAGCATCTGCGCGTAGAACGCCTCGGACTCAGCCGACGATCCATTGAACTGCGCCCGCAGCGCCTTCATGCCGAAGATGAGCTGCGCGTATCCGTTGGCCGAAATCTGAACAAGCTTGGTGAACATCCCGAACGTGTTCGTGATACCGACGAGCGCCTTCGAGAGTCCTGTGCCGCCAGCGAGCGTCTCGATCAGGTAGGCGAACGCGTCGATGGTGGCTGGAATCCAGGTCTTCGCGAGATCCTGGAGGCCGAATTTCATCTTCGCGAACTCGTTCTTGTTGTCCGTGACCGTGTCGGCCACGACCGCGAGCATCGACCCAATGGTTTCCAGCGCCCCGAGGAAGTCCTCGTTCTCGCTGATAGACTCGCCGGTCGCGCGCTTGAGCGCCTCGAACTCCGCCCGCGTCTTCGCGAGGCGGAAGTCGTAGGACGCCATGATCTTGGCGAGCGCAGTCTCGGTCGCGCCGCCTGCGTTCGCGAACTCCTCCATGAGGCTCGCGATGCGGTCGCCCTGGCCCGCGATGGTCAACGCGCCGACGAGCGCCCGGATATTCGGTATGACGCCCGAAAGCGTCTGGATGCTGTCCTCGGAAGCGACGGCCAGCTCGTCGATGATCTTGAACAGGCCGCCTCGCTGGCGCAGAACGTCCTCGTTGAAGAACTCGAGGTTGAGCTCGGCGATCGCCTCCTTCGACTGCTCGGTCGGCTTCGCGATGCTCACGATGACCTGCCGCAGAGCCGTCATCGCTTCCTCGGTCTTCAGGCCGCCCAGGGTCAGGGCGGCGGTAGAGGCGCCGAGGTCTTTCAGCGAGACCCCGGCACGAGCGGCAATCGCGGTCACGCGACCGAACGCGCCTGCCAGCTCCTCGCCGGTCGTCTTGCCCATGCGGATCGTCGTGAACAGTACATCGCTGGCCTCGGTCGCCTGGTCGGCGCTCATGCCGTAGCTGTTCATGACGGTCGTCATCAAATCGACCGCAATAGACGAATCAACGATCGCGGAGCGACCGAACTTCATCGAGGCGGACATGACCTTGGTCGCGTCCTCGACGTCCGTGTTGCCCGCGCTGATCGTCTGGTAGAGTGCCCTCGCCGTGTCGGCGGCCTCGGTCGCATACTTCCGCGAGAAGTCGCTAACCGTCTTGCTCAGGGCTTCGAACTGCTGCTCGTTGACGTCGGCGATCGTCGAGACTTCGACCATCGCCTTCTCGAACTCGGCGAACGCCTTGGACGCAGCGGCGAAGGGGCGGGCCATGTTCCTCATGGCCTGCCCCAACGACTTCACGATGTTGATCGTGTGCGAGATGGTGGCGGTCGTATCCGCCAGCTTCCTGCCGAACGACTGAGTAGACTTCCCGACCGCACGGAACGCACCAGACGCCTTGTCGCGCCCAACGATGTCGATCTTGTGCTGGAATTTCGATCCCATCAGAGCAGGTCAGCTTCGTTGATGAAGGTCGGAGACTTCGAGCGGCGCAGTCGGTCGTGCTGCTCCCAGGTGAGCATCTCGGCCAGCGCGCGCCCCTCGGTGCTGGTCATCGCCTTCAGTTCTTCCCGCCCGAGCCCGCTCCGGACGAGCCGGACGACATCTCGGACCCGCGCGGCTCGCCGAAAAAACTGGTCGCCACGGCAACGATCTTCGCGAAGGTGCCGCCGGTCACGGGTACCGAAGTCCAGAAGGACTCCTCGTCCTTGTCGTAGCCGCCCGCGCACGCGCAGCGCCAGACGAGCCATAGCGTTCCTCGGTTGCGGAAGTCCTCGAACTCGTCACGCTCGTTCTCGGGCATCGCATCGACGGCGATCTTCTCCATGCCAAGCGCCTCGATATTCTTGCCGAACTTCTCGCGGAACTTGACGGAATCCCACACAGACGGAGGCCCGAAGCGGACCTCCGTTCCGTTGGGGAGGGTGATGATGGTTTCCGGGTTTTCCATGCTGTTCTCGGTTGCCTAGCTGTTGAGCGCGGCGTCGGAGTTGGTCAAGGTGATGTCGGCCTCGTGGCCAGAACCCGACCGATACGCCTTGAACTCGACCGTCTGCCAAACGGCTCCGGTTTCGCTCATGTGCGCGTCGGGCGGAGAAGTGATGCGGACGGTCGGCATGTCGATGACGAGCGACTCGTTCGCAGCGGTCGGGCCTTCCAGGGTCAGGATCATCGACGCGGCGGTCCCGGCCCGGTAATTCGTGGTGAAGGTGTCGCCGCTTGCGCCGGTCCCTTGGAACAGGACTTCACACGAGCCCGTGACCTCGATCCGACCACCGAGGGTCGGCTCACTCATGGCTGCGGCCTGGACCGCGCGAACGGGGTCCCAAGGCTGCGAGATCGTGAGCGACCAGCGGCGGCACGGGTAGGTGTCTTCGCTGGTATCGGTGCCGTACTTGAACCCGGCGGTCGGGCTGCCAGCGTCGGACGGCGCCTTCATGTAGTTGTCGGTCGGGAACGTCGGCGTCGGGATGGCGACCGTCCCGGCGCTGGCCCCGATGATCGTCCACTCGGCACGCGCGATCGCGTTGTCCTCGCAGGTGATCGTGACAGCGGTCGGGCGGCAGCCGATGTAGCGGTCAGCGACATCGGACCCGCCGACTAGGAGTCCGTCTCTGGCGACCGTGAACGAGATGCCCTTCCCGGCCATGCCGGAGGCGTAGACGCCGACGTCGAAGTCGTGCGTGTAGGGGCTGGCCCCGGCGGTCAGGACCTCGTCGGCGATCAGATGCTCCAGGAGGAGGCCCCAGCCGCCGCCGTAGCGGAGATCGTGTGCCCAGGTGCCCGACACCGCGCTCATGCCCTTGACGACATCGGCGGTATCGACGCCGCGCTCGTTCGTGTGCGAGCCTTCGATGAACTCCTGGTCGAGCTGAAACGTCTCATCGCCCGGAGCGATCTGAAGGTAGTTCGCGGCCGCAGCGGCGGTTCCGAAGGTCGATTCTTCGGCCCAGCCGATGAAGCCGCCGATGCCGACGCGGCGGTCGGTGAAATCAGTCATCGGTCAATCTCCTTGGCCTTCTCGGCCTTCGGGGTCTTCTTGGTGGGGAAGGCGGCAGCCTTGAACTGCCCACCCTCGATCAGCGCGTCGGCGTAGTCGTCCTCGACTTCCACCGTTTCGCCGTAGGCGACCGTCCCGACTCGCGGAACGCGAAAAGCCGCTTCGAGCTTGCTTGCGTTGGTGATCTTTTTCATGTCAGGTTAGGAAACCACGAAACGATGTAGGTGATGGTCGCGACAGCCTGCCGGACCTCGGCCTCGTCGAAGAACTCGATCTCGGTGCCCTCGTAGGTGATCTGGCCTACGTTTGAGGTCCAGGCCGACTTGGCTTCGAGAGCAGTCTCGACTTCTTCGCAGATCGTGTCAATGGTCGCGTCGGGCGTGGCCGTGGACTTCACGTGCGCCTCGACGACCAAGGTGATCTGGCGGGCGTATCCGCCCCAGGTAGCGGTAACGCTGGTGTACTCCCGCTCGGCGGCCCCGAAGGCGTCTGCCCTCGTGTAAACGAGAAGGGCCGGGAGGTTGCTGTCTTCGAGCGGATAGATCTGAGACTCGAAGACATTAGACCCGGTAGTCGTGAGTCCGGTAAGCGCGGTGATCGCGCTCGCGCGGACAGTCTTACGAGGATGGGTCACCCGAGCTTGACCCTCTCGACCGTGAGCTGGGCATAGGACGGCGTCACGGACTTGCTCGCTCCGTCTGCCTTGATTCGCAAGTCGAAGGTTCCCGCTGCGGTGACGTTGTAATAGCCGACCGTGCCGCACGACACAACATCGCCGCCGGTGCCGGTTTTCCGCTCGACCGCGCACGCCTGGACTTCGGTCCCGTCGAAGTGCGGCGCGATGGTGAAGGTCGTGTTGCCAGAGCCGCCGTATGAAACTTGCCACGCGACGCGGTAGACGCCGATGTTCGTGACGGCGATCGTGTCGCCGCTAGGCGTGACGTTGTTGCTCTCGCCGTCCGTGGTGAACGCCGTGAGCTTGACGTAGCTCGTCGCGATGCCCGTCTGCGCCGTGCTGCCGCTATAGACGTAGATCTGCCCGAAGGTGACCGGGTAGTTCAGGAGCGTCTTACGCGTGATCTTGTAGGACGCCGGGGTCGTAGCAACATCGCCGACGATCTCGAACAGGTCGCCGTCCGCCTCGGTCGAGATGGCATCGAAGTCGGTGATCTTCTTGTCTACCATGAGCCTATCCTGTGATCCGGGTGTCGCCTGCCTCGGTGATGCGGGTATGACCCGCCTCGGTGATCCGTGTGTCACCGAACGACGGCGCGCTGTTCGTGGCCGTTTCCTCCAGGAGCATCATTGTCAGACCTGTTCCGTCAGGTCGCTTCACGCGGATAGCGTAGAGCGTGTCGTTCACGATCAGCGCGTCGCCTACGCTCACGGAGGAGATGTCGCCGTCATCGGCCAGGACCATCGGCTGCTCGCCGGCGATGCCTTGGACCTCGACGAAGGCGTGATCGAAAATGACGGACACCGAAGACCCGCCGACCGAGGCCGGTACGGCGAAGTCGTCCTCGTCGAGGAAGGCAGAGTGGTCTTCGGTGAACGCCATCAGTCAGCAGCCGACCGCGTTAGGCCGGATACTTGTCGTAGCCGAGCAGCACGACGCTATACTCGAAGGTCGGGGTTGAGGTCCCGCCGACGGTCCCGACGCACCGGATGAAGTCGGTTGCGATCGAGTCGATGTCGAGCGTGATCTTCTCGGTGGAGTCGGCCGCGTCCGTGACCTGGGTGAAGGTCGCGCCGCTGATGTCGGCGTAGGTGCCGCCAACGGTGGCCGAGGTCTGGAGCTTGACGTCGAGCGTCGGGTCGGTGCCGGCCGAGTTGGTCGCCGACAGCACGACCACGACCTGCCCGGTCATGGTCGAGACATCAACGCCGGTCCCGTTGTTCGCGCCGGAACTCTGTGTATCCGCAGCTTCCAGCTCCTTCATGGTCAGGGCCGAGGCCCACGATTGGACGTTCATGATGTTAGCCCTCCTTGGGCTTCTTCTTGGTGGTCTTCTTCCGGGTGGAGGCACGCTTCGGCTTCGAAGCCTCGGCGATCTCCGGTTCGGGTTCGGTCGTCTCGGCGGCCTTCTCGACCACCACCTCGCCCAGGTAGATCTCGGCCTTGCCGAGTGCGACGAGCATCGCCGTCGCGGACGGTGACGCTTCGATGACCTCACCAGCCGCGACATCGCGCTTGTCGCAGATGGTTCGGGTCAAGATCTTGATTCGGGTCATTGCGCTCGCTCCCGGTCGGTATTCCCCCTGTGGGTCTATAGACCTACAGGGGGAACCGACCTCACGATCAGGTGGTGATCATGTCGTTGAAGATCGCGAACGACTCGGCGTGCCGCAGAGCGACGTCCGCATCCTGGAAGATGCTGACGCGCACGGTGCCGGTCGTGCTTCCGGTGTAAGGATCGACCAGGAGGTCAACGCCCGACCAGAGGCCCACGAGCAGGTCCGCCCAGTTGCCCAGGATCATCGCAGACAGCGACGAGCCAGAACCCTTGGTGAGGTTGCTCGGTACGTTGTTCGACACGAGCATCTGGACCTCCATCAGAGACTCGCCCTCGTAGATCATCTTGTCGCCGTAGGTGGCGTTGATCGCGGTCTTGCGGAGCTTGCCAACTACCTTCGAGTTGGTCAGCCAGGCCATGTCGCCGATGAAGGCGTTGTCCTGCGCGACGGCGGTCCAGCCATCGACCATGTGCGCCCAGGTCGGCGCGATGCCGTTGGTGTCGCCGCCGAAGGTGCCGACGCCGGTCGTGTTCAGGATGCCGAGCGGCTGGTTCGCGACACCGCTGCCATTGATGGCGGCGAGGTCCAGAGCCAGGGCGATCCGCTTGGCAATGTCGGACTCGACGAACGCCTGGATGTCGACGGATGACTGGATCAGCAGCTTGCGGCTGAGGTCCGAGTAGCCCGTGACGGTCTTCGGGTTCAGAGTCACCTGATCGAAGGTCGCCGCCGACTCCGTGCCAGCGCCGGACTCAGCGACCCAGTAGGCGGTCGCGCCGCCGGTCTGACGCGGAAACGACACGGGGCCATCGAGGTCACGCAGCGCGGTACCACGCTGGAGCGCGATGCTGGTGTTGTCCAGCTTCTCGATCAGCGAGCGGTAGTCGGTCGCGACGGTGTGGCCGCCAGCGGAGGCCGTGCCGACCGTCAGGTCACGACGGCAGACATCGGCGGGCATGATGAGGCCGCGAGCCTCCTTGCCGCGCTGCTTGGCAGCCTCCTCGCTGCACTCGATCTCGAACGCGGCGGCCTCCTGGGCGCGCCGGTCGGTCGGGTTCGCCATCGCGTTCAGCGCCTTGAGGACGTTGTAACGACGGACCTCCTTGTCGTCCATGCCCAGGTCGCCGTTGCCCATCGGGGCGACCGGCGCCGAGCGGATCTTGCCGAGCAGCTCGTTCTGGAAGCGCTCGAGCGCCCAGCCCTCCGCAATCGCCTGGGTGGCGAGTTCGCGGTGGCCGTGCTGGTCCGCCAGTGAGGAGATGTCAGCCATGCGCTGGCGCTCATCGGAGCGGGCGCGTTCGACAGCCGCGTCATCGACGATGACGCGCGGCTCGGGGGTCGGGGTACCGCCCTGGTTGGTCGGGGCGGGCGTAATGTCTTCGGGCGGCATGGTTCGGTTTCCTCCGTTGTTGCCGTGGTTGAGAACTCGGGTGCTGATGGCACAGGCTTCGCTCGCACGACCGACTCCCACAGAGTCGTCGGCTGGCATGGAGACGAGTGAGACTTCGAGCGGTTGCCACTTTGTCGCACGGTAGAGGTCCGGGCCATCCTTATCGGACTTCTCCAACTTCATCTCCCGGACGATGTACCCGGTGCTGGCTTTGCCCCGGATACCGTCCTTTACATCCTCGAAGGTTTCGGTCGCGAGTGCGCTTCTCCCGAAGCGCACTACAGCCCGCCCCACGCGGTCGCTGCCGACCGTCACCTTCTCGACGACCCCGACGAGCTTGTCGGGGTCATGCTCCAACAGGAGCGGAGCGCCGTTACGGAGACGACCGAGGTCGACCTCGCCGCGCTTGTGTCCGAGGACTTCCTTGCCGAACCAACGATCAACGGGCTCCTCGCTGCTGAAGGCCAGCTCGACCGTGCGCTCGTCCTCGTCGATCGAGCTCCGGTCGAACGAGAACGACCGCCGAAACTCGCCAGTCTCGATGACCTCGATGATGTCTTCTTCGTCGGGCTTCACTATTCGTCCTCCTCGTTAGGGACCGGCGCGACCGGCGCCGGCTGGTTTCCGGCAACTGCGGTCGAGGCTTCCAGGCCCGCTTCGCGCAGGATGCGCTGTTCTTCCTTGAGCTGCTCGACGATATCGAGCCAGTCCTTGCCCTGGGCAGCGGCAGCGTCCGTGCGCGTGCCGACGCCGAGGGCGACCGCCTTCTCGGTAGCCTGGACATCTTTGAGCGGATCGACCCAGGCCCAGCCACGGGGGACCCACCGAGCGGGCGAGATCATGTCGTAGCGGCGAGGCGGAATCGAAAGCTTGCCGAGCAAAGCGTGGCCGAGCCAAACCCGGTAGACCCGGCCACACAAGGCGTCAGCCACGAAGGCTTGAAGCGCCCTCCAGCAGTCACGCTCGTCGAGGACTCCAGCTCGGATCGAGCTGTAGCTCACGTTTTCGAGATCACCAGCGAGGGCGTTGTAGCTGACGTTCAGGCCGGACGCTGCGCCGCGCAGCACGCCCTTGATGAAGTCTGCGTAGGCGGCGTTCGGGTGCTTCGGGTCGAACATCTCGAACTGCTGTCCGCGGTCGAGCTGCCGCCATTCTCCCGGCTCCGTGTCCATGATGAGGTTGCCGTCTGCGTCCTCATCGTCGGGGTCGAAGCCGCCGCCGTCCGGGGTCGTAACGACTCCCATCTTGCACGAGGCGACACGCGCCGCCGTCCACTCTGCTTCCTCGTAGCCGCCGAGCATGTTCAGGCGGAGCATCGCGGTCGTCAGCCATGGATATCCTCGCGACTGCTCAGGGCGTTTCGGGAGGAACAGATGGATGACGCGATCGGCCGGAACGCGGTCGTACCAGCGACCCTGCCAGGAAGTCGAGAGGTCGCCGGGGCGGCCCGTGAGCAGGTGGTAGGCGACCGGCCTGCCATAGGCGTCTTCCTCGATGCCCATGACGATTCGGTGGCCGTTCTCCAGCTCGACGTTCATGGCTTCGTTCAGACGGTCACACTCGATGATCTGGAGGGCGTAGCCGAAGCCATTGGGATAACCCTGGTGCTCGATGATGAGGACCTCACCATCTCGCGCAAGGGTCTGTGCGGCCATCGTCTTGAGGCCGACCCAGCTATACCGCCCGGTCACATCACAAACGCCTATTTGTCCCCAGTCGGCCCATGCGCGCTCGATGAGGCGACGGTTCTCGGTGTCGGGCGTCCCGTCAGGGCCGACCGCTTCCGACTGGAGGCGCAGCCCTTGGCGACCGACGACGTTCGAGGCGACCATGTTCAGGAAACGGCTCGCGTAGTCGTTGTCCTGGCAGAGCTGGCGGCTGCGAAAGCGAAGCAGGCGGAGGTCTCGCTTCAGGTCGTCGTTGATGGAAGCGGACGCTCCGAGAAACCCCGCGTAGAGGTCTGAGGACTTCGCAGCCGCGAATGAGCGGCGACGCGCCCGGCTGCGATGGGCGCGTCGCCTTACCTCATCCACTTTCGCTGCCTTGCGAGACAGCTTGACTTCGAGCGGGCCGATCTTCACTTAGCTGAACCTCGTTCGAACCTTACCGCTATGACCGAGTCCCTTCTCGAGACGAAGCGCGCGTTGTTCACGCGCCCACAGTGCCTTGTAGTGCGACTCCCATGAAATCAGTTCTTCGGGAGACATCCGCGATAGCGACCGCGTCCCGATCGTGTAGCTTTCCTGGTCCTTGGACGCCTTGCCCAAGATCGTCGCCTGGAGCGCGTCCAGGGTCTTCTTCACATGGGAGCGGCCATCGAAGGTCGTGGCCTGGGCAAGGTCCGTGACGACCTCCAGCCAGCCTTGGCCGACGAGGTGGCGCTCGCCTGAGTCGTTCTCGGTAACGAACTGCTGATACGAGTAATCGCCAGCAGCCCAGTCCGCAGTTGTAGCAGCAGCGACCGTGGTCAGGTGATCAGCACCAGACGCAGAGGCCGTGAAAGTGCCAAGATCGGATGAGCTGCCGACGACATCAGTGGTGAGCGTCCAGGTTTCGGCCAGGCCGGTCCCGGCAGCGTCGGCGGGGAAGTCGCCGAATGACTGCTTGAATGTCCAGGTGTCTCCGGCGACTAGGCGCTCGGGGACGTTCGTCGGGACGGTGTAACTCACGGTCGCAAGTCAACCGCAGGCAGTGACTTGATTCAAGGCCGCAGCGCGTATTTTTTCTTGGGCCGCCGCGAGGTCTTCTTTTTCGACCGCGCCTTGGGCGTAGCGGTCGTTTCCGGTTCTTGTCCTTTCCCCTTGCCAGAGCGGGCCTTGGCGGCGAACTTGCCCATTTTCGGCTTCAGCAGGCGGAGCGCCGCCATCGCGTAGACGCGGCAGTCGAGCGCCTCGTTTCTCGGGCGAACCTTCCTCCACTCGCGGCGCGGGATACCCTTCCGGTAAACCGTCATCGCGCGCTCGGCGGTGAGCTGAAGGTAGAACTCCTCGTCGTATCGGTCGGGGAAGTGGCAGTAGCCGGGGCCGCCGGGGTCCTGCCGCAGGCGAGCATGGATGAGGTCCTTCGCGCTATCCGACCCGACGATGACGAGGCTGACGTTGTGTTTTTTGATCCGGTGCGGGACGCCCGCGATCGGCTTACCGGGAACGCTGCTACCCTTGATGGCGTAGACCCGACGCCCCTGACGGGCGCGGCAGTAGTCGTAGACGGCCTGTGTGTGTAGGCCGCCAGAGTCTACGCAGGCCGCGTTCACATGTAGCGAGCGACCGTCTGCGGTCGTGTAGGTCCGGTCGAGGACAGAGTCGAGCTCCTTCCAGACCTCCGGCAGGCCAGGGTCGCCTGGCAGGGTGATGTAGTCGAGCGACCATGACTCTTCGTCGAGGCCGAACGCGACGACCTCAAGCTCAAGGCGGTCGCCCTGAACATCAACGCCAGCCGTCACGACGAGAGCGCCTTCCGGGACATCATCTACGCCGTAGTTCTCGCCGCGCTTCGTGAGGTCTTCGAGCGGGATGGCCTTGACTGCGGCATCCTCCCAGGTTTCGCCCAGGACAGTATTGACAAAGGTCCGTAGTGTCTCGGGAGACTTCTTCGCTTCGAGGAACTCAGCGACGAGCGTCTCCCAGGTCGCGTTCGGGCTGTAGCTGTAGGCCGCCCAGATGTGGAAGCTCGCGTGTCCGGCGACCGGCTTCGGGTTCGTGGCCCGCCACTCGCCTCGCTCCACCATCCACCGCTTCTTGCTGTGCGGGATGAGCGTGCCGCAGCTCTCGCACGCATAGCGAGTCGTGCGCGGGTCGCCGTCAGTCCATTTGAGCCCGCTCCACTTGAGCGTCTGGAAGTGGTCACACTCAGGACACGGCACGAAGTAACGGCGCTGGTCGCCCTGGTCGAAATACTCCTCGACGCGTGAGATGCCGCGCACGGTCGGGGTACCGCCGATAGCGATCTTCCGGTTCCAGTAGTATTCCGTCCGCCGGATGCCCAGCGCGATCTGGTCGCCCTCGGCGCCAGCCGCAGGCGGGTAGCCGTCCACTTCGTCGAACAGGAGGACGCGGATCGAGTGACGCCTGAACCCGGTCGCGCTGTTCGCGCCGACGAGGACTAGAGCGCCACCGGGAAACACCTTGTTCAGCATCGTATTGCCGGTCCCCTTCGTCATATCGAGGTTGACGAGTCCGCGAAGGGCTGGCGTGTCGCGGATCATCGGAGACAGCTCGGTCCGCGAATAGCCCTGTGCGTCCGTCAGCGTCGGCTGGACGAGCATGATCGGGCAGGGCGCTTCCGCCATGTGATAGCCGATCATGTGGTTCAGGCACTTCGTATATCCGACCCGCGCCGACTTCATGAAGGTAACGAAGGTGATCTCTGGATCACTCAAGGCATCCAAGATCCCGCGCTGATACGGGATTGCGCGCCACTTGCCGGGGTCGGCGGAAGACTCCGGAGACAGGTAGGCGTGGCGCTCTGCCCACTCGTTCACGCTCAGGCGCTTCTCGGGGCGAAGGCCACCGCGGAGTCCCGCCGACCATGAAGTCAGGCCCGGCTTATATTCCGAGGTCATCGACGATCGTGGTTCGCCGCCCTTCGGACAGCTCGCGCAGGATCGAGAGGACCGTTTCGTCGATGATCTTGTGAATCGAGATCGGGTCGCTCTCGCCAGCGAGCCGGTCACGCAGTCGGCCGCCGAGAGACATCAGGGCATCGCGAATCGCTCGTCCTTCGATGAAAGCGTCTCGCTTCACCTGCTCACGGTCTACCACGAGGCCCGCTTCCTTCTCGTAGGCGAGCTTGGTCATCCTCGCGCGGTAAGTCTCGTGGACGGCTCGCGCGACAGCGGTAGAGGGCGTTCCGGGTTTTGGCGTCATCTTGTCTGGGTCGGGCATACCAGGAAGCGGGACATTCGTTCCCGGCAGCTCAGGGTCTTCCTCACGCACGGCAGCATCGAGGTCCATCTTGCGCGTCTGGCCTTGAGACTCCACGGCACGGAGATTCGCGACCGCTTCCTCCACAATGACCTTGCGGTTCTCGTCAAGCGGCACGAGTCCTTGACGGACGAGGTTGCCGATCCGCTGGCGCGTGACGCCGATGCGGTTGGCGAACTCCGTCTGCGTGATGCGCTCACTCATCAATCATCGCCTTCAGGTCGTCGTCGATCGAGCGCGGCTCGTGTTTCTGGCGTAGCTTCATGCCGTAGTTGTCTGCGCCGCCGCTCTTGAGCGCGTCCCAGTCGATGTCCTTCCTCCGGATCAGCGGATTGTCGAACGACCGCCAGGAGTCGCGAACTACGTGCTGCGGTCGCTGGAAGCGGCGCTTGGTCGAGACGACGTAGGGCCAGACCCGTTCGAGGCTGCGGGCCATCTTCAGCCTCCCATCCGTGTCGGTGTACAGCTCCGTGTTCCCGCCTTTGAATCTCATCGTCCGGACCTTGTCGCCCATGAAGGCGTTGAACAAGACCGTGCATCGACCAGCCGCGAGGATCTGAAGACAGATGTCTACGTCGTCGTTGAACTTGTTACGGTAACGAAACGGCATCACGCAGCTGATCAGCGACAGCGAGTAGACCCGAGCGTTCAGGTAGAACGGCGGCATGTCGGGCGCGCAGCAGAACATAGCGTAGTTCAGCCCGCTGATGTCGATGTTCTCGTAGCGATCCGTGAAGTCCTCACAGGCGCGCAGCGCGACCCCGGCCTGGCACGGCAGGCGCTTGCCTTTATGCCGACGACGAAGCATCTGGATGTTGTCGTCTAGCTGCCAATGGCGTTCGTGGCCTTCCTTCTTGGCGAACTCGAGAATCCAGTTCCGTGTCACGTGAAGTCCCTTGTCGCGATGCGGCAGGGTCAGCACTCGATCGCGCCCCCACTTGTCCGCGTAGGCTTTCACATCCTGCGGCTCGCAGACAACCCGGAACGGGACGCTGTCCCGGTCGAGGAACCGCGCGGTCTGGCACGCACTCGCGCGATTCTTCGACGGGACGAAGACGGGGTAGCGGGGAAGGGTCACGCCGTCACCTTCTCCTCACCCGTCTCGGGATCGACCTCGTACTTGACGGACACGAGGTCCTCGCGTCCGCGCGGAGGCCAGCGAGCCGACCACGAGCGCCCGTCCTCGCTGCCATGCTTCTTGATCTTGTTCGACTCGACGAACGCGATCCGGTCTTCCTTGGTCTTGAAAGAAACGATGAGCTGCCAGGGCTTCTCCTGCACTTCGTACTCCGGCATCCCGACCCACTCGGCAGCCTCGTCGAAGTCTCTGACCTCCGACCGTGGGCGAGTGACCATGAGCATGTTCGCGAGCATTGCGTCATCGAACCCGGTGCCGAGGAGTCCGTCCGCGTCGATGTCCTTGACCTCGCGCAGCAGGTTCGTGAGCGCCCGGTCATCGACCTCGGCGAGGTGGCCGATCTCATTGTCGGCTGCCAGGAGCTTGAGCGCCTTCTGGTCTTCCGGCTCGATGTCCATCTCGATGACCGGGACCGACCGAGCTCCGAGCATCTTCAGCGCCGCGATGACCCCGTGGCCGACCAGGATCGTTCCGTCCTTGGCGCAGACGACGTTTCGGTAGAGGCCATGCTCACGGATGCTCTGGGCGATGTGCTTGAGCTGGTCCTCGGGGTGCTGCTTGTAGTTGCGCGGGTGGGGCCGTAGATCCCCAATGGCGAACGGGCGCGGGCGGAACTGTTCGGTGTCGTCCAGGGCCGCCAGTTCAGCCTCGGAGAACGCTCCTGCCCCTAACAGGTCGTCTTCGAGTGCCTCCAGGGCAGCCACGAGCGCAGGCTCGTCCCACTCGCTCAGGTCTCCGGTGCGGTTGTCGGCGATCGCGAACGCCTTGGCGCGGAGTCCTTCGAGGTCGGAGACGACCGCCTGGATGGAGTTCCACCCCAGGGCGCGAGCCGCAGCCAGGGTGCCGTTGCCCGCGATGACCTCGTTCGCTGAGTTGATGACGATGGGCTTCTGCTGGCCGAACTGGGCGAGCGAGTCTCGGATCGCGCCCAGGTTCCGCTCATCGTGCTTGCGCGCGTTGGCCGGGTCCTCGGTCAAAAGTTCGACAGAAATCGTGACGACCTCCATGTGCGTCACGGTAGGCCGAAGCGTTGCGGAAGGCAAGAGCAAAAACGCAACGGCATTTTCGCACGAGCCGCATTGGCGAAGACGCGCTCGGGCGCGGTCGTCTAGCGGTTTCGGGGGTGCGGCGTCGAGACGGCTGCTCCGGGTGCCGGGCAACCCAAAAACGATCGAAAAAAATAGCGAAATCCAGCGAGCCGCGCACCCGCAGTCAAGTAGCTAGGAAGGACCCGAACCTGCTACGACCGCTAGAGCGACCGCTAGAGCGACCGCTCCGGCCTACGACCGGTATACGGCTGCTGGCTACGACCGCAGGAGCGACCGGAGAAGCGACTGCCGCGCCTGTCGCATCCTCCGCACTACCCGGCACTCGCCCGCACCACGCCCGTAGCTGGCGCACACGCGGCCCCGGTCCTCCGGGTGTCTCTTCAGCCTGCCCAGCGACCGGATGCCGCACACGACGGCTCCTGGTCGTGGATGCGAGGTGGTGCGGGAGGTGGCGCTGGTGTCGGCCACTCCTCCACTCCTCCACTCCTCGCACTCATCGGGCCTCTCCGTAGCAGGACGCAGGAGGCGCACACGCGGCTTAGGTCTGCCAGGTGTCTTTGATCATGCCCTGGATCGCGCGCTGCTTAGAACAGCTCCTGGAGTCATCTGCGAGCCTGCTTATTCATCTCGCGCCGGATCTCCTGATTGATCAGGACTGGCAGCCTCGTGTTGGTCATTGACTCGACGAGCGCGGTGAAGCGCGCCTGGGCCAGAGTCCGCGGGACGGACGGACCGAACAGTTCCTTGATCGGCAGCGCCGTCCACGCCTCGACGGTCCTTGTCTTCCCGTGTATGGTTCTCGTGACCTTGGTCGGCTGGCCCGACTTCGGAAACATGTCAACCGGGCGCCCTGTCGCCATCCACCTTTTTGCGAAGACCCCGAGGTGTCCGCTGGGCATCCGAGCGAGAAACGAGCCGGGGTAGATGCGGGTCTTGTTCCAGGCTCGGGCGCTGACGCCCTTCTTGCGCTGGACCACGCCCTTGAACGCGGCGAGCGGAAGAGGTCTTCCGCTCGCCGCGATGCTCGTGTTCCAGGAGGTCGCCGATCCACCACGGAAACGATACGGCTTCGAATACCAGAGCGATCGCCGGTTCTTCTTGACGAGCTGCTTCTGCGTGATGCCCATCTCGTTTGCGATTTCGCGCTTCACGATCTTGAACGCTTCCTTGACCATGCGCCCGAGCGCCCTTCGTAGAGCGCGTTCGCCGATCGCGTCACTTCGCTTTCCGAGGTCACGGACCAGACGAAGCGTGTCAGACTTCAGCTCGATCTGAACCATACGCGAAGCGTATCAGAGAAGAAACCGCCGCGCCAGCCCGAGCAACTAGGCTGACGCGGCGGAGGCCAAACGGCCTTTTCAGTCGCGGATTCTACACAGCGTCGGCGTGCTGAGTATCCGCCACCTTCCCGAGCAGGGATTCGAGCACCTTCTTGGCGTCAGCCGCGCTCGTGCAGATGGGGACTTCAGCGATCTCAGTTCCGGCGAACGGCTCGAACTCGCCAGCGCCGGAGATCACGACATCTCGGAGTTCGCGCGGTTGGCCGAGTCCCCAGCCGATGTTGACCGGAAGCATCACCTGACCGAGGAAAAACAGCGTCCGGAAAACTCCGGCATGGCACAGGAGGCCAGCGACCGCCGCAGAGCGTAGCGGCTCGCCGAAGTCCTTGACGCCGCAGCTCACGATCCCGCACTCGCCGCTGGCCTGGGAGGTAGCGAGCATCGCGACGATCGCCGTTTGGTAACCAGCGTCCTCCAGGAGGTCTGAGAGGACCAGCGCGACCGCGCCGCTCCAGAACATGGACTCAGCGTTTCGCTCTGCGCTCGCTGCGATGTTCGGGACGATCGTTACGGCCGGGCAGACCTTCGCGCGCTTCTTGCGCTTCGAGCCGCGCCACATCGTGTCCGTGTCGCCCGCGCGTAGCCGGTCGTAGTCCAGCTCGTCGCCCTCGTCGGCCCAGACCCGCGTCCGCTTGATGCCGACCGGTTCGAGGTCTCCGATGTCCTTGGTGAGGTCGCGGCTGAGCTTGAGCGCGCGCTCCGCGCCTTTCTCCCAGCCGTTCGCAGTCTCGATCACGTTTTCCATCGAGCCGATCTGGCCGTACCAGCGACCGCCGAGCTCGCCTGTCCAGATCGCTTCGAGGTCACCGTCGATCTGGGCGTGGTTCTCCTTGGCGACCAGCTTGCGGTAGTCGTCTTTGGCCAGCCGCCCGACCTCGCCCAGCTCAAACGGGCTGTCGAAGTGAACGCCGCCGATCGCGTCTCGCTTGGTCTCCCGCTCGCTGCCTTCGCGGCGGTAGATCGTGACGCCCTTCGGCTCGACCTCTCGTTTGAGCCAGGCTGCCGTGTTCTTGTTCGTGGTCATCTTTTCTTTTCGTTCTCCGTGCAGGTTCAGCCGAGAATCACTCGCCCTCCCGGGCCGCCGTGGCGGAAGTCTCCGCGACTCCCGCCTTCCGTTTCTCATCTTGTGTCCAGCCCGTGGTGAGCTGCTCTACGCACTGCTTGACCGTCTTGTTCAGACCGGCCCGCATGTCGTAGGCGTCCACCAGGGCTCGAGTCGAGACGACCCGCCGGATGCGGTTCTTCTCGACGTTCTTCCGAATCGTCTCCCAGGCGTCTCGGAGCGCCGCGTCCGGGCAAAGCGTAGCTTCCAGGTCTCGGTCGTAGTCCATGTCGAAAGTGCCCATCTGGAAGCGGTCCAGGGTGGCTCCGTCGAGCTGGTTTCGCCCGACGTAGACTCGGTCGGCGCCCTTGCCGAAGGTGTTGGCGTTCGCGAGGAGGAAGAAGTCTTTGTGCCGCTTGGCGACCGGGTTCTCGGCGCGGTTCGGGACCGGCGCATGGCCGTTCGCGATCGCGTTGTTCAGCGCGAGGATCACGTTCTCGTCACCAGCGTCTAGCTCGTCTAGCAGGAAGACGCCGCCGTTCTCGTAAGCCTGGAGAAACGGAGTCGAAAGAAACTCGAAGCTGCCCGTCTCGCCGCGCGGGACCAGCTTACCGAAGAAGGCAGACTCGGCGATCCCTCCGCTCAGGCCTTGCTGATAGAGCGGGAGGTCGAGAGCCTGAGCGACCTGCTCGCCCAGGTAGGACTTGCCGCACCCGGCGGGGCCGACCAGAAGGACGGGCTTCAACCGCTTCGACCCGGAAGCCTTCTGGACCTCGAAACGCTCGAGGACCCGCTTGAACATCGGGTGGACGGCGCCGTCGATCTTGATCTCGGGCGCGTCGCCGATCGTGATCTTGAAGTGATCTGCCTTCGGCTTGGTGGCCTCGGCGACCTGCTTCGCGATGGCCGCCATGCGCTCAGCGACCTTTGCCTCCGACTCTGTGATCTTCTGGGCGGTCGCCCCGGTGATCGCCTCGTAGAGCGCAGCGCCGAGGTCGCCCAGGGCGCTCAGGTCTAGCTTGGCCTTCGCGGTCTTCTTGGGAGCTGCCTCGACCGCGACCTTGACGCGCTTCGGCTTCGGCTTGGCTTCCGTCTTTGGGGCCGCGTTCGCGGCGTCCGCGCCGGACTTCTGGAAGACCGCCGTGACGAACTTGCAGGCGTAAGAACTCGCCGCGGTGTTGTTCGAGCAGATCAGGTTGGCGCCGGTGCGCGAGACGATCATCACGCCGCCGCACTTAGGGCAGGTAGCGTTCGCCGGTACGATCTCCTTGTTCTGGGGAAGGTCGCGAAACCTGGCAGCGATCTTGGTGATCTGCGCCTTGCTGAACGTGTCATACTTGGCGCGCAAGCGCCGCGCGACGAAGCCGAGGCCGAGCGGCTTCAGGTCCGGGTGCGCGTTCGCGATCGCCCGCAGGGCCAGCCACCTCTGGGAGATGAACAACCGGCCCTGGTCTTTCTCGTTGATGCTGTCCTTGGCGCACCGCCCGGCGGCGCGGATCGTGCTGTGGCCCTTCGTGCAGCAGATAGTCGGGGTCGCAGCGTTGTCGTGGAGGAAGGTCGCGATGAAGGTCATGGTGTGATTTCGGTTGGTCGTTCTTGGGGTTTCGCGCGCTCTAGACCAGAGCCACGACGCTGATCAAGCTCAGCGACGAGCTGCTCAGGAGGTCGAGGAGGGTCGCGGTCATGCCCCAAGGGTACACCATTTCCGGAAACTGTCTAGCGGCAACTTAGCAAAATTGCTTAGATATGGCGGCTCCGTTCGCTAGGCCGATCGGAGCCGCCGCTTTTTTTTGACCGTGACGACCGGAGTGAACGCCTCGATGGCCCGCAGGAGGGCATCAGACGGCTCGGCTGGAGCCGGGAAACGAGCTACGCCGAGATCACCGCAGAGAACAGGACCGCTCGAAACAACCTGGAGACAGACGGCGCCGGCTGTCTTCGTGCCGGTGACCCTCGCAGACGGACGCCGAACCACCAGCAGCTCGTCGATCTGTGAGTCGTCACGCCAGACTCCGACGAGCGTCATCGCATCGAGAATCGCCTTCGGGACGTTGTCTAGGTCTCGACGAGCGCGCCGGTCTGGCGGGAAAGCGTCGAGCCTGACCGCCAGTCTCCATGAGTGGTCAAAAAACGGCGCTCCCGGATCGGCTTCAGGGCAGGCTCCCAGGGCAGCACGCTGGGCGTGTTCTCGGTACACCCGGCCACGTTTCGAAAGCACGATCCCTCGACGGGGAACCGCCCGAAACAGGGTGTTCGCGCTCGGGGGGTAGGGCAGCCAGATCTTGACCGAGAAGCGCGACATGCTGGAGACGGTAGCCGATTCAAGACAAGACGCGAGCAGAAATGTCTAGCCACTCGTGCGCGGTCGAAAATCTGAGTATTGGCACCATTCGTCCTGAGCTTGTGACGAAACCGTGCCATATCTCCAGGTCTTCCTAAGTTCTTATTAGATAATACATTAGATAATAATAATACATACTCTACGTAGTTCTGGCACCAATCGCACGGGGGGTACACCCCTCTAGATTGTCTAGGGGGGGGTACCGTGCGATTGTGACGAAACCCCCTCCCGATGACCGAAGTCATGTGCCTAGCAGGGGTTAGGCGTTCCCGGTTATGGCATGGAGGCCATGACGAAACCGTGTCATAACCCCGATCTGGTGTCGAAACTGCGGAAATCTCCCCACACCACGGGCACCACCCGACATCTAGCCGCATCCTCCCAGGCGGCTCAGGAGCCGCTCTAAGCGACCGAAGGCCGCCATGGTCTTCCGAGGCACAGGAAGACCAGAGCGGCGCTCCTGGCCTGCTCTACGCCGCGCTCGTGGCGTCTGGGTCGGTGGCGATGTAGGCCGCTCGGGGCCGCCCGCCCTTGGCCCCGGTCTGGACATCCACCAGGGCGATCTCGCCTCCGGCCTTCAGCGCGGCGAGGACCTCCGCCCTGTCCCTGGGAGGCAGACGGCGATAGGCGCTACGGCGACCGAGCTCTCGCTCGGTGAGTCCCCGCTCGCCAGACTCGGCGATCGCCCGGTAGACGTCTTTGACCTTGGCGTCAAACGCCGAGTCGGCGACATGGGCTTGGACGGAATAACACAGCGACTCGATCGACCAGCGTGCGAACCGGATAGCGTAGGCGGCGTGGTCTTCCCGGACGACAGGCGAGTGTGGATCGGATGCCAGGGCGCAGACGAGCGCGAGCTTGTCTGCGTGTTCCCAGGCGCGGTTCCAGAGCGGGTCGAGTCCCGTGTCGGAGGCGGCGTCCATGCGCTCGCCCACGAAGTGGTCGAACTCGTCGAACAGCGCGTCGGCCTCGCGCGTCTTGAGCACTGTAAACGGTGTCTCGGGGTTGACGCTTCCGACATTTCCCCGGCCACCGGTCGAGCGCTGGGTGATCGCTGTGATCCAATCAAGGATCGAGCGCGGCACTTGGTTAGGTCCTCGCTTCTTCTGCCGAGCCGGGCGCTTCTCGTCGGTTCTGACGACGATCAGCCTGTTCAGGTAGCCTGAGACTACGTGCTTCGAGCGCATCGCCCGATAAAACGAGTCGGGTGTCGTAGTCGCGTGGAGGTTGACACACGGGTATTCGATCAGGACTCGAGGTCGCTTCTCCTGGTCAGCGTATTCTGTTGCTCCGTAGAGACAGTCGGCAGATGAGAACAGCTTCATTAAGACGCCCATGATCGCCGCGAGGTGCGTCGCGCTGTTCGGGTTTTGGACAGCTTCCATGAGCAGACCGAACTCGTCGAGCTGGAAAAGCACGTTCGGACTCAGGTACGCCCGAGTGAGGATGGATTGTCCGCTCGCGATCTCCTCGCCGCCGAGAAACTCGTCGAGATTGGCCTGGTGGAGGATGCGCTTGATAATGCTGCGGGCATGGTTTTTCCCGCATCCGGTCGGCCCCATGCCGACGAGATACAGGTTCGATCGAAGTCCAGAGGCTGTTTCGTAGTGCCGACCGCACACGGTCGCCGCCAGCGAAAACGCTCCGGCAACGGCGAGCGGAGCTTGGGGGCGGACCGCCGTGGATGTCGTATATGCGACAATCTCGGCAAGCACGCCGGGAGGTTTCAGGAGTTCGGGCGGCATCGCCTCCGCGCGCTTCGCCGCGTAGACCTCCGCGCGAGACTTCGGGATGACCGGCTGCTGGGTCACATCGACCCCGTGTTCCTTGGCAATCCCGAATAGCGTGGACAGGGTTACGCCCTCGATGCGATCGGTATTGAAAGACCTCCAGACCCGGCGGCTGTCTCGGATGTCGTGCTTGCTCGACTTGCGAGACCACTCATCCCAGGTCGCGAACCCGAGATTCGAGGAGTCCTCCGAGTGGATAGCCATCCCGACGCGAAGCCAGAGATCGCGGTCATCTGCCGCGACTGTCGCGAGTGCGCGGGTGATGTCGGCGATCTTCCTGGCGTCCAGTCCCTGCTCCGTCTCGTTAGTTGACGGGCAGGACTCCTCGTAGGACTTGTCCGGATGCCGACGCACCACCGCAAGCAGGGCATCCGGCGCATCCTGTAACAGCTTGAGGTCTGTTTCCCATTCGTAGGTCTTCCCGCTCGCGTGGATGCTGGGAGCTGCCACGACGAAGCCGCCGTCTGCCTTGATGTCGATGCCGTCTCCCAGCTTCCCGTTGCTTACGCCTTGGTCGTCAGGATAGCGGAAGAACAGGTGCGAGCCTCCGCCTCCGGTCGAGGCCGTCAGCGCGAAGATGCGCGGCAGCTTGCCCTGGAGGTCTTCCCAGGTCTTATCGCCGCCGTTTCTCGGGTCGATGTCCAGTACCCAGACTCCCGACTCGCGCCCGGTCGCGATTCCGACATTGGCGTTCGGCCATCGGTGCCACCAGCCTGCGATTTGCGAAGGTTCGCTCGATGCTCCGTGGACTCCATTGGGCAAGCGCGGGTGTTTACCGGGTGACTTGCAGCCGGGGCCGAGGCGACACGAACACGAGCCGTCCGCGACTGTGTGTAGCGGGACGACCTTCCAGCCGTTTCGCACATACTGCTGCGCGAACTCGACGAGGGGGAGGTCAGTCATCGGCAGACTCATCCAGCATCTTCTCCAGCGCCGCCGCCAGCCCGTCTGCGCGGGCCTCGGCCTTCTGCCATTCGCGGCTCTTGGCCTCCGCCCGGCGCTCGGCCTCGGTCAGCTTGGCCTTGAGGTCAATGATCTCCGACGTGTTTTTATGACATTGGCCGATTGCTCGGTCCCGCTCCCCCACCACCGCGTCGTAGGCGGCGAGGAGGGAGAGGAAGGCGTCAGATACGGCGGCGCTGTCCTCCTCCTCTTGAGCCTTTGGATCGTCGCGGAAGGCGGCATAGAGGCGTCGGGCGCGAGCCACAATGTCCATGCGGTCTAACACGTGTGCTTTGAAGTCCACCACGGCTAGTCCTCCACAACCTCGAAGATGTGCAGCACGAGGCCGAGCGCGTTTGTGGTCGTGCCGACGTAGGCCATCGGCTCGTCGCCAAGGACGAGCTGCCTGGTCATGAAGACCCGGAAGCGCCTGGAGGTCTTCTCAGTCTCCTTCGGATCGATGAGCGCCCAGAGAACCGGAGAAGCGCCCTGCGAGCCAATGCTGAGGACGACCGCGCCTCTGGGCATCTCGATCGTTGAGCTGACCTCGTATTTCCAGATTGCCTTGCCTGCGTCTTCGTTCGGACTGTACTTCGTCATTGTCATTGGTTTTCCTCCGTGCTCACAGGCACAGCTCGCGCAGTAGATTCACGGCTTGTCTTAGCAGGGCTTCGTTCATGAGTTTTCCTCCAGGAAGCGCGCGATCCGCGCGAGCTTGCTCATCTTGGGGTCTTCGATCTCGCCGCGCACGAAGCGCAGCAGCCAAAAGTAGTTCAGGCCCGTCTTCTGGGCCACGACCGGTAGCGAGTGCTCCGAGTCGGCTAGCAGCTTCGCGAGCCGACGAGTCTCCTCGATCGGCTTCATCACATCGAACAGGATTCGTTTCTTGGGCATCAGCCTCGGGCGTGTCTCGGGGTTGTGGTGGTCGCTGTGCCGGTGGCACTTGAGGACGGCGACCGCGCCCTGGCCTTTTAATCCCTGGTCCTGGCTAGAACGGAGTGGGCCTGCTAGCCGGACGCGCAGCCGGGGCAGCGCCGCCAGACGGAGGCGCGTATCCCTTGATCTCGTTCGACTCGTCGTAGTCGCCGCGAGCGGGCTTGATCTTGACCTTTACCATCATCGGCTTGTGGTGAAGTTCTTCCGTGTCGGTGACGTTCATCACGCCAGCGGCGCGGCAGATCGAGGACAGCGTGCGTTGCGCGATGTCAACGGTAGTCTGGTTCGGGTTGACGAGGTTCAGGCGCTCCCAGAGCTTGCGAGTCGCGAACTCGCCTTCCAGGACTTCGAGCGTGAGCTGAAGGTATTGGCCGTTTCCGGTCTTCGTGTCCTTCATCTCAGACTCGGTGATGTGGCAGAGGTATTTCCCAGCGGGGAGGACCTCCATCGGCTCGCGCGGTTCTACGGAACCGGCCTCGAATGTAGAGTTGAATCTGACCATGATCAGTCGGTTGGTTGTTAGTTCGTTTTGTTCTTGGGGTTGGTCGCTTCCGCGAAGGCGGAAGCGAAGGTGTCCCAGCCAAGCGGCAGGGACTTCGGGAGGGCGAAGCGGGTCTTCGCCGCGAAGGCTGGCTGCTCATGGAAGTACAGCATCCGTTCGCCGGTCGCGACTCCGCGAGCTGCCTTCTTGTCGAAGCCAACGTTCTTCTCGCGGATGACCACCTGGTGATTGGCGAACGCGACGATGTCTGCCCACTCCTGGAGAATCGCACCAGCCTTCGCGTTGAGCTTGAGCTGGTAGCGGTCATACGGATCAGTCTCGGGCGAGTCGAAGCGCCGGATGTCCGTGTGGCAGATGATGATGGAGGCCATCTTCTTGTGCGTCCGCAGGTAGTCAAACGCAGCCGTGAGCTTGCGCCAGCGGTCGAGGGCGAAGACGTATCCCTTGCCGTAGCCGAAGTCCTCGATTGACCGATGGCCGTGTTCGTGCGCTGTGTCTGTCCAAATCAGCGATTCAAGCCAGTCGGCAGAGTCGAGGACCACCGTGCGAAACTCGTGATCGCCAGAGGCCAGCGAGCGCAGGGCTTCCATGACCTCCGAGAAGGACTCAGCCTTGGGGAAGGCGTCAACCTGGATAGCCGAGAGGCCATCCTCGGTCGCGATGAAGACGGGCTTGAGCGAGGCGGCCCCGAAGGTGGACTTGCCGATGCCGTGCGGTCCATGAATGACGATACGAGGCGGGAGGACTTCCTTCCCGGTCGTCGCGATGCTGTTGAGGTCAAAGGCCATCGTCAGCTCTGCTCGATCGTGAGCTTGGGGCGGGCGGGCTTGGTCGTCACGAGGCGCTCGATGGCCTCGCGCTCGCCTGTATCCAAGCGGGCCAGCGCAGAGCGCAGCTCGTGCTTCGAGACGCCGCGCTTGACCGGGAAAATCGACTCCAGCAAACGCGCGCTGTCGTAGTCGTCTTCGATCATGAATCTCTCGATGACACAGGTCACCTCGTCGGTGTTGCACGAGTAGCTGAGGTCGCGCTTCAGCTTGATCATCACATCGTCCGCCTCGGCCTTCGTCAGCGCCTCGCGGTCTTCCGTCGGGTAGATGTTGGACAGCATCTCGACCAGCTCGTCTTCGAGCTTGACCCGAGCGGTCTTCGCTTCGGACTCAACGCTGCGAGCGTGAAGCACCTTCAGGGCGAGAACGTTTAGCGTCTTGTCTTGGTCAGGGTAGTTCATTGTGTTTGGTTGTTAGGGTGAGGTTGACGGCGCGTCGCCGCCTTGGGCCAAGCTAAACTCGACTGAGCATTTTTACTAGACTTATTTTGCTCGTAGTTTAGCCTGGGGCTATGGCACGAATCCCTACCCCTTCAACCAAGAAGCCGTCCGGAAATAAGCCCGAGCCGTCGCCGGTCGCCAAGCTGCTTTACGCGACCGTCAAGGAAAATGCTGATCCGCGACCGCGTACTCACCTCGGGGCATCGCAAGTCGGCCACTACTGCGAGCGCAAGCTCTGGTACGACTTTCGCTGGTGTTCAGAAACAGACCATGACGGGCGGCTGCTTCGCCTGTTTGCGACCGGGCACTATACGGAAGACCGCATCATCGACGAGTTGATGGACGCCGGTCTAACCGTGACCGAGACCCAGCAGTCATTCTCCGAGGCCAACCTCGGCCACCACTTCGCCGGGAGTATCGACGGCGTGATCGTCGGCGTTCCCGGTAGTCCGAAGACGCGCCACCTTCTTGAGGTCAAGACAGCCAACGAGAAGTCATACCGCGACCTAGAACGACACGCAGTCAAGAAGTCTAAGCCACAGCACTACGCGCAGATGATGACCTACATGCGCTGGGCCAAACTCAAGCGCGCGCTCTATGTCTGCGTGAACAAGAACACGGATGAGGTCTACACTGAACGGCTCTACTACGACGAGGCACACGCGAACGCGATGATCGCGAGAGCGAGGAAGATCGTCAAGGCTGCGATTCATAACGAGGTCGATCGCGTGAGCGAGAAGCGGACCTGGTATCAGTGTACGTGGTGCGACGACTTCGAGATCTGCCACGGGTCGCGTGTTCCTCCGATCGCTTGCCGAAACTGCGTTCACGCCACACCGGAGCTCGAATCGAAGACGGGCGAGGCGACCTGGACCTGTGAGTCGTTCGCGAAGAAGCTCCCGGAGTATCCAGAGCCGTGTCCCCGGCACTGCTACCTGCCTGGGCTAGTCCCGCCAGCCGAGACGGCTGGGTCGGTCATCCCCAGGGCGGGTGCGACCCGAAAGGAAGGCCAGACGATCGCGCTCGGGGACCGGGCCGGGGTCGAGCAGCGGAACATCGCAAACGGCGACCCGGCCTTCACTTACGAGATGCCGGCGGTGTCGTCCGAAGACCTCCGGCGCAAGCTGAACGACGACGAGATGACGATGGCCGAGGTCATCGCCGAGGCGTGGGAGGACTTTGGGCCGCCGCCTAGCGACCCGGAGGGCGAGGGCGAGGGCGGCCAGGCTGGCCCGGCGGAGGACCCCGGCGAGGAGGCAGCCCCGCAGGACGCTCAGGAAGGCGCAGGAGAAACGCAGCCCGCAAATGGGTCTAACCACTCGAAGGACCGTGAGCCCGCGCAGGACGGCTCCCAGGGCGCCCAGGACACCACCGAGGGGAGCGCCTCCGCCGGGCGCGGCGGCAAGGAAAAGGGGTCAGGCCGGATCACGACCTGGAAGGTGTGACCCGGCCCTGCCGGGAGCCTGAGGCGGGAGGTCTACTCGAACTCGCGCCCTAGCATCTCGGCTACCGAGATGCGGAACCACCTCGGTAGGGTCATACCGTGCTCCTCGCACGATTGGCGAAGTTCTGCCAGGAGTCCGGACGGGAGGGTGAACTCGACGCGGTCTCGCTTGAGGCGGAAGCGCCGCACGTTCTCGCGCGCCTTCCGTCTTGCGGTGTGGGCATCTCGGCTCGTTGAGGTCTTCTTCGTCATGGGTTTAGCGGGGCTCGTGGTTACAGGAGGACGGCAGCCAAGAGAAGCGCGGCGGTCCAGAAAAGGACCTCCATACCGTAACGAAACCTACGCGTTGTCCTCATCGAGCGACTCCTCGCAGGTCTTCCTTCGTGTAGAAACGGGCGGCCATCGTCACTTCCTCCAGGAGTCTGGCCTGGCGGTCGAGAAGTCCAGGGTGTCACGCGCAGCCGCTTCCTCGGGCGAGGACGAGACGACCGCGTCGACCTGGTTTTGGGTCACGTAGCCGTGGACCTCGGCGGCGCCGCTCGCGATCTCCTCGAACTTCTCCAAGAGGCGGAGCATCGGCCCGGGCGCGTCCGGCTCGACCGCCGTGATGAAGCGCAGCGCGAGGTAGACCATACGGACCTGTAGCGGGTCCATCGTGATCACATAGGCCATGTTGCTGTTCTCGTTTTCGTTCGGCGTCATCACCGCGCCGATGTCGATGTCCATGATGCGCTTGATGACGTCTTCGGGCGTCTCGTTTTTCTTCTCGTCGTTCGGTTTGCTCATCGTTCGTGTGGGTTGGTCGTTGGTGGTGTGGTGGTAGGTAGGTGATCTGGCTCAGGCGAGAAACTTGGCGAGTCCGGTGTAGTCTTCCATCAGGCTCGCGAGCGCCGCGAGCTGGGCGTTCGTGGCGAGGTTCGCGTCCGGGCTGGTCGAGCAGCTCGTGGTGGCTCGAGCCATCCGGCTCAGCTCCTTCGTCAAGGACTTCCAGACCAGCTTGGCGTTTTCCCAGCGGAGGTCCTCGGAGGACTCCTCGTTCGCGGTCAGGCAGTGGTCGAGGTCCTGGAGGTAGGACAGCTCGTAACGGGCCTGGATCGACTCGGTGGCGTTCCAGCGGAAGCACTCGATCGCGCGGTAGAGGTCTTCCGGGGAAGTCTCGGCGCTCGCGGCGGGGGCCATCTCCTCGGCGCAGCGCGCGATGGTGGCGGCGCGCGAGTCCATCAGGAAGGTGACGAGTTCGGTCAGCTTGGCGAAGGTGAGGTTGCTCATTTTCTCGTTCTCTCGACTAGAGGCGTTCAGGTAGGTGTGGGAGAAGTCGCGCTCGATCACGCACTGGGCTTCGAGCGACTCGTAGGCTTGGTCGTAGACCTCGCGGGCGCGCTAGATCTGCGTCATGACGACGGTGTTGCTCGTGGTCATGAACACACCATAGGCTATCTCCGGAAACTCCTCAGCCACTTTTCCGGAAATATTCTCTACGGTCGTGCGAGCGAACGGACCAAGGCGTCCCACGCCTCGGGAGCCGGGGAAGCCGCGCCGGAGGACCAGCGGCGAAACGAGGTCGGCGGGAGTCCAGCTCGCTGGCACGCTTCGGCCATCTTTAGCTTTGCCCGCTTCGCTCGGCGGCGTTGCCGCGCGAACTCGTCGGGACTCAAATACAGCCGCGCACGGCCGCGAGTGTCAATGTAGCGCCTGATGGTCATCCGTTTCCGTGTCCTCCTTTTGGGTCAGGGTTTCGGTTTCCGCTCGTGCGCGGTCGTAGATCAGCAAAAAGCGGCGCTCCCCGAGCAGGCAAGCCGAGGAGCGCCTTTCCTAACGATGAGCATGACTGGCTCTTGGGGGAAGCGTCGTCTGGCTAGAGCCAGAGCAGGATCGTGACGGCGACGCTCTGCGTGCCGGTGCCGCCGGTTGCCTTGAGGTAGAGTCCGGCGAACCCGGTGTTTTCGAGGTTGACGACACCGGCGCGGGTTGCGGTGTCCGTGGTCGAGATCACAGGCTGGACGATCTGGCCCGCCAGGGCGGGCATCGCGACGCCAGTCGTGACCCCGCCGCCGACCGTCTGGATGGTCAGCGTGGTGTACTGCACACTCGCGCCGGTCGCGAAAACGCAGCAGTTTCGGAAGCGCCCGTGGCCCGGTCCGGTGCCGTCGTAGTCGGCGAAGATGTCGGAGAAGTCGTCAGCCGAGCTTCCGGCCAGGGTGACGGTGCCAACATGAAGTCCTTGTTCGGCGTATGTAGTGTCCCAAGTGATTGCGGTCATGTTCTACCTCGGCAGTTCGTAGAGGTCGTCGTCAGCCGCGATCCTACGGGAAACGCGGCTTCCCTTCCAGTAGTGGACAAGCTGGAAGCCAAAGATGAGAGCGGCGATGGACCCGGCGATCAGGACCGCCATCCAGAACATCGACTTGATTTCCGCGAACCACCCGGCGGCGGTCGTCTTTGCGCTAGCGGCTGCGTTCTGTGCTTCCGCCAGGGCTTCCCGCGCTGCGGCTAGGTCCGCCGACACTCGCTGGACATCTCCGCGCACCCCATCGATAGAATCAGACTGTCGCTGAAGTCTACGGGGAAGTGGTTGGTCGGGGTCGTCGCCGTTCAAGACAGCCCACAGGTCTGCTGCGCCTTCCTTGCGCGCCTCGCTGATGCCCTTGGAGACGAAGACCTCGGACGCGATCGCTCCTGCGGCAGCGCCGATCGCCGCTCCGGGGACTCCGCCCAGCAGGGCACCCAGAGACGCCATCGCCGCGGCGAGCGTCGGGGTCGCGACCTCGTGGACTGTCTCCTCGACCTCGCTCTTGGGCGAGGCGCAGGCTGCCAGCAGGGCCGCTAGGACGAGAGCTTGGCGCACGCGGCGACCGCCCCCAAGACGGCAACGATCAGGCTGAAGACCTTGCCCTTGTGGCGAAGTAGGAAGTCTAGGACGTAGCGTTTCATCTGGCCTCCAGCGCGGCGACCCGCGCTTCGAGTTCTTCGAGTGCGTGTTCGTTCGTCTTGAACCGCATGGACAGCAGTTCGTTCATCGCCTTCGCGTCGGTCACCGTGAAGCGGTCGCCCATCTTTTCGTCGATAGACTCCTTGAGGTGAACCATGTCTCGCTGGACAAGGCCAACGGTCTTATCAACGCTCCCGAGCTTGCCGCCCATGTAGGCGAGGACCAGCGTCAAGATCGAGGCAGCGATTCCGAGGACCCACCGAGCGGCTGCGTTCATCGGCTTTGCCGAAGCGCAGGCTGCTTCGACCAGGGCTGCGAGGTCGTCAGGGTGCAGTCGTTCACGCATTACCGATGCCGCTCGCG
>CAYFPS010000028.1:14674-34825 GCA_964345075.1 uncultured Bacteroidaceae bacterium | reverse complement strand
TTTGGAAGTGAAATTGTAGACATATTTGCTCCTTAAATTTTTTCTCTATTTGCACAAATGGGGGATTTTCATCCCCCTTGTTTTAAACTACGCTAGATTTACCGGCTCTCCAATAAATCACATCACTAGTAGATCCTGCAGGTCCATCAATACCAGCACCGAGTAACATTCCAATAATAGAAACGTTGTCAGTTGCACCATTAAGGGAATTTGCATAAGTATCATTCGCAGTTTCGCCAACTGGAATAACTTCTGCTAGTGAAAATGGAACAGCAGCAGTTGCTGGGAAAGCAAATGCAGTGAAAGCACTAGAATCAATATCTACAGTAATAGTATTGTTTGCTGTGCTAACAGCTGTAATATTTCCAATTAAGTTGTCCATTTCTGTCATTCCATAAGCTGCCGGAACATTAAACCTAACTGCTTGTCCAGCAGTAAATCCATGTGTCACTGTCATTGTAATAACAGCGCTTGTAGCTTGAGTAATTGCAGAAATTGTTCGTTTGCGTGGATAAAATTGTGGTTGGAAAGGAATTCTTCTCCAGGAACCACTTGTTCCAGCCAATCCTAATTGAGCCATATAGTCAAGGCTAAAAGTAGTATTGCTTAGAGTATTATTTCCAACAGTAAAATCTATTCCACCCAATTGCTGAGCACTTGTAACATTAATGATTCTAACCACATCATTAGCAATCAAACCATTAACGCCAGAGTTTGTTACAACTGGAATTGCAGCAGTTGAAATAGCTGTAATTGTTGATGTCAACGCTCCAGGAGTTTGAACAGATGTATCTAGAAGAGTAAATCCTCCAGATGCAAGTGTTTCACCTTGAAGTGTGTCAGCACCATCAGCTTTTGTATATTCTACGCCAGTTCCAGCGGCCATTCCACGTTGCCATTCAAAACGAACTCCACGTCCAGGAGTTTGTTGAGTAGCCATTTGTGTATAGTTAATAACTTCCATCCAATCTACATCAGATCGAATATCTAGTTCATGAGCTGTACCATCAGAGGTAAAGCTTCCTTGTTGAATAATTGTTGATGTCATGTTGTTCTCCTTATACTGCTAGGGTTGATCTAAGATTAATCACCCATGCATCGTTAGTAATGCGGGGAACTTGAGCAAACTTATATCCAACGCTTGCATTCAGGGATAGAGGACCATCATAAATAGGTGGTCTATAGATAAATTGAGCACTATATCCATCTTGTTCTACAACAGCATATGCCTCCATACCAACACAGAAAGTGTTATAGACATCGTTGCCGTTATTAGAAGCGTTTTCTGTTACACTTCCAATACTTGAAAGCAAGAAACGCAAGTTAGATACAGAACCCCACTCAGGTCTAAGAGTAGACATCTGAGAAGGATATTGTGCTTTTGCAATAAATCCATTGATATTTTCTAAGTCCCCAATAAGTTGGGTATTTCCTAATGCAAAATAAGCATCTCTAACAGGTGCTGTACCAAAACGGTCTTCACCTTCAATGTTATCTGCAATTGTGTATGCATTATTATCAGCAAGGGTGCGGATAACAGCATCTACATCACTTCGAACCATTTCTGTAGGATTGTCTCCATTGGTTCCACCGACACTATTTATTGAAGATGCAGTTGAAGCAAGCATATTGCGAGTCAATTCATCTTCTGTTTGTCTCAATGAAACACCCAAACGTTGAGCAGCTTCATTTAAAACAGGGTCTTGTGCTTGTAATGTAACTTGTTCGTTAAGAATTATATAAGTTCCGTAAAAATCAATTACTGCATCAATATTAACTGCAGTTAATTGCTGTGGTGGAGGAGTAACTCCACTATTTCCTAATGGAACAGTAGCTGTAGCCAAAGGATTATACCTACGCATGCGAAGAGTAGTACCACCATTTCGTGGCATGTTTTTAAGCATAGCAGGTATGTTATGAATCATATACGGAACAGGCACGCTAAGAAGCTTATAACTAAAGCTTTGCTGCACTGGTGCCGGCAGCACTGTTGTTGTAGTTGTCATTCATACCTCAGTTTTCACCGAGCTTTTGCTGCTTCAACCATTTCTTTTTGTAACTGTTTTTTCAGTTCAGGAGTAAGTCCATTAGCAAAAATATTTGCATCATGAATTGCTCCTTGCCCCTTAATTGCTTGCGCACTTAAAGGTTTTTTATGGTTAGCGTGAACGAGGTCTTTCTGCTTCATTAGTTCTTGATGATCTTCAGCATATCCTAAAGATTTAAGAGTTTTATAAGCCGAAACACCCTTAGCAAATAAATCGTTCCCGCTCCGAATTGTTTGAAATAGCTCGGGCTCGGTTTTTTTTAATTTATCTAAGTTTTCTTTCGTAACAACTTCGTCGAAATCTTCAAATTTTCTTTTTAGACGTTCTGGGATTGCTTCCATTTCTTTTTGTTTCATGAGGGTTTCAATTTTGCTAAGCGCTTTTTTAAGGTGCTTACCCTCAACAAGATCTTCTTCTCCAATTTCAAAATCATCTTCGGACTCTGAGGAAAGTGAATTTTTGGAAGTAATTGTTTCTAGCATCTCTTCAGATTTTCGAAGTCTTTCTTCTAATTGTTTATTGACCTCTCTTAACTGCTTAAAGTTATATTCTTTGGAACTTTCTTCAGCACCATTTTGAGAAGTCTCTTGAGTAGTAGGGCTTTGAGCGTTTTGCTCGTGTTGAGGTGGAACGACTTCCTCGCCCTGAACTTCTTCAGGTACGTTCTCTGCTTGCGTAGCCATATTTACTCCAAATTTACGGATGCGAACCCGTGTTACAGCTTATAAAACTTCGTGACCCAGTGACGTAGGGAAACGTTTTCACGAATACTTATTAATTAAAATTAATCTTCTTTTAATTCAAGTCTACTATAAGGTTTTTTAGGGGAGACTTGTTTAATTTTTCACAAATTTTATCTAATTTACCTGTTTTAAAGTCATCAATGTAGTTCAAAAGTTCACGTTGTTCTAAGGGAAGTTGATTTTTCAACAATGGAAGATCTCGACATGTATCTTTATCTGGAACTACCCATAAATATTCTAATTTTCTTGCGTGGCGATAATAATGATAGACAACTTGATCGAATTCAGGAGTAGGACAACTTTGACGATAAAAGAAAAGTTGACGAACTACATTTTGCAAAAGTCTTTCTTTCTTAAAGAGAACAACAATGAAAAAGTCACCATTAATCTTCTCGTCATTTTCCCCTCTCTCAACAGCTAACCTAACCTGATTTTCGAAAGAATCTTCATCGCTATTTCCACGATGAATCTCGCGCTGAAGATCGATTGGATTAATTTTTTCATCTTCTTTTTGTTGCAATTCATATGAATATTCTCCTACAGTTTTTTTTGTCTCATTGGATGAAGTGATCATATTTTTTCCTCTTCCATTTAGTAACTTCTTGATCTTTTTTTAAACGAGCTCCTTGCCATACTGTTTTGTTCCACCATCCAGGAAACATCTTTCCGTTTTTTGTTTTTAAAATTACTAGATCATAAGGAATTGGTTTGTAATCTTTTGCATCTGCCCATCCCTGAATATCATATTCTGCTAGGGCATATCTTGATTTATTTATTTTTCGTGCTATCCGATGATGCTTCTTGGTCAAGATGGTCATTGAATTTTTCCTTTAAAACTTTAAATTCATATTCGACAAACCTATAAAACCGACGAATAACTTTTACGCGTTTTTCAGGATTAATATTTTCTAAATGCTCCATTTGCCAATTAAGTAATTCTTTTTCGGTATGTTTTAATGGGCAAAATGAACAAAGAGGATATTTTTTTTGATCAAGTGGGTGTTTAGAATCTTTCCATTCTAAATAACATGAAGGACATTCATATTTCATGAGCGTGGTGGTTTGTGGTTGTCTTAAATTCTTTTTAAATGAAAAGGTTTTATTTGGAAATAAAAAACCTCACTTTAAAAATTTCTAACAGGAAGAAGTGATTTTAATTAAAGTGAGGCGTCTTAGAAAAAGGATAAAGAACTAATACATCAATCCAATTCTAAATGAATCTTCATGTATCCTTTTAGAAGAATTACTTCCAAATATATAAGGTTTGTATATGAATTCAAAAAATATAGATCGTTTATCGTTAATTTTTACTTGATTTCCGATAACGACAGAAGGAGAAAAATAGCAATTCCTTTCACTAATTTTATGTTTTTTCCACCATTCCCTTTTTGCTCTTTTAGACTTATAAAAATTCACAAGTTGATCTGTTCCAATGCCCCCATATAAATGGAAAGACTCCTTTTTAAAAAACTTATATAGTAATTTTGTTGAAACATTTAGAGTTTTTAGTGTGGTATTTCCCAAGGATAAATATTTTCCACCAACAGATGCATCAAAAACTAAATTCTTCCATTCAGTTTTACACCCAAGTGATGGTTGAGTAAATCCAAGTTGGTTGATTTCATATGAGCAATATGTATGAGAATCAAGTGATGAAAGAAAATTCTTTGCATTCTTGAATGCACCATTTTCTGATCCTATAACTGTAGATCCTACACAAATAGCTGCAGGAATCAATAATTTCATAAATTTCATTTCTTTTTCCTTTTAGAAAGTTTAAGAGCCCTTCATTATAGCAAAGCATAAGTAAAAAAACCACCCATTTTATTTTTTTACTGTCAATAAACATATTTAACAATGATTGGTTCTTTGTGGTTAAAAAAGGTTGAAAATAAGTGAAGTAAATTATACTCTCATTAATTTAATTTCTTTACGGTTTGAAATGAGTAATTCTTGGATTTCTATTAAGAGACAAATGCCACCAAAAAATGAAGATGTTCTTGTATCCCATATATATTGGAGAAGAGCAAGTAAAATGTTTTTTTCTGTTTATCTCCATATAGCAAAAAGAAGTGGAGACAATTATTTTGATTCAAACACTGGAAAATTATTGGATATTAAATATGAAAAATGGCCTGTAACACACTGGGCTCCAATCCCAGATTTGCCAAAATACTAAGGATAAAATAATGAAATTTGGATATGCTCGAATTTCTACACCAAAACAATCATTAGAAAATCAAATCGCTCTTTTAAAAGATGCTGGTTGTGATAGGATATTTTCTGATGTAATTTCTGGATATAATGCAAAGAAAATTCAATTTGATCGAATGATGGAGTTTATCCGAGCAGATGATACCTTAATGGTTACAGGAATTGATAGACTTGGTCGTTCCACGAAAGACTTAGCTATTCTTTTAGAACATCTTCATGCCAGTGATATCCATTTAGTCATATTGGGAATTGATATGGACACAAGAACAGCTACCGGTAAGATGATGTTTAATTTTATGGCAATGATCGCTGAAAACGAAAGAATGAGAAATCTAGAGCGTATTAGACAAGGACTAGAGGGAGCGAGAAAACGAGGGGTACATGTTGGACGACCGTCAAAACTTTCCAAAGAAAAAATTAAAAGAATGAAAGAAATTTACTCAAAAAAACAATTATCTATAAAAGAAATCTGTCTTATGTATAATATTTCGAAAGTAACTCTTTATAATTACTTGAAAATGATATAAATTCAAATGTTTTGGAGGGAATTATGTCAATTTTTCTAGACCTTTCTTTTCATCTTAATTCTCAAGATAGATCCACGCAGTCTCTTGAAGATGCTAAGATAGAAGAGAAAATAATCAAAATTGCAACGACCTTACAATCGCTAGATGAAACGAATAGATTATATAATGGCAATTTACATTTGACAAATCATCATGGTCGAATCATTGATCATGATCGAGGGGAACTTTTTTCTAAATGTAAAAAATATTCTAAGAAAATCAAACTTTTATTAGATTCATTTTCAGAATTGAATCATTCACAAAAATCTGCAGTTGATTTTCTAAACAATAGATTTCAAACCATTAAAGAAAAATCCCCTTCTTATTATGATTTTCAAATTGAAAAAGTTTCAAGCTGTTTTTCTGGGATAAAAGAAGGTATTTATTATTGTTTTTGTGGATGGTGGGATGTTCCCGCAAATCCTAATTATAATAATTACAATACATGGCATGCATGTCATAATCAGAAAAGATTACAAATTGAAACATTTTATGATCGACCAATGAATTATTCAAAAATATTATTTAAATAAAGGTTTATATGTCTACTGAACTTGCAATTCTTTGCCAATCACATTTTTCTAAATACGAAATTGAAAAAAAACACAAATGCAACGAACTTTTAATGGAAGTACGTGATAATATCCGACATATCAAATGGTGTATTGAAGTAGTTAAAATAAGCGAGTTTCCTGTTTATGATGATATTCGTTTAATCCAAAAAACTATACATGAAACACAAAAAATTCTGAAAAAAATAAAACCTGTTAATACAAATCAAACGATTCAATTACAAAATCTAAACGAAGGTTTGGCAGAAGCTAACGAAAGAATGCCTTCAGAATTTAGAATTGTTCTAAAACGAACATTTGAGATTCTCGAAATGATTTTTGGATGTAGTAAGGTTAAATATAAAGTTGTAAGTCAATATGATATAAATTCTGAAAGGGAAGATAATTTTAACTCAAAGCTTCTAAAAACATCACTTATACAAAGGAGACTAAATGGCAAGAAAAACATTTAAGCATGCTATATCTAAATGCTCATCTGATCAATTAAAAAGATCCATGAAAAAAGAAGAGACTTTATCATTATCAACTGATTTCAATGAAAGACTCATAAAAATAGAAACGATTCTAAAAATGATGAATAATTCTTTTCTTCATCTTTCAAACCAACTAACTGAAATTAAACATACTGTAAAATATAATTGTGAGAAATAAAATGGAAAAAATACAAAATAATCAACAACTTGATATGTTTGAAGGACTTATGACTCATGAGTCTTTCCAGCTTGAAAGATTACTTATTTTAGAAGGACAACAAGACAAACTTCGAAAAGGAATTTTCCAACGTTATAACGAACAAGAGAAAAAAATAAAAAAGCTTTCTGAAAGTGTCGATCATCTTATTAATCTATTAGAAACTGAAGAAGTTAATGTCAACATCGCATAAAAAATACCAAATAGAGTTACCTGATGTTATAGGTATGAAAAAAGACTCTAAGTTTTTCATTAATTTGCGTGTTCATCGTTATGATAGGCACTTGAAAAAAAACATTATTAGATGGATAAATGTACCAAGGATATTTTTAGTAACTTCTAGAAAGGGTAAGAAAAATGGACGAAAAAATTGATGAAATCCTCGGAGATGAAACAATTACTCTCAATGAGGCATTAAAAAAATTAAATGAGTGTTTTGAGTATGAAGATTACTTCAAAATAAGAGAAATTACCAAAGACCTCAAACACGCATTTAAAGAAAATTAAGAATATTTTCTTCTATTTTCTTCTTGCCATTCTGCGCGCTCTCTTCTTTCCTCCTCTTGACGTCTTATCTTAAGTTCCTCATTTTTTCTTCTAATTTCTTCTATTCGTTTTTGTTCTTCTTGACGTTTTCTATCTTCTTCTATTCTTTTCCTATCTTCCATTTCTGCTTGTTGACGTCGTTTATATGCTTCTTCAATTTCATGTTCATTTGCGTGCATATCTAAACTATGACTAAAAGCGTATAAATTGTTATTTCTACAAACCTCTAAAGCTATCCCTATTCCAACGAATGACACACCAAATAGTGCTAAATATAACCAAGAGACTGAGGGCTTCTTCATGATTCATCCTCAACTCCTCTATTTGAGGATAAAAGTTTCAAAATGATTAATATATATCATAGTGTATATAAATAAACATATATACACCCGAGTGCATTTAAACAAAATAGAAAAAAAACCTTCCTTATGAAATTATTTCTTTTTAAAGCTTTTTAAAGTTTCTGCTAACCTAGCACGCTGACCAGTTTTACCTTTTTTCTTAGCAGCAGCTTTTAACTTGCTAGCAGGTATATCCTGACCTTTTTTTACACCTAAAGTTTTACGTAAGGCACCAGGTTTCTTGATAGCATCCTTTATCCAATACTTTTTTTTCGCCATTATTTCCTCTTAACTTTTTTCTTCTTTTTTTTCTTTAGTGATTTAATTAATTTTTTATCTTCCTTTGCTTCTTCTTTAAACATTTTAATGTCATCTTTTAGATGTTTAATTATCTTACGTTTCATAATTTATCCTGGGTTTAAAAGCTTTCGTTTTTTCACTTCTTCATAATCATCAAAATAACACCATTTTTCAATATGCTCTAAACCTTCCCATTCACGAATTGTAAGTTCAATAAAATTTCCTTCAGGACAATTTTTATATTTGACTAAGATATGAGCTCCCACTTCAGGAATATGTGGGAAATAATGCCAACTCATTTTTTTCTCGAAGTTTTAGAAATCTTCTTTTTCTTTACCTTATAAGGAAGCTTTTTTCCTTTAGAGGTAACAGATTCCCACTCACGAGCCATTTTTGGTTTGTTGGCATACATAAATTTTCTCTGGGCTTGACTTTTAAATGGCATTTTATCCTCCAATAACTAGGAAGTTCACTTTCGATTCCTCCCTAGACTGCAAACAAAATAAAGTTATTTTTTACTATAAGACTGTCTTTTATGGTGACTAGACATAAATTTATGCCTAGCAGACATCATATGATGATAGAAACGCTCTTGTTCCTGATCATCTAATTCATATCCTCCATCATCTCGAAGATCTGTAATTGTTTTCCGAAATACCTTTTCAGGAATTTTGGCTGAATCTTCCGACTTTTCGAGACGATCATCAGAATATTGTTTTCTTCCTGGGATCATATGTCTCTTCCTCTATGCTCATTAATATTAACGATTTTCATTTCAACATCATCATTCATTTTGCTCTTTTTCTTTCTATAAGACGAGGTTTTTAAATTTTTGTCCAAACCTGGAATCGTCATGTTAGCAATTTTTTGAGCTTTTCCTGATGGTCGTGGCATTACCATAATTAATACATACTCTTAGATTTATTCTTCTGAACTTTTCTAACACTATCGTCTTTATTGCTATCAATTTCTTTAATAGTATCATCTAAATCGTAAGATGCATATTCACATCGAGGATATTCTTTTTGAATAACATTCTGTGGAAGGTTTGCAGGTGCAGACATGTCTTCAGATATCATTCCCATATATCCTTTCTCTCTGCTAACATCCATCATTTTATCCATAACTTTTTGAGCTTCTTTATAAGCCATTTTTTTCTCCTTTGGCCATAACAGCCAATTCTTCTATGTTTGGGGTTTGAACCTGTCTTGCTTCTTGAATTTCTTCTGGCGATTCAATGCTTTTGATATATTGAGCCATTCTCAAAAGAGATTCTAGCTGAGCAATATCAATGCCTTCTAGTTCTTTCATTGTTTTAACTAGATCAAGCGTTCCAAGATTTCTATCCTTTTCCGCTTCTGCCAACCTTTCAATAGCAAGAGCACGGTTTTCTTGTATTCTAGAGGCACGTTCTAATCCGAGCCCCGTATTTGCCTCAGCCCGTGATTCGAGGTCTTTAATTTTAGCCTCTTCATTTTTGATAGCTAAATCCATCTGAAGTTGTTGCATTTCAGATTGTTGTTTCTCCTCTTGGCCAATCGCTTCCACGAGCTCTTGTTTATTTTGAAGCGTAGATGCCTCAAGAAGGACGTTAGTAGGAATAGGTAGCCCCAGCTCTTTAAGAGCAATAAGCTGTTGAAATTGCATTTGTCTTTGAGTGGTACTATCAGTTCCTTCTTCAATACCCACGTCATATTTACCAAATGCTTTCGAATAAAATTGAGGAGCAGGTTCTTCTCCGATTATTCTGTTAATCTTTCCAGGTGAAAAGTTTGATTGAATTAAATCCAAAAATACTCTTCCCAGTAATTTTTGTGAAAAATCAAGTTGATCAAATAAAGTTTGAAGAGTAGTGAGGCCAGCTCCCTGGCGAAGCATCGACAACACACCAGCTTTATCGTCTTGAGCACTTCCGAGAAGCTCCTCATTTACTCCTGATATTTGTTGGATTTCCTCACCCAAGATCTTTGATAACTCTATCATAGAAGGGGGAACAGCGGGAGGTTGTATTTGTTCCACATCCGACATTTGTGCATCTTGTTTTAAAGCAAGCCCTCTACCTTGTCCTTGTAAAAATACATCTTTAGGATTAATTAATGAATCAGCTTTATATTTCCACCCAGAATTAATCTGAGATTCGAGAATATCAAGCTCAATTACTTTTCTTCTGTTATAAAGAAATTGACTATCGCGCAGCCCTCTTACCACTCCTTGTATTCTCCATGGAAAATAGGGAAGCTGGGGCTCATAATACCCAAGTACCGGTACAAAGGGATATTTATCAATTCCCATTGGGTTTGGGCCATGGTACATAACAATTCCTTGTACTACGATAGCCAACTTCGCAGTTTGAATTTTGTTATCAATAACTGTGATTTCTGGATATTGGCTTAAAAATAGGTCAAGATCTTCATCCAAACCTTGCCATTCCATTGTTTCGCCAGTTTTGACATCTACCAAAAGCTTTTGATTGCGATAATCTCTATACCAGTATTCATCATAAGTCAGTAAATCTTCCATTCCGTAATTGTAAGATTCTGGCATGAATTGAAATTTACCATCTCCACCACGCTGAGTATAAAGTTTATCTATATCAGATTTTCTGTCTGGAAGTAGAGATTTAATTTGTGTTTTTGTAAGCCACTTTCTTCTCCATACATAATTGCAATCACTTAAGTCATGCTTTCTAAAAAACGGGTCAATAAGATAACCATTATAAGACACATTATCAACACGAATATCTCCATTTATTGGGTCCTCTCTATAATCCATCCAGACGGAAAGAAGATTCATTCCAGTTGTGACGGCACCGTCAAATGCTTGAGATATAGTATCTAATGTATTATCTTTCTGCATAGACCAAATTAAAATTTTAGTGAATTGATCAGCTGTTGTTTGATCTGAATTTTCCATGGGAATTGCAATAGAGGATTTTCTATTTCGTCTTTGATAACCTGTTATCATGTTGCAGACGCGCCTAATACGATTAAAATTAAATACACGCCTGCGAAATGCTGGAAGATTTCCATATACATCATCCCAAAGACTTTGATCTCCAGCTTTAAATCGTGAGTCTAAATCAGCTTCTGACCAAAATGACTGATTAATAGTAATAGACTGAGCATAAGTCTCCTCCATTCTAGTTTTTATGCCTTTATCTTCATCTGTTTGATATGAATAGAAATCTGATGTAATTTGAGGAAATAGAGTCATTAATATTGCCCATGGTTTATAGATTGATGGAAAAATTTAGGAATTTTAGATTCTGATCCGTATAATGCTTCTTGTTGAAAAGTATTTAGATCTTCTGCAGATATGCAATCAGATGTTTTAGGAAGTGAAATTGCCAAATATCTAAAAGAATCGCTATAGTGGCTACTCCAATCATGGAGAGGCCTAGGTAAATATATTTTTTTCTTCGAATCATATTCCTGCCTATAATTTTCGAGTGCTTTAATTAAATCAGCGCATTTTTCTTCGTTAATCCATAATTTTGAAAATAAGGATCTACATGCCTCAATACCATCCGGAACTTCAAAATTTGGGGCTAATGTAAAATTTATTCCAAGTTGTCGAGCTTTCTCAACTCTTGTAATCCCACTTCCCCATTCTCTTACTCTTATGTCGTGAGGTGCAATATGGGTTCCATAAAGATACGGTTTATTTGAAAGAACTTCCGCGTAGTGCTCTAAACCCTCCTTAGAATTTTCATAAGAATCGATAATTCGAACAGTTTGACCAATCGTTTGGAAAAAAATAATGGATGTTTGATCTCTTACGCCTATATCCCACGCTGTATGAACTTTGAAGGCCGATTCCCAGGGAACATCTCCAATTTTCTGATCTCTCTTCATTCTATCAATATATTTGTTGTAATATGAACCTTCGATTCCCATATCAAAAGATGTGTAGTATTCTTGCTGGATCATATCTTCAGACATTAAACCTTCACGGCGCTCTTTCTCTATTTCCTCAAGTGGTATATGATTAGTGTCATCCAAAGTAAGCTTATAAGAAAACCAATCTGGAGATTCCTTAGAAAGCTCATAGAGACTCCATAAATGATTTTTACCCCTCGGAGTAGAGATAAAAAAGGCCCAACCCCCATTGGCCGTCAGTATCGGACGTATATATTGATAGGCAAGTGGATCTTGCAACGAATACTCCGAGAATACGCATCCTCGAGGGTTGGTCCCCATTAGTGAGTTATAATTGTCAGAACCAATCAATTGAAACAGGGATGTTTGTCCATTTTTTCCAATCATTCTCACTTTCATTTCTTGGGAGTTCATTTGAAGAACTAATTCTTTTGGGAAATAATCTAGTATTCTTTTCCCATCATTGGTCATCGAATCCCAAATAACTTTTTTAGCTTGTGAATAAGTTGGGAAAATATAATAATAAACGCCAGGTTTCTCCCACATTTGGCGAATGACATAATTTAGTGCTGTTATATCTTTGCCGGCACGTCTTGGTAATATAGCTAAGACACGCTTATAGCCCGAGCTCAAGGCTTTTAAAATAGGAGCTTGATATGGACGTGGTCTATATTCGTTTAGACGACGCTCTACTTCTACGTTTGTTAACGTTTTCATCGTAGATGCGTTTATAAAGTCCATCAAGTCGTTCTTGCGAATAGTCTTCGGTTGTGTACTCATTGACGTTTACATCTGCATTTTCTTCTAATTCTTTCTTCGCTTTTTCTAATCCATTCCTAGCTTGTTGCTCTACATAAAATGAATGGTTATCATATATACGAAGATATCTCATCATAATTTTTTGTAAGTGAAAAGGAAGTTCTTTTTTCTCAAACGCATAAGAAATCCATTTATCGTGAAGTGTTGCAATAGTTATTTGAAATCTGTTATGAAGGAGTGGGTCAATCTCCATCATTCCTTTGAAATATGACCATCCAATGCCATGCTTTTTTAGGAATTGAGGAATAGTCCAGCTTGTTTCTTCATTTGACCAGGTTTCTAGCCATTCACAGACTGTTTCGATATATTCTTTAGAGACAGAAATTTGGTGACGCATAGCTCTTGTGGTGGTAGTTTCACTTGAGCTTCTTTTAATTAATAGTAAAAATTAATTCAAGATATCTTGCTTATTATTTATGTAGTCAATTTGCGTCTGGAAAATGTCGGGCATTATTTCTTCTAATTCGTTTTTATCCATTAATAAAGTTATTTTGTGCAATTGTAATTTTATTCATTCTTGTTTTGATAGTGGAATTAGGACGTATTTTTTGCTCATGTAACAAATGGAGGTTTAAACAACGCCAACATGCTAGAACAATTTCATTTTCATCTATATATAATTTTTCTTCTAATAAAATACAAACCCTTGAGATTGCTTCGCTGATTATTTCCATGTCTTCTATAGAAAGTGTTTGTAGTTCTATGTCATCATCATAATCCATTTCAACCTATCTCCTCCTCAATGATAAAATAATCCCATTCTTTAAAGCATGCAAAATCTCGTTCTTCTCCAGTTTGGAGATTTCTTCTTGTAACTTTAAGTATTTTATTTTCATCGATTTCATAACAGTGTAGAAGATAAAGATCGTTGTATTTGTAGACTGAGTCATTAGCATAAACTATTAGTGTTTTCATTCTTCATCTTCCTCCTGAGGTAAAATATTGATTTTCATTTCATAATGATTCATGAGAACTCCCCATGTTTTATTTCGATATGATTCTATTTGTTTTGAAGTCATATAAAATTCTTTGCATTTTGGACAGAAATAAGCTTCAAAAGTTCTAATAGCTCCATCTTTTGTTTTATATGCTTCAAATGATTTTATCTTTAGTTTTGAATCTTCACAATGGAGACATTTCATTCAATCTTTCCTAAATATTTTCTTGCTATTTGTTCAATTCTAAAAACTGTTTTGGGTTCCCATGAATAAAATTTTCTAGCTTCGATTTCAGAAATAAGAGAATCGTCTTCCCAAATCATGTTATTAAATGTATCTTCAGTGAATTTTATCAAGTTAGAAAGATCTGGTTTCTGGCTATGTGGTCCTAAAACGCATTCTTTTGCCTTTCTTTTCGAATAACTTTTGGGAATGGGCATATGATACTCCACAATCAGTTTAACGGGCTCAGAGGCCGGGAAAAGGTCTTTAATTTGGCTTTTGATATGCCATTGATGGTTTTGTTTTATACTTTTCTGTGGATCATAACATTTCTTACCTGAATGTCTGTGTCTCTGAAGAGCTATAGGATCTCCTGGTATTTCATAAATGATCATCTTTTTTTGCCTCTACTTAGATATCCCTAACAGGGATATAACAATTTTAAGTTTCTTTGTCCAAATACTGCATTAATTCCATCTTTTGAAGCTCATTTCTCAGTCTTTCTTGAAAGTTTTTTTCCTTAAACTCAATGATTGTGGTAGTTGGATGATTTTTCAATCCAATCTCGAGATAGGAGGAATTTGCATGAAGCTTTACCTCCTTTGGAATGCCATTTTTCCTTAAGATTTTCTCAACGTTATGTGCATAAGTTTTGTTTTTCTCTAAGATGTTTAATTTTACACATTGATGGTTAGAAGAGTTAAATTCCTTTTCTCGTCTTATCCAACTTTGTAAAAATGCTTTATAGTTCTTTTTTGTTTTTCCTGAAGCAGCTAACCATTCATCAGCATCTCGAATTGTTTTATCCAGTTCTTCCTTTCCAATACTCTTTTGAAGAGAATCATAATCTCTCTGAGTTAGCTTGATTTTCTTAAATTCACCAAAAGAAATTAAGGGAGAGGGAGGAGCTGTAGCGACGACTTTCTTTCTCTCTCTTTCTTTCTTCTTAATAATATTATTACTACTTAATATATTATGTAGCTCACCGGTGGCCCTTCGATAGGGTCGTGGGTGACCCTTCGATAGGCTCATGGGTGATCCTTCGTAAGGTTTTTTTGAAAAAGCTGGAGTTACATAAATAGAACGACTAGGAATCATCTTGCTTCTATCAGTATTTCGTGTGATATATTCATTTTTCTCTAATTCTCGAATTTCTCTTTTTATTTGAGATAAAGAAATGCCCATTTTTTCTGCTAAATATTTATCTGATGCGTAGCAGTATCCCTCTTTTCTAGCTAAACCTATAAGATGAATCATTAAACGAAACTGTCTATCTGAAAGGTTTTTATCATCCACAAGGATTGCAGGAATCCCTATAGTGTAAGATAATGAGAGATTTTCTTGATTTTTTTCTTGTTGATAATTATCTTCTGAATTATGATTGCTCATATGAATTAACTCCTTGTTGGTTCATATCAAAACAAATCCTTTTTTGTTTTGGTAAATGTTCTTGTTTAGTAATTAAATGAGACATATACTTTTTGCTCCTTTTTGCGAGGTGAGTTAAAACTACTTAAGAGAGGCATTCAAACGGCCTCTCTTTTTTTCTTTTGTTTATCCTATCTAAAAAATCTTTAACTTGTCTACCAAAAAAAGAATTTGAAGCTAAAGAATCATAGAATCTTCTTTCTAAAAAATCATTCAATGATTAGGATTTCAGGTACCTCTAGATTACGTGGTGGTAGTCTTCAGGTTGTCTGAGGCACTTAAGTTATCATTTTCTTAAGTGCCTTCTTTTTAAATAGTGATAAGAGGTTTCCAAAAACTAACCTCTCCCATTTCAAGCTTTAGCTTACCATTTAAAGGAGCGATTAAACTCCATGCATTTCCCTCTTGATTTATACATCCTTTACAACTTTCTCCCGATCCAGTTAATTTTAAAAGAACTAACTGTAAAGGAGGAGGATTTTTATGCTTTAAGTCAATCCAATTCACTTTATCATTAAGGTTAGCTAAAACACATTTCTGTATTTCCATCATGTCATATTTCAAATCTTCCATTTTGTCAAATAAATCACATGTATGATCATCAAGCTGTTGAAGAAAATATCTTTTTTGAAAATTGGATTCATCTCTTAAAACTTTTCGAATATATCTCAAATGAGCATAACTTTTGTAAACGATAACGGAAAAAATAATCATTTGAATGCAAAAGAAAATAGAGTAAAAATCTATACCAAAATAATCCATATCTCACCTCTTTATAAGTTATAAAATTCTTTTAAGTCTTTCTTAAGAATAATTTCAATAGCATTAAATAATTCATTCATGAACCTCGGAGGTATTTTTTCTTGACTATCATTGAATAGGCGTGAAATGTGGCGAATACTATAATTCATTTCTTTAGATAAAGCAATAAGAGTTATTTTTTTCTTCTTCAAAAACATTCGGACGACCTTAAGATCCTTGCTATAATTTATTTTATTTTCGTACATGGCGCCTTTTTGGTTGCGTAAAATGTCATTTGGCATGGTATTATAGAGTTAGATTAAAGACAACCTAAAACATAAGGACACCACCATGTTAACAAGTCATGATTATCCATACACCGAACCTGTTTTGTATGAAGATGAAAACACGGAGAATTTTTTCACAGATGACGCTTCAGCTATTTATGCTCTGTACGAACAACTGTTTGATTCTTTAAATGATATCTGTCCTCAAACTATTTTAGATGCTATGAAATACTTAGTTTGGAAAAACGATATGAGCAAGCAAACAGAAGAAATGTTACACATGAGAAAAGAAGATGTGTGTGTAATACATCATCGAAAGTTAGATAAAATAGAGAAGAACACTACTCAAGAAATTAAAAATAAAATATACAGGGTCCTTGAAGAAGAAATTTAATAGGAGACTGTATGACAACCAATGAAAACCACCAAACAGAGGAGGAACTAATGAGTTTTGCTGCAAACATAGAAGCTTTAGATCAAAATGGATCTGAAACAAAAGCCACTAAACAAACGGAGTCTCCTGAACTTGACAAGCTTTTTGAGGCTCTTGCTAAGTCACAACTAGAAATGGAGGTCGCCAAAACTGATAGCGTTAATCCTTACTTTAAATCTAGATATGCTGATTTAGCCTCAGTTGTTAAAGCATCTCGTCCTTTTTTAGCAAAGAATGGGATTTGCGTAATACAAAGAACTGTAACAGATGAGGAAGGAAGAATTTTTCTTCATAGTAGACTTTGTCATTCCTCAGGACAATGGCTTGATTCTAATATGCAAGTAAAACCACCTAAAAACGATATTCAGACAATGGGAAGTTACTTAACTTATTTAAGAAGATACATGTATGCTGCTTTAACTGGAGTAGTAGCAAGTGATGAAGATGATGATGGAGAAGTTGCTATGAAAGATCCAAGAGCTGGAAATATGACTTCAACAGAAAATTCTAAGATCACAAAAGCACAACTTCAGGTTATTTCTGGAGAGCTTTCTTCACATCCTGAGATTTTAGAAAGCCTTCTTAAGGGATTTTCTATACAAAAATTAGCTGACCTTCCTGCAAGTAGATATACTAAATGCATCGAAAGAATCAGAGATATAAAGCGAGCGAAGGAGGATTAAGGTGCAAAAGATCATTGTTATGGGGTTTGTTGGTAGAGATCCTGAAGAAAGAGTTACTTCCACAGGAAAAAAGGTTGTTTCTTTTCCTTTAGGTTTAAACTTTAAAAAACATGGAGAAAAACTGACGGTTTGGTACAAAGTTTCTTCATGGAATGAACAACATTCTTCTATATTATCATATTTAAAAAAGGGTAAATGCGTGATTGTAATGGGAGATTTATCTCCTCCTTCTACTTATCAAAATAAAAGAGGAGACATTAGCGTAGATCTTTCTATTAATGCTGACTCCATCTCATTTGGTCCTTCTGTGAAAAAAGAGAATGAAAAAGACGACTCAATTATCGATGATAAAGGAGTATGGTGTTGAAAGTAGTTTCATTTATTGAACAATCTGGAAAGGAATGGCTTGATTGGCGGCGTAATGGATTGGGAGCCTCTGATATTAGCGTTTTGATGAAAAGCAATAAATTCAAAACTCCTCTTCAACTCTGGGATGAAAAGTGTGGTTTTAGGTCAACTGATGAAATTAATCCCGCTATGGCACATGGAATAAAAAATGAACCTATTGCTAGAGAGTGGATAAATAAAAACCAACAGTTTAAATTAGAGCCATTATGTATCGAAGATATTGAAAATTCTTTTTTTAAAGCTTCTTTAGATGGTTATGACTCTACTTCAAAGACATTATGTGAAATAAAATGTCCTGTAAAAGAAGAGATTCTGAATGATGCTCGTAACAATTTTAAACTTCCTCTTTATTGGCAACATCAAATTCAATGGCAAATTATGCTTTGTAAGCCTATCAGAGCTTTTTTTGCTATTTGGGATTATCGTTATAATTCTTGTATAATTATTGAGGCATTTGCTCAACCAACTCTTCAAAAAGAAATGAAAGAAAAAGCCTTAGACTTTTGGAGATTAGTGCAAATGGGAATACCACCACCACCTTCAGAGGACGATTACATCATAATAGAAGACCCTAAACTGCGTGAATTGCTTAATGAATATAGAGACCATGATTTAGTTGAGAAAGCTGCTCAAGAGCGTAAAAAGGCTCTTAAATCACAAATAATAGAATTTGGTGATGATGGAAATTTTACGTCCTATGGATTTTGGATTCAAAGATGCGCTCCTCGGAAAGCTTATGACATTGATCAAATGAAGCTTGATGGCATAGAAGTCGACAAATATATTAAGAAAAATTCAGGAATTGGTTTTTACCGAATTAAATGCCCTAAAATTTAATTTCCTTGATAAATAAAAGGGTGCATTTCTTCATAAAATAGTTCAAATTCTTTTTTTATATCTTCTATTTCTTTTTCTTTCTGATGAATCTTTTTTTCATAATCTACTTGAGCTTCTCTAATCATCTCTTCAGAACGTTTTCTTTCTTTGCTTTTATTTGTTTTATTCTGAATGCTAAATATGAAAAAGGCTCCGACAGAAAAAATCATAAATATTGCAGTTAAAACACTAGCCCCTTCTAAAATTCTTTTCATATAATCTCCTATTATTTTTTATTAAGGTAATAATTCCGTTACACGTAAATACATTAGACCTGCTGCTCCCCAAAAATGTGTTCCTGCTGTGGTACCATTTACAGCGACAGTCGTTCCAGCTTGCGATCCAATCCTAAACTCCAAAGTTTGTGATGAAGTTGATCCTGCTACAACAGTTCCAGCGAGATAATAGCTAGCATTTATAAACGCTGCTACAAAAGAATTAGCTGTTCCTTGTTTAAATAAAGCACCTATTATATTGGTAGCTCCTGGGTCTGATCTTCCCCATGTTTCAACAAACAATACGTTTGTACTATCCGCAGGTGTAATCGCGACTGTTAAAGCAGATGCTCCCTCTGTTATCTGTGGAATTGTATTATCTGCTGGAATTGTACTTGTTGTTGTTACAACAGAGGTAGTAGAAGAAGATACACTTTGAAGAACTGCTCCACTTGCTCCCCCCACGCTTGTCCATCCAGTATTTGCACTATCTGTTTGTTTTATATATAACACACCATTTGTTGTATCAATACAAAGAGTACCAATATCTGCGGTTATATTTCCTTCAGGGGTGCCAGCTCTATTATAAAGACCAAAAGTATCTGTTGAATCGTTCCAACTTAACCACTGACCGGAAGCTGATCGTAATTGAGATATATAATTAGTTGAGGATGCATTCCCTACAGTTAAAGTTGAGGCTGTATTGTTTATTGCATTTTGAGTCATGTATTACCTATCTAAAATGTTAATGTTACTCCTATGACGAAAAGTAAAGGTTTAAATTGAATTTCAAAAAATAATGGATCTAAAAACATTTTATAACCTTTGTTATGTTACTGTAAGGTTTCCAACTGCTGACTCTACAACGAAATCAGTATTTGCTGTTGTGCATATATAAGTTACACAATCATATTGTGTTGATGATGCAACACTTCCTCCTGCCCCTGTTGTTGAGTCTTGTGCTAAGAAATGAACTGTTTGTCCCGCATTCTGAGCAATACTCCAACCACCTGCACCTTTTCCTACAACTTTTATTACAGATCCTACAGCAGCCGTTGCTGGCAATGTTAAAGTTACAAGTGCAGCATTATTTGCAATGTATCCGTTATCAACACTCATGGTAGTTGGACCAACAACAGTTACTTCTGTCCAAGCAATTCCACCGCCTGAAGAAGAAATCGTAATGGAACCAGCTCCATTTGT
>CAYFPS010000028.1:0-14664 GCA_964345075.1 uncultured Bacteroidaceae bacterium | reverse complement strand
GCAACTGGAGCAACTCCCGTACTTCCAATGACAAGTTGTCCATTAGTTAATGGACCAACTTCTGATAAAACTCCACTTGCCCCATAAATACTTACGGCGTGTTGAGTTCTAGAAGTATCTGTAACTGTAGAAAATGTTCCAGCAGCAGCTATCGTATCTCCAATAACAACATTATTTATTCCATCTTCAGCAGAAATTATCCTTCTTGTTCCTCCACTAGAAGTTTCAGTACCCGTTAATTCATTTACATGTAAGTTTAAATTACCACCCGCAATATCGTATGCAACCGTAGAATCAAGCTCATTAATAGAAAGATTTAGTGTTCCGCCATTACAATCTATTCCTGTAGCAAACCCTTCAATTCTATTAATAGACAAATCCATTGTTCCGCCAATAGACAGAATCCCAGTTCCATTTCCTCCGCCAGTATCTAAAATATGATCAATTCTTCCAACTGTTGTTCCTGCAAAACCTCTCGCTAACGCAACTCCAGTTCCGGTAACATATATATCTCCTCCCTTAAGATGCAGGTGTAATAAATTTGTTGTTCCATCTCCAATTCCAAAACCATCTGCAACTGTAAGAGTTTTCCAGGTAAAATTGATAAATCCTGCAGTTACTAGAACGCCTATAGCATTTCCTGTTAAATCAATATCATCAATTACGACAAATGAATAGTTTGTTCCTGTAGTTTTTGAAATTCCTACATTTCCTGCGGCAACAGTTTGTGCTTTAAATTTAACATTAGAAAAATCAACAAGAATAATATTTCCATCTAATGTGGCATTGCATGCAAAAATATCTACATTTGCAACCATTGTTAAATTTTCTGTATAAGTTCCTGCATCAAAGCATACAATTACTGTATTGGCTCCTGCAGCTGCCAAAGCTGCTGTAAATGTTAGAAATGCACTTTCATAAGTAAGTCCATCAGCAGAATTATTTCCATGTTTTCCTACATATAAAATCGAAACTCCTTCTCTTAATTTAACTTCTCCTGCTGTAACTATGAAATCATATGTATCATAAGAAGAAACACCTTTTTGAAGATCAGATGCATCAGAACATGTTATTGTGACTGTATTTCCAGCTCCACTTGTAGAAATACCTTGAGCAGCTGTCCCTACTATATCTAAAACATTTGCAGCTGGAATAGCGGTTCCACTATCTGTGTCATAGCTAGTTGCGACTATAGATCCTGATTCAATATTTAATGTGTTTGCGCCTTCAGTGATGGCAATCGTGCCTCCTGTAGAAGTTAAATTAGCAAATGCTGGGTCAGCACCTGTTGCTCCTATAAGAAGTTGTCCATTGGTTCCGGCAGTAGTTGCTACTATATCGCTAACAGATCCTTTCCCAAGCAACACTCCATGATCAGTATAATCTGATTTATATGTTCCACTATATGAATTTCCTCCAGAAATTACTAAGCTTCCTCCAAGCGAAGAATTATCTACAAAATCTATTCCTGTTAGAGTTAATGTGCCAACCCCAGTTCCATCTATTGCAGGACTATTACTAGTATTTATAGAACAATTTGATATTGCTGAATTTCCTGATGAATTATTAATTATTGCCGCATCCGATCCTGTTACAAAACTATCTAGTTGCGATGTGAAAGTTGCATTGTTACTTATTGTGACAGTATGATCATAAAGACCACCAATTGAAACTAACTGCGCTCCAGTTACTAAATTAATAGGACAACCTATTTCAACAGCAGCAGAAAATTCACAAAATCCACTCAATATCATTGGATTCGCAGTTCCATTACCCATTCCTGCAGCAAAGCAAAAGAAACCTGTTCCCCCTGTATTATTTACAAATCCATCATTAGTACCAAAATTTCCAATATCAAAAACTGCAATAGATCCGGCAGCTGTCCAATTTACCATATCAAATGCATAACCATTTGTAACATTAATGGTACAATCTTCTACTATTAAGGCGGCTGTTCCGGCAGCAGCTGAAGAAAAAATTGCTGTAGCGTCTGCTAAAGTTACTCTAAATATATTTAAAGTTCCTGAAATAGGAGGAGTATGAGTTCCATTAATGAAAGTATTTTGTTCACCTTCTCCAATTAATGCTATTCCATCATAGAAAGTTAAATTTTCAGTATATGTACCATTTTGTACAAATACCATTCCCCCACCTGCAGCATTAGCAGCATCAAGACCATCTTGAATAGTTTGATAGCCTGCTTCTCCAACCGGACCTACTACAAAAGGAGTAATGGGATAACCACTGTCAGAAGCATTTATGGTTAATGTATTTGCTCCAGGATTACCATCAACAGTTAGAGTATCGCCACCTAATATATCAATATTGCCTGCGCCATCAGGGCCAACCGCTCCTCCGCTATCTCCGGTAAGGGTTTCTACATTTGGAAGAGGTGTTGTTGTTTCAGCCAGAATTCCTTGTTGAGACATTATTTTCCTCCTTCAGCATACATCACTTCTGCCCATACATTGCCTGATGTTCCTGCTGATCCAACATATCTTACATATAACTGTGTTCCTGATGCTATAAAAAGACCGTCATCACGAATTTTATTTGAGGATAAATCGAAAAGTTTGAACGCATTAGATGCTATTCTTAGATTGTGATCTGTTCCATTAAATGATACAAAGATATCTTCATTTGTACTATTACTAAATTGGATAAGTCTACAATGATCTGTTAAAGGAGTTCCTAATGCAACATAAGTGCCCGCAAAATCTCCAAACGCTAACGTGCGTATTGTATCAAATATTACGCGTGTTCCATAACCCATAATTATTCCTCAGGTTTATCTACTTCTTCAATAATTTCTGAAGGAGATTTTTCTTCATCCTCATCATGTTCTTTTTTCATTTTGACCATTGCAGATGTAAAAAAACTTGATGCTTTTAATGCTTGTTCAATTGGTGCTCCATGTGGAACAGTAAAAGAATAAGTGTTTTCTTCTATAGTTAATTTAAATTTTATTTGGCTCTGTGTTGTAATTTCCATTGGTTCCTCTTTTGTTTAGACGTTAATTTAGAAATGCCAAATAAGTTATATTTTTTCAAGAAACAATTCTCTATTTGCATAATATAAGAGCGCCTGTGAGTAGACGCTCTTAAAACAAATATTTTTATGCTTGGAAACCAATTCTCATGCCAGTTATAGCAACATCTGTAGCAGATGCAGAGTGTTCAATTCTTATGTAAGGAATTACTACATCTGCATTATCAAATTGGAAGGCTGCGGTTACACTTGGAGCAGCTCCATTGATTGTATAAGTTACATTTCCTGCTGCATCAACTAAAACTCTAAGAGTATTAGTAGAACCGTCACCACCCCATGCATCTGTTGTATTGGTAGTTGTTACACCTCCTCCATTCAACTCTGTTGCTAATACAACATTAGTTGTGGAAGAAGAAGCAATCATTCCCATTGTTGCCCAAGTATCATAAGCAATGTAAGATGCATTGTTTGCTTCAGTTTTTCTAAAACCAAAGATATATGGTTCTGCTCCATCCATATCATTAATATATAGATCAAGTTCAAAAGCAAATGCTGGGCTTGTTCCAATTGTATACTGGAAGAAAGGAAAGTTGTATTCCATTCCTTCTGTGTTTGTTTGGTCCATATTAATAATTAAACCATTTGCTCCCATAAGAGGTTGCAAAATAGTTTGGCCAGCTCCGACAACAAACCCTTGCATTACAAAACCACCTTGTAAGGTGTAAAGGTTAACATCGCCAGTTGCTCCTGTTGGAACTCCTCCTGTATTAGCAGCACTAACTGCTGGAGCATCTTGAGTAAATGTAGGAACATAAATCCCGCTTTGTCCCATTAATTCAGCATCAATTTGCTTCACAGTTCCTGTCATTGTAATTTCGCCTGTACCAGCCTGTATAACTGTTGCAGCAGCTCCTGTTGTACTTCCAACAGTAGTTGTATGAGCTGTAGCATTTGCACCAAAGCTTGCCGCTCCGGTTCCAGAATTCACAACAACACTAGTTGCTCCACTAGCATTCCCTATTGTAACTGTTCTTGCTGCAGCACCAGTACCAATATTTATATTTTGTGCTACTGCATCATCACCTATATTTAGAACTCCCCCTGTGGAATTAATTGAAATTGCACCCGCTGCATCAAGGTCGATTGTAGTGCTAGATTCAATAGCAACTGCACCTGAATTAGCAATAGCTCCTAATGTAATTGCTCCGGTACTTGTTCCAGTGTTAACAGTGAAGGCTGCATTAACATCTGTATTAATAGCTGTAATTGCATCAATATTGAATGTTGTATTTGCATCTGCATTACCCACATTTACAGTTTTAGTTCCGGTTCCTGTAGAAATGTCTACACTAGCAGTTCCTGCTGCTACATTACCTGTGGAAATTTCCATGGTATGAGTGCCTGAAGTTACTGCTCCACAACCAATAAATGTTTCAACAACACCAGTTGTAACGCCACCATTGTTAATATCAACGTGCTTAACAGAATTTACATTAGTAGTTGCTCCTCCATCTCCAATGGAAATATCATCGGTTACAGCTGCTGTTACAATTGTTCCAGATCCTATTGTTATATTTCTGCCAGCAGTAGGAGCAATGTTACCCATTGTAATTCCTAAACAATCTACGGTATCACCCATTCTGATACCACCAGTACCAGCTTGAATTTCAACACCACCATTTGCTGCGCTTGCTTCTATATAAATCGCATCATTTTGAGCTTCTGTTGAAGTCATTCTAACCGCACAACCAACTCCTTCTAAAGAAAGATCAAGTCCCGCTGAAGTTACTGTGATATTAGATGCTGCTTGTCCGTCTATAGAAAAAGCACCACCTGTTGCAAGAAGGTCAAAACCACCAGATCCGCAATCCACATCAATACCACCAGCGGCGTCAGATGCATCTATTAGAATTGCTTGAGCATCCGCTTCGGTAGCAATCATATTAACAGAGCCACCTGTCGAACTTAGCGTTAAATCTTCAGAAGCACCAGTGACGGTAAAGTTAGAAGCAGTAGCGCCATCTATAGATACACCAGCTGCTGTATCGATTGTTATTGCAGCTCCAGATCCGATGTCTATAATACCTGCATTTGCACTTCCTATTGTAACAGTTCCTGTAGAGGTTCCAGTATTGATGGAAGTGTTAAAGTTAGAGTTATCATTAAGCGAAATAGCAGCTCCTGATACAGTTAATCCAGTTAAAGCACTTAATGCTCCATCAGAATCAATTGTAAACTGGTCTGCGCTATCGCTATCTTGAACCCTAAAGAAAGTTGCTCCAGCATTATCACCAAGCCTAAGAACGACATCATTTGCTCCTCCAGCTTGCACTAAAGCATCTGCGGCATTAGCTGTATATAAAGGGGAAGTCACAGAAGTATTAGCAATAATTGTAGTTCCTGTAATAGCTGCAGGTGTGGTTGCTCCAATTATACCATCCATATTTACAACTGTAAGAGTTCCGTTAGAATCAAGTGATGCTACTGTTGCGCTTGCAGAATCTTCAAAATCTATAACATTGGCGCCTGCGGCATCACCCATTTGAATTGTAATATCTGAGCCTGCTGCAACATTTATATCCATTGCTGCTGCGGAAGTGTATAAAGGAGAAGTAACAGATGTTGCAAGAGTAATAGCTGCATCTAAATTGAATGTAATTGTGCTTCCTGCGCCAGATGTGCCAATGTTTGTGCCGCCGGCTAAGGTTATATTTCCAGCCACGGGGGAAATGGCTCCTCCAACATCTCCTGTTAGTGTATCTACATCAGAAGCTCCAGGACCTAAAAGAGTCCAGTTGGCGCTTGCGGAGGCTACACCAGTTAGTCCATAAATAGTATTAGCACTTTCATCAACCCAGATTTGACCCACTTCATAGCGTGTGTCGTTGGTAGTTGGTGCACGTTGTGCCAAAACTGGCAATGGGAAAACATCTTGTAAAGGGTTATTTAGTCCATATGATTGAGTACGTCTAGGCATTTTTTAATCCTTGGGGTTAAGTTAGTTCTTTATTTTTTTAGTTAACATATTGTTTATTTTAATGTTTCGTTTTTATTGTTTTTGAGATATATTAAGCATAAAAGCAGGAAATCACCTATGCATGGACCTAAAACTAAACGATTAACAGTAAATATTTCAGAGGAATTAAAAGCTAAGCTGAAAGGATATTCTGCTCTCACAAATACTCCTCTAGGTGTTTTTGTAAATCGAGTTCTAATAGAAAAGGTTCGAAAAATTGAAAGAGGTGAAGATAAATTCATTAAAATTGAGAGGAAAAAATAATGGAATGGACTCAAGTATTAACAATAATAGCAGCAATGGGAGGGATGTTCGCGTGGAATAGAAGCGAAGCTCGCGCAGATAATCGGAGAGCTCTCGATTTAATGGCTTCTATGGACAAAGAAATGAAAGATTTCCATGGGCGCTTATGCAATATCGAAGCACAAAGATATAATGTATCTTTAAAGAAAGATTAAGGAAAACTAAGATGGAAAAAATAAAAAAAAGCTTAAAAAAGTTCGAAAATAAATACATTGAGTCTCCAGATGGAACAATAATTTTGGCATATCCTATAGAACAAATGCGTGAGGATATAATAGAGCTTCTAAAAACCGTTTGTAAGTTGGACCAGAGAATTTTAGAACTTGAAAAAAGTATAAAAAATTAAAGCAGAAATATGATTACATTTTTATTTGCTATATTAGGTGTTATTATTATCCTGTGGGAATGATAAATCAATTCCTTCTTTCTTCAATTCCTTGACCATTTTATCTTGAATCTTTTTTGCAATTCCCACTTTATTTTGTTGAAGGGCTTTCCCCATTTGCTTCATTAGATTTTGCAAATGAGGATTTATCAACATTTCGGAGGCGATTCTTCTGGCCACATCAGTGCCAACAACACTTGCTGCTCCTTTAGGACCATACTTCATTAATGAATAAAAAAATGCTCCTGTTTCTCCTAAAGTCATCCATCTATCAAGACTTTGTGGTTGCAAGTTTTTATATAGATTATTAAATTTCGAATATTGTTTATTTGTTAATTCGAAATCTCTTGCTAATTCAGGACTAACATCTTTAATTCCTTCTAATAAAGGAGTTTTTAAAGAATTTAGCCTCTTTTTTCCTCCTTTAAGTGATTTCCAGTTTATCTGAGAATTAATATCTTGCCAAAAATTTATAAGATCAGAAGCTTTTACTGGTTTTCTGAATAATTCATTTAAATCTTTTTCGGCTGTTTTTCTAATTGAAGAGGGAAGTTTTTCTAGCTTGCTCATTAATTCTGATTGAAGAGAAGAAGCCCTGTTTGATGAAAGAATAGGCAACTTTTCTCCTTCTAAATTTATTTGTGAATAAAGATCTCCCAACGCATCTTTTGTTCGTTGAGCAGCTTTTCTTGTACGATATCCTCGTGCTCCTATTTTACTTAATAAAGCACTTTTTCTTTCAGAGGGAATAAGAGGAGCTATTTGTTCTTCAGTTAATCCCCTTCTGCGCAGCATTTTAACTACTTCTTCTTGAGATTTGGTAGGAACAATTTTCTTTCTAAATCCTGGAAGTCCCATAGCAGCAATTTCAGCTCCAGTTTGAGCTAATTCTCCTAATCCAAACTCTTCTGCTGTTTGACCCGCTAATGCTGTTAGAGCGGTTCTTCCTAATTTTGGAAGTAATCCAGCTTCACCGCCGGCTAAATATGGAGCGATTTCTGCTCCTCTTTCAATAGCTTTTTCAGCAAATCCAGCTTCTGGATCTCCTAAAAGTTGTTCTAATTGTTGCTCTTGTTGTGAGCGAGTAATAGGACCTCTTGGAGCAATAGCACCTAAAGGACCCATTTCTGGAACTGCCATTGCAGCTTTTGATAATCCGCGAAGAAGAGCTTTTCCACCCGCTCCAGGCCGAAATCTTTGAGTGGCTTTTTCGGAAACTGTTGGTGGTTTATCAATCAATTCACCAAATTCTTTGAATTTTATCGGAGAGGACCTTTCGACAATTTCGCCAAATTCTTTAAATGAAGGATTTGAAGAACTCATTTATATAATTTATAACCTTCTTTTATAGCCGCATTTCTATCACTTTTTCTAAGCTTTCGAATATTTCCAGCCGGATCAATCATTAATATTTCTTCTTTAGTAACTTCTTCAGGACCCACATTTTCTCCTTTATCAATAGCTCGAAGTCTTTTTAGGAGATCTTTTTGTTCTTCATCAGCAAACTTCTTCAATCTCTTACGAACTTCACCTGCGATATTTCCACGAATATATCCATATTTTGCTTCATCTTCAGCTGCAATTTCCTCGATTAAATCCATTTGTTTTTTTTCAACTTCAAGCTCACTTTTTAATGTCTCAATAACTGTTAAATTTGCCTTTCTACTTCTTCCAATCTTCGGAAGCATTTTTTGAATTTGTTGCTCAATCCATTGATTAGGACGAGTGCCAGCTCTTTTTAAAGAACCTAAAAAATATTCTTTTCCGGCAGAAATAAACTGAGCGCCTTTAGGAGTCCTAAACGCTTCAACTCCAGTTATTTCAGCTATATTATCTGGAGAAAAATAGCTTAAATCTCCTTCTTTAGCAGCATCTTCCATTAAATGAAGTGAGCTCTCTTTTTGAGGAAGAATTTCGGATCTTTCATCAACACGTTTTAAAAAAGGAAGAGCTCTTTGCATTTCTCTTTTTGCTTTTGCTTCAGTATGTCTGATTTTAGATTCTTTTTGGCTCTGCAAAACTCGAGCTAAATTCGGATCAGATTGAGTTACCATTGCTATTGCTTCATCAGAAATGTCACCTCCTTCTCCTATAGGACCTCTTTCAACTTCACCTTCAATTTGCATTGTAGAAGGAGCTGCCGTCCCATGCAAAAGTTCTGCTAAACGTTCCGATTGCTTTTGTTTAGCCATTTCTTGCATCTTATAATTTAATAGCATTCGTAATCCAGATCCAATCGGAGCTCCAAGAGAAGTTCCTAAAGATTGAGCTAACGACGGAGTCTGATCTTCAAAAGCTTCAGGACCACTATAAATTGTCATCTAAAACCTCCTGTAAATCCCGCCGCAACTGATGAAAGTAAGTTTTCTAATAATCCAGGTTGACGTGGTTTTGTATATTGTATTTGTCTTGGAGCAAGTGATGGTTGAAGAAGCTGTAATAATTGTGATAAAGCATCTTGTTGCATTCCAATTCTACTTGCAAATATATCTTCTTCTAATTCTTTTCCCGCTTGCCCTAAAGCTTGTCCAAATGCTGAAGAACGTTGTCCTCCTTCTCCCAACCCAGCAGTAAATCTCTCAGCTATTGTAGGAAGGGTTTTTTGTTCAAATCCTCTTCGTGCAGGTCTCTCAAAAGCTTCAAAAGTTCTAGGATCACCACCTAAAATTTTTTGAAGATTCGCTAATCCTGCTGGAATCTGTTGTTGAACACCCCCTAGAAGCTGATTTAATAAATCTTCTTGTTGAGGAGTGTAAATTGGTTTAGTTTTAGTTTTTGATCCTTTACCAAGGAGAAAGTCCATAAAAGCCATATAAACACCTATTTATTTTAATTTTTCTTTTACAACAATTTAACATATTCTACAACTACATAAGAACGGTCAACTGTAGCATAACTTGCTGTTGAAGTACTTAATGAAACAACTGTAGAATTTAAACTCAATTGCACTACATCAGTAGGAACAAGAATATTTACATTTGGAAGAGGAATAGCTGCAAGTAATGTGGAGTTATAGGCTGCCCCATAAAATTTTATTACTGCATAATTACTATCAAATGGAATGCCATGAGGCACATTTTTAAATGTTGCATTTGGAAGAGCTCCAGTATCAATTACTTTTCTATAAATATCTCTAAATCTTGTGTTTGCATTTCCCGAAGCATCATAAGCAGGAAATAATTTTTGTCCTGTTAAAACCTCTTCATCATAATAAGACCCATTTGTTTTTGAATTCGATGCAATTGCAATATCATTTAAATACTGATAAAGTTTAATTTTAAGCTCTTCTGGTTCATCAGGAATAACAAAAGTTTCTGGAAGTAAGCTATCTGGAAAATCTGAAAATGAACTGCTCATGGACCTATTATTCTTCCTTGTGGTTGTACATATAATAAAATGGCATGCAATTCAAAAGGAGATTGAGAAATTGTAAGATTTTGCATCTGATCATCTGATAAGAATAATTTTAACTGAATAAAAGCTCCTTGAGATTGAATAAAATATCGATGCCATAACTGTTGTTGAGTCTCAAAAGCAAGAGGATTTGAAGAATCTTCTGGTTGCGTATAAAGAATATTAGTACCTAAAAGAGCTCCTGGAGCAGCATTATCATTTGTCGATTCACTATCACTAGTATCGATAAAATAATCTAAAGAAACTTCCCCTTCAGAAGTTTTAGAAAGCAAAAAGTCTGCATATGGCATTGAAAATTGTTGTCCAATAGGAGTTCCTGGATTGAATTCCTTGGAAAGTATTTTTATATTGCTAATTCTTCCAATCTTTCCACCTCCTGTATAGGTACCAGTCCAACTAAAGTTAGGAGATGCCCCAAAGTCAGGTCGAATTGTATCATCATCGATTTTAACAACTTTAAACGTAGTAATATTTACATCTGCTAATGTGATTCCATTTAAATCTTCTACATAAACAAAATCTCCAGTTTTTAAATTATGATCTATAATCGTAAAGCGCTGTTGCGCAGTATCCATATCAGTAATGTAAAGACTTTGAGCATTGGATGGACGATCATTATCTATGATATGAACAAATCCTTGTTGATTACCTGAGGCTATATCTGGAAAATCTGATTGAAAAAATGGGGAACCCCAAGGAACATTCCATCCTTGCCAATTTCCGAATTTTGCTCCCAAATCTGCCCACGTTAAATCTGATCTTTTTTGGAAAAATCCAAAACATGTAAAAGAATCATTGAAAAGAGCCCACGAATTATTTTCATAATTATAAACTAAGATTCTTGTAGGAAATGTAGGCTCAGAATCAGTATCAGGAAGAGTCCAGTATACAAGTTCATTATAATAGTCGCGTATCCCATAAACCCTAGCAGGACCATCATTGCCATTATGAATATTAAAAACTTCATTAGGAACTTTTGCATCAATTCTACCTACACTTACACCATTACAGTCATGAATTCCTACATTTCCAACCCCTATTACGTTTTTATCAAATCCTACAATAGAAAAAGAGCTTTCACATCCTAATTCATCATTTAGTTGCTGCCATTTAAATGGTGCGCTTTCATTTCCCGTATAAACTAATTCCCATGTACTTCTTTCAAAATAAACAATTAATCTATCTCGTAATCTTTCCGCTGAAACAATTTGTTGCTCAATAGGAGCATCAATAAATCCTCCTTTTCCAGGAGTAACATCATCCCATGCATCAGCAGCGACAGGATTTCCATTTTGAGAGAATCTTGCACGATTATAAAAATTTGCATCTGTTCCGGCTGAAGATTCAATAGTATTAAAAACTATTAATCTGTCTTTAAAGCCTAAAATAATTCTAGCGCCTTCTAATATACGTTGAGGAGGTCCAGCCGCAAGCTGAGGCCTTAAATTTGTCCATGTAACTCCTCCTGGTAGTAAATATTTTATTCCATCAAGTGTTCTTGTGGCTACATCAAATGCTTTATTATTAACTTCATAAAAATATAAATCTTGAGGATTTGCTCCTCTATAATTTACAGTCCAATAAAATCGAGAATTGCTTCCGGTCCATTGAGCAGGATCTGTTGCAGGAGTAGTACTTATTCTTTCCCAGGCTCCTGATAAAAATTGATATGCAAACTGAGTATCAAAAGCAATAACATCTTCCATATTAATATCAGAAGTTTCCCATCCTCTTAGCCCCATAACAGGTTCTCCAGGATAAAAATAAACATCAGTACCAATTGTTCCAGTAATACTAAAGGCTCCTGTTGCTGTATTATAGGTTCCTGTAGTAGTAGGACTATTAGTTGTTAGCATCGGCGCAGCTCCTGCTGTAACAACTGTTAAAATATCGTTTCCCACAGAAAACATTTGTCCCACCTTAAATATAGAACCAGGAACTGTTGCTGCTAACGTTCCTCCTCCAGGAATAGCTCCTAAATTAATTCTTAAACGAGAATCTAGATCAGTGTCTCCAATTAATGAATATCCAAATCGTTTTTTTACTTTTCCTCTCCACACATATGCATCTTCTAAATCATAAAATGCATTTTCTGGTAAATAGAAAGGTTCTGATCTATTTATCCAACCTTCTTTTTGAGGTCCAATGAGATATGATTTGAGAACCATTTTAACGTCCTAATGCAACATAATAATAACGACTTCCTGCAGGGGCAGATGAAGAAGAATTCAAAGTAAAATTTGCGGTAGTTAGTGATTGAACATTATTTCCTGTAACTAAAGCAGCAGCTCCTTGAGGACTAAACAACACTACATAAGCAGAATTTGGAAAAGCTGTATCAAATGTAATTGTGGTAGCAGTTCCAGTATGAATAACATTTCCAAATCTTATTGATAAACCGCTAGCAAAATCCCATGAATAAGATGTAGCTGTTCCTCCTCCTGTGCTTGGAATTATCCCCGTCATTTGTGTAGCAGCATTGCCATCTCTTCCAAAAAATAGTTCTGTTGCTCCTGATTGAAGTGCTCCAAATAAAAGAGCTTCATTTGCATTTGCACTTTGAGGAAGAGTTTGTCTTACAAAATCTATTAATGAATGCTTTCCTTGATCTGCATCATTAAAGCCAACATGATCTACTGACATAACTGTAGAAATATCATTAAAGTTATTCAAAAATTGAGATTGACTAGTAGTTGAAGGATCATCTGTTGGTTGGGGGATATTTGTTGTATAAACCATCTTAAAACCTATTGCTGAAATTATGGTATGAACCACCGGTCATTTCTGTATAAATAGTGGCAGTTCTTTCGTTAGTTTGTTGAACGATATGGCGATTTAACACCAAAGATTCCTGATTTTTAAATTCACTAATTATTTGCGATATACCTTCAGGATCTTGGGAATCTTCGAATATTTTTTTAGCAGCTCCATAGGCTAAATATTGCCACCATTGCTTTAATGTTGGATCATCAGTTGAATTTAAAAGAGCTGAAGGTGTTAAAAAAGCATTTAATGCCACAGGATAAGCTCTATCGGGGACAGGACGCAATGTTATGATGTTGTCATAGAATAATACTGATTGAGGTCGGTTAGCCTCATACGGAGTATATATGATGGTGATTTCATTCCCAGATGGAATATTATTTGTAAAAGTAATAGTTCCAGCTCCAGTTATGTAATTTATAGATCCCGTAACAGCAGTTTCTAAATTACTTATCATCCAATTTCCAGTTAGCCTACCCTGGGGATCATCCACAACTTTAACTGTATCTCCTGTGCTATCAATTGCTCCTATAGAAATACTGTTTTGTAATGCAGGTGTGCTAGTTAAAGTAAAGGTATAAGGTCCTGGAGTACCATCTCCAAGAACTGTAGTAATTACATCCCCTAAGGAAGGATATGTTCTAAAAAACTGCTCTCTACTTTGCGAATAATTACTTTGATAGCCCGCTATGTAAACGGGAGGTTGTAGGTTATAATAAACATCCGCTGCTTGCCTCGGAGCCCCATCAAAAGTTACAGTTAAAGCATTATATTCAGGTGCTGCAGGAGTTGTTGTAAGCATTGTATATTGATCAACATTTGCTTCTGTCATAAATGTAAAAACACCGTTATTTGAAAAAACTCTCAAATGTTCCGGAAAATCATATTGATAAAAAGTATTGACATAATCATCTATTTCAGCATCAGAAATCTGCTGAGGTGAAGGACGACCAGTTAATCGCCTTACTTTTGTTCTTATTGTAGCAAGTGTGCTTGGTGTGCTCATTATCTAACTCCTGAAGGTAAAACATTTTTAGTTGCTCCTGCTAAAGTAGAAGCTACTTCTCCCACAGGAATTACTTGTCCAGATGTATAGGCACTTGGAAGAGGAACAGGAGCAGCATAGAGATCAAAAAGCGTCGTATCGATATCTATATTAAAGGTAGTGCTTCCTGTTATTGTAATAGTACCTGTTAAGTTATTAGCTTGTTGCATTCCATATTCTTGTGGAATTACTAGTCGTACAATTTCTCCAGAAACATAATTATGATCGCTTATCGTTGTAACAACTGCGGGATTTGCATTAGAAATAGAAGAGATGCATGCTCGTTTGGGTAAAAAGGTTGGGGAAGGATTAGAATAACAAGCACACATCTCTATTCTTCTTCCTCTAAATCTTGAAATTCTAAACTTTCAAAAGAGCATCTATTTACTTTTTTTCCAACTTCTACCGAAGGCGTTCCATTAGCATCCAAAACATGAGAGTGCCGAGGATAATAGCAATTTTGATTTAGATGACGTGCTACCATTAATGGAATATCATATACATTTCCATCTACCATGGTATATTTAAGAACCTCATCACCTTTATATTTCTTAAAACTAAATGTCATACTTCCGCCCTGGGGCTCATAACATCGAAAAATTCCTTTAACAATCTTATGATCCTTCTTTTTCATTTCCCTCATTTCTTCATCAGTAATTTTTCTCGTATTTCGTTCTTTTTTTGGAAGTGAAATTGTAGACATATTTGCTCCTTAAATTTTTTCTCTATTTGCAAAAATGGGGGATTTTC
>CAYFPS010000027.1:11041-35235 GCA_964345075.1 uncultured Bacteroidaceae bacterium | reverse complement strand
TGGATACCGTGGATTTGGAAACCGAAATGCCGCACAGGTCTTCCGTGATTCGCTTCACCTTGCGCGTGGACACGCCGCAAACCCAGGATTCCAGAAGGGCCAGCAGCAAGGCCTTTTCGCTGCACTGATAGCGTGCAAAGAGCTCGGTCGAAAAGCGCACACCTTTGAATCGTGTGCCGAAAGCGAAATCGCTTTCGGCACGCTGTCCACCCCAGTGGACAGCCGGTCACCAGACTACGGTCGTAGTAGCCACATCTATACCCGGTTCGGCTTTCAATCCGTTGATGGGGCTCGGCCCCAAGAGTCTCGGAGAACTCGCTCTCCAGCATCCGCTGCAAGGCCCGTTCAAGCAATCCAAGCAAGAAATCCGGATTGTCGGAAAGCGCCTCTTGCAAGCGTCCAGCGATTGGCGTACTCTCGTTTTGGGTCATGGTGTGTTCTCCTCGATCGTTTTGTGGTTGAAACGTCAAGGAAAACCATGGCCCGCCCTTTTTCAAGCATAAGCGCTAACGGCCACGCTCAATCCCACTTTTGCACAAATATCGGGACACAACCCATCGCCTGGCATTCTCGGCTAAAATTATCGATTACAGTCAGTGCTCTGATTCTCCGCCGATTGAAGAGCTGGTCGGCCACGAAATCCATCAAATAGCTTTCGTTGATTTCTTGAGTCTTTGGCCGACCTGAGCGCTGAGCCGCCGCAGCGCGTCGCCGGGGACGCTTCCGGCGCAGGTTCAGCCCTTTTTCCTTGTAGATCTGCCATGTCCTCTTGTGATTGTCCGGCCAGCCCTCCCGCTTCAGCAGCGTATGAATCCGCTGATGTCCATAGCGTATCCGCGTTTCGGCAATTTCAAGGATCCGTTTTCGAACCGCCCGGTCATTCTGGCGATGCTCTTCGTAGCGAAGGGTTGATCGTTGCAAACCAATCACCGAGGCAGCTCTGCGCTAACTGACCCGATAGGCGGCGATCAAATGCTCAGCCAGCTCGCGCTTGCAAGCCGGCCTTAGTGCTTTTTCGCACGACCTCCTGCAGCATTTCCTTGTCCAGACTAAGATCGGCGACATGCCGCTTCAGGCGCCGGTTTTCTTCTGCCAGCTGCTTCAGTCGGCGCAGTTCGCTCACCCCATGCCCACTAAATTTGCGCTTCCAGTTGTAGAAGGTGGCTTCTGAAATGCCCTCTTCCGGCAGATCTCCGCCACCGTGGCGCCCGTCTCCGCCTGCTTCAGCGTAAAAGCAATCTCCTCATCCGTGAATCGTGACATCTTCATCCGCAAATCCTCCCTTTTCAAAAGTAATTCGTTTGCGGATTCTTCTACCTTTCTGCGAACCAGTTTTCCGAGGGGAGGTCAAACTCCGACGAACAGTCTTCCGACTATGTGTAAGAGCGAGAAAGGCCTTTAGGGTATGCAATAACCGCAGATTTGAACCCTGAGGTAATTACGCATACAATCATCAATTTAAAAGCAACATTCGCAGAATTGATTCGTGAAATCTTCATCTGCAATTCATACCTTTTCGACCGGGTTTCGTCGGTCGAGTAGTTTGCAAACGTGCTGATTATTTGCCCAGAAGTATGCCCGTGGCAGAGTTGTGTACTCCGACACATGCATTTGACAAAGAGAAGATAAATGCTTAGAATTCAAAAGCTAACGATGAAGATTAGCACAAAAATCCTGATATGAGAATATTATGATTGAAAAGCGAACAATCGTATTTTACACACCGGAGTACAATTCTACGGACGATCCTGTATTTCACTCACAGGTAATAGCGAGAGCAGCTGCTTTATCAAAAATGAACTATCATTGTTGTATTTTATATGGTGGTAATGACAGTATTGTAGATTGCATGGGTTGCCGTATCTCGCTCAAAAGGTCAAGGATCAGGCATAGTGTAAATTTCATTGGAGGATTACTATTTTCATTGTACGATGCTGTAGTGCAATACAATAGACTACGAAAAGCAAATTTTGTTTATACGCGCAACATTAATAACATATTGACAATTAGACTTATCGGGTTTGTTGGTAAGTTTATACATGTGCATGATGTGCGAGGGTTAGCATTTTCAGAGTACCAACTTAATAAAGGCGGAATGTTAAAATCTCAATTATTAAAAATATATGAAAAACTAATGATTAAAGTACCGGACCGAGTTACTACAGTAAGTAGTGTTTTGGCAAAGTGGATACAATTAAATTTGAAAAGAACTACGGTTGGAGTTATACCAAGTTGCATATTAGAGTATCAAACACATGAAGGAGTGCATGATAGCCAAGAAATGCTGAAGAGAATTAATGTTTCTAATAATGACATAGTAATTTTGTATATCGGCGGTGTAAGCAAATGGCAGTGTTTGGATTCAATAGTGGAGATAATGAAACGCCTAGCAAAGCGTGAGAAAAGGTTGAAATTTGTGATTGCAACTAATCAAATATCTCAGCTAAAATGTGTTGATGTACGTTCTACTTCAACTAATGATTGGCTGCGCATCGTAAATTTTTCACACCGAGATGTGCAACATCTAATGCAATTTTCTGACTATGGAATAATTTATCGGGAAGATTTGCTAATGAACAGGGTATCGTCACCAATAAAATGTGCTGAGTATCTATTTAGTGGACTACCTGTAATATGCACTAAAAATATTGGCGATATATCAGATCAAATAGCAACGCGAAATTTAGGATTGTGCATATCTTATAATTATGACATAGCCGCTAATGAGATTTATGAATTTATAAGTTCTAACAATATTGACAAAACGTATATCAAGAATGCTGGAAAAGAGTTGTTCAGTTATGATAGCCAGAAAGATACATTAAAGGAGATTTTTATTGAAGATTAGTAGAGTATTAATATACGGTAAAAATCCGCCACCTTATGGTGGGGTGACTATGTGTGTGCGAAACCAAATTATTGCTCTCTCAAAGTTTGACATGTTAATTGAACTGCTATCTATTGGGTCTATGTTAAAGCATTATGATATAGCTCATATTCATTATTCAAAATCGTGGAAAAGATTGCTTGCTATATTGCTTTCGAAGATGAATTGCAAGCGCTGTGTCTTTACAATTCACGGCGCGAACTATAACAGTTCTTTGTTTAATAGGTTATCATTAAAATTGTGTGACGGATTCATTGTGATTAATACTAGCCTATTTGATGAAATGATGATGTCGAGTCGATACAAGTATAAAATGAAGTTTATGCCAAATATGTATGCTGAGGGGGCGCAATTATGTGTCTCTGGACACAATCCTTTGAAAATTAGAAATAGTAAATTCAATGCGCTTGTCTATGCATCTGGTCGTAGGTTTTTGGCTGGGGAGGAGGTTTATGGTATTGATTTTTGTGTAAGTATGATAAACGAATTGCAAGATGACGTAGTACTACATATTGTGGACCCTAGTGGTGAATATTCATATTTGAAAAATTTTGATGAGAGAATAGTATATTATGGACATCCGGTGTGTTTTGATTGTGCACTTAAGCAATGCGATGTATTATTAAGACCAACTAGTACAGATGGAAACTCTGTGGCGGTACAGGAAGCGTTGCAAAGAGATGTGATCGTGCTGGCAAGTGATTGTGTTCCTAGGTTAGATGCAGTTGTCATCTATCGATACGGTGATAAGAATGATTTTTTGAGCAAGATGGAAATTGTTAGAAATGTCGAAAGCCAAAAATATACCATGTCATCTGTTGTTGATCTAATAGACTATTATGAGGAGTTGGTGGAATGATTAGCTATAAAATGCTCCGCTCAATATATGAGTCTAGCCCTAATATATTACAGTCCGCAGTCCGTCTAGTGCCATTTTCGCTAATTGCTGGTGGCTACTATCGAAAGTTTATTTCACGTCAGGAGATTGTGGAAAATGCATCGTTGGACGAGATTGCTTCGCTGCAAAATCAGTTGTTAAAGAACATACTAAAATATGCAATAAGGAATGTCGAGTATTACTCGCAATATGAAGATTTATTGACTATGAATGATGGGTTCGAGATGTTGCGTTGTATTGAGCCTGTTACAAAGCAAGATATACGTGAAAATATTAGTAAATTTGTTTCAAAAGAATTCAGTCGGAGCGATTATTATGTCTCGAAGACAGGTGGGACTACCGGTGGATCTTTTGGTGTGGTTCATGATAACTCATCTCATTCTATAGACATGGCTTTCGTCCATCGCTATTGGGGGCTTTTTGGTTACAAGCCGAGTTGTAGAAAGGTTACAATAAGAGGAGTGAGTTTCGGAGAAGATTCTGGAGATGTTTTTTGGAAGTTTAATCCAATTTATAATGAACTGCAGGTAAATCCCTACAGGATTGACAAAAATTCTATTGAATTGATCGCTGATGAGGTGGAGCGCTATCAACCTCAGTATTTTCATGGTTATCCATCGTCAATTGTATACTTGTCAGAGTTGTTGAAAAATATTGATCGTAAGCTTAAAGTTCCATTGAAAGCCATATTTCTTGTTTCGGAATCTGTTACTGCACGAGATATTGCCATGTTAACTGATTACTACAATGTTCCGGTTAAGAGTTTTTATGGACATACAGAGAGGGTGATTTTTGGAATGGAATGTCTGTCAAGCACAGTTTATCATAGCGTGCCTGATTATGGATTTACTGAAATACTTCGATCTGGTAGTGAATTCCCTTGTAAGGTTGGCGAGGTTGGTGAGCTTGTTGGGACAGGATTTAATAATTATTCTATGCCTTTAATTCGTTACCGTACAGATGATTACGCTCGCAAATTAGATAATACATGCAATTGTAAAAGAAATTGGCTTCTCTTTGACCAGGTTGCGAGTAGATGGAATTATTCTATGATTCTTTCAAAAGATGGTGGTAAGATGCCATTGGCTGCGATTAACTCACATGATCAGGCATTAGATAACCTTGGCCGTTATCAGTTTGTTCAATACGAGCGTGGTGTCCTTGAAATTCACTTTGTTAGATCAAACGTTAAGTCTGATAGTTGCTTAGATAAAGTTAAGGAGATGTTTGAGAGGAAGGTTGGCTCTGCAATAGAGATAAAGGTGAAGGTAGTGCCTGAAATTCCACTCACAATTTCCGGTAAGCATAAAGTGTTCGTTAGCCATGTTAAACAAGATTAGGCTGTACGGTAATTCTTTGCGCTATCTACGTTGGCGTCAAATTTACAGTAGGTTAGTGCCTCGCTTTGGTTTGCTTAGATCCGATCTGGATGTTGTTGAGTTATCGCGCGGATCGGTTCCTATAATTCAATACTGTGTTCGAAAGCCGAACATGAGTGCTCCATATGTGTTTTGTTTTTTGTCGGTTGAAGGTGATACAAAGGTTGTCGGTTGGGACGGTCCGGAGCGCGAAAAGCTCTGGCGCTACAATCAGCACTATTTCGACGACTTGAATGCTACTGGCTGGCAGGACCGCGCCGCTTGGCATGTTTCCTTACTCAAAGATTGGCTTCAACATAATCCACCCTTCAAGGGCACTGGCTGGGAGCCGGCGCCCACCTCACTGCGAATTGTCAATTGGGTCAAATGGGTCCTGGCCGGCAGCCAATTGCCGGAAGGTGGTATCGATAGCCTTGCTCTGCAGGCGCGTTGGCTGCGTGGCCGGCTGGAGACACACATCCTGGGCAACCATTACTTCACCAATGCGAAAGCGCTCGTGTTTGCGGGATTGTTCTTCGAAGGTGCAGAAGCTGCGGAGTGGTTGAAGAAGGGAATGTCCATTCTCAGGGAAGAGGTTCCAGAGCAAATCCTTTCCGATGGTGGTCATTTTGAGCTTAGTACCATGTATCACGCACTTGCCACCGAAGACATGCTGGACCTGGTTAATGTCTTCGAAGCCGTCGGTGGTGAGCGAATCTGGGAATATGGCGAGCAGATTCAGTCATGGAAGAAGATCATCCCGAGAATGCTGACCTGGATGAATTCAATGTGTCACCCGGATGGGCAGATTGCATTCTTCAATGACGCGGCCTTTGATATTGCGCCACATCCTCATGATTTACTCGACTATGCTCGCCGGCTTGGATTTACACCGGCTACAACCACTGCAGACTTGGTCGAAAGCGGTTACGCGCGCCTGGAGAACCCTGATGCCGTTTTGATTGCAGACTTGGCGGCGATTGGCCCCGATTACATTCCGGGTCATGCACATGCAGATACACTGAGTTTCGAGCTCTCGCTTTTGGGAAGACGCGTCTTCGTGAACTCGGGTACTTCGTGCTACGGAACAAGCGCTGAGCGGTTGAGGCAGCGCGGAACTGCAGCACACAACACCGTTGTTGTCGATGGAGCGAATTCATCTGAAGTTTGGTCAGGCTTTCGAGTGGCGAGGCGTGCGCGAGTAATCGCAAGAGAGTTGAAGCTAACTGATGCTGGCGGTTATGCCGTTGGGATTCATGATGGATATAAACGACTGAGACGCGGTCAGCACCACGAGCGGACATGGAAGCTCGAAGAAGGCGCGCTGGAGATCCGTGATACACTGTCGAATCTGAGTGGCCCGGCCAGGGCGCACTTTCATTTGCATCCATCCCTGACGCTTGAACTGGAAGGTGAGCAGGTTGGGCGAATTTATGATCAAGACGGACAAATCACCATCAAAATCGAAACCCTTAAGGGCCACGCATCAATCCTTGATTCCTCCTGGCAACCTCGATTTGGAGAAGAGTTGAAATCCAAATGCCTGTGCATTGACCTTGAAGATGGAAAATCAGCCGTCAGGTTCAGCTGGTATAAGGCCGGGGTACGCGACTGATGCACATACTCTTTCTATCTGACAACTTCCCACCAGAAGTCAATGCACCCGCCAGCCGAACATTCGAGCATTGCCGTGAATGGGTCAGAGCCGGCCATCGTGTCACAGTGATTACATGCGCACCCAACTTTCCCAAGGGAAAGGTCTTTCCCGGTTATCGCAACAAACTATGGCAGCAGGAAGAGATTGACGGAATTCGCGTCATTCGCGTCTGGTCCTACATCACGGCCAATGAAGGATTCCTGAAGCGGATACTGGATTACATCAGTTACATGCTAACGGCTATTCCTGCTGCACTGTTTGTCAAAGAAGTTGACCTGATTGTCGGGACATCCCCGCAGTTTTTTACTGCCTGCGCCGCTTTTGTTTGCGGGATCTTGAAGAGACGCCCATGGGTCTTTGAGCTCCGTGATATCTGGCCTGAATCTATCCGTGCCGTTGGCGCAATGAAGGAAAGCCGTCTCCTTGATATCCTTGAGAAGTTAGAGTTGCACTTGTATCACAAGGCAACCATGGTAGTGTCAGTCACCCACTCCTTTCGAGAGACGCTGATTCGGCGCGGAATTCCGGCTGATAAGATTCAGGTGATCACCAATGGTGTTGATACCACCCGCTTCAAACCGCAAGCAAAGGATGCACGCCTGGTTGAAGAGCTGGATCTACGCCATTCATTTGTTGCCGGTTACATTGGCACGCACGGGATGGCGCACGGACTGGATACGCTGCTAGATGCGGCAAGCAATCTCACACACACGCGAGATGGCAGGCGGATTACCTTTCTTTTTCTTGGTGATGGCGCAGAGCGCGCGCGACTTGTATCACGAGCAGAGAGCATGGGCCTGAACAATGTTCGCTTTATTGCTTCAGTTCCCAAGGAAGAAGTCGCTCGATACTGGTCCGTGCTTGATGTGTCGATTATCCATCTGGAAAAAACGGATCTGTTCAAGACGGTGATTCCATCCAAGCTCTTCGAGTGCATGGGAATGGGAATTCCCGTGTTACACGGCGTTGCAGGTGAGTCCGCTGAGATCGTGAAGAAGTTCAAAACGGGACTGGTCTTTGAGCCGGAAAACGTGCACGAGCTAGGCGAGCATCTGCTTCACCTGGCTGATCAAAAAGACGAGTACAGTCAATTGTCCGAGAATGGTCTTGCTGCGGCCCTTGAGTTTGATCGAAGTACCTTGGCTAAGAGAATGCTCAAATTGCTTGTGAGTTCTACGAAGAACTATCCCGTGTGACCCACCCCTTCACCCACAGCCTCCACCATCTCCCGCGTCATCTCCGCATAGATCGGCAGACTCAGAATCTCGCCTGCCAGCCTTTCCGTCACCGGGAAATCACCCTTGGAGTAGCCAAGATCCTTAGCCGCATCCTGCAGATGAATTGGAATCGGATAATGCAGGCCCGAGGCAATGCCCGCCTCGCCCAGCTGCTTCATCAGCTCATCACGGCCAAGTCCTGAGCCGGGCGTCACGCGTATCACAAAAAGATGGTAGACATGTTCGCGCTCCGGCAGCTCTTGCGGCAGGATGATGCCGGGCTTGTCTGAAAGCACTTCGCGGTACAAGGCGGCAACTTGTCGGCGCTGGGCCGTCCACTTTGCCAGATGCCTGAGCTTGACGCCCAGCACGGCTCCCTGAAAGCCCTCCATGCGGTAGTTGTGTCCCCACTCTTCGTGGACATACTTCTGCCGCATGCCGTGATCGCGCAGGGCGCAAATGCGTTCGTATACGGCCTTGTCCCGTGTGACAATTGCCCCGCCTTCGCCGTAAGCGCCCAGGTTTTTGCCGGGATAGAAGCTGAAAGCACCGCCAGCACCGAACCCACCAACCTTTTTTCCCTTGTAGCTGGCCAGATGCGCCTGCGCGCAGTCCTCCAGCAGGAGCAGGCCGTGTCTTTCGGCGATCGCCCTGATTTCGTCCATCTCGGCAGGCTGACCATAAAGATGCACGGGCAAAATGGCTCTCGTCTTGGCTGTGATTGCGGCTTCCACAAGCGCAGGATTCATGTTGTAGCCCTGCTCTTCCACATCCACCAGCACGGGCTTTGCGCCCGTCAGGCGAATGGCACCGGCCGTAGCCATGAAAGTATTGGCCGCCGTGATCACCTCGTCACCCGGACCAATGTCATGCGCCCACATCAGCAGATGCAGGGCGGAAGTGCCGTTGTTGCAGGAAGCGCAATAGGGCAGGTCGTGGGCGGCCGCGAAGGCCTCTTCAAATGCCCTGACAGTGGGTCCGGTCACAAACTCGGTGCGGTCCAGAATGCCCTGAATCGCTTCGTCAATTTCGCCTTTGATGCTGGCGTACTGGGCCTTCAGGTCCAGAAAGGGAATCTTCATTCGGCAGTCCCGATTTGATCAGCCCAAGGTGGCGAAGTTTCTGCAAAACCGCTTGCTTGAGTCCACTGCCGTGGGGGCCTTCTTTCTTTGCTGCTGCAAGGCTGTTCGCAAGCGAACAGCAGCAGAACGCAAAGTGCGTTCTGCACAGACCATTCGTGAGTCAACGTTTTCTAAAGCAAAGAAAGCAGCTCTCAGATTGCCGCGCATAACTTGCGTGCTGCTTCGCTGCACGCTTCGAACAGATGCGCGATCCGTGTCTGCTTGACGGCCCGTAATACATGGATGCCGCAAGCGGCATCGAGGTGTCGACTCGCCAATCGTTGACTGCTAACGCCTGCCGCCTGCCGCCTCTGGCTGATAACTGGTACCTGGCAGCTTCTTCTGGCTAACGCCTGCTTCTTCTCGCTGGAACCTTGAGACTGATCCATTCGCCTGACATGTGGGAGTGGCTTGACATTGTTTCAAAGCTACGTCCGACACCACGTCCGACATCATGTCCGATAACGACCAGCAGGCCAGTGGGGCAGTTGTCGACGAAGTCGGCAAATGGCCCCTGGCGAAGTGTTTTCGAAGAAAACACGGCTCCCACTTCATGCCGACATTCGGCATGAAGTGGGCCGACACCACGTCCGACATCACGCCTGCCGCCTGCCGCCTCTGACTGGCTACTGGTACTTGGCAACTGGCAGCTTCTTCTGGCTAACGCCTGACGCCTCTGACTGGCTACTGGTACCTGGCAACTGACAGCTTCTTCTGGCTAACGCCTGACGCCTGACGCCTAACACCTTTCATCATCCCCATCTTCACCCGATTATCTACTTTCTTGCAACTCATCACCGGAGAACCCGCATGAAGATAGCCGTCATCGGCCTCGGTTACTGGGGCCCGAATCTCGTCCGCAACTTCCTATCCCGTCAGCAGACCAGCGAGCTCGTGATACACGATCAGGATCCTGCGCGCATGGCAGCCATTGCCGCGCGCTTTCCCGGTGTATCACAGGAGGCGGATCTTGACAAGCTGCTAAGCCCCGGCCGCGTGGATGCTGTTGTCATTGCCACGCCCCTCTCTACTCATTATGCACTTGCCAAAAGGGCCCTGCTTGCCGGTTGTCACACACTGGTGGAGAAGCCTTTCTGTGAGACAAGCGCCGAGGCTGAAGAGCTGGTTCAGCTGGCAGCGGAGAAGTCACTTACGCTGATGGTGGATCACACCTTCCTTTACACCGGCGCTGTGCGCAAGATGAGGCAGCTGGTCGAGGCTGGAGAAGTTGGCCGACCGCTTTACTTCGACAGTGTGCGCGTCAACCTGGGGCTCTTCCAGCACGACACGAACGTGCTCTGGGATCTTGCGCCCCATGACTTCTCGATCCTGGATCACCTGGTGGATGCAAAGCCCGTGGCCGTTCAGGCGGTTGGCGCCAAGCATTACTACGACCACGAGGATATGGCCTATGTCAGCGTCTTCTTTGAGGACTCCTTCATTGCGCACTTTCATGTCAACTGGATTTCGCCGATCAAGGTCAGGCGCATCCTGTTGGGCGGCGAGAAGAACATGATCCTTTATGATGACATGGAGCCGGACGAGAAGATTCGCGTATACGACAAGGGCGTGGAGCTCAAGGCGCCCGAGCAGATCTGGCAGACGCTGATCAGTTATCGTTCTGGCGACATGCGAGCCCCAAAGATCGAAGTAACGGAAGCGCTTTCGCTGCTGGCTGATGATTTCCTTGGTGCTATCTCCAAGGGCAGCCAGCCCCTGTCCAGCGCAGAGAGCGGACTTCGCGTCGTGCGCCTGCTGGAAGCAGCCGATGCCAGCTTGAAGAGTGGCGGCAAACGGGTTGATGTATCACAAGGGGGCAGAAAGTGAGCGAGAATGGCAATATCGTCTGGCACGATCTGACCATCGAAAATGCCGATGAATGCGCCGAGTTTTACCGCAAAGTACTGGGCTGGACTTCCAAAGAGTACGACATGGGTGGATATGCCGACCATGTAATGAAAAGCCCGGATGGATCAACGGTGGCGGGCGTGTGTCACGCCAGGGGCGTCAACGAGGGGATTCCGCCCCAGTGGCTGATTTACATCCAGGTTGACTCGGTGGATGATGCCATCAGTGCATGCAAGGCTTCCGGCGGCAGCGTGATACGCGAGACCCGCTCGCTGGACGGTCAAAAGTTCTGTGTGATACAGGACCCTGCCGGCGCCGTTATGGGCCTGATCGAGCCTAAGGGCAAAGACTGATCTCGAGCCGGATAGAGACAAAAAGGCCCGTCCTTCCAGACGGGCCTTTTCTAAATCTGCAAGCGGTCTAGCGCGTCAGCAGCAGCTTCTGTGTTTCAACACCGAAGGGGCTCGAAAGGCGAGCCAGATAAAGGCCGCTGGGCAAGCCACTCATGTCCACGCGCAGATCGTGCTGTCCGGCCTCCATCAAGCCGCTGGCGAGCACGCGCAGTTCCTGACCACCCAGATTGTAAAGGATGAGCGAAGCCCCGCCGGTTTCGGGCAGCATATAGCTTATAACCGTCGAGGGGTTGAAGGGATTGGGATGAGCGGGCAGCAGTCCAAAGCTGAACGGCACTTCGTTTGCTTCCACTTCCCATGAGCAAGGCGAATTGACAATCTGCAGATTGAAGTTGCCGTAATCGCCAGCACTCGGGCCATCAACGCTTACATAAAAGGTTCCGGGGCCCAGATAGCAGCAGGCGATTCCATTCAGCAGGCAGTGGTCATCACTGGCGGCCATCAGGTTGAGGTTCGCGTCCCAGATGCCGACCAGCGTGTTGAAGTCCGAACCACAGGTCTGGGCGTGCAGCGGGATTTCTTCTGTAAGCTCAACCCGGTACCAGAGATCCGGCCCCATGCCGATGGCGTCGTAATTCGAGTCATCCCTGGGCTCGCACTCCAGCGGAAAGCCGTAAGTGCCCGTGAAGTCGGTTGCCAGCTCCGTACTGGCTTCAATCACGCCACCACCACCACCGATGACCACAAGCTGCGCCGTGGTCCAGTGATCGTTTCCTGTCGCAAAAGCCGCAGATCCGGCCAAAAGCGACATGGCGCAAAGCATGCGCATGTTCATGATTCCCCCCTATGATGTGTTGTTCAAGCAGGACCGCCTTGAGAAGGCGGCAGGCACGCGGTTCATTCTGCAACAGTTATGCCTGTTTCGATCTACTTGATTTGAAAAGCTTTGCCCTTTATTGCATCCGGAAAAGCTGTTCAACCTGCCGGAAATTGAACACACAATAAACATAGGCCAATATTGACGCGAATGAGCTTCCGCAAGCTGGTGACAATTGTCTGGCAAATGTCATGGCGTGTTAGGATCTTGACAGAACAAACACAGCAGGAGGGTTTTATGCGCCTATTGATTGTCCTTCTCCTGCCTTTGCTCCTCCAGGCAAGTGTTCCCACCACCATTGATGACTTCCTGATGCCGGGCTCTCAACCGGGGGAGAGCGGGCAGGTAAATCAGGCCAATCGCTGCGGCAACTGCCATGGCGGCTACGATGAAGCGGTCGAGCCGGAATTCCTCTGGCAGGGCTCGATGATGGCGCAGGCCATGCGTGATCCGATCTATCTGGCCTGCCTGACCGTGGCCAATCAGGATGCGCCCGATGTGGGCGATCTTTGCATTCGCTGCCACAGTCCTGGTGGCTGGCTGGAAGGTCGCTCAACGCCCACCGACGGCTCTGCCCTGACCGCCGCCGACCGTGAATCCGTGCACTGCGAGGTTTGTCACCGCATGGTGCCCGTGCAGCTGCCGGGCGAAAATCCCTATCCCGGTGATGCTGTTTATGAGGCCGATGCCTGAGAGCTGGATCAGGTCTATGTGGGCAGCATCGGCATGCTGCCGACTCACGCGGCGGACGGCATGTTCATGATCGACGACAACGACACCAAGCGCGGCCCCTATGTGGATGCCGACGCGCGCCACCAGTTTGCCGTCAGCCCCTACACGCGTGATTCAGCCATGTGCGGCGCCTGTCACGATGTGAGCAACCCCGTCTACGAACGGCAACCGGACGGTTCCTATCTGCCGAACGACTTCGGAGAGCCTGCGCCAACGGCTTCGCCTTACGATCATTTCCCGATTGAGCGTGCTTACAGCGAGTGGCTGATGAGTGCTTACAACTCGGCGGAAGGCGTATACGACCCGCGCTACAGCGACAACAGGGACTTTGTGGCCAGCTGTCAGGACTGCCACATGCGTGATGTGACAGGCGTGGGCGCCAACAAGAACGGGCTTCTGGTGAGAAGCGATCTGGGCCAGCACGATTTTACCGGGGGCAACACGGTGGCCGGGCGCTGGGCGGCCGCGCTTTTTCCGGATGAAGTTCCGCTGGCAGCCATCGACAGCGCGGTGGTCAGGGCGCGCCGCATGCTGGGCCTTGCCGCCACGCTCGATCTGGCCGTTGAGGATGATCAGCTGCGGGTCCGTGTGACAAATGAGAGCGGACACAAGCTGCCCAGTGGCTACCCCGAAGGCCGCCGCATGTGGCTGCAAATTGTCATGCGCAATGCAGATGGTGACGAGCTGTTCACATCAGGCGACTACGATCTGGAGACGGCCTGGCTGAATCACGATGAATGGCTCAAGATCTACGAGATCAAGCCCGGTGTATCACACACACTTTCGCCCGTGCTGAATCTGCCGGTGGGTCCCAGTTTCCACTTCGTCCTGAACGATACGGTCTGGTTTGACAACCGCATCCCGCCCCGGGGCTTCAGCAATGTGAACTTCGAAGCCATTCAGTCCGCACCAAGGGGCGAGGGCATCGCCTACGCGGATGGTCAGTACTGGGATGATAGTCATTATCCACTGCCAGCCAGTGTATCACAGGTGGAAGTCCGCCTGCTTTATCAGACGATCAGCCGCGAGTATGTCGAGTTCCTGCGGAATGCAAATGTGACTGACGATCGAGGGGATGTGCTTTACAATCTCTGGTCCACAACCGGCATGGCCCCGCCCGAGTTGATGGTCGCCGCCAGCTTGAATGTGAGTTTGCCGCTGGAGCCGCCACTGCTTCGTATCACGGGAACAGAAGATGGCTGGCTGCTTTCCTGGGAGCCTGTTGCCGGCGCCACTTCCTACCGCATCTGGCAGCGGACACGCACGGAAGGCTGGCAGGGGCTTGTCGTGATTTCCGGGCAGGAATAGCTGCTTCCCGAGCCGCTGGTGCCGGACCTGAAGCTCTTCCGCGTGCAGGCAATCAGCCAATAGATATCACTTGGCCAATGAAAAGCCCGAAGTTTCTTCGGGCTTTTTTCGTGTGATACAAGCGGAACTAATTGGCGTACTTGACCGAGCAGCCATAACTGCGGGTGGCCTTGTAGTCGACCTTTTGGCCCATTAGCAAGGCGTCCAGCACCGGTGGCAGGTAGGGTTCGGCGGCCTTGATGTCTTCCGGCTTTGTGCCGGGCTTTGAATCAATCGCGCCTTCGTAGACGATTTGCCCCGCTGGATCAATGACCACCATAAAGGGCGTTGTTTTGGCGCCATAGGCCTTGCCGACCGTCCCGTCTTCATCGATGAGATAGCTGCTGCCAGCCCAGCCGGCGGCCTTGAGTTTTGCGGCTAGCTCATCACCCTCAAGATTGCCCTGCTTGCCACTGGCGCTGGAGCAGATGCTGATCCACTGAACGCCCTTGCCTCCATACCGCTGCTGAAGGGCGGGCATGGCGCCGCTGCTGTTGTAGTGGTTTTTGACAAAAGGACAGTCCAGGTTGATCCATTCCAGAACCGTGATTCGGCCCATCAGGCTGTCGCTGCTCCACGCGGCTCCACTGCTGGAGCTCAGCTGAAAGGCCGGGGCCTGATGATCCTGTGCAGCCAGCAGCGTAACGAAGGCCACCAGCAGGCCAATCACCCATCCTGTGATACGCATCTCAATCCCCTTTCTTTGCTTCAAGCCGAAAGTCTCGCGCTCTCTTTCCCCATCCGCGTGTGACAAGCAGCATACTGGCTGACTGTGCATTAAAGTCTGACCAGGCTGCCAGCTTCTGTTCCAGCACAAGTGAATTGCCACTGCGTGATACAATCAGCGGACTCTTGGGATCTGCCTCCAGACCTTCATCCAGCACGACCCATGCGGGCCTTTCCCAGAAGCCAAGCAGCCTTTCCGGCAAGTCAACTCGCAGTGTGTCCCCGGCGAGCACAAAGGGAAGGGCTTCCTGACAGCTTTCAGGCAGCATGTGGCGAAGCCGCTTCGCCTCCTTTGCTGTAGCGGGCTCAAGCCGGCTCAGATCCAGTTGAAAGCTCTCCGTACCTGCCACACAGGCTTCCTTGCAGGCCAGCCAGGAAAGGCTGCAGTCAAGCAGGGCTTCCTTTTTCGGCTGTGATACAAGCACCGTCAGGATCCAGGCGCTTTCTTCGGGAAGCAGAAAGGTCGTGCCCGCTTCCGTTTGTTGGCGCACCGGTGCCGGCCAGCTTATCTCGAGCAGCTCGGCCGAGCTGTCCGGGCGGGGCTCCAGCTCCGGTGGCAGGCCGGAATCCCCCGCCACCTTCCAGTAAAGGTGCCAGCCTTTTTCCACAAGAGGCTTCAGGGCAATTTCCAGAGTATCACCGCGTGCCTCAAGCAGGCTGGCCTTCATGCCGCGGACGCCTTCGCCCATGGCCGGCTGAATCCAGAACAGAATGAGGATGAATAGACTTGGCTGCAACTTCATGGCATGAAGTTTAAGAATCTTCCCCTGCCCCATCGCAGGCTCATTTGAACAGTTTTGAGTGGTTCGATTGAACCGTCCCGCCTTTTCAAACCAGTTTCCGGAAATCAAGATTTCCATTTATTCAGCAAAGACAGTGTAAAAAACGGCACAAAGCTTGCACAAGGCCCCGGCACTGGGGGAAGCAATGAACGAAGCCGCATCCATTTTAATGCTGCACGCCACCGATCCCGGCCCACTAAGGCTTTCGCTGCAAAGCAATTCGGGTGAGGAGCTGCTTGTCCTGTTGAACACCTACATCTGCGATGAAGGCGCGGTGATACGCCTGAAGCTGGATGAAGTGCCTGAAGGCGCCCGCTACCTTGTGCTGGAAAGCGGGGCCGGGCGCTTCATTCGCGTGCTGCCAGGCTGAAGCCTTTCCATCGCTGCCCGCTGAATCCCACATTGCAGCCTTTACCTTAGCGGGGGCTTATGTCACAGGATGAAGCGATTCGCCAGCTCTGCAAGCTGGACCCCAAACTGGCAGCATGGATCAAGCGGATAGAGAAGCCAAAGCCGCTCAAGCGTCCGGCCAGCGCCTTTCAGGCGCTGCTGCAATCCATTGTCAGTCAGCAGATTTCAGCCCGGGCCAGCGAGACCATCCTGGCCCGCCTGCATGCCCTGCCCGAGCTTGGTCCCCGCCCGAAGGCCAAAGCCCTTAAAGCCATGCTGCTGAACGAAGTCGGCGCGGAAGTTCTGCGCGGCTGTGGTTTAAGTCGGCAGAAGCAGGGCTATCTGCTCAGCCTGGCTGAAGCTTTCGATGGACCGCTTGGCCGCCTGCGCTGGTCAGGCCTTTCGGATCAGCCAGTCATTGACAAGCTGATTGAAATCAAGGGCATCGGGGTCTGGACGGCCGAGATGTTCCTCATCTTCGGCCTGCGCCGCCCGGACGTTTTCTCGCCAGGCGACCTGGCCCTGCGCGCGGGGGTGGCTCGCGTGTATCACCTGGAGAAGCCAACGCCGAAGGAGTGCGCGAAGATCGCGGAGCGGTGGAGGCCCTATAGAAGCCTGGCGAGCCGATATCTGTGGAGGATTGCGCACTGGGATGAGTAGTCCACGGAGAAGGTGTCAAATGCGTGAAAAAGGTAGGCGAAATCAGGGGTACTTGAAAAGGCGTGTACAAATCCCCAAATTGACCGTGTACACAGGTGTACACGAATATCGGGGTAGAAATGAAGTTGCCGTTCCAAATCAAGCAAGTGAAAATCAGGCGCTCTGTCGACGATCCATGGGTCATCAAGTGGGAGGTTTACGGTCGACTTCCGGGCATGAAAAAGCCGATCCGGAAGCGTCGCCCCACGAAGGCTGAAGCCGCCGCATTGTGCAAGGAATACAACGCTCAAGCCCAGGCTGGAACCTTTCCATTGACCGAGCGAGCGAAGCACGGCAGCAAGGAGCGGACACTACTTGAATGGTTTGACCTGTTCATTGATGATCGCAAGAAGTCACACAAGGACAAGACGGCCAGTACGCACCGAACGAAGCGCAACCTGATTGAATACTGGCTGAACACCAGTGGCGGCTACGACCGACCCATTGGGGCGTTCACTACTTCCCACTTCACAGATCTGGTCAATTTCCTGCGTACTCATCCCCTTCCCTTTAGCCAGAAGCTCGCCAGTGCCCACACCATCAATGCCGCCATCAACAGCGCATATGCGGTGTTCAACTTTGTGCAGAAGAAACAGGAGGAGGAAAACGAGCAACGGGCTCGATGTGGGGATCTGCCCGTGCATTGGCTGACGAGGAATCCCTTGAAGGGCTTTCCGAAGATGAAAACAGGCAAGTCACGCAAGTACACGGCTTGGACACCTTCCGAGATGCGCGAAATTGAAGCGCAGCTTCACCCCTTCTACCGGCCCTATTTCCGCTTCCTTGTCAGCACGGGTCTGCGTGCAGAAGAGTTCGTCAATCTGCGCTGGGTTGATGTCAACCTGGAAGACCGGACAATCCTGATTTCGCCAAGTGAAGACGCGGGTACGAAGGGTGATCAGACGCGGGAGATTCCCTACGGTGAGGTTGTGACCGACGTCTTGAACCAGCAACGCAACCTGCACGATAAGTACGTCTTCACGCGCATGAACCGGAAGGAACAGGTGTCAAGCCAGCAGATTCGCCGTGAGATACAATCCGCCATCAAGAAGCTGGGACGGCCGATAAGGGGAACCGTGCTTCACTGTACCAGGGCTACCTACATCACCAACCTGTTCCGGCAGGGCACCACGCCAGACCGCATCATGTACCTGGCAGGCCACACCAAACTGGAAGTCACCATGCGTTACGTGATGATTGATGAGGATGGTCAACGAAAAGCCGTTGAGCGCCTGGACAGCTACTTTAAGGACTAGCGACTCTCCAGGTAAGCTTCGAGGTTCCTTCTCAGGATTCGTGGCTTCGTCCCAGGGCTTGCCTTGACCCAGCCATCCTTCACCCAGGTTGCCATCGTCGACTTGGCAACACGAGCAAAAGCGGCAGCTTCTGTCAGGGTAAATACGTCTGGCCACACTTGATAGCCAGGTACGAGGCAGTGACGCAGTAGGAGCTTGTGGTAAGCACGCTCTGGGGTCTCCTGTAAACGGTTTACGTAATCGTGCTTATCCTTCGTGAGACAGGCATCGATGTTGAAGGGGACGGGCTGGTGTGGAGAAGGGTTGATGAACAGGAAGCAGAGCTGGTGGTTGACAGATCCGTCTGCGCTCCGTTCTTGGAGCAGGGTTAGATCGATTTCCGCTTTGTGAATGGAGCCAGGGTCGATGTTATGCAGGATCTGCCCATGTGGGATTACAATGCTGATGCAGCTAGTGGCGTCATCAATGTGAATTTGATCTTCTACGAGAATTCGCGGGCAATTCAATGAGGCAATCCCACTCCGATTGCCGCCTGGATAGGACATGCTCCTGCTTAATTCAACCTCTGGTCTGGAAAACCAAGGTCCTTCAACTTTTACGAAGGATTCAACTTGAATCGATGGTTCGAATTGGAACGTTTGCTTTGTGACAAGGGGCAAGCAATCCATACTACGATGAGGACTTATTTCATAATGGATATGAGATCGAATCAACACTTCCTACGAGTCCTCTAAGTTATTGTTGGTAGATTTGCTTGTAATTCGATCCTTAAGAGAATCCAGTGCACGCTTAACGCGATTGTATACCATAAGAATGATTGCAATGTCATCTATATATCCAATTCCTGGAATAACATCTGGGATAAAGTCAGCAGGACTAATGAAGTACAATAAAGCGCCAATGATCAGTGCTTTTATGCTTAGGTCGCTACCGTGCACTACATACTCATAGAGCTCTTCGACTTGTTCCCAGAAGCTCTGGTCGGAAATTTTGGATTGAGCTTCTTCTCGCTTTTTCTCAAAGTCGCTACGAACTTGTTCTTCACTCCTTGGGTCCGACCCCTTCGTAGTCCAGAAGGAGTTCATGAACTCCTTACCCCAGTTTCGATTCGTGTTCATTTCCACTCCTCCTCTCCAGGAGTCGTGAAGCCCCGTAGCTTTTCAATCCTATTGATCAGCTGTTGGCGATTCATTTGAAGAGCTTTGGCCGCTGCGTTGGGATTTCCACGCTCAAGGATCGCTTGTTCAATCAACCTTTGCTCACTTCTGCGAATCTGCTGCAACTGTTCATACAATGTTGCACCGGCTGAAGTTCGCTGTCCATGAGCCTCGACCGGAGGAAAACTTTGAGCTAACTCACTGTAGTCGCTCCACCACACCTGCTCATCGCGAAGACTGGCAACTAAGTCGTCCCACTCAATCGAATCCATTTCCATGCCAGCGTCTCGTGATACATGCAGGTACATGAAGTTATGTATCACACGGCGGAATTGGCGGTCATTCCCAGGCCAGTTGTAGCTCATGAAGAGCTTCCTGCCGACACTAAAGATCTCTTCAGGCATCCAGGAAGGAAACAGCCACCCTGTTATGTTCGCGAGGTATGCCATATGCTCACGGATCAATTGAGTTAAGTAGGGCTGCAAAGATCCATTCTTCGCATGCATGTTACACTTCATCTGAAAAGGAGGAAGCTCAAGTTGAAGCGCGAATCGTTGAAGAATGTCCCCGCGCAAGCTTCCCTTTCGTATTGCCAGTTGTAGATTCTTGTTTGTGGGGCATGTTGCACGAAGGTCCAGCAAGCGACAAGGTCATGTTCCACCAACGGATCAAGCAGGTGGAGGCCCGACTTGGGGACCCAAAGATGATCCTGAACAGCTTCATTCTTTCCTGGACCAGGTATCCACAGCTGAAGTGGGGGCCGTCGCAGGCTGAATTGGAAGCCATGCACGTCCTGTTCATGCAGGATGATCGGGATGGCTATATCGATAAGATGATGGTGCGGTTGCGGGATGCGCATATCGCCTTAAGCTGAAGAGCGGAGGGGCTACTCATGACAAGGGAAGATCACACACAAGCATCAGCAACTGATGGATCTCTTCCTGCTCCACTAGATCTGTTAAGGAGAGAAGCTGAATCAATACCGAAATGGTTGGCTACTTATCAGCAGGATGCACCCTTCCCGCGCGAAGCCTTCTTTTCCTCACGCATTGTTTACTACCCAGGCTTTGGTGACGATGGACACCCCTTGCGGCTTTTTGGGCGGGCGCATGCAGCGCATTGCTTCGTGTTTTCAGACTACATGCATTCAGCAGAGCACTACGAGGAGCATCTGCTAAGGGATGATCACCGCTATCATCCCAAGGGGTATCGTGCGTTGTTTGTCAAACGATTGCATGAGAAGGACCTAGTGCCAGAGGGGTGGTCCCAGCATGTGAGTCCGGATCATCTTCCTAAGCAAGCACAGGCTCCCCCACCCGGAGGCCCCTTTGCACTTTGGGCAGTTCTAGAGCGTAAAGAGGACTATGGAGATGAACATGGCCCAAAACGTTTGGCATTGCTGGTTGTGGGGGGCGAAGCTGTTGCGACCTATGATGCGCTGTTTTGCCAAGAGGCTGGTCATCCTCCCTATGCTGTCTTGATTCAGGATCATGGGTTTGGTGGAGGCTGGACCAAGTTTGGCGGCGCAGACAGCCTGCTATACAAACTCGCAAGCCAACATGGATTGCCCAAATGGGCCTTGATTGCCGAAAATGGAACCAAACCCTGGCCAGGCTATCCACGTGTGTCCACTGCCGATAGTGGCGGAATGCACAATTTCCCGAGGTGGCTGCATAGAAAGAGTCAAGAATTGGAAGAGTAACATTCTTGCTAAATATTCAATTAGGAGTAGATAGGTGCACTACTCAATACATGAACACCGGCATAGATTCGCATCATGGGCAGCAAGTCGGGCTGCCAGTGTTAGGAGATGCCCGTTTTCAGTAGAAGTGGGAAAGGCAATTCTCGAAGAGGCCGGATTTAAGGAACTGATTTCAGGCACTGATAAGCTGCCTGAGAAAGACAAGCTTGATGATGAACATCGGAATTGGCGTCAATCTGTGATCAACGTTGCGAAAAAGCGACATGGCAAAGATTTCACCCACGGTGTAGCGGCCAAGCTGATCAATGTCTACTTGAAAAGCGCGTTCGTATGCGGCGGCTTTCATGAACATCCAAGGGTGAGAGCCTTACACCCACCCATAGATCGTCTGCTCTTGGATTCATTGTATCGTAGCCACGACAGGAGCTTGGACACGGATATACGAAGAACCTTGAAAAGCGTTCGTAAAATTGGGTGGTCAAACTTCAATTCAAGCCACTATGAGGATCTCATCAAGGGTCTGCGGGAACACCACACAGAAGAGAGTTTCTGGATGCTGGAGCAACATTGGCGCGGGTATCAGTAGAAAGCGCACCAGAATATATTCTGAGCGTTTGTTCGCTCTTGAGAGTTGACATCCACCTTGACTGAAGGACGCCCGCAACTTCAGCGACATATTGGGTTGTTCAAACGCTAATGGATGAGCTTAGGTTGCCCGCGTATCCAAGTGACTCGGTAGCCAGCCCACCACCACTTCCATGTTCTCATCGTCCCAGAAGAAGTAGAGGCGCAGGCAATAGCGGTCTTCGCGCCGCGCACCTTTCTTCAAATGCAGGTCCAGCATGCGGCGCTGCCCAGATCCCTGGGGATGGCGCACGAAGTAGCTCTCGCCCTCTTCGCCGGCACGTTCTTGGGAAATGGATGGACTGAGGACGACTCCCAGCTCGCCTAGGCTGGCTTCCCACTCCTCACGAGCGCCGTCCTGCCCCATGCGCATGTCGCGGTAGGCTCCCGCCAGGTGGAGCAGGCAGGCGTAGACGGTTTGGACATCCTCATAGTGGGCCTTTCGCAGAGCACCTACGGCACGTGAATGCAGCACCAGCCTGCCGGCCAGCGTCTCTCGTACCCAGTCGGGCAGGTCTTCATAGCATGGCTCGTCGGGGATCCGGTCCACCTCGTCCAGCTGCCCTCGGCTCTTCAAGGCAATGCGCAGGCTGTCGTTCTGACCACGCAGCTTGAGATTGTCCTCTCGCAGCTGCCCTGCCAGGTTCGAGGATTCTTCGGCCAAGTCCAGCGCTGTGCGCGCTTCCGTAGCCTCCTCCTCCAGCTGCTCGCGCAGGGCCTCCAGTTCAGCCTGGTGCGCCTTGCTCAGCTCGCCCATGTGTGCACGCAGTTCATCCATGGATCCACTGGCAAGGTCTGCCTGCAGTTTGAGCTCGGCCTCCCTCAGGATACGCTCACGCTGCATCGCTGCCTGGAGCGTCTTCGCCTCCGGGTAATACACCAACGTGCTTGAGCGCGCCTTTCGACCAGCCCCTGCTGCAAACAGCTTCTCAATCAACCAGCGCGGGAAGGGCGCGGGGCCGTAGGCCTCTCCTTGCTTCCAGAACAGAATCTTGTCCAGCAGAACGAGTTCATGATCATAGGGCGAGTCCTGGTCGAAGTCCAGCCCAGGCCGGTAGGTCCGCAAGGCACCGTTGTACACGGACCACACCTTTCCTACGCGCTCGGTCCATAGGTAGGCCATGGCCGTGGGCAGACAGACTACATGGGCCAAGCCCAACAGACGCTTGGCCAAGTCCTCCTCGTCCAGTGTGAAGTCACGAACTACCCTGCCCGCATGCTGCGGCCCCGGCTGAGTGAGAATCACAATTGGTATGCGGCGATCAGGATTGCTCAGGGCTGACAGCAGCGCATCCACATCGGCTTCCTGCTGAATCATCCATGGCGTGGCCTGAATGGGGAGAACATCCTCCAGTCCGATGTCCCTGGCCAGGTCAACCACCACCCGTGGACGCGTATAGGCAATGGGGGCATCCGTGTAGGATGTGTTGATGCACTGGACACGGACACCGAAGTGGAGTCCTGCCTCATCATGCAGCAATACAGCTTCCGTCATCCAGCTGCGCCCAGCCACAGCAGGGCGTTCCTTGAAAGGAGCATCGGGCTGCACCAGCCGAATCGACCACAGGTGGCGGTCAGGAAGCGCCACACATTGAATTAGCTGCTGGCCGAACTGATCCAGTTCAAAGCTCTTTCCCTCATGTGCTGTTGGCGGCAGCTCTGCAGGGTACTTCTGCGCGAACCAGGCCAGAGTCACATCCAATGCACGTTGAAACAGCTCCGGATCAAAGATTTCGGATGATCCGGCGAGTCGTGCTTGAAGGTGAAAGTTCTGGCGTGAGCGCGAACTTCCAGGGCGAATCACAAATCTCGTGGACTCTCGTCGTGGCTCAGGTGTGGGTGCTTCGCTCATGGGCTTCCTGATTGCATCGTTGTGCGACAGATGATGCGTGCGCCATAGGTGGCAGCATCCACCTGCTAGCTAGGGTTTACAAAGGCCTCGTTCAAACTGATCAGACTGATTTCAAGTCCACGACCTTCCCACTCTTCCGCAAGCTTCTGGATGAGATGGACACGATTGCGATTGCTTCGCTGATTCGCGGCTGTATCCTGCCCCAAGTCCGTGTCGCAAGCACCATTTGTGATGATGCGCTTACATCCACGCTCTTGGGCCTCTGTGAGACATTGATTGAAAGAAGCAATGAAATGTTCGTCGCTCAGACCATGGTTTTCCTCATCCGCAACGAAGTACCAGCAGGGGGTCTTTGCATGGACTCGCATCATTCTGGATTGCTTGAAGGGATCGTCGATTGCTGTCCATTCCGTGACACGCTTACGAACACTCATCCAGCTGGATCCCATCGCATTCAGGCCAATGTAGCCGAACACAACTGCTGCATCATATACACGGGTCAGAGCTTGATCATAGATATCTCCCTGCAACAACTTAGGCATGACTACTCCCTATGGTTTAGAGTACAAGATAACGCTCACCCCTCCGCCCACTCCAGCACATACCGCTCCTGCTCCCAGGTTTCCGGCGATCGCCTCCCGCGCTGCGCCTTGATGTTCTGCTGCCACAATTCAGCCAGATGATCCAGCGCGGCTTCGCCCTCGCGTCCAT
>CAYFPS010000027.1:0-10912 GCA_964345075.1 uncultured Bacteroidaceae bacterium | reverse complement strand
GCATCAGACCGTCTACATCCTGCGTCAGGTCAACAAAGGTGCGAACTCCCGCCTCGCGAAGCTTCTCCATCCGCTTGACAGAACCATAATGCTCCAGCATTCGCGGATACTCGCCCGCCAGCAGTTTGCCAGGCACAACCCAGTAGCATGTTGAATAGGGTGCATTCATCGCGTGGTCCTCACAAAGGGTACAGGCCCGTAGGCCAATCTGCAGGGGTCTTCCGGCCCGGCTGAGGGCAGAACAAGGTGTAGAAGTCAAGGTAGTCGCGCGTGCGGATCTCCAGGGAATCGGGCTTGGGCAGGTCGGACTCAAGCCAGGCCTGGATCTCTGCACCCTCATCTTCCAGCCCTACGGGCAGCATGAGAATCCTGCGGGCACTGTGTCTGCTACACAAGCTACTGATGTGCTCCAGCGCCTGTTTCAGGCTGTAGGGAGACCAGAGGGACTGGTTAAAGCCATACGCCGCTTCCCAGGAGCATGCGCGTACGCTTGGCTGCTGGCACACCAGCTTGTCCAGCACTGCCTGCCGCGCCACAAGCAGATCCGCTTTCTGCAGGTCCTCGGGCTTGAGTGTCTGCCGCCTGATGGTCACGATGCATTCTTTGTGCTCCAGGCTGATTTGCCTGGGCAAGGGACACCAAGGAACGGCGGCCTGGGCGAAACAGGCCGTGTATCGCTTGAGCGCCCGGTTGGAGTCCTTCCCGCGGGAGTACCAGTTGGCGTAGGACTGGACCTTGTGTCGCCACAGGCCGGTCCTATCCAGGGCGGGGATCTCGGCTCTCAGCTCCTGCGGTTCTTGAAAGAAGGCACTCCAGTACTTCGGCTCGAATCCCCGCAGCCAGAGTTCGGGCTTGCTGATGGAGCGGATCATCAAGCGTTCCAGCACACCTCCAGGTTCCTCCATTCTTCCAGACTGGACCGAGCAGACAGCGAAGGGCGCAATGGAATGCTCGGTCATCAGGTGCTGATAGGTATCCATGGCTTCCGCATTGACGTAGAGCAGGTGCAATGCGAGCTCCTCCCCAGCGACACGGCGCAGCAGCGTGAACTCGCGAGCCCATTGCCTGGACTGCTTGAAGCAGGAGAAGGCCGACCGGAACTCATTCCATTCATCTTGCGTCATCCAGGGATACGGTCGATCTGGAAGACAAAGACGGTCCCGAAGCCCCAGGTCGCTGCCCGCCATCCTCCTGCCGGCTTCCACCAGCTGCAGCCGGTCTTCTTGAAAGCGCAGGCGACGTCGGAGAGACTGTTCCAGCTCGTCCTCGTCCACTCCAAGCCCGATGTAGACATAGTTCGTGATGATGTCCGAGAAGCGCAGTAGCGGTTGCAGGTCGATGCCCGGCGCCAGGTACACCATGCTGCTTGCTAGGTCCTTGCCACTCGCGAAGGGTTCCGTCATCATGCGAATCCCTCCAGCGCCTGTACGATGAACCTGAAGAAGATATCTCGCTCGCCACCGGATTCGTCCTCGACGGTCAGCTGGTCAAACCGGGTACCTTCCTTTTCATAGCTTCGTTGCTTCTTCGGCGAACATCCAAGTGCATCCAGCACGACATACTCTTCACGTACCATGACGATCGGAAAGGCATCGCCCTCGCTCGTACCCGTTTTGTCACACAGAATGGATTGTAGAAGGCGTGCAGCTCGCAAATCAATCTCAACGCACTCTTCATCCAGCTCGAGGGCACCGTACACATTGTTGCAGGCATGAAGCACGGACAGGTCAATTGGAAAGTCCTTTGCTGCGTCATGACACTGTGCAAGCGCCTTCCCCTGCTTTCCCGATGTCATCAATCCTTCGAGTTCCACGAAGAAAGGAAGAAAGTTGGCGAAGGGGCGATAGGCTGCGGACTCAACATGCTGAATGCGCTCATCCCTCCCGCGCTCCAGGTCCGAATCCTCGAGCTCTTCCACCTGTAAGCTTTCTAGCCAGGCCTTCCAGGGTAGGATCAGGCTCATCGTATCACCTCCTTCTTACCAATCGTCTCCAACCGCATCCTGCACTCCGTGAGCAGCATCTCCAGCTCCTGACGAACTTCAATGCCAAGGCCCTTCTCTTGAACGCGCTTGGCCAGTTCACCGTATTCGAGTGCTTCCTTCAGTTTGCCCTGCTGCCACAAACAGCCGCAACGGTCAAAGAAGATTTCGTGTACGGCTTCCAACTCCGTCCCGATCCGGTTCCACAGAAACAGTTGAAACTCAGCCTCAGCCGAATGAAATGCTTCTTTGCTGTTCATCGGTTCTCCAGCAGCTGTGTGCCCATCTCCGCCATTGCCGGGTGTGGGTCCTTGGCCACGGCAGCCAGCAAGGGAAGGGCAACCACATCCGGATAGAACTCCAGTGCAAGGGCGCTGTTGTAGCGAATCGGCATCAGGTCGTCGTGTTTGGTTCCGTACTTGGGTTGCCGCTTCATGAACTCGTCGTAGCCTCGAAACAGGTTGGAGAGCACAAAAGTCAAGGCTTCCGTGGGGTCAATCGAGGCAAGGGCCCAAGTCGCCAGACCCACAACTCGGATGTAGTCGCGCCGAAGAGGCAGCCCGTGGGTCGATTTCTCCTGGGATCGCGGGTTGAAGCCTAGAATCCGTTTGAGTGGGGCAATGGCCTCTGCTGCCTTGACGCGTCCGACCTCGCAGATCAGCTCGATGTCGAAACCCAGCGTTCCCGGATAATCCCTGCGCGGCTTCTCGGGCAGATCCCCCAGCATGGAAGCCAGTTCTTCGTGATATGTGTCGTGGTCCGGATAGCTGCCCTCAAGGACTTCCAGCTTTTGAGGATACCCTTCCAGCTGGTATACGGGCCCGATCAGCGGAAAGGGCCGTGTGCAATAAGGTGAATGCAGGATATGATTGACACAGAGGCTGGCGTAAGGATCACCGATTTGCATCCCCCTGCGAGTGCAGGTGGGGTTCTCTTCCTTGTCACTCAGATATGGACAGCTTGCACAGATGTCTCGCAGCATGAGGCAACTCCTGGTGTTGATTTGGCTGGATCAGTCCACCCCCGCAGGCTGATCAAGTGGGGGAGCAGTTACCGCCCCGGCCAAAGGACGAAGCTGCCGTACAGGCTTCGTTTGTTACCGGTTAGGGTTGTGTTAGGATCAGCGCTCTTCCCTACAAAAGGGCTGGTCCTGATCCCCAGGTTTCTACCAGGTCGCACACATCACGGTCATGATGGCCATAGCTCACGATCCGGATATCCAGTCCTGTTGCCGGGCAGCGATCCAGCGCAGCATGCAGGGCGTCCAGGATCCATTCCTTGCGATTGCCAAATGCGCCACCACCAAGCAGAGTCAGGAAGAGGCGGTGATTTCCCTCCCGGGCATTCTGCATGGCAGCCCACAGGGTCGCTTCGTAGGCGGCCTCCAGCACCAGGCGGGCAAAGGGCTCCCACAGCTCCTTCGGGTGCTCCGTGTACGCTACGGGGAGAGCAGAGCAATAGGCCTGTGAGACCAATTGCGGCTTAGCTGCCCGTGTGACTTCTGCGAACCACTGGATGCCGATTCTCAGGCTGTCTCTCAGCTGCTCGATTTCCTCCTCGCTGGCCCGATTCAGGTGCTTTGCAATTTCTACCAGCCCTTCACGAGTCGGGAGTGCATAGCCATTCTGCATGCGCCACAGCCGCCCCGCGTCATTGCCCAGCAGCTCGCCCATCCCTTTCAGACAGTCGACCTGACGATTCCAGCTCTGCCCTTTCTGTCCCTCGACTTCATGGAAGTAGTTGCGGTAGATCGTTGCCGCACCGCAGGCAATGGCACAGGCCGGTCCCTGCGTGTGATCGTACTGGTAGTTGCTGATGCCGTCTTCCGGGCAGACATTCGGGCCGGGCATTTCCAGCAGGTTGAACTGGGACGCCACCTGAAACATCGCCCCCGCATTGGATGGGTCTGCATGCAAGTCCTGCACATCGGCCACCACTTCCTGCAACCGGGAGCGAGCGCCCTGTCCTTCGATCTCTGGAACCGCATCACGCAGGTCGGCCAGAGAAGGAGTCTCCAGTCGTCCGTAGACATAGGAGCGCTGGTTCCGCACGGTAAACAGGCGAGCTCCCTTCAACAGGATCAGGCTGCGCTCCTGTTGCCATTCGGCTTCGCTTGTTCCCGTCAGCTCCTCAAACCAGTTCATGAGATCCTCCTCTACCGAATCTGTGATCAGCGGGAAAGCTTACTGGGTCAAGCACCGTGGACCATCCACTGATGCAGCACGAACACCTTCCCCCCTTGAGTGCCATTCGCATCACGCGGCCTCCGACTGGATGAAGCCCACGGGACGCCTTCCTGTCTGCTGGAACGTGCCTTTCTGCTCCACGCTCGCTGCATCAACCAGGTCCCGCATGCACAAGCCGTCCCCGCGTGTTGCCGCCTCGAGGACCGCGTTGCGCAAGGAAATCGCAATCTGTCCTCCACTGAACGGGAACTCCCGTGCCAGGCGGTTGAAGTCGAGCTCCTCAAGCAAAGGCACACCGGCAGGAAGATGCCTGTGCCAGATCTGTTCCCGTTCGCGAATACCAGGTTCCGGGAACACCAGCTTGTAGTCGAAGCGCCGGCTGAAAGCCGGGTCAATTGCCTCCACCAGGTTCGTTGTGGCGATCACGATGCCCTCGAAGCGCTCGAGTCGGTCCAGAAACAGGTTCTGCATTTCGTGATGCATGCGATCGCTGCCGGAATCGGCTACGCCCGAACGCTTCAGCAGGAACTGGTCACATTCGTCCAGCAGCAAAACAGGCCGCACCTTTGCCCTGGCCGCCATCGCTTCGAACTCTTCAAAGACCGCGCTGACATTCTGCTGGCTCTCCCCCCACCCACTTGGAAAGCAGACGGCTCATGTCCGTAACCAGCAGGGATGCGCCAAGCCGGTGGGCGATGGCCTCGGCACACAGTGTTTTGCCGGTTCCCGAAGGTCCGCTGAACAGCAGCCGCAGGGAAGCCCCGTCCCCGGTGGGTGCCTGTCCATCGGCCCCGCCAGCCGACTTCGAGTGAAGACGCTCTACGCCCCAGCGCTTAAGCGTCTCGGGCATATTCTTTTCGAAGCGGCCAAGAGTGGTATCAAGCTGCCGGGTCAGTCCATCCTCAAGAATCAGTTCCTGCCAGCCGCGATTGGCCGGCCTTCGCTCCAGAAGCCGGCCATCTGCCTGCTCCGGCTCGACGAGCACGGAGCCGGACTTTCCCAGGATCTCATTTAGCACAGCGGGGGCCAGCATGACCTGATCGCCCAGCAGTCCGCCAAGCCCTGACTGGCCGATTGTGATAAGCCCATGCCCGACAAGCGCCGCCTCCGGCTGGAAATAGCGCTTGCACTGGAGCCCGTGCAGGCGGTCCCGGGCAATGATGTTGCAGAGCTCGTCAATCAGACAATCCTGTCCGTTGACCTTTTCGTCAAAGAGATAGACCAGCAGATTGCGCTCATCGGCATTCAGCTTGCAGCGCTGGATGATCTCCAGAAAGGGGATGGTTTCGGCGGAATCGGCAACGCGATCCACCAAAGCCTGCCACTCCTGCTCGAGCTGCGCCGCGGGGTCCGGTGCCTGATCCTGCCTGAAGGTTGGCTTTTGGCGGGGATGGTCCTTCAACTCGCGCAGCTGCTGGCTGTAGTCGAAAAGTCCACGCAGAAAGTGCTTGTTGCTGGTGATCTCCTTCTGATCTTCCCTTTCCAGCTGAATCGAGCACTCACCGATCAGGCAGCCGAGGAAGTCCGGGTGCAGCTGAACGGCTGCCTCGGCCAGGGCGGAGCGGCTTAGCTTTGCCCTAGCTTTGCCGGGCTTGGGCGGCACTTCCATTTCGGCTGCGATAAAGTGATGGGCCACCAGATACCCAATACGGTCAAGCACATGCAGGCAGTTAAGGCCGACGGGTTCGACTTCCTGCGCCAGCGATAGCGCCCGCGGGTAGAGGTTGTTCTCCATGAAGGCGGCAAACAGGAGCGCCAGTAGTTTCAGATCCACATCCGTCAGCTGCCGGGCCTTGCCTGGCAGTTCCCGAGTGATCAGCTGGCGCGCCTTGGCCAGGGCCTTGCCCGCAGAGTGCTTTGCAAGCTTGTCATTCTGCGGGATCTCACACAGCGAAGGGCTGCCGGCAGGGTGCTGCTGGGCGCCATTTTGTACTTCAGCGGCTAGGTCAAGCAGGCTTTCTGGGAGTTTGAAAAGGAATTCAGTCATAAGTACCTCCAGGTTGGACATGTACAACTTAGTTGACAGCTCGTCAAATACTGTCGTGCTGATCGGGACTTTGAAAAAGGGCTTGAACAGGCTGGGCCTGGCCTGAATGTTCACGGACATTCATGGTCAGGCGGAAAGCGAAGTGCCCAGAATGCTCCTGGCGAAGGCATGAATCAATCGATGAGCCGCGGCGCTTGTGAAAGGCTATCGCGGCTGTCCTATCAAGATTTTGCCTCGTGCCTGGCGGCCGCATCCTTCAGAATACGATGAATCCGCTGCCTGAGTGATTCCGGCTGAAGCACTTCCACATGCGTGCCCCAGCGCAGATCCAGGCCTCCAGCTCGCTGCTGAGGCCAACATCCATCGTCAGCGAAAGGCCCCCATCAGGCAGTTTTTCAAGCCATTGGGAAGGATGCCACACGCGCTCCATGGCATAGTAGGCAACTTCCTTTGAAAAGCGAATCACCACGCGCTCTGCTTTGGCCTGCCAGATGCCAAAGGCGCCGTTCAAGAAGTCGCCAAGCTGAAAATCAGGGTTCCGCTGAAAAGCCTCGTCAAGCGCGTGGACTTGCTGAATGCGATGGAGGGCAAAATGCAGGTAGCTTTCCCGTTCCTGATGATAGGCGATCAGGTAGATAGCGCCACTGGAAAGCACCAGGCTGTAGGGCTCCACGACATATTCCCGGTTCTCTGCTGGCAAGACAGGCCGACCATATTCCAGCTTGCAACGCTGCTGATTCAGGATTGCCTGAAGGACATCGAGCAGGACACGGCCGGGGGCTTTCACCGGCAAACGGCCAATGTTCTTGAAGCGCACCTTTTCGCTCATGTCAAGCAGGCCGCGATCCGCGATCACGCCCGTGCCGGGAAGCAGCTGCTCCAGCTTTTCAATGACCTGATTGAGGCTTTCGCCAACCGGGCTGCCCGCAAAGTGCTCGCCGAATTGCGCCAGTAGAATGGCTGCCAGGGCTTCATCCGTACTTAGCAGCTCCGGAATGAACTGAAAGCGGCGAAGGAGGCTGATCTGGTGCTCGCCATGCGGGCCTTTGCGGCGAAGGAGGCTGATCTGGTGCTCGCCATGCGGGCCTTTGCGGCGAAGAAGGCCAATGCCGGCCGATTCGATGCTTTCCAGCGTGCGCGCAAGGTGCGAACCGTCTCACGACGCTGGAAGTATTCGTAAAGCTCATTTACGGTAATGTGCTCCCGCACGCTCAGCAGTTGCAGAACGCGCAGGGCACGCTGCAGGGGACTCAATTCAGCCATGCTTTCTATTCGCCTTTCTTCCGGGCATTTTCACGCTCCCGCGCCTTTTGAAAATCACGCATGATCTTGCGGAAGGCTTTGCGAACCTTGCCGGGGGCCTGGTAATCGTCACCCCATAAGCAATTGCTCGCAGCATTTGTCAGGCGATAATTGCGGATTCTGCCTTTGTAGGCCTCGCGCATATCGTTGCAGACAAGAAAGAGGTGATCGGTGCTCTCGTACCAGGTCGCGCGGCGGTAAAGCACCTGCTCGCCCACGCGCAAAACAAGATCGCCAAAGTCACCTTCGCGCTCGGGTTCTACAATATCAACCTCGATCTCGAAAACAGGCTCAGCAACTTCCGGCCAGTCATGGGGGCGCTTTGCGTCTTCGCTCATTTCCTCAACACGGGCTTGAATCCTCAAGGATTCCGGACTTGGGTCCTTTGAGATATCCTTCAGAACATCCACTTGCTGAACGAAATCACTGGCCATTTCACTTGTGTGGTAGAGCAGAAAGCCCAGTCGGCTGTCGCCCATGTCACGGATACGGCCGGAAAGCAGTTCGAGGTCATCGGCAAGCTCCTGAGGACTCGGCCGGGCAGCCGCCTCGCTTTCCTCTTCCGACTGGGGCAGGGCTGCCGGCACGGGGGCATTTTCCTCCCCGGAAAAACGTTCCAGGCTTTGCACCAGCTTGATGAAACTGTCACTCTCCACTCGCTTAAGACGATGCAGCAGCAGGTCCAGCCGGCTCTCGTCCATCTGGCGGATGCGGCTGATAAGCAGATCCAGGTCATCGGCAAGATCGACGCAGGTGTAAGGCTTTTCGGGAAACATGTGTGACTCCTGTGATTATTGATTGAATTTCAAAGACAAATGAACATCAAGAACTTAAATGGGCCGCGGTCTGGAACTACCAGACCACAGCCAGTATTTGGAATATGGGGCCGCTTAGACTTGCCCTCGCAAATAGGCCAGCACAGCCTGCCAATCCGGGAAGGATTCTTTTCCGAAGTGAAGCCACATGCCGGAAAAGTCCTTTGCCCCATTTTCTTCCCTGTCGTCAACCAGAAAATCACCGCAGTTAAGGTTCTTGTGATGTGACAGAATCAGGCGTTTCTTTGCATTGTCACCCAGATGCCGTTTGACCCACTGGACTTTGTCAGTCCAGGCGGAAGGGTTCTCCCAGGGGGCCGTAGAGAGGATGTAGGTATCGAAGAGGTCGGCAAGTTCATTGAAAGCATCGATGGCGCCCTCATTTGGATCCATCTTCGAAAAGATGCCCGGAACTTCGTCCAATCTTTCATCATAGTCACGGCGTTCATCCTCACTCAGCCGATCAATTCCCGATTGGAAGTTTACAAGGGTGCCGTCCAGGTCGATGTACAGGATCTTCTTCTTCATTAATTCCTCCATTTTGCTTGTGACTTTTCATCACGTGTTGTTGGTCTGAATCGGCCGTATCATTATCAGAAGCAGGGCGACCTTGGAAAACAAGCATCATCAGTCAGCGGTTTTCGGCCCGACAGCAGGCCATATCCTTGTTTGGCAGACACTTTTCAAGCCAGACAGAATTCCCCCGCACGCCGCAGGACGCGCAACAGGCTTGGCAGGCTTTGGTTATAGTTCGTGGTTTACTGGACGTCGAGGAGGCGACAAGCCGGGGTGATGGGTAATCCATCGAAGGGTTGAAAGTTCGGAATTGCGGATGAATTATGCAATGAAAAAATGACAAAAAGGTCAGAAACATGCGCACCACCATCTATTGTATGAAACTGCTGGCTCTTCAGCTTTATCTGAAAGTGAAAATAAAGCATAACTTAGTCTTTAAGCAGCTTTCGGTACATGGTACAAAAGGAGGCTTCATGTCCGTTTACATCACTGGCGATACCCACGGTGGTGAAGGTGCACGCCACTACGCATCTGGCACCGGCAGCACAAAGAACAGCTGACAAAGGATGACTACCTGATTATCGCGGGCGAATGCGGCGTCTACTGGGTTCAGGACTCCAAGGCCGAATTCCGCGAATACATGAACCAGCTTGCCTGTGTAAGCATCCCAGTTTGGCAGATCATTGATTTCTAGAGTTCTCCGGCGTAGAATCCATCTTAGCCAAGGAGAACAAGCATGCGCAAATCCCGCTTCAGTGAGACCCAGATCGTGAAGATATTGGGCGAGGTCGAGAGCGGTCGCAGCACCCATGACGTTTGCCGTGAATACGGGATCAGCCCCGCCACCTACTACAACTGGAAGCGCAAGTACGGCGGCATGACGGCTGCCGATGTGAGACGCCTTCACGACCTGGAAGAGGAAAACCGCAAGCTGAAGCAGATGTATGCCACGCTCAGCCTGGATCACCAGATCCTGAAGGAAGTCCTCGAAAAAAAGCTCTAAGCCCGGCGGGCAAGCGGAAGTTGATCTCCGAGCTGCGCCGGGACTTTGTCATTTCAGAGCGTGTCGCCTGCCGGGTGCTGAATGTCAGCCGCAGTGCTGCCCGGTATACGCCAGATCCAAAACGGGATCTGGTCGTCATCGAAGCGCTGCAGAAACTGGTCAAGCAGCATCCGCGCTTTGACTTCATCAAACTGTTCTAGCTGCTGCGAAAAGCAGGTCATCCGTGGAATCACAAGAGGGTCCACCGAATCTACTGCCAGCTGCGATTGGACTACCGACGCAGAGGGAAACAGCGATTGCCTTCACGAAACCCCGAGCCACTGGCGATTCCCGGCCAGGTCAACGACAGTTGGTCGATGGACTTCGTCTCCGACCAGCTCTTCAACGGGCGGAGAATCAGAGCGCTGACTGTAGTCGATAATTTTAGCCGGGAATGCCTGGCGATCACAGTAGATGCACAGCTGAAAGGGGACGACGTAGTGGCGACGATGGAGCATCTTCGGCTGCTGCGCGGCCTTCCGCTTCGGATCCAGGTGGACAACGGCAGCGAGTTCATTTCGAAGGTACTGGACAAGTGGGCTTATGAGAACCAGGTTGTGCTGGATTTCTCCCGGCCGGGAAAGTCGACAGACAATCCGTTCATCGAATCCTTCAACGGCAGTTTTCGGGATGAATGTCTGAACCTGCACTGGTTCCTGTCACGAATGATGCACGGGATAAGATCGAAGGCTGGCGTGTGGACTACAATCACTACCGTCCGCACAGCTCGTTGGGCGGACAGACACCGGCTGAATTCGCGGCTTCGTGTGCGCCTTCGGACTCCGCTACGCTGCGTCCTTCGGCGCACACGGGCACAGGGCCATGAACCCGGATTTCTCTACTTCTGGGAGGACGGAGATTCGGGGGGAGGTCACGACCCGGATTGTCTCCCAGTTCTGCCCTCGTTGTAGCACAACTTAGTGAGAGAGGCTGCAAGTATTCAGTGACAGTTTTTAGAGTTTGCGCCTTCCAAAATGAATCGCTAGGATATTCGTAATTGTGAATTTTATCAATCCTGTGGACGTTCCACAGAGCTGGACCCCAAATATCGGACAGTATGTTAAGGTGGTTCCAAGGACCTGA
>CAYFPS010000026.1:33880-35330 GCA_964345075.1 uncultured Bacteroidaceae bacterium | reverse complement strand
GAGGATCGCCACCGGCTTGGCGTAGATCCGGTCACCGGGGTCGGGGAACGAGATCGTGACCGCGCGAGAGGCGAAAGCCGCCGCGTCGCGATACGGTTGGGAGAACCACCACGACCCGTCGCCCTCAACACGGGCAGCATCAACGGCCTTCTCCAGGTTGGGGGCCGACTCCCACACGCCACCCTTCTTCTTCAGCTCCAGGGCGTACGCCGCCGCCTGAACCGCGTCCGTGAAGACCGTGCCGTCAGAGAACATGAGGGCGGTCACGTTCACCTCCGAGGTCGTGGCGTCGATAGCTGCGCCGACCATCTGGACCGGCTTCACGAGGACGTTGAACAGCTCCGAAACCAGGGTCATCGACGCTCTTCCCGCCCAGCGAACTGCGGCTGGCGTGTCGGCGTTCCGGGCCGCCTGGAGCAAGCCGTCGATCTCAGCGACAACCTCGCGGACGTCAGCGCCATGCTCTTCGCCAAAGCTCTTGACGGCCCACGCGACATCGACGAGGGCGTACCCGATGTCCTCGCTCTTGAAGGCCAAAGCCAGAGCGCCGTACTCGGTCGCTTGGCGCGGGACCGTCTTTTCCAGCGCGAGCAGGGCCTCGTCAAGGATCCTCTTGGCCTCGGCGCTCGTGGCCGGGATCTTCGAGATGCTCTCGTACTCGACCCCGTAGCTCTTGGCGACGCTCTCGACCGCTTGCGTAAACGCCGGAAGAGTCTCCCCGACAACGCTGCCGCGCTGCAGGTCGTGCTCGCTCACCGGGTGCACCGGGGCATAATAGCCGGCAGGGGCAAGGATGTACTGGGGCTCTTCCTCGGACCTCTCCAAGGTCTTCTCCAGGCCGCGCCCCTGCGACAGGAGCCACGAGCTGTCCGGGCTCTCAATGCCGAGGTTGGAGCTGGAGATGAGGTTCCAGGCAGTGATCCTGTCGCGCGAGACGCGGAAGTCGTTGGCGATCGAGATGATGCCCGTATCCCCGGACAGCTTGCCCATGTACTCCAGCATCTCCAGGCCGCCGGGGGTCTCCAGCAGCCACGAGATCCGCATGGCCTGCCTCTCCCTCGTCGCCCCGCCGACGACCTCAAGCGACGACTTCGTGCTGAGGTCTCCCACCTCGGCGTCGTACCGCTTCAGCAGCTCCTCCGCCCGCTCCTGTTGCTCGGGCGTCGCCTCCAGGATCTTTGCTCGCCACGCCGCCGCGACATCAGCGTTCCCGAGCCGATCGTTCAGGCCAGCAGAGAAGAGCCGGACAACGTTGGTGTCCTCGGTCTTCCTGACCCAATCGCTGTGGCTTCGCGCAAGACTCTTCTGGTGCCCAAGCGAGATCGCTTCCCGAAGAGACCGGGAGAGCGGAGACTGGCCGCGAACCACCTCCCCCACCCGCTCCCTCGGGACGCGGTACGCGCCGGAGAGGCCGCCCGTGGAGAACTGGACGCCGCCCTGGGCCAGCTCT
>CAYFPS010000026.1:0-33870 GCA_964345075.1 uncultured Bacteroidaceae bacterium | reverse complement strand
AAGATCGCCACGGCCCTCGACAGCTCGGCGCGGGCCTCGCCGATGGGCTTGCCGACCTCCCTGACGACAAGCTGAGCCAGCTCTTCGGCCCGCTCTTTCGCCCTTTTTACGAGGTCCTGGTAGCCGCCGGACGGATCCATGTCGTCCTAGTAGGGCTGCTCGTACTGCGGGACCTCATCTTCCCACGGAGGGGCCCCATCTTCCTCCGGCTTGCCGGGGAGAACCTCAAGCGAAGCCTCACGCATCGTTCGGACTTCCGACATCACGATGGTGAACGCCACATGAGGCATGAAGCCCTGGTCCATGAGGTCGATGTACCGGTTGCGAGCGAAGTCCCACGCCTTCTTCTCGTCAGCGTACTGCTCGATTCTCATCTTGCGGAAGGCGATCTTCCCCTCGTCTGGGTCGTCGATCTTCATAACATCCATGAACTGCCGGAGTTCCTTCCTCCCGCTCTGGGTTTCGATGAACGCCTCGAAGCCGTCGCCTTCCCACATCGCCGCCTTGTTGTATGCGTCTTCGAGGTTTCTCTGGTTGGAGGCGTGGATCCTTCCGAGTTCCGTCGAGGTCGGCCCGGACGTGGCACCAGCGGCAAGTGCCGCCTTCGTTTTGTACTCCGCGTCAGCCCGCATGATTTCAAGCTCGGCGTCAGCGAACTGCTGCCCCATGGATGCCCTCCACTCCACCATCTCCGTTTGGTAGCTCGCGGCCTCGTTGTCGATGGCTTGGCGCGCGACCTGGAGTTCCAGGAGACGATCTTCGGTAGGCCGCCTACTGAGCTGGTGGTGGCGGTCTTCCACCGCCCACCGCGTCTGCATCTTCGCCATCTCAGCAGAGTAGTGCTTGATCCTGTTCTCCAGGGCCATGTGGTTGGTCTCAAGCCGCAGCTTCTCGAAGCCGAGCTGGACAGCCTCCAAGCGCATCTTCCGCGCCTCGGGCGTAGTGGCTTCCTCGTAGCTCATGTTGGCGAGCTTGACCTCGATCATCTTCAGGCGGTTGCCCAGCTTGTGCCCCACCAGCTCTTGACGGAGCGTCTCCTTTCTGATTGGGTTCGTCTCCGCCATGAACTTGCGCACAAGAGCGGCACCCCGCGTCTGCTCCCTCGTGAACTCCTCGTCGGCAGCGAGGGCCGCGATCTGGCCCCTGCTGAGATCGACCCCGAGCTGCGCGGCCTCGTCGGCAACTCTGGCGTGGGCCTCGGTGATCTGCTGCTGCGCCTCAAGGGTGCCAGCCTTGGCATATTCTCCGCGCACGGTAGCTCCTTGCGTCTGCCTCGCCGTGTCCAGCGCAAGCGCGGACGCCTCCGTATCTACGTTCGCCAGCCGAACCTTCGCGCCCAACGTTTCCCTGGCCTCCTGCGCTTGCGTCTCGCGAAGGTCTGCTTCGCTCCCCGCTGCGGAGACCTGCGCGTCCTCCGTGCCCTCGGCCACGTTCGCCGCAGATCTCCGCAGCCTGGTCTCCTCTCGTAGGGCGGCAAGCTCCGCCGGAGACATCATCAGGATCCGTTCAGTCTGGGCCCGTGCCGCTTTGACTTCCTCCTTCAGCAGGCCGATGTTCGCCCCCATCACCTCGATCTCCTTGCCCTGCCGCTTCTCAAGGAGATTGATACGCTGCTGCTCCATGTCTCGCATGGCAGCCTGCCGCTTCGCCTCTTCGGCCATTCCGTAGGCTTGGAGGAGGCCCTGGACCGCGACGCGAGAGCTTTCGAGGACCATGTTCCGCTTCCGGTTCGACTCCGCCATGGCCGCCATCTTCGCCTGGAGGGCGAGCTGGGGCATCTGCCGGAACGAAGCAGCAACTTCTTCAAACGCTATGTCTTATCCTCCGAACGTCTGCGCCGCCGAGCCCAGGCTGTAACCGGCCTGTGCCCCAGGTAGCCCACCGAGGATGCCTCCCACCGCAGCCCCGGCGAACGGGAGGGCTTGCTGGAGGAAGGTCGGCTGGTTCGCTTCCATGATCTTCTGGATCTCGTCGAGGAGCTGGCCCTGGAACATCTCGTTCGCCTTGAACGAAGCCACCGCGTCCGAGATCTTGCCGGGCTTGTAGCTCACCGGCTGCGCCGAGGCGATGGTCTGTCCCGTCCGGGCAGCCGAGGCCCCGCTGATGCCAGCGGCCCGGAAGTTGTCGATCATCCCCGTGCCCATGGACATCTGGTTCAGGGCCCGCTGGTAGAGCGACTGGGCGAACATATCCTGCTGGAGGCTGTGGGCAAACAGCTTCCAGAACCCCGTCCCCATGTTGATGGGATCGAGGTTGGGCTCGTCCGGCTGGACTCTGAAGTACTCGACCTTCCCGTACGGATGCTTCGCCATCACATCATTCCCATGCCCGCCTGGCGGGTCGCCAGCTCCATCATGCGCGGCATCAGCGCGTACTGGAGCAAGAAGTCGTAGCCAGCCTGGGGTCCATTGGCCCCGGCCCCAAGGATCTGCGCGGAGGCTTGCTGCCTGGAAGCCTCCTGCTCAAGCCGACCACCAAGACCGGTGCGGTACAGGTACGGGTCTTCCATCTGTGCCTGGGCCAGGTAGTTTGCGTAGGTCTCTTGGCCGTAGGCCGCCTGTTCCGCCATGAGCTGGTTGTACCAGTCCTGGTACTGCCCCATCCGGATGGCGCTGTCGGCCTGGCTCATGCCCGGGATACCGGTCGCAGCGAGGGCGCCCGGATTGGACGGGTCGAACCACAGATCCGGGTTCGCGGCCCACTCCGCCCGGGCATCGAGGAGCCGGTTCGAGGAGCCCGCGTAGGTCGCGGCGTCCACTCCGTACATCTCCCGCAGGTAGGCGTCCAGCTCGCTCATGTTTCCGAGACCCTGGATGTCCTCCATGCCCAGCCTCAGAAGACTGGGGTCGAACCACTTGGCGGGCTGGTCGAGCTTCTCGCGCCCCGTCCAGCCTGATCGTCCCCGATCCCGACCGTGGAAGCTGATGTTGTAGAGCCACTGCTGGAGCGGGTCGCTGAGGTCGTAGTTGTACCCAACAGGCGGCCCGTTGCTGTGCCCGTCGAAGCCCTGTTCCATCCAGTCTGACGGCTTCCACGAAAACCCGTGCGTTCCCTGCGTGGACTTCAGCCACTTCGACGTCACGTTCCCGAAGTTCAGGGAACGGAGCAGCGCATCGTAGTCGTTGATGTTGCCGCTGTCGTCGAACAGGTCGTCCCACGCGGTGAGGCCGTACTTCTTCGATCCCTTCTGGATCAGGCCGTACGGGTCGATGTCCACGACCTTCGAGTTGGTCCCGTCGCCCGTCTCCCTCCATCCTCGCCCTGAGGTCGGAGCGAACAGCTTGTCGAAGAGTTCGTCGGACGGGCCCGGTCGAGCCGTGGGGTCGTGCTTGAACTGTTGGGCAGCCATCAGAACTCACTCGGGACGAGGGCCGTACGGGGGGCTTGCGGCACCGAGTAGTCCTGGTTGCTGCCCGTAAAGCCGAAGCGGTAGAGGGGGTTCATATCGGGACGCAGCGCGGGCGGCATCCCAGCTTGGATCTGGAGGCCACGCGCATCCCCCTGGAACCGGGCGATCCGGCCCATGAGGCTGTGGAAGAGCGGCGCGTAGAGGCTGCCCGAGTAGGGCGCCACGGCTTGGTTGCGGTCGTTGTTCATGCTATTCTCTCTCCGAAAAGCTCCACCCCAAAGCATACCGGGAGCGTGTTCGATGCGTAGTTTTTCGCGCTTCCGATGCGGTTGAAGGAGACGAAGATCGCCTCGGACGGCTTCATGGCGTAGTAGGACGACTCCTCGATCAGCGTCCCGGCGGTGTAGCCAGAGTAGGTCTCCAGGGTGCTGAGGGTCAGCGGGCTGGCGAACGACCCCACCTTGAAGGTGATCCGGGTGTAGTTCGAGGCGTTCGCCCCACTCTCGTCAGCCGGGTAGTAGACCCAGATTCTCTGAATCACGGGCCAGAAGTGACCGGAAAACAGGCTGGTACAGGACAGGGGCCAGGCCGGAGCCGAATACAGGCTGGTCGAGGCCACCACCTGGGACGGCATCGCCCACGGGACCTTGTCCGGGACCCACAGGCCATCAGGAGACGCGCTCTCGTGGCCCCTGGCGCGACCAGGGACCCAGAGCTGGCTCCTGGGGTCGATCCCGCTCAATCCTTCTCTCCGGCCTCCATGACGGCTGTGAGGTGACGCAGCTCCAGGGGGGCCTCGGGGCCGTTGGCCTCGATCTCCAGGGACAGGTTGTAACCTGCGGCATCTTGGAGCCCCACCTGGCTCTGGCCGCTACGGTTCGTTTGGAACGAGGGGCTCGGAATCCCCTTGTTGTCGTAGTAGTTCTCGTCGAGAAGCTCCTGGTAGACCCGGACCTTGGGGGAACTCCCCAGAGCCTCACGCTTGTGGGTCACCGTGAGGAACTTCATGCGCTTGACCTGCGCCGGGAGGCCCAGGTTCGAGAACTTCAGCTTCAGGGCGGCGGGGATGCCGCCGATCTGGTACTGGCTGGTCGTGTCCGGAGTCACATCCCAGGCCCGGTCGAGCCGCAGCTTGGTCGAGGTGTTCGACACGATCCGGCGAACCTGGCCCGCGCCAGTCCCGGCGATGATCTCGACGTAGGCCCCGTCAAGATCCATCAGTCACCGATCCTCTCGACGCTGAGGTGTCCGGCCCACATGGTGAACGAGGTCCCCACGGTCACCGCGACGTAGAGCGTGATGACCTGCCCTGCGGTGAGGGTCACGATGCTGGAGCCGTTGCTCACACCGCCGACGTCGCCGCCCGTGCCCAGCTTGCGGTACCGCGCCGAGTTCGGGATCGCCGCCGCGTCCTTGTAGGCCGCGAACTGGAACTCCGTCGAGCCCGTCCCAGAGAACGAGCAGGACCAAGAGACCTTGTATGTCCCCGCACGGTTGACCGTGATGTTGTCGTTCGTATGGTCCGGCGTGATGTTGGTCGTGCTGGACCCGTTGGCCGTGAACTGCGTGATCTTCTCCGGGTTCGCCGCCGTCGTCACGCCGCCTGTGTTGCCCTTGGCCGTGTAGATCTCGCCGTACTCGTGGTGGTACTCCGTGAGGTCCGGGACCGAGACGTGCTTGGTCGCCACCGCAGAGGCATCGTGGAGCGGGATCAGGTCGCCGTCCGCAAGGTTGCTGCCCCCAGTGATGGCCGGAAGGTCTTTGATCTTGGTATCTGCCATTAGTCCAGAAGGAGCTTGCTGCCGCTGTCGAGGATGATGCTGTCTCCGGAGTCCATCAGGAGATCAGAGGTCGGAGGAGGCGTCGGCGTAGCTGCCGCGTCCGGGTCCGTGCTGACCTGGTAGAAGTCCGCCGAGCTGTCGGTCAGGCTGGTCGCGTCTGCGCTGGTGACGAGACCAGTGAGGGTCCCGAGGTAGCCGGGGTTTCCCGCTCCGTCAGACTCGTGGGACCACCAGACCCAGGTCGCGCCGAAGGTGTCGCAGAAGCAGAGGATCTCGTTGCCCTCGTCATCGACAGACCAGAACCACCGCTTCAGCTCGTTCCGGAGACGGAAGATGTCCCAGGAGTCGAAGAAGTAGTTGTACACCAGGACGGTGTCGCAGCCCTCTCTCGCGTTGACCGACTTGTAGGCGAGGAGGTACTGGCTCTCGGGCCAGTAGTGGACCGCCTGGGCCTCCGTCGCAAGCTGCGTGTGCGGATCGCGAGCCAGGTAGTCCGGGTCGGACGGGTCGGAGAAGATCCCGGACACCGCGTCCGAGATCACCTCCGGCTTCGCGCCGTAGGAGTAGGCCGCCACCCCTTCCGCGCTGAGCCAAAAAGCATGGCCCCTGACCTCGACCGTTGACCCCGGTGAGATACACCCGAACGCCCGAGTCAAGGGGACCGCCTCATCCCCTTCTCCCGGTCTCGCCTCGTACCCGTAGGCGTAGGTGGCGTCTCTCGTGAACGCGAGGAGAACCTGTCCAGCAGGGACCAAGCCCGTGATCGCAGAGGACCGACCGCTGTCCACAGTGAACCAGCCGGTCACGCGACCCTGGAAAGGAGCCCCCTCCTCGGAGTACCAGACGCGCCCGCCCTCGGGCCAAATCCGGTACCCAGCCGTCGAGTTGGTCGAGCCAGCGTACGGCTTCGAGAGGTAGAGGGACTCCGCCGTGGTGGTCGTGCCATCGTCACCACGGTAGATGTACTGCTCGATGTGGTAGATCTTGCTGTCGCCGTCTACCTGGAAGTTCATGCCTTCGACGCTGCGGTTCCAGTTCGTCGGGGGGACCGAGTCGGTGTGGCTGACCGACATCGTCCCGTCCACACCGGTCACGTAGTGGTTGTCGTTCGTGACCGAGACAATGCCCTCGGTGAAGGTCGGGCCACCAGCCACGAACAGACGGCCCCGGAACACCGCGCCAAGCGAGAAGTTCGGCATGACGTCGCGCTCGGGGTCGTAGATGTAGGTCGTCGCCCGGAGGCCCTGGAGGTCTTCGTCAGACGCCGTGCTGACGTACGAGGTCGAGGCGCTGAGGTCCAGCTCACCATCGAAGAACAGCTCGATGCCTGACTGGAACTTCTGTTTCAGCGCCTCCTCCGAGGCGTACCCACCAGACCGCCAGATCCGGAGGTGCGTGATGTTCGCGTTGTCTGTGGTCTTGTCGGACTCCGTGTTCGGGTAGTCCACGTTGGCGAAGGCCAGGGTGAAGGTGTCGTTGATGCCGCCTGGCGTGTCGTAGAACAGGCCGCTCTGGCTGTAGACGCCAAACGCAAACGGGCCCTCCTCGTCCTGGTCCTCGTCCACGAAGGTGTAGGCGTAGGCGTAGTACTTGTCCGACTCCAGCTCCCCGGCCCCAGAAGACGAGGCTGTCATGGTCGGAATGTCCTGTCCGCCGTTCAGCGTGTAGTACGGCATGGGGAGCGACAGCTCAGTCACGTCCCCGGACACCGAGTCGTACTTGACCGGGTAGTTCAGACCGTTCGAGACCACGGTCCACCGACCGATCCGCAGCGCAACGACATCAGCCGGCCATCTGGACAGCTCGATGTCGTCGATGATGACGGTCCCACCCGTACTGCCGCCGTAGACGAAAGCAACCTCCAGAGAGAAGTCGTCATCCACGTCAGCCCCAGCCGACCGCATGGCGTTGATCTTTGGGAGCTGGATCTGGTTGTAGTCCGTCGAGGCCGTCCGGCTGCCCTCGATGTGGAGGTAGTACCGCGTACTCTGTCCGGCATCGGAAACCGGGATCCACTTCGCGTGGACGAAGTCGTACTCGTAGATTGCGTCGCTGTTTTCGTCCAGGAGACGGACACGGACGTAGAACTCCGGGCCAGCCGTGGCGTCCTCCATCACCTCGAAGAAGGTCAGAAGGTACGGCTCGTCGATGGAGAGCCAGTGGCCGTCTGAGACCGTGCCCGTCGTCTGGAAGATGGGGATGGCCTGGCTGATCTCGTCGCCAGGGTCCATCTCAAGGCTGTTCGATCCCGTGTAGGGGTTGGTGGCGACAGCCTCGGGCGTACCGGCACCGACCGTCCAGCCCGTGGGTGACGTCCCTGTGTTGGACTCGAACCCACCGTTCTGGATGATGTTGTACCGGGGCCAGGTGTAGGAGTACGCCATTACTCTCGGTGGAACTCGAAGGCCCCCTGGATCTCGTCGATGCCCACGACGCTCTCGCTAGCACCATCAGAGGCGCAGCTACCCGTGAAGCCGAAGTTGGTCCCCGTGAGGTCGCCCCAGGGAAGCACGAAGTACCCCGTGCCCTGCCCGCCGTAGAACGAGACGGCCTCATCGACGCGGCACTCCTTCGTCAGGGTGATGTCCGCATCCCCCATCGAGTTGTTCGCCATATCCGCAAGGGTCTTGCCGCTCCAGAAGCGGGCCTGGATCTTGTACCCACCCGGAGCCGAGACCGGCGCGATCCCGAACTCGATGACGTGGGAGCCAGCGAGGTCACCGAACGAGTCGAGCGTCACCGAACCGAGGAGGTCGTCGTCGGTGTACCCGCCCTCGACATACCCGGACGCCGGGTAGTCCCCGGACTTGTGCGAGCTACAGAACGGGTACAGCACGAGCTGGATGCCCGGCCTGGTGTTGAAGCCGCCGTTGTTCGCCGTGTTGACGTTGAGCTGGAGCATGGCCCCAGTCCGGGACCCGTACTCCCCTCGCGTGACTTGGACGGCCTCGTTGATGTCTACCAGCCTGGACCGGAACGCCCCGTCTGCGAGGAGGCGACCACCGGCAGCCGTCAGGAAGTTGATCGTGTTCTGCCCGTCGCGGGCGACGTAGCCGCTGAAGTCCAGCTCGATCCTGGACACGAACATCGCGCCAGGCATCTGGTTGAGGTGCTGGACCACACCGGTCTCTGCCGTGGTTGAGGTGACCTTGATGGCAGCAGCTTGGTTAGCGATCTCCCAGTTGCTCCCGTAGTCCGTGAACTGCGTGAGACTGGTCTGGATCTGGCCTTCGACCCACCGCTCCTGCGGAGGACCGGAGGAGTTGCTCACCACGGCGCTGTCCGCCCGGTCGAACGCATCGAGCGGGTACCCCGGGTGGTCGAGGAAGTTGCCGTAGATCGGCTTCTCCTTCAGCGTGTCGAAGACCTGGACCCCGAGCCCGTCAGCCAGGATGTGGTAGCGGGTCTGCCCCTCGCGGGAGAAAGTCCCGGTGGCGCACCCAACGAATCTCTGGTTGAAGGCCCGGGAGAACCCACGGCGCTTGGCGATGGCCGTGCCGTTGCGGACGTAGAAGTTCTCCGTGCCGCGCCGGTAGGTCCCGTAGAGCAGGTCTCCGATCTCACCGGCAAGGTCCGAGATGCCGCGCCAGTACGGAGGCTGGACGGCGCTCGGCGGGTGGATGGGGCGTCCTGCCATCAGGTCTTCCGGATGCCGAACTTGGCGGTGGCCCGCTCGTTGTAGGTGTACAAGGACGGTCTCTTCAGCCCGCTCATCGGAAGCGGCTGGTTCGCCATGGTCATCCGACGCTGCGCCTCCCGGCGGATCTTGCGGAGCCAGCTCTCCCACCGTGCGCTGGCGGCCCGGATGTGCGTCCGGTCGCTGTCCCGGAACGAGTACATCGCCACGGCCCCCCACGCCAGAGCCGCAGCAAACTCCTGCGGCAGGTCCGGGATGTCAGACGGGTTGACCATCACCCGGGGGGTGCGGAAGCGCCGGACCTCGTAGGTCGTGTCGGCTGCCGGGGTCTGCCACGCCCGGATCACCGGACCACCGCCAGGGCCGCTGGCCGCCCACCGGAAGACCGTCGCCGTGCCCGACGAGTTGGTCGCCGTGCTGCGCCGGAAGCTCTCCTCCGGGAACAGGTTGTACTGGGTCCCGCTGCCGATGTCCCAGATCACGTCGTCCAGGTAGGCCGTGTCCGCCGGGAGTTCCGTCTCCGTCTTCCCGGAGGCCCAGGTCCAGCGGTACAGGTCTTCCCACCAGTAGGCCCGACCGACGTAGGCCGACACCTCCTGGAGGGCTTCGTTCACGAGATCACCCCAGAAGTCGTCATCGACCAGACTGCCGCTGTCCCGCAGGGCCAGGGTGCGGGCGTGCTTGCGGAGCTTGCTGAAGTTCCACGAAGCGACCGGGGGGCCAGCGTCCTCGTCCTGCGCCCTCCGTAGGGCGTCGATGCTGATGTGGTTGAGGACGATGTTGTTCTCGCCCGACGCGCCCTCTGAGAAGGCGAAGCCGAAGTTGTTGGCTCGCCTCCACTGGGGGAACTTGTAGTCGTCGTACGAGAGGGCCGGGCGGTCGGCGTCGTTGAGGTAGACCTCGATATGGACGTACTCGTCCGTGTTCCACACGCGGACCCGCATGGTCTGGAACACGCTGAGGTAGCTGCTGCTCACCGTGTTCATGTCCGTCGTGACCACCACGGAGGCGACGTTCTCCGAGGAGTCGTTCCGCTTCCGGATGTACAGGGTCGCCACACCGTCAGCGAAGCCGATGCCAGCGGAGTATCCCTGCGCGATGGACGGGGACTCCGAGTCCGGGGTCCGGCGGAACAGGACGAGAGCAGCCTGGTCGGTCTTGCTGGCGTCGTCCACCGTGGCGAACGAGGCCGTGATCTCGTAGTCGTCCCCGATGCTGGTGGGTACCGCCCGCTGGATCTTGCCCTGGACCACAGCCGAAGCGCCCTGCCGAACAGCCTCCTGGCTGATCGTCATGTCGCCAATGGTCTCATCCCACCCGTTGCCGACAGAGGAGTTGTCCTCTCGGTTGAAGTGGTCGTCCCAGTGGAGTTCGGTCTCCCGGTTGCTCACCATCAGATCAAGAACTCCTTGTGCTTCTTGAGGTTGCTCGGGTCATTCCAGTAGTTCGGATCTTCCTTCCGCTTGGCCCAGAACAGCTCGTTGGGGAGGCTGCCGAGAAGACGACCGTCCTTGCTCTCCCTCCCGTGCGCCTTCAGCTCGCGAAGGGTGTCGATGTGCTTCTGGTACCTGCGCTCGATCTGGCTTCCGCTGAGGTGCTTCGGGTGGCGCGGGTCGCGGTACCGCTTCTCCTCGGGGATGTCGTTCGCGTCGCCACGGCAGTAGATCGTGGGCATCGAGAACAGGCGGCGGAGCTTCTCGCCACAAGAGCAGGTCTGGGCATCCCGGTCGTCCATCGGGACCCGGCGCTCTTCCTTCGTTCCGCAGCTTTCGCAGAGGTAGTCGTAGAACATGGTGAAGAGGGGCCGCCGCTGGGCAGCGGCGACCCCTGGATTCTGGTTTCCTGAGACCGCCGCTTACGCGATGCCGGTGAGGCTCCAGGCGGTGTTCGGGGCGATGAGAGAACAGGTCATCTCAGCCTCGACCATGCCTTGAACGCTCGGGCCGACCTTCGCCAGCTCGATGGTCTCGAAGTCCCGGAGGACGTTGAGGTGGAAGTACTCGGGGTCGAAGCCCACAGCGGTACCCGAGGGGACGCTGAGGTCGATCATCAGGTACAGCAGACCGAAGTCCGTCTGGAGAACATCCACCGGCAGGGCGACCTCCATGGAGCTGCCGTCGAAGTAGCGACGGAACAGCGTCCCGGAGGCGTCCGGTTGCGGCGAGATGGTCTTGCTGATGACCAGCTTCGTAGCAGGAGCCGCGAGGACGTAGTGGGCACCGTTGGGGGTGCCGCCAGCGGTCATCACGGTCTGCTGGAGCGAGGTGAAGTCGCTGATCGCCAGGTTGGATCCGGCGATGGCAGCGGTGTTGGTGAAGGCACCGGCGGGGATGGTGCCCGCCGACAGGTGGTTCTTGGAGCCGCTGGACGTGAGGTCCGCGATCATGGTCCGGAGACCGCCCATCTTGCGCTTCAGCGCGTCGGAGCCAGCGTTCGGACCCGAGCTGTCGATGTCCAGCGAGGAGTTCATCAACGCCCAGTTGAAGTCACGGACGCACTTGCGGGCGTGCTTGACGGCCTGGTAGTCGAACTCGTTGGCGATGCCGAACTTCTTGACGGCAAGCTCGGTGTGCGAGACAGCCCACTCGTAGCCGATGATGCCAGTCCGGTTGAAGAGAGCCGGACGGGCAGCGGTGGCGGCGGGGTTGGCGTCCTCACCTTCACCACGCCACGCGATGGAGGTCGAGGTACTCGGGTAGGCTCCCGTGTAGTCGATGCGCCACTCGTGCGTGATGTTGGCGGGGGTCTCGCCCCGGGTAGCCATGGACATCAGCGGCACCTGCATCGGTGCCATGTCCACGATGGAGTCGTAGACGGACTCTCGGGTATCAGCCGAGTCCGTCCCGGTGTAACGGATGTTGGTGTTTCCTACGATGCTCATTGTCTTCGGACGAAGTTGGGGTCAGCGCGTCGCATGAGCGCGAAGTATCGCGTCATGTGCCGCTGCGCCTCAGCCTGTCGTCCAGAAGCACCCGCTTGTTTCGCCAGCATCAGCTCGTCCAGAGCCTGGGTCCTCGCGTCCGCTTCCGGGGGCGCTGCCGTGGGCGGGGCCGAACGGCCATGCCCGGGCGTGGACACCGGAGGGGGCTCGGGGTTCTCCATGGGAGCAAGCATCCCCATCGACCCCATCGCGTCGTACACGACGGAGCGGAGGTCTCGGGTCGGCTCGTTCTTGAAGATGGCTTGGACCACGGGCTCGATCTCTTCGCGGGTCGTTCCGAACCGCTCAAGGTCGCCGTCCAACCGCTGCCACTCCGCTTCCCGCTCCGTCATGGCGCGGTGTTGCATCAGGGGAGCAAGCACCCGCGCGTTCGCCTGAGCGAACTCGTAGAGGTGCTGTTGGATCAGCTCGTGGGTCTCCTTCCTGCGACCCCAGGACTCTTGCTCTTCCAGCGTTCCATCGTGGGGGAACTCCTCGTTGAACGGCTGGAGGGGCACCTGCCTGGGGGCAGGTTGGTTTTCCTCGTGATGCTGGAGGTTCTGGAGAACGCTTCGCAGCGTTTCGACCTCGCCCCGCAGGGTTTCGGTCTGCTCCATCGCCTGGTTCCGTTCTCTTGCGAGCTTGCGGAACCTTTCGCGAGACTTCTGGCTGTTGTAGCCGAGGCTTGCGAGTTGTTCGTCAGACTCCTGGCCCGTGAGCGATGCGGGCGGTTCCGCTACTTCCGGAGCTTGCGGCGGCTCCTCGGGCTGCTCCGGCGCGGCGGCGACACGCGGCGGCGACGGAGGCGGCTGAGGGGCCGGGCGGGGCTCGGCAGGACTTGCGACGGGTTGAACGGGCGGCGAACTCCCAGGATCAGCCGGTGCGGTGGGCGAGGCCGCAGGACGCCCCATGTTGGCTTCGATCTCGGCTTCCCGAGCGATCCGCTTGGAGGCAAGCTGGAAGGCCGCCCGGTGCATCGCACCAGGGTCACCCTTCGCGGGGATCACGCTCGGACGAGCCGGAGGAAGGTCAGGTTCGGTGGTGTCGGACACGGACTGTGAACTCCTATCTCCAGGTGTTTAGCCGACTGTGAGGAAGGACCAGAAGCGGTTACTTCTGGCCGATGACCTTGTTCCCGCTGTTGTGGGAAACGGTGGCCTTCTTGCAGTTCTTCGGATCGACGAGGCCGACCCCGCCGCCGAGAGCCTTGCGGAGGCTTTCCTCCATCTTGCCCCGGTCGAGCGCGTGCTGCGTCCAGTTCGGACGGTTGCTCTTCTTTTCCATGGTTCTACTGGGTTGGTGGTTTCGCAGACTGTACCTCACGGATCACCCACTCCAGGGCCGAGAGGTAGCCTACACTCTTTCCGACGAGGAACTCCTTTTGGCTCATGTCGTCCCGGTACAGGGCCGTCTTGAACCGCGAGGCTCGCTCGTTGATCTTATCAAGAAGGACCTTCCACCCGGCGGAATCACGCAAGCGCATGATCTCAATGGACTCAAGGTCCTTCGCAACGGGTTGTTTCTCAGCGGCGACGACTCCGCCGGGATGGAAGGGATCAGCCACTACGCGGCCCCCATGTTGAAGGTCCCGGCCCCGGTCTCACCCTGGGTCGGTCGGGGGACGCCTTCGGGGGTACCGATGGGGCGCATGATCGGGCTGGTCGGGGCCTGGGTGCCCTGGGCTACGCCTCGACCGCCAGCCGCCTGGTCTCCCAGGAGGCCCGGGCCCATCGAGGAGCCGCCCAGCGCGTCGAGGCGCTGGCCGTAGAGCCCCGCGACCACCTCGCCCGTGCCGGGCTGCGACTGTTCGATCTGGCGGTAGAACGCATAGATCGTGTCACGGATGTGGTCCCGGAGGGCTTGTTGACGAGAGGGAGCCCACGAGTCCGCCCCGCCGTTCTCCAGGAAGTCCAGGTGGGCGTCGAGGTGGAGGTAGGTCTTCTCGTTCCGCTGGACGGTGACCTTCTCCCCGAGGGCGATGAGCCGATGCTCTTCGTGCGCCGAGCGGAGCTGCTCCGGATCGGCCTCCTTGAAGACGAGGTTCTGGATGTCGGTGATGCCGAAGACGTCGGTGAAGATGCGCCCGGCCATCTCGTCCAGGTTGAACAGCGGGGGCTGCTGCATCTGTGCCCGCAGCATGTTGGACTGGACCGCCCGGTCCCACCAGTTGACGAGGACCTGGGACTGGAACGCCCGCTGCGCCAGCTTGAGGCCGACCGTGGGCTGGAAGCGCATCCCGACAAGGACGTCGGTCGGCTTCACGATGGTCATGTCGGGAGCATGGAGACCCTTGACCCCGAGGGTCTTGATCTTCCGCTCCCGCGTCATGTACTGCTGGTTGTAGGCGTGGAAGAACTCCGCGATCTCGATGAGCCAGTAGTTCTCGCAGGAGTTGATGAACCCACGAAGGCGGTCGTCCTTCTGTGCGTTCTGGTCCACGATGCCCGCCGCAGGGACGCGGGGGGCGGCCCGTGCGGAGCCGAGGCCAGCGACGTCCTGGCTGTTCTGCGCGAAGTACTGGGACATCTGGACCGCGACGCCGGAGCGAACCGGGGTCGTGATCGGGGCGATGTGCCCGACCTCTTCGGAGTGGATGATCTTCCCCGGCATGAAGCCGTCGATGTCGGCTTCGGACACGCCCGAGGACTCCCCGATCTCCAGCATCGGGGACGACTCCCAGTACGCGCCGAGCAGACCCAGCACGGCAAGCTCGTCCTCGTAGATCGAGTGGCGGGCCACGACTTCCATCAGCGAAGGCGACCAGAACTCCCCTTCCCGCTTCATAAACGGGTGGTGGGCGTAGGGCTTCTTCTGGTGGAAGTAGGGGTTCCGCGTGATCCTGACGACCTCGCCGTTCATCGGCGTCTTGGTCAGGGTCAGGTTCTCGTTCGACGGCATCACGACGGTGATGACGCAGGGGACGGGGTCTCCGTCGCCCTTCAGGTCGAAGTCACCCCACCACTCGAAGCACGAGAACTGGAGGATGTGGGGGCCCTCGTCGGGTTTCTCGCCCTGGAGCTGCGACGCTGAGCTTCCGTACTGCCAGGCAGTCGTCTGCTGGTACGGGAGCGGCCCGGTGTGGGTAGATCCCTTGGCCTTCTTCGCCTTCTCCTTGATGCGCTCGACGGCGGCGGCGTCGTAGACCTTGCGGATCACACACTCGTCGAGATCCATCGAGGTCGGGTAGGAGAAGTCGCCGCACCACCCGGCGTCCTCGATGGTCGAGGCCGTGTCCGGGATGCGGAAGTCGAAGACCGAGACCGGCACGACCTGCATCTCGGTCCACGCGACGGACTCTTCCTTCGGCTTCTTGAAGCGGTAGATCGTCCGGTCAGCGATCTCGGCGGCCACGACGTCCCGCGCAATCATGCGCTGGACGCGCTTCTTCGGGATGACCTTGCCGATCTTGTTGCCGAAGATGCCGACCTCGCGGAAGTGGGCGAGGCCGCGACGCTTGAGCTGGGCCTCCTCGATCATCTGCTCTTCGACGAGCGCGGTCGCCAGCGAGGCCCGCTTGGCGTCCTCGATGTCTTCCGGTTCGCCGCGCACGATCCCCTTCTGCCCGAAGACGGAAGCCTCCATCTTCGTCGCGTACTCCTCGACAGCCCGGTATGGGCCGCCCATGTGGACATCGAAGTCACGCGCTCGGGCTGAGAGGGACTCCTGCCTCCACAGATCGTCCATGCGTCTCCACCTAGCTACCCGCTCTTGGTGGTGCCCTTCACTTTGTTGGAGGCAGGAGCCCACGACACGCAGGGCCCGCTCCGCGACAGCTTGGTCGGAGGCGTGGTTGCGGTCGAGGGAGAAGCCCTCGTCGAAAGCCGTGGCCGTCTCAAGGTCATGGACCTCTTCGGGCGTGTCTACGACGGTGACTTCGTCTTTCACGTCACTTCCCCGCGATGGCCTGGATCTTGGCCCAGGCGTCACGCGCTTCCTGCGTCCACCGCGCACCCCACGCCGCCTTCGGGAAGTACTCCGCGCAGACGTCGAGGACTTCGCGCAGCTTGTCCGGCTCGGCGCTTTTGGGGGCAGCCTTCTTCTTGGTCGTCTTCTTTTCGCTCATGCCAGAGCCTGTTCCAGGGTCTCGTAGACAGGGAAGATCGAGCGGAGCCGGGTGGGAGCCACCATCCGGATGGTATCGCCCAGATCCGCCATTTTCTCGTTCAAAGCGGAAAGATGTCGGAGAAGATGCGGCCTGTTATTTCCTGCCAGTCCGTAATGTTGCGAACTTCCCTCGGACTTGCCGTCTCCGAAGAAGTGGTGGCCGCCGAAGTCGAAACCGATGAGGATGATCCGCTCCGGCTGGAACCAGTGGGCGACGTTGAGGGCGAAGCCGAGGCTGTTCGAGAACCAGGTGATCGGCTGCCTCGGGTTCTCCGCGAACTTGAAGTCGAACCTCCCGTCGTGGTGGGGGGAGCTTTGCTTGTACTCGGTGGTGGACCAGTAGATGTTGAACTTCAGGGCCCGGACGATGTCCTCGCAGCTCCCGTGCTTGCTCGCTGCGACCCGGGAGGTCACGAGCTGGGTGTAGTAGCGCGAGAGGGACCAGTCCTTGTTCTCCTTGATCTGGGTCCGGAGGGGGACCTCGTCGATGATCTGGAGGAAGGTCGGGGTGAACCACTTGAGGGTCCAGTTGATGCCGTAGACCACCTCTCCGTCGAGGTGGGAGAGGTCGTGGCGGAGCGCACCGGCCCCGGCACCGAGGATAAACCAGTTCTTCCGGCCCTTCAGGCCCTCGATGTAGGCGTCCCACTCGTCCGGGATGTCCGGATCGGAGTGGGTGGTCTGGAGCCGCAGCGGTCGGGGCGTGTACTGGCACTTCCGGCGCGGATCCCACACGCGGAGGTACTCGGAGTCAGGAACTCCGTCGAAACCACGGTGTTCTTCTGCCCTTTCCTCGAACTCGCTTTCGTCTACGCGGCGCTTGGTCTTGGACAGGAGCCCGGCGATCTTGGAAACATCCTCTTCAGCCATGTTGCCACCTCCTCAGTGGTCCAATGGAGTCTACCAGGGACACCTACATCGTGTACACGGTAGAACACCTTTCGCTCCTGGGGAATCTTCTCCAGGAGGAGCTTCATGCGGTGCGTTTCGGGCACGATGAGGGTCGCGCCCCGGGCTCCGGCCAGCATGATGTCGAAGGGGTAGGTGTCTTCGCGGTGTGAGGGCACGAAATAGGCCCGGCAGTCGGTCGCACGGAGCAGATCGTCGGCCCGACCGTTGTTGCTGGGTGTGTAGACGGAGGCTTGGGGCCAGATCCGGGCCCATTCTCGGCCCTTGTGGGTGGGTCGGTCCCGATCTGGGCTCCCCCAGTCACAGGCGACGCCGATGTCGTAGGTCGGAGGCCCGTCATCGAGCCATTTGAACCAGGTCTCCCACTGGAACCGGTAGGCGAGCCACGATCCGAACTCCTTTCGGGTCCTTCGGAGGCCGTCGAGGTCGAAGGACCAGACCAGATCCGCGAACTGGAAGAAGTTGGTGGGCAGATTCCGGTGCCAGGGGAGGGCGAGGTGGAGTTTCGGGACCCGAAACGGCCTCTTCCAGTGGTCTTTCTGCTTCCAGATGAAGCTGAGGTCGGCTGAGGTGGGGTTCGGGTAGAGGCAGAGGGCCCTTCGCTTGGACTTTGCGCCCTCTCGCCAGGGTGTCCGGATGTGGTTCTCGGGGTGTTTCCACTCCTCGCCCTCGATCCGGTCGGTTTTGGTCCACCTCGCGCCGTCTTCCATCATGGCGAAGGTCTGGAACAGCCCGCCACGGGCGAGACCACGGCTAGGATCCCACCGGACGGGCCGGGTGGTGAAGCGGTCGGAGCCCGTAGCGGGGTGGTAGGCGTAGGCTTTCCGGTTCTCCAGTCTCGGGAAGAGGGCGAAGGCGTTGACCTTCGGGTCTTCCTTGCCGGAGAGCTGGGTCAGGATCTCCTTCAGGCCGCTGTGGACCCACCTTCGCATCTCCTGGACGAAGATGCTCTCGTCGGTGGATCGCCCGCTGTCGAGGATGACGACGGGGTGTCGGAGGAAGTCCCTGGGGAGGCTGGTCAGTTCAGCTTGATGGGCCCGACCGGGATGCGCGAGGACGAGTAGAACGGGTTGACGATGCCGATGCGGGCCAGTTCTCGGCTGAGCTGCTCGACATGGAGGCGTTGTCGGCACTCCAGCGAGCAGGCGTAGGGGTGGTTCCTCGCCCCGAACCTCCCGTCCTTGATGCGGTAGGTCCGGCAGGTCACGCAGTAGACCCGGAACAGGTGGTCCCGGGGCACGGTCTGGGGGTGCGTGAGCTTGGTCGCGGCCATCAGTGTCCTCGATCCATGGCGGCGGTCTTCCTCAGCTCGTAGTCGATGGTGAGAGCGCCGGAGGAGGTGTTGCGGAAGCGGAAGGTCGCGGGGAGCGGCCCCTTGTGGCAGCCGTACTGCGATCCGCCGCCCGCGTTGGTCGGCTGGATGTGGAGTCCGGTCCAGGTGGGGATCGTGCGGAAGGTCGGGGTGCCGCTGAGGTCCACGATCATCTGCATCGAGACCACACCGGCTGCCGGGGTGGACCGCGTGGTGTAGACCAGGGTGTCGAAGCCAGCGGTGGAGATGGACGCGGAGTTGTTGAGGGAGGCGAGGGAGATGGTTCCCTTGATCCCGGCGAAGGTGCGGTTGAGACCGTTGTCGTTGGTGGTGGTCATTAGTGGCCTCGGTCGTGGGTCGCGGACTTCCGCAGCTCGTAGTCGATGGTGACGGTTCCGGTGCCGGTCGCGTCGTACTCGAACTTGATTCTGGAGGGGAGCGGTGAGAGGTAGCCGACGAGGTTGGTTCCGTCCACCCGGACATGGATGCCCGCGTTCTCGGGGATCAGGATGTCGTTGGGGGTCGGGGTCGCCTGGTCCACGGCGTAGATGTTGACGTCTGCGGTCGGCGCGGAGCGCGTGGTGTAGATCAGCTCGTTGAAGCCGCCGGTCGAGATGGCGGCGGTCTTGGATCCGTCCGCGACATCCTCGAAGGTTCCCTTGAGGAAGTTGGGTGCGCGGCTGACGCCGCTGTCGTAGGTCTCGGTCATTTCTTGCTCCAGATGTCGGAGGGTTCGTGGGCTCTTCGGAAGATGTCCTTGGACTTCCCACGGCTGGCGGCGACTCGTTCGTAGTAGGGCTTCATCACCGCTTCTTCCCGTGCCCTCGGGTTGTCCTGGATGGACCGCAGTTTTCTCGGCGGTCGGCAGACGCGCATCCCTCTCTTGTCGAAGTGGTCGATGTCGGAGATGGCGTCGGGGATGTCGAGCTTGAGTCCGCGCACGTTCTCGGCTTCGGAGACCTGGCAGAACTGTCGGACGAGTTCGTCCCAGGCGGACTTGCCGGAGGGGTCGGAGGTCTTCTTGAGGCCGGTGTCGAAGAGGAGCTTTCCTTCGCGGAGTCGCGGTTCGAGCTTCTCGATGCGTTCGATCTTGGTGGTGACGGTACGTCCGCCGACTTCGAGGACCTTGGGGAGCGGTGTTCCGCGCGACTGGCAGAGGAGACGCATGACGGCCTTGAAGGCGTCCTGCCAGGCGACGGACTCGAAGAGGAGTCCTCGTGCGCCCCATCGGTAGTAGGCATCGAGGGCTCGCGTCATGTAGTCCTCGGCGGCCCAGTAGCCGTACTGGAGTTCACGGACGTAGGCGCAGTCATCGGCATCGAGGGAGACGGCAGCGACGACGCGGAAGGAGGACCTCATGTCGGTTCCGGTCGCGGAGTCGGTGAGGATGTAGGTGTTGGTGCGTCTGGGGACCTGACCTTCGGCGTACGGCTTGAACATCCACTCGAAGAAGATCTGGTCTTCTTCGGAGACGGCGCGGTTGAGGAACTGGTGTGCCCACCTTGCGGGAGGCATCTTCCGGATCTTGTCGAGGTAGAGACGTTTGAGGGCGACGGTCTTGCGTTCCTTGGGGGGAAGCGGTCCTAGTTCGACGTCTCGTTCGATCTGTGCGTAGCCATCCCAGAACAGGTCCACGGTATCGGGGTCGAAGAGGAAGGTGACCTCCTGGGAGTCGGGGTTGTACTCGAAGTCCTCTCGGTAGAGTTCTCGCCCACCGGCCCAGACGTTGTGGACCTCCAGCTCGAAGTCCTCGGAGTACTCTTGGATGAGGGTGTTGTGGAGGTCGTCGAGGGCGTGTCGGGTACCGACGACGATCATCAGTCCGCCTGGGTTGAGCTGGGACTGAAGCTCGAAGTAGGTGGACTCGGTCTTCTTCTTCCGGGTGGGTGACTTGGCGGACTTCTCGGTGACGGGGTCGTCGATGATGATGACATCGAAGTGGGAGCCCGTGGACGAGACGTCCATGCCGAGGGCGGTACAGGTGGGTTCTTCGTAGGCACCGCCCGCCTCCAGTTCAGCTCGGAGGCACTTGAGGGTGCGGAAGGACTCCATGGACCACTCAGGGAGCGAGCCGAACTCGTCCCTGACGCGCTTCTTCATCTCGGAGTCCGGCTTCTGGAGGCCCCAGTTCTCCAGGATGTGGGAGTTGACCTCGAGGGAGCGGCGGAGGGCGCGGGAGTTCCGCTTGGAGAAGCGGAGGGTTTCGCCCACGAAGGCGATGCGGACGCGGTCTCCGCCGAGGTGGGGGCTTCCTTCGACGGCGAGGAAGGCCGCGAGGGCCTTCATCACGGAGGTCTTGGTGTGACCTCTGGGGAAGAGGAAGAGCTTGTGGGAGCGCCGTCTGTTGAGGAGGCGCACGACGATGTCGAAGAAGGGGTCCTCGACCGCCTGGGGTGCCATCTTGGTGTGGACACAGAAGGCGAAGAACTTGGTGAGGTCCACCCAGAACTCCCCCTCCAGGGCCGCGATCTGCTCGACCCTCCTCTCCAGCAAGTCCAGGTAGTGCCTCGGGACTTCCACGTGGGGAGCCTACCAAAGAAAACGGCCCCCTGGAACACCTAGCTTGTTCCAGAGGGCCGCCGACGCGGAAAAAGGAGGCAAACCGCGTCTACCTACCGATCCTTTCTCTCCTTGCTCCAGAGCCCCGTAGACGGGCCTGGAAAGGTGGACGATGTAGGGACGGAGACAGGTGCCCCTACAGGCCCGTGACGCTGGCGACGGTACGGGTCACAGCCCGCACAGGCCCCAGCACACGGACGGCCCGCCATTCGTGGCTGGCCGACATCTTGGCGATCTTGCGGAGCATCTTCCGACACTCCATGGTGTTCTCGAACACCGGGCTCTGCTCGGAGCCGTCGTCCATGATGATGACCTCCGGGCGCTGCCACGGGCCATCCTCATCAGGGACGCGGTACTCCAGGACCCACGGAAGCACAGCACGCTTCGCGTAGGGACGAGTGGTCTTCTCAGCGGGGCTTTCCATGTGAGAAGTGTAGCACACCAGCACCACGAAGCAAGCCTTCCCACACAAAAACTTCCGCGAAAGATTCCCCACCCCGGAATCCTCGGAAAATGCTTGATTTTGGGCTGAGGAGGTGGTATTTTGGGGATAGGCGGCGGCGGCTATGAAATAGCTTTCAGCCTTCAGCTTCCCTTCCTAGCCGTTTTGGTCATAACCGATTATAACAAAAAACGCTACGACCAAAAACGATGTAAGAAAATACCCCAGGAGTCCCAACCAAAAAGGCCGGATGGGACCCAAAGCCTACCGCCTCCTCCTCCCAGATTAGCCTAGGGTTCCCCTAGATTAGCCTAGGGTTACTCCCCCCATGCCCCCAGCGGGCGGCGGCCGCCAGGGGGAAACCCCCCTCGCGAGAGACGACCAGACAGTGCTGGTCCCGGGTGTGCCGCTGCGCGGGCCGGATGGTGGGATGTAGGAATCCGGTGTTTTCCATAATTAGTCGCGGTCGGCGGCCAGCTGGGGTGTACCATGTGTCAGACGGGTCACGCCTGTGACCCCCCCCCGATCCTTACAACATGGAGACTAGCATGGACAAGATCTTGAGTAGGATCTCGGCCACCTTCCCCACCCGCGGGTGGCGGAAGTTAGCCGAGATCGCATTTTGGAAGGGCTATCGAGCCTTGGAGGCCGCCGGGTGGCAAAACCCAGGGCAAGATGCCGAGGAGGTGATGGGTCGTGCCCTGGCTCGACTGGCGGAAGCGCTGACCGAACCGCGGGACTGCTGGCCCTGCTCCCCCATCCGGATGGCGGCGGGCTTCGCCCGCGTTGAAGCCCGCGAGCTTCGACGCGCCGAATCTAGGCGCGCTAGCAAGGTTCCTCCGCGCCGGTCCACCCCGTCAGGGGTGGACCCCGTCAAGGCGAACATCGTCCGCGAGTGCCGCGAAGCCCTGGCCCTCGAAGGGGCCGCCTGGGGCCGCCTCGCCGACCGTCTGACTGACGGGGCGGGCTTGGACAGCGCGCTCCGGGCCGAGGGGCTAGCCATCCCCCTCGAATCATGGCACACCCGGTCCATCATTTCCAGGCTCCGGGCCGCCGGAAAATAACTGACACAAGGGCCACCCCGAAAGGGGTGGCTCTTCCTTTTTTTTGGCCCCTACGGGCCACCGAGAAAATCTTTTCCAAAAGTTTTTTCTCATTAGTTCGGCCCGGCGGCCAGCTAAGGCGACTAGGCAGCCTTCGCGGCCTGCCCCATTCCGGGGCGGCCACAACGGAGACAATCCATGACCAAGAAGGCTACCAAGAAGGCGACCGACATCGTCCCGATCTCGCACAACGGCGTCAACGCCGACGTGACCCGGGAGGGGTCGTGCCTGACCATCAGGATCAACCTGGCGGAGCGCAACGGCCTGTCCAGCACGGGCTCGTCCGAGATCGTCGGCTCCACCCGAGGCAACATGATGGTCCCCTTCGAGAGCGAGCTGATCCGCGTAGGCGTCAACGCCTACGTCAAGAATTGACGCTCACAGGGGGGAGCTTCGGCTCCCCCCACCCCCAATCACCTACCCTGCGGGGTAGTTCACCCTGTCCCACTCGGGACATACCTAGCATGACCTACCTGTCCATCTCGGATGCGGGGTCCATGCTTGCCCAGGCTTTCGGCTACGACTCGGCCCCGTCCCTCTCCAGGGACTACGCCGACGAGATGCTGACCCCGGCTGTCTGCCGGGCTTGTGGCAGCACGGCTCTCGCTGACCTTGAGGACGACTCGCAGGATGCTTGCCCGACTTGTGGTCTCCATGAGCGGCTCTCCATCCACGAGATCTACCCTCTCACCTAGCAACCCCTAGCCCCGCCTCTCATGCGGGGCTCTCAATCACCCGCGCTGCGGCGCGGAGACTCTCTCCGCCCAAGCTGGAGAACTACACCCTGCGACGGCGCAGGAATCCATCTCTCCAGCGGAGCCTTTGGCGCAAGGGATCTGTCGAAAAACAGGCCGAAAAGTTTTTCCTCATTTCTCGCCGTCGGCGGCCAGCTAGGGCGACGGCCACCCCGCTCTCCCGGGTCTCTCTCCGGGAGGCACACCAAAAGGAGGCCGGATGTTCATACTCGAACGGATGATCCCCTGGGACATCGAGAACTGGTATTGGGAACCGATCCCTGACGCCAGCTTCGACACCGTCCCGGAGGCTCTCGCATACCTGACCCTCGCTACGACCTGCCAGGTCCACGCCAGGTTCAGACTCCGCACCGAGTCGGGCCATGAGGTCCTCCACATGGTCACCGTGTCCGAGGCGCTGAGGGCGGCAACCCCGCCTCAGTCTCTCACCCAGCTCCCGGACAGCGCGACCATGGAGGCTGCCAGGTGATCTACCTGCTCATGCTCTGCCCGTTCTTCGCCCTGGTCTGCCACGCCATCGTGGAGACCGCCAAGCGCAAGACCTGATCCAGACTCCCTGGGCATGGACTCAAACTGCCCACCAAACAAGCCCCGCTTGCTGGGCGCAAACGGCAAGCAATAACCGCGAGCTGACGACGCAGGAGTGCGTCCAGATGCGCCGCGCTAAGGCGCAAGAGATCTGTCCAAAAACGAGGAAAAAAATATTTCCTCATTTTCGCGGCTCGGCGGCCAGCTAGGGCGAACGCTTCGCCCCGAAAACCCCAACCCAGGAGACTCTCCATGGAACCCGACAACCTCATCTTCCGAGCCGTGTTCACAGTCGAACGCGAGGCCCGGATGTTCTGGGAGGTGCTTCTCCCTACCACCCGCCTGATGGGACGCCCCTGCTCCCTCGTGAGCTTTGGGTCTGAGACCAACCCCAAGGGAAAGGTTGAGATCGACAGGCTCACCACCTCGGAGATCAAGCGCCTGAAGGACATCTACAACCCCTTCATCCGGGCGACGAACTTCTCCTCGTACCTGGATTGCGCCAGAACGAGAGGCTGACCATGACCAAGATCGACAACAACATCCCCGTCTTCGTGTACGGGACCCTGATGAGAGGGAACGCCCTCAACCGGGCCTACCTCCAAGACGCCACCTTCGCCAAGGAGACGACCACCCTGGAGTACTACCCCATGTACTCTGTCGGGGACTCCTTCCCCGCCGTCTTCCTCGAAGAGCCCTACTCCGATGACGACTCCCCGGTCCACGGTGAGCTGTACCTGGTGGACGGCAAGACCCTCGAAGCCATCGACAAGGCCGAGGGATGCCAGCGCCCCACGGGGTACCGAAGGGCCAAGGTGACCCTCGAAGACGGGTCCTGGGCCTGGATCTACTTCCTCGAAGGCGAACACACCGCCTGGAAGAACTGCGAGAAGCGGGTCAAGGACGGCAAGTGGGTCAAGCCCACTCCGCCCCTGATCCTGCCTCCGCCCGTCCCTCCGGCCACCGATGCGTCTTGAGCCCGTCACCCCCTACTCGTCCAGACTCCTGATCTGGGCAGCCACCACCACCGCCTGGGCCTTCTCCCGATACGGGAAGACGGACCAGACCTTGAGCCGCAACGAAGCGGCCAATGTCCTGCGGACCCTCCGTCGTGAGGCCGCACGGCACGGCGAACTCCTCGCTGTGTCGAAGATCTGGGTCGCAAGCAAGCCATTCCGGCTGTAGACCAACAACCACAAACCGTCCAAAGGAGGACAACAGATGACGAAGTTCCGTTGCGATTTCCGCGCCAACCCCACGAACGCCTGGGACAAGGGCGACTCCCACTGGGACACCTACGAGAAGGCCGTCTCCCACATCAACGAGTGCTGCGACGCCTACGACCAGCGCGTGGTCTACGAGGGCCGCGTCGTCGCCTTCCGGGTCGGGGAGAACACCCTGGCCTGGGTGAACAAGGACCCCATGCTGGAGATCCTCGCCATGCCGGTCTCCGACGCGGAGAAGGCGAAGCTGATCCGCGAGCTGACCCTGCGGGAGGCGGGCGGCTACGACGCCTGACAAGCACCCCGGGGTGACCCGGGAGCATGACTGTCTCCATGAGGCTGGGCATCTTCGGATGTCCAGCCTCTTTCCTTACTTCGGCACTAAGGAGGACACCGTGTGCCAACACAAGAACAGCCCGTGCTGCCAGAAGCGCAGCAAGACCAACGCCTACGCTCCCATCATCAGCTTCTTCGCTGGTGGGATCTTCACCGCCCTCGTCTGGGCCAGCCTGGAGGTGCTGAACAAGTGAACCAGCCCCGTGGACCCCGCCGCAAGGCGTCGGACAAGCACAACATCCGGCACCACTACGGCTTCGTGACCTTCGCTCTCATCATCGCCTCGGCCCTCCTCGTCGGCGGACTGGGGGCCATCGGAGGGATCTCCTGATGCTCGTCCGCCACTACTACCGGATCTGCGGCTCTGGTCCCCGTGAGCTTGACGCCAACCTGGCGCGAGCGTTCGGCCAGGGCCTCTCCCAGGAGTTCGATCATGCGCGAGGCAACGCATCATACGAATCCCTGGCGGGACCGCATGGCCTCCGCTTTGCGGACGGACAGCCTCCCCTTGTGGGGGTCAACGCCGAAAGCCTCAAGGAGCTACTGGTATCCCACCTCCAGAACGGAGACCCCGACAACGACCAGGAGGTCTGGGTTGGAGGTGTCCGCGTGGGCTATCGGATCGGGTCCAGGAGCCTGATCCATGCCATCATCAGCGAGACCGATGTGGACTCGATAGTCAACGACTGTAACAAGGCCGTTGAGGAGATCGCTTCCGTCCTGCTCGACCCGGATGTGCCGAAGATCACTGCCATCAGGATGGCCCAGGATCGACTGACGCGGCTTGCTGATGCGTACGAAGAACGAGTCACCGAGAACCTTGCCATGGTGCGAAGTGAAAGCGTCACGGAGTCCGAGGGTACGGACTCCATCAACCCCGTCGCGAGACTGATCGCGAGACTGACCAACCCCTAGACAGGAGAACCCATGATCCCTACCGAAAAGGCTCCGAAGAAGGCGTCCCTTAGCCGAGGAGCGATCTACCGGGAACTCAACAGCCCCGGCGAACAGCCCAGGATGTTCTGTGCCTGCTGTGTCTCTTCGATTCCGCCCACCTCGCGGCGCAAGAAGTTCAAGAGCATGAGCGGCAGCAGCTTCTACGCCTTCTCCCCAGTCCACTGCTTTGGATGTGGCTCCCTTCTGGAGGCTTGCTACGACCACTCGGCCCTCGAATTCATCGCCAGCGACTGCGCCCGTGGAGTGGTTCCGGCGGAGCTGTCCGCGTTCTACCGCCGCCACATCCGTGAGCTTGGGAACTTCATGCGGACCCCGAGCGAACTCCACCAGTCCCGCTGGGTCCTGAACTACGACGCCCGTCCCATGCCGATCTTCTACGGCGAGGGCCCTGTGTACTTCGGGTGTGAGTTCGAGGTGGAGGTCTCGTCAGAGGAGATGTCCCGTGAAGACTGCGCCCAGCACATCATCTCCATGTGCGAGGCGGACACCATCTACGCCAAGCGCGACGGGAGCCTGGACTACGGGTTCGAGATCGTGACCATGCCCATGTCGTGGCAGTACCTCCGCAACTTCGTCGAAGAACTGGAGGAAGCCTTCTACGATGCTCCGGTCGAGGTCCTTAGCACCTGCGGCCTCCATGTCCATGTGAGTCGGGACGCCTTCCTCTCCTCGGCACACGAGGCGAGGTTCGGGTGGTTCTTCTCCGGGATGAGCGTGCTGACCGAGGACCCGAACCTGACGGGCCGCGATGACGGTCCCCGGGAGTCGTGGGCATCCGATCAGCCCATGGAAGACATCATCCATGAAGCCCGATATGCCATGGATGAGCTGCCCCGGTACTCGGCGGTGAACTTCCTGAACACGGCCACCCTTGAGGTGAGGCTGTTCGGTGGGACCACCAACGCTAACGAGGCCAAGCTCCGGGCCGGACTGGTCTCCGCTGCCTTCCACTACAGCAAGGATGTGCGGAGCATCAAGAAGATGGACGACTTCTGCTGCTTCCGCAAGTGGCTGGACCAGCACCAGACGGAGTACCCGGAACTCCACAACTACATCGAACGACGGCACGCCCGGAGCGCCGCCTGACCCAACCAACAACGCAACAGACCAAAGGAGGAACCATGTGTCTGCTAATCGCTAAGCCCAAGGACACCAAAGTCGATTGGGACATCGTTGAGAGCGCCTCGTTCACGAACGACGACGGCTTCGGGTACGCCTACGCCAAGGACGGCGAGATCCACCGCTTCCGGACGATGGACTTCAAGGAGTTCGAGACCAAGTACCACGACGAAGGCGTCGATGAGTACCCCGCCCTGATCCATCTGCGCCTGTCCACAGGAGGGCTGGACAATGTGAAGAACTGCCATCCGTTCTTCGTCGGCAGCCGCAGCCTCGTCATGGGGCACAACGGCATCTTCACCTTCCTTCAGGACCAGAAGAAGAAGTCGGACACCAACATCCTGTCTGGGATGCTGGCCCGCTTGCCGAAGGGGTGGGAGACGGACGCCGACTGGCTGGGGTTCGTCGAGTCTGCCATCATGCCGTCGAAGATCGCCCTGATGGACCCGGAGGGGAACATCAAGATCCTCAACGAGGAGGCCGGGATCGAAGAAGGCGGTGTCTGGTACTCCAACAAGAGCTGCGTCTACAGTTCGCGCCGCAAGTACAGCACCACACCGAGCTACGGCCTTGGCTTCAGCAGCGGGACCAGCAGCGGTGTGGCCGTGGGCAGCAACAAGTACTCGACCCCTCTGAGCATGAGCCGATCCACTTCCAGGTGGTCCACGGACAAGGGCTGCTGGGTCTGCTTCTACTGCGAGGGGGAGTGGGGGGACTGCGCCTGTGGGTGTGCTGACTGTGGGCGGAACATCCACTACTGTGACTGCTCCATCCGACGCCCCGTCAAGGACATGTACGACCTCCAGACCATGACTGCGGAAGAGGCGGCTGAGCTGGAGGAGATGGTGGGGGACGCCATGCTGGAATGGCCTGACCCGTGGAGTGGCTATGGAGGCTACGGTGACTGATACCTGCGAGAACTGCCTCAAGAGCTTCCCCGAGGACCTGCTTGTCGTCACACGAGTCGATGGCAGCTCCCGGCCCCCGCACTTTGCGGTCAACGCGAGATCCCTTGGAGACCTACGGCTCTGCCCCGGGTGTCGCCGCGTACTGTCCAAGCCACGGAGAGAGCAGTGCCTATGCCTTCTGTGTACCGCAAGGTCCCTCGGCCCGGCCAACATCTCTAGCGAGGATAGGCTCCACACCGTCCTCTCTAGTCTCAGCAGCCCGCCAGAAGGGAGGAGCCGTGGCCCGCTCAGTTCAGATTGGATGACCCCTGAGCCCGAGACTATTCCCTGGCTCAGTCCGTCCCTGCCATACATTCGGTCCTTCGACCGACCCCGGCACTTCCTGTGCGCGGGTTCTCGTCGGCCCTGACCCCCATTTAGATGGCACTCATAGATGCCCGAAGAAGAGAACAAGAAGATCATCGCTGCCCTGAACCAGATGTCCAAGAAGACCCGGTCCATGCGGCTGGATCTGCGACGGATCCTGGAGGCAACACAAGCGTCGCCAAGCACCTCGTCACCTCTGATGGAGATGGCGGCGGGGCTCGACGACATCATCACCCTGATCGACCAAGCCTCTCGGGCTGTGGCCGATTCCGAAAGAAAACGGAGGTAACCATGACGACCCAGCGCCGCCTTTGCCGCAAGGCCAAGGCTTCCTTTTTCAAGTCCTTCCTCAAGGACCATGACCTGAGCCAGCGCGAACTGGCCGCAGCCTGTGAGGTGTCCCAGGCGTGTATCAGCCGAGGGGTACGGGGGCAGTCCCTCAAGGCGGATACCTTCTACAAGATTGCCGCCAAGATGTCCGAACTCCTGGGCGAGGAGGTGAAGCCGTGCCAGCTCTACAACGGGGTCTCGTCCTCCGGGCGGACCTCAACTTCCAGGCCCGGCAAGGCCCCGCAGCCCTCTCCCAAGGGGCCGGTGCGCTACTGCCTCATCACTCTCAACGACGAGGGGTTCGTCTCCAACAAGAGTCGGGTCTCGTACGGCACGGTCCTCGCCAAGACCGGGGACACTCTGGTGCTTCATGTCGAAGAAGAAGAAGAAGCGTGACCTTGACGACCTGGGCGAAGCGATTGAGATGCTCGGACAACACCGGGCCAACATCGCTCTCGGACAGGTCGCAGCCAACGCCTTGATCGAGATGGTCCCCAAGGACGAGAAAGCCTCGGGCCTGCTGATCGACCTGTCCGCTGCCATGGGCAAGTCGCTCGGCTTCATCGAGTCTGTGATCCTCCTCCTCCAAGACATCCGTCGAGGAGCATGATGTTGACCATGTTCGCAGGGAGTGCTACCTTGCGGACATGGAAGACAACAGCACTACCCCCGCCCGGTCGGCCTCGACCGAGTGGAGAGCTACTCGTGACCGCGTGACGGTCTTCGTCGAGCAGGGCCTTCGCCACCGCTTCCGCCTCGCCTGTCTCAACAGGAAGCAGAGCATGAGCCAGGCCCTCGCTCAGTTCATGGAGTCCTTCTGTCGGGAGACGGAAGGACTCCTCTCACAAAAGGAGAACCCTGATGACTGATAACCTTAGCCCTGAGGAGGTCATGGGCCTGCTCAAGGCAGCCTCTCACGAGGTCGAGCGACTTCTCACCGAGAGTGACCTCGATCTCTCCGCAGAGGATCTCGACCCCAGAGCCATGCTGCCCGATCTCAACCACATCGCGCACCGGTTCTGGACCACCGAGCCTCACCGTGTCCGTCTCTCTCACGGGTCGGACTGTGCCCGCCGGATCTGGTACTCCCACAACATGCCCGAGATGGGGAAGGATCCGGACTTCCTCTCCCGCATCACCTTCGCCATGGGTGACCTCTGGGAATCCCTGGCTCGGGACACCCTCCAGAAGGCCCTGACGGACCACCAGTGGCTCCGATGGGTCAAGGGCTCCGAGCAGAAGGAGGTCGAGATCGACGGTGTGACGGGTCACATCGACGGGATGCTTGCCACCATCGACGGCAAGCACATCGTCGTGGACTTCAAGTCAACCACCTCGTTCCCGATCAAGCAGTGGGACATGGGCCGTATCCCCAGCCCCATGTGGGGCAATCCGTACCAGGCAGCGAACTACATGGCTGCCTTGGAACAGGAGGGGTACGACATCGTGGGCTTCCTCTGGCCCGCCCACTGTCGTGACCAGGGGTGGATGCGGGTCGGCTACGCCTCTTACGAGGAGCTGGTGGACTACCGCCTCAAGGCCAGGGAGATGTACGACGCCGCCATCATGGGGCTGAACACTCCCGAGCCGTGCCACCCGGACAGAGACCGCTCCCCCTGCCGCAGCAAGGGCAAGGTCTACTGCCCCTTCTACGACTACTGCCTCGGAGATCCTTCCTGATGGACCCGATCCTCAAGAATCTGATTGATACCTGTCAACTCGTCGAGGGACGAGAGGACGGGGACTACTACTTCCACCGTGGGAAGTGCGTCGTCAAGCAGCCTGGAGCCCTGAAGATCCAGCGCAAGTACGGCCTCTTCCACGAAGACCCTCACCTCTCGACCTGCGCTGGACGGGCCGTCGTCTCGGGGTGGTGGCAGGGCCGCTCCTCTGATGGGGAGCAGCTCAACCGCCACTGGACCACGGGCGAGGCAAACCCCCAGGGCAAGGCTGTCGAGGGCAGCCACCCGGTCGCCATGGCCGAGAAGCGGTGGCGTGTCCGGGGCATCCTGGCCTGCGTCCTCGACCCCCAGCTCCAGTCCGTGGTCTACGGCGAGGAGGAGTTCGAGCCCGGCTGGGGCCGGGAGCCCGAGCCGAGCCGTGGAGCAGCGTCGCCTGAGCGGCCCCCCGGAGCCCCGTCACCGCCCTCGTCCAGCGGTCTGCCCGACACGGCACCCGACTGGGTGAAGGGGCTGGTGAGCGACTGGGGCAACCTGTGCGGCGAGATCTGCGAGATCACCGGGCAGGAGCGGTCGGCCTTCGAGCGCACCCTGTTCCGCCACCTTGCTGGGTTCAAGAACGACAAGGGCGAGTGGGTCATGCCGAGGTCCAAGACCTACCTTGAGCTGGCCGCAGAGAAGTCCGGCTGGGCCCTTCGCATGAAGAAGGACGACAGCAACGGGTGGGATGTCGTGCTTGGTCGGCTCCGTGCTGGTGAGGAGGTCCTCCTGCGGACCTTCACCTGGGAGCGCAGCTCCAACCACTGGCGGGAGACCGAGCCGTACGCCCTGACCCCGAAGGTTGCCCCGTCTCGTGGCGGTGGATCCTACCCTGGCGTGGACCAGAACCCGGGATCCCCCGTGCCGAGCGAGTATGACCCCGACGATGTGCCGTTCTGATGGAGAAGTCCACCCAGGAGTGTAGTTGGTGCCACGGTAGCGGGCGGTTCACCGTCAGCTACGAGGGCTACCACAAGAACGAGACCTGCCCCAAGTGCTTGGGGAAGGGAGTTGCTGTAGACCTGTGCCCGGCCTGTGGAGGGTCGGGCTGGGTCATCGACCCTGCGGCCATGCCTCACCGTGAGCCGTGTCCTGTCTGCCAAGGAGGAGAGAGATGATTGAAGACCGCCCCAGCCACGAGCACGCGCTTGAGGCTTTGAGGCGGCTCCGTATCGGGAGGGGCGATCCCAAGATCGTCCTTCCCCAGGCGGAGTCCGTCATTGTCGCCATGGCCCACTACATCCGAGACATCGAGAAGGAGATGTTCAAGATGGAGGCGGCCATGAAGAAGATGGAACGGGCCTTCCGGCCCGGCAAGAGAAAGGAGGACGAGTGATGGACCTCCTTTCCTGGAAGCATCTGTTGATCATAGCCCTCGCCAAGCACACCGAGGAGAAGAACGATGACTGACTACACCAAGGCCGCTGAGGAGCTGCTGGACGCGCTGCGGGAGGCGGCGAATCAACTCGACTTGTGGGGAGGCCGCCATCAGGAGGCGGGGCACACGGGGGCGACGAATGATCCCGCTAAGTGCCGGGCATGGTCCGGCCAATACGCATCGATGGCGAAGTGGCTCCGCGCCAGGGCCGACCGCATCGAGGAGGGCGGGGAGTGAACTGCCTCGTCCTTTGTCTTCCCTGGCCCCCCACCCTCAACCACTACTACACCGTGGCCCGGAACAGGAAGATCCTCGATCGGGCCGGGAGGGACTACAAGGAGGCGTGTCGCATGGCCCTGGTCGGGTGGGATGCGCCCGAGGAGCCGCTCGAAGGGCAGCTCCAGATCACCATGACCTTCCACCCGCCAGCCTTCCTCAAGTCAGCCGTCCGCAAGCAGAGGTGGGGCAAGAGGAAGTGGGACCTTTCCAACAGGATCAAGCCCGTCGAGGATGCCCTGGTCGAGAACCGCATCCTGCGCGACGACTGTGCCATCCACCACCTCTACCTACACAAGGGCGACCCTGCCGGAGAGGGCTGTGTGGAGATCAGGATCGTGGGGTGAAGAGCTGATCAGAAGCCCACCTCCCACGGGCGGGGGCGACCAGAGAAGATCTTGACCGAGCGCGGCGCTTTCCCTTTGTCGAACTTGTAGCTGTAGACCTCGCCAGGGAACTCGTCCTGGATGTACCTGACCCTGTCCTTGACCTTCTGGTAGATCCACGACTGGTCGCCCCAGCGATCAGGCATCGTTTGCCAGTTGGACTCCTGTCCCTTGTCCCATCCGTCGAGAATGTCCGGCTGAGGCCCGGTCCAGCCCACCATGCCGGACCCCATCTTCCCCCAGAGCGGGTCGCGCAGCCCCCAGAGACCATCGGTGATCCCGCTGATCCAGTCCAGGGGCCCGACAATGGCTGTGTCCAGGTCGAAGTAGACGGTCGGGCCGAGGTCGTGCTTGAAGAGTTCCAACTTGGAGAACCACCCCGTCCAGTCGTCCTCGAGAGGGATGCGCCTGATCTCTCTCCATGGGCCGGACAGATCGCAGTCGGACAGACAGACAAAGCTGTGGGCTTGACGGAGGTGGCTGCCCACCTGACGCCTGAGACGGTCTACCATCCAGGGCTCGAAGTCGCCCCCGGACTTGAGGACACAGGCGATGGTCAGGGGGCCGTGGTCCACCACAGGTCTCTCGGGTAGTCGTCCTTTTCCGGGGCGATGGTCTCGCCTTCAGGCCAGAGCTTCTTGGCCCACGAGTACCACGGGCGGTCTGAGTCGTGGAGGAAGACCTTGACCCCAGGACGAACGAGCTGACGAGCCACCGCAAGGCAGGCCCCCCGGGCCACGCCGTCCACGAGGACGGCCCCGATCTCGATCGTCTCCATCTCCAGCCGGGGGACTGCTCCCCCGTCGTCGCAGGTTGCTTCCAGGTCGATGACCAGGAAGCGCTCGATACCGTCGGGGATCACGGTGTTCCCCGAGCTCCTCTTGGAGTACTTGCCCATCGGGCCTCCTCGAACCATTAGCATACAGGTCGACCTATCATTCCGAGACATTCGGCTCGATCGCGACACCCACCCCGTGGAGCCGCGCACGCCACTCGCCGGCGCAGGAGATCGTGGCAGCCGGCAGGGGCGAATCGTCGCCCGATACCGTGCCGAACACACAGCGTGGGGGTGACGCTCCGAGGGTCGCCCACAGGCCACGTCCCGAGGGGCTCCAGCCGAGGCGGGCGGGTCCCGTGCTGCTCGCCAGTGCCACTCGAGCTGTCTCCTCGAGGTGGCTGGTCTCCGGGTGCCACTCGAGGATCAGCAGCTGGTCGGTGGCTGCCAGCGCGAGCAAGGGTTCGCTGGGGTGCCAGCTCAGCGCCCGAGCGCCTGGGCAGGCCAGCAGGGCGCCTGCGGTGGTGGCGAGACGAAGGATGTCTACCTGTACGCGTTGGACATGACCGCCCGACGCCACGGCGATGTCCTCTCCCCACCTCGACACGGCGCCCACCGGCGCGGGCGACTCCCAGCGCGCGAGCACCGCGAGCTCCGAGCTGCGCAGCTCGAGGCCCGCCGCGTGTGCAAGGAGGATGC
>CAYFPS010000025.1:0-36959 GCA_964345075.1 uncultured Bacteroidaceae bacterium | reverse complement strand
ACGCCTGACGCCTAACGCCTAGCGCCTGACCCCCACCGCCCCCGCTCCATTTGCTCTTCTGCTCTGCCGATACAATGTTCGACTGAAGTGACGCTTCTTTGCTCCCCCGCAAACGAAAGCGAAATGAACAAGAGTCTTTCCTTAATCCTTTGTTTGCTGCTGTTTGCTTGCACTGAGCAGCCTGAACAGAAAATCAGGATCACAGAACCCACCGGTACCGGCATTCGCTCGGCCAATGAGATTTTGCTGGTGGCGGATTACTGGTTTCCGTTCAATGGGGAACCCGGTTCAGACAGTCCGGGCTTTCTGGTTGAATTGGTGCGTGAATCTCTTGCGGGTACCGGTCTGAGCGTCAGTTATGAAGTTCTGCCCTGGGCACGGGCGATCGAGCGTGTTCGCAGCGGTGATGCAGATGGCTTAATTGGAGCGGGGCCTGATGAAACCCCCGATTTCATTTTCCCGGATGAGCCAATCGCCTATGCTACTCACTCCTTCTTTGTGTTACAGAACTCCACCTGGGAGTATTCAGGGATTGAAGCCCTGAAAGCGATTCAACTTGGTGTGATACAAGATTACTCTTATGGCAGTTTGCGCCAGAAGTACATCGAACCAGCGCTGTTGGAGGGCGGAGCAATTCAGGAAGTCAATGGTAACAGGGCACTTTTGCTCAACCTGAAAAAGCTGCAGGCCGACAGGATTGACGCGCTGGTGGCGGAAGTCAGCGTTTTTGGACAATTGCTCAATTCACAAAAGCTTGCCTCCAGCGTGAGGAATGCGGGTTTGGCTGATACAGAGCCCATCCATATCGCCTTTTCGCCCAGACGCAAAGAGGCAATGCGTTGGGCCAAATTGCTGGTGGGTGGTCTGGAACGGCTCGAGGAGAGCGGTCGCCGAGCCGAACTTGCCAGACGCTATCAGGTCTGTGATACATTTCATGGAACAAGTGAAGGACGGGGCCGTTGAACTTCCTCGCGCGGGTGATTTCCAGCCGGGTACTTGCCCTGCTTTTTCTGCTGGTCTACTTTCTGCTCTGCAATGCGGGATTCATGCTGGACAGGATCAAGCACGATCGGAATCTCGCTCGTCATTGTGATGTCATTGCGCTTGACATATGGAACTTTGATACCGCAGGTCCAACCGAATATCTCACTCTGGCAGCCAGATACGATGCTTATGAAGAACTCCATGTGGAATTGCCTGATGGCAGAACCCTGTTTGATCTTCATGGCGAAAGGCCCGGGCACTTCATTCAGTCCCTGATTGGTTTTGGCCTGATGAGATTCACCCATCTCTCACACGAAATTCGACATGGCGGGCAGCACCTTGCAACCCTGCATGTGATACGACGGGTAGAAGTTGTCATCAGCTTTGCCTACATGCTGCTGGTGATGCTACTGATTTATCTGGCCCTGATCATGTTCTTGCGCGTGCATCGTGCCAATATCGAGCTCAAGGCGGCGGGTGAATTGCTGGAGAGTCGTGTGGCCGAGCGTACCTCCGAACTGCAATCCACTGTAACACGACTGGCGGCTGCCAAACAGGAAATCCACGGTGTTACACACATCTGGAGAGCATCCTCGACAACGCGATTTCCCTGATCTACCTGAAAGACCTGGACGGACGCTATACCCAGATTAATCGTCGATTCCTTGAGATTTTCAGGCTGACAGAATCTGATGTCCTTGGCAAGACGGATGCAGAACTCTTCGAGCCTGAAATGGCCAGAAACCTGTTGGCCCATGACAAGCGTGTGATGCAGATGGGTCAGCCTCAGGAGTTCGTCGAAGTGATGTCTGTCCAGGGCGATAATCGCTACTACTCTACAATGAAATTTCCGATTCGTGATCAGACCGGTCAGTTGATTGCCTTGTGCGGCATGTCCAATGATATCACGGATCGCGAAGTGCACTTTTCTGCCCTGCAGGCCAGCGAAACCCGCTTTCGACAGTTCTTTGAAGCGCTGGGCGACGCGGTTTTTTTCACCAAGGCGGAAGGGCAGGATGCTGGGAGGATTCTCGAGGTGAACCAGGCGGCAGCCCGCCAGACCGGCTATTCTCGGGAAGAATTGCTTGGCATGAATATTCTGCGCGATGTGGTTGTGCAAAGCCCGGAAGGTCCGAACCTGAAGACCATCTATGACGAACTGCTTCAGGGACAGGAACTGGCCTTTACCGAACAAAAGAAGCGGGCGGATGGATCGCTCTACTGGACCGAGGTGACTGTAACACCCATTGAGTACGATGGTCACAAGGCCGGGCTCAGTATCAATCACGATATCACGGAGCGACACGAGCTGGAGGCGCAACTTCGGCAATCCCAGAAGCTGGAAGCCATTGGTCGACTGGCGGGCGGTGTTGCCCACGACTTCAACAACATGCTGGCAGTCATTAATGGTTACAGTGAGCTGCTTGGCGTGAAAGAGCTGGATGCTGACGCAAGCGAATTTGTTCAGCAGATCCACGAGGCAGGTCTGCGCGCTGCGGGTTTGACTGGCCAGTTGCTGGCCTTCAGTCGCAAGCAGGTGATACAAACACAGATCATTGATGTAAATGCTCTTGTCCGTAACTACCTGAAAATGCTGGGCCGTTTGCTTGGCGAGGATATTGAGCTTGTAACACGGCTTGAGCCGGATATCCCTGTGATCGAAATGGATCCCGGACAGCTGGAACAGGTTATCATGAACAGCGCGATCAATGCGCGTGACGCCATGCTGGATGGCGGTCGCCTGATACTTGCAAGTTCCCGGCTTGAACTTGGTGCTGATGAAGCCGCCAGCCTGGGTCTTCCAGCCGGAGAATATGTCTCGCTCAAGGTCATTGATAATGGATCAGGCATGAGCAAGGAGACACTGGCACACATCTTCGAGCCTTTCTTCACGACAAAAGGCGTGAACAAGGGAACGGGCCTGGGCTTGTCCACTGTTTACGGCATCATCAAGCAAAGCGGCGGGCATGTTCGTGTTACAAGCGAGCAGAATCATGGCAGCACCTTTGAATTCCTGATTCCGGCAGCATCAGGTGACAAGCTGCTGCAGGTAGTTGAAAATGTCTCAGAGCAAGCCCTGAACGGCTACGAGAGAGTCCTCCTTGCCGAAGATGATCCCGCTGTTCGCAGGGTGATTGTGCGTGTGCTGGAAAGCCACGGCTACAAGGTTCAATCAACCGAGAATGGCAAGGAAGCGCTTAAAGTGTATCACGAGAATCCCGGTGCCTTTGATCTGCTTCTGACAGATGTCGTAATGCCGCGAATGGGTGGTCGCGTTTTGGTCGAGCGCATTCGCGAGATAGATCCAGAGCTTAGGGTGATCTTTGTTTCGGGTTACATGGACAGCAATCTTGACGAAGAAAGCATCATGACCGAGGATGTGCTCTATGTGCAAAAGCCCTTTTCTACCGAAGGCCTGCTTAAGATGATACGCAAGGCACTGGATGCCTGATTGATTGTGATACAAAGAAAAGGGGAGCCCCTGGGCTCCCCTTCATTTTTTGTGTCGCCGGGCTTATGGGGCAGTAATATTGAAACTGCCGTTCGTGATACTCACGGCGTTGCCGCCCATTGCATCCGTAGCCGTGAAACTGAAGGTGCCGGCCATGTGCGTTTCCGACAGGCTGCTTAGGGTGATCTGTCCACTATTGGAGTAACGCGCCGTGGCAAAGTCTTCCATGTCGGGGGCGTAAACGGCCATCGCATTGGCCGGGATCTCGTAGCTGCCCGTGCCGTTTTCCGTCAAAATCATGTTGATGCTTGACGTGCCATTTGAACCGAAGATGATCACTTCACCATCAACGATTTCACCATAAGCAAGAGTGATCATGCTGGTGGAGCTGCCATCAATTGAAGCACTGAAGCTGCCCGTCCAGAAACCGCCGCCCGTACCCGAACCAAAATCAAAATCATCGCAGGTCTTGTGCGAGGAGGCCTTGGTGTAGGTGTCGGAAGTTCCGTCTTCCCAGGTCAGGGTCATGCTGTTGCCATTCAGCTCGTAGGCCATGCTCTCGCTCTGGTTGATGCCGCTGATGGTGTAGTTCACGCGCAGGGAATCGTCGCCGGCTTCCCAGTCACCACTGAACTCTATGCACTCTTCCATTTCGTAATCGACGCTGGTAACGGACAGACTGCCACCGCTTACAAGATTGACGCTTTCTTCGGAAACACCTGCATCCACATAGGACCAGACGCCAGCCAGCGAGGTGCTCGAGCTGCTAGAGTCATCATCATCACCACAACCGGTAAACAGAAGCGAGCCCGACAGGACAAGACCCAGGCCCAGCCCGAGGGCGGAATTCAGTTTCGACATGTTTTCTCATTGATGCTGTGTGTTGGGGCTTAAGCCCGGATGGCAGTAAAGCTATTGAACTGTAGGCATTGTGCCAAGCCATGCATTAAATCGAAGGAGTATTCGGAAAGCTGCAATGCGGATTTCAGCAGTTTCTGCAATCAGCCCGAGATAATCCTACATTTATCGGTTACACCCATGTGCAAGGCCTTCTGCAGCCTGACTGCATGCCGAAACAACAGATCCATGAGGACCGCTCTATCCGCGACTTTAAACTGCTGGCAGAACCCAAGGAGGTTGCTGTACTGGCGCATGCCGACCGCCTGCGTCTGCTGCAGGAGCTCTGCACCCAGGAACTGACGGGCGCCGAGCTCGCCCGCCGTCTGGGGCTGCCGGCCAATCGCGTGCACTACCATCTGAATCAGCTGCTGGCTGCGGGGCTGATTGCTCAGACCGGCAGTGGCCGCAAACGCTGGCACGAAGAGCGCCTCTACAGCCGGACCGCCCGGCATTTTGTCGTGGACCCATCCATTCTTGGCGGCACGGAAAGCGCTGCCAGCGCGCTCAAGAAGTCTTTTGAAAACACCTTCCTCGAGTGGAGACGGGAAGACCTGCTGAATGTGGATCTGGCGCGGATTGCCCGGCACATGGTGACACGCGGCATTGCTGCCCGGAAGGGCTGGAATGTCCTGTTGATGCATGGCCCGCAGGGATTCGACCTGGCAGAACATCTCCATGTGGAACTGGCAGCCATTGGCGCAAGGGCCCAGACGCGCACCTGGTCGCCTGCAACCATGTGTGCCATGCTGGACCGCTTTAGTGCCGAGGAACTTCGCGAGCAGCCCTTTGTTCAGCCGGATCAGGACGAATCACTGGACGCCGTCATTTTCCTTAGCGCCACGACCGGTGATCGCCCCACCTTCAGCCCGCAGCAGCTAGAGCGCCTGCCGGCCCTGATGGAAATTGTATCACGCTGGCAGAATTCGCTTAAGGAACGCAAGCTGCCTTATCTGGAGTTTGCCCTGCCCTTCAGGCGCGAGTTCGTGCTTCAAGGTGAAGGCCCGATCAAGGGTGCCAGTCCGGAAGAGGCCATCGAGATCTTCTGGCGCTGCATCGACACGGATCACGCGGTCTTAAGGGAAAAGGCAGAGCGTTTGCGCGGGCTGCTGGATCCTTCTGGTGAAGTTCACCTGACCTGCCCACTGGGCACAGACCTTCGCATGCGGGTGGAGCCGGACACGGCCTTTCTACTGGATGGTGAACTTTCTGCAGATGATGTATCACGCGGGCGCGTCTTTGAAGGCCTGCCCGCCGGAACGCTCAATTTCTTTCCTGTTGATGGCTCGGCTGAAGGCCTTTACCGGGCTGATTACACCTATCAGGCTGGTGCCCATGTGGAGGCGGTTCGCCTGGAACTGAAAAAGGGGCGGATTTCAAGCATCAAGGCCCTGCAGAATGAGGACGCGCTTAAAGGGCGCATGGATTCTGCTGTGGGGGATGCAAACCTGCTTTCCGGCCTTCGCATCGGCCTCAATCCAGCCGGCCGGGGACCAACAGGAAAGCCCGTGCTTGACGCCTGCCTTGCAGGGGCCGTCACGCTGCAATTCGGCAACAACGAATTGCAGGGGGGCAAGGTCCGCTCGACCATCGATCTGATCCTGCCAGCCTGTCACCTGACCCTGAAGAGTGGCGCCCGCACCCTTGTCAAAGATGGCCGTCTTCTTCCCTGAAAACCCACTTCCGAGTTAACAATCAACAGGCTCAGGCCTTCACTTCCTCATCATATTCCAAACTGAAAAGGTCTTGAGGGCGAATCTAGGCTTGGCGCTTCGGCCTTGACCTTTAAATGGAACTAGGGGGGGGGAAAAGCAGAAGGCATTGTGAATGCGTAAAACCTTGCCTATGCAAGCGCTGTTTGCCCGTGACAGGTGACCGGCACTTTTCTATAAGCAATGCTCCTGTTCAAGGGTGACGGATTTTGAACACTGTGAATGGCTGGGCAATGCCCGCAGGATTCACAAGTCATTGATAGACAATGTATACTATTGTTGAAGATCGCGCAGATTTCGGCACGGCTCTTGCATATGCTCGCACGTGTACCGAAAACGAGGATTTACCGATGCATGTTTCTTTCAGATGCAGTGTTCTGCTAAGCCTCCTGCTGCTGCTATCCACCTCGGCAAAGGCATGGATTCAGGTTGGCGAAGGCAGTCAGAGTAGCTTCTACCCATTTCCTGCACAGTTTTCCACGAACGCGCACACACAGTTTTTGCTGGATGAGAGCCTGATCGATGCTGCCGGCGATGACTGGATCGAGTTCATCGAGTTCCGTGTTCAATCTGTTGGCCAACCGTTGAACTCTGTCGAGATCCGGATGATGAACCTGCCTGCGGGAGCAGTGCTGGTGGACGGGACCTTTGAGCCAAGTGAAAACCTGACCCTCTTCGGCAGCTACACGGATGTCGACTTTTCAAACAATCATGCTGGCTGGTACCGATTCGAAGAGAACCGCTTCATTGGTGATTTTCTCTACACGGGTGGGGCACTGCTCCTGGATATTTGCATTCAAACAGATCTTGGCGCGGACAATCAGGTCTATGGGCGTACTCAAGAAGACCACGCGCGGCTTCTCGAAAATGATTGTGACATCCTGGGCGGTCAGACAATGTCTTTTCTGCCGATTGTCAGGATCCAGGGCCTGCAGCGCGAGCTTGCAGGTGGAACCTGGTACAGTGGTCAGGAGATCTTGATCGAGGAGGATATGCGTCTGCCAGCCGGCAGTAGCCTTGTGATCCAGCCCGGCGTAAGCGTGCGCTTCAGCGGACCTTTCAGCCTGCTGATCCTTGGCCAGCTTACCGCCAGCGGTCAGCAGGACCTGCCCATTATCTTTGATGCAAACTCCCTCTTAAGTGGCTGGCATGGCCTGCACTTTGCGGACAATCTCGTCGCTCCGCTGCTTGAGCATTGCGTCTTCAGGAATTTCAATGATCACACGGAGTTCTTGATGGATGGCCAAGCCTGTGTCACAGCATTCAATTGTGATTCACTGGTTTTGCGCGATGTGCTCTTTGAGGACTGTCTTGGAAGCCGCGTTACCTGTGTCAATGCGACCGATACACGACTGGTTATGGAGCGAGTCGATCTGATCAATTGCAGCCTCGGGAATCTGGGCAATCCCTTTTGGCTCATCGCTGGTACATCTGTCGATGGGCACAGGATCGAAGATCTGGATGCATACGAATCGGGTGTTAATTGGCCGGTACTGCGCCTCTATGCCGACGGGCCGATTGAAGTTACAGGAAGCAAGCTCCCCATCGCTTACGACACGGACTCTGATCTCGAGTCAAGTGACATGATGCTGCTTGCCGGAAACACCTTCTTCCGTGCAGATCAACTTACGGCCGGTAAGTTCACGCTGAATGCGCCGACCGTGATTGCCGCAAACAACCTGCTGGTCGGCACTGGATTGATCCCGTACTTTGAGCTGAGTGCGGCGAACAATGCCCTTCTTTTGAACAACATGTATGAAGGTGAATCGCTTTGGTCAGGTGGAAACCTTGTTACGAATCAAAGCGTGCGAGTAGCCCCGCAACTGGCAGCTTTCGACCTTGAGCCTACTGCTGATTCGCCAATGATTGATGCTGGCCATGCCTTTTATTCCCCGCGTGATCCCGATATGACGCCGCCCGATGTGGGCGCCGTGTATTACGACCAAAGTCGACCCGTGCTGAATCATCTGGCTGATGTCCCCGCCGACCAGGGCCACCAGCTCCAGCTGGTCTGGAATGCCGGATCGATGGATGTTGCCGAGCTGGGCGAATACGGCTTCTACAGTGTCTGGCGTGAGGACTCACTCTTTGCGGCCGCCACGCGCCGTCAGGCCATCGCCGATCCCTTCGATCTGGTTCAGATCGCGGAAGAGGCGCGTGAAGGATTGTATTACGAGCGTGATGGCTCTGTCTGGAGCTATGTGGACACGGTGCCGGCTCTGCGTCAGGCCAGCTATGGAATGGTTGCGCCTACACTGGTGGATTCAAATTCTGTTGCTGCCAATGCGACAAGCTTCAAGGTGGTCTGGCATTCGACAAACCATGCCAGCGAGGGCGAAGCGGCCGCCGCTTCCAGCGTGGACAACATTCCGCCAAATGCCGTTGCCGCACTTGCCGCAAGCAGCCTTAACGGCGAAGTCTCGCTTGACTGGAACGAAGTCACCGAGGGCAGCCTGAATGGCAACAGTTATCCCGAGCTGGGCCAGGTGATCTACCATGTGTATCACGGCCCGACGCCGGACTTCCCCTGCGATGCGGAGCATTATCTGGCCAGCACGCCGGATCCTGCGCTGGTCTTTGGTCAGCCGGAGGCCGGAACGATGGGCTTCTTCAAGGTTGTGGCCGATGATGATCCGGGTGCGCTGATCGTTCGCTGAGTCTGGATTCAAATGGAAATGAATGGGGCCCCCATTTTTTGTGATACAAGGGTCTGGTGCATTCAACTCACTTGAGCAGAAGCATGCGGCTGCTGGAGTTTTCACCAGCGCTTTCCAGATTGGCAATGTAAACACCACTGGAAAGGCCCTGCTTGCTTTCCAGGTGCAGGCGCAGGCAACGATGGCTGTCTAGCTCTGGCAGGATCAGAGGGCCCCACACATCTACTTCGATTGTCTGTTTGATGCTGCTCGTGTTACACTGGATGAGGCGGGGAGCAAGGGTCGTTTACTGTTGACAGTGGATTGCACAAAAGGGTCTGGGCTGCCTTAGGAATTTAACAGGTCCCTGGAAATTGCAGTTGCCTGAAGCTGCAAGTCTGGCAAAGGAAAGGGCCTTGTGGATTCAGCTTGACTCTTCGCCGGAATCCCCTACCATTACCTCCGTCCTTTCCCTCCGGACCTTCATCACACAGCAATCGCCGGACAGCCTCGTTCGGCAAGGAGGATTTATGAGACCGAGTTTGAGTGCCAGCAAGTGCTGGTGGCTGAGCCTTGCGGTGGTTATGGCCTCTTCACAGCTGGCCATGGGTGCCGGCGCAACGCTTCATGAGTATCACGCGGCCAATACAGCCGCGAGATTTGCTGTGGGGCAGGTTGATGTTAACCTGAGTGCGCCTTTTCCCGATCTGGAAGCACGAGTTCCACAGCTGAGCAGCTTCCGTAATGATCTGACACTTCCAGACTGGACGACCGACCCTTCCATCTATCCAGTCTGCGCAATGACGGATCCCATGTATCACCCTGCCTGCATGACGACGGATCCACTCTACGACCCTCTATGCGAGAGCACGGATCCTGCCTACAATCCCTACTGTGCTCAAGCGACGGACCCGATCTTTGATCCAAACTGCAACCCGGACTGGACGAACCCCTCGGTCGTTCCCTTCTGTGACATGCACTTCACGGATCCGTTCATCGAGCCGAATTGCGTTCCCTTGACAGACCCGCTCTTCTACTTTGAATGTGTGACACCGACAGATCCCAACTTCATGGTTGAATGTCAGACGGATCTGGCCTATGATCCGATCTGTGTCTGGAAGGAAGCCAGCGAATCGCCCATGAACTTTGGTCTTGTGCGCAACTGGCCCAATCCCTTCAATCCTGTAACACAGATCGAATTCTCGCTTGCAGTAGCGAGCCCGGCAAGACTTGTTGTTCATGATCTTTCCGGTCGACAGGTCGCTGTCCTGATGGACGGAATGGCCGAGGCCGGGCTTCAGCAGATCACCTTTGATGGCTCTGCCCTTCCCAGCGGTGTCTACCTTGCCCTGCTCGATGCAGAGGGGCAACGCTCGAGCTTGAGGCTGCTGCTTTTCAAGTAAAGGCCTGTGATACAATCAGCCACAAGCAAAAGGCCCGCCAAATGGCGGGCCTTGTTCGTTCGCATTGGGTGATCGCGGCACTACTCCAGTCCTGTAAGTTCCTGCTTGCCTTCCGGAACTTGTATCACCATTACCGGTACCCGTGAGCTGCGAATGATGTTCTGGGTAGAAGAGCCCAGAATGCCTTCAACCAGCGCACTTTCCGTGTGTGCTCCCATCACGATCATATCCGCATTGGTCTGTTCGATGTGAGCCAGGATCTGCTTCTTGACGCGGCCCTGTGCTACATGGATACTGCCAATCTGACCCATGTCAAAGTGCTCGCCCGCGGCTTTCTGACAGAAGGCACGCACTTGCTGTTTGAGTTCGGCCAGGGCCTCTCCACCCATTTTGTCCACCGCGCAATGGTATGCATCACGGCCTACATAGCCCTGTACCAGTGCAGCCTGCAGTGGGTGCAGGGTTTCCAGCACGTGCAGGACATGCACTTTGGCACCAGTGGCGCGGGCCAGGCTGGCTGCCCAGCGAAAAATGTAGGCACTGTTGCGCCCTAGCTGCGTGCAGTAGAGAATGTTCTTGATATCGGGTAGCATTATGCCTCCGGGTTCAGGCCGCGGCCAGCTTCAGAGTTTCGTCTTTCGTGTTCTTTGCCTTCTGCATCAGGTAGACGGCACCCACAAGGATCAGCCCGACTCCATCGGTCACAAAGGTCGGCCAGAAGAGCAGGAGCGTGGCAACTGCCAGCAGAATCCATTCCGGCCAGCTGGTTCGCCTGATAAAGTAGAACATGGTCAGCGCGCTGAAGGCCATGGTTCCCAGGAAGGCAGAAAAGATCGAGGAGAAGATGTTGATCGGTTTGGCGCGTGTTTCGGCGATGACCATTCCGCTTTCAATGAAGCGGCCTGTTGAAATGGTCAGCTCTTTTACGATGCCGTCGCGCTGTGATACAATCTGCTTGATCTCTTCGCCATCCATGACCGTAGCAATGACATCCCCCTGGTCAAAGGAGTCGCCGACCTCCACATGGATCTTTGTCACCATGGCGCCCATGATTTCATCCTGAATCTCCGGTGCGAGAATCGGCTTGCCCTCAAAGAGAATGGCGGGCGTAAAGGCAAAGAGCAGGGGCATCACATAGAGCAGTTTGGCAAACTTGAAGGCCGTCCAGCCCGTCTTCCACGGATCTGCGCCTGCAATCGCCGCCCCCGCGTAGGCTGCCACACAGACCGGCGGCGTGATGTTGGAGTCCTGACTGAACCAGTAGACAATCATATGCGCGGCAATCAGCACCACACCCATTTCCATCAGTGGCGGTACAGCAAGCACAGCCGTGATCAGGTAAGCCGCCGTGACGGGCACGCCCATGCCCAGCACCAGTGAGGCAATGCCGACAAGGAAGATGGCCGGAAGCAGATGTCCCTGTGCGAGGCTGATAATGATGTCGGAGAATTTGAGGCCGATGCCTGTCAGACTGATCGTGCCGACGATTACACCGATCACACCGAGCGTGGCTCCAATGATCAATGTATTACGGGCACCGGTCTGAATCGCTTCCCAGATTTCCTTTGGGCCCATTCGTGTCTCACGATTGACCCAGCTGACGGCAATGCAGGAAATGGTCGCCCAGAAGGCAGCGTTACCGGGCGAACGGCCCATGATCATCAGCACAGTGATAATCACCAGGGGCATGGCGTAATACCATTCCTTCCTTAGCACCACCGTCCAGTGCGGCATGTTCTCATCGACCAGGCCTTCGATCTTGTGCTTCTTGGCCTCAAAATGAATCATGCAGAAGACGCTGAAGAAGTAGAGCAGGGCCGGGGCAATCGCAATCAGCATGATGTGCGCGTAGGGTGTTTCGGTCAATTCCGCCATCAGAAAGCCGCCGGCACCCATGATCGGCGGCATGAACATGCCACCGATGGAGGCCGAGGGCTCGATAGCGCCGGCCACATGCGGCCTGAATCCGGCCCGCTTCATCAGAGGGATGGTGAAAGCACCGGTGGAAACCGTGTTTGCAATCGCGCTGCCGGATACGCTACCAAAGAGCGCACTGGCCATTACCGCAACCTTGGCCGGACCGCCTGCCGACTTGCCCGCCAGCGACATGGGCACATCAATGAAGAACTTGCCCGCGCCGGACTTCTGCAGGAAGGCGCCAAAGAAAATGAAGAGGATTACATAGGTAGCCAGCACGGTTGCCATCACACCAAAGACGCCATTGGTGGTCAGGAAGAGATAGGTGGCCAGGCGATCGATCCCGAAGCCGCGGTGTGCGATGATATCCGGCATGTAAGCACCGAAGTAGGCGTAACACAAAAAGCTCACGCCGATCATGGTCATCACCCAGCCCAGCACGCGGCGGCAGACTTCCAGCGAGAGCAGAATGCCCATGATGCTGACCAGCGCGTCCATTTCGTTTTCTGCGCCAGCGCGGAAATTCAGGTTCTCAAATTCGCCAATCCAGTACGCCACGAAACTGGCCGAGGCAAGGGAGAGCAGAATGTCGCTCAGCGTTGGATTCTTGGGCCAGCGCTTTGTAATCCAGCCATCAGCCACATGTAACACGGCCATCACCAGTGCTGCAATCAGCAAGTGGCTCCAGAGGCCGCTCAGGGCGCCAAGATTCTCGCCAACGGCGTTGATGCGTCCGTGTATCACGACCGGGCCTTCAAACCAGATGAACAGACCTGTGGAAGTAACCAGACCGGCAATGGCGCGCATGGCGTGCTGCATCCCCTGATTGCCAGCGGGGTAGAGCAGGAAGACCAGGATATAGGTCAGGAAGACATACACACCGCGGTGATACTGCGTGGCCACCGGGTGAATGCCCGCCGAATAGAAGTAGAAGACGACCATGATGGCGCCAAGCGCCGCCAGGATCCACTTCCACAGGCCTTCCGGGCTTCTGCCGGACTTGGAGTCCTGCTCAAGCAGCTTGTTCAGCTTTTCCTGCTGAGGATCTGCCGCCTTCTTTGCTTCGGACATGATGTGCTCCGGGGAATGGGGAAAGGGAGGGCGGAGTGACCTGGAGGAGCCACTCCACCCGATTGATCAGATCACTTGATCTGCTGTGCTTCGCTAAGGGTCAGACCGTGCTCGGTCCAGAAGCGGGCGGCACCTGGATGGACGGGTGTTACAATTCCATTCAGCGCGCCTTCGACGCTCATGGCCTTGGCCGTGCTCTTGACCTTGACCATGTAGGCCAGGCCTTCCTTGGAGAAGATCTCCGTCAGTGCCGTGTAGACGAAATCTTCCTTGACATGCTTGCCGGCAATCCACAAAGCGGAATCCTGGAAGCTGGCAATCGGCGTGTCCACACCACTGTAAGTGCCGGCGGGAATGGTCACCAGCGTGTAGAAGGGATACTCTTCAAAGAAGCCGCTCTTCTCACCGGCTTCAACCAGCGGCAGCAGCTTGATCGGGTTGCTGGCGGCAGCCTGTATCACAGAGCTGTTGGGGAATCCGGCAAAAACCCAGAAGCCGTCAATCATCTTGTCGCCCATGGCGGCGGCAGCATCGCTGTAGCCCAGGTACTCGACCTTCATCTTGTCCCACAGGCCCAGACTGGTGAAGTAGCGCTGGGCGGCGGTGGCAGCACCACTACCGGCTCCACCCACAGCCACGCGCTTGCCTTCCAGATCGGCAATGCTGTTGATGCCCGATTCGGCCAGCACCACCATGTGCGCGGGGGCGCCATAGAGGTAGGCCAGACACTGGACGTCGGTGTACTCCTTGGTGTCCTTGGTCAGGCGACCCTTGGAGGCCAGGTAAACATCACCCGAGTAGCTGATACCGAAGTCGGCTTCGCCGCTATTGACGCGGCGCAGGTTCTCAAGGGATCCGGCCGAGGCCGTATTGGAAAGCTCCACACCCTCGATGTTCTTGCTCAGGCGGCTGGAAATGCCATTTGAGAAGTACTGAAAGGTGCCGCCGTCGGGTCCGCCGGAAAAAGCGAGGCGTTCCTTGGCGATGGCGGTTCCAATGCCGAGCAGCGTGCAGGCGGCCAGCGCCAGGCTCAGCAGTTTGATGCTCTTCTTCATGTTGTCTCCCGTTAAGCTGATGAAAGGGGGCACGGGGCCCCCGCTTTCATTAGAAGGTGGTGTGGAAGGCCAGAACCATCGTGCCGATGCTGTCTTCCGAACCCGTGATGGGCAGCTCGGTATTGAAGCTTTCGTAACCCAGCTTGATCGAGGCATTGTTGCCCTGCAGGAAGTAGGTCACGCCCAGGCGCATCAGATTGAAGCTGCCGGCATCATCGTCGGCATCCGAGGTCCAGGTTTCGTAGTCCAGCCAGGGCTGGAACTTGCCACCGGCCATGGTGTAGGCGGTTTGCACATACATGCCGCTGCCGGCTGCATGCTGCATGTAATCACCCAGATCCAGACCGACATAGCCAGCCTCAAGGGAAAGGCTGCCACTGCCCACGGGCTGCTCGGCAAAGAAGTCAGCACTCATGTAGGCGTAGTCAATCAGGTCGCCGGTGGTGGCATCGGCTGCAATGCTGTTCTGATTATCAAAGGAGAAGCCGACACCAATGGTCTGCTTCTTTCCCAGGTAATTGCTGCTGTTGTAGTAGCCAGCTTCGGCATCGCCATAGTTGAACTGGACGCGGCCGCTCAGGCGCATCTCGTCTTCAACTCCACCCTGCTTGCCGTCATAGCTTCCCAGGTAATACTTCATCGAAAGGTTTTCGCCGATGGCGCCGCTGCCGAAGAAGGTTCCACCCAGATCGCGCACATGCCAGCTTGTACGTACGCCGCTATCACTTCCGCCATACGTGGAGGTTGCAAAGCCGCTCACTCCGCGCATACCCCAGTTCAGGGTCTTGTAGGTCAGGCTTAAGTAGTCGATGCTGGTGTTGGCGCCTGAAGTTGTGGTAGCCTGACGGCTGGTCGGAGCCATGTTCTGGCCGACAAAGAACTGCATCCAGTTGCTGGCCTTCAGGTGGGCATAGGCATCAATCATGATCATCGTATTGCCGCTGACGTCGGTTTGCATGAACATGCTGAAATTCTCATTGACGACGCCCTTCAGGCGGAAACGGGCACGGCGAACTTTCCACTGGTCATAGCCATCCCAGGCGCCATCGCCGTCCAGATCCTTGTCCATGGACATGTACAGGAACTGACCGCGGAAGCCGAGATCGATGGTTGACGTGTCGTTGATCTTGAGCTTGGCACCAGCTTCGGCCGTCTGAAATCCGGCACCCAGCATGCAGGCAGCCATGGCAAGGGTCAACAGCTTTGAGTTCATCAAGAACCTCCCAGGGGTTTTGGACGAGCCACCGAACCCATTGTTCAGCAGCCTGTTCCGACTTATGTCATTGTGGTCCATGTTGCAGAGTACGGGGGACTCTGAGACAGGGGCCTCAATCAACAATCAGCATGAATGGCATTTGCCTTTTCGTGTGAACGCTGCCTGAAGGTGCAAAGGAGCTTCAGGCGATATGGCTTCCGGACAAGCAGCCGGTAAGACGCTTTCCTTTGCGGGGCAGGGCGCGCCGCAAACATTTATTCAAAGGGAGGAATGGGCTTCCTGACAATTCCTGTTACGGTGAAAGGTTCCAACTCCTGGCCTGTTAAAATAAAATACTAACAAGCCGAACTGAACACAAGTCATCATTCCTGGAAAAATCAGGGTCGATAAGGTCATTCAAGGTATTATGAATAAATGATATACGAGAATGGTTCAGAATTTTTGCGAGAGGCGATCTCACAAAAAAAGCCTGCGCTTAAGGGCAGGCTTGTTAATTCCTTTGAAGCATGGTTATTGATTCAGCCCTTTTCAGGCTCTTCGCTTTCGCCAACTGCCGGACTCAGGCCATGGGTCCCGCCCTTTTCCGCATTCTGATGTCGATGACCATGTCTGGCAATCAGTTCCGGCCTGACCATCCGCCTGCCGCAATCCGGACAGTAGTTTCCCAGACAGGGCTTGCCTTCTTCATGGGGGATTTCCCTTCCACAGCTGGCACAGATGCAGACACCACCGGGGCCAAAGCCGCCATGGCCGCGGCCCCTTCCTGCGCCACCTTCACCTTCATGTTCGAGATCGCAGCCATGTCCATGACCATGACCCATTCCGCGACCGCGACCGCTGCCACATCCTCGACCATGCCCACCGCCGCCACAGCATTCGCCGGCGCGGTGTGCGCTTTCATTCATATGCCTGATCATTGTTTCTCCTGTCGAATTGTTCGTTCACGTTTGTCTTGCCGCCGCTGCGAAGCTCCTTTGCCTGGCAGTTGCCGCCCCCTTTGAAGCATACCGGACCGCCATGTATTTCCAGCCGCGCCCCTTTAAGCAGGAATGCCGCAACCTTGGAGCGGGCCCGTTCAATCAGCCGGCTGAACGTAGGACGGGAAATCTCCATGGCCGTGGCTGCCGCAAGGTGGTCCAGCCCCAGATGGTCCGCCAGCCGAATGGCCTCAAATTCGTCAAGCTGCAGGTTGATCCTGGGCAGCTCACCGGCGGGAATGCCCGCAGGCTTGAAGCAGCTGAAGGGCGCGTCCTGCTTGATACATCGTCTGCGTGGTCTGCGCATGATAATCCGGTATTGGTAAATCGTTATCAATAGTAATGAACATAAGTTCAAAATCAAATCAATGGCGATTCGATTCCTCAGGCTGCCAACGCTTCTGTGGAACAATTAACATCCCTGCTTGACGGGTGTCATGGGTGAAAGGCGAGTGGCCCCTTACATTGTTAAAAGGATTTACTGGTATCTGGCGAAGACTCCCCCGCAGCGGAGGTACATGTGACACATACGATTCCCGAGCATCTGCTGGTCTGGACCGTTGAGCAGAAGCCCGAGCTCTATACGCCGATTGACCATGCGGCCTGGCGCTATATCATGCGTGTATCGGGCTCTTTCTTTCGTGAGCACGCACACGAGCTCTATCTGGAAGGCCTTCAGCGCATGGGAATCAGCCGCGAGCGGATTCCATCGATTCATGAAATGGACAATCGCATGCGTGATATCGGCTGGCGGGCCGTGGCGGTCAGTGGCTTCATTCCGCCGCAGATCTTCATGGAGTTCCAGTCTTTGGGCATCCTGCCCATTGCCTGTGACATGCGGCAGTTCGAGCATATTCTATACACGCCCGCGCCGGATGTCGTGCACGAAGCCGCTGGCCACGCGCCGATCATTGCGGATCCCGATTACTCCCGCTACCTGAAGGCCTATGGCAGTGTATCACGCCGCGCGATTTACTCCAATCAGGACATGGCCGTTTACCGGGCGATTCGCAGGCTTTCGGAGCTGAAGGAAGATCCTCACGCCACCGCTGAACAGATTGCCGGGGCGCAGCAGGAGCTGGACGCCGTGACCGCCGAGACGGGCTGGATCAGCGAGTCGGCTGAACTTAGCCGCATGTACTGGTGGACAGTCGAGTACGGTCTGGTTGGTGAAATCGACAATCCGCGTATTTATGGCGCAGGTCTTCTTTCTTCAGCAGGTGAGAGTTACCGCTGCCTGGGACCGGCCGTCAAGCATCTGCCGATGAGTCTGGATTGTATCACAACCAGTTATGATATCACCAAACCGCAGCCTCAGCTCTTTGTAACACCGGACTTCAAGTTTCTGCTGAAGTTGCTGGAAGAATATGCTGCCACCATGGCCTGTAACACAGGCGGGATGCCAGCGCTTGAAAAGGCGCTGAAGGCTCATGCGCCGGTCACGGTGGAACTTGATTCGCGGCTGGAAATCAGCGGTGTCCTGACGCGAGTGGATCAGAACGAAGCCGGAGAAGCAAGCTACCTGCAATTCACCGGTCCGGCCATGCTGGGAACAGCTGGCGCCGTGCACGCGGGGCACAGCCGGGAAAGCCATGCTGGAGGTTTTGGAACGCCGCTTGGCCCGCTGAAGCGTCTGGGCGTTGATGCATCACAGCTTGACCTGCCCACCTTGCGCGCATGTGGCTTCGTGGATGGCGAAGCAGGACGCCTGGAGTTTGAATCGGGTGTGGTGCTTGTCGGACGACTGCACGAGCTTCGGCGCATTGAGGGCAGAACTCAAGTCATTCGTTTCGATCAATGTCGTGTAACACGGGGCGAGCAGCTTCTCTTTGATCCGGCCTGGGGCCACTTTGATCTGGCTTGCGGCAGCAAGGTGATTGCCGTGTCCGGCGGTTGGCTGGACCGCTCGATGGACAAGGAAGACCTGCCCGGAGAGCGCCCGCGCATGAACTGCACGCTTACCGCAGAAAATCGCGAGCGCTGTGGCTGGTATCTGGAGCTGCGCCGTCTGCGGGATCGGGACCTGTGGACGGCGGAAGCGCTGGAAAGCCTGGAGGCGATTGCCACAATGACAAAGGAGTGGCCGGAGGACTGGCTGCTGCGTCTGGAACTTGTCGAGCTGGGTCAGCGGCTGAAGCCCGAAGTTCTCGCTCGTCTGCGCGCCGAGCTGGATGCCCTTGCCAAAGCAAATCTTGAAACTGCCGAGCTGGTAGAGCGAGGATCTGCGCTTTTATGAGTTTCCTTGCCGCAGTAGCTGCATTCAGCGGATTCCTTGCTGTGGCCCTGGGTGCCTTTGGTGCTCATGGTCTGAAGGAGCGGCTATCCGAAGGACAGCGCGCCGAGCACTGGAAAACGGCCGTCTCTTATCAGATGGCACACACCCTGCTCCTGCTGATTGTATCACAGTGGGCGGATCGTCTTCCACAGGCCACGCTGATTGCCTGGCTGCTGCTTGCCGGGATCATCCTGTTTTCCGGAAGTCTCTATCTGCTTGCCTTCAGTGGAATTCGTCGCCTGGGAGCGATTACGCCCCTTGGTGGACTTGCCTGGCTGGCCGCTTGGCTGCTGCTGGGCTGGAACTTGATCAACAACTAAACGAAAGGGCCTAACCATGGCTGAATATCCAAGACTGCGTCGCTTGCACCATGTGGAGTTCTGGTGCGGCAATGCCAAGCAGGCCGAATACTACTACCGCAATGCTTTCGGCTTTTCACGCATGGCCTTTAACGGACTGGAAACGGGTAACAAGGATACCGCTTCCTATGTGGTCGGCCAGGGCAAGGTTCGCATGGTGCTGACCAGCAGCCTGCGGCCGGTGGAAAGCAATATCAGCCGCTTCCTGACGCTGCACGGGGATGCTGTGCGTGATCTGGCCTTCGAGGTGGATGATGCCGCCGAGGCTTTCCGTCAGGCTGTTGCCAACGGTGCAAGGCCGGTCGAGGAGCCGCACACGGTCAGTGACGAACACGGCAGCATTGTGCGCGCATCCATCGCCAGTTACGGTGATACAGTCCATAGTTTCATCCAGAAGGATGCCTACACGGGTCCCTTCCTGCCCGGTTACAAGGCCGACGAGATCGAGGGACAGGATCTTGGCTTCCGCATTGTGGATCACGTGGTCGGCAACCAGGAAGATGGCCGCATGAATGAATGGGCCGACTGGTATACGCGTGTCTTCGGCTTCGAGCGCTTCCTGTCCTTTGACGACAAGGATATCTCCACCGAGTACACGGCCCTGCGCAGTGTGGTGATGGCCGCACCCAACAATGTGATCAAGTTCCCGATTAACGAGCCCGCACCCGGTCTCAAGAAGAGCCAGATCGAGGAGTACATCGAGTTTCACGGTGGCGCCGGTGTGCAGCACGTGGCTCTTTTGACGGACGATATCATCTCCACGGTTTCCAAGCTGCGCGCCAATGGTGTTGAGTTTCTTGAAGTGCCGGACACCTATTACGAGACCGTGACCGATCGCGTGGGTGCCATCAAGGAAGATCTGGAGATCATCAAGCGCCTGCGCATTCTGGTGGATCGCGATGACAAGGGCTACCTGCTGCAGCTTTTCACCAAGCCGGTGGAAGACCGTCCGACCCTTTTCTTCGAGATCATTCAGCGCGCTGGATCACAGAGTTTCGGCAAGGGCAACTTCAAGGCCCTGTTTGAGAGCATTGAGCGCGAGCAGGAGCTGAGGGGTACACTCTAATGCCCATGTATCACAAGCTGGGTGATGTCCCGCACAAGCGACACGCCGTACACAAGCCCGGCGGTCATTTTCATTATGAAGAGCTGATCGGCAACAAAGGCTTTGTGGGGCCGTCAAGCCTGCTGTATCACATCAATCGTCCCACTTCAGTGCTTCGCCAGCGTGAGCTGGAGCGGCTTGTCTGGCAGAAGGCCGACAACGATGGCGAACTTCGCATGCGTCATCTTCGCTCGATGCAGCTGCCCGTGGGCGGTGGAGTGATTGCTGGCAGAAAGCCGCTGCTCTTTAATGCCGATGTGGCCATCAGCATCTGCCGCCCCGATCACGCGGAGGACTACTTCTACCGCAATGGCCAGGGAGACGAACTGATCTATGTTTCCGAAGGAGCGGGTGTTCTGGAATCGATGATGGGCGACCTGCCTTTCAGGAAGGGCGATTACATTGTCATTCCCCGTGGCATCCTGCACCGCTGGCGACTGAATGCCAGCGCCGGACAAGCCCATCTGCTGGTTACGGAAAGCGCCGGTTACATTCGTACGCCCGAGCGCTATCGCAATGAGCACGGGCAGCTGCTGGAGCACAGTCCCTTCTGCGAACGCGATATTCGTCGTCCGGAAAGCCTGCAAACGCACGACACAAAAGGCGAGTACCAGATGATCGTCAAGCGCGACAATCGCCTGACGGAGTTCATCCTGGATCATCATCCCTTTGATGTCAGTGGCTGGGACGGCTATTACTATCCCTGGGCCTTCAACATTGAGGACTTTGAGCCGATTGTTGGCCGCATTCATCAGCCGCCACCCGTGCACCAGACCTTCCATGGCGATGGTTTCGTGATCTGCAGCTTCGTTCCAAGGCTCTATGACTTCCATCCGGAAGCCATTCCTGCGCCTTATCATCACAGCAATGTGATGACGGACGAAGTCTTGTATTACGCATCGAATGAATTCATGAGTCGCAAGGGCATCGAGTACGGCAGCCTGACGCTACATCCAGACGGCCTGCCCCATGGCCCGCAGCCCGGCCGCACCGAGGCAAGTGTTGGTGCCAGTGCCACCGACGAGCTGGCTGTGATGATCGACACCTTCAGACCCCTGCATGTATCACGGGATGCTGCAACGGTTGAAGATCCCGATTATCCTGAATCGTGGATTGAGTAGAACAGAGTCCCGCTTCGGCGGGACTTTCTTTTGGGGGTAGCATGGGAAAGAAACTCTGTCCGAAGATCCTGCTGGAGGGCACGCGCCTGACGGGCAAGACCGAACTGGCCTTTGCCCTGAATGAGCACCCGCGCATCGTAGGGCCCAGGCGCTACAGGTATCACAGCCCTTTGATTTCCGCCGAGTGGTGTGCCTTCACCAATTTTCCCTGGGGCAGGGGCCTGATCAACTACCTGCCCGAGGAAGAAGCACAGGCTGTTGAAACCTATCGGACCTGGCTCCACCTCTTCCAGCTGCAGCGCTACTATTCATGGATCATCGATCGTTTTCATCTTTCCACGCTGAACTACCAGATGCGGCAGAACGGACAGGCCCCCGATCTTGGATGGCTGGATGAAGGTCTGGCAAGGCTCAATTTCAGGCTTGTGCTGCTTGTGAGACAGCCTGCGTCTTTTGCCGCTGCCCGTGAAGAGCGGATCAAGGTTTCGGGCAATCCATCCCAGTACGATGACCTTCAGCCCTTTATTGATGAGCAGGAAGCCTTCAGGCAATTGACCAGCTCTTCCAGAATCCCGCATCTGGTGCTGGACGTCACCGGCCGTGATACAGCGGATCTCGCTTGCAGCATCGCCGACTGGCTGGAAGAGTGCGGCGGCCTTTACATGCCGGATGCGGCGCAGGAAGTGCTGCTTCCTTAACTTGGGCGAAGCAATCAGGAGCCTGGTAAATGGAAGCCTATACACGGATCGCCCCCGATGTCAAGCTGGGCGAGAACACGAAAATCTTCTGCTTTGTCAACCTCTACGGCTGTGAAATCGGCGATGGCAGCAAGGTGGGTGCCTTTGTCGAAATCCAGAAGGGCGCGCGCATCGGACGCAATTGCAAGATCTCGAGCCATACTTTCATCTGTGAGGGTGTCGAAATTGGTGATGGTGTTTTCATCGGGCACAATGTCTCCTTCATCAATGACCGTCATCCCCGCGCCGTCAACGAGGACGGTAGTCCGCAGACCGAGGCTGACTGGACCCTCGAACATACACGAGTGGAAGATGGAGCAAGCATTGGAACAGGCTCGACCATCATGTGCGGTGTGACCATTGGGCGTGGAGCGCTGGTGGGTGCGGGAAGCGTTGTCACACGGGACGTACCGGCTGGCGCTGTTGTGGCTGGTGTACCGGCCAGGATCATTGGCCCTGATCCTCGAGCTTAAGCCGTCCAGTTTGTGTCAGGTCCTTATGTTCAGCACGAGAGCTTGCTGAAACTGGACGCTGCCTGCCAATTCCTGAAAACCTGACACCCGTTCAGGGAGCAATTGAAGAAAGCCAAAGCTATACCCCCGAGCTCGCGCGGGGAGGGGGGCGGAGTGGAGGGGAAATCGAGGAGGATTCAGAAAAGCTAGCACTGCTGACTGTCGCCCATCGCCTGACCCTCTCCAGAAACTCACTTCTCGCATCCAGCTGCTTCAGCTCCTGCTCGCTAATCATGGGCAGCCCGGGCGCAAGTCTGAGGAGCGCTTCCACCAGCATCCCATTTGCATCATGCGCCAGAAGCTCGCCTGCCAGATTGAGCGACATTGGCGATTCCCCCGCAGCCAGCAGGCCATGTTGCACAAAGGCTTCCTTGCTTTTGAAGCACTCGGCATCCGCAATGCCGCAGCTGGGGGAGGCTGATTTCAGGATAGCACCGTCAAGCCCGGAAGCCAGCAAGGCGAGGACCTTTGCATCACACCATTCACGCATTGCTTCGGTCCAGTCCTTCTGTGATACACGGCAGATCAGCTGCCTGCCAGCAGGACCCTCAACAAAGGTGATGGGTGCCCGGGGTACGCCCAGGCCCAGCTCCCGCTCCGGGCAACAGAAAACGAGCTGCCAGTTTCGGGGCAGCTCGGAAAGTTCCTTGCTTGGACAGGCTTTGCCGTCATAACGGCAGGCCTCGCCCATCAGGCAGTGTGATACAAGAATGCGCTTCACCAGCTGCCACTCAGCTCCTGCAGGCTCCAACCCGCTTTCAAATACGCGGCGCGAGCCTTGATCAGGCTGCTTTCCGCGGAAAGAAGGTTCTGCTGACCGGCCAGCAGATCTGTGGCATCCAGCAGCCCCAGATCATATTTCTGTTCAAGCAGCTGCAGATTGGCCTCTGCAATCTCGCGGCTGCGTCTTGCCAATTGCTCCTGCCGGGCTGTAGAGGTCAATTGCTCCCGCAGGGTGCTGATCTTTGCTCGCAGGTCCAGCTCGCCCCCTGTCAGGCTGTTCTTTGCGGCACGCTGGCGCTTCCAGGCCGCAAGATTGTCCAGTGTATTACCGCCCGTTCGAAAGAGATTCCAGCTGGCCGAGAGACCGATCACACGATTCGTGTACTCGCTTTGCCAGGTAAAGGGGTCACTGCTTTCATTGGACCAGCTGAGAAAGCCACTCACGGTCGGGAGCAGACTGGCAGAGCTATTGAGCATGCCGGCTCTTGCCGCTGACAAATTGCGGCGCAGGCTTTGCCAGGACGGGGTCAGCTGCAGCTCAGGCTCCAGACTGGCCTGTGGTGCTTGTGGCAGCTCTTCAAGCGACTCGGCACGCAGCTCGGGGGGAAGTTCCCGCATCAGCAGGCTTTCCAGTTGATAGCGGGCGGACTCCTCGGCAAGCCTGGCCTGCTCAAGTTGAATTCCTGCCTGTGCGCGATTGTTTTCAACAAAAAGCCGATCGATGCGGCTTAAGGTACCCAGCTCTTCCCGATGCAGGGCGCGCTTCAGCTGGGCTTCTGCAAAATCCCATGAGGCCTGTGATACATCAACCAGAGCAAGTGCAGCTGCCCAGTCCACATAGGCGGACTTGACGCTGAAGGCGAGTGCGGCCAGACGCGTCTGCTCACCCAGCCGGGCAAGCTCGTGATTCTGCCAGGAAGTCAACGCGCCGCCCAGCTTGCCCGGTGAAAAAAGGGGCTGGCTCAAGGTCACGCCATGACTCTGCCTTTCGTCGCCTTCGGCATAGATTCCGGCCGCATTAGCACTGCCAATGCTCTCAAAACGGCTCCAGCTACCGGTGTAATCCGCTCGCGGCAGCATGCCCGTGATACCTGCCAGCGAACTCATGCGGGCGGCCGACTGCTCCAGCCTGATGACCTCGGCTTTGGGATGATGCTGCATCACGGAATCAATCAGGGCCTCAAAGGGCAGAATCCCGGCCTTTGCTGTAGAGGCAAGGAAAAGCGTGATACAGGTTGCAGTCAGAAGGTGGTTCATCCCTTGTACTCCTTGACAGGTCGACGAATCACAGGCTCGACAGATTCCGGTGTGGGAATCCAGCAATTTTCGCGTTCGGGCGAGCCGTATACAAAGCGGCCAGCCAGCCAGTTGACGATGCGGGCAATCACACGCCTTACATCGTTAAGAACAAGAAAGACCGAGGGCAGAATGTATACGGTGAAGAAGGTTCCAAAGAGCAGACCAAAGCTGACGGAAATGGCCATCGGAATCAGGAACTGCGCCTGACGACTGGTCTCGAGAATGATCGGCAGCATGCCCATAACGGTGGTGACAGTGGTCAGCATGATCGCGCGGAAGCGCTTCAGACCTGCAATGTAGACAGCATCCTTGACGCTGGCTCCATCCTTGATTTCGCGGTTGATGCGATCCACAAAGACCACGGAGTCATTGATGATGATGCCTGAAAGGCCAACCAGACCAAAGACCGAAAGAATGGTCAGGGGTTTGCCCAGGGCCATGTGGCCCAGCACTGCGCCCACCAGTCCAAGTGGAATCATGCCCAGCACGATGGCTGTCTGCATCAGGCTGCGGAAGACAACAACCAGAATGAAACCGATGATGATGATCGCCATCGGAAAGGCCTTTTTCATGCTGTTGCCCGACTGTGCCTGCTGCTGCTGCTCGCCGCCCCAGGAAACCTTCACCCCGGGATAATGCTCGCGCATTTCCGGAACCAGCCGGTTCTTGACGGCCTGAATGGCTTCTTCGCTGCCGCTGCCGGCTTCGTCAATGTCGGCGCTGACCGAGAGGACACGTTTGCCGTTGAAGTGCTTGACGCTGAGCAGGCTCTGGCCGATTTCCCATTCAACCACATCGCCAAAGGGCACCAGCCGCCCGGCTGGTGTACGCACACGCACGGCCTTCAACTGTTCAATGCTGGCGCGATCCTGTTCCTTCAGGCGGGTCCAGACCTTGATCTCATCGTAGCCGCGCTGAAAGCGCAGGATCTCTTCACCGTAGAAAGCCTGTCGCACCTGTCTGGCCACTTCCCTCAGGGAAAGGCCCATGGCTTCGCCTTCAGGCCGCATGCGCAGCTTGAGTTCGCGCTTGCCGATATCACGATCGTCCTGAATGTCAGTCAGCGCAGGATAAGCGCGCATGCCTTCCTTCAGCCAGTCCACGGCTGCATCCAGCTCGTCGATATCCTGACCCATCAGGCGCACGGAGACGGGCAGGCCGAAGTGGCGGCCACCGGCACCCATGTTGAGCTCTTCAGCATCGGGCACGACGGGCAGGCGCTTCTTGAGTTCACGCGTCACTTCCATCGCGCTTACCGAGCGGCTTTCCGAATCCAGCATGGTCAATTGAACCGAGCCGTCTTCGCTGTTGGGGCCCAGCACCACGGAAATGGATTCCATCACCTTCTGACCATCCGGCTGCGTGTCCTGCAGCCAGTCTTCCATGCCGACCATGGCTACTTCAATCGACCTGAGCACCTCCAGCGTGCGCGCTTCACGCGTGCCGGGTGACATCTTGACTGTGACATCCACATTGTCGCGTTCGATTCTGGGGAAGAAGGTAAAGGGCAGACGACCGGATGCAATCAGTCCAATGGCCAAAAGCAGTGCCGCAGCACCAATACTGACCGTCACCCAGTGAATCTTCAGGAGTGCCCTGAGTGTGCGGGCATAAAAGCCGTTGATCAGGGCGTCAATCCAGCCGTCCAGCTTCTTGCGCAGTGCCGAGCTTTCCACGTTTCCGAGCTTCAATGCGCTTGAGTGGGCCAGGTGCGGCGGCAGAATAAACAGACATTCCACCAGTGATACAGCCAGCGCCAAAATCACGGCCAGCGCCATCTGCCAGATGAAAAGGCCCATGCGACCTTCAATGAAAAAGAAGGGAATGAAGGCCACCTGCGTGGTCAGAACGGATGCAACCACTGCTGGAGCCACTTCGCGCGCACCTTCGAGCGCGGCCTTTTCCGGTGTCGCCCCCCGTTCCACATGCTGAAAGATGTTCTCGCCTACGACGATCGCGTCGTCGACCACAATACCCAGCACCAGAATCATGCCGAAGAGGCTGATCACATTGATGGTGGCGGGTGTGAATCCAAAGAGGAAGAACATGCCCGCATAGCTGATGGGGATACCCATCGCCACCCAGAAACTCAGGCGCAGATTGAGGAAGAGCGTCAGGGTAAGGCCCACCAGAATCAGGCCGAAGAGACCGTTTTTCACCAACAGCTCGATGCGCTGCTTGAGTGAAATGGTTGAATCACGCAGCACCTCGACACGCACACCTTCAGGTAGCTGGCTGTCCAGCCCTGTCATCCAGCCCTTCACGGCCTTGACAATGGTGATGGAGTCCTCGCTGTCGGTCTTGTTGACCTCAATGCGCACGGCCCGCTTGCCCTGATACCACTGGGCCGATGGGCTGTCCTCCCAGTCCTCGCGCACATCGGCCACATCCGAAAGATGTATCACGGCACCCGAATCTGTAACACGAAGGGGAATCTGTGCGTACTCGGCAGAAGTGTAACGACGACCGTAAATGCGAATGCGCAACTCTTCATCGCTTGTCTTGAGGCTTCCGCCCGAGCTGTTCAGCGAGTAGGCACGGACACGGCTGGAAATCTCGTCGAAACTTAAGCTGTAGCGGCGAAGTGCGGCTTCGGAAACTTCTATCGCAATCTGCCTTTCGGGCGTACCGCTTACCTCAACCAGACTGACAACATCGAGTTCTTTCAGCTCCTCCTTCAGCAGCTCGCCCTGCTGTCGAAGCAGCTCCAGGTCTGTATCACCGTAGAGCACCAGGCTGATGACCTGTGTCGTTCGCTTGACGGCGGAGACGATCGGGATTTCCGCATCCGCCGGCATGCCGATGATTCCGTCGACCGCGTTCTTGACATCCTGTGTCCGCTCGTTCAGGTCGGCCCCGCCCTTCAGCACAATCAGCATGCTGGCCATATTGTCCGTGGCGGTGGCGTTCACTTCATCGATATCGGGAATGCCTTCAATCGCCTCTTCGAGCTTAAGGATGATCCCCTCTTCCACTTCCAGAGCGGAAGCGCCGGGGAAGGGCACACGCACCGAGATCTGGTCCAGCACTACGCTGGGAAACATCTCCCGGTTGATTCCGGCCAGACCGAAGAGTCCGAAGAGAATGACCAGCAGCATGGTCACGTTCACAATCAGTGGATTGTGAACGGCCGCAAAGATGATCCTTTTCACTTGCCGGCTCCCTTCATGCCCTTGCCCGGGCCGCCTGCGGGAGCATCCTTCAACCTGAGTGACAAGCCGGGAATGGCGTGCTGAATGGGCGTCAGGACAAGTGTATCACCGTCGGCCGGGCCATCCGTCAGATAGGCCCACTTGCGGTCGGCAAAGGCCAGCGTGGCTGCGGTGCGATCCAGTCGACCGGCACGCCAGAGCAGGACATCATCATTGGATTGCAGACTGTTGCGGGGAATGCGCAGGGCCTGCGGGAGCTCGCGGCCCTTGAAGGTTACTTCCACAAGCATACCCGGCACCAGTCCGCTATCCCCATCCACTTCCACACGGGCTTCGCGCAGCTGACTGCCAGGATCGAGACTGCTGGCCAGGTGAACGAAGCGCCCACGGGCCAGAGGCGCCTCGCCGCTGTCCGCGCGTTCACGATGGATGGCTACCATGGTCTTGCCGGGCTTGGGCAGGCCGCTTGCTTCATCGCCACGAAGCTCCACCTGGATTTCCAGCTTCTCCATGTTTTCAAGCCGTGCTACAGTCATGTTGGGGCTGACGAGCGCTCCCGGCACCAGCGAGCCGGAGGAGACCTCGCAGTCAAAGGGCGCGCGCAGCCAACAGCGATCCAGTGTAACACGCGCCTTGTCGCGGGCCAGCGTAAGACTGCCGGCAGGGCCAACCTGCGAGGCCAGACCGAGCTCTTTTTCACGGGCGGCAATCCAGACCTTGCGCGCCTGCTCCTGTGCCTGGCGACTTGCATTGTCGGCCTCGGCCAGTTTGTTGATGCGCTCCAGATCCAGACGGGCAAGTTCGGTGCTTTCAATAGCCAGCTCGTGCTGGGCTTCGGCCAGTGACAGCTGGGCCTGCAGACGATTCAGTTCGATCGCGTAATCGATTGTATCCACCAGGCAGACCAGCTCGCCCCGTTTTAATCTGAGGCCCGACTTGAGACCAAGCGGGTCGGCTGTTGCCAGAATTTTGCCGCCAACCTGCACAGCCAGATCAAACGCGCCGGCACTGCGAACACGACCAAGCGCGTGAATCTCCGGGCGCAGCGGACTGTAGCTTGCCACCTGAATCTCCACGGCTCTGGGTGGAACGGGCGGCGGCGTCATGGTCTGCTGCGGGCCCTTGCGCATGATCAGCGCAAAGCCTGCGATGCCCACAACAATGACGAGCGCCGAGTAGAGCAGTGTTTTTCTGGTGCTTGCCTGCATGGTCGATTCCCCTTGATGGATTGGCTGAGCCCTGAAAGATGCAAAAACGCCGACGGATGTCGGCGTTTTCCAGTGTCAAGAATTGAGGCGTTGTTAGAAGAGATCTTCTGTTGCGCTCTTTTCCAGCTGATTGAGGAAGCGATCAAACTCCTCACGGTTCATCTGCTTGGCACCGCTGATGGCAAAGGATACGGCGTCGAAGTCCTGAATGGCCACACAGAGCTTCTGAATGCGCAGAATGTCATCCTGCGTCACGCGGAAGGGCAGTGTGTTGTTGGCCAGCCAGGTGTTGACCTCGTCTTCGTAATCCATGCCGCGAACAAGCGTATGCACGCCACGCAGCTTGAAAAACTTGGACAGGCGGTCAAGCACGCGCAGGCTGGGGCTGTGGTCGGGATCATTCAGGATTGACTGAACGCTGCCGACACCGATTCCGGCCTGACGGGCAAGGCGAATGATGCCGATTCCCTTGCCATTGTTCTGCTTGCTCATCAGCTTGCGCAGGGTCTTTCCAACTTGCGTATGGATGACCCTTGCCTGCGGATCAATGCGTTTTCTCTGCATTTCAATACTCCATCGTTCTGGTGGTGGTTATCACAGTTGGGCTACCTCGGTCCTTTCTGGACCATTAAGGGGAGGAAGCGCCATAAATAGTATTTTCGAAGTTCTGTTTAAAGGTCACACAATCTTCTCATTATCAGCAAATCTGAAAATGAACCTTCAAGTGATTCCCTTTAAAGCATCCAAGTTAGTGATTACTTACTTCAAGTGCAGGGTCTTTTCATTTTTCTATTTTGGGGGAATCAAACGAAGGAGTCACCATGATTGACCAGATCACAAAACTGCTGGGAGACGAGGCAAGTTACCTGCTTGAGCACTCCTGTAGCACGATTGAACGTTCCAGGTTGCACCTGCCCGCGCCTGACCATGTGGATCGCGTCTTTGGGCGCTCGAATCGCAACAATCGCGTCATGCGCAATCTTCAATGGCTGCATGACAGCGGCCGCCTGGGCGGTACGGGATTTCTGTCGATTCTGCCGGTGGACCAGGGCATTGAGCACAGTGCCGGTGCCAGTTTCTCGGCGAATCCGGATTACTTTGATCCCGAGCATATCATTCAGCTTGCCATGGAGGCCGGTTGCAATGGCGTGACCTCCACGCTGGGCGTTCTGGGCATCATGAGCCGTGCCTATGCCCACAAGATTCCCTTTGTGGTCAAGCTCAACCACAATCAGCTGCTCAGCTACCCGAATCAGTTCGACCAGATCATGTTTGCCCAGGTGGAGCAGGCCGTTGACATGGGCGCGGCGGGCGTTGGCGCTACCATTTACTTTGGCAGCGAAGAAAGCAACCGTCAGATCATGGAAGTGGCGGAGGCCTTTGCCTACGCGCACGAGCAGGGCCTGTTCACCATTCTGTGGTGCTACATGCGCAACAATGCGTTCAAGACCAAAGACAAGGACTTCCATGTGGCGACCGACCTGACCGGTCAGGCCAACCATTTGGGCGTTACCATTGAAGCCGACATCATCAAGCAGAAGCAGCCCGAAAACAATGGCGGCTTCCCGGCGCTGAATTTCGGCAAGAGTGACAAGCGCATGTATGGCGAACTGATCACCGATCATCCGATTGATCAGGTGCGCTGGCAGGTGGCCAACTGCTACATGGGACGGGCGGGTCTGATCAATTCCGGCGGCGCCAGTGGTTCCAACGATCTGGCACAGGCGGTGCGCACAGCCGTGATCAACAAGCGTGGTGGCGGCATGGGGCTGATCCTTGGACGCAAGGCCTTCCAGAAGCCTTTGAAGGAAGGTGTCGAGATCATCAACGCCGTGCAGGATGTCTATCTGGCGCAAGAGGTTACGGTCGCCTGATCCGCTACACAGAGAATTAAGGGGGTCCCGATGCTTCGGGACCCTTTTTATTAAAGTTGGCCCTCCCGAATGACGATTCCTCTTCGAACACCCAATTCAGGACACGGCCATGAATTCCGAACCCCATTCCGAGGCGGGCGACTTCACACCCGGTATAGGCCCGGGTGGCAGCCAGGGTCGCCTTCAGCTGCATCTGGCGGACAAGCTCAGGCGTAGTCAACGCATGGAGAGTTTTGGGCTGCTTGCCGCAGGCATCACCCATGATATCAACAATGTGCTGGCCTGTGTGATGGGCGGAGCCGAGCTGCTCGATGCCACACTGGAGGGCGCAAGCGATCAGACACGCCGTGTGCTGGGCCAGATTTTGAGTGCGTCCGAGCGCGGCGCCAGCATGACACGGAAGATTCTTTCCATGGCCCGACTGGAAGAAGGCGTGCCGGCGCCAGTGAAGCTTTCGTCCGTGATACAGGATGTGGCCGGTCTGCTGGAGCGCAGTCTTGAGCCGGGCGTGAGCATTCAGCTGGATCTTCCGGAACAGGATCTGGCGGTGCGCGGTGATACAACTTCGCTGCATCAGATCATGCTCAACCTGCTGCTCAACGCTCGCGAGGCGCTGAAGGGCAAGGGAGAGATTCGTATCACGCTGGAAGCCGGCAGCCTGGGTGATCTCCGCAAACGAATTCAGGGTACGACCGGAACCGTCTGGGAAGTGCTGCCCGCGCATCGCCTGGACGATGAGCGTCCCGTGATGCATCTGCAGATTGCGGATTCGGGTTGTGGCATGTCTTCGGGCCTGATGCACGATGTCTTTGATCCCTTTGTCAGCACCAAGGACCCCGGCAAGGGAACGGGCCTGGGCCTTCACATGGTGCGTGAACTGGTGCAGCAGGCTGATGGCTGGCTGGCCTGTGCCAGTCGGGAAGGACAGGGCACGGCCTTCAGCATGGCCTTTCCGCTCTACGACGGACAGGCTGCCCCTGTTGCTTCTGCTGCAACGGAGAGTGTATCACTGGAAATGGGCGCGGGACGGATTCTGGTGGTCGAGGATGATCCTAATGTCCGCCGCACCATGGTCGAGATTCTGCAATTCCTTGGTTATTCCACGGATAGCGCTGTCGATGGCCTGGAAGCAATGGAGATGTACCAGCGTAGCCCTGGAGCCTGGGATCTTGTTCTGATGGATCTGAAGATGCCGCGCATGGATGGTGTTGAAACCCTGCGGCGCATGTTCATGCTTAACGCGGCTCAGCGAGTACTGGTCTCAACCGGTTATGCAAACAGTGATCTTGTATCACAACTGGAGAGTCTGGGCGAGATTCCACTGATCAGCAAGCCCGTGCGCATGACTCAGCTGAGTCACGAGTTGAAGCGCCTGATGAATTAGGCTGCCTGTCTGGCCGCAGTTCTGGCGCGGCCCTCCAGATTTTTCATCCAACTGCCCTTCATGAAGAGCAGGGCCATGCCGCTACCCTTGGCGATTGAACTGATCAGAATGGCCGCCCAGACGGCATTAATCCCCCAATCTGTCCAGGCAACCAGCGCCAGTGCCAGCGGAATGCGCAGCAGATTTCCCGGAAGCGTGATACGCAGGGCCGCGCTCGAGTTGCCTGCTCCTGTCATGCCTTCCTGCAAAACCATTTCCAGCACCTGAAAGAGATTGGCAATGGCTGCCATGCGCAGGTAATCGCTGGACATGCGGATCAGCTCGGGATCGCTGGTGTAAATGCGGCAGAGCCACTCCGGTACAAGCAGCCAGAGCAGAGTGAAGAAACTTGCCGGCAGGTAGGTGGCCATTAGCACTCGCCCGACTGTGCGTTTCAGCTGGCTGTGATCCATTGCACCTTGCTTGATCATCCGCCCTAAGCTGTGTCCGCTTAAGGATGAGGCCGCCGCGCCAAAGCCGATCAGGATCATGAAGCCGATGCTTTCATTGCCGCGAATTCCGACACCGATCACGCCGTAGGCAACCTGCCCGAACTGGGCCAGAATGCGGTTCAGCACCATGAAAATGCTGGAGTAGAAGGCAACCGACAGGGCCACGGGAAGACCCACGCGCAGGATCTCCTGCCAGGTTGCCAGACCCGGCTTGAGATGTTTCAGCGAGGGCATCCTTTCACGCAGACTGAGTATTCGTCCTGCCTCCTGTCGTCTCAGCCTGCCGCTAAGTATCCAGGCACCGACCAGCGCCGCCATGAAGCGCGAGAAAATACTGGCCAGTGCAATGCCAATCAGGCCAGTGTTGAAAATGAGCACGCTGGCAGCATTCAGACTGGTGTTGAGTGCCACGCCCATCATCTGCAGGCGAAAGGGTGTTTTTGTATCACCCAGGCCGATGAAAATGCCATCCAGCACCATGGCTGAACTCATCAGGGGAAATCCCAGATAGATGATTCGCAGGTAGAGGCTGGCCAGCCTGAGCACTTCGCCTTCCCCGCCCATCGTCTTCAAGAGCAGTGGGCTGAAAGTGTAGCCGACTAGCGCAAACAGCAGCGAGAGGCAGACATTCAGCAGCAGGCCCTGCGCAGCCGCACGGCGCTGTCCGTCCAGATTCTCCATGCCTCGCATGCGGGCTACCAGACTGAGCGTACCCTTTTGCACAAGGGACATCAGGCCGGCGTTGAAGATGAGGACCATCATCACCAGGCCAAGCGCGGAAACGGCTTCCACGCCCAGACGACCGGCCCAGAAGAAGTCGTTGATGCTGTAGAGGGTATTGAGAATGGCACTGCCAGCCGCCGGCAGCGCCAGTGCGTAGATCTGCTTGAAGCCCGGCACGGAACTGTGATTCATAAAGCGCCAATATGGCAATGACGGTGCACAGCTATATTGAGCCCATGCTGATTTTCTTCGCAATCGTCGGCTCACTGGTGGCCGTATACAGCCAGTTTGTGCTTGGTGGGCCGCGCATGTACAGCCTGCTCAAAACCTTGCTCGCTCTTTTGATGCTCTGGGCGTGGATTCGCGTTCACCCGGTGGCGGGGATCCTCTGGTTTTCTGGCCTCTTGATGCTTCAGTTGTGGCTCGATCTGGACTACCGCAAGCGCAGGAAGGCGACCGATGGCGGGGAACGCGGAGGTCCGGCCCGTTATCTGAGTTTTGTATCACAGGATGGCAGGCGCCCGCTGGCCCTGTTCATTCCTGCGCTGAAGAAGCCCCTGTACTGGGTGGCGGCCCGCATGAAGAGCCCCTTGCCGCAAACGGGCGGACGCCCTGCGGGAGAAGCGGTGAAGATGATGCTCGACCAACTTCTGGGGCAGACGCGTGGCTTTCGACTGGACACGCGACACATGGGGCAGACCGGCGCGCCTCCGATGGAAATTCGATGTGACTGAAATCGATCGCTGCCTGCAAGGACAGTGAGGAAAGGCAACATGGAACTGAAACGCTTCATCTATATCGGCCTGTTGGGCCTTGTGCTGGGCCTGGCTGTCAACAGTCTTCGGGGCGATGGCCTGTCGCTATTGCCGGAGGCTGAACTGACCACCGAAGTTGGCGGTGCCGACACTCTGGCCACGGCCACCAGCGAAATACTGGCGATCATCGGCTTTGAAGAAGCCGACGCGCTCTACCGCAAGGAGCTGGCGATTTTCGTGGATAGCCGGGAACCAGACGATTACGAAAGCGGACACATAGCCGGCGCAATCAGTGTTCCGCTTTCCGCCTATCGCGATGGTGATACAAAACTGCTGGCGCCCAAGGGCAGCCTGCTGGTGATCTACTGCATCGGCGGCGATTGCGAACTCAGCCATGATCTGGCTCGCCTGCTGGTGGCCGATGGCTTTAAAAAGGTGCGTGTATACGTCGGCGGCTACGAGGAATGGGACGCACTGGGGATGCCGGTGGAATGAAGCTCCATCCTGCTGTCATCTGGCTTTTTCGCCTGATTCTGGCCGGCCTCTTTCTGATGGCTGCCGTGGGCAAGATTCTCAATCCTGCCGATTTTGCAGCCGTGATACGCAAGTTCCATGTGCTACCCCGTGCCTTGAGCAACTTTCCCGCGATCGTTCTTCCCTGGATAGAAGCGCTGGCTGCCCTGTTGCTGATCTTTGGCCCCTGGCGCCGCGCGGCCGCCCTCTGGCTGGGCGCGCTTTTAAGCGGCTTCCTTTTGCTCTTCGTCTGGGCGATGCTTCAGGGCATCGATGTTGATTGCGGCTGTTTTGGCGATCTGGGCCGCTACATGGCCCTGCTGGCCGGCAAGGTCGGGCCGCTTTCCATTGTGCGCAACCTGCTGCTGATTGGCATGGCCTGGCTGCTTTTTCGGCAGGAGTCAGACGGCAGCACTGCCCGCCACTGATGTATACACCCGAATATCAGCTGATTAATGGTCCGCGCGGCCGTCTGCATGTGGGCATGCTGGGTGATACAAATGCCCGGCCGCTTGTCGTGATGCACTTTGGCGGGGGCGGTTTCGGGCGCGATCACTGGGCGCCGCTTGATCAGCTTGCCGCTGAAGGCTGGCAGCTGTTTCGACTTGACCGCAGAGGTTACGGGCTGTCGGATCCCAGGCCCGAGGGTTTTCCGCAGGACTTCTTCCAGCGGGACCTGGAGGAGATGGAGGCCGCACTGGACCAGCTTCTCGCCGGCAAGCGCTTTCATCTGCTTGGCACCAGTGATGGCGGTACGCTTTCGCTGATGTATGCTTCAGCACATCCGGATCGCGTAAGGGCTCTTGCTGTTGATGGCGCACACTGGAGGGCCGAAGTGTGCATGAACACGAGCATGGACGAAATGGAGAGCCGTTTTGTCGAGCGCTTCGGACAGAATCCGGCCAGGGACGATGATCGCACCGCCACTCTGCGCGCCTGGTTTTCTGGCTGGCGCCGACTGATTGCGCAGGGTTGGTCGATGGAGGATCAGCTCGCCCGTGTGACATGCCCGGTGGCCGTGTTACAAGGTTCAAAAGATGGCGTGGTGCCAGATGAGCACGCTCACCTGCTGGCAAGCCTGACAGGAGGCGAGTCCTTCATCCTGAAAGGCGGCGCGCATCTTTCCCAGCGCAGTCATCCCGCAGAGTACATGGCCTGGCTGAAGGCCTTTCTGGCAAAACACCCATGAAAGCACGTACCCGCGCCGAGCTGATGCTGGTTGCCATGTGCGTGGTCTGGGGTACGACCTTCCCTCTGATTCGCGGCAGTCTGGCCGGCACCGATCCCTGGCTTTATCTGCTGATGCGGTTCACGCTGGCCGCGGCCTTCTGCCTGCTTGTCTTTCACAGAAGGATTCAACTCTTCGATCTGGCCAGCCTTAAAAGGGGCCTGCTTTTGGGCGTCGTGCTTTTCATGGGCTTCCTGCTGCAGACGTTGGGGATGGTTGAAACCAGTGCCGGTCGCAGCGGCTTTTTGACGGCCCTCTACATTGTGATGGTTCCGCTCTTCATCTCAATCTGGAAACTCAGGCGGCCGGGGGGCAGGACGATTGCGGCTGCCCTGCTCAGTCTGCTCGGTGTCGCGTTTCTTTCTGGACTAAAGGGAAGCGATCTTGCCGGCTTTTCCAACGGCGACCTCTTGACCATTCTCTGTGCCGCCTTTTTTGCCATCCAGATTCTGCTGACCGATGTGTTGCCGAACAGGGAAAACGTCTGGACCCTGCATTTCTGGCAGTTGCTTAGCGTTGCCCTGCTTTCGCTGCCTGGCTGGCTGATTCTGGGTGAGCCGCGCTGGGAGCCCGGACTGCAGCTGTGGACATCCGTGCTCTTTACCGGCATCCTTGGCAGTGTGCTGGCGCTGGGTGTGATGCTGCGCTATCAGCGGGAGACCCGCCCGGAGCGCGCGGCGCTGGTTTACAGTTTCGAACCCGTATTTGCGGCCCTGATGGCCTTTCTGCTGCTGGGTGAAAAGCTGGGCATGGGCGAACTTGCCGGAGCGGGATTGATCCTGCTGGCTCTCTTCATGGCCGAGGAGCAAGGGGAAGTAGCGAATCCGGCAGCGCCGGAATAGGCTCGAATCTTGGTGCCGGGGTGGTGCCAGTCCACTTCATGCCGATGTTCGGCATGAAGTGGTAGCCGTGCCGATGGGTCGGCACTTCGCCAGGGCTTGCCCTGCGCGCCGATAAATCGGCACTTGGTCAAGCCACTGGCCATCTATTGTGCCAGGGTCCACAAAGCTACTCCCGCCACATTCGGCACTGTTGCGTCAAAACATCCTTACAGCGAAAAGATAGATCCCTCTCGCCCGTCCGCTTCAACTGCGGCCAGAAGACGGTCCTTGTCGTGCGGAGCCGTGATTTTCCCGACAAGCCGTGAAAAACAACAGGCCCGTTGCTTGCCTTGCTGGTA
>CAYFPS010000024.1:0-37119 GCA_964345075.1 uncultured Bacteroidaceae bacterium | reverse complement strand
GAGCTCTGCGACGGCATCGACAACGACTGCGACGGCACCGCCGACCCCGACGACGCCTGGTGGGACACCGACTGGGACTACCGGCTGCCGTTGACCTTGACCGCCGCCGGCTACGACGTGGACGGCCCGCCGGTGCTGGTGTCCGTGGACTTCGACGACCACCTCGCCACCCTCGGCGACAGCGGGAGCTTCGACGACGCCTCCCTCCGCGTCGTGCTCCAGGACTGCAGCCTGGGCCTGCCCGAGCTGCCGAGCCAGTTCCTCGACGAGGTGGACGGCCTCGACGAGGCCTCCGATCACGCCGACAGCGCCGGGGACGGCCACGGCACCGTGGCCTTCCTCTACGACGAGGACGGGGACCTGACGAGCCTGGAGACGCTGAGCGCGTCGAGCAGCGTCGACGTCGCCCTGTACTTCGGCACCTCGGGCACGGCGCCGACCTACGGCACCTCCCTGAGCGCCAGCAGCACGACCCTGTCCAACAGCCTGTCGTCCGCGGTCTTCTCCTCGAGCGAGGGGGGCCTGCTCGACAGCCTGACCTTCGACAGCACCGTGGTGACCAGCCAGACCGACAGCTGCTGCGGCAACGGCATCTACTCGGGCACGACCTGGTCGAACACGCCGATGTACACGACCGGGACGAACGCCGTGGACCACTCCGGCGAGGTCCTGGCGGTGCTGAGCGCGACCGGGTCGTTGTCGGCCTACGACTACACCTACTGGTACTGGATGTTCGCCGGGCGACCCGAGCTGTGGGTCAAGACGGTCCACACCGCCACCGGCAGCCTGAGCATGGACCACCCGAGCTCCTGGCACCTCGGCGTCCGCCCCTGGGAGAGCCGCCAGGACGACATCAGCTCCAGCGCGACCTTCACCAGCGACACCGCCGGCCTGTACTGCGACGTCACCGACAGCGGCGGCACCCTCGGCCTGAGCTTCGGCTACGCCCTCGAGCCCGCCAACGGCATCGCCCTGTCGAACTACGACCCCTACATCATCTCGATCGGGAACGACTGGTCGAGCTCCACCGGCAGCTCCGACACCGCCTCCAGCGGCGACGTGATCATCGACCACCCGGTGATGGTCGTGATGCCGCACGAGGGCGACTTCAGCGACAGCCAGGACGCCTTGTTCGGCCTGCTCGAGGGCGTCGGCGTGAGCGAGGGGAGTCCCGAGACGCCCTGAGCGCCGATGTGCGACCGTGCGGCCCATGCCACGGACGCCCCTCGCCGAGATCGTCGACGACCACATCCGCCGCAACCTCTCCGGCGACCCCACCGCCTGCCGCCGGGAGTTGGAGGGGGAGCGGAAGGCCATCCGGAAGTACGCGGCGCGGGAGCTGCACGAGCTCCTCCAGAACGCGGTCGATCGCGCCCGGGCGTCGGTGGTCTTCGCCCGCCACGGCGACCGGCTGGTGGTGGGCAACGACGGCAAGGCGGTCTCGATCCGGGCGCAGACCGGATCGGAGCCCTCGAGCGACTTCCACGGGCTCTGCTCGATCAACCTCAGCCGCAAGGCGGCCTGGCAGGCCATCGGCAACAAGGGCGTGGGCTTCAAGTCCGTCTTCGCCTCGGCCCGGGTGGTCCAGGTCTGGAGCGAGCACGAGGACCACGGCTGGTGGGGCTTCCGCCTCCGCAGGGACTTCGGGCCGGAGCACGCTCACGGCTCGATGGCCGGCCCGATGCGCGAGCTCTGTGCCGCGGCGGGCGGCGCGCCCTCCTTCTACTTCCCCGAGCTGCTCGACGAGGCGCCGGAGCTGGTCCAGCTGGACTGGGTCCGGGGGCACGAGCTGAAGACCCTGGTGGTCCTCGAGGAGCTCCTGGATCCGGAGGAGCTCGCCCGGCGCTTCGAGACCTTCGCCGAGACCTCCTTCCGCTTCGTCGCCGCCCGCTACCCGAGCAAGCGGAACCTGCGCGTGCACTTCCTCGCTGGGGGCGAGCCGCGATCGCGGCTCATCGATCTCGAGGAGAGCGTGCTGGGCTGGCCCCCGGACTCGCCTCGTTCCTTCGACTCCCCGGAGCTGCGAGACCTCGCGCAGGAGGCCGAGCTCCAGTTCGCCTGGGAGCCCGAGCGGCCGGGCGACGAGCCGGTGACCCCGCACCTGCGCGTCGCCTTCGACCCCGACGCGAAGGGCGGCTTCTACTGGTGCTTCCTGCCCACCGAGGAGCCCTGCCCCTTCCCGGTCCAGCTGCACGGGGACTTCCTCCTCGGCGACGACCGCCGCTCGCTGCAGCGCGGCAGCGCCTACAACCGTCACCTGCTCGGCCTGGCGCCCCCGCTGCTCACCGAGGCCTTCCTCGAGCTCCTCGTGGAGCGGGGGGATTGCTGGCAGGTGCTCCGCCCGGAGGCCCCCTGGAGCGACCCGCTGGTCACCGCCGTCTCCGCCTGGCTCTTCGACGAGGCGCACCGCTTCGTGGACCTCGCCGAGGAGGTCTTCGGCGTGGAGGGCGAGCCGAAGCCCCGCAGCCGGAGCTGCTTCGAGGGCTTCTGGCAGGCGGTCCAGGCCTGGGAGTGGCGGATGGCGGAGCCCTACAAGCGGGCGGACAGCCGGGTGAACCGGGTGGAGCGGAGGATCCTCGCGCCCCTGCGCCAGCGGCGGGTCTGTTGCCTGCCGGTTCGCCCCGTGCCGATGGCCGACGGCCCCTTCGTCGGCGCGCCGCTCCCGGATCAGACGACCCTGTTCGTGCGCGAGGCCCGGGCCTCGGGGGCGCAGGGCGGCGCCGAGCCGGTCCCCGCCTTCCTCTCGCGGCGTTGCGGCGTCCAGATCACCTGGTGGATGCCCTCGCCGGCGAGCGACCACCAGTACAAGAAGCACCTCGGGTGGCAGACCTACCGCTGGCGCGAGGTGGGGGTGCAGATGCGCAGCCACCTGGTCGGCGACGAGAAGGGCCGCGATCCCACCCGTCTCGAGGTCCTGGCCTCGTGGCGGCGCCAGACGGCGGGGCTCCAGGACGAGGAGGGCCAGGAGCTCCTGTCCTTCCTGTTCTCCGCGCTCGGCGAGGGGCAGATCCGGCTGGAGGACAGCCCCGGTGCGCGCTTGCGGGTCTGGGCGGCCTCGGACGGCGCGAGCTTCGAGCGGGCCTCCCAGCTGCGGGACCTCGCGCTCGTCCCCCTGCCGGTCGTGGGCGGCGGCTGGCTGCCCGCCATGCGCTGCAGCACCTCCCGGGCCCTCGCGGGGGTGGCGGACGGGGAGCGCTGGGGGGTCGTGGATCGGGAGCGCATGCCCGCGGGCGAGCTGCAGGACCGGGTGCTGCGGGTGCTCGGGGTCTGGCCCTCGATCCCCCTCGTCCTCGACGAAGGCGCCGCGGACCTGGCGATCCGGCCCTCGGAGCTGGACGCCGAGCGCGCCGGTCGCTTGCTCCAGGAGGTGGCCGACCACCTCGACGCGTACCGCGAGGCCTTCCCGCTGGGGCTCGCCCCCGCGCTCACCCGGACCCCCTGGTTCCCCGTCGGGGACCGCCAGGTCGCGCCGAGCACGCTGTGGCGGCTGCGCGCCGGCGACACCCGGGACTACGGGGAGGTGCCCGTGCTCGCGGGGAGCGGCCTCCCCGACGAGCTGCTCGAGGCCTTCGGCGTCTACCCCATCGTCCAGCGTCGCAAGGTCGATCGGGTGCGGGACCACCACCTGCCCCTGGCTTCGGCCAAGGCCATCCGCGCCCTGCGCGGGCTGCGCCAGCGCTACCCGCACCCGGACCTCGCTCCCCGTCCGGGCGCGCTCCGGAGGGTCTGCGCGCGGCTGGCGGAGATCGTCCGCCCCGACGACGTGTCCGACCTCCCGGTCCTCGCGTCCTGCCAGGAGGAGGGCCGCCTCCGGTGGGTGTCCCTGCCGCACGATCCGGCCGAGTGGGTCGTCTGGCGCGCCTCGCGCGAAGGCGAGCGCTGGCGTTGGCGCTTCCCCAGCCTCTGGTTCGTCGACCTGGAGCCGGACGCGGAGCTGGGGCGGGACACGAAGCTCGCGCGCTTCCATCCCCGGGTGACCGCCCACGCCCGGCCCGCGGACGCCGCGCTCGTGGAGGATCCCCTCACGCGCGGCGCGCTCCAGGACGCCTTCCCGATCCTGGCCGCCGTGGCGGAGCTGGAGCGCTACGGCCCCGAGGGCGTCTTCGACCTGGAGCTGGCGCTGAGGCGCTGGAACCGCCTGCGGGTGCTGCGGGGCCCGGACGTCTACCTGCGCATCGACCCGGGCCGGGCTGTCGAGCCGGCGACCGAGGGCGAGTCCCGGCTCGGCGACGTGTACTTCGGGGACAGCGCCGCCGAGGGCGTGGACGTCCTCCACGACGTGCCCGACCAGCCCACCGAGCGGCTGGCCTGGGGCCTCCAGCATCCCTCCCGCTACCTGCCCGAGTTCGCCCGCTGGCTCGCCCGGGAGGTCTTCCAGTCCCCGCGCGCGGAGGGCAGCTTCCGCACCGTGCTGGGGCTGGTCGCGGCCCGCAACGAGGGCCAGCGGGACGCCCGCGCGCTGCTCACCCAGAAGCTGAAGGAGCTGTGGGGGCTCGTGCCCGACGACGTGCTGGACATGCGGCGGCGGTGCAGCTTCATGAGCTCGTCCGAGCGGCAGGCCCTGCGGGAGGCGCTGACTGCGGTGCTCCTCCGCTTCGGCGAGCTGGAGGCCCTGGATCCGCTGACCGAGCCCCTCCACCCCGGCTGCTTCCGGCGCGGCAGCGTGAGCGACCCCGAGCTCACCGGCGCCGAGGTCCAGCGGGCCCTGCAGGAGGTCGCTCCGGCGAGCTGGGCGGTGCACTTCGAGACGCGGTCCCACAACCTGGCCCGCTGGGACGAGGAGAAGCCCCGCCTGCGCAAGCGCGTGCTGCTCGCCGAGATCGAGCGGGAGGGGCTGGAGCACTGGAGCCCGGCTCGCGTGGCGGAGTTGCGCGAGGCCTGGCGCCAGTGCGCCCCCGACGAGGACTGGCTGGGCCGGGTGGCGCCGGAGGTCTGGGAGGTCGTGAGGAGCGCCTTCCCGCGCGCCGACCCCGAGCTCCGGCCGAGCGACGAGCGGGCCGAGCGCATCCTCCTGAGCCGCCCTTGGAAGGCGCCCGAGCGTCCCCGGCCCGGTGCGGGCCTGCGGCGCCGGCCCGTCACGCGGGGCGCCGGGTCGGCCGCGGTCCAGGAGACCGCGAAGCGGCGGTCCACCGAGGCGGGTCAGCGTGAGCGGGGAGAGAACGCCGAGCTCGCGACCGCCGGCCGGGAGGCCGAGCGCCTGTGGCCGCTGCTCCACGGCGAGGGCGCCGAGGCTCTCTGGCGGGTCCTCGAGGACGAGCGTCGTGCGCGTGGGGACACCCGGAGCTTCGACCGGGAGGCCCTCGAGCCCGCCGATCTCGCGAGGCTCCTCCGCGTGTCCGGCCCCGGCGGCCGGGACTGCGGCTTCGACGTGCTGTCCCTCGACGACGCCGGCCGGCTGCGGCGCATCGAGGTGAAGAGCGCCCAGCCCGCGACCGGTGCGGTGGCCATCCACCTCAGCGACAACGAGCTGCGCTGCGCGCTCGAGGACCCCTCGGCCTACGAGCTGCTGGTCTACCTCGGCTTCGAGGCGGCCTACGACCTCTCCCGCGAGCTGCGGGAGATCCTCGGCGACGCGGAGCTCCTCGACGCCCGGGAGCGTCTCCTCGGCGTCGACTCCGAGCACGCCCTCGAGCCCGACGGGTACGTGCTCTGGTTCGGGTCGGGCGGATGAGTGAGCTCGGACGCGCCTGGCTGGGCAAGCCCGAGACGCCTGGAGACCGAGCTGGCGGCGCCCACCTCACGGGGAGGCGGGCGCCAGGGCTTCGAGGGACGTCTACTCGTCGTCCTTGCCTTCGAAGCACTCCGTGCACTTCTCGTTGTCGGTGACCTCGTCGAGGGCCGCGCCGGCGCCGCCGATGATGGCGCCGCCGACCGCCCCGGCGGGGTTGCCGGTGATGCCGCCGGCGGCGCCACCGATCACCGCGCCCTGGGCAGCGGCTCCGGCGACGTCTTCGGCGCAGTCGATGCAGGCGGGGTTGTCGGCGTGGGCGTCGCCGCTCGAGGCGAAGGCCAGGCCGAGGAGCGAGGCGAGGAAGATGCGGCGTGCGATGGACATGGGGTCCTCCTGCGTTGGGGTCAGTGGTCGCCCTTGGGGCTGTCCTCGCACCAGGGCGGGCAGTCCGTCGGCCAGGGCTGCGGACCGGGGAAGCAGTCCGTCTGCCCCGGGAGGGGCTCCGCGTCCGAGCCCTCGTCCGTCGAGTCGGGGAGGCACGAACAGTGCGCGGGGGCGGGGAAGAACGCGCCGGGCGCGTACGCCTCGCCGGTCTGGGACGCCTCGGCCGAGGGCCCGAGCGCGACGAACAGCGCGAGGAGTGAGGGGATGGCCATGGGGTCCTCCGTCGTGGGGCTCGCGTGGCTTGCGAGCACCCTCACAACGAAGGGCGCGTCCTTCCCCGATCGGCGCGGCCTCAGGCCTTGTGGGAGCCGTCGCAGCGGGGGTACCGCTTGCTGCGTCCGCAGATGCAGTCGAGCAGGCCCTTTCCGGCCAGGATGCGCTCCGTGCAGCGGTCGATCCGGGCCTCGCGCGTCGCGGGCTTCTTCGCGCTCTCGAAGTGGAGGTTGTAGCCCCGACGACGGCCCGGGGTGAGGCCCTCGAAGGCGACCCGGAAGGGCTCGTCGGCGGCGAGCCGCTGCTGCAGCTCCTCGACGTACCCGAACTCGTCGGGCAGCGGCTCGACCCGCAGGCCAGCGCGCTCGACCTCGATCGCCCGCTCGATGAGCGTCGTGAGGTAGGCCCGGTCGGCGGTGACCTGCTCGACGCTCGTGAAGGGCAGGTAGCGGCCGGAGCGGGCGCGGCCCGGCTGGACCAGGCGTCCCTGCGGGTCCTCGAGGAGCGCGCCCTTGAACAGGCTCGCCAGCGCCCACTCCTGCCGGCAGCTCACGATCACGATGTTCTTTCGGCGATCCGTGTAGCAGGGCTGCCCCCACTTGAGGGTCTCCACGAGCCCGGTGGCGAGCACGACCTCCCGGAGCGCTCGGAGTTCGTCCCGCCAGGCGTCCTGGGCGGCGTACCAGTCGTCGGCGGTGGCGTGGATCTTCATCGCGGGCCTAGGCAGTGTGTACCGTGGAGGCCCGTCGGCGGGATCGGCAGGAGGGCGCGACGATGGCTCGATGGCTGGCGCTGGGTGCGCTCGGCGGGGCCGCGCTCGGCGGAGCCGCGACCTGGTTCTGCCTGGAGGTGCTGCTCGGCGGGCTGGTCGTCGGCGTCGTCATCGTCCTGGTGGGCCTGGCCGTCGGCCAGGGCCAGGAGAGGGCCCGGCTCGCGCCGCAGGGTGGGGATGTCGAAGCCTGTTTGACGTGGTCTTCCGGCGTGGCTAAGTGCCGGCCGTCGTCGGGGCGTGGCGCAGCCTGGTAGCGCGCCTGCTTCGGGAGCAGGAGGCCGGAGGTTCGAATCCTCTCGCCCCGACCATTCCGAACGGGCCCCTCCGGTAGCACCCGGAGGGGTCTCTTCGGTTGGCGGGTCCTCTCGCCAATTCGCCAGGAACGAGAAGGGCTTACGGAAGGTCACTGTCAGCCGGCCCTCGGCCAGCTCGGAGTTCGATAAGAGGATTTCGAGCAGCGGACGCATCTCGGTGGGCTCTCGCCGAGAAAGCAGGTCGTAGGCTGATGTTGCGAGTTCGAACATCGCGATGGCGAGATCCATGTTCTTGGCGCTCGCCCGGGTGATCCGGTCCATCTCGCGCTGCGTCTCGGACCGCTCGCGCTCCCACTCGACCCGCTTCTGGTTGAAGTAGGCCATGTCGATGCGGCCCTCGAGCTTGTCCTCGTAGGCGGCGTCGATCAGGCGGCCCAGGCGGTCGAAGCGGGCGCGAGCCTCGGCCATGCGCCGAGCGGTCTCGGCGGCGATGTCGCGGTGGGAGTGCTTCAGCCCCTCGATGGTCTCCTGCTGGACGCTCTCCGGCATCCACAGCGCCCGGCACGCCTCGACGAACATGGCGGCCAGGGCCTCCTCGCGGACGAACTTCTCGCGACGGCAGCGCTTGGCGCAGTGGTAGTAGACGTACTTCTTCTTCTTCAGCTCGGCGGTGATGGCGGTGCCGCAGTGCCCGCAGGTGACCATCCCGGTGAAGCAGAAGGTGTGCTCGTTCTTGCGGGTGTAGGGGTGCCCGTCGAGGCGCTGCTGGACGCGCTCGAACAGCTCCATCGCGATGAGCGTCGGATCGCGGCCCTCGTACACCTGGCCGCCCCAGAAGAACCGACCGGCGTACAGCGGATTCCGCAGGACCGAGTGGATGACGCTGGTGGTGATCCGGCCGCCGCGCGTGCCCCGATAGCCGTTGGCCTCTGCGTAGTCGGCCAGGGCCTTGATGGAGTAGTCGCCGGTGTCGTACAGCTCGAAGAGGTTGCGGACCAGCACGGCGCGCTCGGGATCCGGGACGATGTAGCTCTTGCCGCCCTCGCGTCGGTTGACGTACCCGATGGGCGCGGAGCTCGGCCAGTGCCCGTCCTCGGCCTTCTGGCGCATGCCCTTCTGCACCTCCTCCGAGAGGTTGTCGACGTAGTTCTTGGCCATCAGCACCTTGATGCCGTGGACGAACTTCTCCGAGGACCGCGACTCCTCGGACAGCACGATCCCCTCCTTGACCAGGTGGATGTCGACGCTCATCTCGTCGAGGGCGACCCAGTCCTTGAGGTTGCGGTAGAGGCGGTCGGTCTTCTCGACGAGGATGACCGGCGGGTTGGGCCGGCGCCGGCGCAGGAAGCGCAGCATCCTGGTGAACTCGACGCGGCCCGTCGCCTTGGCGGTCTCGATGTCCACGAACTCCTCGACCACGTGGAAGCCCTGGTCGGTGGCGTACTGCTGCAGCAGCGACCGCTGCGCGGGGATCGAGAACCCCTCGCGCTCCTGCTCACGAGAGGACACGCGCGCGTAGAGCACGGCCTGGCGAGGCGGCGGCGTGGCGGTCTTGCGCTTGCGAGAGCCGCTTCGGCGACGTCCGACCTGGCGTGAAGAGGCGCGCGGCATCGAGGATCTCCCTGGACTGAACACCCGTCCAGTAGTATGACATAGCGACAGGCTTTCGGCCATAGTAGCCGCTGGCCTGGCCTGGTGCTAAGTAGCAATCCCTTGCAAATCCTGCCAACCCCTTCCCCCGCGTAGCCGCCCTGCCTCGAAGTCCCCATGAGCGACGAGATCCTCACCATCCGGGAGGTTGCCGACTACCTGAAGATCGGCGAACGCACGGCCTATCGGCTGGCGCAGGAGGGAGCGCTGCCGGCATTCAAGGTGGGCGGCTCCTGGCGGGTGCGGCGGGTGGACCTGGAGCGGTGGATCGTGGAGCAGATCACGGCCTCCAGCCCCGACGAGGGGGGCGAGGATGGCTGAGCGCCACGACCCCACGGCCCCACCCGACCGCGCCTTCTGGCTCGACGCGCTCCAGGTACCTGGGTTCGAGCGGGTCGTCGGGTTTGTGTCCGAGCCGGACGAGCTGGCCGAGGCCTTCGGCGAGAAGTGGACCGGGCGCATCGACCGCGAGGTCGCGGCGAAGCTGATCGACGACCTCGGCGACAGTCCCGGCCTCCGCGCCAACCTCGTCCTGCTCGCCGAGTTCATCGAGAAGAAGAAGAACGCCGTCATCCGCGACGTCGCCAGGGGCGCGCTCGGCGAGCGGCCCTTGATGACCCACCCCGCCTTCAGGGGACGGGGTCACAGGCTGGCCGCTGCGGCGCTGGTCTACGCGGCCGATCCCTCCGGGCTGCGTGCCATCGACCTCTGGGATCGCTGGCACCCGCGTCGTCGCTGCGCGATGAAGCTCTCCGGCCAGCGCCGCAAGCCCACCTTCGACCTGGCCGGGCTGGACTGGCCCACGCTGACCGACGGTGCGCTCGACGCCCTCGGCCGTTCGGCTGGCGGGCTTCGCTACCAGCACGTCATGCACCGGCCATGGCGCGGCGACACCCTGGTCGCGTTCCGGGATCGGGGCGCGCCCGACACGGTTCGGCGCTCTGATGGCAGCGTCGCCGCCGGGACGCGCGACGACTGGACCTTCCTGCGCTTCCACGACCACGCCCACCGGGTGGACCTCACCAGCAACCGACCCGACCGCGCCCACCTGCTCGCGAACCACCTGGCGACGAGCATGTGGTCCACGCCCAGGCGCTTCGTGCACGCCCGCGACCCGCTCTCCCGCGACCGGCTGGACGACTTCTTGGAGCGCCTGACCTCCCCCGACGACCCGACGTTCGGGCTGCTGGAGATCACCGCTGTGGTGCCGGGACGCTGGCGCGAGCCGGTGATCCGCGTCGGCAACACCGGCCAGGAGCGCGTGGAGCAGGTCGTGTGCGACCTGCGGCAGATGTTCGCGTTCGCCCGCTCGTCCACCCACGTCCATCGCGTCAAGGTCGGCTTCACCGACGACGACAGCGACAAGCACTACCGCATCGAGCTGCACTTCCCGCTGCCCGACGACGCCGACGACGACCTGGTCCTTTCCTACGGCGACCGGGGCTGGACCGAGGACGTGGCGTCCCGCTTCGAGGCGCTGATCCGTGACGAGCTCGGCGTGCAGGTGCACCCGAAGGCGCCGACCCGATCGCGTCGCCGGCCGTCGCCCTACCCGAGCCGGCCGTCGAAGATCGACGCGGAGGTGTGGCGTGCCCTGCTCGCCAGCCACATCGACAACCCGGCCGACTGGCAGCTCGAGCTGCTCAGGGCCAAGGCGGCCGACGGCCTCCTGCGTCTCGAGGAACACGCGGTCTTCCGGTGCGGCGACCCGCAGATCCCGCTCTTCGCTCGGCCGGACCTGACCTACGACTGCCCTGGTCTGGTCGTGCTCCCCTTTGGGCGGGTGAGCGAGGCGGACCCCTTCGCCCAGGAGGCCGGCGAGGAGTACCCGTGCAGCGTCTGCGGGAACCGCTGGTCGACGGACAGCTTCCGCTACCCGGTGTTCCATCGCGTGAGCGTGCAGGTGGTCGCCGGCGCCGTGTGGACCGAGGCGCAGCGCGTGCTGGTTGACCGCATGGGCTTCGAGCGCGAGGCCGACGGCGTGTTCACGCGGCGCCGCGATGGCGTGCGCCAGTACGTCGTCGGCGTCGACGCCGCGGCACCGGCCTGGTTGGACCGGCGCCGGGCCGAGTTCAACCCGGTGGCCTGGGTGGGTGGCGCCGCCGCGGACCTGGCCGAGTACGCCGACCGGGGCGTGCCGCTTGCCGAGCTCCTCGCGGACAAGGACCGCGGCATCCGGCGCGCTCTGGACCTGGGACTCGCGGCGCCCGCCCGGTCTGGCGCCCCCAGCCTGGCCGCCGAGCCCCCGCCGCCGTCGTGGACCGCGAGCGCCGCGTCCCCACCGCGCCCCGACCTGGGACTCCGCCTCATCCAGCCGGGCGATGACGGCATCTACGTCCAGGACACCCGCATCGTCGATGCCACGCAGGGGCGCGTGCACCTGCTGTTCGCGATGCTCCAGAAGGTCATCGACGACGAGGCGGCGCCGCGGCGGGGCCGCCGCGCATTCCGCACGGCCGCCAGGCTGTCCGAGCTCGACGCCACCGGCGAGATCGAGGCCAAGGACGTGCACCAGTGGGTGCACCGGGCGCGGAAGCTCATCGACAGGGTGCTGCCGGATCACGGCAAGCTCATCATCGAGCCGGGTGGCCGAAAGGGCATCCGCCTGGGGCCGGGGTTCGACCTCGAGGGCTTCGACCTGCAAGTCGAGCTGTCCGCGTACAAGGCATCTCGCAAGAAGGGCTGATCGGGCCGCGAAAAGGCCCGTTGTCCCGTCCAGCAGAGCCAGGCCTCCCGGCTGTCTGGGTGTCTTGTGCAAGACGAGACCAGTCGGGGAAAGCTCCCTTTTGGCCAGGGTCGCCCACGATGACGACGTGGACCGACGACCCGCCATTCCCCGACCCGACGACGCGCTGCTCGACCGCGTGGCGAAGGCGTGGGAGCCGTACGCCGGCGGTCCGCTGACCCGCGACGATGCCGCCGAGATCAACGACAACCTGTGCCGCTTCTTCGAGGTCCTCCGCGACTGGGCCATCGAGGACGCGCGCAAGGGGCTCGGACCCTGGGCGGACCGCCGCGATCTCTTCGAGGAGGAGTAGCGCGTGCTCCAGCGTCACGTCATCGAGTTCGAGGGGCGGCCCTTCACCACCCTCACCTACAAGGACCGCCTCGCCTGGGTCGCACGCGAGGTGGGAGCAGCCATCGGCTACGCGCGGCGGGGCAAGCGGCTCGCCACCATGATCCGGGGCGAGTGGGCCGACGAGTTCATCCCCGATCACGACTACGTGGTGCTCACCGGCGAGGAGCTGTCGGCCTTCAAGGCGGCCGCGGGCTCCGGCGTGGTGGCCGACCGGACCGCCGGCCTGCTGCTCTTGCTCGAGCCGGGCGTGCACCTGGTCCTGGCGAAGACCAACAAGGAGATCGGCCGTCGGCTGCGGCGCTTCCTGGTCGACCGGGTCCTCCCGCAGATCGTGCGTACCGGGCGCTACGACCCCGACGCGGCCCCCGAGCCGGCCATCGACGTGCGGATTGCCCGCGAGCTGCGCCTGGCCCGCAAGCTCGACCTGGACGAGCGGAAGTTCCGAGCGGCCTCTCTGCGGCAGACCGGGCAGACGCTCCGCAACCTTGGGCGACTCGACGAAGACGTGTACGCGGCCTGCGAGGTCGCGGCGACGGAGCTCGCGTTCGGTGCGGAGCTGCCCGTCCTCAAGCTGGAGACCGAGCCGTGGGAGTCGCCGACGTCGCTCGCCAAGCGGTGGGGGATCACGGTCCAGCGCGTCGGGCGGCTGATCACGGCAGCCGGCGTCCGCGGCGACGAGCAGTTCTCGAAGCGCGTCCTGAACAAGGCCCGCGGACACGACCGCACTGTCACCACCTTCGTCTACAACGAGGCGGGCGTCGCACGGATCGAGCAGGCCCTCCGGGACAGCGGCATCGAGCCCGGGGGCCAGGGGTGACCGACGCCGAGCGACCCGAGCTCAAGGTCGAGCAGGCCACCCTTCGCGCGGTGCGCTTCCGCGACGAGCGCGCCAGAGTGCCCACGCCGTGGGAGGGGCGCGCGGTGGAGCTGGTCGGCCGCCACCTGCCGCGCGAGGAGAAGAAGGGCACACCCGCCTACTCGACTGTCGAGTACGCGCCGGGGACGACCCGTGGGAAGCGCGGCATCCGATGCGCGACCGCGCTGGTCCTCGACTTCGACCACCTGACCAGCGATGCGGCGGAGTCCGTCTGGCGGCGCCTGAAGCAGCGAGGCTGGGCCGCGGTGGCCTGCACCTCGTTCAGCCACGGTGCCGATGGTGCCGACGACTGCTGCTTCCGCCTGTTGATCCTGGTGAGCCGGCCGGTCGCGCCCAACGAGTACGAGGCGGTCTGGCACGCGGCGAACGTGGCTCTCGGCCGGCTCGCCGACGCCAACGCCCGAGACATCAGCCGCCTGTGGTTCGTCGCCTCCTGTCCCCCGGAGAGGCTCGACGATGCCTGGGTGCGCGTGATCGACGGGCGGTCCCTCGACGTAGACGGCGCGATCGCCGCCTCGGGCTTGAAGCCCAAGAAGAAGCGCCGTCGCCGCCGCCAGCAAGGAGAGCCCTTCGCGCAGGGGGAGCGGAACGCCGGCCTCACCAGCCTGGGGGGAACCCTGCGCCGACGGGGTGCAGGCCGCGACGAGCTGCTGGCCGCCTTGCTCGCCGCCAACGACGCCCGGTGCCAGCCGCCGCTCGCCGAGGCCGAGGTCGTCGCCATCGTAGACAGCCTGCTCCGCTACGACCCGTCCTCCGCCCTGCTGACGCTCAACCTCACCGACGCGGGCAACGCCGAGCGCTTCCAGGCCCGGTTCGGGCCTCGCTTCGCCTACGTCCACCCGTGGGCCGCCTGGCTCCGCTTCGATGACGTGCGGTGGCAGCGCGACCAGGGGGGCCAGGCCCTGCGCGCGGCGCTGGCCACCCTGCGGGCGATGGCGGCCGAGGCGGACAAGGTCCCCGACGACGACCACCGCGCCGAGCTGGTCAAGCACGCGCTGGACAGCGAGTCCTCGGCCCGCCTGTCCGCGATGCTCACGGTCGCGCAGGCCCTGCTCCCGGTCTCCACCGAGGCCCTGGACCGCGATCCCGATCTCCTGAACGTCGCCAACGGCACCCTCGACCTGCAGACGGGAGAGCTCCGGCCGCACTCGCGCGACGACTGGCTGACCCGGCTCGCACCCGTCGCCTTCGACCCCGACGCGTCCTGCCCGCTCTGGGATTCCTTCCTGGACCGGGTGATGGCCGGCGACCAGCGGCTGGTCACCTTCCTACAGCGCGCCGTCGGGTACTCGCTGACCGGCCACACCAACGAGCAGGTGCTCCTGCTGCTCTACGGCATCGGCGCCAACGGCAAGAGCACCTTCCTCGAGACGATGCGGGCGCTGCTGGCCGACTACAGCGCGATCACCGACTTCACGACCTTCCTGAAGCGCGACAGCGAGGGCGCCCGCAACGACCTGGCCCGCCTAGTCGGGACGCGCTTCGTGTCTGCCGTCGAGGCCGAGGCCGGCAAGCCGCTGGCCGAGGCCCTGGTCAAGCAGCTCACCGGCGGCGACACGATCACCGCCCGCTTCCTGTTCAAGGAGTTCTTCGACTTCAAGCCCCAGTTCAAGATCTGGCTGGCCGCGAACCACAAGCCCAACATCCGCGGGACCGACCACGGCATCTGGCGCCGCATCCGGCTCGTGCCCTTCACGGTGACCATCCCCGAGGCCGAGCGCGACCCGCGCCTGACGCAGAAGCTGGCGGAGGAGCTGCCAGGGATCCTGGCGTGGGCAGTGCGGGGCTGCATGGACTGGCGCGAGCACGGACTCGGCCTGCCCGACGCGGTGCGGTCTGCCACCGCGTCCTACCGCGACGAGATGGACGCCTTCGGCGGCTTCATCGAGGAGGAGTGCGTCGTCGAGGACGGCGCCGTGGAGACCGCGAAGGCGCTGTACGCCGCGTACACGTCGTGGTGCGAGGCCAACGGGGAACGGCCTCGGTCCCAGAAGGCGCTGGCCACCGGGCTGCGCGAGCGCGGGCTGCAGAACTGCAAGGGGGCGAAGGGCGTCCGTTGCTGGCGCGGTCTGCGGCTCCGGCGCGAAGGGGAGGCGCATCGGGAGGCGGGTGGCGGGTGGCGCAACGGTGGCGCGTCTTCCGAGTACCCCTCTCGTTCCGAATCTCCTCCCGTCGCCCAGGTCACGAGAGAGGCCGCCGATCTGCGCAAGGATCCCGAGGTCACGCCTCCAGGCGCCACCCGCCACCCATCCGCCACCGCCACCCACGCCGACGGGGCGTGGGAGGAAGGCGAGCTGTGACGGCGCAGCGGCTGTTGGAGGCCCTGCACGGCGCCGGGGTGGAGCTGCGGCTCGACGGCGGGCGGCTTCGCTACCGAGCGCCCCCGGGCGCGCTCACCCCCGACCTACGAGCGGCCGCCGCGGAGCACCGGGACATGCTGGTCGAGCTCCTGACCGCGGAGGCCCGCGGAGGCCTGCCGGCGTGGACGGCTGCCTGGCCGGAGCCCTGGGCGACCGAGCTCGAAGAGCGCGCCGCCATCATGGAGTTCGACGGCGGTCTCCCCCGCCCGGTGGCCGAGCTCGAGGCCGAGGTCTGCGTCCGTCACGAGCACGCCCGATGCGCCGACGACCCCTGCGCCGAGGGGGTGTCCACGGCCTGATCGATTCCTTCCGCTCCTCGTCGTCCACGCTGTCGCAACTGCATAGGCGAGGAGCACCCTGCCCGGCGGTCCGAGAGGGCCGCCGGGCTTCTTCGTGGGGCCGTCGATCTCGCTGGCCGCGCGTGGTAGTAGTTGGCGCCTGCTGGCAATCTCTGCCCACCGCGAGGCCGCCTTGTCCGACGACGTAGTCCTGACCATCAAGGAAGTCGCCGCCCTCTTGAAGATTGGCGAGAAGACCGCCTACACGATGGCGCAGACCGGGGAGCTGCCCTGCTTCAAGGTCCGGGGGCAGTGGCGATTCCGCCGGGACGACATCTTCGCGTGGATCGAGGAGCAGAAGCGGGCGTCGGGCAGCGTGCCCAAGGCGGAGGGGGAGTGATGTCGTCCGAGCGCGAGCCCATCCCCACCTCCACCCTGGACCGGATTCTCGTTGCCCAGCTCGCTGTGGCGTGGGCGGGCGAGAACGGCGAGGAGGCCCGCTTGGGTTGGTGGAAGACGGATCTCGCGAGCGAGTTTGGCGGGGAAGACCTGCTCAGCCGCCTGCTCCCGCACACCTGGCGCTGGGCGGTGTTGCAGGGCGCGCGGGAAGCCGCACGACGCCACGACGCCACGATTCGGGCGAACGACCACGACCCGGATCGCCTGCTGACCCTGTACTTCCTGGGCTTCGCCACAGACGAGCGCCTGGACGAGCGGTTCCAGGACCTGAAGCGTTCCGGTCGGGAGCCGCTCGACGCGCTACCCGGATTGGGCGAGGTCGTGCGAGACGGATGGCGCCCCGAGGCATTCCGGCAGTGGGTCGAGGCCCATCGCCACGGCGAGGCGACGACCACCCCCGCGGGTCGGCGGCTCCGCGGAGCTCCGCCGGAGTCGCTCGAGATCCTCGTTGAACACCTCGTCGGTGCTCTCTCCCCGATCGGTCGCGAGTACCCCCTGCCTCACTATCGGAGGGCCAGATGAGCAGCCGTCCGAGCGAAGAAGTTCAGGTCCACACCCGCCTGCTGAAGTGCGCTCTCGAGGTGGAGGACGCTCGAGCCTTCTGGCGCCATGTCGCGCCCGGTATGGAGGTCTCCGCAGAACAGGCCTTCGACGAGTACTGGTTCGGAGCGCGCAGTCTCCCGCGCATCAAGGTACTGCTCACCAACTTCCGCGCGCGCTTCTCGGCGTTCCCGGATGCGCTGGGCGTCCTGCACCGCTGGCCTGCGATGACCCCGGGTACGCGCACCGTGGTCTGCCACTGGCACCTACAGCTCGCCGACCCGCTGTACCGGCGGTTCACCGGGGAGTACCTCGTCGAACGCAGAGTCGGAACCCGCGACGAGGTGACGCGGGATGTCGTGGTGCGCTGGGTCGGGCAGCAAGGTCCGGGCCGCTGGACGATGAGCACACGCATCCAGTTCGCGAGCAAGCTGCTCTCAGCCGCGTACTCCGCGGGTCTCGTCACATCGAACCGCGACCCCCGGCCGCTCGGACTGCCGCGGGTGGGGGACGACGCCCTCGCCTACGCGGTGTATCTGCTTCGCGGCGTGGAATTCGCGGGGACGCTGACGGACAACCCGTACCTTCGGTCGGTCGGGCTCGTCGGCCCACACCTGGAGGATCGCCTGCGAGGGTTGGGCGAACTCCGCTTCCAGCGCCAAGGAGACCTGATCGACTTCGGATGGGAGTTCCCGAGCATTGGTGCGTGGGCGGACGCGACACTGGGCGAGATCCGTGCGCCGGGAGGAGCGTGATGCAAGGCTCGCTGTTCCACAAGACCCCGCTTCAGGGCGCGCTTGCCGCTTTGCGGGAGGATCTCGTCCACGAGGATGGACCGCGGATCAGCACCATGCGGAACTACCGCTTCGCCATCGTCCCCTACGACCCCGCGGAGGAGTTCCAGCTTCGGGGCGAGGTCCAGAAGCTCACAAACGACCTGGTCGCCTACGGTTGGGTTGTCCTTTCCATCTCGCTTCAGCGGCTGCTCTTGGATCGCGTCCGCGCCCAAGGCGACGAGTGGGTACAGCGGGTCATCGAGATGGAGGAGCGCACCAGCACGATCGCCCGTGAGCGGGGCTTGAACTACCTGAAGTCGAAGCTCGCACCTCTCATCGAGGGCCCTACGGGTATCGCGGCTGACTGTGCGAAGGTGATCGGCGAGTACGCCGACCAGCACCCTGACGACATCGACCGCACGCTCGCTCTTATCGGTCGGGCGGGTGCGCTCTACCCGTTCTTCCGGTCGTCGGCCCTGCTTCGGCATCTGGATGGCAAGACCAGAAACGTGCCGGTGGTCCTGCTGTATCCAGGTGAGCGCCGAGGCCCGACCGGGCTGTCCTTCATGGGCATGCTCAACCCCGACAACGACTATCGACCCCGCATCTACCCGTGAGCGCCATGCTGATTCGCGACCTCTTCGTTTCCGACGTGACCCGCGACATCCCGCCGGTGGTCTACTTCCACGAGCAGACCCCCGCAAAGCTCGCCGACGAGGTGGCTGAGTACATCATCACGGGCGGGTGGCCCAAGGACCACCCCAACCATCGGCGTGTGCCCAACGGGATCCACGAGCAGTACGTGCGGCTGCTGCGAGGCATCGCCACGGAGCTGGGCAAACCGGGGGGACCTGAGCTGCCAAACTCATGGATCTCCGGGTTCTACGGTTCTGGGAAGTCCAGCTTCGCCAAGCTGCTCGGCCTCGCCCTGGACGGAGCCGCGCTGCCCGGCGGTAGCTCCCTCGCCGAAGCGCTTCTGCGTCGCGACACCTCCCCGCGAGCCTCGGAGCTGCGGGAAGCGTGGCGCGCGGTGAGAAAGGCGATCGACCCAATCGCGGTCGTGTTCGATATCGGCGGCGTTGCGCGAGACAACGAGCACATCCACTCAGCCGCCGTCCGCCAGGTACAGCGCCGCCTCGGCTACTGCGCGACAGAACCCCTCGTTGCGGACTTCGAGCTCAACCTCGAACGTGACGGGGAGTGGAGCCGCTTCGAGACGGTCGCGGCGGAGACCCTCGGGCGCCCCTGGGCGGAGGTCAAGGACAGGGCCCTCGCCGAAGAGGACTTCTCGCACGTCATGTCGGTGCTGTATCCGGACCGCTACACCGACCCGATGAGCTGGTACACCAGTCGCGCAGGGACCCACGCACGCAGCGAGTCCCCAGAAGAGGCCGTCGGAGCCATCAGGGACATGCTGGGCTTCCGCAGTCCTGGCTCGACCCTTTTCCTGGTGGTCGACGAGGTCTCCCAGTACGTGTTGTCCAACAAGGACCGCGTCGATCGCCTGCGGGCCTTCGCCACAGCGCTCGGCTCGACCCTACACGGGAAGGCCTGGCTTCTGGCCCTGGGACAGCAGAAGCTCGACGAGGAGGCCGACGACTCCTTCTTGGTGTGGGCCAAGGACCGCTTCCCGCCGAAGCTACGGGTTCACCTCGCGGCGACGAACATCCGCGACGTCGTCCACAAGCGCCTGCTCCAGAAGAAGCCCGAGGCGGAGAGCCACCTCCGAAGCGTGTTCGAGGCCAACCGCGCGAGCCTCAAGCTGTACGGGTACGCCTGCGACTCGGTGACCCCCGAGGAGTTCGTCGAGGTCTATCCGATGCTCCCCGGCCACATCGACCTTCTCCTCCAGATCACGAGCGCGCTTCGCACGCGATCCAGCCGGGCACAGGGCGATGACCAGGCTATTCGCGGGCTTCTTCAGCTCCTTGGCGAGTTGTTCCGAGATCAGAAGCTCGCCGACATGCCGGTAGGGTCGCTCGTGACCCTGGACCAGATCTACGAGGTCCAGCACACAGCGCTCGACTCGGACGTCCAGGCCAGCATGGCGCGGATCCTCAACCAGTGCGCCGATGACGCATCAGGACTGCTCACGCGGGTCGCCAAGGCGGTGGCGCTGCTCGAGCTCATCCAGGACACACTTCCGACTGACGCGAAGCTCGTCGCGCAGTGCCTGTACGACCGGGTCGACCGTGGGAGCCAGGTCGCCGAGATCACGGAGGCCCTCGAGGAACTTCGGCGGCGGAACCTCCTCGGGTACTCGGAGAAGCACGGCTACAAGATCCAGTCGTCCGCCGGCGAGGAGTGGGAGCGGGACCGGCGAGACATCGGGGTCGCGCGCGAGGCCATCAGCGAGATTGTCCAGGATGCACTCAAGTACTTGCTCGCCGCACCGGACCGGCCTCGGATGCAGGGCCGGCCGTTCCCGTGGGCCGGTGTGTTTTCCGACGGGCGGCGCTTCGATGACGCGGTGCTCGTCGACCCAAGGGACGACGCGGTCGTTCGCGTGGATTTCCGGTTCCTGGCGAAGGAGGAACGCACCGAGAGCGCGTGGGTGCGCAGGAGCGCGGAGACCGCGCTGGAGAACCGCGTGGTCTGGGTGTCGGGGGACACCGACCAGGTGGACCATCATTGCCGGGAGCTGGCTCGGTCCCGCGCGATGGTCAAGAAGTTCAAGCCACGCCGCGAGTCGCTGAACCCGGCGAGGAAGCTGCTCCTGCAGCAGGAGGAGAACCGGGCCGAGGACCTCGAGGGGCTCGTCACCGACACCGTGGCCGCGGCCTGGTTCGCCGGGCGGATCTACTTCCGTGGCCGCCACCTCATGCCTCAGGAACAGGGGACGGCCTTCGCCGGTGCCCTCAACAACGCCGCCACGCGGTTGCTGCCCGACCTATTCCCGCACTTCGTCGCGGCGACCATCGCTCCCAGCGAGCTGCTTCAACTCGTCGACACGGAGCTGTCCGGCCCTTCCCCCAAGTTCTTGACCGGAGAACTCGGCATCCTGGAGCTCGACGCTGGCAGGTACGTTCCGTCGTGCAGCGGCGTCGTGCCCAGGCGAGTCCAGGAACACATCGAGGCCGAGGGAGGCTTGGGCGGGACCACGCTGCTCGCCCACTTTGGCGGCCCGCCCTTCGGGTACACCGCGAATGTCGTGAAGGCATGCGTAGCCGGCCTCCTCCGCGCAGGGAAGCTGCGAATCCAGCCAGAGGGGGGAGCGGAGATCACCGCGGTGCGTGATGCCGGGGTTCGGGATCTGTTCGAGAAGGACCGCAGTTTCAGGCGGGCGACCCTGTTCCCGGCCGGAGAGGACGACATCGGGTTCCAGGCAAGGGCTCGGATCTGCAAGTTCTTCGAGAAGGAACTCGGTCATCGGATGGACCGGGAAGACCACGCCATCGCCGACGCGGTCTCACAGCTCTTTCCGTCGCAGGCCAAGCGACTTCGCAGTGTCCTTGCGCGTCTTGACCAGCTCCCGGGCCGGCCCGACGCGCCTGAGGCGCTGTCTCGTCTCCAGGAGGTGCTGGAGCAGTGCATCGCCAAGAGCCGACAGACCAAGCCGACGGTTCAGCTCGTCAAGCGCCGGCTGGACGCGCTTCGCGACGGCATCCAACTGTTGAACATCTACGACGCTGAGCTCACCTCGGAAGCCATCCAGGCCGTCCGGCGGGCGGCCACCGTTCGGGACCACCACGTCGCCCAGCTTCGTTCCGTCCCAGGGGGTCTCGAGGCTGAGAGCGCTGAGGCGGTGGACCGCCTGGACAGCCACCTTGGGTCCGATCGCCCCTGGCGTGACGTCTCTGTGCTCGACGACGACCTCCAGGCGTTGACGGAGGCGTACACCGGCGAGCGGCGGCGCCTGCTGGAGTGGCAAGAGCAGCAGGCAGAGGCGGCCCGCGGCAGGGTGAAGGCCCGCGAGGGCTTCAGCACCCTGACGGGGGACCAGTCCCACAGCGTGCTTCGCCCGATCGCCTTGGCACTGACCGACACCACGGCCGAGGCCATTGCGCCGCCTCTCGTGGCGCTCAAGGACCCGTTCACGCTGGCCTTGAGGCGTGCGGAAGAGGAGGCCAACGAGCGCCTGGACGAGCTCCTCAGCGAGGGCGACAAGCCACTCATCCGGAAGGTGGACTTGGGCCTGCGCAACCGGGAGTTGAAGACCACTGCAGACATCGATGTGCTCATCGACGAGATTCGCCAGCGGCTGGTGGAGCAGCTCGGCGAGGACGGCAACATCCGGATCCGGTTGGTGTGACGATGTTGAAGGCGTGGAACGCGGGAAAGCTGGGGCGGGCGTTGGCCAAGGCGGGGCTGGACAGTCGCGCTCTGCGGGTCGCCCTCGCCGGCAGCGAGGACGCGCTCACGTCGTCGGTGCTCGGTCGGATCAGCTACCTTCCGACTCGCCTTCAGCGCGACGCGCTCGAGGGCGCCGCGCCGCGCCCTCTGATGGACCGCGCGTGGCCAGAGTTCGCAACCGGGGAGCCCGAGTGGGAGTTCTGGCCCGGGTACCCGCCTCCGCGAGGGGGCTCAGGGCGGCGGGTGGAGCCCGACGCCGTCGTGTCCTGGGGCGAGCTGACGGTCGTGATCGAGGCCAAGCATCGCGGACACCAGTACGCTGGCCAGTGGGTACGCCAACTCCGCGCAGTCCGGGATGAGGACGGCGTGCCACCGCAGAACCTCGTCTTGCTGGCGGTCGGAGGTCACAGCCCCGAGTGGGATCGCGGGCGGGCCGAGCAGGTTAGTGCTGCCACGGACCTGCTTGGGGTCGGCGTGTTCCGGGTCACCTGGTCCTCGCTTCACACGAGCCTGCAGCGACTGCGGACGCGACCGGAGCTGGATGCTGGTCTCCGCGTGCTGGTGTCGGACGCATGCGAGGCTTTGGCTGGAAGCGGACACAGCGAACGTCTGGGCGTCTGGAGCCTGCCGACGGCGGTGAACTTCATCGGCGCCGTCGGCCCCGGGCACACCAACGTCTATGACTGGAGGGTGGCGCGATGACCGAGGCCGTCCTCGCCGAAGCGCTCGCGGATGTCCGCACCGCCTACCGCGTCGTCGTGGCGTACCAGCGCCGGATGAACGAGGTCTTCCATCGGATGCACGATTGCCTCCTCGCCGAGGACTTCGAGTTCCAGTGGTGGTGGCCGAACAGGTACGCCCGACCCATGCGCCAGAACAAGGTGCAGTTCGCCCCCCACAAGTGGGCCTGGGACCTCTTCCCGGGGTACTGCCTGTCCGCTGAGTGGCAGAACAGCACGAGCCTGCCCGTCCGCAAGGTCTGGATGGGACTCGAGACCGACTCGGCGATCGGACCCGCGAAGGAGCGCGGCGGCCAGCCTGATCCCGCGACGTTCGCGCCCGTGGACGATCCAAGCTCTCGGACCGAGATCTGGGCTGGCCTCTACACCGCGGACAGCGCCGACGTGAACTGGGATCGCGTCTGGAAGAACGAGCTCTCGGCGCGGTGGGGGGACGCTCGGGACAACGAGCTGGCGTGGGAGCACGCCGGCATCTCCGGCACCTACCAGTGCTTCTGCGTCCCGGTCGAACGCCTGGTCTCGAGGGAGCGCGTGGATGCCCTGTTGGCTCATCGCGTGCGCGACTGGGCCCGCGCTTCGCGGGGGGACGAGCGATGACGATGACTCCTGACGCGAAGAAGGCCCTGTCCACGACCATTCGCGGGCTGCGCTCCCGTCTGCTCGACGATCTTCACGCTGCCGTCGAGGGGGCGTACCGTCCTTCGATCCGCGCGCGCGATGCAGGTCTGTCGGAAGCCAGCCGAGTCCGACGCAAGCGCCTGGAGGCGTGGATAGACGAGCAGCTCCGAGCCGAGGCCGAGACCGAGCTTGCGAAGACGCGGGAGTCGACCTGGTCGGACCAGGAGTTGAGGGAGCGGCGCGCGCTCGTCCTGGAGGACCTGCGGAAGAAGGGGGCTTCGGACCGGTTCCGCCGTGACGTCGAGAAGCAGGCCGCGTACACGTTGCTAAACCGGTTGGTGATCCTCCGCTTGATGGAGTCGGCTGGACTCAGGGAGCCAAAGGTGGTGACCGGCGGATGGGACAGCCGTGCGTACAAGGACTTTCGCCAACTCGCTCCCGCGCTGGTTCGCGGGGACGAGAGCGAGGGCTACGCCTTCCTCCTGCAGCTCGTCTTCGAGGACCTCGCCACGGACCTCCCGGGTCTGTTCGGGTCCGCCGGCGTGGCCGAGTTGGTGCCGGTTCCGGCGGCAACGCTTCGACACCTGGTGGAGGAGCTCGACAAGGAAGACCTGGAGTCGTGCTGGGGCGACGACATGACCCTCGGCTGGGTCTACCAATACTGGAACGACCCCGAGCGGGAGGCCCTCGACGACAAGCTGAACGCTGGCGGCAAGGTGGAACCCCACGAGATCGCCAGCAAGACCCAGATGTTCACCGAGCGGTACATGGTGGACTGGCTGCTGCAGAACAGCCTCGGACCCATGTGGTTCGCCATGTGCACGCGGCATGGATGGACGCCCGAGGTCGAGGCGAACGGCACGCTCGCGCGGCTCAAGGCCCGCCGTGCCGAGTGGCGGGAGAAGCGCGAGGCAGGCGAGGTGGAGCTGACCGCGCTGATGCCACTGCAGGGCGACGAGGAGCGCCGCTGGGCCTACTTCGTGCCCCAACCCATCCCCGACGATGCCGTGGAGCACGCTCCGGACTCCCTTCGAGAACTGCGAATCCTCGACCCGGCCGTGGGGTCCGGACACTTCCTGGTGGTGGCGCTCGATCTGCTCCTTGCGCTCTATCGCGAGGAGGCGCGGCATCGTGGCGAGGCAGGACGACCACGTTGGTCGGATCGAGCGGTCATCGAGCGCATCCTGGAGCACAACCTGCACGGCATCGACCTCGACCCGCGCGCGGTGCAGATCGCCGCAGCGGCGTTGTGGTTGAAGGCCAAGCAGGTCAGCGCAGAGGCCCAGCCGGCCCACCTCAACCTGGTGGCGTCGAACCTACGGCTGGCGAGCCTGCCGGACAACGATCCGGCGCTGGTGGAGTTGCGCCGGGAGGTCGAACGGGAGACCGGGATTCCGGGGGCTCTGACGGACACGGTGGTCCATGCGTTGAGGGGCGCAGACCACCTCGGGAGCCTGCTCAAGATCGATGTGGCTGTCGACGAGGCCCTACGGCGGCACGAGGCCGAGTTGGGCCGCCTCGAGCCGGAACAGGGCGGGTTGTGGCAGGGGTTTGGCGAGCGACGGAGGGAGCCCGTGTCGTCCGTGGTCGCAAAGGCGAGCATCGTCCAGCGGTTGGAGGCCTTCCTGGCTCGCCATACCAGCGGTGATGACCTCGGGCTCCGGCTACGAGGGGAGCAACTAGCGGCTGGAGTGCGGTTTGTTCGCACGATGCGCGAGGCACAATACGACGTTGTCGTAGGAAACCCGCCGTACCAGGCCACTACCAAGATGGCCGAGCCGGAGTATCTCAGAGCGCACTACGCAAAAGGCAAGGCCGATCTCTACGCTGCCTTCATCCAGCGAGGCGTCGAGTTCGCAACATCTGGTGGTACGGCTGCACTGCTTACCATGCGGAACTGGCTCTTCATCAAGCAGTACTCGGCATTGCGCCGCTGGGTCTTCGAGCGCTTCGACGTGCGCGCGGTGGGGGACTTTGCCATCGGCGCGTTCGATGAGGTACCAAATGACGTGCTGAGCGTCGCTGTTTCTGTTCTCCGAAAGCGCCGCCCGCTACTACTCCCCAGTATGGCCTTGCAGCCAACTCCGTCGGATGATCGCTCCTACGATCGCGAGCGAACCCCCCGAAAGCGGGCTGCCACGCTCTGCCAGGAGGGACTGTATTCCTTCGCGGTAGGCGACTACGAGGCAATCGAACTCTGGCCGCTCGTCTTCTGGTGGCCGCGCGATCTGCTTGAACGGTACTTGGCCGCGCCCAAGCTGGGAGCCATCGCAACTGTCACAGCGGGAGCGCAGGCAAGCCCGCGAACGCGCTTCCTGCATTTCTTCTGGGAGTTTCGACCGGCCACTGTTGTAGCCGCGAGAAGAACTGATGACCTCCCGCCGTTGGAGGGACGGCATTGGGTGCCGTACATCGGGGGCGGCCAGGGTCGGAAGTGGGTCGAGCCGCTCGTGGATGTGATTGACTGGCGGTCAAACGGTCTCACGCTGAAGGTTTGGCACGAGTGGAAGACCGGGACCGTAACCAAGCGTGTGGCTGGTCAGGACTTCTACTTTGCACCTGGTGTTTCCGCGACGGCAATGGGCCACACATTCCAGGGACGGATGCAACGGTTTCTTGGAATACCGAGTGAGGGCAACCCGGCCGTGTACGGCGACGGCCGTGCGGCCATCGTGTGCAACATGAACGGGTCGCAACCAGCCTATGTCCTCCAGTGCTTCAACCCAGGCACGGCCTTCGAAGTAGGGGACGTCAAGCGGCTGCCTCTCTTCCCCATCGACAGCGAATCTGCCATCTGGAAGGCGCTGGAGGCTGCGTTCGCGGAGCACGAGTCTCATCGAGAGCCATCGCATGAATTCCAGCGACCAGGTCCCTCTCCTTGGCATTCGGCGCAGGACTGGGCGCAAGCCGCAGTCGACAGGCGGAACGGAACTCCACTCGCCGTGGCGGAGTTTCAGTACGATCCCGAGCCGCCCACCGACCACCTCAGCTACGCCCTCGGCCTCGCCCTCGGACGCTTCGGGGGAAACAACATCGGAGTCATCGACCCTAGGGGCTCTGCCGCCCTGGCCCGCGCCCTTCCGGCCGGCATCCTCTTCCTCGACGGCACTCTCGACACCCACGACCGGCGCGACAGCCTCGGCCACCGCGCCTGCGAGCCGCTCCACGACGCCTGGGCGGAACACGGTCCGCACATCGACACACGTTGCGGCGAACTTCGCGACTACCTGCGCCTCGACTTCTTCGAGGGCGTCCACCGCAAGATGTACGAGTCCAGGCCCATCCACTGGCCGCTCTCCTCGCAGAGGAAGACCTTCGTGGCCTGGGTTACCATCCACCGTTGGACAGCCGATACGCTGCGCATCCTGCTGGCCGATCACCTCCAGCCCGCCTTCAAGCGCCTTGACGGCGAGCTGATCGACCTTCGTGCCGCCCGCGAAGGAGCGGATCGTAGGGCAGCTCGGGACGCGGAGCGACGCTACGCCAAGGTCCAGAGGTGGCGAGACGAGCTTGCGAGCTTCATCGCTGACGTCGAGCAGTGCGCCGAGAAGGGCCCCCCGCCCACCCATCCTGATCCGAAGAAGTGCCCGCCACGCGAGATCGACGCCCGCTACGTTCCCGACCTGGACGACGGCGTGATGATCAACAGCGCTGCGCTGTGGCCGTTGCTCCAGCCCCAGTGGAGCGGGTCGGGCGGCAACCCCAAGAACTGGTGGAAGGAGCTTGCGAACGCCAAGGGGCGCAAGGACTACGACTGGTCGCACCTGGCGATGCGCTACTGGCCGACCCGCGTCGACAAGAAGTGCAGGAAGGACCCCTCCCTCGGGGTCGCCCACGGCTGCTTCTGGAAGTACCACTCCGATCGCGCCTGGACCTGGGAGCTTCGCCTCCAAGACGAGATCGGTCCCGACTTCCGCATCGAAGAGCCCCCATACCGGGGCGATGGTGGGCACGAGCACCACCGGGCCGTCTACCTCCAGGACCACCCTGAGCGGGCCCTCCAGGCGGTCGAGAAAGAGGTGCTCCGCAGACGAGGCCGTGGCAGCGACAAGACCGACCAGGCCGAGCTGCGCCTGCTCGAGACTGGCCTGTGGTCCACGGTCCCTCACCTGTGCTGGGAGCTGGAGACCCGCATCATCGAGAAGCAGGAGGCCGCGTTCCGGCTCGTGGCCCCGGACGAGGAGGCGGCGAGGGCCGCGTTCGTGGCCGCGCATCCGCGTGAGTCCGCGGCGCGCGAACGGCTACTCAAGCGCCTCCAGCCGCTCGATCTCTTTCGAGCCGGGGAGGACAACCATGCACGTTGACCGCCTCCGAATCGAGAGGATCCGCTGCTTCGAGAAGCTCGACCTCCACCTGGCGAGGCAGCGCAGGGAGGCTGCTGGATGGACGGTCCTTGCCGGTCGCAACGGGACGGGCAAGACGACCCTTCTGCAGGCGATAGCGGCCACGGTGCTCGGCCCGTCCAACACGACCTGGATGCTGGAGAAACCCGAGGAGTGGATTCGGCTGAAGGCCGAGGAAGGACGGGTCGACCTCTGGCTGGGTGGTCTACCAAGGGACGACTGGCGCGACGACAAGGACATCCAGGGGAACTTCCGACTCGGCGTGACCTGGAGCCGGCGTGGCGGGACGAAGACCCACCCGCCTCGGGGCAACCACAGTTTCGTGATGAACCAGCTCTGGGAGGGCGCGACCTTCGGTGCAGAACCGCGAGGATGGTGCCTCGCGGGCTACGGTGCGAACCGCTTCATGGCGCCGCCATCCAGCACGGCGGAGCAGCTCATGGGCGCTCCTCCGCGGCGCTCCGCGGTGGTCTCGCTGTTCAAGCGGGATGCATCCCTACGAGCGGCGAATGGGTGGGTCAAGGACGTCGTGTCGGAGTACCTCTCGCACCGGGTCGCTCGACGGTTCACCGAGGGTGTACCGGCCGTCGAGGCGACAGACTGGGAGGACACGGATCCTCGCGCCGCCCTCGTCCGCAACCGGTACTGGGCTCTCCAGATGCTCCTGTCCGACGGGCTGTTGCGGGATGAATCTCCGCGTGGCGCCGAAGGCACCGTAGGGGCCGTGCGGCTCGACACGTCCGGACTCGTGGCCAGTCGGCCCGAGGGCACGGTACCCGTGGGCACCCTCGGCCAAGGCTACGAGTCCCTCGCCCTGCTCGTGACCGACCTCATCCGCCAGATGGCTGGGTTCTACGGGGATAGGTTCCTGGGCGGTGCCCAGTGGCGCCCTCCGGCAGATGGGCGCGTCGTGGTCCAGCACTCGGGCGTGGTGCTCATCGACGAAATGGAGAACCACCTTCACCCACAGCTCCAGCAGATGGTGGGGTTCTGGTTGAAGGAACACTTCCCGCGAGTCCAGTTCATCGTCACCACGCACAGCCCTTTCATCTGCCAAGCAGCCGATGAGGGCGGTCTGTTCCGCCTGTCAGGGGGAGGTCTGGTCGAGCCGGTGTCCGAGGACGTGTTCCGCAGCGTCGTCAACGGCTCTGTCGAAGACGCGGTCCTCACCGAGCTCTTTGGCCTGCCCTATCCGTACTCGGACGCCTCTCGGCGACTGCGCGACGAACTGGCCCGGATCGAGAGCCGATTGCTGGCCGGTGAGGCGCTCACCGAAGACCAGGAGCGGCGGCGGAACGAGATTCTGGAGGACCTCCCGGACGACCCGAACACCGAGGTCGACCGAATGATCAGCGCCATGAGGAGCAGGAGGTGAGGGCGGTGACCCGACTGGTTCTTCCTGCGTCCGCCACCACCTACCTGGCGACCCGCACGACACGTCTGGCCGCCGCCGGGAACACCAAGACGGAGTCCGACAAGGCATGGAAGTCCGCCCGCCGAACGAAGAAGATCCGGCTGGCGGTGGCCACGCTGGTGACCATGAACGCGGGCTCGGAACGGTGCATGTACTGCGAGCACGACCGGGCCACGGATATCGATCACCACTGTCCCCGCTCGCACAGCCCGGCGCTCACGTTCGCCTGGAGCAACTGGTTGCTGGCGTGCACAGTGTGCAACAGCAACTACAAGCGCAATCAGTACCCCGCCGGCCTGCTGGACCCCTCGGCAACCGGGTACTCGTTCGACACCCACTTCGAAATCGAGCGGCACACCGGCGCATTCACCTTGAAGACGCCGCAGGCGATGGCCAGCGAACCTGTCTTTGGGCTCAACGACGGCGCGCTGCAGCAATCGAGGAAGCACGTGCTCGCCTTCCTTCAGGCCACTATCGTTCTCTACGCAGACGCCGTGGACGCGGGAGACGCGCAGGAGGCAGCGCGGAGCGAGAGCGCCGTGCGCTCGGGTCTGCACCCCTCGGTGCTTGCGACCATCCAGCGATGGCATGGTGGTTCGGGCAGGCCGCTCCTGCACCCGATGTGCGCTGACGCCATCGATCGACACCCCGTGGTGCTGTCGTGGTAGGCGGCCCGGTCTCCGCTGCCCTCGAGGCCGACCTCCGCGACTGGGTGCGGCGCCACGGCGTCGTCCTGTGGCTCGACCTCGACGACTCCTACTCGCAGTTCGTCGACCGCCTCGCCGCCGAGCGTGCCCGTGGGGGTCTGCCGTACCGGGTGCACGGCTTTAGGGGCAGCCACCTTCGGTTGATGCTGGCACTGGAGTCCCTTGCCGGAGGGGTCGACAAGACTCCGCTGGTTGTCCACCTACCCGGGTTCAACGAGGAGGCGGTCCGCACGACCCCGCTGCTGGAGCTCTACGCGGCCGGAGTGCGGTACCGCAAGAAGCTCGACACGCTCGTCACCGAGGCTGCGGCTGGGCGCGTGAAGCCGGAGCAGATCGCGGCGTTTCGACAGCAGTCCGGGCTCACACTCGAACAGTCGGACGCATGGCTGTCAACGGTGCTGGACAACCAGGACGCGGCGGGAGGGCTGGGCGCGCAGCTCCGCGCCATGTCGCTTCAAGCCGTGGTCGATGACCTGCTGACGCACGGGTTCGTTGCCCGCCAGGTCAAGGGGTCCGATGCCCTGGATGCCGTGTGGGATCAACTCTCGGCTTGGACGGGGCTGACGGCCGAGTGGCGAGACCGGGCCCTTCCGCAGGGCCGCATCCGACCCTCGGACGTTGCCTTCGCTGTGGCGAGCTGGGCCCTCGCCGTCGAGTACGTCGATGACCTTCAACGAGCGCCGGTCGATGCTCGACTGACCGGTGCGGCCGCTCTCCCTGGCGGGGTGATCGAGGCTTGCGGTGAGCTGGCACGGCACCTGCGAGAGCGCCACCAGACGTTCTACAAGCGCACTGCGGACGAGACCGAGGGGTGGCTGACGGATGAGGTGGAGGTAGCGAAGGCGGAAGACCTCGGCAAGATCGACACCTTCCGCTTCGAGGAGGACCGGGTGCTCCAGGCCGCCCTGGTCGCCCTCGAAGAAGAAGAGTGGTCCAAGGCCCGAGACTGGGCGGCCGTTCGGGTCGACGGTGGCTCTTTCTGGCTGACGGACGACCCCTCCCGCCGGTCGGCCTGGCAGCTCGTCCAGGACGCGGCACGGCTCGGCGACGCGCTCACCTGCGCCGGCCCCACCCTCGAGGCCGACTCTCTTCAGACAGCCGCCGAGCGCTACCGATCCGCGGGTTGTCGGGTCGACCAGGCCCACAGGCACCTGGAACAGCGGCGGACTGCGCTTCTCTATCCCCAGGTTCCCGAGTTCGAGACCTTGCGCGCGAGGCTCGACCTTCTCCGGGACCTCTGGCGGAACTGGGCCGACGAGTGGGCGCGTGACTTCAGCGCGCTGTGCAGGTCCCAGGGCTTCCTCCCTCCCAGCCACCTGCAACAACGAACACTGTTCGAGGATGTGGTCCGGCCGATGACTCAGGAGGCTGGAACCACGGCCCTGTTCGTCGTCGATGCCTTCAGGTTCGAAATGGGGGAGGAGCTGTTTTCGGCGCTCGCGGGTACGCCAGCGACCACGCTCCACCTCAAGCCCCGGTTCGCCGAGCTCCCCACCGTCACCGAGGTCGGCATGAACGTGCTGGCGCCGGTCGCAGGCGCGGGGGGCACCCTGCGACCAGCGATGTCTGGAGGGAAGTTCAAGGGCTTCTCCACCGGCGAGTTCCGAGTGTCGGATCCCGAGACCCGGAAGCGCGCCATGCATGACAGGGTCGGGGGCGCCACCTGTCCCTGGCTCACGCTGTCGGAAGTCGTGTCGCGGGACACCACGAGCCTGAAGCAGGCACTGGCGCGCGCTCGCCTGGTCGTGGTTCACAGCCAGGAGATCGACAACGCAGGGGAGAAGGGCGTCGGGCCCGCCGTGTTCGACCACGTCATGCAGAAGCTGCGCGCGGCATGGCGACTCCTGCGCGAGGCAGGAGTCAGGCGCTTCGTCGTCACCGCCGACCACGGCTTCCTGCTTCTGGACGAGACGGCCCGGAACGCCCAGAGCCACGGCCGAAAGATCGACCCGAAGCGGCGCCACACCGTCTCGCCGGTGCCCGCGGACCACACCAACGAGGCGCGGGTTCCGCTCGAAGACCTCGGCTACGTCGCCATGACGGACCAGCTCATGTTTCCGGTGAGCACGGCGGTGTTCGATACCGGCCGCAGGAACATGAGCTTCGTCCACGGCGGGAACAGCCTCCAGGAGCGAGTCATCCCGGTGCTGACGCTGGTCCACCGCGCGGCCGCCGGCGGCGACACCCTGCGCTACATCGTCGCCGCAAGAGCCAAGGATGCTGTGGGCGGGATGCACTGCCTCACGGCGCGTCTGGAGGTCACGGCTCAGGGGGCCCTGGCCTTCGGAGGTACGCGCGAGGTCGAACTCGGTATCGAGGTGGTGGACGCGCCCGATGTCCATGTGGAGCTGTGCCAGACCCGAGGAGGAGCGCGCCTTGCCGGCGGTGCGGTCCAGGCGACGGTGGATGAGGAGTTCGAGGTCTTCTTCCGCCTGTCTGGCCCAGTCGATGCGCGGGTCCAAGTGCGGCTGCACCACGGAGCGGCCGAGGTGGACGTCGAACCCTGCGTCCTCGACGCCCGGTTCGACGTGGCGGTTCTACCGGGGACCGCAGCGCCGGCCGAGCAAGCTCCATCATCGCCGGGGCGTGGCTGGCTCGCAGACCTCCCGTCGGAGGGTGTGCGGCAGCTCTTCGAGCACCTGGCGGCGCACGGAGTCGTGACCGAGGACCAGGCTGCCGCGATGCTCGGCGGGCAGCGGGCGGTTCGGCGGTTCTCGCGTCGATTCGAGGAGTTCGCGGCCAGGGCGCCGTTTGCCGTTCGGATCGACGTGGTGTCGGGAGTCAAGCGCTACGTGCGCGAGGGGAACGAATGATGAGCACGCTCACGAAGCGCGACGTGGAACACACCTTCGAGTCGCTCCGAAAGGGACTCGTGCCGGAGCGCGGCATCGACGCCTTCGCAGTGGGGATCGACAGGCAACGTGGGGAAATCCACCGCCAGCTCGACCTGGCTTCGTCGGGGGAGGGCACGATCAAGTTCCTTCGTGGTGGCTACGGGTGTGGCAAGACCTTCATGGCGCGCCTCGCCCTTCTCGACGCGCAGGCCAAGGGATTCGCCACCAGCTTTGTCGTCGTGTCGGACAACGACCTCCGTTTCCACCGGTTCGACGACGTGTACCGCAAGGTGATGACGGAGCTCGGCACGTCATCCTGTCCTCGCGGTGCGCTCGGCGACATCCTCGACCGTTGGATCGGCAACATCGAAGACGGTCTGATCGACGGGGGTGCGTCGGACGAGGCACCTGACTTCGACGCGAAAGTGCGTCGTCGCCTGGACGAGGACTTGGCATCGCTGACCGGGGGGCAGGCCCCCCAGGACTTCATCCGAGTCGTCCAGACGATCTTCGATCTGAAGCAGGGCGGAGACGTAGCGGAGGCCGGTGCCTTGATCTCATGGCTCTGCGGCAGCGGAAACGTCGCGGCGAGCGCGAAACGTGCCGCAGGCGTCAAGGGAGACATTGGGAGCCGGGACGCGCTCGACTACCTCCGCGGCGTCCTCGAGATCGTCAAGGCTGCTGGCTACGAGGGCCTCGTCATCGTGATCGACGAGGCCGAGACGATCCTTCGGATGCGGCGCGACTCGAGGCACAAGTCGCTCAACGGCATTCGGCAGATCGCCGACGCCGCGGGAGGCTACCCAGGCTTGCTGTGGCTGTTCACGGGCACGCCCGAGTTCTTCGATACGCGGCACGGCGTCGCCGGTCTCGCTCCACTCCATGACCGGATCCGCTTCATGAAGCAGGGGCGCTTCGCAAGCCTGCGGCAGGCTCAACTCGAGCTGACCCCGTTCGATGCCACCCGATTGCGCGCCGTGGCGCTTCGTCTCCGTGAGCTGTACCCGGCGGCGGGGAGGGCCCGCGTGGACACCTTGGTGAGCACGGAGTTCATCAACCGGCTCGTGGCCGAGGTGACCGCCGGCTTCAAGGGCGATGTGGGCGTGGTTCCGAGGCAGTTCCTCCGGGAGTTCGTGAACGTCATGGACCTCGTCGAGCAGGAGCCCGACTACGATCCCGAGGCGGCCTACGAGTTCGCCCCGCAGGACCTTAGTCCCGAGGAACAGCACGCCCTGACCGGGTCTGGCCTTGCCCTCGGCGAGGGCGACGACGGCCTCGTTCCTCAGGAAGACGTCTGGTGAGCAGCGTCTTCGCGCGGTTCTCCCCTCGTCTTCAGCAGGCCATTGTCGCCCGGTTGGGGTGGTCGAGCTTGCGGCCAGTGCAGGAAGAGGCCGGGGCGGCCCTGCTCGACGGTGACAACGCTGTAATCCTCGCCCCCACCGCCGGGGGAAAGACCGAGGCGTCGATGTTCCCGACGCTTTCTCAGCTCGTGGACGATCCGGCGGAAGGGCTTGGTGCAATCTACGTCGCGCCGATCAAGGCGCTGCTCAACAACCAGGCCGACCGTCTTGGCCTCTACACCGAGATGGTGGGGCTGGGGCGCTTCGTCTGGCATGGCGACACGCCGGACAACGCCCGCCGGAGGTTCCTCCGGGAGCCGACCGAGCTGCTCATGACGACGCCAGAGTCGCTGGAGGTCATGCTGGTGTCGCGTCGGGTGGAGGCGTCCAAGCTCTTCGCCGATCTCCGCGTGGTCGTGATCGACGAGGTCCATGCGCTCGCGGGGTCGGACCGAGGCGCCCACCTGATGAGCGTGGTCGAACGGATCGCCCGGCTGTCCTCCCACGACGTTCAGCGCGTCGGGTTGAGCGCGACGGTCGGCAACCCAGACACGATCCTCGCCTGGCTGCACGGGACATCGTCGCGCAGTAGTCGGGTTGTCGATCCGCCGAAGCAGCCTGGACGTCGGCAGCTCCTCGTCGTCCACCGCGAGGACCTGCCGAGCCTCGCGAACGACGCCGCAGGGATGGCCAAGGGAGTGAAGAGCCTGTTCTTCTGTCAATCGCGCTCGATGACGGAGGCGGTTGCCGAGCACATGCGCCGAGCCGACACCACGGTGTTCGTCCATCACAGCGCGGTGTCGCGAGAGGAGCGGGAGCTGGCGGAGGAGCGCTTCCACCACGGGTCCGATGCCTGCATTGTCTGCACATCCACGCTCGAGCTCGGCATCGACGTCGGTGATCTCGACCGTGTCCTACAGGCCGAGGCGCCAGACACCGTCAGCAGCTTCCTCCAGCGCATGGGGCGAACGGGAAGGCGCGCCGGGCAAGCTGCCAACACGACCTTCTTCTGCGAGAGTCGGGAAGGGGTGCTGCAGGCGATTGCCCTCGTCGAGCTGGCGAAGTCGCGATGGGTGGAGTCCGTCGAGGTCACGGATCGCTGCTGGCCCGTGCTGGTCCATCAGCTCTTGGCGTTGGCGCTGGCGCACGATGGCATTCCCACGGAGGAGGCCTGGGCTCATCTGTCGCAGGTCCCCGACTTCGGCGGGTTCCACCGGGCCGAGTTCGATCGCCTCCTCTCCTGGATGCTGCGGGACCGGTCGCTCCTGGAGGTCGGTGGCCGGCTAGTCCTCGGGCCGCGGGCCGAACGGCGCTTTGGGCGCAGGAACTTCATGGAGCTGTTCGCGGTCTTCTCCAGCCCTCAGAGCTACACGGTGCAGACCACGGCCGGGCAGCCGCTGGGAACGCTCACCCAGGGCTTCGTGGACCGGCTAGTGGACGGCGTGAGCTGCTTCCTGCTTGGGGGCCGAGCCTGGGTAGTGAAGCGCATCCACCACGACGACCGCCGTATCGAGGTCGATGCGGCGCCCCGTGGGCGCGAGCCCACCTGGGGTGGATACCTCCCGCAGTTCCTCGGTTTCGAGGTGTGCCAGACCGTGCGCGAGGTCTTGGCTGGAAGCACGTCGTACCCGTACCTGCACGAGTCGGCGCGGGCAGTCCTAGATGATCTACGAGGTGAGTTCGACGGGCTGGTCCAGCCGAGGAACGGGGGAATCGAGGCCGACGACGGGGAGATCCGCTGGTGGACGTTCGCGGGAGGTCGCATCAATACCACGCTTCGCTACGCCCTGGAAGCGGTCGGGGGGGAGTGGAAGGTCATCCCCGACAACTTCCTCATCAAGGTCCGCGGTGAAGAACTCGACCGCAAGCGGTTCGAGGCGGCTCTAGACAGTCTCCGCGAGCCCGAGTTCTGGGAGAACGAGCGGCTCTGGCACGAGGTCGCGGAGTCGCTGCCGAGCTACCGCCTGAGCAAGTTCCAGCCCCTCATGCCGCCCTGGGTTCAACGGGAGATGCTCGCCGCGTACCTGCTCGACGTCGCGGGAGCGTGGCGCTGGCTCGCCGGGATGGACGACGGTGCCGATCGCTTCGAGCGCGTCCCGGAGTTTCTGCGCCGACGGCTCCCATCCGACGCGGTCGAGCCGGTGGAACGCCGAGTCGACCGCGAGGGGCCGCCGCGGATCGAGCCCACCCTGCCCGTGCGTTGGATCGCTTCCGACAGCGAGTTGGTGGCGGCGTGCTCAGAGCTGGCCGCGAGGGACGTCATCGGCGTCGACGTGGAGACCACGCTGCGGAGCAGGACCCTCTGTCTCGTCCAGTTGGCCAGCCGGGAAGGCATCTACCTGTGTGATGCCCTGGAGCTGTCGGATCTGGCCCCGCTCGCCGCGCTGATGGTGCGCGACGACGTGGTCAAGGTGATCCACAACGCCGCATTCGAGCGAAGCGTCCTCGGCCAGCACGGGATCACGATCGAGAACGTGGTGGACACGCTGCAGCTCTCCCGGCGGGTCCGTGGGAGGGATGTACCGGGCGGGCACAGCCTCAAGGCCGTGTGCGACCGGGAGCTGGGGCTGGAGATCGACAAGGCCGAGCAGACGAGCGACTGGTCACAGCGCCCGCTGACGCCGCGGCAGGAGGCCTATGCGGCGGTAGACGCGGAAGTGCTTCTTCACCTGCACCAGCGTCTCACGGAGTGATGAGCAGTGTTTGTCAGGAATCTCTTCACGGTCTGACATGCCCATATGGGCATCTCAAAGACTGATAAACTATGGGTGTAGATCTCACACTGACGGCTCAAGGCGGGTTTTCGCGGATGTCGAGACGAGGCCTCGTGACACTTTCTCGAGGAGCGTCAGAGCGGGCCCTCGCCGCCCGGCCAGAAGTGCCCTGGCAAATGGCGCTTTCCAGAAGTGTCATACGGCGGCGGCGCACGGCCGTCATCTGTCAGCTACAGCGGGTGCATCATGCCCGCCGTCGGAGTCGTTGGGGGCCCGAAGCGCCTCGCGGCTGCGCCAGAAGGGCTCGGCGAGAACCTCGCGCGGCAGTTCTCCGCGCCCGACGGCAGCTGCCCATCGGCCCTCAGTGTGAGAGTTACACCCATAAACTATCCTCCCCGGGAGGCGCTCATCCGTGCAAACCCAGGAGATAACTGCGTCGATGGCGTCTTCGCATTGACGACATTGCCAACTTGAACCGTATTGCCATGACATGATGGGGGGAGGTAGCGGAGGGGGGAAGACCGCCAATTGGACTCCGGCCTGGCCGGGCGTAACCATGTCCGTATCCAGCGCGGGGCGTGTTCCTCACGTTGGCCCAGCCCAGGAGTTCTCCGCCATGCCCCCGCCCCCCTCCAGTCGGTCCAAGAAGAAGAGCACTTCGCGTAGCCGCGCCCTGCGGATCAAGGAGCGCCGTATCCATCCGGCGAACCCAGTCTGACCGAGTCAGCCCTCGCCGGATAGCC
>CAYFPS010000023.1:10238-41401 GCA_964345075.1 uncultured Bacteroidaceae bacterium | reverse complement strand
GGACGAGGGACGAGGGACGAGGGACGAGGGACGAGGGACGAGGGACGAGGGACGAAGGACGAAGGGCGAAGGACGAAGGGCGAAGGACGAAGGGCGAGAAGAAAGGCTGTTTGCAGATTGCTGATTTTGAAAATGACGAAGGGCGAATGCTGACCGCTAACTCCTAACTCCTAACGCCTAACGACTAACGACTAACGCCTAACGCCTGGAAACTGGCATCTGGCCTACTGCCACCTGGCTACTGATTGACCGCCGCCCTGAGTTCGCGGGCACGGGCCGCCATGCTCTGACGGGCATCTATCCCGGGCTCTTTCAGGGCCAGATGGGCGGGGGCCAGCTTCATCAGAAGCTGAGTAACGGGTTGGGGCAAAGCAGGAAGTGACCAGCCGGGCTGACTGGCCAGCTGCCGGGCCAGCCGAAGCATGGACAGGTGCTCGACCTGTTCGGGATAGCCCATCTGACGGGCATTCTGGCAAAGGGCAAGTGCACGGTGAATGCGGTCTTCAAGCTCCTGCCTGCGATGCTCGGCCAGACGCCGCCTGCAGGTTTCCTCTTCCGCGATAATGCCGGGAAGGAGCGCTCGCGCAGCCTGTATCAATTCGGCGGGGTCTTGATGGTTCTCAGCAGAAGTGTTCTCCAGCAGCAGGAAATCGCCATAGCCCTCCTGCCAGGTGCGGTAGCAGAAACCGATGCGGTAAAGCGGGTCAAGCAAGTCTTCGATCCGGCCCCACCAGCAACAGGCCGGAAGATGCAGGACAAGGGTCAGCTGCGCTCCAGCACCGCAAAGGAAGGGATGGGAACAGACAAGCGCGCCTCGGCTATCTCGGGCCAGTCCTTCCGGCTGTGTTACAGCTTCCAGGGATTCAAGCGCTGCCGGCAGATTTTCTTCTACGAAGTCCAGCGTGCCACGCAAGCTGATGCGCAGGTGATCCTCGGCCAGCAGCAGCCAATCCTGATTTTCATCCTTGTTCAGGTAATAGCGGGCATCGCCATGTCCCGGATGCAGCGGTTCCTGCAGCCAGCGTTCACTGGAAAACTCCCAACTGCGGTTGTCCAGCTCGGCCAGATCACCTTGCCAGGCGGGCGGTGTATCCGGCCACAGGGCACGCTCAAATCGCTGGCGCAAATCGATGCGGTCGGCCTCCGACAGGCGCGAGGAAAAGGCCCTGCCAGCCAGATTGGCGTGCAGGCGCAAGCGGGCAAAAAGCACACAGCCCTCGTCCTGATTGAACCAGGCCGGCGCGGGCTGCCTTGCAAGCGTGGCCAGCAGCTTATCCAGTCCCTGTTCCTCCATCCAGCCGGTCGCGAATGCGAGCGGCCAGCTCGTAATCCTCCAGCAGCAAGGCCAGTCCCAGGTCTGCCTCCTCAGGCAAGGCAACGGGGCGTCCTGCCGCATCCTGTCGCAGGCTTTCCAGCAGCGGCCCGAAATGATCCCGGCAGGCCGTACAGCCATAGCGGCCGCTTTCAAGCCATTCCTGTTGTGTCAGCCCGCAATCAGGGCAGGCTTCCTTTCGCCCGTATACGGGCAGAAGCCTCCATCCTTCCACAAGATGCAGGCCGGTTCGTGTGATACACGTGTAGCAGATGCGAAGCGTTTCGGAAGACCGGCCTCGTTCAAAGGCGGCTTCCCGCTCCTGGCAGATCTGGCAGATCATCGGATCCTCCACGGAACGCCATTCGGGGGGAATGAGTCCCTATCCGTTGATCCGGCCGTCCACGAGCTCCACAACTCGATGGGCGCGCCGGGCCAGTTCACTGTCATGAGTGACCACGACCATTCCGTGGTTCGACTGCCCCAGGACAGTGTGCAAGTCCGCGAGGATGCGGTCCGCCTGCTGGCGGTCCAGATTCCCCGTGGGCTCATCGGCGAACAGAATGGCGGGTGAACTGACAAGGGCCCGGGCCAGTCCGGCACGGGCTTTTTCCCCTCCGGACAATTCGGCGGGGTGATGATCCAGTCGGGCATCAAGCCCGAAACGCTCCAGCCAGAGCCGGGCGTCTTTTTCTGCGGCTTCTTCATTCATGCCGGCAATGCGTGCGGACAGCATCACATTCTCCAGCGCGGTAAAATCAGGTAGCAGGTGCTGCGCCTGAAAGACAAAACCAAAACGGGTCGCTCGCAGCTGACTGCGTCTTGTTTCGGACAGCGCCCAGATGTCTTCTCCATCTACCAGCACCTGTCCGGCATCGGGCGCTTCCAGTCCACCAAGAATGTGCAGGAGCGTGCTCTTGCCCGCGCCGGATCGTCCTACAACGGCCAGCAGCTCTCCTTCGTGCACGCTCAGATCAATCTGCTGTAATACATCCAGCTGCTGAGCCCCATGCCGGAAGCTCTTGACCAGACCTGTAACACGAATCAACTCAGCCCTCATGACGAATCGCCTCCACAGGATGAAGGGCCGCCGCTCGCAGGGCAGGATAAAGAGTGGCCAGAAGACTGATCACAAGAGATGAAATGGCAATCAGAAGGATGTCCAGCGCGCGCAATTCAACAGGAAAAACGCTGATGAAGTAGACATCCGGTGGCAGTTCCAGCAGCTGATACTTCAACTGCAGCCAGCAGATTCCGCTGCCCAGAAGGGTTCCCAGCAGAGTGCCGGTTCCTCCAATCAGCATGCCTTCCTTCAGGAATATCCGCCTGATCGAGGCCGTGCTCGCGCCCATTGCCTTCAAAACGCCGATCTCGCGCCTGCGTTCCATGGTCACCATGGTCAGGGTCGAGATGATGTTGAAGGCCGCCACCAGCACAATCAGACTCAGCATGATGAACATCATCCACTTCTCCAGCTTCATCATGCTGAAGAGGTTCTTGTGCATGTCAAACCAGGTAAAGGCTGAAAGCGGATACATCACACGGTCCATCAACCATGCTTTGGCGGCGGGGGCCTGCTCAACCGAGCCAAGCCGGAACTCGAGGCCTGTCACACGGTCACCCATGCGAAAGAGACTCTGCGCTTCCTTCAGTTCCACAAAGGCTATGGCATCATCGAACTCGTAAATGCCCAGTTCAAAAATGCCTGTAACACGAAAACGCTTTACGACCGGCTGGCTGAACGCGGAAACAATTCCGGTAGGACTCAGGACAAGCAGTGTATCACCGCTTAAGACATTCAGACTGGAAGCCAGCCAGCGACCCAGCAGGATGCCGGGCAGATCACTGCCTTCCGAACTGAAGCGGCCAATACCATCTACCAGGCACTCACCATCGTGCAGGACCTCTTCCAGCCCCGCCTGCGTGCTGCCACGTATCACGGCACCTTCGCTGGCACCACCATGACGCAGCATGCCCTTTTCGATGATATAGGGCTGAGTGCTGGTGCGATTGGGCAGGCTGTCCAGTTCGGCCGCCAGGGCCTGCCAGTCGGCAATCCCGCGATCATGAAAACTGCGCAACCGCAAATGGGCATCGAGCCCGATAATGCGGCTTCGGACTTCGCTCTCGAAGCCACTCATTACAGCCAGGACGATGATCAGGGCGGCCGTGCCAATCAGCACGCCCAGCACACTGAACCAGCCGGCCACGCTGATAAAACCCAGCCTGTGCCGACCGCGCAGGTGGCGAATGGCTACCTGCGTTTCCCAGTTCACGATTGCGGTGTATCCAGCGGTCGCATGGTCGGAAAGAAAATCACGTCGCGAATCGACTCGGCACCGGTCAGAAGCATGACCAGACGGTCGATGCCAATGCCCAGCCCGGCCGTGGGCGGCATGCCGATTTCCAGCGCATGCAGGAAGTCCTCATCCAGCGGATGAGCTTCATCATCGCCCTTGTCCATGGCCTTGCGCTGTTCAAGGAAGCGCTCGCGCTGATCCAGCGGATCGTTCAACTCGCTGAAACTGTTGCAGAGTTCCTTGCCGGCCACGATGGCCTCGAAGCGCTCAACCAGTCGATCATCGCTGCGGTGCCGCTTGGCCAGCGGACTCATCTCCAGCGGATGATCACAGACAAAGGTCGGCTGAATCAGCTTGGGCTCTACCAGTTCGCCAAAGAGCTCGTCTACCAGCCTGGACCAGCCGTGTACGCCCTCGGTCTCCACATGCATCTTTTTGGCCAGTGCCTTCAGGCCCTCTTCATCAAGCTTCATCAGATCTTCGCCGGTGGCCTCTTCCAGCAGCTCCATCATCGTCGCCCGGCGCCAGGGTGGCGCGAGGTCGATCTCGTGACCTTTCAGGGTCACCTTTGTGCTGCCGTAGAGCTCCATCGCCAGGGCGCTGATGAGCTGCTCCACGAGATTCATCATGTAGCCGTAATCTTCGTAGGCCGCGTAGAGCTCCACCTGCGTGAACTCCGGATTGTGAAAGCGATCCATGCCTTCGTTGCGGAAGTCCCGCGCGAATTCGAAGACACGGTCAAAGCCGCCCACAATCAGGCGCTTCAGATAGAGCTCGTTGGCGATCCTCAGATAGAGGCTCATGTCCAGAGTGTTGTGGTGCGTGATGAAAGGCCTGGCGGTGGCCCCACCGTAGATCGGCTGCAGAATGGGGGTTTCCACTTCCAGATAGCCTTCCGTTTCCAGAAAGCGCCTGATCGAGGAAATGATCCGGCTGCGCTGCTCAAAAACCGTGCGCGTACCGGGGTTGACCAGCAGATCCACATAGCGCTGACGATAGCGCTGATCCTTGTCGGTGAACTCATCGAAAACCTGTCCATCCTTCTCCTTGCTCACGGGCAGGGGATGAATGTTCTTGGTCAGCAGTTCCACTTCTGCAGCTTCGATGCTCGGCTCACCGGTCTTGGTGCGAAATGCCTTGCCTTTTACGCCAACAATGTCGCCGATGTCAAAGAGCTTGAAGACTCCATACCTATCGGCACCCAGCAGATCACGCTGGACGTAAAGCTGAATTTTTTCGCCACCATCCTGCAGTACGGCAAAAGTTACCTTGCCCATCTTCCTGAAGGTCATGAGCCTTCCAGCAAGACTGAGCTCTTCGCCTGACTCTTCAAAAGTCTGGAAGTTCTGATTTACTTCGGCCACGCGATGACTGCGCGAATAGCCGTAGGGATAGCAGTTGACGCCTTCCTCGCGCAGTTTGTCGAGCTTTTCTCGACGCTGCCTTAAAACGGGATTCAACTTCTGGTGAGAATCGGACATGGGCTCGCCTATGCTTTGGCCGGTGGCCGGTTGAGTTCTGGATCCAGCAGAAAGCCGCGCACGAAGGGCAGCAGCTCGCCCCCCAGCACACCGACAGTGTCTGAGGTTTCCACGCTGGTGCGGTGATCCTTGACCATGTTGTATGGGTGCAGCACATAGCTGCGAATCTGGCTGCCCCAGGCGTTGTCTTTCTTGGTGCCTTCCAGTTCCGCGATGCGGGCCTGCTCCTCGTCACGGCGCTTCATCAGCAGCTTGGCCTTGAGCATTTTCATGGCTGTAACACGGTTGCGGCTCTGGCTTCGTTCGTTCTGGCACTGTACGACAATCCCGGTGGGAATATGCGTCATGCGAATGGCCGAGTCGGTCTTGTTCACATGCTGGCCACCAGCGCCCGAAGCGCGGAAGGTGTCCACTCGAAGGTCCGCCGGATCCACTTCAATTTCCGCGTCGTCCTCTTCCACAACGGGATAAAGAAAGACGCTGGCAAAGGAGGTGTGGCGGCGACTCTGACTGTCAAAGGGCGAAATGCGCACCAGACGATGCACGCCGACTTCGCTGCGCAGGTTGCCAAAGACATTCTCGCCCTTGATCTCGATGGACGCGCCCTTGATGCCCGCCAGTTCCCCGGGCTGCTCGTCCAGCACGCTGACCGTCCAGCCCTGATCGCCACAGAAGGCCTTGAACATGCGCAGCAGCATGCCTGCCCAGTCTTCCGATTCGGTGCCGCCAGCACCCGGATTGACGGTAAGGATGGCATTGCGGGCATCATCAGGCCCGCAGAGCATGGTGGCCAGTTCCAGCTCATCCAGCTGCGATTTGAGCGCAGTGGCCATGGGCAGGAGATCTTCGAATTCCCCTTCCGAGGAAATACCAAGAAGGTCGGCGAAATCCGCGCATTCGCCTGCAATGCGGTCGTGCTTCTCGACCACCTGCTTGTGGCGGGTGATGTCTTTCATGATGGCGCGGGCGTCTTCCGGCTTGTCCCAGAATCCCGCAGAGAGGCTTTGTTCCTCGAGGCGGCTCAGTTCCTTGCGTCGTAGATCGACGTCAAAGACTCCTCCGTAGATGATTCAGCCGGGTCACGCTTTCTTCTGCCAGTCGCTTCAGCTCGCTGCGCTGAATAGCCATTAGTCCTCCTGATTCAGCGTGTAGATCCGCTGCAATTCGGTGTTGGGGTAGTAGTGATTGAGGATTTCGGTGTAGGCCTGCCCGGCTTCTGCCTGCGCACCGGCACCCACCTGACAAAGGCCGCAGCCGTGTCCACTGCCGCCACCCAGAAGGGTAAAGCGCTGGGCCAGGCCGTTGGCGTCCACATCGGAAATGACGGTAAAACAGCTGGAAAGCAGGCGTGTGGGGCTTAAGGCCTCGCGTACCTTGAGCTCCTTTTGCAGACGCAGGTTGCGCCGGCTGCCAATCAGCTCCAGTTCGATAATGCGGCCGCTGACGCCGCGCTTGACCGGAACGATTTCGTAAAGCATGCCCAGATCAACGCCGGTCTTCTCGCGAATGATGGCTTCCAGTTCGCTTCTGCTGAAGACTTCCTTCCAGCGAAAGTACTTGCGGCTGCGCTCAAGAATGGCCGGCACATCGCTTTCTGTAACACGGCACCAGCAGGCGTCGGGACTGTCCAGCAGCCAGCTTTTCAATTCTTTTTCGTCTTCCAGATCCGCCTTGAATTTGCACCGGTCTTTCTTGGTCACATCGTAGCGGCCGGTCAGCACATCTTCCGCAGGCGTGTTCCAGATCTTGTCCTTATCCTCGCCGTGTCCGCCGCAGCAAGTATGGAAGACCGCGTCGCAAATCTGGCCCTTCCAGATAAGGACCTCGCCGGTTGTGGCTTCCACGGCTTCTTCACAGCGGCCGGGCTTGTCCGTGCAACCGGCATACTGCTGGCAGTGGCTGGCGGCGCAGATATCCCAGTCTTCGGTCATGTGCTTGCGGCCCAGATTGGCCAGCACAGTCGAGCGGGCGATCACAGCCTGCGCCTTGTGTGCTTCCAGCGGAAAAGCCGCATCCATCTCCGCGGGCAGTACGCCCTTGAGGTAATCGTCAATGTGAACTTCGTTGACCACCGCCAGTCGGCCCGTGTTGTCAACACGGAACTCGATCACGCCCTGAAAGACACGGTCTGCTGTGGGCGCGTCGGGGTAGGTGTCCACCGGCAGATGAAACAGGGTGATGGTACCCTGGGCCGTGCGCGGGACGATGCGGAAGGCAAGTTCGCTCTCGCCCATGTTGGCGAAGTCCTGATCGGTAAACTCCACACGGCCACTGGCGTGATGCAAACGCTCCTTGACCAGGCGCGGCCGCCACTCGTTCTGAAAGTGCTTGAGCAGTTCGGCGGCGGCTTCCTGTGTGTCCAGCCGGCCGACCAGTACCCGGTAACGCAGGCCCAGTTGCTGGTGTCCGCCTTCAAACTGCATGGTCCTGCCAATCGCGCGAACACGGGCATCGTAGCCCTCGGCGATGAGTGAATCAACCAGCTTTTCGGCGTTTTTCTTCTCTGCAAAACTGGCTACCAGCACGGAATGAACCAGTGATGCAGCCCGGCCATCCAGCACACGGCCCAGCCAGCGCTGATCGGTCTTTCGGCTTCTTAGAAGAACCTTTCCATTCAGGTCCTGAATGCTGAAGGCACCCTGCACCTGAAACTCCAGGCGGGAAAGATGCTGGGAAAGCAAAACGCGAAGCAGCGGACGAGCCTGCAGTCGCAGGACTTCTTCCTCCGTGTTCCCTGTGCTTGCGAGCACTTTGGCCCGGGCCATGTTCCCTCCCAGCAGATTCCATAACATCAAGCCGATCAGGCAGATCGTGCGAACGCTCACTACCAGCCGCCTCATTTGGATGAACTTGGTAATTTATCCATGGGCGGCCCAAAAAACAAGCTGGCCGCCTGTCAGCCCGTTCAGACAAAGGAGCTTGGCCATGTGGCTGCGTGTATCACGACATCGATTGGTTGCCATTGATTCCACCCGTTCCGACAGCGTTCAGCTCAAGCCGATTACTCATTCCGATGCCTTCGGTCTGTACATCCGCGGTCATGAAGAACAGATCGTGCTGCTTGGTGAAGATCTGGACAAGGCGGAAGGTGTCTTTGCGCGCATTTATGAAGGGCTGGCAGCCGGCGAAGCCTGCCTGAATCTGGAAGAACTGCTCGACTGATCAGCGGCCCGTGGCCATGATCAGATCAATGCGCTTCTGGTGGCGGCCGCCCTCGTAGGGCTCCTTCAACCAGGCCAGCACCATTTCTTCAGCGGCTTCCGGTTTTAAGAGCTTGCCGCCCAGGGTGAGCACATTGGCGTCATTGTGTCGGCGACTGGAGAGCGTGCTGGTCATGCTTTCGCAGGCGGCTGCCCGCACTCCTGTAACACGGTTGCAGACCATGGCCGATGCCACGCCGATCGAGTCGATCATGATTCCGCGACTGGCGCTGCCTCGTGAGACTTCTTCAGCCACGGCGCGCGCAAAGACTGGATAATCCACCGCTTCGCTACCGTGGCAGCCCAGATCGGCCACGACATAGCCTTCCGCCTCAAGGCGTCTTAGCAGTCGCATCTTTAATTCCCAGCCACCGTGATCGCTGCCCAGCGCCACCTGAACACGCCCTCCACTCTCGCGGCCCGCCGGCCTCGCGCCCGCGGCGAGCAGTTCGGATTCATCTTTCCAGATCAATTCAAGTCCAAGGCGGCTTGCCAGATCGCGTGCTTCATCCGTCAGGCGACTCTTCCCCTTGATCAACACAAGTGGACCGCCGCGTTTGGCCTGCTGGCGAATACGATCGGCATGAATGATGCGGGTGAAGCTTTTCATCAGGCGCCCCAGTAGATTCGGCGATAGTATTCCAGGTATTCGACCACGCTGTGGGCATTCTGGTACCAGATGGCTACCAGCACCAGCAGCGCGAGGCCCAGCACACTCACCAGACTGAACATGGACCAGAAACTGCCCCTGAAGGCGATGCGCAGGGCCTTGAGCACACGCTGCACGAACCAGGCCAGCAGGATCAGCAAAACAATGATGGCCGGTGTACGGGTCAGGTCGCCCTCAAGCAGCGGATGCAGCACAATGGCCAGCGGAATCACAAAGAGCAGACTGCTCGCGCTCCAGCACAGGAAGGTCATCGCCTGTCTGAAGGAGAAGCGCGCGCCCATCAGCAAACCCAGAACGCGCAGGCCGATGGCCGTTAGCAGGAAGAGGCCCATGATCAGGAGACCAAGCTGCGCCATGCCCACGAGCGGATTCCAGGCGAGAGCCGCAAGCCATTCCTTGGCCGGATTGACCACCAGAATCAGGCCCAGCAGGCGATCAAAGAAGGGGCTCTTGCGCAGCATGTGCAGCCAGGCGGCCAGCAGCAGCCCCAGGGTTCCCGAGGCCAAAAGCCAGATGAAGAGCGACTGGCCGAACTGATAAATGCGGTTGTCGCGGATGTCCTCGAAGAAGCCGTGAGTGTGCACGAAACTGCGCCTGAGGTTCTGGCTGAAGACATTGTTCTGCTTGTAACCGATCAACAGCAGAATCAGCAGGCCGAAGCCGACCAGCGGAAAGGCTGGCGGATGAGTGCTCTTGTATTCGCCCCTCGCCAGAGTTGACGGCGCAGAGCCGCTAGTAAAGGCGGCCAGTTCCTTGGCTGAACTGCGCGGCGCACGCTCTGCACTTAGCAGGCCATAGGCGCAGAGTTCGCGATCCTGTCCGGGCGGGCTGCCCAGCAGGGGCCGGCCCCCGCGCCAGTCTGCATAGCTGTGCAGGAGTAGCCCCTGAACCTGCCCCGAGTCTTCCCGCAGACGATAACCCTGCAGATACTGCTGCAGATTGCGGGCCTGTGCCAGCTCCGAATAGGGATCCTCGTAACCGGCCTGATTGCCGATCTCCACCGCCCAGCCCACACGGCTCTCCACCCGCAGGCAGGTAGCGCCGGCCAGAGGCGGATGCCTGCCACTGCCAAAGGGCTCGAGCAGAAGCAGATCCAGACCCTCGATATTGATGTTCTCCTGTGGCGACTCCGCAAAGAAGCCACCAGCCGCCAGCATCACGTTTGTATCACGCCTGAGGCTGTCCGCCATGTAATTCAGGTAATCGTGGACGATTGGATCGGAAAGGTCCAGACCACTTCCCAGACTGACGGCGAGCAGGCTGGCATGGCTGCGGTCCCGGCGCGTGAACTCGCCCACCTGATTGGCCGCCACCTGCAGAAAGGCCTCCGAGCGCATCAGGCGCGGTGGAATCTGCCAGACCGGAAGCTCATGGATCACCAGGAGGCCCAGCTCGTCACACAGTTCCATCATAACAGGATGAGGGGCACCACGAAGATGCAGGATGGTGTTCAGGCCCAGATTGCGAATGCGCTCCAGATCCTGCGAGATCACTTCCGGGGGCAGGGCGATGCCGTAGTCGGGATGGTCGGCCGAATAGCTGATGCCCCTGAGGGCTGTCGGCAAGCCGTTAATCAGAAGGCCGCGGCTGTCAGCGGCAAAGCTGCGCAGTCCAAGCATGTGACTGCTGCGCTGGTGAAGGCCGGCATCGCTGGAAAGTTCCAGCAGCAGGCGACAGCGCGCAGGATCAGCAGGACTCCACAGGGGTACTTCTTTGGCGAGAAGCAAGGGCAGAGTGACAGTTCGGCTTTCCAGCTTGGCCAATTCAACCTGCTGTCTGGCCTCACCCAGAAGCTGTCCTTCAGGCCCAAAGATTCGCCCCACAATTCGGCAGTTGGAACTTTCCGCAAGCGAATCCTCGCCCAGCCGGACCAGTTCACGATTGCTGACCTGCAGTTCCAGATCCAGCGGAAAGCGCCCACGGCTGTCGGCGGCCTTTAGCGACCAACCAACCAGTTCAAGCAGCAGGCGACTCTCCCTGACCAGAAAGACTTCGCGATAGATGCCGCCGTAATTGCGCGGATCCCAGCTCTGGGTTTTCAGCGGAAGGGTCTGGCGAGCCGAAAGCCTGCTGTCAACGGCGATCTCCAGCAGGTTTCGTCCACCGTAGTTCAGCAGGCGATCGGGCAGATCAATCGAAAAGCTGGCGCTGGCACCCTCATGGCTGTCAAGAAACTGGCCATTGACCAGCACGCGACAGGAATGACTGATACCCGCGAACTCAAGGCGGTAGCGGTGCCGGTAGCCTTCTTCAGGCAAATCAAAAACCTTCTGAAGGTGGATTCGTCCCGGCTCTCCCGTCCAGCAGGAGGGAATCGTGCAGGTGCCTGAAGCTTCGCCCTCCACACGCCATTCCCACTCGCCGCAAAGCGAAGTTCTCTCGGAATCCAGACTGTCAGCCTTTGGTTGCCAATTGGGAGTCTGATGCGAAAGCGGCAGAAAATCCACGGCTGGCAGGGCCGTGGACAGCAGTAGAGAAAGAAGGCAGAAGTACAGACGAATCAACGGGATGGCCACTCCAGAAAAAAAGGAACGGAAGCAAACGCTTCCGTCCCTTGAAAATACGAAAGATGAAGGGGCATTGCCCGACAAGCCTAGTTGAAGGTCAGCTTCTGGCCTGTCTTGAAATCACCCAACGAACTGTCCACGGGATCAAAGCGCCAGCCACGAACCTTCTGCTTGATGCAGCTTTCCACGCGGCGGCCCAGACGCTCGTCGGACCAGTTCTGATGCTTGAACTCAACATCCTTGACCGTGCCGTCGGGCGCGATCGTAAACTGCAGCAGAACGGAACCCTTAAGGCTGCGATCACGCTGCAGCTGGCTTTCGAAACAGTCCTTGAGGCCGGGAGAATAGCCGGCGATGACCGAACGAAGCACCTGCGGGCTGCGGGCCTGCTCGTTGGCAAAGCGACCGCTGCGGTCGTAATTCTGCACTTCGCCTTCCAGCAGATCGCCCACGGTGCCACCTTCAACCGCGCTGTTGACGCCGGTCATGGCGGACTGCAGGTCCACACCACCGGATCCACCAGCCTGCGGACCGTCGGTGCGCAGTTTGCGGACATTTTCCGCAGCCGAGCCCGTTACCATGCCAACCAGGCCTTCTGTCGAGACGGCCGAACCGGAAGTCACCTGGGCGGTCAGGCCGGAAGCGGCACCAGCACCGGAACCCGTTACCAGAGCGACGCCACCGGTCGAGTTGACCAGTTCCTGAGAGATGGCGGCGCGGCGGCCGGCACGGCGTTCGGCAGCGGCTTCACGGCGGGACTGAGCCTGCTGGGCACTGCCCTGCTGTTGCTCAACCGGCTGTTCAAGCACTTCTTCAGCTTCGGTGGGAATCGTCTCCTCGGCCAGATCGGAAGGCGAAGTAAGGACATCCGGAATGACGGGCTCTTCCACCACCTCCGGCGCGATCTGTTCGATACGGTTGAAGCGGGTGGCAAAGAATTCGGCCACTTCTTCTTCCGTCATTTCCTTCAGCTCGATCTGGTTGCCAATGTAGACGATGGCCAGCTCCAGCAGTCCGAAGAGCAGGAAAAGTGCCAGCAACAGACCGTCGAGGTTCGAGAAGGGCTTTTTGCGATAGGCCGCGATTGCGGCAGGATTGCTACTCACCATGCCCCCTACTGGCTTTCCAGAACGACAAATTCCGTCATGTTGTACCCGGCGGACCCGCAGGTCGCCAGCACTTTCAGGATGGAATTGTAGTTGACTTCGCGGTCGGCCTGGATCGTGATATAGCCCTCAAAGGGAATGCCGAACTGCTCTTCACGATCGCGGGCCTTTGCCGCCTGTTCCATCAGCCAGCCTTCAAGGCGGGGCAGAATCATTGAGCGCGGATCATTGGCGGCAGCGCCGGTGGCAACGCCAACCAGCGAATTTGCCTCGTCCAGCGGCTGCTTGCGCTCACCGTCCTGCTCAATAAAGACACCCGTAATTCCGCTCTTGCGGCCACTGTCCACCACAATGGAAAGGGCCTTGCGCGGATTGGAATCGATGTCCGATGCCGGCAGATCCATTTCGTCCACGGGGGTCATCAGGGCTCCCGTAGCCGAATAGCTCTTCAGCAGGAAGAGGAGGATGATGGTCATCATGTCCATCATCGAGGACAGCGGCATGGGCGCCTCGCCCTGACCTCGACCATGTTTTCGCATGTGAGATGGTGCGGCCATGCAGTCTCCTATTGAATCTTGCCCATCAGCGGACTTGGGAACAGCATTTCCCGCTTGCCCGTTTCAGGGTTCTTCCAGCTGCGCGTGGCATCCAGCAGGCTGACCAGAGTCTGAAAGGACAGCTCATTGGGCGCGCTGATCATCACGCTTTCAGCATCTTCGAAGCGGTACTCGTCCACCATCTGCGGCGTGCCGTCCGGATTGAAGGCCGGCTTGCCGCGGGCGTCCATGTTCTGGACTTCGCCCGTGATCGAGGGAATGACCACTTCCTGCCGAATCTCATGCAGTCGGTTGCCCACGCCGGCAAAATCAAGATTGCCGTTGGCGAGGCGCGGAAGATAGGTGTAGTTCTCGTCAGCGTTCTCGGATGACGACGTCGCACCAAAGATGCTGATACCGACTCCCAGACTGTCCACGGAAACCACCAGACTGAGCTTCTCCATGGGAGCATCGGGCTCCTGAGGAAGGCCAGCGGCCGCACCGGATGAACTGGGCGGCAGGCGGGTTTCCAGCAGGCCCAGCTGAATGAACTGGGCTGTGGCCAGCAGCAAGGGGATCAGCACCACCACCAGATTCATGATCGGTGTGATGTCGAGATCTTCGTTTGCCGGAACGATCTTCCGCTTGAGGGAAGGTTGAAAGGCCACTTACTTGCTCCGGGTTACCAGATGGATCAGCTTGACCGAGTACTCATCGATTTCGGCCAGGATGGCATTGGTCTTGTTGTTGATGAAGCTGTAGGCCAGCATGCTGGGAATGGCCACAAGCAGACCGCCCAGGGTGGTCAGCATGGCGGTGGAGATACCGGCAGCCAGACCCGTGCTTGCCTCGGCACCCGCATTCTGCAGGGCGGCGAAGGACTGGATCAGACCAAAGATCGTACCGGTCAGACCGATCAGGGTGCTGACGTTGGCGAAGGTCTGCAGCCAGCTGGTGCGCTTCGTCAGACGGGGAATGATCTCCAGTGCAGCTTCGTCCACCGCGTTCTGAATGTTGCGGTAGTCCACGATGTCGCGATCCTGGGCTTCCTTAAGTGCGCGGGCAAAGATGTAGGCAAGGGCCTTCTCCGACATGGACTCAGCCATGCGATAAGCCTTCTTGACATCTCCGCCTTCAATCATCTTGAAGACGTCTGCCGAGAACTTGCTGGCATCAATGCTGGACTTGAAGTTGACTGAAATCAGTCGTTCCACGAAGAAAACGGCCGAAAGCAGGCCGATCAGACCAAGCAGCCAGAAGAAGAAGGATCCTTCCGCACTGGGGCTGAAGGCATGGAGCAACTGAACGATGACATTCATGGATGTCCTCCGCTATGTGATTTTAAGCCAAAAGTTTCGAAAGTATCTGCCTAAGGGCCTCCATCTGGCCCCTTAGCTTGTTGGACGCGCAAACCGGATTGGTGTAGACGCAAATGTTTGCCCGGCAGTAATCCAGACGTTCGTTGCATCCCACACTGTACTGGTACGTCGAAGTCGGCGTCATCCGCGCTGTGATTTCCTGCCTGGGAAGGGGTATTCCCCGTTCTTCGGACAAGCGGTGCAGAAAATCCCAGATAAACACCTGGGCTTCCAGCACTTCACGCGGTTTCAGCTGATCCAGCACGGCGCGAAAGGCCGCCGCGTCATGGCAGCTCTCCACCAGTCGTTCACCGACCTGGCGGATGGAAGTTGACTCATTCTGCTTTTGCTGGGTCATTCACGTTTTCCTTGACGGAACCTTGCTCTTCATCGGTTGAAACACCGGCAATCTTTTGCGCCGGCGTGTATCCATTTCGCATGCGCTCGCGACCAAGCATGGCCTGCGGATCCTGAACACGCGCGGCATTGCCCATGTTCGGGTCCAGCTCCACCAGCTGCTCGTCAGGTGAGCGGGCCTGATCGAAAAAGCTCTTCTCCAGCTTGAAGGCCTCAATCTCGGGCAGAATGCGCGTGGAAAAAATAGCCACAGAAGGCTCACGCACCTGTCCCTCGATGCTCAGCTCATCGAGCAGAAAGACCTCCTCCTCCTGCGCCAGCGCTACGGGAGCAGCCGCCAGCAGCAGAATCAGGAATCTAGTCAACACGATTCTTGCCATAGATCCGCCTTGCAGATTTTTCAAAGTCAGCCCGTCGCTGACGAATCAGTTCATCCTGCAGCTGACGCTCAAAGAGCTCTTCGGTCAGCTCGGCTATCTTCCGTGCCTCAAAGCGCAGAGCCATACCGCCACCGGAGCCGTCCACATCGTGAACTTCAACGGCAATGGTGTTCTTGCCCGACTCCAGGAACTCATCCAGCTGGTATTCATGGACCTGCTGAATGCCTGCTTCTTCATAGGCGCTTTCCCGCTCGTCAATGTATTCACCATTGAAGAAGAGGAAGAAATTGTCGTCTGCCGCAATGCGCAGTGTGGCACCTACCGGACTGCCATCCACATCAAAGGAATAGCGGAAGTAGCTGGTGTCCACAGAGGCCACGGCCATGGAATCAAGATCGAATGCAGGGATGATGGCCTGACTGTCCGGCAGCGCTGCTGTTGCCACCGGCTTCCAGATGCTGCGTGCTCCTTCCACAAGCCCTTCGAGGGCCGGGTTACCCGTGGCAACACCTTGCCAGTCACTATCGTTCAGCGCGCGATCCACAAATCCGCGTACATAGGACGCACTGCTCAGCCAGTCCAGACTGCTCAGGTGAAGCACCTGCTCTTCGGCCAGACCAAAGCGGTCGCCAAAGCGGGCAGGATCTTCCGCGGCCAGCACAAAGAAGAGACGCCGGGCCGCCATGGAGGACGGATTCAGGCGGCTGACAACCGGCTCGCTGTTAACCAGCGCCGCCGTGGCTGTCTGCCCCAGGAAGTAGGAAGCATCATCCAGCGTGGAATGGGCATCCCGAAAGACATAGGACGCAGTTTCTTCAAAGCGGGCCCAGTAGACTTCTTTCAGGCTGTCCAGATTCTGGCGGCGCTGACGCATCTCGCGGTTGAAGGCAAGCGCGCGGCTTGCCAGACTGTCAGAGAGCTGCAGACCAAGATCACCCAGCAGCTGATTTTCTTCCAGCACTGTGGCCATCTGGTCATGAATCATCAGGCTGTTGACGGCATAGCCCTGGTTGAAGTCGGCCATGTCCAGCACATCGTTGCCATGATCCTCCTCGAAAAGGCCATCGGCATCGCTGTAATCCTCGCCCATGTCGACCACTTCCAGGAAGGTCCTGACCTTGCGGTCAAAGGTCTGCCAGGTTTCGTTGCGGAAGCTGGCATAAGCGTCGGGCAGCAGGTTGAGCCGCTCGCCAAGGCGGGCAGCCAGGCGTGGCCTCCAGAGCCGACCCAGACCCACTTCGCTGATCTGGGAAAGGGCCTCGTTGTAAACAGCCACCACGCTGCCAAAGGTTACCAGCGCCGCGCCTGAAAGCAGGTTGCGATCGGTGTCGGCAAAGCGCAGGAAGGGATCGTCACGATACTGGCTCTTCAGCTCCAGCGCATAGTCCAGCCGCTTCTCGTATTCCTCAAGTGAAGCAAGCAGAAGTTCCGGCACCTTTTCGCGACTGCGCGTGGTCCAGATGCTGCTTTCCGCAAGACTGGAGTCAACAAGGTCTGCCGCACGGGTCAGGGCCAGGCGCTGGCTCAGGCTGTCATCGCTGACGGTTTCAGCAGCCAGTTCCTGCGACTGGATGTATGCTTCCAGATCCGCCTGGCGCTGGCGAATGTCTTCGCGCTGGCGACGCAGGCTTTCGATCGCGCCTTCAAGCTCGTGGGTTGTGCTGATGTAGCTGGTGGCGGCAAAGCGGGCCAGCTCGTGAGCGGCATCGGTCAGCTCGACTTCAGCCTTGATCTTGGCTTCCGTGCTGCGATAGCTCTCTCTGGTCTGCTCACGGTAGGCGCGGGCGAATTCTTCATTGACGGCCGCAATCATGTAACGGGCGTAGAAGACATCACCCGTTCCCAGCGAAATCAGCTCGTTCAGGTCTTCCAGCAGCGCATCGCGGGCGGAAGTCTTGCCGTTGAGATCGCCCTTGTTGACAGCAACCGGTGTCTGAATTTCCATCGCGGCGTATTCATCCCAGGTCCAGCCCACCACCCGGCGCAGCGCACGCGAAGCGTAAAGGGCATTGCCCGTTCCGCCGCGAGACAGCAGCTCACGGTTGCGCTGAACGGCGCGGGTGTATTCAGCACGGGCCGCCAGTTCGTCCTTGTCAGAAAGGAAGTAGTCTGCCCGCTCGACAAAGGCCTGTACGGTGCGAGGATCATCCGGGAAGCGAGCGGCAAAGTCGGCATAAATGCGATTGGCGCTGGCAATATCATCAAGCTTCAGATACAGCCCGGCATTGTTGAAAAGAATGGCCGCAGCATCTTCCGCATCAGAATGCCTGTCAACATAAAGGCTGTTCATGCGAATAGTGCTGGTCCAGTCCTCGACCTTTTCGTAGCAGTAGGCTGAGTTGGAAATACCGGCCTTGCTGTACTCCGAATCCGGATAATTCATGGCCAGCTGCTCGAAGACCTCAGCCGCGCGGCGCAGGTCCTTCAGCTCATTCAGCTGAATGAAACCGGCCAGTGAGATGGCACGATCGGCAAAGTCCGACTGGGGATAGGTTGCCGCCAGGTAGAGATAGGTCTCGGAAGCCTGCACGGGATCACCGGCCAGACTGAATTCGTTGGCGGCATCAAAGAGCGAAGCGTCGGCAAAGGGAGCGTCGGGCACATCCATGGCCATGCGGCGGAATTCCTCGGCCGCTGCAGCGTGATCCTCCGACTCCTTCAGGCTCTCGGCAAAGGCGTAGACAGACTCGGCCTGACGGGTACGGGCGCGTTCGGCGACATCCTCACCCAGCCCCATGCCCTGTATCACGCGGGCAATTTCTTCGGCTTCCTGGAAGAGGCCCTGCGCGAAAAGACCTTCCAGCTTGAGCTGGTAGGCTTCTGCCACCTGCGGAGCGGCTGGCCAGGCACTGATCAGGGCATCAAACTGAGCGTTCGCGCCAGCATAATCCTGATGGCTGTAATACAACTTGCCCGCCACCAGTCGGTAATCGGGGGCGGCTTCATCTTCCGGAAAGAGCTCAATGAAATTGTCCAGAGCCGCCAGTTTGCGCTCTTCCATGGGCGTGGGGACGGTCGGGCCTTCCATTGCCATGTCTTCGGCAGGCTCTTCGCTGTCTACCAGAATCTGTGATACAACAATGGCGTTGTAGGCGGCATCACGGCGATTGCCTGTCTCGTAGTTCTGCGAAATACTCAGGTATTCATCAAAGGCACCCGTGTAATCCTCGAGCTCCTTCTCCATGGTCTTGGCCATGTTCCAGTGAATGGTCCAGGCGCTGCTGTCCGCGGAATAGTCCTTCAGGTAACGGCGGCTCTGTGATACAAATTCTTCAAAGTCGCCACGGGAGCGAGTACGGTAGGCGCGACTCATGGCGATGGTCACATTCTCCTGCAGGTGCTGCTCCAGCAGCTGGCTGACGCCATCGGGATTGGCCTCTGTCCAGGCGCCGGTCATGCCATAATTCTCGACCAGCTGATTCTTCTCCTGGTAAGCCAATTCCGGATCGGCCAGCGCACCCGGCGCGTAACACAGAATCACCTTCTCCTGAATGAAGGGTGCCTGCGCGTGGTCGGGGAAAATGGCCAGGAGGCTGTCGTAGGCTGCAACGGCGCGGCTGAAGTCCTGGGTTTCCTCGCGGAAAAGATCGCCATAGCGCTGCATCAGCTCGAAGCCGAAGCCCTGCTTGAGTTCTTCGTCCGAACGCACAAGCGCGCTCAGGTCTCCCACAGTCGCCTTCTCCCACTCGGGATCGGCATAATTGACCGCGATATAGCCGATGGATTCATCAAGCAGATCGCCGCCAAAGCCGTCTTCGCTGGCCTGCCGCATGGCATAGCGGGCGGCCTCGGCAAAATACTCGACGCTGGCCTCGTGCTCCTGCATGCGGTAATGGCACCAGCCCAGTTTGTACAGGGCTTTTTCACGGCTGGGATAATCGGGGTAGTCGAGGATTTTCTCGTAATGGGCCACGGCCTCACGCAGGGCACTGTCACCGTCCTTGCGGAACCAGTATTCGCCCAGACGCATCCATGATTCGGGCGCGTAGGGGCTGCCCGGAAAGTCGCGCACCAGCTGCTCGTAAAGGCGTCGGCTTTCTTCCACCTGAAGGTTGTCCAGCGAATTCTCACGGATGTAGGCCACATTGTAGAGGGCATCATCCATATAGTCACTGAAAGGGAACTCGTCAATGATGCGCTGATACTTGAAGACAGCGTCCTCGAAGTCCTTGACGGGCTCGGTGCCGGGCGGCAGGCCGGCTTCTATTCGGGAAAGCATCTCGTCGGAAAGGGCGAAGTAATCCTCTTCCGACTTGGCGTAATACAATTCCGCCAACTGCAGACAGAGCTTGGCAACCACGTCACGCTGGCTGAAGCGCTGCATGCTGCGATCACGACGATAGCTCTGCAGGAAGTCCTCACCCTTGGCGAGCACTTCTTCCCGCACCGCACCGCGGCGGGCCAGAAGTTCCTGTCTTTCCTGTTCGTATTCCGCGCGAAGATCGGCCAGCTGGGTGGCATTCAGATCGAATAAACGAGCCTCTTCAATGCTGTGAAGCAGGTGGATCAAGGTCAGCTTGAGTTTGCTGATCTCGATGTTGAGTTCCTTCAGGCTGCCGGCAGACTCGCTGGAAGCCTCGAGCGCCTGCAGTTCGCGATAACGATCGAGAACGGCTTCGCCTTCGCTAATGAAGGCCTGCGCCCGCGGACCGACACCCATGCGGGAGATCTTGTCCCAGCGCGCCAGCACCTCATCCTCGATCACGACCTTCTCGCCAATGCCCACCTCCAGTGGCGCTTCGGCTGCGCGCGTGACCGTAACTGCCGCCAGCAGAGCCAGCAGAGCCAGCAGAAGCATCATAACCCGGCTCATGGCTGCTCCTCCCCCATCGGCTCCATGGTCGGTTCGGTTTCAGGTTCCGGAATCGTGACCGGGGCAGGCGCCTGCGTTGCCGGCATGCCTTCCATCAGCTCGTCAATGCGCTGCAGGTACTCATCCAGCTCTTTCAGCCGGTCTTCAATACCCTGCAATTCTTCGAACTGGATATCGCCGATGGCAATGCGCGAAAAGGCAAGCTCACTCCAGCGACCCAGATTGGAATTGATCGGCTTGCGGCGCAGGGCACTGGCTTCCGAACGGATTCGCTCCACCTGCTGACCGTACTGATCAAAGCGATTGCGGTAGACAAGAGCAGCAAAATTGCTCTCAGCCTGGCCGTCGACGCTGCTTTCCAGTCGATCCAGACGCTGAAGCTCGGCCGTTGAGCCCAGGGCCAGTGAGTCCAGCATTGAGTTGAGTGACTGCAGGGTGCGCTCGTGGATCATCAGCGGCTGGCGCTGGATTTCAACAAAACCTGCCAGTCGAACCTTGTTCATCAGACTGCGGCTCTCGCGGTGCAGGGCAGCAAGCTCCTGGCGGGCGCTCTGGCTGACGGCTTCGCCGGAAGCATCGATCAGCTTGCGCAGGTCCTGACTTAACTCAACAATGGACTGGCGCTCATTGACAAAGGCCTGCATGTTTTCATTGGCGGTCTGCAGCTCAGAATACTTGACCTTGCGCATCAGCACGCGAGCGCGGCGCCTCAAATCCAGATAATTCTCAAAGTCGGCTCCACCTTCACCGGCGAAGACTTTGGGTTCCATTTCCACCAACTGCCTGAGCATTTGCAGAACCTGACGGCGCTCGGCTGCCAGGTCACGCATTTCCTCACTGCGCTCGGCTTCGTCAAGAACCTGATCGTACCATTCGCGGGCATCCTCCAGGCCATCCATCTGCTCTGTGGCGTAGCCGGCCAAAGTCATGGCCTCGTAGCGCAGGGGGCTGGCGGGATAGTGATCTACCAGCTCGCGGGAAAGGCTAAGCGCGCGATCGTGATCAGCCAGGCTCATGCCGGACCAGGCCTGCCCCAACAGGGCTTCCGGATATTGTCCGTCCTTGGAGGCCGCCTCGAACATGCTTGCGGCTTCGCCAAAGCGACCCGATTCGAAATAGAGGTAGCCTAGTTTCAAGCGGGCATCGGAGCGCAGGGCCTCGTTGGGCTCCTTGCCAAAGCCACGCTGCAGCGGCTCGGCCAGCAGGCCCTCGAAGGTGACGATTGCATCCTCAAAGCGGCTTTCCAGAATCTGCGTCAGGCCCATCAAATGGCGGGCCTTGAAGCGGACAGGATCACTGGAGCCAACACCCTCGAGAATACGGCGAGCGGCCCGGAAATCTTCGTTCAGGAAGTGCTCGCGGCCAGCCAGCCAGGCCACATCACCGCGGGCGACCTCAAGGTCAATTCCAAATTCCACGCACTCAGCCACGGCCGTCGCATGCTGCTGAAAGAGCGAGCGCACGTAGAGCAGATGACGGAAGGCCTGCTGGCGATAGTCGGAATCAGGATAGGTGCGAAGTAGATGCAGATAGTTCTCCACCGCTGAATCCCAGGCACCGTCGGCCAGATGGGCTTCAGCCAGATGGAAAAGCAGATCGTCCACATTGGTGTAAGGGTAAAGGTCCAGCAGTTCTTCAAGCAGCAGGGCGGCCAGCGCATAGTGGCCGGCAGCGTACTGTTCCAGCGCAAAGGACAGGTCCTTTCGGAACAGGCTCAGCTGGCGATCCGCCGGTGCGCTGCCAACCAGACGACGCCGGACATCCAGACTTGCTTCAAGTTTGTGAGCCAGAATCTCCTGTTGGCGGGCCATCCAGTAATCCAGACGTTCATCCAGCCTCGTAGAATCTTCCGGGGCTTCACTGATGACATGCGGCGGGCTGGAATCGAGGAGCCGGGAAATGGTCTCGTCGTCCAGATCGCCCGTGCGGGCGGCCTCGTCCAGAATGCTCTCAAGCCGGAAGACAAGCTGCTCTTCCTGCAAAATGAGTGAACGGGTCACATCCTTCAACCGGTCGCGCAGCCATGATTCACGCGCGTGCTCAAAGGAGCTGGCAGAATCGGTGCCGGCAGCCCATGCAAGCGGCGCGGCCAGCAGCCCCACCACAAAAAGCACGTTCACCATGCTGCGCAGACGAAGTAGTGCGGTGCCTGAATTAACCACAGAGTTTCCCGATTTGATGTTCTGCATTCGGGGGAGAATCATGTTGTTGAAAGTCCGGATTCAGTGTAGCCGTGTACGATTCCTGAAGGTAGCGAACCCGCACTCTCATGTCAATTATTCATACATCGGCACAGTTAGCCTGAAGCTGAAGTCCCCCCGACTTTCAGCCAAGCTGCTGAAAAAAGTCATTGCCCTTGTCATCCACAAGAATGAATGCAGGGAAATCCTTCACTTCAATGCGCCAGACAGCTTCCATTCCGAATTCCGGAAAATCCAGCACTTCCTGCTTGAGAATGTGCTTCTGCGCCAGCAAGGCAGCCGGTCCACCCGGTGAGCCCAGATAGAAACCGCCATTGGCCTTGCAGGCATCGGTTATGGCCTGACTGCGATTTCCCTTGGCGATCATGATCATGGAGGCGCCGGCCTTCTGGAATTCGTCCACATAGGGATCCATGCGCTGTGCGGTTGTGGGGCCGAAACTTCCCGTGGCCATGCCTGCAGGCGTCTTGGCTGGGCCAGCATAGTAGACCGGATGATTGCGGAAGTAGTCGGGCAGCCCTTCTCCCTTGTCCAGCATCTGCTTCAGACGGGCATGGGCCATGTCGCGGGCGACAATCAGCGTGCCGGTCAGGCGCAGCATGGTCTTCACCGGATACTGGCTGAGGGTCTTGAGCACTTCCGGCATCGGCCGGTTCAGGTCGACTTCCACGCCTTCTGCCGCGCCTTCTTCCAGGCCCTTGATGAAACGGCCCGGATCCAGATCCAGCTCTTCCATCCAGATGCCTTCACGATCGATGCGGGCCTTGGCATTGCGGTCGGCGCTGCAGGATACGCCCATGCCAATCGGGCAGCTGGCGCCATGACGAGGCAGGCGTACCACGCGGACTTCGTGACAGAAATACTTGCCACCAAACTGCGCACCCAGGCCCAGCTTGCGGCTTTCTTCCAGCAGCTCGGCTTCCAGTTCCACATCACGGAAGGCCTGGCCAGCCATGCTGCCACTGGTGGGCAGGGCATCGTACCAGCCGGTGGAGGCCAGCTTGACCGTCTTCATCACGGTCTCGGCGCTGGTGCCGCCAATCACAAAGGCAAGGTGATAGGGCGGGCAGGCGGCCGTCCCCAGAGTCTTCATTTTTTCCACAAGGAAAGGCTTGAGTGTGCGTGGCGTCAGCACCGCCTTGGTCATCTGGAAGAGCTGGCTTTTGTTGGCGCTACCGCCACCCTTGGCCACAAACAGGAACTTGTAGGCGCTGCCCTGAGAGGCCACAATGTCAATCTGCGCGGGCATGTTGTTGCCCGAATTCTTCTCCTCGAACATGCTGAGCGGCATAACCTGGGAATAGCGCAGGTTTTCTTCTTCATAGGTTTTGAAGATGCCGGCAGATAGGGCAGCCTCGTCCGCCCCGTCGGTCAGCACAAGATGCCCCTTCTTGGCGTATACGGTGGCTGTTCCCGTATCCTGACAGAAAGGCAGTTTGCGCTCGGCTGAAATGCGGGCGTTCTCCAGCATGGCCCGCGCCACGTAGCGATCGTTCTCGGTGGCTTCGGGATCGTCAAGGATTTTGGCCACCAGCTCCTGATGAGTAGGTCGCAGGAAAAAGTTGATATCGGTCATGGCCGTCCTGGCCAGCAGCGTCAGGGCTTCAGGATCCACGACAAGCATCTCGCGGCCGCCGCAATTCTCCACGCGGACATGATCGCTGCTCAGAAGTCGGTAACTGGTGGTATCCGCGCCCAGCGGAAACATCTCGTGATAGGTGTAGGACATTGCTAACTCCTGCATTCAACCGGTGGCAGCCGGCTATCCTGCCTTCGGCCCTTGCCGGGCAAAGGCTCATTTCTAGATCGTTTTCATTCCGATGATGGACATGAATTCGGCACGTGTCTCCGAATCGTCATGAAATTCGCCCAGCATGGCGCTGGTGGTCGCATAGCTGTTCTGCTTTTCCACACCGCGCATCTGCATGCACATGTGACGGGCTTCCATGACAACCGCAACACCCGCCGGATCAAGCACCTCTTTCAGCGCCAGGGCCACTTCGTGGGTGAGACGCTCCTGCACCTGCATGCGCCGAGCGTACATGTCGATGATGCGCGGAATCTTGGAGAGGCCGATCACCTTTCCTCGCGGCAGATAGCCCACATGAGCGCGCCCGAAGAATGGCAGCAGATGATGCTCGCAGAGGCTGAAGAACTCGATATCCTTGACGATGACCATCTCGCTGCAGTCTTCATGGAAGACGGCATCGTTCAAAAGTTCCTTCAGATCCCGCCGGTAGCCGTTGGTCAGAAACTCCCAGCTCTTTGCAACACGATGGGGCGTCCTGAGCAGACCTTCGCGCTCGGGGTTTTCGCCCACCTGAACAAGCAGTTCGCGGGTCAGTTCTTCAATGCGGGCGATATGTGATTCATTCATGTTGAGTTCCTTTTCAGGCGGCCTGTGTGACAGCCTCGTTCAGTTCCATTTCCTCGCCTCCGATGCGCGGCTTGAGCAGCGCCACTGCCAGATAGAAAAAGGGTGTATCACAGAGGGCGACAATCACCTTGAAAAGAAAGCCGTTCACAACCAGGGGCACGAATAACTTCCATTCAATAGCGCCGGTGATACAGAGCAGGAGAATTACGGTTGCGGTATCCACCAGCTGTGATACAATGGTCGATCCGTTATTGCGCAGCCAGAGATGTTTGCCCTTTGTCACACGCTTCCAGAAGTGGAAGACGCGGATATCGATCAATTGCGCCAGCAGGTAGGCCACCATCGAGGCAAAGACCGCCGGGCCGAAGAGACCGAACACGCGGCTGAATGTATCACCGTCCACCGGTGACCAGCTGGTGGCGGGAACGGCATTGGCCAGCAAAATGACACCCATCACAAAGATGCTGGCAAACAAACCGGCCATTACCACCTGATTGGCTTTCCTGCGACCGTAGAGCTCGCTGATGATGTCAGTAACGAGAAAGGTCACGGGGTAGGGCAGAATGCCTACGGAAATCTCAAAGGTGTAGAGGCCGAATGGCGTCCAGTGGAAGAACTTCTGAAAGATGAGATTGCAGCTAACAAGCGAGGCGATGAAGACACCGGCCAGCACAAGGAAGAGCCTGTCTCTCAGCATGAAATCCCTTCTCCCGTCTGGCTGGACGGGCAACAGCTGGAAAGGCAGCAATCGGCGCAGCGCGGCCTGCGCGCAATGCAGACGGCCCTTCCGTGATCGATGATGCGATGGGTGAAGCTCACCCACTCTTCCGGGGGCAAAAGCTTCATCATGTCCTGCTCGATGACTTCCGGGTCGCGGCTTTTTGTAAGCGCCAGCAGGTTGCAGATGCGGATCATGTGTGTGTCCACCACCATGGCAGGCTGGCCGTACCAGGTTCCCAGAACACAATTGGCCGTTTTGCGACCCACGCCCGGCAGTTTGACCAGGGCATCACGATCGGCAGGCACCTGACCGCCGTGCTCCTCCACCAGGCGCACACAGCAGCCCTTCAGACTTTTCGCCTTCTGGTTATAGAAACCGCAGGAGCGAATGACCTCGCCCAGCTCGTCCAGATCGGCTCCGGCCACGGCAGCAGCATTCGGATAGCGGGAGAAAAGCGTGGGCGTTACCTGATTGACCCGGGAATCCGTGCACTGAGCGGAAAGGATGGTTGAAAGGAGAAGTTCCAGAGCGTTTTTATGGCTAAGGGCACAGCGGCTTTCGGGCCAGGCCTGCTTCAGCCTTGCCGTGATACGAAGCGCACGCTCCCGTTTTGCCGCCCGTGATTCCCGCATCGCCCCTTCGATCGTGACACAGTGGCCCCAAGATAGGAAAGACGGGGCTAAGGCGATGAGTCAGGCGGGCCCGGCAGCAGTCAGTTCGGGGGGCTGGATCATGCTCCAGTCCTTATTCGGCAAGTCGGGAAGTCCCTTCAGCTGCCCTTCCAGATTCAGGATGGCCGCAACCAGGGCGGAGGGCTCGGGCAGTCCGGCAGCGGGCAGTTCCAGATCATCAACACTGCCAACCTGCTTCAGCCTTTGTTGAGCCTTCACAAGCAGGCTGCGCGCGCCCTTCAGGTTGCCCTGCTCCAGATGAACCAGTGCCACCGAGAGCTGAATCAGCGCTTGCAGCAGGCGGCGAGGGCGGCCCTTGAGGCTCATCCAGACTTCTTCCCAGTGATCGTGCGCAGCAAACCAGTCGCCATCGCGCCAGGCCTGCCAGCCCAGCGCCATCAACTGCAGCTGATCGGGGTGGGCTTCAGTTGCTGCTGAAACCATCGAGGGTCTCACGGATGCGGCGACTTAGGTCTTCAAGGGAATAAGGCTTATTAAGAAGGGCAGCGCCTTCTTCCGGTGACAGGTGGTGCTTCTTCAATTCGCCATCGGTGTATCCGCTGCAGAACAGGACCGTCACTGCCGGCCAGATTTCGCGAATGCGGCGCACAGTGGCCGGTCCACTCATCCCGGGCATGATCACATCGCTCAGGATGATGTCTACGGGTTCTTCCCGCGCAGACACCAGCTCCAGCGCCTGCTCACCGTCGGCAGCACTGTATACCGTGTAGCCACAGTGCTCCAGGCAGCGCACAGTCAGCTCACGCACGGCGTCTTCATCTTCGATGACGAGAATTTCTTCGGCGCCGGTAGCCATGTGCAGACGGCGCTCCCGTGGCGCACTCTCGCGGGGAGCATCCAGCGTGCCCAGTGAGGGCAGATGAATCGTGAAGGTCGTGCCGTCACCCGGACTGCTCTCAACCTCGATGGCGCCCCCGCACTGCCGAATGATGCCATAGACAATGCTGAGCCCCAGACCCGTGCCCTTGCCGACCTGCTTGGTGGTGAAGAAGGGATCAAAAATATGCTCGATCTGCTCTTCGGCAATACCGTGTCCGGTGTCCGAAATGCTGAGCTTCAAATGCGGGCCGGGCTTCAGGTCCAGCAGGTGGGCCTCGTGTTCGTCGAGATCCACATTCTGGATTTCCATCAGGATGCGACCGCCCTCGGACATGGCATCACGGGCATTGACCACCAGGTTGACAATCACCTGCTCCAGCTGGCCGGGATCCGCGCGCACGGCCCAGGCAACATCCTCCTGAACCAGCTCCAGCTGAATCTGCTCGCCGATCAGGCGCTGCAGCATGCGGCGGATATCCTCGATCAGCCGTGATACAATCACCGGTCTGGGGTTGCTTTCCTGACGGCGGCTGAAACTCAACAGGCGCTGGGTCAGCTGACTGGCGCGATCGCTGATCGCAATCATCTCCTTCAGGGCCGACTTGACGCGATTCGGGTCCTCCAGCATCTGCAGGGCCATTTCCGCATTGCCGCTGATGCCAGTGAGCAGATTGTTGAAATCGTGAGCAATGCCCCCGGCCAGATTGCCAATGGCATCCATTTTCTGCGCGTGATGCAGCTGCTCTTCCAGGCGGCGCAGTTCGGTGACATCCTGAATCATGAAAATGGCGCCAACCACGCGCTCATCCGGGTTGGTATGCGGGGCCATCTGCACATGCATGCGTAAACGGCGTCCGTAGACGCTTTCGTAGACGAATTCCAGATTCTGCAACACTTCGCCGCGGGCAACACGGGCCAGCTTTTCCTGAAGGCCGACGCGCTCCAGGCCAGGCAGATCCTGCAAACGCTTGCCCAGCGCCCGTGAGCGCTGCCCCTCCGGCACACCCAGCATTTTCGCCATGACTTCGTTTTCAAAAATCAGCGTGCCGTCCAGGTCCGTATACAAGACGCCGATCGGCGCGTGTTGCACCATGCCGCGGCTGAACTGCTCACTGGCCTCCAGCGCGGCCTGCGCGCGGCGGTACTCCGAAACATCACGGACCAGCGCGAGCACCAGATCACGGCCATCCAGCTGCAAGGGCGAGAGGCTGATGTCCACTTCCAGAATGCCGCGCTTCGGGCTCTTCAGTGACCACTCGATGGTGCGGCGACCACCACGGCAGGCACTCTGCACAAGATGCTGCAGGGCCTGTCTGGACGGAGCGCCATCCATCTGCAATGGGGGCGAGAGATCCACCAGACTCAGTCCGGTCAGCTCTTCTTCCTGCATGCCGAAGAGTTCGCAGGCGGCCGGATTGCATTCCACCAGATGCAGACCATCCAGCACCAGAATCGAGTCGAGAGCATTTAGAAAGAGATTGCGATAGCGGGCTTCGCTCAGGGCCTGGGCGCGCTGGGCATTTTTCTGTGGCATCAAATCCAGCACGGCCCCCAGCAGACCGATCACATGCCCGTCCTGATTGCGCAAAAGCGAGCGCTGAATGCGGACATCCACGCCCTTGCCCGCGGGCAAGGTGCGCTCTTCCACTTGATCCGCGCCCGTTCGCAGCAGTTCGGCCATGCGCTCGTCAACGGCCTGGGCGAATTCAGCAGGAAAGAGATCCCGTGTATCACGACCGATGATCGAGCTGCGCTCCAGGCCGAGCATCTCTTCCAGCGCAGCGTTGCAGTAACAATAGCGGCCGTCCAGATCCCTGATGTAAAGCGGAACGGGTACGGCATCACCCAGTTCTTCCAGCATGTGCAGGGCGGATGCATCCAGCTGACGCGAAAGGGGCTCGCTACTGCTCAGGCCCTTTCGTCGGAATTCATCACGAATCAGCTGCTGCAGGCGGTTGGCCCGCTCCTGCAATTCGCTCAGATGCTGCCTGGCTGCATTGGACACTTGCTTATTCGCCCTTGAACTCCGCCACCAGACGTGTAATGGTCGCCTTGGCATCACCAAAGATCATGCGTGTGTTCTGTCCAAAGAAGAGCTTGTTCTGGATTCCCGCAAACCCGGCGGCCATCGAGCGCTTCAACACGAAAACCGTGCGGGCGCGATGCACCTCGATGATGGGCATGCCGTAAATCGGGCTGCTCTCTTCGTCCAGTGCAGCCGGGTTGACCACATCGTTTGCGCCAATGACAACGGCCACGTCGACCATGTCGATCACAGGATTGATCGCGTCCATTTCCACCAGCTGCTCGTAGGGAACATTGGCTTCGGCCAGCAGCACATTCATGTGTCCGGGCATGCGGCCCGCCACCGGGTGAATGGCGTACTTGACCTCGCAGCCGTTCTCCTCCAGCAGCTCGGCCAGCTCGCGCACGGCATGCTGGGCCTGCGCCACCGCAAGACCGTAGCCGGGCACGAAGACCACAGAGGCCGCCGCTTCCAGCACATAGTAGGCGTCCTCGGCGCTCAGGGCCTTGACTTCACCCTGTTCGCCACTGGCCTGCTGGGTTGTGGCACCAAAGCCCGAGAAGAGCACGTTGGACAGGCTGCGGTTCATGGCCTTGCACATGATCACCGTGAGCACGATTCCGCTGGCTCCCACCAGCGCACCGGCCACGATGAGCACATTGTTGTAGATGATGAAACCCGCCGCGCAGGCCGCCAGACCCGAATAGCTGTTGAGCAGGCTAATCACCACGGGCATGTCGGCGCCACCGATTGGGATTACGGCCAGGATGCCCAGGAAGAGTGCCAGGCCAATCAGCAGGTAGAAGGACATGTTGCAGGTGGGATCCAGCGCAAACATCACGGTGAGCGCCACGATGCCCACAAGCACCAGCCCATTAACCAGCTGCTGACCCATGAAGAGAATCGGGCGGCCGGTCATGACTTCCTTCAGCTTGGCCCAGGCAATCAGGGATCCCGTGAAGGTCACGCCGCCGATCAGGGCCGTGATCGCAACCGTCACGCTGCTGTAGGCCTCGAAGTCCGCACCACCCTTGGCGTATTCGGCCCAGGCCACCAGCAGCGAAGCAATGCCGCCGAAGCCATTCAGCAAGGCGACCATTTCCGGCATGGAGGTCATGGCCACCAGCCGGGCCGCGAGAAGGCCCACAATGCTGCCGCCGGCCATGCCGGCCACGATCCACATCCAGCTTGTGATCTGCTGATCCAGCAGGGTTACCAGAATCGCCAGAGCCATACCGATGGCGCTGACCATGTTGCCCCGCCTGGCCGAAGCCGGGCTGGACAGCATCTTGATGCCAAAGGCGAAAAGCAGGGCCGAAGCCGCGTAGGCCAGATTGATGACAAATTCGAGGTTCACTGCTTCTTCTCCTTGCTGCGGAACATGGCCAGCATGCGGTCGGTGACCAGATAGCCGCCAACCACATTGATCATGGCAAAGAAGACAGCCAGACCACCAAGCATGGCGGCCAGTCCTTCACCACCAAAACCGGCGCTGAGCAGGGCACCAACCACCGTGATTCCACTAATGGCATTGCTCCCGCTCATCAGGGGCGTGTGCAGGGTCGCGGGTACTTTTGAAATCAGCTCGAAGCCAAGGAAAATGGCCAGAAGCAGAATGAAGACCAGATAGATCATGTTGTGCAGGTCCATGGTCCCTCCTTTCAGCCTTTGAAGGCTTCGTTCAGGATGCTGCCCTGATGACAGAGCAGGGCGCCCTTCAGGATTTCATCATCCATGTCATAGCGGAATGTCTTCTCTTCCTTGTTCCAGAAGTGCTCGACAAAGTTGAAGAGGTTGGCGCTGTACATTTCGCTGGCATGCACGGGCACGCGGCCCGGCAGATTGCCATAGCCCAGAATGCGCACGCCATTCACTTCGACAGCCTGATCCAGCACGCTGCCTTCCACATTGCCGCCGGTTTCCACCGCCATGTCGACAATCACGCTGCCGGGCTTCATGCCAGCCACCATTTCAGCCGTCAGAATGCGCGGGGCGGGGCGACCAAATAGCTGAGCGGTGGTAATGACAATGTCGGCCTGCGCGCAGCGGCGGGCCATTTCCTGACGCTGCAGTTCAAGCTGCTCGGCAGTCAGCTCACGCGCATAGCCATCCCTGGTCTGGCCGGTTTCGCCCAGATCCACTTCAACGAACTTGGCGCCCAGGCTTTCCACCTGCTCCTTGACCACCGGGCGGGTGTCAAAGGCCTCCACGCGGGCGCCCAGCCGCTTGGCCGTGGCGATGGCCTGCAGGCCGGCGACACCGGCGCCAAGGATGAATACGCGGGCAGGTGTAAGGGTGCCGGCCGGT
>CAYFPS010000023.1:0-10228 GCA_964345075.1 uncultured Bacteroidaceae bacterium | reverse complement strand
ATCCAGCTGCTCGGCGGCCAGCACGACGGCCACATAGCCGCCCAGGTTGGCCTGACTGCTAAGCGCATCCATCTTCTGTGCCAGAGTCGTGCGCGGAATCATCTCCATGCAGACTGCGCTGACGGAACGCTCATTCATGGCTTTGAGGGGTGCAGCATCGCGGAAGGGGTCCAGATAGCTGATGTGCAGGGCACCACTTTTCAGCAGGGCAATCTCCTCCAGCGAGGGCTTGCCCAGCCGGAGAATCATGTCACCCTCGGCCAGCAGGGCCTGCCGGTCTGCCACAATGCTTGCCCCGACCTCTTCCCAGGCGCTGTCCGGCACACCCAGATGGGCGGCCAATCCGGCCTCAACACGAAGCTCAAGGCCCAGTCCGACAAGGGCTCGAGCCTGCCTGGGCAGAATCGGGACCCGGCTTTCTCCAGCCCGGCCTTCTGTGGGAATCGAACAAATCATGCTTCCTCCGGATTGATAAGCCTTCAATGTAGGTTCTTTTTCTGGCCCCAAAAAAAGAGCGAAAAGTTCTCACTCCAGCTTCAAGTCCAGCTTTGCATTTGCCGATAGCCAGCTTTAATGGCCGCAAATTGTTCATCCTCCCCGTTGCCTGGACTCGTTCCGGGCCTTCATGCATTCAGCCGCTCCCCCGGTCTGTTTGAGCCGGAGGGCGACTGGCTTTCCGCCATGGCGGTTGCGGGCGGGCTGCTGGCTGTTGCCTGCGACGGGGCGGGCGGCATGCGCTATCCCGGCCTGGCTTCGCGCCGTTCGGCTGAAACTTTCATCGAACAGTGTCAGCTTCATTTGCAGCAGCATGACCAGGCTCCTGCCGGTCGCCAGCTGCAAATCCATCTGGCCCGCGCCATGGCCAGCCTGCAGGGCGAGCTGGGCGAACGGGAAATGGCCACAACCCTGACAGGCATCTGCATTCTTCATGGCCAGCTCCGCCTCTATCATGTGGGCGACAGCCGCGCCTATCTGTTCAGGCAGGGTGAATGCCTTCAGCTCAGCCGTGACCATCTGGCCGCTCCCGGCCACGCCAGCAACCTGAGCCGCGCGCTGGGTGTTTCCGGCCGGGATCAGCTGCTTTGTATGGATCTGGAGCTTTTGCCCGGTGATCGGCTGCTGCTGGCCACCGACGGCCTTTCCAGTGCCGGCTTTGATGCCGAAGCGCTGGCCCGCATGGATGCAGCAAGTGATGATCTTTCGCAGGCGCTGGAAGCCGAATTGGCGCGCACGGCCCTGATCGATCAGGTCAGCCTACTGCTCGTGGACGAGGAGGCCTGGCGATGAAAGCTGGCAAGGCCATTCATGGACGCTTTCAGATCCTGGGCTCGCTTGATCAGGGTGGTGAAGGCAGTGTTCTGGAATCCTTCGATCGCTGGACTGGCCGCTCCGTCTGTCTTAAACGCCCGCTGGATCCTGCGCGCAAATCGGCTCTACTCAAGGAAGCTGAACTCCTGGGCAAGCTCAGCAGTCCCTGCTTTCCACAACTGATTGACCTGATTCCCGATGGCCCGACACTGGTTCTGGAGCGCAAATCCGGCTTGACGGCCGGCAATTTGCCTGCCAGTGACAGTGCTACGGTGAATGGCTGGTTGATGCAGCTTTTACAGGGCCTGTGCGAGCTGGAAGAGCTTGGTTACATGCATGGTGATATCAGTCCGGGCAATATTCTGCTAAGCGGCTCCAGGGCAAGCCTGATCGACCTTGGACTTGCACGCAGCCTGAACGAAACCGAGCCCTCAAGATCAGGCACGATTTCGACCATGGCTCCTGAAGTCATCGAAAACAGTGAGCCAACTGCCGCCAGCGACATTTTCAGTCTGGCAGTGGTGGCCTGCCGCATTATAAGCGGGAACTTCCCCTTCTCTTCCAATCCGGAAGAGGCGCTGGATGAGATGCGCCGGGAGCAGGCCCGTTTGCCGGTCAAGGCAGACAGCATGCTACAGCGCGCCCTGAGTTTTGATCCTGCCCGGCGGCCCAGCGCCGCTGAATGGCTCAAGCATCTGCTTTTGAAGGCCGCTCCTCGCGATGTGGCCCTGCTGATTCCCGAACGCCTGCGTCATCAGACCGACGAGGCAGCTCTGCCGCCAGCCGACAGTGTGCGGGCCCTGCACCTGACCTGCAGCAAGCAGTCCGCCTGGCAACAGGTGCTGGGCGAGTGGCTGCTCAAGCGATCTGCTCTGGGTGAACACTGGATGCGACTGGATCTGCGCGGTCGAAAGGGCCTGCGGGACTGGGCCCGCAGTTTTCTGCAGGAACCGGCCCGCATGGAATCCTTTCCGCTGCTGGCGGGAGCCCTGAATGGAGCACTTGGGCTCGGCGTACTGGCCAGGCAGCTGCTGCGCTTTCTGGAAGATCAGTTTGATCAGCCTCAGCCCTGTTTTGCCTTGATTGTGGATGAGGCGCTGGATCATGACGGCAAATCGGAGCTTGCCGCTTTTGAGGCCGAACTTGGCGAGCAGGCTGGCAGCTGGCTGATTGCCAGTGTCGGGCGAGAGTTTCCCAAAGCCAGCACAAAGGGCACGGTCAAGCGCCTGAATGCCCTCAGCAGGGATGAAATTCTGCGCAGCCTGATCCATCTGCCCGGCCTGAAAACGGAAGAAGAACTTGCCGGCAGCCTGCTTGAGCAGGGCTTTCGCACCAGCGACGAGCTGCTCAAGCGATTGCGCCTGAATCTGCTGGGAGGCAGTGTCAAGCTGCGACCCGCGATCAGCACCCTGCACCAGACGGGCGAGATTCAGGGCGTTCGAACGCTGAACAAGCAAAGGCAGCTTTCCGCCGATGCCTCCAGGGCGCTGGCCCTCTGCGCGGCCTGGCTGCCGCAGGGACCGGCCAGTTTATGGATGAGCATTGTGCAGACGGGCCGCGAGGAACTGCTGCAGGATCTGGAACTGACCGGCTGGCTGCGCGATCGGGGCGATGGCTGTCTTGTTCCCACCGAGCAGGCGCAGGATTCGAAGGCTGAAGCGGCCGAAGAATCCAGCAAGGCCAATGCCTATCTGGTCAGGCGCATTTACGAGCGGGACCCCGGGCGGCACGAGTTGGTTCTGGCGCATCTCTTGCGCTCGGAGCCCCGGGACCTGCCCACTGAACTAAGCACTCATATTCTGCTGGGCAGCCGCCACTCAAGTCGTGATGAATCACGCATCAAGTGGATCAGGGCGCTGCTGCCCCAGCTTGAAGGGAAAGCCCGCCTGGCCTTGAGCAAGCATCTGGCGGCGGCGCTGAATGAAGCGGGCCGACATGCCGAAGCCTATGAACTGTCGCGCAGCCTGCACCGAATGGAGCGGGAAGAAGGCGGGCACCTGACCCGCATGATTCATTCCCTGCGCAGCATGAAGCGCGAGGGTCTTGCAGCCCGGCTGGCCAGGCAGGCCATTGCCGCCACCAAAGAAGACAGCAGGCGGCTGGAGCTGCAGGCGCAGCTGGCGGAAATTGAGGCCGGTCGCGGTCGAAGCCGAAGTCTTGATCAGCTTCTTGAAAAGGCCGCCGCTGAAGCAGCCAGAGTGCCTTCCCCGCTCAAGCCCGGCCAGTGCTACGCCTGTAACACACTGGGCGCGTGTGCCTTTCAAACAGGGCGCACGGAGCTGGCCATGCGCTTCTGGCGGCTGCTGGACAGACAGGGACGCAAGCAGCTGCGCCCGCGGCAGCAGGTCTGGCTGGGCAACAATCTGGGCGTGATACATCTGCAGCACGGGCGTCTGGAACAGGCCCGGGCAGAGCTGGAAGATGCCGCCCGCCTTGCCTCGCGCTATCATCTGGATCACGACGAACTGACCGCCCAGACCAATCTCGCGCTGATCCGCATTCGTCAGGGCAGGCCCGATCAGGCGCTGCCCGATCTGGCGCTGGCGCAGGCCAAGGCCCGCCGGCTGGGTCGCAAGGAGATGGAGCTGATTCTGCTGGATCACGAAGGCAATGCCTGGGCCGCACTGGGCATGCTGGATCAGGCCGAAGATGTCTGGGAGCGGGAGCAGAATGAAGCCATCGAGCGCGGACTAGACAGCCTTGCTGCGGAGGCCTGTTTTCAGCGCCTGCAGCTGCGTCACGATCTGGATCTTGCGCCGGAGCCGGAGCTGCTTGAGCGTTTTCTTTCACTTAAACCGGATGACGAGCTGCTGGAGCGCTGGTGCCTGCTGGCAAGCTGGCATTCGCTTGGCGCATCCTCCTGCATGCAGGCGGGCATTCGATCTGGCAGCCGCAGAGGTCTGCTGGCGCTTCGACTGGACATGCTGAGGCGGGGCCTGGCGGTTCCGGCCGAGGAACTGCGCCAGTCGCTGATTGATCATGCGGAAGACGACGAAGGCCTGCGACACGCCCTGCGCATTCTGGAGCTCGACAATGCAGTCTGGGAAGGTCTGAAGGGCAGCATCGCCCTGTCCCAGGCGCCGGGCCTGCTCCTCAGGATCAGGCTGGGCTGGCTTCGCAGCAACTGGCATGCCACGCGTGAGGAATGGCTCGAGGCCTGCCGTGTTACAGGCGAGGCTCTGGAGCTGGTTGACGAAATCGCATCGGGGCTCTCGCCTGTCTGGCGTGAGCGTCTTGAAACGAGCAGGCTGCTCAGGCAGCTGCTGGATCTTGCCCGCCGCTGTGATACATGGCTAAGGCGGGAGGAGGTGAATCATGCCCACACTGCTTGAAGAACTGGGCCGCTACACGGATCTGGCCCGGCGCAGTGAGGATCTGCGCGCCGGACAGGACCGCTTCACACGGCGCGAACTGGACAGGCTGCTGGAGCTTGCCCACGAGCTGAACGCCTGCTCGACCGAGGATGAAGCCATTCATCTGCTGCTGAAGGAAGCGATCAAGCTGGTCGATGCCGATCGCGGCTTTCTGGCTGAGGGCAAGGCCGATTCCTTTCGTATCACGCGGGGCATCGATCGGGACGGCCACACCATCCACAGGCCGGGTGATGCTGTTTCCAGTTCGATCCTGCAGCAGGTGATGCTCAGTGGGCAGCCGCTCAGGAGTTCGAATTTACAGGAAATGGAAGAGCTGGCCTTCTCCAGATCCGTGATCGATCTCAATCTCAAGAGCAGCCTCTGCGTGCCCATGCGCCGCAAGGGACAGATTATCGGCGCCATTTGTGTGGACAGCTCTTCCACAAGGATTTTTACCGAGCACATGCTCGTACTGCTGGACGGTTTGTGCGAACTGGCCTCGATGACCATGGCGCAATTGCACCTGCGCAAACTGGAAGAAGCCCGTCGCGAGCGCCTGCATGAAATGGAACGCATGCACCGCCTGATCACCGACGCCATTCCCAGCGGACTGATTCTGCTGGACGCAAAGGGCGAGCTGCTCTTTGGCAACAGCCGCTTCGAGCACGACATGGCCAGGCTGGATGCCTTTCATCTTTCGACGGAGAGTTCGCTGGGTCTCAAAATGCGTGAAGATCTGGCGCTGCGCCTGAAGGAAGTTGTATCACAGCCGGGCGGCAGCGTGGAAGAGAGCTACGGCTCTCGCACGCTGCGCTTCTGGCCCTTCCCCATGGATCACGCGGGCAGTCGTGGACAGCTGGGCTGTGTGATCGTGGATGTCACCATCGAAAAGCAAATGCAGCTGGATCTGCTGGAGCGCGAGAAGTTCAGCATGATGAGCCGCATGGCAGGCAGCATCGCTCACGAAATCAGAAACGCGCTTAGCCCGCTGGTGGGCCACTCGGAAATGGCCCGGCTGCGCATTCTGGAGGCCGGTCTGATTCAGCCCGAGCTGGAAAAGGACATGGAGCGCATCAATGAAATGGCCGAGCGCATCGCCCGCATTTCAGAAAACCTGCGCGACCTGAGCAGGCCGCTTTCCCACCGGCCCGTTGAGCTGGATGTCAATCGCCTGATCCGTGATACAATGGAGCTGATGACAGAGTCAGGTGGGCGCATGCAGCGCTTTACCCTGCTGGAGCGAGGCGATGGCCAGCAGCCGCCTGAACACGGACTGGTTGTGCTGCTGGATCTGGACAAGCATATCCGACCGGCACACGGTGACAGCGAGCTGCTGCAGCAGGCCCTGATGAATCTGGTGCTGAATGCCGCCCACGCACTGGAAGGGCAGCCCGGTGGACGCATTCACTGCAGAAGCAAACAGCGTGACGGACATCTGGAAGTCATGATTGAAGACAATGGTTGCGGCATGGCGCCGGAAGTGGTGGAGCGCATCTTCGAGCCCTACTTCACCACCAAGGGAAAGGGTGGAACGGGCATGGGCATGCCGCTGATTCGCATGGTGATGGACTCACACGGTGGCAGCGTGGATGTGGAGAGCAGCCCGGGCAAGGGCAGCCGCTTTACCCTAAGACTGCCTGTCAGCTGAAAAGAAAACGTCCCGCGATTGCGGGACGTTCTGGATCATTCGTCAATGTCGAGATCGACAATGTCCACCGGAGGGGGACCGGTTGCGATCACATAACGCGAAAAATGATCGATACCCGCGTCGAGCGTGACGGCATTACCGCTGGTATTCCAGTGAACTTCGTTGTCCACCGCTTCGTACCAGCCGTCTTCCCGATCGTAAAGCACCAGCAGCTCTTCGTCAGAGGGGATGGTTGCTTCATCAATCGGCAGCGCGATGCTAACCTGAATCGGGGCGCTGAAGTGCAGACCTTCCGGTCCGAATTCATAGCCCAGAGCAGGGTCACCGGCACCGCCCATCCAGCGACCCTCGATGGTCACGGGCTCTGTCACCGCGCCGGCCGGTATCGTTACCGATACGACCTGGTTCCAGTCTGCCTCGTTCTCGGGATCTGCGCTGGTTGACCAGTGCACTTCGTTCTGTGGATCCAGCTCGAGGCTGAAATCCAGCGTGCCGTCCACCAGTGAAGCCTTTCCGGGGGAAAGGTGGACCTGTTGCAGGAGAGTCACCTGGTCTGCACGATAGAGCGTCTGCGTGGAATCGCCGGGTTCACGATCCACACTGCAGCCCGTTAGCAGAAGGGCCCAGGCGGTCCCCAGCACGAGTCCGCTTGTCAGCTTCCTCATAGTGGGTTCCTTGTGATGAATGATACAACTGCTTGCTGCGGTCCGAAGACCAGTTCTGAGCTTAGCACAAGACAAAGGACTGTGCAAGCTGAATCAGCTTTGAGGAGAAATCCTGTTTTTCATGTGTCAGGAAAATGGAACAGCCCCCGATTTTTCGGGGGCTGCCTTCTCCATGTCCTTCAGCCGGTGATCAGTTGCCTTCAAGCACCACTTCGTCATACTCCTGCTCGAAGCGTAGCTTGTGTCCGGCTTCTTCCTGAGCCAGTCCCAGGAAGGTCTGCCTGAGTTCGGCATTGGGTGCCGCCTCGGCCATTTTCAAGTAAAGCTGCTGGGCGGCTTTTTCGCGCTTCATGGCAACCACCAGCGCGAGGCTCCAGTCCAGATCGTCGGTGATCACGGGCATCTCGACGAACTCGGCAATCTTCAGATCCGTGACCTTGCGCTCGCTCTCTTCGCCCCTAAAACCACCACCATCACGAATGGCGATCAGGCGATCCCGATGGCCCTTTTCTTCTTCTGCCATGGACAGCAGGGCGGCCTTCATCTCCCGCTTGCGCATTCTCTCGGAAAGCTGCGTGTAGAAACGGGCGGCTTCGATTTCACGCTTGATCGCGAAATTCAGGGCTTCCTCGACGGATTTGAATTCCATCAGTTGACCTCCTGCTGCATCAGATAGTCGTGCATGGCCAGGGCGGCATCCTTGCCGGCGCCCATCGCCAGAATCACCGTAGCGGCACCGATCACAATGTCACCACCGGCGTAAACGCCTTCGATATTGGTCAGGCCCTTGTCATCGGCGACAATGTTGCCCCACTTGTTCAACTCGAGTTCGGGCGTCGCTTCAGTCAAGAGTGGATTGGCACCGTTGCCGATGGAAACGATCACCGTGTCCACGGGAATCTTGAAGTCGCTGCCTTCAACCGGCACCGGGCGGCGGCGGCCACTGGCATCGGGCTCGCCCAGTTCCATGCGGATGCAGGTAATGCCGGTGACATTGCCCTTGTCATCACCCTCAATCGAAACCGGATTGCAGAGCAGGTTGAAGACAATGCCTTCTTCTTCCGCGTGATGAATTTCTTCGGCGCGGGCGGGCATCTCTTCCTTGCCGCGGCGATAGACCACGACCACTTCCTCGGCACCCATGCGCAGACTGGTGCGGGCGGCGTCCATGGCCACATTGCCGCCACCAAAGACGGCCACGCGCTTGCCGGGACGAACGGGCGTGTCGGCTTTCGGGAAGTCGTAGGCCTTCATCAGGTTGACGCGGGTCAGGTACTCGTTGGCGCTGTAGACGCCGTTGTAGTTCTCGCCCGGAATGTTCATGAAGTAGGGCAGGCCGGCGCCGGTACCGATGAAGACGGCGTCAAAGCCCTCTTCTTCCTTCAGCTCCTGGATGGTCAGCATCTTGCCGATGACGGCATTGTAGACGATGTCCACACCCAGCTTCTTGACGTAATCCACCTCCGCCTCGACGATGTCCTTGGGCAGGCGGAATTCGGGGATGCCGTACATGAGCACGCCACCCGGCTTGTGCAGGGCTTCGAAGATGGTCACCTTGTGACCACGCTTGGCCAACTCGCCGGCAACGGTCAGGCCGGCCGGGCCACTGCCCACAACCGCCACCCGCTTGCCGGTGGCCGGGGCGATTTCCGGGATTCTTACTTCGCCATGATCGCGCTCCCAGTCGGCGGCAAAGCGCTCCAGGCGGCCGATGGCGACGGGCTCGTGCTTGCGGCCCACCACGCAGACCTGCTCGCACTGGCTTTCCTGCGGACAGACGCGGCCGCAGACGGCGGGCAGTGCATTGTCCTGCTTGATGATGCGAATGGCTTCCTCGAACTGGCCTTCGCGAATGCTGGTGACAAAGCCACGAATGTCGATGCCCACCGGGCAGCCCCTTACGCAGGTGGGGTCCTTGCATTCAAGGCAGCGACTGGCTTCCACCTGTGCCTGCTCGGGATCGTAGCCAAAGGGCACTTCTTCAAAATTGCGTCCACGCTTGACGGGATCCTGCTCCGGCATCGGGACGCGCGCCACCTTGCCGGGACGGGCCTTGGGAATGGGGTTGTAGGTCGTTTCCACGGCTCCTCCTTAGGCGTAGCGGCCGATGCGACAGTCGTGACTGAGCATGGCCTCGCGTTCCTGCTCCGTGTAGGCGCGCTGGCGCTGCAGAAGCTCATCGAAATCCACGGCGTGTCCGTCAAACTCGGGGCCGTCCACACAGACGAAACGGCTGCGCTGATCGACCGTGACACGGCAACCACCGCACATGCCCGTGCCGTCCACCATGGTGGCGTTCAGGGCACTTCGTAGCCGCGGGTCAGGTCGCTGACGGCCTTCATCATGATGACTGGGCCGATGGCAACGCATTCGGCCACCTCTTCCCCGCCGTCCAGCAGATCGCGGATGGCGTCGGTGACAAAACCCTTGCGACCGGCCGTGCCGTCGTCAGTGCAGACGATCAGCTGATCGCTGATGGCGGCCATCTCATCTTCCATGATGAGCAGGTCCTTGTTCCTGGCACCAATAATGGAAATGACCCGGTTGCCGGCTTCCTTCATCGCCTTGGCAATGGGGTGAACGGGCGCGACACCGATACCGCCGCCGACGCAGAGAACCGTGCCCTTCTTGTGAATGTCGGTGGGGCGACCCAGCGGGCCGGCCAGATCGGTGATTTCGTCGCCGACTTCGAGCTTGCCCAGATCCCACGTGCTCTTGCCGACTTCCTGAAAGATGAGGCGAATCCAGCCCTCTTCCGGATCGGCGTCAGCAATGGTCAGGGGAATGCGCTCGCCCTCGCTGCCGGTGCGTAGCATGATGAACTGCCCGGCTTTACGCTTGCGGGCAATCAGCGGTGATTCCACGCGAATGTCCTTGACACCCTCGCTCAGCACGCGCTTGGAAAGTATGCGGTTCATGGATCCTCGATTCTTCAAACAAATCCTGTTGAGAAATTTAACAGGTTGAGGCCATGAAACAAAGCCGTTCCGAACTGTTTTCCTTGTGAACCTTGTTGGAAGAAGGCGGCAGGCGGCAGCCAATAGGCGTCAGGCGTTAGTCGTCAGCAGGCCAGTGGGTCAGTTGTCGACGCAGTCGGCAAATGGCCCCTGGCGAAGTGCCGAACCATCGGCACGGCTCCACTTCAGCAAGGACCATCATCGGGCCGAAGCTGAAGTGGACAGGCGTTAGGCGTTAGGCGTCAGGCGTCAGGCGTTAGTCGTCAGCAGGCCAGTGGGTCAGTTGTCGACGCAGTC
>CAYFPS010000022.1:4745-41993 GCA_964345075.1 uncultured Bacteroidaceae bacterium | reverse complement strand
GAAGCGGTAGCCGTGCCGATAAATCGGCACTTCGCCAGGGGCCATTTGCCGACTGCGTCGACAACTGCCCCACTGGCGTACTTGGTTCCGGGGGAGTGCCCGTCCGCTTCAACGGCGGCCGAAGCCGGTCCTTGCTGAAGCGGTAGCCGTGCCGATAAATCGGCACTTCGCCAGGGGCCATTTGCCGACTGTGTCGACAACTGCCCCACTGGCGTACTTGGTTCCGGGGGAGTGCCAGGGGAGTGCCAGGGGAGTGCCAGGCACCACAAAGCTATTCACGCCACCATTGTCCCTGCCGTGTCAAATCAACCTTACAGTGCAACCATAAATCCATCGGCACTATGCCAGGGGCCATTTGCCGACTGCGTCGACAACTGCCCCACTGGCTGCTGACCTCTGGCTGGCCACTGGCAACTGGTCACTGGAAACTTCTTCAGGCTAACGCCTGCACCTCTGGCTGGCCACTGGCTACTGGTAACTGGAAACTTCTTCAGGCTAACGCCTAACGCCCGTCATCCCCGCGAAAGCGGGAACTGACCCCTCGCGCATCCAACTTCGCCACCCCAAACAATACAAGCTAACCCTTGCGCGATTGCTCTTCAGCGCATATATTAGACCAAAATGGTTCTAAATCACAGGTCGAAGATGACGCACACCGATATTCCCAACTATCCGCCGGCGGCAGTCGCCCCGATGCGTGATGAATTGACGGCTGTCGGCTTCAAGGAGCTGCTGGATGTCGCCCAGGTTGATGAGGCGGTCAAGCAGTCCGGCACCAGCCTTTTCGTGATCAACAGCGTTTGCGGCTGCAGTGCCGGCAGTGCCCGTCCGGGTGTGGCGCTGGCCTTGCAGCATATCCGCATACCGGATCAGCTCTACACGGTTTTTGCCGGCATGGAGAAGAGCGCTGTCGCCCGCCTGCGCGAACACATGGGTCCGATTCCGCCCTCCAGCCCCTTCTTTGCCCTGATGAAGGACGGCGAGGTAATCTGGACACTGCAGCGTCACGAGATTGAGCGCTCCAGCGCCACGGATGTTGCCACCAGCACCGTTGGAGCCTTCGAACAGCATTGCACGGCTACTGGCCCCAGCATTTCACCCGATCGCTTTGATCAACTCGGCTTTACCGCGACCTGCGGCTGCAGCCTCTAAGGAAGGACACGAACATGCACGCACTGCCCGATCTGCCCTATGACTTCAATGCCCTTGAGCCCTACATCGATGGCCGCACGATGGAGATCCATCACGGCAAGCATCACGCTGCCTATGTGGCCAACCTGAACAAGGCCCTTGAGGCTGCTGGCGGTTCCTTTGGCGATCAGAAGCTGGAAAGCCTGCTGGCCAATCTGGGCGACCTGCCCGAGGCCCAGCGCACGGCCATTCGCAACAACGGTGGTGGTCACTTCAATCACACGCTCTTCTGGAATGTGATGAAGGGCGGGGGTGCCTCGCGCAGTTCCGAGCTGGATGCAGCCATCAGCAAGGCCTTCAGCAGCTTTGATGCCTTCAAGCAGACCTTTTCCACTGCTGCAGCCACGCGTTTCGGCAGCGGCTGGGCCTGGCTACTGGTCAAGGATGGTGAGCTGAAGGTGAGCAGCACGCCCAATCAGGACAATCCCTTGATGGATGCTAGCGGTACGCCCATCCTGGGACTGGATGTCTGGGAGCATGCCTACTATCTGCACTACCAGAACCGTCGTCCTGAGTACATCGAAAACTGGTGGAACGCCATCAACTGGGAAGAAGTCTCCCGACGTTTCGCCGCCATCTGACTCCTGTCCTTCGGTCTGCGCAAGTGGGCCAATTGGTGAGAAAGGGCCTGCCAACAGCGGGCCCTTTCCTTTTGCCCTTTTCTACCTGTTGCTGCTATTGCATCTGAACTATCAAAAAGCACTATAATGAATGATGATTCAGTCTACTATTTTAGAATGGCTATGCTGTTCAATGATTTAGGGCTGTGTGATTCTCATGACAGTGAGTCGCAGGCTTTTTGTACATTGGGGACTGTTTATCACAGCCTGGAACCATCATGCAAAGTCATTCCCTGCTTCTGTTTGCCCTTATGGCAAGCGGGGCCTTCGCCCAAAGCGTCGTTCTGGATCCCGCACAGCCGCTGCTGGGGCAGGATCTGACCATCCATTACAATCCGATTGAGGGAACTCTGCCGGATTCGCCAGCCAGTGTGATTCTGCACTGGGCCCTGCACGATCCGGCTACCGGAGACTGGTCCTTGCCTGCGGAGGCTAACTGGCCAGCGGGCAGCAACAGTCCCGATGGCTTTGCCCTGCAGTCGCCGCTGAACGACGACGGTGATACATGGTCGATCACCCTCCAGTCCATCGTGGAGATGGAAGAGATCGCTTTCGTTTTCACCGACGGAACCGGCAACTGGGACAACAACTCCGGCAACAACTGGATTGTCAGCTACATGGCTGATGATGTGGACTGCTGGTGGTCGCCGGAGGAGCCGGAAACAGGCGATCTGCTCACCGTGTATTACAACTCCAATGTGGGCTCGGTGCCCACTGAAGTCCGCATGCACTGGGGTATCAACGACTCTGGAGCGGGTTCCTGGACGCAGCCGCCTTCGTCGATCTGGCCAGACGGCACCGTTCCCTGGTCTGATGGTCTGGCCGTGCAGTCGCCCATGGTTGATATGGGTGATGGCATCTGGAGCCTGCAGATTGAAGCGATTGATGGTGTTGATTCCTTTCACTGGGTTTTCACCAACGGTGATACATGGGATAACAACGATGGTGGCAACTGGAACCTCTTCGTGGGCGAGCCACCGGTATTCGCCGATGTCTGGCATCGCTTTATCTTCGATTCCCGTTCCAGCTTTTTTGCCGGTCCCCGTCCTGTCACACAGGTGACGCTGGCAGGAACACTGAACGGCTGGAACATGACAGCCAACCCACTGGTGGAGGGACCTGAAGGCGTCTGGACAACCGAGCTGGTGCTTGCTGAAGGCAGCTACCAGTACAAGTTCGTCGTCAACGGCAACAACTGGACGGCCGATCCCGACAATCCCCGCCAGAATCCCGATGACAACAACAATTCCATGCTGGATCTGATTCCCTCGGCCGCGCCACGCTTTACGGGTGCCTGGCCACCTGCTGGATCACACTTCGCGGAAGGCGAGGAAACGGAAATCGCCATTGCTGTGATACAACCGGACGGTGGGGAAGCCCTGAATGAGGCCTCGCTGGAGGTCCTGCTGAATGGAAGCTCCGCTACGCACAGTTTCGATGGCGACTCCGTTCGCGTTACTGTTCCCTTTGCGGATACAGGCAGCGCTTACTGGCTTGAGCTGTCCATCGCCGATGTGGACGGTGATACAGGCACCTTCAACTGGAGTGGCTCAAGTGAGGGCGAAGGCTGGCTGCGCACGGATCCCGCCATGGACGATGACGGACCGGGCAGCTACTCGTATACAACGCCCTTTGATGGCTATGCCGACCTGCGCAGCGTGCAGCTGCTGGAGGCTGCCGGCGGTGATACAATGCGTATCCGCATCGAGCGTGGCATGTCACACGACTATAGCCGCATTCAGCTGGTGCTGATGCCCGGGCTGGATGCACAGGCCGGGGAAGACCTGTATCGCGACGAGCTGGCCACTCCCGACTGGGCCGAGAACGGTATCGCCATGGGCCTGATCAATCCGAACAGCAGCTACATGGATGAGGAGGTCGACAACCATTTGCTCTACGGTCACAACCCGCTGAGCGTAGGACCTGCACTGAATGTCTGGACCGAAAGCGAAGGGGCGCGCAGCTTCCTTGTGGCCAATCTACCGATGGATCAGCTGGAAAACAGGCTGGGCAGCTGGCAGGAAGCCTGGTACATCGCCTGCTGGGCGCAGATCACGGGTCTTGCCCCGATTGATGGCCGTGTGACAGAGCTGGGTCCGGCCAACGGCGCTCTGACAGAATCCTGGGACTGTGATGTGCTGGATGTGGCTTTTGTCTATCCGCACGAGCTGGAAAATCGTCTGCTGGGCAATGCCGACTTAAGCCGCATGCCGCGGCTGGATGGTGCTGGCCGCGGATTCCTGCCTGTAACACCGGAAGAGGTCGGCCCCAATATGGCGGCTCCCGGTCCGGTTGTCCGCATTCTGACGCTGGGTGGCGAGACGGTAATGTCTGCCAGGACCGTGCGCGGCGAAGTTACTGCCAATGCCGTGGGTGATCTCAAGCTGGTGCGTGACTGGACCGGTGGCAGTGATACACTGACACTGGCGATCACGGATGGCGAATGGTCCACATCGCTGCAGCTGCAGGAAGGCCTCAACACCTTCCAGGCCTGGGCCGTCGATGGTGAAGGCTTCTGGGGCAGCAGCGCCACCATGGAGTTCACCTGGGTGCGCGACCACGCGCCGCAGCCGGGGATTTCCATGCTCGAGCAGGAAGATGGCCTACGCTTTTACGGCACATCAACCGTGGACATCGACGGTGACATTGTATCACGCTACTGGGAGCCGCTACCGGAGAATCCGGAGGCGATTACCATCCAGAACAGTGACCAGATCATTGCCCTTTTGGCTGACTATCCGAGCACAGACGGCGAGTACTGGGTGCGTCATGTGGTTGAAGATGCCGCCGGTAATGTGGGCGAAGCGCTCTGCATGTTCGAAGTCGAGCATGGACTGCTTTTGCCCGTGTCTTCCGACGGCTACCCGACCTGGGTGCGTGATGCCATCGTCTACGAAATCTATGTGCGCAGTTTCGACGCCGGTCGCACGCTGAATGATATCACCAGCAGGCTGGACGAAATCGCGGATCTGGGTGTCAACACCATCTGGTTCATGCCCATCAACGAAGGCCCCAGCGATCATGGCTACGCCATCAGCGATTACTACGCCATCGAAGCCGATTACGGAACGCTCGAAGACTTTCAGAACCTTGTGAACCAGGCCCACGACCGCGGGCTGCGTGTTGTGATGGATGCCGTGTTGAATCACAGCTCGATCGACCATCCCTGGATGATCCAGGCCCTGTCTGCGGGCTCGGACAGTCCCTATTACAGCCACTACATGTTCAATCCGGACGGGACTCATCAGTATTACTACGACTGGTACAGCCTGCCCAATTTCAACGTGAGCAACGCCGATCTCAAGTGGCGCATCAATACCATGTGCAAGTACTGGGTTGAAGATGTCGGTGTGGACGGTTTCCGCTGTGATGTCGCCTGGGGCCCGATGGAGCGTGACGCCCAGTACTGGAACGACTGGCGCAAGGCCATTCGCGCCAAGCGTCCGGACCTCTTCCTTCTGGCCGAGGCCGGAGCCAACGATTTCTCGATCTTTGACAATCGCTTCAATCTGGCCTACGATTGGGATCTCTTCTGGCAGGCCTTCGGCAACTTCGAAACCGTTGCTCCCTCAACCCTGCAGGATCGCCTGAGCAATTTCGGCTTCTGGTATCCGGACAATGCCCTGCCCTTCCGCTTCCTCGAGAACCATGATGAGAACCGCTACATCGCCGATCACGGGCTGGAAGTCACACGCTGCGCTGCCGGACTGCTATTTGCCGTTCCCGGTGTACCGCTGATCTATGCCGGTCAGGAAGTGGGTGAGACCAGCCCGCGCGGGCTGATCAACTGGAGCGATCCGGACAACCTGCGCAGCTATTATCAGCTTCTTTGTGAGACAAGAAGTCGTCACGAACACTTCCGCACGCAGCGTATGGAGCAGGTTACGTCCTCCATTCCCAGCCAGATTTATGCCTTCACCCGCGGACACGAGCTGCCGGGCAATCAGGGGCTGGCTCTGGCCGCCTTCAACCTTAGTGGCAATCAGCTGAGTCCCACACTGAACCTTAGCCCCGCCGAGTGGGGCATGGAGCAAGGTGTCTGGTACATGACCGATCTCTTCACCGGTGACGTCATCGAATTCGCCGACGGTGTTCCGGAAACACTGGAGCTGGACTTCGGCGCATGGGAGCCGCGCTGGTTCCTGCTGGCAGACGAAGTGGCGGAGGTCGGTGTCGAAGGGGGTGCGGTCTCCAGGCCGCTGGACTTTCAACTATCCGAACCCTGGCCCAATCCATTCAATCCAGTATTGAATGTGGAGCTCAGTCTGCCCGTGGCCGGTGATACAAAGGTTGCCGTTTACAATATGCTGGGGCAGGAGGTGGATGTGATACAGTCCGGCATGCTCGCCGCTGGAAACCATCGCCTCTCGTGGAATGGCGCTGCCAGGGCCAGTGGGCTCTACCTGATTCGCGCCGAGCAGGCTGGCAAGGTCAGTATTCGCAAAGCCCTGCTGGTGCGCTGATGAAGACGAAAAGCCTGTTTTCACTGCTGACACTGCTGATTGCTTCACAGGCAGCCATGGCCTTGCGTGCCGACTGGGTCGGCTTCGATACAATCAGGCTTTCCAGTGATGATGCAATTCCTGCCCAGCTTCTTTCCTGGTCGCCCGAGGCCGATACGCTGAGGCTCAACCTGCGAAAGGGAGATCGCCTCTTTGCGGAAGATGGCAGCAGCTATCTTTTGTATCACGCTTCACGCGAACTTGAATTGAAGCGCCAGCATATTGTTGTTCTGGAAGATGGCAGCCGCCTGCCGCTGATTCCGGCAGAAGTGCTTGACCACTTCATCGATTATGAACGCATGGGCCATGTATCACAGCAGGGCGAAGAGCTGTTCAGGCTTTTTCAGCCCCGCGCCCGCAGCGTCAAATTGAATCTCTACGCCCGGCCCGACGATGATGCGCCGCTTTGGTCGCTTGAAGCCACGCGGACTGGAAGCGGAACCTGGGAAGCAGCGCCCGAATCCCTTGAGGGCATTGCGGCCTGGACCTGGTCGATTGAAGGGCCCCACGGCGCAACTGGCTGGACCGATCACAATCGCGAATTCGCTGATCCCTGGTCCACGGCAGTGGCCAGTCAGAACACCTATGTCCATCAGGCTCGCTCGTTGATTGTGGATGAAAGTCACGACTGGGCCAGCATGGATTGGCGCCCACCGGCCTTCAAGGATCTGATCATCTACGAAGCCCATATGCGCGACATGACTGCAGGCGAGGCCGCCGGTGTATCACAGGATGCCGGCAGCTACAGGGCTTTCATCGATGCGGAAAACGGCGGACTGGCGCATCTGAAGCAGCTGGGTATCACGGCTGTCGAGTTCCTGCCCGTGCAGGACTTCGGCAACATCGAGATCGACTACGATCGCCCCGAGCTGGGCATTCACAACACATGGAATGCCTGGGAGCGCAATCACTGGGGCTACATGACCAGCTACTTTCTGGCTCCCGAGTCGTGGTACGCCAGCGGGCAGAGTCATCAGAGAGGCGACTGGTCGGGGCTGGATGGCCGACAGGCAAAGGAATTCAAGCAGCTGGTGGACGCCTGTCATCAGGCCGGCATCGCGGTGATGATGGATGTTGTCTACAACCATGTATCACAGTATGACAACAACCCGCTGAAGGCGCTCGATCCTGCATACTGGTTTCATCTGGATGATCAGGGCAATTACACCAGCGCCAGCGGCTGTGGTAACGACATGAACACGGCCCGGCCGATGGCACGCCGGCTGATCCTGGACAGCATTCGGCATTTCGTTGAAGAGTATCACATCGATGGCTTTCGCTTCGACCTGGGTGCCATGATCGATTCCGAAACGCTGGGCGCCGTGCGCAGCTACTGCCATTCCCGTGGTGTATTCCTGACGGCCGAACCCTGGGGCGGAGGCGGCTACGACCCGCCGCGTTTTGCCCAGCTGGGCTGGAGCTGGTGGAACGATGTCTACCGTGTGGACATGCGCGGTCGCCATCCTTCCGAGGCAAAGGGCTTCCTCTTTGGCGAGCGCCACCCTGAAAGTGGCTCGCTCAGGATGGCGCTGGGCCTGCATGGCAATGCCGTCTTTCCCGGCGCGATCAACCGTGATCCACTGCAGAGCGTGAATTACATCGCCGCCCATGACGACCACTGCCTGGGCGACTGGGTGCGGATTGCGCTGGGTCGTGCTACGGACGAAAGCCGAATCGACGATCCGCTGGCCTGGCAATCGCTGACGGAAGACGAACTGCGCGTGCACGGCATTGCCGCCCTTCATCTTTTGACAAGCGGCGGTATTCCCATGATTCACTCCGGCCAGGAGCTGGCCCGCGGCAAGGTGATCACGACGGGCAGCAAGCACGATCAGCATGTGGGCCGAGTCGATCACAACTCCTATGAAAAGGACACAGCCACCAACTGGATCGACTGGCGACTGCTACAGCAGAACGCCCGGCTGCTTAAGCTCTATCAGCAGGCCATCGCCCTGCGCCGTTTGCATCCGGAACTTGCGGACGCCAGGCGGAAAGTGGAGAGCGAAGAAGGCTGGCTGCGCTGGACGCTGGAAGACGGCAGCATGATGGGGCTGTTCCATTCGGCAAGCGAAGGCACGCAGGAAGTTGTGCTGCCCTGGAAGGCGCGCCTGATGCTGGTCAGCGGTGATGTGGAGCTGAACTCTGCTGGCCGAAAGGTGAGGATCGGGCCACGCAGCGCCGTTCTGCTGGAACCTTTGACACCATGAAGCAAACAGACTTTTCATATCTTCCGAATCGTTCGGAACACACGCAAAAGGACCATTGATGGCGGGCATTCAACTAAGCCAGCTTTCCAAGGTTTATCCCAATGGCTACGAGGCCGTCAGTGCTTTTGATCTGGAGATCGGAGACGGCGAATTCCTCGTGCTGGTCGGCCCATCAGGCTGTGGAAAGTCCACCACTCTGCGCATGATCGCAGGCCTGGAGGAGTCCAGTGGCGGCTCCATTCACATTGGTGATCGCAATGTCACCGATGCCGAGCCGGCCGACCGGGATATTGCCATGGTCTTTCAGAATTATGCGCTCTATCCGCACATGTCGGTCTTCGAGAACATGGCCTTCGGACTGCGCATGCGGAAAATGGCGGAAAGCGAGATCCAGCATCGCGTGAATGAGGCAGCGGCCATTCTCTCCGTCGAGCAGCTGCTGGAACGTCGTCCCCGCGAGCTATCCGGCGGGCAGCGTCAGCGAGTGGCTCTGGGTCGCGCCATTGTCCGGCAGCCCAAGGTCTTCCTTTTTGACGAGCCACTCTCCAATCTGGACGCCAAACTGCGCGTGCAGATGCGCACCGAGATTGCCCGCCTGCATCACCAGCTGAAAACCACCATGATTTATGTGACACACGATCAGGTTGAAGCCATGACGCTGGGCGACCGGATTGTTGTGATGAATCAGGGTGTGATACAACAGGTGGACACGCCGCTCAATCTTTACCGCAATCCGGCAAACCGCTTTGTGGCTGGCTTTATTGGAAGCCCGGCCATGAATTTCTTTGATGCGACAGCCCATGGTGGACGTATCACGCTCTCGGGATCGCTGGAGCTGAACCTTCCCACGGATCTTCCCGACGGCGAAGTGATTTTCGGCATTCGTCCGGAAGACCTTTCCACCGACCCCGCCCTGCCTGTTTTGGGCGAAGTCGAGCTGGAAGTGGTGGAGCGCATGGGTCACGAAACCCTGGTCTACTTCCGCTCGGGCGAGGCCATGCAGGTGGCCAGGCTGGAGGCCGGCGCAGATGTCAAGCCCGGATCGCGCATCCGGCTTGGGCTGAAGGCCGACAGCTGGCACATCTTTGATGCAAACGACACACAGAAGCGACTCAATTGAGAAAGCTCATGAAACAAACGAAATGGTTCTTCTGTCTGCTCCTGCTCGCGCAGGTGGCAAGCGCCGGTATCACGGGCAAGATCGTGGGCACGGTGACCGACGACACGGGCATGCCGCTTCCCGGTGTGAATGTGGTCGTGGTTGGTGAGCCGCGCGGCGCCGCCACGGATTTCGACGGCGAGTATTCCATCCTGAATCTCGCGCCCGGCACCTACACACTGCAGTTCTCGAGTCTGGGCTACAGTACGCTGCAGATCGAGAATGTCGGTGTCAGCGTGGACCTGAGTACCCATCAGGATGCAACGCTCAGCCTCTCGGCGATTGAGGGTGAAACGGTCACGATTGTGGCCGAGCGGGCCATGGTGCAGGTTGACCAGACCTTCAGCGCATCCTATGTGGGTGCCAAGGAGCTGGCCGTGATGCCCGTGACCGAGTTAAGCCAGGTGGTGGACGTGCAGGCCGGTGTGGTGGACGGACACTTTCGCGGTGGTCGCTCGGGCGAGGTGCTCTACCTGGTGGACGGCATTCCCGTAACCGATGTATACGACGGTTCCAAGGGTGTGGATGTTCAGGTCTCGATGGTGCAGGAACTGCAGGTCATCAGCGGAACCTTCAATGCCGAGTACGGCCAGGCGATGAGCGGTGTGGTCAACACCGTGACACGCGATGCCGGTGACAAGCTGCAGCTGACCCTCTCGGGTTACGCTGGCGATTACCTGAGCGGACACACGGACGAGTTCTACAACATCGACGAAATCGATCCGATCAACCTGAGCAATATCGAGCTGGGTTTTTCGACACCCACACCGCTGGACTGGCTCAGCCTGAACGGCAGCGTGCGCTACAACGATTCCAATGGCTGGTATACGGGGCGCAGGCTCTTCAGCCCGCAGGAAGCCGTCTGGGGACTGGAGATCGATGGAACCCAGTACTTCATCTATAATGCCGACGAAGTCCAGAACGGTTATGGTTTTGAAATGCTGGGCGAGAACTGGTTTTTCTTTACCGATATGGACGGTGACTCAACCCTGCTGGCCAATGTGGAGCTCTTCAACGCGCTGGATGACGGTGCCTGGGGTGATGGCACGCTTGTAACACAGGCAGACTCGTTAACCGCCCTGACCGTTTTGAATGGCCTTTCAGAGGAGTCGGTTGATCGCTTCGAGACGGCTTCGGGCGAGGACACGGGCGTTGAAGACATTGCCATGAACACGGAAGTGCGGCGCTCCGGCCAGCTGAAGTTAAGGGCCGAGCTGGCGCCGGGATCGATCCTGCGTCTGATGTGGCTGGGCAACGATCGCAAGTACCGCGACTTTTCCAATGCCTGGCGCTTTACGCCCGACGGCCGCCTCTTCCGCTACAGCCGCAATCAGCTGATCAGCCTCAAGCTTGATCAGGTCTTGAGCGACGAGCTCTTCTTCGATATTGCCTTGAGTCACAGCCTCTCGCTGTATCACCATCGCCTCTATGATGACATCATGGATCCGCGCTATGTCAGCGACGACTGGAACTCAGCTGAGAGCGGCTTCTATTATTACGACTTCGGCGGCATCGATATTTTCACGCCCGGCTACACGGAGAACGCCGAGTACATCGGCTTTGCCAACATGGGCGGAACCGAGAACGAGCACTTCAGCCGTCGCACGGATACCTGGACCCTGAAGGGGAACCTGACCAGACAATGGGGCAAGCGCCACCTCTGGAAGACGGGCTTCGAGTTCAAGCAGCACACGCTGAAATTCGATCAGCAGAATGTCTCCTTCAATAATTTCGACATCGTCGAGCCGCAGGGCGCCAACGACAACCACTACGAGCAGGAACCCTGGGAAGCTTCCGTCTACCTGCAGGACAAGATTGAGTTCAGTGATGTCACGGTGAATGCCGGATTGCGTTTCGACATTTTCGATGCAGCCGCCGAGCTGCCCGAAGACCTGACCGACCCGGCGCACAGTGTGATGCGCGAAGTGGACGCCAAGATGCAGCTCTCGCCGCGCCTGGCCATCGCCTACCTGATCAGTGAAAGCGGCGTGCTCCACTTCAGTTACGGAATGTTCTTCCAGCGGCCCTCCTTCGAGGTGCTCTACCGTAATCCCGACTACGAGATCACAGGAACCAACACAATCGTCGGTAATCCGGATCTGGATGTGGAACGCACCACCCAGTATGAAATCGGCCTGCAGCAGCAGCTGACGGAAGATCTGGCGATGGACATCAGCTTCTACAGCCGTGATATCCGCGATCTGGTTTCGACGGATCTGCAGATCGAGACCGTCAACGTGGACAAGTATTACATGTTCACCAATCGCGACTTCGGCACGGTAAAGGGCTTCGTGCTGAGTCTTGACAAGCGCTATGATGGCGGCTTCACGGCCGGTCTGGATTACACTTTCCAGATTGCCGAGGCCAATGCCTCCAGTGCCGAAGCCGCACGCAACGCCCTTGAGGGTGGCGGCGAAGTCAATAAATACCTGATCCCGATGGACTGGGATCGTCGTCACACGCTGAACGGTTACGCCAGCTACAGCATGGGCGAAATCTGGGGCCTGAGCCTGCTGGGTACCTATGGCAGTGGCCTGCCCTACACGCCCGACCCGCAGAGTGACGATCTGGTCGTGGGCCTTCTGGACAACAGTGGCCGCAAGCCCGACTACATCAATTTCGATTTGAGCGGCTGGTGGAGGCTGCCCGTCAAATACGACATGCAGCTCAACTTCCAGGTGAAGAATCTCTTCGACCGCCTGAACGAAAACAGTGTGAACGCCGCAACCGGCCGCGCCGGCTACAATATCGACTGGCAGGATACGCAGGCCGAATGGGTGGTTGATCCCGGTTACTGGTCCCGCCCCCGTGAAGTCATCGTCGGCTTCCGTCTGGCCCTGTAGCCGCAAAGGAGATTGGAATGAAACGATCGATCGTTCTGTTTGCCCTGCTTGTTCTGCCCCGGCTTTTACCTGCCGAATGGTACGACGACACCTGGGCCGATCCCGAAGAGAAGCGCAAGAACACGCACTCGGGTAACCTGGTGCAGACCACCTTTTACAATACGGGTCTGGTCGGGCGCGTGGGCCCCGAGTTCTCCTTTGAATGGCCCAAGGGTACGGGTGACGAGTACATCGGTGATATTTCGGTCTGCGTGGGCGTGGAGTACTTCAACCGCCTGCTGAACGAGCCGATTCGCAGCGTGGCTGTGACACAAAGTCCTGCCCGCGGCAATGACGAAGTCAACCCCGCCGATCCCTCAGATTACTGGACCTTCATGCCGCTGCCGGGCTTTGCCAATCCGGATACCAGCCGCGTGGCGATGAGTCATCAGCGCTACTCCTGGCCTGATGTCTGGCCGGACAAGGGCTGGCCGGGAAGCTGGAACGGCTACTTCGGCCGTGATGTCCTGAACGCCGACCAGGAGAGCTACTTCTGGATTGACGATTCGCGGGACGACGAATTCCTGAGCAAGGAATGGGCCTACCGTGATACAGTCGACACCTATTTTCCCGGCCTCTGGTCCGAGAACTTCCCCGAAAATCCCGACTCGGCGCTGGTCAGGCGCATTCAGCCCTTTGCCGGTGACAGCCTGCATGGCGGACTGGGCCTGAAGGTTGCTGTGCGCGGTTTTCAGTGGAGCCATGTGCTGGCTGAGGACGTGATCTTCTGGCTCTACGATATCTCCAACATCAGCGACATCGATTACGACAAGGTCGTCTTCGGCATGGTCTGTGGTACGCTGGTGGGTGGCGATGGTGACTCGGGCGATGACATCAACTGGTTCGACCGTGATGCAGAATTCACTTTCACGGGTGACTCGGATGATCGCGGCGCCACCGGCTGGGTGCCCGTACACCCCGGCGTGCGCAATGTGGGCTATGTGGGTTACGCCTTTCTGGAAAGCCCCGGCAACAATGTGGACTGGATCGATAACGACGGCGACAGCCAGGCCCCGTCCAGCGCTCCGCGGCTGACAGCCGAGCTGCTGAACGAATGGCTCGCCGTTCCGCGCGTGCTCGAGGCCGGAGAAGATGTCGTCGCCATCGATTACAACGACCCCTGGTTCCCGCGCTATGTCGTGCGCGTGCCCGAGCCCGGTGATACACTGGTTTTCAACTACCGCAATGTGGAAGTGGAGATCTACGCCGGCAAGATCATCGTGGAAAATCCGGCCAACCTGATCGACGACAACTTCAACGGTATCATCGACGAGAACTACGCCTACGAAGGCGCGGCCTACATCCCCTGGCAGGAACTGGGGCTGGACCTGAGCCCGCTGGATAATGGCGAATGGGTCTACATCGATCCGGATCTGGCCTCGGGTTACGATCTGCTGGTGGACGAGCGCCGTGATGACGGCATCGACAATGACGGCGACTGGGATCCCGAGTACGACGATGTAGGCAGCGACGGACAGCCCGGCACGGGCGATCTGGGTGAGGGTGACGGCCTGCCCACAGCCGGTGAGCCGCACTTTGACGCGCTGGATATCACGGAAAGCGATCAGCTGGGTCTGACCAGTTTCAATGAATTCACCTTCCCCGAGTTCCGCTCGCGCAACGACGAAGACATCTGGCGCAAGATGATTCCGGGTGAGTTCGACTCCACGGCCGGCACGCCCGCCGATGTGGACTTCCTTTACGGTGCCGGCTACTTCCCGCTGCGCGCCGGTGAGACACAGCGCATCAGCCTGGCGGTGGTCTTCGGCGAGTCCGAGGCCGACCTGTATACGAACCTCGAGACGGTGCGCACCATCTACAACGAGAACTACAACTTCATTCAGCCGCCGGCCAAGCCGCTTGTGCAGGCCGTTGCCGGTGATGGCGAGGTCACGCTCTACTGGGACGACAAGGCCGAGGAGAGCGTCGATCGCATCAGCAAGCTGAAGGATTTTGAAGGCTACCGCATCTACCGCGCCACTGATCCCGGCTTCCTGGATGCCTACAACATCACCGACGGTTTTGGCAATGCGGCCGGCTTTGCGCCCATCGCCCAGTTCGACCTGATCAACGAAATCGAAGGCTTCTTCCCGGAAGATCTGAACGGAACCAGTTACTACCTGGGCAACAACAGCGGGCTGGTCCATTCCTTCACGGACACGACGGTCGTCAACGGCCAGCGCTACTTCTACGCGGTTACCAGTTACGATCGCGGTGATGTCTACCGTGGACTGCTGCCGGCCGAATGCGCCAAGCAGGTGACCGTTGAAGTCAACGGCCTTGTGACACTGGATGTGAACACGGTGGAAGTGATTCCGACCGCGCCGGCTGCCGGTTACATCCCTGGTCTGGTCATGGACGAAGCCCAGCACCTTTCCGGCAATGCCACCGGTAGCCTGCTGCCCGTGGTGGTTGACGAGCGGCAGCTGGTGGATGGCGCCGTATACGACATCAGCCTGCAGGCGGACACGACGGCTGCCATTCTTGATCTGATTGAATGGCAGATCACCGAGTACGCCCCCAGCGAGCGCTATGTCTTCGATCCGGATATCGGTGGCTATGTCGTCGTGGAAGATTCCATTGCCGTTGACTCGGTGCAGGTGCTGGCCGGTTCCATTGATGTGGAAGCCGTGGCCTGGACCATGACCCGCGAGGGGCTGGATCCATCCATCGAGGTCTACGCCGTTAACGCCAACACGCCCCAGCAGCTGCTGCATCACCCCGGTGTTCATCCCGGATCACTGGTGGCTACCAGACTGGACACGGACGAGAGCCTGCAGATCCGCTACCGCGTGGATACGGGCGAGCTGCTGAATGCCGGTGGCGCCTTCGACTTCGATTTCGAGGCAGGCAAGGTGATCTTCACAGCAGAGTTCCTGGCCACGCTGCCGGTGGACGAGCTGGTGGAAGTCATGTTCGTCTACGATTACAACCTGGTCCACAAGCAGCTTGTGCCCAACCTTACCGGATACGCGACACAGGTGCAGGCCTATCAGCCGGTGGTGGAAGGCGTGCAGGTCAATCTCAGGAACGACTGGTACCTGCAGATTGATGCCGCCGAAAGTGGCTGGGAAAACGCCGCCGAAAACATCATGCCCTGGAGCATGATTGAAGTGGCCCTGCTCAATCTCAATCAGGTGTTTAACGGTGTAGCACAGCCGCGCGACTATCGCATCGACTGGCTGGCCGATGCCAGTGGCGGACTGAGTCTGGGTCCCGATGATTTTCCCAATCAGGCCATGACCGTCCTGACCAACCGCATCGTGCCCAGCCTGCAGACCAACTATCGCATCTGGGATGTAACCGACCCGGAAAATCCGGTTGAAAAGCGCTTCTTCATTTACAATGCCAAGCTGAATGAAGGCAATCCGGCCACCATGCGTGATCCGCTGGCGCCCTTCGATTACCGTGATGCCATCCTGATCGCCTTTGAGGATGAAACAAGCCCAAGTGGCTGGCATGTCAGCTGGCTGATGCAGTCAGGCAGTGCCTACGACGCGGACCTGCACGTGCAGCCCACAGGCGGCGAGAGCTATCTGGCCATGACGAAGAAGCCCTTCACCAACGATGACAGTTATCGATTCAGTGTGGCCGCGCCGTCCTATGACAACAACGCGGCACGTGAAGAACTGGCCGATGTCAAGGTGGTGCCCAACCCCTATCTGGCCACTGCGGCCTGGGAAGCACGGCCGATCAAGGGCAACCGCGGTGATCGCAAGATTCAGTTCATTCACCTGCCGCCACAGGCCACGGTGAAGATCTTCACCATCCGCGGTGAGCTGGTGCAGACCTTGCATCACGACGAGGACAGCTGGGACGGCAGTCTCGACTGGAACCTGAAAAGCAGGGAGGGCCTTGACGTGGCCTATGGCATGTATTTGTATCACGTGGACAGTCCCGCCGGCGAGAAGACGGGCAAGTTCGCGCTGATCAAGTAGGAGGGCGAAAGCATGAAAAAAGCACTGATGGCCTTCGCCCTGCTTGCCGCCCTTTCCGGGCCTGCGCTTGCACTTACCCGTGTTGCCACAACCGCCGCGCCTTTCCTGGGAATTGGCGTTGGTGCCAGGGCGATGGGCATGGGAGGCAGCCAGACCGCATCGGTTGAAGATGCCAGTTGTCTTTACTGGAATCCAGCCGCCGCGGCGCTGATGGAAACGCCGGAAGTCATGCTCCTGAAGAGCGACTGGCTGGTGGAAACCGATTTCAGTTACCTGGGCATTGTATCACCGCTGGGCGAAGGCTTCTCTGTTGGCCTTTCCGCGACCGTGCTGGACTATGGCGAGGAAGAAGTCACTACCGAGTGGGAGCAGGACGGTACAGGCGAATTCTACGAGGCCAGCGACATGAGTCTCGGCCTGAGCATTGCCTGGCGCCTGACAGATCGCTTCTCGATTGGCGGAACGGCCAAGTATGTGCAGCAGAAGATCTGGCATATGAAGGCCTCGACGCTGGCCTTTGATATCGGCACACTCTACAGGACCGGCTTCCGCGGCATGGTGCTGGGCATGGGCATTTACCATGTGGGCGGCGACATGGCCATGGCGGGTACGGACCTGTTGAGGGCCTATGATGGCGACCCGACCATTGGCGGCGACAACAATGCCGTGCCGGTCAATCTTGATGTCTACGACTGGCCCCTGCCGATCACCTTCCGGCTGGGGGCCATGCTGCCCGTATACGAAAGCCCCGATCATCGCGTGATCGCCAGCATGGATGCCGTGCATAGTGTGGATCGCAGCGAGGCGCTTTCACTGGGCTCGGAATACTCCTTCAAAAACCGCATTCACCTGCGTGCCGGCTACCGCGACCTCTTTCTTGATGGAGGCGAGGGCGGGCTTGCCCTTGGCGGTGGATTCACCTATCCTGTGGGCGGCGGAATTCATCTGAAGATGGATTTTGCCTGGGAGGACTACGGGATCTTCGACCCGGTGATGCGTTACAGTCTCGGATTCAGCTGGTAACCCATAACTCAATTCTCTACCGAAAGGAGAAGACATGAAGCGCGTAGTCACACTGTTCAGCCTGCTGCTCACGGCCGCCATGGCCTTTGCGCAGAATCCTGTCACCTTCCAGGTGCACATGGACATTCAGCAGCAGCTGGGCAACTTCAACCCCGAAACGGACCTCGTTGTGGTCCGTGGCTCCTTCAACGGCTGGGGCGGCTCCGATCCGACCCTGACTGATTCCGGTGACGGCCTCTACACTGGCAGCTACGATGTCAGCGATGATTTCGTGGATCAGGTTGTGGAGTACAAGTACGTCATCATCAGTGCTGAGAATGGCGATGTCTGGGAAGGCGTGGACAACCGCACCTTTACCCTGGCCGCCGGTGGTCAGACGGTGGATGCCGTTTACTTCAACGATCAGGACAGCATTGGCCAAATGGTGAATGTGGAAGTCCTCTTCCGCGTGAACATGGAAATCTTCATTGAGAACGGCAGCTTCGACCCCGCTGCCGACTGGATCGTGATCCGTGGTGGTCATGAGAATCTGGGCAACTGGGGTGGAGCCGTGCAGCTCTCGGAAGAGGGTGGAAACCCCGGACACTACTTCATCAACCTCGAGTTTGATGGTGTTGAAGAAGATCTGGCCCTGCCTTACAAATTTGTCATCCTGACCGATCAGGACGAGACACAGGCCACCTGGGAAAGCGGCAACAACCGCGAAGTCTATCCCTCCAGCAGCTGGGAAGACACCGATACCGACGGTTACGGCGAGTTCGTGACCGACGAAGCCTGGTTTGATCATGTCACCTGGGACGATGTGCTTTCCCAGGACGTGAACGTGCACTTCATGGTTGACCTCTGGCCGGTCCGCGTCTGGTTCGAAGAGAATCCGGGCATGGAAAATCAGGGCCTGACCAGCTATGACGATGTCAGCTTCGTCGGCATCTGCGGTCCCTGGAATGGTTGGCCCTGGGGCATCGTTGGTCCGGAATATCAGTTCACCAACACCACCGGCGACTGGTACGAAGGTGACGTGCTATTCAACGCTTTTGCTGGACGTAACATTACCTACAAGTACGGCATCAATGGTGAGGACAACGAGTCCGGTTTCCAGGAAGACTGGGTTGCCGAAATCGATGACACCACGGGCGAGTACACCATCGAGAACCTCTTCGGTTCGCTGGGTACGCTCTGGTTTGACGGCAGCCACGATGTGGACGCGAACCTGGTTCCCGTCAGCATGCTGCTGGGCGAAGCCTATCCCAACCCCTTCAACCCTGTGACCACCGTTCCCTTCGCCCTGCGCAATGCCCAGGAGCTGAGCCTGAAGGTCTTCAACCTGATGGGTCAGGAAGTGGCCACGCTGGCCGAAGGTCCCTTCGCTGCTGGCGATCACACCGTGAACTTTGACGCCTCCGACCTGTCCACCGGTCTTTACCTGGTGGTGCTCGAGGGCGAGACGGACACGGCCACCAGCAAGCTGATGCTGGTCAAGTAAGTCCACTTGCTTGTGATACAAAAGGGTCCCGATCATTCGGGACCCTTTTCATTTGAGCTGCTTCACGGATCAGGCGACAAGCACATATTTTGATGCCGCCACCTTGCAGATCGGGCAGGGCTCGGTCGGCTGACCAAACTCGATGTGTCCACAGACCGGACACAGGTAGAAAGCGTCGGTATCCAGGTCTTGTCCCGCCTTTGCTGCAGCCAGCGCGCGGCCGTAGAGTTCGGCGTGTACTTTTTCCGCCTCCACCGCATAGCTGAACATGCGCCTGACCTTGTGGCCTTCCTTGATCGCCTGCTCCAGCATGGGCGGATACATGTCCTCGAATTCCCAGGTCTCGCCACCGATGGCGGCTTCCAGGTTGGCGGCCGTGTCCTTTACGCCGTCCATCGCCTGAAAGTGACCGGCAGCATGCAGCCTCTCCGCTTCAGCAGTGGTGCGAAAGAGCTTGGCAATGCGAGGAAAACCATCGGCATCGGCTTTGGCGGCAAAGGCCATGTACTTCTGATAAGCCTGACTCTCTCCGGCAAAGGCGTCCTTCAGGTTTTCGGCAGTCGTCTTCATATCACCCCCCAATTGATTGTTGATGGGGCGATATCAATAAATCAGCCGAATCCCTCATTTCGTGTACTTGATGCTTGCAGGGATTGCGCCTCTTTGCGACACTCATCCGCCCGAGATTTCCGGGCGTGATACATGGACTGCCACCATAGCCGGGAGGTCAAGCGAATGAAGCGCATACGCCAGAACTGCATTGTTCCCAGTGCAGCCTTTACCGTTCCCAAAAACCTGATCCGCCAGTACAAGGCCATGCCCGATCGCGTGCCTGAATTGGGTGATCTGATTTTTGGCGAGGTGGCCGTACTTGGGCATCACACCAGTCTGGAGAGCACTTCTGCGCGCATCCACACTATTCACGACCGGACACAGGCGGTCTTTGTTTTTGGCAATCGTTATGCGCCCGATCACTATGAAGGCTTCGTTCCGGATGAGGCCATGGGCGAGGTGGACCTGCTGGCGCGGGGCGGACTGGTTGGACGCGTCAAACTCAAGAATGAGCTGATCAGCGGTCCCACACAAATTCGCGTTCTGGGCTATGTGTGTGACAAGGACGGGAAGGTGGTCAACACGCGTGATCACATTCTGCTGAAGCCCAGAAAGGAAAGCCAGCGCGGACCCAGGGCAAAGATCATTCTCTGCATCGGCACCAGCATGAACAGCGGCAAGAGCCACGCCGCGGCGGCCTGCTGTTATGGGCTTTCCAGTGCTGGCAAGACCGTGCGCGCGGCCAAAGTGACGGGCACGGCCAGCCTCAAGGATATTCTGCTGATGGAAGATTGCGGCGCCCAGCATGTGGCTGATTTCGGCTACTTTGGCTATCCCTCGACTTACATGCTGTCCGAGGCCGAGGTGCGCGAGATCTTCACGGCCATCGATCGCAAGTACGGCAACAATCCCAAAAATTACCTGGTGCTGGAATTCGCCGACGGCATTTTCCAGCGGGAAACCGCCATGCTCCTGCGTATGCCCGAGGTCAGGAAGCGTATTCACAAGCTGATCTTCTGCGCTTTCGACAGCGCTGGTGTGGCCGGTGGCCTGCGCATGCTTAAGGAAGACTTCGATCTGGTGCCCGATGCCATCTCCGGACGCTGCTCATCCAGTCCCCTGGCCCTGAAGGAAGTTTCCAGCTTCACGCAGATTCCCATCATGAAGAGCATGGAGCGGGATTTTCAGGCGATTACGGGGATAATTGAGTAGTAGCCAGCTGCCAGCTGCCAGCTGCCAGTAGCCAGTCAGAGAGGCGTCAGGCGTTAGCGGTCCCCGCTTTCGCGGGGACAGAGGCGTTAGGCGTCAGTCGTCAGCAAATGCTGCCAGTGAAGCTGCGGAGTGTCAAGGAGCTTGGACGATTTCGAGTAATGCAATCGGGAACTCTGTCGGGAACTGCGGTTGCTGGAAATGTCAGGAATCCTTGACGGCCGGGCCATCGGTGCTAGACACGTGTCTGGCACGTGCCTGACACTTTTCAAGCAATAGCTACCAGTTTCCAGGTACCAGCCAGAACTTTACTGGCCTCTGGCCTGCTGACGCCTAACGCCTAACGCCTGACCACTTCAGCTTCGGCCCGAAGATGGTCCTTGCTGAAGTGGAGCCGTGCCGATCGGTCGGCACTTCGCCAGGGGCCATTTGCCGACTGCGTCGACAACTGACCCACTGGCCTGCTAACGACTGACGCCTAACGCCTGGCCGCTAAGCTATCACGGCACAAAGGGCTCATTCGCATCCAGACATTCAGCCAGTTCAGCATAGACCTTGTGCATCATGCGGCGCTCGGGATTCGGACCCACGCGGCGACGAATGCGGCTGGAAAGGGTTCCGGCATCCAGCAGCTGATCCAGAGTCTGACTCTGACTGGCGTCCATCTCCTTGCGATCGCCAAGAATTCTGCGCCAGATTTCCCCTGCTGACAGACTGCCCTTCAGCCCGAAACAATCCAGCCAGGCGTCGTGATTCAATCGGGCGCCTTCGCCTTCGCACGCCACCTGCCAGAGCAGGGCGGCCAGGTCTGCTGTTTCCACGGATCCATAACTGTCGGGATCGGCCCAGCGACCGCGAATCAGCTGGCGTAATACATGGGTCACAGCACCGGCAATGGCCAGATCCGCACGCGGGCATTCCTGCAGATCTATCAGGCGGATTTCAATCGCCCAGCGGTCCCAGCGCGCAATGGCCCCGCGCGAGTTGAGCCACTCGCCACGCAAAATGCCATCGGGATCGTGCGGGCGAATCGCATCCCAGGCCGGCCACAGAATCTGCTCCGTGTACTCGGACCGGCTCATCACGGCCTCGGGGATCACGGCACCGGCCAGCTGTGGAATGCGGGCCTGATTACGGCGGTAATAGTGAAGGCGCGCGTCCATCCACTCATGCAGCTGCCCCTCAGCCAGCGGCGAACTGGCTGCCAGCGCGGGAATCAGCGGCAGGATCAGGCGAATGGCCGAATGCAGCCGCTTGAACTCGTGATCATCTGCGAAGGCCAGATTCAGGTGCATGCTCTGCAGATTCGACCAGCCGTGTCCGCGGCAGTCGAAAATGCGGTTGTAGGCCTGATAGATCTCGCGATTGCCGTAAGGCCAGATGCGCGTGGAACGAATCGGGTCCAGCCAGGGATGCATGGCTGTCGGCAGCAGGCGCGCGTTGTGATTCTCCAGAAGCCTGCCCGCCAGCTGTACCTGCCGGTGAAAATCAAGATCCAGTCCCGCCAGCGTGTGACGCGGTCCCATGGTCTTGAATTCAATCACATGCATCACGAGTTCGTTGGACCAGCCCATGCCGTCCAGCATCACATCGTCAGGCGGCTGATTGGGCAGCCCGTCGCTCTCCACACCTTCCATTTTGGCGCAGTCGGCCAAGAGGCGATCGGCCAGCGGAAGGGGCTCCAGTGTATCACGATCCACAATCATGTATTCGAGTTCAACGCCAAAGCCTTCCAGCAGGCGTGCGGCAGGTCCCTTCACAGCGTGTACCCTCCCTCTTTGCGCTCCGTGATACGTCGAAGAATAACACCCAGCACACGCAGATAGAGTTCGTCCTTCAGAATGGCGTCCTCGATACCGGCGTCGATGTTGGGGTTGTCGTTGATTTCAATTACCAGAAACTCATCGCCGTATTGCTTGATGTCTGCACCATAAAGGCCATTGCCAATCAGACCGGCGGCCTTGAGTGCCGTCTTGATCAGCCGTACGGGAGCCTGTTCCACGGGGATGCTTTCGGTGCGGCCGTATACAACACGCGGACTTGGCCCTGCTTCCCGTCTTACAATCTGCCAGTGACGATCGGCCATGTGATACTTGCAGACAAAGAGCGGCTGTCCATCAAGTATGCCTACTCGCCAGTCAAAGTGCGTGGGGACGAAGCCCTGAGCGATCACCAGATCACTCTTGGCCAGCATGCCCTTCAGCAGAACGCCTGCTTCTTCGCGAGTGTTGGCCTTGACCACGCCCTGACTGAAGCTGCTGTCCGGCTGCTTGAGGATCACGGGCAGACCCAATTCGCCCAGCGTGTCCGTTTTTGAATCACGATGAAGAATCCGTGTTACAGGCGTGGCCACCCTCGCCCGCTTCAGCAGTTCGGCCAGAAAGACTTTGTTGCTGCATTTGAGAATCGAGGTCGGATCGTCCACAACCACCAGTCCCTGCGCTTCCGCGCGACGGGCCAGACGGTAGGTGTGGTGATGCACGGCCGTTGTCTCACGAATGAAGAGCGCGTCAAACTCAGCCAGCCTGGGCTGCAGTTCGTCACGCGTCAGCACTTCAGTTTGCAGACCCAGCTGATCACCCGCTTTCTGGAAGTGACGAATGGCCCGCTCGTCGGAAGGTGCCGGCTGTGATGCAGGATCAAAGAGAATCGCCATGTCATAGCGATGGCGTCTTTTTCTGGGGCTCACGCGGCGCTGCACGGAAAACCACTCCCGCGCCCGCTCCAGCACAAAGTCCACGTGCTCTTCGGGAATGTCGGCAGCAGCAATCATCTGAATCGACTGCAATGTCCACTCATCACCTTTGCGCTGAAAGTGTGCCTGCATGAAGGGCGCACGAAAGCGGCGAAAGAGCTCCTGACAGAGCCGGTCGTAGCGCGCCGCGACATTACGCCCGAAGTAGATCGAAAGCGTAAAGTCCGGGCTCTTGAGCGGGGCCAGCCGCAGCTCGATTTCGCGCTCCAGCTCATCGGCCATCAGCCGCGGAATGCTTGCCGTCTTCAGGTCCTGAATGGTGACCAGATCCGGCATTGGTTTGTGGTTGCGCGCCTCAGCAAGCAGGCTCACATAGTAGCCCATGCTTTGATAGCGGTAGCTGCGGCAGAGGTTAAGAACCTGCAGTCCGCGGCTTTCGGCCCATTCGGGCTCGGTCAGGTATCGCCTTGCCGTGCAGGTTTCCACACCCTGAATCTGGTGTGGCCAGTCGGCCAGATCCTGCACGACGATCAGGAATGCCACGATGACTCCTTTCGGGCGGGAGCTTCAATAACCAGGAAATTGGCGTCATGGGTCAGTACGCCCAGCATCAGTGCCCCAAGCAGGCGCTCCATGCCGACGCGGTAGTAATGGCCCTCTTCAATCGGATTCGGTTCATAGGGGTCGGCCACATCCACCTGCAGCTGCTCGCCCTTGCGATGCAGGCCGTGTAACACGACGAAGTGCCCCTCCGGCTCGCCCAGAACATCGTCGGCGTGATGTTCCGCCTCGCGCCTGGCCCGGTAGAGGTAAGTGGATGAGAGGCCGGCCAGCACGGGCAGCCCCTTGTCAAGAATACGCCCGAGAAGCCCGGCGCTCAGGTCTTCGTAATGCAGCTTGCCACCCAGTTCCAGAAAGCGCAGGTAGCCACGGGTGGCAGCGCGCAGACGGGCGCGGGGCTTGGCCTCGGCCTGCCGAATCAGCCTTTCGCTCAGGTCCGGAATCTGCGGGTGGAACCAGGTCGGATCAAAGAGATTCAGGTTCCATGTGTAGATGTGGACACGGAAGCCCGCCTCCAGCGCGTGATTGGCCAGAAAAACAGCCAGCGTGCCGCCTGATGGCAGGTAGTGGATTTCGTCGATGAGCTCGCTTACCGGCCGTTTCAGGCCCCAATACGCATAGACCGCATGCAGGCAGGTAGGTCCGCAGGCCGTGTCGTCGGGCTGCGCCAGCATGTGAAGCGGCAATTTCCTGTCCATTTTGCCCCCCCCTTTGCGCGCTTGTGTAAAAAGCGGCGGGCGAAGGTAGTTAGCGCAGGGGATTTCGCAAGGGGAAAGTGAGAAAAGTGGGGTCCGGAAGCCAGCTAAAAGGGGTCAGGCGTTAGGCGTCAGCAGGCCAGAGGCCAGTAAAGTTCTGGCTGGTACCTGGAAACTGGTAGCTAATGCTTGAAAAGTGCCAGACACGTGCCAGACACGTGTCTGGCACCGACCGGCCGACCGTCAAGGATTCCTGACACTTCAGCATTCGCAGTTCCCGACTGAGTTCCCGATTGCGTTACTCGAAATCGTCCAAGCTCCTTGACACTCCGCGGCTTCACTGGCAGCATTTGCTAACGACTGACCGCTAACGCCTGACGCCTGTCCACTTCAGCTTCGGCCCGAAGACGGTCCTTGCTGAAGCGGAGCCGTGCCGATCGGTCGGCACTTCGCCAGGGGCCATTTGCCGACTGCGTCGACAACTGTCCCACTGGCCGCCTGACGCCTGCCGCCTGTCCACTTCAGCTTCGGCCCGAAGACGGTCCTTGCTGAAGCGGAGCCGTGCCGATCGGTCGGCACTTCGCCAGGGGCCATTTGCCGACTGCGTCGACAACTGTCCCACTGGCCTGCTAACGCCTAACGCCTATGGCCTGACGCCTAACGCCTAACGCCTAACGCCTAACGCCTATGGCCTGACGCCTAACGCCTATGGCCTGACGCCTAACGCCTAACGCCTCTCCCCTAACCCCTATGGCCTGACGCCTAACGCCTAACGCCTAACCCCTAACCCCTATGGCCTGACGCCTCTACTCTATAAGCTATCAGCTATCTGCTGCCACCCACTGCCTCCCATTTTTGAACTGTCTTGCTCGAGTGTTACTTTGCTAACACACTTTCGCCGCCTTGGAAGAGCCTTCAACAGCCCTGCCGAAGCAGCGGATCAACGATCAATTCATGAGGCGATCATGGAAACAAGAATACTGGACAAGCCGACCGTGGCGGTCAAGCCCGAGCTTTGCAAGGGTTGTGGCCTCTGCATCGAAAACTGTCCTGTGGATGTGCTTGAGTTTCACAAGCATTTCAACACCAAGGGTTACCATTACGCAGCCTACACGGGCGATGGCTGCACGGGCTGCGGCATCTGTTACTACAGCTGCCCCGAGCCTGAGGCGATCATTGTCTGGAAGCGCAAATCGGTCGTGGAGTCGGACTTTGATGTCCATCGCTACGAGGCAAGCGGCGTGTTGCCGGTCGAGGAGGTGGATGCATGAGCAAGAGTCTGATGAAGGGAAACGACGCTGCCGTTCGCAGTGCCGTGCTCGCCGGTTGCCGCCTCTATTTTGGATATCCCATCACCCCAGCCAGTGAAATCGCCGAATCGGCTGCTTTCTACATGCCGAAGGTCGGTGGCACTTTTCTGCAGGCCGAGAGTGAAGTCGCGGCGATCAACATGGTCTACGGCGCTTCCGGTTCCGGTGTCCGCGTGATGACTGCCAGCTCCAGCCCGGGCATCAGCTTGAAGCAGGAAGGCATCTCCTACGCGGCAGGCGCCGAGCTGCCGATGGTCATCATCAACATCAACCGTGGCGGACCGGGTCTGGGCAACATCGCCCCCGAGCAGTCCGACTATAATCAGCTCTGCAAGGGCGGCGGACACGGCAACTACAAGACGCCCGTTCTGGCTCCCAACTGCGTTCAGGAGATGGCGGACATGGTGCGTCTGGCATTCGATCTGGCCGACCAGTACCGCACGCCTGTCTACCTGCTGGCTGACGGTGTGATCGGTCAGATGATGGAGCCTGTCGAGTTCCCCGAGCCGCTGATGGACCTGCCGCGCAAGGACTGGGCCGTATACGCCGATGCCGAGTCCAAGCACAACCTGATCAGCTCCATTCAGCTGGAGCCGGACAATCTGGAGAAGCTGAACGAGCACCTGCAGGCCAAGTACGCCACGCTGCAGGAGAAGGAAGTCCGCTACGAAGAATACATGCTGGACGACGCCGATTACGTGATGGTCGGTTTCGGAATTGTATCACGCATGCTGAGGAGCTCGGTGGACGAGCTGCGCGCACAAGGAATCAAGGTTGGCCTCTTCCGCCCGAAGACGCTTGTGCCCTTCCCCGAGAAGCAGCTCTTCGAGCTGGCTGATCGCGTCAAGAGCTTCCTGTGTGTGGAGCTGAACAATGGCCAGATGCTGCAGGACATCAAGCTGGCCACCCAGTTCAAGAAGCCCGTGCACTTCTTCAATCGCATGGGCGGCAACATTCCGACCACGGCCGATGTCACACAGGCGGCCCTCAAGTACTTCCAGGAGGGATAAATGGCCAGCGCGACCATCCTTAGCAAGTCCGCCGCCTTCTACGATGATTTTGAACGCAGCGCGAATGCGGACAAGAAGACGACTCACTACTGCCCCGGCTGCGGCCACGGCAACGTTCACAAGATCATGGCCGAAGCCCTGCAGGATTTCGGTGTTACAGATCGCAGCGTGCTGATCAGCCCGGTGGGATGCTCGGTTTTCGCCTACTATTACTTCGACATCGGTAATGTGCAGGCAGCCCATGGCCGTGCCCCGGCTGTCGGAACCGGCGTCAAGCGCGCTCATCCGCATTCGATTGTACTTAGCTATCAGGGTGACGGTGACCTCGCGGCCATCGGCACCAGCGAGATTCTGCACGCTGCCAACCGCGGCGAGCACATGACCGTGATCTTCATCAACAATGCGATCTACGGCATGACAGGCGGCCAGATGGCCCCGACCACCCTGATCGAGCAGAAGAGCTCCACCAGCCCCTACGGCCGCAACGCGGACAACGAGGGCTACCCGATTCGGGTGGCCGAGCTGCTCAACAGTCTGCAGGCGCCGGTCTTCATCGAGCGCACCAGTCTGCACACGCCCAAGCACATCAACCGTACCCGCAAGGCCATTCGCCGCGCCATCCAGAGCCAGGTGGACGGCAAGGGCTTCAGCTTCGTGGAAGTCCTGAGCCCCTGTCCTTCGGGCTGGAAGATGAATCCTGTCGATTCCATGAAGTGGATCGAAGAGCACATGCTCGAGATCTTCCCGCTGGGCAACCTGCGTGATCGCATCGACGAGACGAAGAGCCGCGAGCTGGTGCAGGTTCCGCTGACCGCGCAGATGATCCGCCGCAAACTGGATCTCGAGCTGCCGGAAATCAAGGTGCCCGAGCACACCAAGCCCGAGGAGCGCTTCAAGGATCCGGAGATTCTGGCTGCCGGCTTTGGTGGACAGGGCATCATGCTGCTGGGTATTGCCGCCGCACAGGCCGGCATGCTGGAAGGCTACCAGTCCAGCTGGATTCCCGCCTACGGCCCCGAAATGCGTGGTGGTACGGCCAACTGTTCGGTGCGCATCAGCGAAAAGGAAATCGGCTCGCCGATGGTTACCACGCCGGATATCCTGCTCGCCTTCAATCGCCCCAGTCTGGAGAAGTTCGCTGCCACGGCCAAGCCCGGCGGCGTGATCTTCTACGACTCGAGCCTGATCGACATTGAACCCGATCGCAAGGATTGCGACATTGTTCCGATTCCGTTCACCAAGCTGGCCGACGATCTTGGCAATACGCGCATCGCCAACATGGTCGCCTTTGGCGCGATGGTCGGCTACACCAACCTGCTCAATCTGGAAACCTGCTTTGAGGCCCTCAATGCGGTGGTCAAGCGGAAGAACCTGATCGAGCTCAATCGCACGGCGGTTGAAAAGGGTTATCAGGTAGGAAAGCAAATGCGCGAAGCCAGGTAAGGCACGACGAAACCCGTCAAGCGGGCATTCCGGCCTTCCGGAGTGCCCGTTTTTCTTATGTCACACACAAAGACATATCGATCCTTCGGGCTGGTATTGGGCGGCGGCGGCGTGCGCTGTCTGGCGCATCTGGGGCTGGCCAGTGTGCTGGCCGATCATGGCCTGAAGCCGGAGCGGATTTCCTGCTCCAGCACGGGCAGCCTGATCGGTGTGCTGCTGGCGGCTGGCCTTCAACCACACGAGATCTACAAGGAACTCAATCGACCCAGTCGCCGCCTGCGCTGGCTGCGCTTCTCTTTCAGGCACGGCGGACTCTTTTCCCAGAAGGCCATGCTCGAGCTGCTCGACCACTTCAAGGTTCCGGCCAGACTGGAGGAGCTGGCCATTCCCGTGGATGTCCTCGTGACGGATCTGGTCAAGGGTGAGCCTCGCATTTATTCCAGCGGTGATACACGGCGTATCGTGATGGCATCCGCCGCATTGCCCGCGATCTACCCACCAGTGGAGCTGGACGGAAGCCTGATGGCCGACGGTGGTATCACGAACAATGTTCCAGCTGATATCTGTCGGCAGAGGCTTGGCTCACACGCTTTTGTCCTTAGCTCAAGTCTGGAGATGAATCCGGAAACCCAGCCAGAGCTTTTAAGGAAAATGCCGCAGGTGGTTTATCGCTCAATCTACCTGCCGCTGATCCGCCGGCGCACGGAATGCGTGCTGAATCATTCCGACCTGGTGATTGAGCCCTTTTCCGATCAGCCGCTCTGTTTCAGCCGCTGGCGCGAGATCGTGCGCTTCTGGTCGGTGGCCACCATGGCTGATCTTTATCAGATTGGTCGGACGCACATGGAGCGGCGGCTTGGCCAGCTTCAGGCACAGCTAAAGGTAATGGCAGAATCCATGCAGGAAGAAGAGCAATGATCAAGCGCAGTCTGGTGACATTTTTCGGCTTGCTGGTGGCCATGCAACTGGTGCCCGGCATCGATTCCAGTGGGCTGATCGCAGCCCTGGCGGCGGCTTTCGTCTTGAGCATTTTCAATCTGACGCTGAAGCCGCTACTGGTTCTATTGACCCTGCCGGTGACGCTCCTGAGTCTGGGCCTCTTTCTGCTGGTGATCAACGCCATTTTGCTGGGCTTCACGGCCTGGCTGGTACCCGGTTTTCATGTGCTGAATTTCGGCAGTGCACTGATCGGTTCGGTCGTGCTCTCGCTTGTCACACTGATTGTCAATTCCATGATCAAGGATAATAGATGAACGAACGCCTATTGCGTCTGGCCAGCAACCTGCTCTGGTGCTGGACGCCCTGGTACCGGGATTTTCTGCGCTCAGTTGATCCCGCCTCTTTCGACCACTACGAGAATCCTGTCAAAATGGTGCGCGAACTTGCGCCCGAGCGGCTGGCACAGCTGGAAGCCGACGCCGACTTTCAGAAGCGTCTCGAGGCTTGTGAGACAAAACTCGAGCAGGCGCTGAAGGCCGCTCTGGACCGCTGTCCGGCTGATCTCAAGGGGCGGCAGATCGCCTATTTCAGCGCCGAGTACGGCATCCACGGCAGTCTGCCCATCTATTCGGGTGGTCTGGGTGTGCTCTCGGGTGATCACATCAAAAGCAGTCACGATCTGGGCCTGCCCTTTACGGGCGTGGGCCTGATGTATCGTCAGGGCTACTTCGGTCAGCGCATTGATGCCTCCGGTCAGCAGCACGCGGACATGGTGCACATCGATCTGAACCACCTGCCCGTGACACAACTGATGGACGATAGCGGACAGCCGCTGACCGTCAGCGTGGAACTGCCCGGCCGCGATCTTGAGCTGGCCATCTGGGAAGTGCGCGTCGGCAACAGCAGGTTGATTCTGCTGGATGCGGATCTGCCCGGAAACGCCGAAAAGGATCGCAGCCTCACCTGGCAGCTCTACGGCGGTGACCGTGATACACGCATGGCGCAGGAGATCATTCTGGGCATCGGCGGTGTGCGCGCTCTGCGCCTTCTGGGCGTACAGCCGGATGTCTGGCACATGAACGAAGGTCATAGCGCCTTTCTGGCCGTGGAGCGTGTTCGCGAGTACCTCGGTCAGTCCTTCACCTTTGAAGAGGCTGTGGAGGCGGTTGCCTCCAGCACGGTCTTCACCACGCACACGCCGGTTCCGGCAGGCAACGAGGCCTTCATCCTGCCCCGCCTGCATCATTATTTCAGGCCCTGGTGCGAGAAGGCCGGCATCGAATTCGACAACCTGCTGGAGTTGGGCACACTGACCGAGCCCAATGGTTACAAGTTCTTCAGCCTGACGGCGCTGGCCATTCGCCTCTCGCGCTTTGCCAACGGTGTAAGCAAGCTGCATGGCGAAGTCAGCCGCGGCATGTGGTACCACCTGTGGCATCAGGTGCCGATCGACGAGAGTCCGATCGGCCATGTGACCAACGGCATCCACACGGGCAGCTGGCTGGCACCGGGCTTCCGCGCCATTTACGAAGAAGCCATTGGCGAAGACTGGGAGCAGAAGCTCTGTGATCAGGAGGCCTGGGAGGCCCTGCGCACGGTTGATCCAGCACGCATCTGGAACGAGCACCGCCAGCTGAAGGCCTCGCTGGTTGAAGAGATTCGCCGCAACCTGCGCCAGCGCTTTGCCGGCAGCAATGTGCCCGTGGAGAAGATGATCAGCGGCCTCAGGCCCAACAGCCTCTTCGTCTGCTTTGCTCGCCGTTTTGCCACCTACAAGCGCGCCCTGCTGATCTTCGACGATCTGGAGCGGCTGGACCGCATCGTCAATCATCCCGATCACCCCGTGACCTTTGTCTTTGCGGGTAAGGCCCATCCGGCAGACATTCCCGGGCAGGCGCTCATTCGCAAGCTGCACGAGATCAGCCTCGACCCGCGCTTCATGGGCCGCGTGATCCTGCTCGAGGGCTACAGCATCGGCCTGGCGCGCTATCTGGTGCAGGGCGCGGATGTCTGGTTGAACAATCCCCGTCGGCCGCTGGAGGCTTCCGGTACCAGTGGTCAGAAGGTCTGCCCGAATGGCGGCATCAACTTCAGCGTGCCTGATGGCTGGTGGGTTGAAGGCTTCAATGGCGAGAATGGCTGGAACATCGGCGGCGAAACCGATTACGGTGACGAGAAGATTCAGGACTACTACGATGTCCGCAGCTTTTATCGCACGCTGGAAGAAGAAATCGTGCCCATGTATTACAGCCTCAATGGCGAGGGCTACCCGACGCGCTGGGTTGACTGCATGGTGGAGAGCATGGTTTCCTGCACGGCGCGATTCAGCACATCACGCATGGTCAGCGATTATGTATCACAGTACTATGTGCCCGCCTGCCACAAGCGCGATCGTGCCAGCAAGGGCGGCTGGAAGGGCTTGAAGGACTTCATCGCCTACAAGAACAGCCTCTCCAAACGCTGGTATCACATGACCGATACCTGGCTCAAGGTCCGGCGGGAAAACGAGTGTGTGGATTTTGATGCGGGCATTTATCTGGGCCTGATGAAGCCCGAAGAAGTTCGTGTCGAGCTTTTCATTCGTGATGCAGAAGGAATTCGCACGGTGCCCGTCCCGCTTAAGGGGCCGGCCGAAGACGATGGTGTGTGGAACTTCAATCTCTATTACTGTGATCCGGCGCTGCGTAACGCAGAACTGAAACTGCGCGTCCTGCCGCATCACGACTATCTGGATGACGACATGGAACTGGGCATCTGTTACTGGTTCCACAGCAAGGTGGAATAGCATGACGAAGTTGAATCACGACCGAGCCGACAAGCTGCTGGCCTTTATTGATGAATCACCCACACCCTGGCATGCCGTTAATGCCATGGCCCGCGAGCTGGTTGCAGGCGGCTTTCGCGAGCTGAAGGAAGGCGCAGAGTGGAAGCTCTCAGCGGGTGATGCCTGCTATGTGATACGCGGAGGCAGTGCGCTGGCCGCCTTTATTGTGGGAACGGCAAGTCCTGCAGAGGCGGGCTACAGGATTGTCGGCGCTCACACGGACAGCCCCGGCCTGCGCCTCAAGCCCAGGGGACTGCACGAGAAGCACGGACAGGTGCGCCTGGGTGTGGAAGTCTACGGCGGGCCGATCCTGGCCAGCTGGACCGATCGCGAGCTTGGCTTGGCTGGACGGCTGGTTTTCAAGGATAAAACGGGCGGCATTCGGCAGGAACTGTGTCATCTGGATGTCAATCTGCTGCGCCTGCCCAATCTGGCCATTCACCTGAATCGTGATGTCAACAACAAAGGGCTGGTCCTGGACAAGCAGGATGGCTTGCCCCTTCTGCTTGGCGAGGGCGGTCAGGGTCTGGAAGATCGCCTGCTGGATCTCTGCTGTAAGGGCTTGGGCGAGCGCGCGGAGCTGCTGGACTTTGAACTGTGTGCCTGTGATACACAGCGAGCAGCCTTCTATGGCCTGGATGATGAGTTTTATGCAGCGGGCCGCATTGACAATCTGGCCATGTGTCACGCCGGTCTGCTGGCCCTGCTGGATCTGAAGGCTTCCGGACACAATGCAGCCTCTACCGCTGTCGGCGTTTTTTACGACAACGAAGAAGTGGGCAGTCAAAGTGCGCAGGGGGCGGACGGCAGCTTCCTGCCGGACCTGCTGGAGCGCGTGCAGCTGGCACTGGATGCAGGGCGCGAGGCCTTCCTGAGAGCCTGCTCCCACAGCTATCTGGTTAGTGCCGACATGGCTCACGCCATTCACCCCAATGGTGGCAACCTATACGAGCCCCAGCATCATGTGCTGATGAATCACGGACCGGTGATCAAGCAGAACGCCAATCTGCGCTACACGAGCAATTCAACCAGTGCCGCCCGTTTCCGCCAGGCCTGCGAAGCAGCAAATGTGCCGGTTCAGACCTATGTTCACCGAACAGACCTGCCCTGTGGATCGACCATCGGCCCGATGGCTTCGGCCAATCTGGGGATTGAAGCCGTGGATGTGGGCAATCCGATGCTCTCCATGCACAGCATTCGCGAGTGCGCCGGGGCGCTGGATCACGAGCTGATGATTTCCGCCATGGTCAAGGTCTTTGAGGGCGGCGCCTGATGAATCCTGCTCTTCTTGGATTCCTGCTCTATCTGATCACCATTCTGCTGGTGGCCGTCTACAGCATGAAGCGCATGAAGAGCATGGACGATTTTCTGCTGGGTGGCCGCAAGCTTGGACCCTTCGTGGTTGCGCTATCCGAGCGGGCTTCGGGCGAAAGTGCCTGGCTTGTACTTGGCCTGCCCGGCATTGCCCTGGCTGTCGGACTGCTGGAAATCTGGACGGTCATCGGCTGTGTTACAGGCATTGCCGCCAGCTGGTGGCTGGTTGCTCGCAGGCTCAGGCAACTGAGCGGTGATACCGGCGCCCTGACACTTGCCGAGCTCTTTCAGCGCACGCTTGCCGCAGAAGATGAGCGCATGGCCACCCTGCTGCGCGTCTCGGCCAGCCTGATCATCACCTTCATTTTCGTCTTCTATGTGAGTGCGCAATTTCTGGGCGCGGGCAAGGTCCTGCACCAGACACTCGATCTCGCGCCCTTTACGGGGATGCTGATTGGCGCGCTGCTGATTGTGGTGTATACGCTGCTGGGAGGTTTTCTGGCCGTCGCCTGGACGGATGTGATACAGGGCCTGATCATGTTTGCCACGCTCGTGCTGCTGCCGATTGTGGGCATTCATGAGCTGGGTGGCTGGTCGGTCTTTCAGGAGAAGCTGCTTGTAGCACGCAGCGCGGATGGTGGCAATCTGCTGCTGGATCTGACCGGCGGCAAGAGCGGGGCTGCTGCTGCGGCTGCCGTGATCGGTGGCCTTTCCTGGGGGCTTGGCTATCTGGGTCAGCCGCACTTGCTGGTTCGTTACATGAGCATTCGCTCCGCAAGCGAAATCCGCACGGGCAGAAAGATTGCCCTCTTCTGGGCCATCCCGGCCTTCTTCGGAGCCTTGCTGCTGGGGCTGGTGGGTGCCGTGCTCTATGGCATGCCTGCTGGTGGCGATCAGGAGATGATCATGCCCCTGATGGCCATGCAGCTTCTGCCTGCCTGGCTGGCCGGAATCTTCATGTCCGGCGCGATTGCCGCCATGATGTCCACAGCGGACAGTCAGCTGCTGGTGGCTTCCAGCTCCCTTGCGGAAGATCTGGCCCGTGGCGCCATGAAAGAGCAGCCGGACGCTGGCAGCATGCTCAGGCTGGGTCGCCTCTTCACACTGATCGTCGGGCTTTTCGCCTTTCTGCTTGCAGCGGTCTCGGAAGATCTGGTCTGGACGATGGTCAGCTTCGCCTGGGCCGGCCTTGGCGCGAGCTTCGGTCCTCTGCTGATCTTCCTGCTCTTCAACTTTCCCCTCTCCGCCAGGTCCGCACTGGTCGCCATGTGGACCGGGACGCTGTCTACAATCATCTGGAAGCTGGTTCCGGCCCTGTCGGGGCTGATTACCGAGCGTGTCGCCAGTTTCGTGCTGGCCACCATCGTGCTGCTGGTGTTGATGCCGGCTGGCAGCCGCCGGGCACCTGCAAGGCTTTTAACCGACTAAGAGGATCCCATGGCCAGCCTGCAATTATGGAGTGACCCGCAGCGGGTGCTCGATCACGGGCAGCAGTTGGAAATACTGGCTGGTCGCTGTCAGCCCTTCGGGGCCAGCTGCCCGCCCGGCTGTGAGAAAAATGGATCCGGTTCCAGGATCAATTTTGCCCTGTTTTCACGCAGCGCCAAGGCTGCCAGTCTGTTGATCTTTGCTGGCGATTCGGGCGAGCTGGTGATTGAGCTGAAACTTGATCCCCTCATGAACCGCACGGGGGATGTCTGGCATACCGAGCTGAAGGGTCTGGCCAGGCCCGTCCGCTACGCCTGGAAGCTGGATGGCAGGCTGTGTGTGGATCCCTGGGCGCTTTCCATGGAGAAGAGCCAACAGGGCGAGGATGTCGTGTATCACGCCTGGTATCCGGTTCCCCCGGCGGGTGATCGCAGCTATCCGGCGCGCAGACGCCCCTTGCAGGATCTTGTGATTTACGAGCTGCATGTGCGGGGCTTCACCCGGCATGCGAGCTCGGCTGTATCACAGCCCGGAACCTACAAAGGGCTAATTGAGAAGATCCCCTACCTGAAGGATCTGGGCGTGGGTGCTGTGGAACTGATGCCCGTGCACGAGTACGATCACGAAGCGGGCATTTTCCGCAATCCAGACACGGGTGAAAAGCTGAGCAATTTCTGGGGTTACGATCCGGTCGGTCTCTTCGCGCCTGCCAGACGATATGCCGCGGGAAAGGAGCATCACGCCGCCGTCAGCGAGTTCCGCGAAATGGTGGAAGCCTTTCATCAGGCGGGCATTGAAGTGCTGCTGGATGTTGTCTTGAATCACACGGGCGAAGGCAGCAAGGCCGGTCCGGCCCTGCACTTTCGGGTGATGGACGAGCGCATCTGGTACATCAATGACGAGCAGGGCAACAATCTGGATTTTACCGGCTGCGGTAACACGCTCAACTGCAATCACCCGGTTGTCCGGGAATATCTGATACAGTGCCTGCGCAGCTGGGTGACGGAGTTCGGCGTAGACGGATTTCGCTTCGATCTGGCCAGTGTGCTCGGACGCAGCCGGGATGGACACGTGCTGCCCAACTCACCCGTGCTGGAACAGATCACACTGGATCCTGTGCTGGCGGGCTGTCGCCTGATTGCAGAGGCCTGGGATGCCACCGGACTCTATCAGGTGGGGCATTTTGATGCCGGCCTGCCAAGGGAAGATTCGGACAATCGCCTGGGCGGTGCCTGGGCCGAGTGGAACGGCCGTTACCGCGATGATCTGCGCCGCATTGTCAGAGGTGATTCCGGCATGACGGCCAGCGCAGCCACCAGACTTGCCGGCAGCAGCGATCTGTTTCAGTGGAACGGTCGCGGGCCGGCCCATTCGCTGAACTTCATCACCTGCCATGACGGCTTTACCCTGGCGGATCTTGTCAGCTACAACCAGAAGCATAATCGGGCCAATGGCGAAGAAAACCGTGACGGGCTGAACGACAATCTTTCCTGGAACTGTGGTGCTGAAGGCCCGACCCAGGATCCCGCAATTCAGGAGCTGCGCTGCCGCCAGCAGCGGAACCTGCTGGCCATGCTCTTCCTTTCGCAAGGGACGCCCATGCTGCTGGCCGGAGATGAATTCGGGCGCAGCCAACAGGGCAACAACAATGCCTGGTGTCAGGACAACGAGCTCGGCTGGCTCGACTGGAGCCTGCTTGATAAGAACAGCAGCCTGCACGCCTTCACACGCGCTCTGATTGCCCTAAGGCAGCAGCACGCCTCACTCAGGCACGAGCGCTTTCTGGAAAGCCGTGATGTCAGCTGGCATCAGCTGGACGGATCTCAAGCCAGCTTCAGTCAGTCTGCCCGGGCACTGGCCATGCGTCTTAAGGGCGTCGGCATGATTGCATCACGGCCCGCGCCCGAGCTTTGCCTTGCCTTCAACTTCAGTGATCAGGCAGCAGCACTTCAACTTGATGCCTTCAAGGGGCCGGGTGAGTGGCGACTTTTGATCGATACACGCTGTGATACATTGCCCGTGCTTGATCTTGATAATGCAGGCAAGCGGACTGGCTTGCTCGAACTGTTGCCGCGAAGCCTTGTCCTGCTGGCGCATATTGCGAGCTAGCTGCAACATGGCATCAATAAAAAAGGCCCCGCATTGCGGGGCCTTGTGTTACAAGCCAGCAGAATCAGCGATTGATTCCTTCATCTGTGACACGAGGATGAACCAGTCCGCTTGACCTGCTAACAGTTGTCTGCGCAGGCAGCGGCAGATCGGG
>CAYFPS010000022.1:4482-4735 GCA_964345075.1 uncultured Bacteroidaceae bacterium | reverse complement strand
CTGTCGCCCAGCAGCACACCGTCATCATCCACGGCCGTGATTCGCATGAAGGCCTTGTCTGTAAGACCCACGTTGTGGAAATAGAGATCCATATCCGTGGAGAGGACGCCTTCCGCTCCCGGTGAGCCGAACATCCAGTCGTCATCGTAGTAGATCACGTAATAGTCGACGCTAACAGGATTCCCGTCTACATCTTCGACCACCGGCGTCCAGGTAGCGTGAACAATGGCATTGCCACCTGTGAAGTCAACCG
>CAYFPS010000022.1:2861-4465 GCA_964345075.1 uncultured Bacteroidaceae bacterium | reverse complement strand
ACAACATTCAGATAGGCGTAAACCGTGGCCGGGCTGTTGAACAGGCCATGTGTCACACTGGCCGTTCCAGAATAGAAGCCCTCGCTAAGCCCACTGCTGACGAAGCTGAAAGTGCTTGAAGCGGCAAAACCGGGCAGGATCGTTCCTGAACTGGGTGATACACTGGTCCAGGCCAGCGACTCGCTCAGCGTGTAGAGGATCGCAAGGCCAGACGGGTTACCAAAGCTCTGGCTGTCCGTCTGACGATCCGTGTTGTTCAGGCGAATAGTGGCATCGGCGCGAGCTTCCGCCCAGACGACGATGTTCTCAATGATCTCACCCAGGCTGAAGTCGAAATAGAGCTCGCTGTGCTCCATGGGTGCACCGTACATGATCGCACCGCGACTCTCATTGAAGAGGACCGTCGGCATGCTGTCACAGGTGCTGTAAGCCAGTCCCTGCCAGCCGGCCGGGGCACTTTCATAGACATAGTGGACGGCATCATTGCCCTCAGCCCCGTCCGGATCCGGCCCTGTCGTCAGGAAATGGTGATTGGGGATGACCGTCTCGCACTGCGCCCAGGAGTGGGTGATACCATCCAGCCAGGCTTGACCGTCACTGGATGATGCATAGTAGCAGGTGGAAAGCACCAGCACGCCACCACTCTGGTTGAAGTCATCCAGGTGAGAAAGCGCACCGTGTACATTGGCCTGTGCAGAGGAAATGGTCTGCGAGGGCACGATCACCACATCGTAATCGTAAAGGTCAAAGCTGGCCAGCTGGCTGGTGGGCAGAACCGTGTATGCCAGACCATAGGCATCCAGCTGATCTTGCCACTCGGTGCTGCTCCAGGGATCATTGTCCTTGAAGAGGGCCACGGCGGGACCGGTCTGATAGAGGTCCAGCTTGTCCTCCGCGCGATTCAGGCGAAGTTCGTAAAGCGCTTCACCTGCCAGATCGTCACTTGAATCACGAGCAATGGCAAAGCAGTGCCAGCCACTGGTAGCCACCGTGAAGCTGAAGCTCTCATTCGGTGTGTTGGCGTTAGTACTGGAGGCCATGTAATCGTTGCGATCGAAGTAATCCAGATCCGGGCCGTAGAGGTAAAGATCCAGATCCTGCGTGGCATCGGAAACCAGACTGGCCGTCCATTCCTGGCCCGCTGTCAGGTACATTTCCTTCAATCCCAGAATCACATTGTTGGCCAGGGCATCCGGATAGCGAACACCATCAAAGGGGCTGGCTACCGTTTGTGATTCAATCTTGTTGAGCACAACGCTAGCGCTTTCGCCATCGTAGTTCATCAGGCCAACCTGATAGGTACCGCCAGAACCTGCCTGGTTGTGATTCACAACCACCCAGTCCGGACTTCCGCTGCCGTATACGGACCAGGACAGATATTCATCGTAGCCGTTGGTCGAGGAAGTCGGATCCTGATGCAGGCGCACATCGAAGTCTGCCGTTGTGGATACAGGCTGAATGGCCACAGCCGACCACCAGCTGCTTCCCGTGAACTCGAAGCCATCGCAGTTGGGGTAGGTGTAGGTGCTGGTCATTTTTTCCGGAGGCGTCGAGCGTGTGATGATTTCACCGGCGCTTAAGGCATAGGGTGACCAGACCCACTG
>CAYFPS010000022.1:0-2851 GCA_964345075.1 uncultured Bacteroidaceae bacterium | reverse complement strand
TAATCGGTGTTGTCGTTTTCGTTTGTCTCACAATTGGCGTCGTCCTGATCAAAGACCACATGGGTGGAATGACGACCGCCGCGGACCGTGATGGGACCGAAGTTGTTGTAATACCGATAGCCCGTAAAGGTGCTGGGCCCGCCATAGTTGTACCACCAGGCGTAGACATTGTCGAGGTAGATTCGACTGTAGACGCCGGGATAGTAAGTGTTGGCGTTGGACTGGTGAGTGGCCACGTTCAGGTAGGTTCCGCTGGAGACATTTCCGGGGAGTGTGGCCGTTACCGGCGTACTGCCCGAACTGGCGCCCGTTGTATTACGCGGAACAAGTGCATTGCTCCAGCCGGCAGGCGTCGGGCCATCGAAATCGGGAGCATTGAATCCAACTTCAGCCCAGCGCGGACCGGTCAGGGTGGCCAGCATGCGGTTTACCTGACCGTTGGAGAAGACGTCACGGCAGGTCTTGGTGCTGTAACTCATCAGGTTCGTCGGGTCGGGATTGTAAAAGCGGGTTGCGCCATTGCAAAAGATGCTCGCATTGCCCGTGTAATTGCAGCTGCCATCAACCAGACCGCTGATGTTGGGATCTGCCGGTGTATCACAAACCAGATCGCCCGCTGCGCCACAATTGCTGCCATCCGGACACTCATCACCGTAGAAGGGCTCGTGCGTGTGCAGAAGGTCGAAGTAGTGGCCGATCTCGTGGGGGAAGGTGCTGGGATTGCTGGCCAGACCGACACAGTCATTGTCGAAGGTGATGGCCTGATCCGCACTCCATGTGAAGGAGCTGACGCCGCAGTAGATATCATCCTCGGCGACGAAATAGCAGTCAATCGCATTGGGATGATTGTTGATCGCCTTCAGGGCGCTGCGCTCGGCATCATTGTCGATGTAGTAATAGGTGGTGTTGTTGATCGTGTCCTGATCCATGATGTAAAAGCAGATGCCGCTTCCGGAGAAGGCTGCATCCAGATCGATCATGGCCTGATCCAGCTGTCCCTGGGGAATACCACCAGCGCCCGCTGTCGTCCTGACGATGTGAAAGAAGAGCGGCACCTGATAGGTGGCCTGAACACGGCCGGGATTGTAGTCATAAACACCGGCCTCCTGGCGTTCACGCAGGATCTCGATGCTCTCTTCATTCAGCTGAAGCGGACAGCTCTCGCTATGTCCAGCCTTGATGTCGGCGAAAACAAGGCCCGCCTGCAGGCACAGGAGGAGCGCAATGAGCAGATTTCGCATTACTTGCCCCCTTCCAGGCTGGACGGGCTGTCAACGGGCGATTTGCCCGCGCGGCCTGCACTTGGCGCTGCCAGCGCGGCTTTTTCTTCAGGGCTGAGGATCGTGGCCTTCTGCTGAGCTGGCCTTTCAGAGGAAAGCCTTTCCAGCTCGGCTTCGGCGCGGGCGGCTTCTTCCAGGCGACCTTCCATTCGCCAGGCTTCTGCGCGCTCAGCCAGTCGTTCACGCTCCAGCTGAAGCTTCATGTCAATGATGCGCTGCTGCCCTTGCGGGCTGTCGGCATCAGGCGCGGCTTCCAGACTGCTGATGCTGCTGGCAACAGACGGTACAGGTGCCGCAATTCCATCAACTGCTCCGCCCTGCGCGGTCTGTTCCGCGCGAAGGGGCAATGCAGCCAGCATTCCGCAGAGCAGAATGCCACTTCTCAGGTTCCTTCGAAACATGTTCCCTCCAATGGATACGACGCACACCACGCCTACTAGCGCGCAAACGAAAATGACATTATGTTTGTCTAAACTGTGTGTTCTGTCGTCCCGGGGGGTGACGATCGTGACAAGGTAGAAGAAGCACTCAGAAATCAAAGTGATAAAGGACACATTCATGAACTATTTCATATGCATGCTGCTGGCTCTGCTGATTGTGCCTGCTTCCGGCCACTGTGCAAGCGATGTGATCACGCTTGATGCCTTCGCCGGGATTCAATCAAAGGAAATCAATGAGAGCAGCGCGCTTGTGGCCAGCCGTCAGTTTGAGAATATCTTCTGGACGCTGAATGATTCCGGCGACCGGGCGCGCATTTTTGCGATGGACTCGACGGGCGCGCTGATTCAGCCCGAATGGGTTGACGAATACGAAGGTCTTGAGCTGGAGGACTGTGTCAATATCGACTGGGAAGATATGGCGCTGGATGATCAGGACAATCTGATCATTGCAGCCTGCGGCAACAATGGAAATGCCCGACGTGATCTGGCCGTATACCTGCTGCCCGAGCCGGATCCCCGCGCTGTTCATCGCGCCCGCGCTCTCAAACGAATCGACTTCCACTATCCCGATCAGAGTGCCTTTCCGCCAAAAGCTGAGCGCAATTTCGACTGCGAGGCCATCTTTTTTGCCGCTGGCAGGCTGCACTTCCTGAGCAAGCATCGCAGCGATGATCACACCAAACTCTACCGGCTTGACCCTGTCCGTGATACAAAGGATGAATGGTACACGGCCTTTGATTCAGGACGATCCTACGCCTTGACGCTGCTGGGCGAAGATTCCGTTGAGGGCTTGCACCCTGGTGAGCCCGCCATGGTCACGGCTGCCGATGCGGATCAGGACGGCGCCCGCATGGTTCTGCTTAGCTATCACAGCATCTATCTGTATCACGCCACGGAGGCAAGCCGGGCGAGCGGCAACTGGCTCACCGGAACCCGCCACTGGCTGCCGATCAAGGCCAGGCAATGCGAGGCCATTGCCCTAAAGGGTGACTGGATCTGGATCACCAACGAGCAGGGGGATATTTTCCGGTTGGCGGTGGAGGAGGTGGGGAAGGAGGAGTGACGAATGGCGAAGGGCGAAGGGCGAAGGGCGAAGGGCGAAGGGCGAAAGGCGAAAGGCGAAAGGCGAAG
>CAYFPS010000021.1:31066-51740 GCA_964345075.1 uncultured Bacteroidaceae bacterium | reverse complement strand
TCCGACACCACGTCCGACACCACGTCCGACACCACGTCCGACACCACGTCCGACACCACGTCCGACATCACGTCCGACATCACGTCCGACACCACGTCTGACATCACCTTGACCCACTCAGCTAGATCTTGAACTTCTTCACCAGCTCCAGCAGCTCGGCAGCCAATTGCGACAGCTGCCTGGCTTCGTCCTCGGTACGACCGGCCCCCGTACGGGTATTGTCCGCTGCACGGCTGACCGTTTCGGCAAAGCCCGTGATCTCCGAAGAACCGCTGGCGGCGCTGCCCAGGCTTTGGCCAATCTCGCTGGTGGTGGCCGCCTGTTGCTCAACCGCACTGGCAATACTGGCCTGAATGCTGTTGACTTCACCAATGATTTCATTGATGCGGCTTATGGCTGTAATGGTGGAGGCCGTATCCTGCTGAATCGTGCGAATTCGCTGTTCGATTTCACCCGTAGCGTTGGCCGTTTCGCGCGCCAGTTCCTTGACTTCGCTGGCCACCACGGCAAAGCCCTTGCCCGCGCTGCCCGCACGCGCAGCTTCAATGGTAGCGTTCAGGGCCAGCAGGTTGGTCTGCTCGGCAATGCTGGTAATCACCTTGACCACTTCGCCAATTTCCTGCGAGCTGCGTTCGAGCGCGCGAATGCTGTCGTTGGCCCCGGTTGCTACTTCCACAGCCATCGAGGCTTTGCGCGCCGCTTCACTGGAATTGCCCGCAATCTCGTTGATCGAGGAACCCATTTCCTCGGTTGCGCTGGCCACACTTTGAATGTTCTCATTGAGCAGGCGGGTTGTATCACTCATGCGACCACTGGTTGATGCGCTTTCTTCCGCTTCGGAGAGCATCTCGCTGGAGAGCCGTGTCAGGTCACCCGAGCTGCGGGCCAGACTTTCACCATCCTCAATCAGGTGTGTTACAAGCTCGCGCAGGCTGGAAACCGAGAGGTTGTAGCCTTCGATCAGGCGTCCGATTTCGTCGTTTTTCTCCACCTCGAGAGTCTGCGAGAGATCACCATTGGCAAAGCTCTCCATGGCGGACAGCAGCCTTTCAACATGCTTGTTCAGGTAGTCTCGCTGCTCGGACATGGAGCTCATGTTGTCGCGCAAATTCTCAACCATGGAAGTAAATGTGCCAGCCAGCGCGCCAACTTCATCTTTTGTCTTTGCTGTAACACGCACATCCAGATCACCCTGTGATACACGCTCGGCAGCGCGCTCCAGTTGAATGATCGGTTTGACAATTCGCGCGATCACAATCAGAAAAATCACCATGCCGGTGGTCATGCCGATAACGGCCACACCCAAACTTGCCATGCGCATGATCCAGATGTCGTGATTCATCTGCTCGAGGTCGGTGCCAATGATGATTTCACCCAGCTCATCACCATCGTGATAAATAGTTGCCCGGCTGAGCAGCAGGTCATCGACCACATCAAGGATCACCTCACCTTTTTCGGCGTGATGCGCGTGATCAATCTGATTGATGTAGCGGTCGGGGTTCAGGCTGGCAGAATGCGTCCAGCTCTCGTAGACCTTGTCGGTTTCGTCCATCACCAGGCAGAAGCGGGCTGTTTCGCTCAGCTTGAGGGATTCCAGGCCCTCCTGAATCATCGCCTTGTCGCCTGCATGAAGACTCTCTTCACTGGCATGGGCCATCAGGTGGGTGACGGTTTCGGCCTTTTCATCGATGTAGTTTTCAAGCTGCCACTTCTGCACAGCCGGAAAGAAGAAAAAGATGAAAATGGCGGTTGAGCCTAGCAGCATGAAGTTGATCCAGAACAACTTCTGCCGGATTTTCATGTTGTCGAAAATTGCGCCAAGCAGGCGATCGATGAAGCGCATGGCTCCCCTCTGGTGATTCAGAACACTTCAGGTATCGGCATCCTTTCCTGCCATATCCACAAAAAAAGGGCGACCCGCAGGCCGCCCTCAAGTCATGTCTGATAATGCTTTCAGCAGACAGGTTGTACCCAGCCGAAACTGTCCTCTGCCTCGCCATACTGCATGCCGGTAATGGCATCGTAGAGCTTCTGGGCTGTGGGTCCGATTTCCATGTCGTTAAGAATGATCTCCTCGTTGTTGAAATGGATCAGACCAACCGGGCTGATAACGGCAGCCGTGCCGGTTCCAAAGACTTCTTCCAGCTCGCCGGAATGGTAATACTCGAAAATGCGCTGAATACTGATGCGCTGCTCGTGAACGTTGATGTTCCACTTGCGGCAGATATCGATCACACTGGCCCGTGTGACACCCGCGAGAATTGTATCACCATCCAGCGGCGGCGTATACAATTCGCCATTGATCTTGAAGAAGATGTTCATCGTGCCCACTTCTTCCACGTATTTGTGCTCGGTGGCATCCAGCCAAAGCACCTGCGTGTAGCCCTTTTCCTTGGCAAGTTTGGCCGGCAGCAGGCTGGCCGCGTAATTGGCAGGGGTTTTGGCCATGCCCAGTCCACCCTTGGCCGCGCGGCTGTGATGCTGTGATACATGCAACTTGACCGGCTTCAGGCCTTCCGGGTAGTAGGCGGCCACCGGACTCAGCAGCACAATGAGGCGATACGTAGCGCTGGCGTGCACACCCAGCAGGTTGTCCATGGCGATGATGAAGGGACGAATGTAAAGGCTGTGTCCGCGCGTGGTTGGCACAAAGTCCTTTTCCAGTTCAATCAGCTGATGGATGCCCTGCATTACCACATCTTCCGGCGGCTCAGGAATGCAAACTGCCTTGCAGGAGCGCGCAAGACGGGCGATGTGACGATCCGGGCGGAACATGCTGATCTTGCCATTCGGGTGGCGGAAGGCTTTCAGGCCTTCGAAGACAGCCTGTCCGTAATGGAAGGTCATGTTGGCCGGTGAAATGGCCATGGCTTCGTTGGGCGCAATGCGCGGGCTGCCCCAGCTGCCCCCTTCGTAATCCATCACGAAAATGTGATCGGTGAAGTAGACGCCGAAGCGCAGGTTATCGTAATCGATGCTGGATTTGCGACTTGTCGCCGCTCGCTCTACGGGAAAGACTGTCATGCTTCCTCCAGTTGATCTATCTGTGAATCAGGCCACTTGCGCTTGGCGCGGGGCCTGTCAGTCAAGTTCGTAGATATCCGTGTACTTGGCGCGAATGTAGTCCATAAAGGGCTTGACGCTCAAGCCCGCGCCCGTCACCTGCTGCATCAGTTCAGCAGGATCCAGACAGCGGCCATGGCGATAGACTTTTTCGCTCAGCCAGTCCTTCAGCGGCTTCATCTCGCCGGAAGCCAGCTGCTCGTCCAGTGCCGGCAGGGCTGCGCGGGCGCAGTTGAAGATCTGCACGCCATAAAGGTTGCCCAGCGCGTAGGTCGGAAAGTAGCCGAAGGTGCCATCGGCCCAGTGCATGTCCTGCAGGCAGCCCTCGCTGTCGGACTTCGGCTCGATGCCCAGATAAGCCTTGCACTTTTCGCGCCAGGCAGCGGGCAGGTCGCGGGTGTCCAGCTCACCGGCCAGCATTGCCAGCTCCAGCTCGAAGCGAATGAAGATGTGCAGGCTGTAGGTGACCTCATCGGCCTCGATGCGAATCAGGCTGGGCTTGACGCGGTTGATTCCACGGTGGAAGGCCTGAAAGCCAATGCCCTCAAGCTGCGTGGGGAAGAGCTCCTTGACCTTGGGAAACCAGAATTCCCAGAAAGGCCGGCTTCGTCCCACCAGGTTTTCCCAGAGGCGACTCTGACTCTCGTGAATGCCCAGACTCGTTCCCTCAGCCAGGGGCGTCCGGTCCAGTGCCGGGTCCACATTCTGCTCATAGAGGGCGTGTCCGCCTTCGTGCATGGTGCCAAAGAGACCCGCGCGGAAGTCGTCCTCATGAATCCGGGTTGTCACACGGATATCACTGACGCCAAAGCCTGTGGTAAAGGGGTGGGCGCTTTCATCCTGCCGACCACGGCTGAAGTCATAGTACATGGCTTTCAGCACATCGATGCCCAGATCCCACTGCTTCTGCTTTGGGAAGTCCCGGTAGAGGAAGTCATCCTCAACCGCATTTACCTTTTCAAAAAGGCGCTGGCAGAAAGGCACGAGTTCGTCGCGCAGCTCGCCAAAGACCTGCACAAGCTGCTTTGTTGGCAGGCCTGGCTCGTATAGATTCAGCAGCGCGTTGTAAGGCTGTTCCTCGTAGCCAAAGGCCTCTGCCTCGTCCCGGCACAGCTGCACCAGTTTCTTCAAATGTGGCTCGAAGGCCTTGTAGTCATTGGCGGGCTTGGCCTTCATCCAGCAGTCCATGGCGTGGCCGGTCAGATCCGCGCGGCGGCGCACCAGTTCGGCAGGCAGCCGCGTGGCTTTGTCCACATCCCGTCTGACCACACGCAGCAGCGCCTGATCGGTGGGGGAAAGGCTGTCGCGAGCGGCGTCCGCCTCTTCCAGCAGGCTGCGCATGGTCTGCGAGGACATGCGCTCGTGTGACAATTCACCCAGCGTACTCATCTGGCGGATTCTGGGCTCCAGTGAGCCTGCCGGCATGTAGGTGTGCTGATCCCACCCCAGAACTGCTGCGGCGCCGTTCAGGTCGGCCACAATCGACAGTTCCTGCTTGAGCTTTTCCAGTGCTTGCATGTTCCACCTGTGCTTTGGATTCCGGGGGTGAAAGAATCAACAAGGTAAGGAAAATTGAGTGGTGGATGTAATTGCTGGTTGAGCTTATCTGCTCATGGATCTCTTATTGAAGACATGACTGATTTCGGGGATTGTATATGGATATCATGATGATGGTCAAAGAGAATTGGGGAAAGATGTCTTTTTGATTGAGTAGAGACAGCATGTAGTACTGAATTCCAAGGCAAATGACAGTAAGTGCGCAATGGGCTGTGCCTTCCTGAAAAATGTGCATTTAGAGGCAAAATTGGCGCAGAGCATTAAGGTTTGCGTATATCTTTGCTACAGCTTTGGCACATATTGATTTCAAGCGGATGAGGAATATTCATGAATCTGAACCTTGCGACAGTTTTGCTCTTCCTTGGTGCTTCGCATCATGTTTCAGCTGAGCTTGTCTGGCACCCATTTGGTGCTAGTGAGTACGCGATGGGTGAAAGCACCATGACATGGCACCAGGCAAGAGATTATGCATTTGACGAGGGTGCAATTCTTGCCTGCATTACCTCTGAATCTGAAAACCAGTTTGTTCACGACACCTTTTCAGGGAACCATCTTTGGTTAGGTGCGACAGATGAAATGGCGGAAGGCGTCTGGATTTGGCTATCGGGCGAGCCATTCGAATATGCGCAATGGTGCAGCGGGGAACCCAATAACGCCATTTCCAGCGAGGACTACCTGCATTTCGATGTGCGTGAAGGCGGTTGCTGGAACGATTTGTACAACAATCATCCTTCAGCACATCCATTTCCCTTGCTTGAAAGGACGATCGATGCTGTCGATGCCAATGATGCTCCTGCCAGTTTCCGTCTTGGTGAGGCCTATCCCAATCCGTTCAACCCAGTAACCACTATTCCCTTTGAACTCACCTCAACCAGCTACCTGAGCTTGGCTGTCGTCGACCTGGCCGGACGGGAAGTGGCCATTCTGCATGATGGACTTGCTGAGAGGGGCACTCATCAGCTGCAGTTTGACGGAAGTGCTTTGGCCAGCGGAATCTATCTGCTCAGGCTTGAGGCAGATGGGGAGGGTGATTTGAAGAAGCTGCTTTTGGTGAAGTGAGAGTTTCATAGCAACCCAACAAAATGGAGAACTCCAAATGAGCAAGATTTTGAACTCTTCTTTTCTTCTTTTCTGCGTCATTCATGCTTCCGCAATGCAGGCAGAAACACCGGATTGCGCTGCAGGAAGGTCCGTGAATGATGCACGCGATATGCGGGACTTTTCGGGAACAATGGTGCAGATTCCAGCTGGCACCTTCACCCAAGGCCAAAGTGGCGTTGCAGAACCTGAACATGAAGTCACCCTTACTCGCGATTACTTTCTGAGTGAAACAGAGATCACAAATCAACAGTATATTGATGCACTTCAATGGGCATATGATAATGGGATGGTAATTGTATTAGATAATGCTGTTTATGCCCATGGTCGACAGATCATTGAAATGAATTGGAATAGTGATTTCAGCTATCAATCTGGTAGCTTTGTATTGGTGCCAAGTTCAAATGATTGGGGTGATTTTGGTCCCGGCGAGGCATTTCCCGATGGATATGATCCAGCTAATCATGGAGCAGCTTATGTTAGTTGGTATGGTGCCGCGTGTTTCTGTGATTGGTTGAGTATAATGGAAGGTTATGAGCCATACTATGATGGTAATTGGGATATTGCAAACGATCTCGACCCATATGGTTACTTTGGTTACCGCCTGCCAACTGAAGCTGAATGGGAATATGCTGGCAGATACCCAGATCAAAGAAGCTATCCGTGGGGAAATCAAAGCCCTATTTGTTCCTTAAGCAATTTTCATCCTAGTGTTTACTGTACTGGGTGGACGGGGCCTGTTGGGATTCGGCCTAATGGCGATAGCGAGCTTGGGCTGAAGGACATGGCAGGAAATGTCGGCGAATGGGTGAATGATTGGCATGAATCCTATACTTCAGAAGCTGTCGTTGATCCCATTGGTCCTGCATCGGGAACCACCCGAGTGATCAAGGGCGGCGCTTGGACGAGCAATTCAGTTGGTATCAGGTGTGCAGACAGAAGCAATACAACCCCTGAACAGACGGATGCCTACTGGGGATTTCGCATGTGCTTCAGCCTTGGTATTGATGTAGCCGTCGAAGAGCCTTCCAGAGAACTCCCCACAGGAGTCCAGCTTGGTGAGGCTTATCCTAATCCATTCAACCCTCTGACGACCATTCCCTTTGAGCTTTCCACTGCCGGCGATGTACGCTTGGCCGTCTTTGATCTGGCCGGACAGGAGGTTGCACTTCTGCACGATGGCCCCGCAGGGCAAGGCCCGCATCAGCTGCAGTTTGACGGAAGTGCGTTGGCCAGCGGAATGTATCTGCTCAGGCTTGAAGCAGGCGGGGAGTGTGATATGAAGAAGCTTCTATTGGTGAAGTAATTCACTCAGTAATTGCAGTAATATACAAGCTCCCGCATGTATCATGCAGGAGCTTCTTTCTTTTTTACTGAATTATGACTTTAGGTAAATACTAGCTGAGGTTTCTATCATGATTCACCTGCGGTTTCTCCTCCTCGTCCTCCCCCTGACCCTTTCAGCAGGCCATCCCGGCTCCTTTCGCTTTGGCATGGGCCCGGGCAACGGCGCCAGCATGCCCGATGGCGCGCTGGGCCTGGCCCTTCGACACGACATCTTCAAGCACTACCAGTGGCAGATTGGCTTTACCAACTACCAGGACATCTCCCTGTTTGGAAGCCCGGCCAACAATGTGGTCCTGCTGGATCTGACAGCCGGCCCGATCTGGAAGAATCGCTGGCTGGAGTTTGCCATCAAGGCGGGCCCCGGCTATCTCTCGGGCAGCAGGCGAAACGATGATCCGAATGAATGGTGGGACTACAAGGAAACGGTCAAGGCTTTCGGGCTGTCCAGCGGCGCTGAGCTCGTGATGAAGCCTTTTCCCTCCTTCGGACTGGGCATAGCCTGGCATGCCAACACCAATCCGGAGATGAACCTGGACGCCTTCCTTTTTCAGATCAGCCTCCACTTCAAGTAACTTGTCTCCCTGCCACCACAAACGGGGAGAAATCATGTCATCTGTTGCTGTCATCACAGGCGCCTCCGCCGGTATCGGAGAAGCCACCGCGAAGCTGCTTGCCGAAAAGGGTTGGAAGCTGGTTTTGATCGCCAGAAGGGAAGACCGTCTGAAGGCTCTGGCCGCGGAGCTTCCCGGAGAGCATCTGCCACTGCCGCTTGATCTGCAGGACGCAGAAGCGACCATAAGCGCAATCGAAAACCTGCCACAGGATTTTGCCGCTCCCGAGCTGCTGATCAACAACGCCGGCTTCGCGCTGGGCACCGAACCCATGCAAAGCGGCAACATGGATGAATGGGAAAAGATCTTCGGGCTGAACGTGCTGGCCCTTTTGCGTGTATCACGGCTGCTTGTGCCCGGCATGCTGGAGCGCGGCAAGGGACAGGTGATCAACATCGGCTCCATCGCCGGTCGCCAGACCTATCCCGGTGGCGGAGTCTATTGTGCTACAAAAGCCGCCGAACTTGCCCTGTCACGCGGGCTGGGCATCGATCTGGTGGCGACACCCCTGCGGGTCTGCACCATCGATCCCGGTCTGGTCGAGACGGAATTCAGTCAGGTGCGTTTTCGCGGTGACAAGGACCGGGCCCGGGCCGTATACGAAGACATCACGGCGCTCCAGGGGAGAGATGTTGCCGAAGCCGTACTCTGGGTTGCCGAACGCCCCGCGCATGTTCAGGTGAGTGAAATCGTCATCTTCCCGACCTGCCAGGCCAGCGTGCATCATGTGCACAGGGGGGGGGGAAGATATGAAGAATGAAGAATGAAGAATGAAGAATGAAGAATGAAGAATGAAAAATGAAGAATGAAGAATGAAGAATGTGTCCTCTCAACACTCGTCCTTCGTCCTTCGTCCTTCGCCCCTCGTCCTTCGTCATTGTCCTCACCCTTCAACCAACACGCTTTCAGGCCCTCCCCTCAGTTTGAATAAGGCCAGTGTGGCGAGGATGCCCCGGAGAGGGCCAAGGAGCCAGGCGGCGAGCAGACCGGGCAGCAGCTGGTTCAGGGTTGGTTGGCCACCGGCAAGCATTGCTTCCAGCACGGGAATCATTACAAGCACTTCCACCGCAAGGAAGATCAGGCGAATGAGGATCAGCTGAAAGAGGTGTGGTCTGCTTAGTTCCAGGCATCGCTTCAAGGCCGTTCTGACATTGCCGCCTTCAAAAACCAGCACTGGTATCACAATCCAGAAAACCGCTGCGGCAAAAATCCCGGGCAGGATCAGCAATGCTCCCAGGCCCGCGATGGCCATTGTGATCAGTGCGGCACTGGCCAGCAGCAGAAAGGCGTGCACGCTCGAAAAGCCTCCTGCGAAGTCCTCGGTTTCGGGCCTTTCACCCAGCAGGACGCGGCGACTGGCCAGCGCGACACCCGCTACCAGAGGGCCTTCCAGCGCGAGGCCGAGCACAAAACCCAGGACCGGAATTTGTGTCACGGTGAAGCTTCCGAGCAGCATCAAGAGGCCAAAACCCAGAAAGCGTGTGCTTTCCAGCGACCAGACATGCAGGCCGGCTTTGAACAGCCCCATGGCCGTGAAGCTTGAAGGCTTTGTCGCAGGCATGGTGAATCCTCAATCTCTTGCCCTGTGGAACCCTATATTAATTGGTTTGGGTGAAACAAGGTCGCTGCATGCGAACGGACAGGGAACATTTGGCTCGCAAGCTCGCCTGGCTTCGTCAGGAAGTCGAAGGGGCATGCCGCCAGGCGCCCGCGGGTGCACGGGCCCTTGATCCAGCCTCAATTCAGATCGTGGCGGTCAGCAAGTATCTGACTGCGGATCAGATGCGCGACATGCGAGCGGCCGGTCTCACAATTTTTGCTGAAAGCCGCGTTCAGCAGGCCCTGCCCAAGCTGGATGAGCTTGCGGGCAGTGTTGCCGCACCACTGGAGTGGCACTTTATTGGCAGCCTGCAGCGCAACAAGGCAGCGCAGGTCGTCGGGCGTTTTCAGTTGATCCATTCGGTGGATCGCATGGAGCTGGCTGAGCGGATCAGTCAACTGGCAGTCGAGAGGGCTTTGAAACAGCGGGTACTGTTGCAGGTGAATGCTTCAGCCGAGGAGCAGAAGCATGGCTTTTCGCCTGATGAGCTGGAGCAGGTGCTGCCTGAGTTGCTTGCACTGCCCGGTCTGGCAGTCGAAGGGCTGATGGGCATGGCCGCGCAGGGTGGCGGCGAAACCGCACGGCTGAGTTTTCGAGCTCTGCGTCTGTTGCGTGATCGGCTGGATCCGCGTGTCACACAGCTGACTCAGCTCTCCATGGGCATGAGCGGTGACTTTGCCATCGCCGTGCAGGAGGGCGCCAGCCTGATTCGAATTGGAAGTCTGTTGTACGAGGAATAGGGGCGAATCATGCATCAAGTCATCGACTTTGTCGCACAGGCCTATTTGCTGGTGATCATTGCAGCGGCGATCATCAGCTGGATCAGTGTGGATCCCTTCAACCCGGTGGTCAGAATCATTCGACAGCTGACCGAGCCAGTCTTCGCGCGGATTCGTGAAGTCGTACCGACCTTTTCCGGCATCGACTTCTCGCCACTGATCGCCTTCATTGGTGTTCATTTTCTGCGCCTCGTGCTCAAATGGTTGATCGGCGCCTGATGAAACTCTCTCCCGAAGATCTGCGCCATGCCCACTTCCAGAAGAAGATGCGCGGACTGGACCCGGACGAAGTGTCGGGCTGTCTGGAAAGCGCAGCACAGCGACTGGAAGAGCTGGAAGCCGAGCGTGTTACACTGATGGCGCGTCTTGAGAGTGCAGAGGCCGAACTTCTGCGCTTTCAGCAGCGAGATGAAGAGCTGCGACAGGGAATGAAAAAGAGCGAAGCAGAATTGTCTGAGGCCCGGCGTGAGGCCGAGCTGATCATCAGCGAAGCCAGCTTGAAAGCGGAAGCCCTGCTGGCTGAAGGCGAAGTCAGGCGTAAAGAACTGGCCAATGAGCTCAAGCAGCTTGGCGAGCAGCGTCAGCGTTTTTCCGATCGCATGCACAAGCTTCTGAGCGATCAGCAAAGTCTGCTGGATGCCATCGACGAGGAACTGGAACGAAAAGAGGGAAGCCCCGAGGCATGACACAGCCGGGTATGCAGGAAATTCGCGAATGTATCACGGCGCTCGAGAAGCGCCTTGATGGTGTTAAGCCGGCTATCGGCATCATTCTGGGAACAGGACTGGGCGGGCTGGCGCGTGATGCAGAAATCATCGAAACCATCCCATACGGCGAGCTGCCCCACTTTCCTGAGTCCACAGTGGAGAGCCATCATGGCCGTCTGCTGCTGGCCAGGCTGCGGGGTATTCCGGTTCTGATCATGCAGGGGCGCTTTCACTACTACGAAGGCTACACGATGCAGCAGATCACTTTCCCGGTCCGTGTGATGAAGGGCCTGGGAATTGAAACGCTGGTCGTATCCAATGCCTGCGGCTGTGTCAATCCGCAGTTTCGCCGCGGCGACCTGATGGTGATGGAAGATCACATCAATCTGCTGGGCGACAATCCACTCATCGGCGCCAATCTGGATGAGCTGGGGCCGCGCTTCCCGGACATGAGCGCACCCTACGATCGCGAGCTGATTGCGCTGGCCGAAAAGCTGGCACTCGAGCTGGGCATAGCCCTGCAGAAGGGCGTGTATACGGCTGTGGCCGGACCCAATCTTGAAACACGCGCCGAGTACCGCATGCTGCGTGCCATGGGTAGCGACGTGGTGGGCATGAGCACGGTACCTGAGTGCATCGTCGCCCGACACATGGGCATGCGTGTCCTGGGCTTTTCGATTGTCACTGACGAATGCTTCCCCGAGGCGCTAAAGCCTGTGGCCCTGGAGGAAATCCTCGAGGCGGCTGCAGGAACGGAGCCATCTCTGACCGCCCTGGTTGAAGCCATTCTGGAAGAACTGTGATACAAGCTGTGAGCACAATGAAACCACCATATCCCGAAGTCCCCCGCAATGTGAACTTCGCCTCTCAGGAAGAAGAGATCCTTCGCCTCTGGGATGAACTCGATGTCTTTCAGCGCAGTGTATCACAGCGTGAAGGAGCTCCCGACTGGGTCTTTTATGATGGCCCTCCCGGAACCAACGGTCGTCCCCATGTGGGTCACATGATGCAGTCCTCGCTCAAGGACCTTTGGCCCCGCTACAAGACCATGCGCGGTTTCCGTGTTCTGCGGCGCGCTGGCTGGGATACCCACGGTCTGCCTGTTGAGCTGAAGGCCGAGCGCGAGCTGGGCCTCAAGGACAAGAGTGAGATTCCGGCCTTTGGTGTGGAGAAGTTTCAGGAATACTGCCGCTCCACAGTCTTTCGCTTCAAGGATGAATGGGAAGAGAGCATTCGCCGCATTGGTCGCTTCCTGGACCTGGAAGATCACTACGCGACTCTCTCGAACGATTACATCCAGTCCGACTGGTGGGTATTAGGGCAGATCTGGGACAAGGACCTGCTCTACCGTGATGTCAAGATCATGCCCTACTGTGCCCGCTGCGGGACCAGTCTTTCCAGTCATGAGCTGGCGCAGGGCTACAAGGATGTCAAGGACCTGACCTGCACGGCGCGCTTTCCACTGAAGGGCGAGTCTGGTACTTACCTGCTGGCCTGGACGACCACGCCCTGGACCTTGATCGGCAATGTGGCGCTGGCACTGGGTCCGGATCTGGATTACGCATTTGTCAACAAGGATGGCGAAGTCCTGATTCTGGCCAAGGAACGTATCACGGCCGTGCTGGGCGAAGAAGGCTGGGAGCTGATCAAGGTCGTCAAGGGCCGCGAGCTCGCCGGGCTGGAATACGACCCGCTTTGGGACTTTTATGCCGAGGCCGATGATGAGGGCCGCAAGCCGCATCGGACGGTGGTGGACGAATATGTAACCGCCGATGACGGTACGGGCATGGTCCATCTGGCGCTTTATGGTGAAGACGACTTTCGGCTGATTCGCGCTAATGAACTTCCCCGCGTCCAGCATGTGGATGACACGGGTCATTTCACCGAGCGCTGTGGCGCCTTTGCCGGGCGCTATTTCCGCGAAGAAGGTCTGGATGTGGAGATCATCAAGGACCTGGCCGCCCGCAAACTCCTGCATGGCAAGGCAAAGCACGAGCACAGCTACCCGCACTGCTACAAGTGCGAGAATCCCTTGATGTATCACGCCAAGCCGTCCTGGTTCATTCGGACGACAGCCGTGCGCGAGGACATGATCTCGGCTAATCAGGACATCAACTGGGTTCCCGCCTCCATCGGTGAAGGCCGCTTTGGCAGCTGGCTCGAGAACAATGTTGACTGGGCTGTATCACGGGATCGCTACTGGGGAAGTCCACTTCCCGTCTGGACCTGCAGCGACGAGGGCTGTGCTCACCGCATCTGTGTGGCAAGCCTGGAGGAACTCGGGCAGTACACGCAGGAGACGCTGGATCCAGAGATGGATCTGCACATGCCGTGGATCGATCAGGTGGCTGTCAGCTGTCCCGCATGCAGCAAGCCCATGGCCCGCGAGCCCTTTGTGCTGGACTGCTGGTTCAACGCCGGCCTGATGCCCTGGGGCCAGTTTGGCTATCCTGCTCGCACCGGCTCGGCAGAGATTTTCGAAAAGCAGTTCCCGGCCGACTTCATCTGCGAAGGGCTGGATCAGACACGCGGCTGGTTCTACACGATGCTGGCCGTTTCAACGATTCTGACGGGTAAAAGCAGTTTCAAGAATGTGATCTGCACAGGCCTGGTGGGCGACAAGGACGGTCGCAAGATGTCCAAGACCATCGGCAATGTGATCGATCCGATGGAAACCTTCCAGGAATTCGGCGCTGATGCAGTGCGCTGGACCTTCTTCAACAGTCATCCCTGGAATGCCAAGCGCTTCAGCCCGGACCTGATTCGCGAGGCTGTCAAGCAGATTCTGCTGCCCTACTGGAACATCTACAGCTTCTTTGTCACCTACGCCAACATTGATGGCTGGACGCCCGCCAGGGGACTGGCTGAGCCGGAGGCGGAGCTGGATCGCTGGATTCTTTCGGCGACCGAGCGGCTGAATTCGCGTGTGGCCGATGCACTCGAAGCCTTTGATGTTTTCAGTGCCAGCGAGGCGATTGTGGATCACCTGGATGAGCTTTCCAACTGGTATCTCCGTCGTTCGCGCAGCCGCTTCTGGAAAAGCGAGGATGACGCCGACAAGCACGGTGCCTATTCGACGCTCTATCGCTGCATCCGCGAGCTGACATTGATTCTGGCGCCTTTTGTGCCCTTTGTCACCGAAGCTGTCTACCAGAAGCTGATTCGTGTGGCCGAGCCCGATCTGCCCGATTCGGTGCATCTCTGTGACTGGCCGGCGGCCGAAGAGAAGTACCGTGATCGCGCGCTCGAGCGCGAAATGGATCTTGTATCACACGCGGTCAAACTGGGCCGCAGTCTGCGCGCGCAGCACCAGCTCAAGACCCGTCAGCCCTTGAGGAAGATGTTGATCGTGGTGGGCCGGGAAGAAGATGACTCCTGCATCCATCGCATGTCCGAGCTGATTCGTGACGAGCTGAATGTGAAGCAGATCGAGATCAGCCGGGACGAACACGAGTTGGTCGAGATTCAGATCAAACCGAACTTCCGTGTGCTGGGCAAGCGCTTTGGCGCGGGCATGAAGGATGCTGCGGCAATCATCACGGCATGGGGCACGGAAGAAATCGCCATGCTCGAGCACGGCGAAATGATTGAAGTCATGGGCGAGCAGATTCGCCTTGAAGACATTCAGATTCAGCGCTTCGAAAAAGAAGGCCTCAAGGTGATCACCGAACACGGCTTTACCGTGGCGCTGGATGCCGAACTGGATGACGAGTTGATTCGCGAAGGCATCGCGCGCGAGCTGATCAACCGGGTGCAAAACCTGCGCAAGGAAAGCGGCCTTGAAGTCAGCGATCGCATTGCGCTGGTTCTTAGTGGAGACGAGCGACTGGCAGATGTGCTGGCCGAACACGGCGAGAGAATCGCGCGTGAGACGCTTGCGCTCAGCCTAGATCTTTCCGATAGTGCAAAGAATCTGAATCCGCTGGTGGTGAATGATCTGAATGTAGCCATCGGACTCAGCCGGGTAGAAAACTCCTGAGGGTGCACGCGGCCCAAGGATGAGAGGTGAACATGGGCAAGAACCCGTATTACGACGCGAAACAGCTGGAGGCCTTTCGCAAAAGGCTTGAAGCCAAGCGTGACGAAGCGCTGGAAGAGCTGGCCTATTGCCGCAAGGAGCTCGAGGAGGGCCTGAGTCAGGCCTCTGGCGATTCCAGCACCTATTCCTTTCACATGGCCGATCAGGGTACGGACGCGCAGGAGCGCGAAAAGACCTTCATGTTCGCCTCGCGTCAGGGAAAGTTCATTCAAACCGTTGAAGGTGCACTTGAGCGCATCGCCGATGGCAGTTACGGTGTCTGTTCCTCCTGTGGCGGACAGATCAGCGAATACCGCCTGAAGGTTGTTCCCACCGCCAAGCTCTGCATCAAGTGCAAGCCCGAAAGTGAGTAGGTAGGCTCATCACACGCTCGCGCGCACTCCTCATTATCGCCTTCTGTCTTGTTTCGGATCAGATTTCAAAAATCCTGATACGCCGGAACATGGTAGAGGGCGATTCATTTGCCTTGCTGGGTGACCTTTTTCGTATCACATATGTTGAAAACCGTGCCGGTGTCATGGGCATTTCGCTCCTTCCGATGTGGCTCTTGAGCCTGCTTTCCATCGTGGCAGCACTGGCCATGGGCATCTGGCTCTTTCGCCGTTTGCCGCAGAGGGGCTGGATTCCGGCAACCCTGCCCTGGATTCTGGGCGGGGCTCTGGGCAACATGATCGACCGGCTTTTCTTCGGCAGTGTTACAGACATGTTTGATGTGAACATTCCCGATATCCATCTGCCTGCAATTCAATCCATTGGATTTTCCGGCTTCCATCTGGATCGCTGGTGGGTCTTCAATCTGGCGGACAGCTACATCTTCGTCTGCATGATTCTATTGATGGTCTTAAGTTTCACCGGTCACATTGATTCAACCGATGAAGAGCGAGAGAGCAAGACGGAGGCATCGTGAGTCCCCGCGGTCGTAAAAGTTATGTCCGCTATGGCGCTGCCGAGGAGAAGCATCCGCCCGAATGCGAACAGGATTGGGTTGAAGAATTGCGCATGCGGATTGGCCCGCAGGCTACGCCTGAACGGATTGACCGTTACCTTGCCCGCCAGATCAAGTTTGTATCACGCACCCTGATTCAGCACATGATCGATCAGCAGATGGTCTGGGTTGGCGACAAGCCGGTTGCCAAACCGTCTTACAAACTGCTGCCCGGTGATGAACTGCTGGTAAAGGTTCCACGCAAGCCGCGCCCGCTGATTCAGGCCGAAGAGTTGCCGCTGGAAGTGATCCACGAAGACGAGCATCTGATGGTGATCAACAAGGCAGCCGGGATGGTCGTTCATCCTGCTCGCGGCAACTTTTCGGGTACACTGGTCAATGCGCTCATGCACTATCTGGACGATCTGCCTGACGAAGCGGTTGAGGATTTTCGCCCCGGCATCGTTCATCGGCTGGATCGTGATACAACAGGCCTGATGGTCATCGGTAAAACACAGGATGCCGTCAGGCTGCTTTCCGACATGTTCTTTCGCCGGGACATTCAGCGGATTTACCGGGCGCTGGTCTGGACAAGTCCCAAGCGTCTGCAGGGGACCATCATCACGGACATTGGTCGTGATCCACGGGACAGGCTGAAGATGGCCGTGCTGCATGAGGGGCGTGGCAGAAGGGCCGTGACACATTACAAGACAACTGCCCGCTTTGAATTCCTCAGCCTGATGGAGTTCAAGCTGGAGACGGGGCGTACTCACCAGATTCGCGTTCATGCCATGCACCTTGGGCATCCGGTCTTTGGTGATGTGGACTATCAGGGCCGTGATCCAAAGCGTGCCGGTTACACGGGTGATCGCGTGATACGCGCCCGGCATTATCTGGAGATTATTCAGCGGCAGGCCCTGCACAGTTGGCGCATGGGTTTTGAGCATCCAATTACGGGCGAGCGACTGGAGTTTGAGGCTCCCCTGCCCCCGGACATCGCACAGGTCTTGAGCGAGGAAGAAGAGCTGAGCGGCCCGCTGCCGCCGCCTTCCGCAAGCTCGGTCTGGAGCTGGGCGGACACACACAAACCTGCCTGAAGCAGGTGAAAGGAAGAAAATGGAACACGGGAACCGGGGCCGTAACCTGGCCCTTTACATCGATTTCGACAACATCGCCATCGGCTTTCGCGACGGGCGCGGCAAGGTCTTTGAGATTCGCCGCGTGCTTAATCGACTGCTGGAGAAGGGGCGCATCATTACCAAGCGTGCCTACGCAGACTGGAAGCACTATCCGCGTTACAAGGATGAACTGCACGCCCACGGCATCGAGCTGATCGAGATTCCCAAGCGATCGATGACCGGCAAGAACTCCGCCGACATTCGTCTGGTTGTGGACGCCATGGATTTGTGTCACACCAACGCGCACATCGACACCTTTGTGATCGTTTCGGGCGACAGCGACTTCAGTCCGCTGGTCTCCAAATTGCGCGAGAACAACAAGTTGATCATCGGTGTGGGCCTGCGTGATTCATCCAGCAACCTGCTGGTGGAGAACTGTGACGAATTCATCTTCTACGAGGACATCGAAAAGGAAGAAGAATCCAGCAGTCAATCCCTGGGCAAGAAGATCATTCCCAAGGAAAAGCTGCCCGCCATGAAGCAGCTGGTTTCGACGATCAACGCACTCATTCGCGAGGACACGGAAGTCCTCTATGCCAGCCTCGTCAAGGATACGATCAAGCGCAAGAATCCCTCCTTCAGCGAGAACAGCCTGGGCTACGCCAACTTTGGTGAGTTTCTGGAAGAAGCGCAGAAGCTGGGCGTGCTGGAAGTGACCCGCGACAAGGAGCGTGGCGGGACATGGGTGGTGACCAAGCTCAAAGGCCTGAGCCGCTGAGATTGACAGCTCGCCTGCCTGTCAGGGCTTTTTGACACGCTCAACGGATTTTAGAAAACGCCCTCTTGTACGGGGAACAAATTCTGTGGGCCAAGGCTATGCCCCGGGTGGGTGGGGGGTGGGGGGGGGGGTGAGGTGGGCGAGAAGCCAACAGTGGTTCAATCTGTATGCATCAAGGTAAAGCAAAACCCGCGGGCAAGCGGGTTTTGCACTCCTTCACGGCTCGGGAAGCCACAAACACAGGTTGATTTTCCTTTCTGAAACCGGCCTGCCGGCTTCACTCAGCAAATGGCAAAGTGCATGCCAGAATTGCAGCTTCAGGACTTAGGAAGGCCTCGGCTGCTTTGCCCAATCATGGTCGATATCAACAAAAACGGGACCAATGGCCCCGTTTGTCTGATGGCTGTCTTGTGACTTAGTGCAGACGGAAAACCGTCTCCACCGCAAAGGTGCGATCGCGCTCATCGGCACCCCGAATGCGGCCGTCACCATTGCGGTCATTGTAGGTGGTGCGCCAGGTCAGGTTCATGTTGGCGCCAGGGCTCATCTCGTAGCCGAGCACAATTCCGTGCACGGTGCTGGGTGTAGCCAGATCAAACAGGCTCTTCACGCCGGTCTGGCTGTAAAAGGCGGAAAGTTCACTCAGCTTGGGCACCTTGCCCAGGTTCAGCTTCGCTTCGGCCCACAGACTGTTGTAGCTGTCAAGATCGCCATCATCAGGCTTCATGGTGTTGAAGGCGGCATAGGCCGTCACAATGTTGAAGATATTGGCGCTGGCATCGGCAAAGAAGCCCTTCATCGATGTTGCCGACGCCAGCTGATCCTTGCGGGTGCGAATGCTGTCGCCGTCAAACCAGGTACGCTGGGCGTCATAGCTGCGGTTAAAGAGCTCGCCGATGAACTCGTCACCCCAGACGCGGTATTCAAAGCCGGCGTTCAGCCAGTGCACGGGGCGCCAGGTGATGCCCGGGGCCATGCCGCTGCCGTAATCCTGGAACTGGGACCACTGGAAATAGAGATCCAGGTTGGGCAGCAGTTCATAGCCGAGATCAAAGGTCACGGCGCGCAGTTCATCGCTTTTGTTGGAGTAATCTTCCGGTCCATTGGACAGCCAGTCGTCGCCCGGATAGCCGGCCGATTCGCGCATCCGCTCCCAGAGTTCACCTTCACCAAGTTCATTATGGAGGTCAAGCCAAAGCTGATACTCTTGATTATCATCGTGATCGGGAAAGCGATCAAGCGGATCCGGGACATGGTCACCATCCTCATCCAGAACCTTGGCGTAGAGGTTGCCGTCCTGAATGTAGGCCGCACCCGCGCGCAGTTTTCCAATGACCGGGTAGCTGGCCCTTAAACCAACCAGGCCCGTGCCCCCGGCGATGCCCAGCTCGCGGAAGTCAGCCACAAAGCCTTCCACCTGCAAACGTCCGGGATGGATTTCGAATTCACCGCCCAGCCTGCGAAGGGCCGGATACTGGGTCGCATTGGAGTAATGCCTGACCAGCATGCCGTAGCCCAGCGTGACATCATCCAGCGCGCCGCCCTTCAGGTAAAGCGGATCGCCCTTGTGCCCCCAGCGGATGTAGTAGATCTTGTCCAGCAGGTCTTCGGCTTCGTCCCAGTCGGACTTGCGAATGTCGCCGTCTTCATCAAAATAGAGCGTCAGGTCCAGCGCAATGCCCAGTTTGCCCAGCGGAATCTCGGGCCGCAAAGCGATCTGGGTCCAGGTCTGGCCATCCATGGTAACAGCACCGATGCCCATGGTCGCGCCCCAGCTATCCTGCTGCGGCTCCAGGGACTGCCCGAAGGCTGCAAGGGCCATTGTGGCCAGACAGCAACCGACGATCACCTTCTTCATAGCTACCTCCAGCTTTATCCGGACAATGTAGAAAAGCCGGGGCGGCGAACCGCTCCGGCTTTTCAAGGAGACACCTGTATACGTTGTGAGTTGGGATCTAGAAGTTGATCTCCCAGAGGCGGCTCATCAGACGCTCGCCAATCTCTTCACTAAGAGAGCTCTGGAAGTAATGGCCCTTGTCGACCTTGACGAAAACTTCAACCAGCCGGCTGTCCTTTTCCTCGTCCAGCAGCGGCTGCTGACGGCAGCGCGGGTTCAGGGGAATGCTCACCATGTGGCGCAGGTCATCGCGTTCGGCACGCACGGCATCCAGACGCTCCTCGAAAGTGCGCTTGCGCATTTTGAACTGGCGAAGGGTGCTGGTCAGGGCCTGGCTTTCAATACTGCTGCTCGTGGTCATTTTTTCCTCCTGCTGCTTTGACGCAAATGAATAGTGCAAGCAGCGTGCCAGAATTTCAGGACTTTGGAACTTCCTGGCTTGTGATTTTCCAAGTGCATGAAAATCAACGGGATCGCTTTTTTCTGCTGGATGAATCCTGCAGATGGCGAGCCTGGACTTCCCGGGGCCACAGGTCTTTCAATCGAAAAGTGCTACGCTGGGGTACCAGGCTTCAGAAATCAGGCCCGGGCAGGCGGGGGCATTCTGCCTGTTTTGATGCGAAGTCCCCTAAAGTCAAAGCTTTCCGCTGCCGAAGAAAGGCATTATGTCGGCTTCCTTCCAGGATTGTTACCAGCTATTGGACCTGCCTCCTTTCGCGCCTGCCGAAGAGATTCGGCGTGCCTGGAAGCGTATGGCCCGCAAGGTTCATCCCGATCGCAATCAGGACGATCCCGAAGCTACCGAGCGCTTCAAACAGCTGCATGATGCCTACCGCATCCTGTCCAATCCGGGCAGCCGGGAAGAGTACGACCGTGAATACAGCCGCAGAACGGGCAGGGCCCGACCCACATCGAATGACGAAACTCGCCAGCAACAGGGGGCAAGGCAGGAGGCCAGGGGCAATTCCAGCAGTCAGCGGACTTCGTCCTCGGCAGGTTCGCGTGCCCAGACGCCACCCCCGCGACCGAGACCCGTCCCCGACAGCCGCCGCGTGGTGACGGTGCCACTGAGCCGCTTTCGAGGGGGTGGTGCCATGCGGCTGGATTTTGCGGACGGAAGGCCACCCTTAAGCTTCAAACTGCCGGAGCGCATTC
>CAYFPS010000021.1:0-31056 GCA_964345075.1 uncultured Bacteroidaceae bacterium | reverse complement strand
AGCTGGTCCTGCCCGGTCATGGCCTCAAGGGGCGACAGGGGCAAGCGCGCGGTCGCCTGATTCTGGAGATACAGCCCGAGCTGCCGGAAACGATCGAGCGTGACGGACTGGACCTGTCCATGCAGCTGAAGATGAATGTGCTTGAACTGATTGAGGGTACACGCTGCACCTATGAGCATCCCGACGGCCGAAGCCTTTCCATTGATATTCCCGCCGGAACGCAGCCGGGCAGGCAGATTCGCCTGAAGTCGCAGGGACTGCCGGGTCCCGTTTCCAGCGGTGATTTCCTCTTGATTATCGAAGGACGCCTCCATGCTGCCGAAACCGCCCGCGAAAAACGACTCGCGCGCAAGCTGAAGGCGCTTCAGGACAAGCGGCTGCAAAAAGGAGCTTAGTCGAAGAGCTTGCTGGAAAGTGGATAGCGGTGCACAATCCAGAGATAAGTCAGGTGGTAGACGGGCCAGATCAGATTGTAGGCAAGTACTTCGCTTAACACGCCCAGGCGGTGGCTGCCGCTTTTCAGCTCCACCCATTCATGCAGCGCCAGGCCCGGAACCATCCACGCCGGAAAGAGATCGGCAATGAAGATCTCGGCCGAGCCGGTCTCGTCAAGCGGAGGGACTCCGTAACAATGGAACCGGAAAGGGTTCCAGGCGAAAATCTTCACGTTCAGACCTGATTTCCTTGTATCACATGTACAGCTCTATTTCGGCGAACAAAGCGAATGACTTGAGCATGACGGTTGCCTATCCTTGCCCTGCTGCCTACATTAGTGAATTGCATTGTCGCTTGATGTGAGGAGGCAGGTTGGGGCTGCGGTTGACGATCCTTGTTGTGGACGATGAAGCTCGCATTCGCGAAGTCGTCTGCGAAATCCTCGAACAGCAGGGTCATCAGGTTCGCACGGCCGCTGACGGTCGCGAGGCCGCCCGCATGCTGGATCTGGACAGCTACCATCTGGTGCTTTCGGATATTCACATGCCGAAGATGGATGGCATGGCACTGCTGGATCACGTGATTGCCCGCCATCCCGGAACCCGCGTGATGCTCTTTACCGGCTATGGCTCCATCAGCAATGCCGTGGAAGCCATGAAGCGCGGGGCCATCGGCTACATCACCAAGCCCGTCGATTTTGAGCAGCTATCAAAGGAAATCGATCAGCTGGCCCGCGATCTGGACCTTTCTTCCAGCGGCGGGCAGCTCATGCGCGAGATGATTCGCCGCTACGAGCAGGGTCTTCCGGCCTCCGACAATGCCCGCATGAACAAACTGGTGCAGCTGACCATCAATCGCATTGCGGATTCGGAAGCCAGCGTGCTGGTTCGGGGTGAATCGGGCACGGGCAAGGAATTGATGGCCGCCCTGATGCATCAGTTCTCCTCGCGCCGGCAGGGGCCCTTTGTGCGGATCAATGCCGCGGCCATTCCTGAAACACTGCTGGAAAGCGAGCTTTTCGGCCATGTGAAGGGTTCTTTCACCGGGGCCGATCAGGATCGTCGCGGGCGAATTGCCGAGGCCAATGGCGGCACGCTCTTTCTGGACGAGGTAGGCGAGATGAGCCCGGCGGCACAGGCCAAACTGCTGCGCGTTCTGCAGGAAAGGGAAGTCCAGCCCGTGGGCAGTGTCCACAGCCATCGCGTGGACATCCGTCTGATTACCGCGACCAACCGCGACTTGAGCGATGATATTGAGTCCGGACGCTTCAGGCGCGATTTGTATTACAGGCTGAATGTGCTGGAAATCAAGCTGCCGCCGCTGCGCGAAAGGCTTGAGGATCTGCCCGGTCTGGTGGACTTCATTCTGGGCAGGCTCTGTCGCCGCATGGATCGCAGCCAGCCTGCCATCGATGCTGCGCTGCTCGAGCGACTGAAGCAGCATGATTGGCCGGGCAATATTCGTGAGCTGGAGAACCTGCTCGAGCGGCTTCTGCTGCTTTCGGAAGCCGATCCGCTTGGCCTTAAGGATTTACCGGCAGATTTCATGGATTCGCTGGGCGAAGTGGACGATGCTCCAGAGGATCATCTGGTAAGCGCGACTCTGTCCGAGCTCACGCTGGACGAGGCGCGGGAGTGCTTTGAGCTTAGCTTTCTGAAGCGCATCCTTGAAGAAGAGCGGGGCAATGTCTCGGCCTGTGCGCGCCGTCTGGGCATTGCCCGCAAGAACCTGCAGATCAAGTTGAAGAAGCATGGTCTGGACGCGGTGAGCTACCGCAGCACACGCATTCGTGACGAACAGTAAGACTACCTGTGGGCTTCGGGCCATGGGCATGGAGGAGTAGGAATCGACATGGCCGCCGCCATATTTCTGATCAGCACCGACGATATCTGGGCACGCCGTGTGGCCGGGCTCTGCGAGGAGGAGGGCCTGGGCGCTTCTGCCTACTTTCGGGGTGGCAAATCGGCCCTTTCGGCCTACCGTAAACGCCTTCCGGATATTGCCGTTTTCGATTTACGCAAGGATCCCCGCGACATCACGGTTGCGCTGGCCATGGTCCGGGAAATCTATCCGCGCATGGCCAATGGCGGCGTCTGCATTATTGGCAGCGCCGATCCGGCCAATCGCGAAGCCGTCCGCATCGAGCGTGAGCAGCTGCAGACCGTCAAGCTGGCTGAATACCTGCCCGGCGACATCAGCGATGCCATGCTGGCCAATCGATTTCATGCGCTCATGCAGCGAGCCAAAGAGCGCGAAAGCCAGAAGGGTACGGGGCTGTCCCGCCCTCGCCCGGTCATTGTCCAGGTCAGTTCCGGAGAAGAGGCTGCAGCTGGAAGTCCGAATCCTGAAGTCAGTGTGCGGGTGGAGCAGTCGGAGCAGCAGCAGCCGTGGCGTCTTTCCATCCTCATGAAGCCCACGCCCCTGTGTGATCAGCTGATGGAGCAGCTCGCCGATCTGGGGCCGGAAGTCCTGAACCTGAGCCGCGAAATTCCGCGCGGCCTCCCCGATCATCTGCTGGTGGATGCGGCTACTATCAGCCAGGTCTCCGAAAAAATCAGCACGATTCGCGAGCGGCATCCACGCCTGCGTGTGATGCAGCTGCCGGAAGTGGATGGTGCCGGCATGCGCCGCCTGAATCGCCATGTAAATGCCCTGCTCAACCTGGAATCCAGCGAGCTGCAGGCCGACTGGCTGGCCGGGCGTGTTCGCAGCTGGGTTGAGGGCGACAACGAATTCAACACTCGGCCACTGATTCTGCTGGTCGAGGATGAACAGAACATTCGTGAGCTGACCGCGCACTACCTGCTGCTGCAGGGTTTTGAAGTGCATCAGGCCGAGGACGGCATGGAGGCGGTCGGCCTTTTCAAAATGCGCGAGCCGGATCTCGTTTTGAGCGACATCTACATGCCGCGCATGAATGGATTCAAATTGCTGCTTGAGGTCAAGAACCTGTCCCCCTGGCTGCCTGTCCTGATGGTGACAGGGTACAATTCAGCCGCGCAGGTTCTTTCCTCAACCAAGTACCAGAATGTGAGTTTCCTGCCCAAACCCTTCCGCTTGAGTGAGCTGGGCGAGAAGATTCGCGGAATGCTGGGAGCCAGCCATGATTGATTCGAGCAACATTCAGGCTCGTCGCGAGCGGGTCCTCGAGCGCCTGCGTACCCTGGAAAGTCTGCCCTCGCTGCCTCGCGTGGTCACAGACATGCTGCGTCTGCTTGCCGAGGATGATTATTCCATGAGCCAGCTGATGCAACTGGTTCAGCAGGATACCGGCCTGACGGCCCGAGTGCTGAAGCTGGCCAACAGTGCGCTGTTCGGCCGTCCGCGGCAGATCGAAAGCCTTCAGCAGGCCATGGTCGTGCTGGGTGCCCGTGAACTTCAGCAGCTGGTGGCAACCATCAGTGTCATGCGCACCTTTGAGGATGGCTTTCAACCCGATCACATGCTGGACAAGGAGCGCTTCTGGTCGCACTCGCTGGGCACGGGTGAACTGGCCACGCGGGTTGCGGGCTACTTCAATCTGGATTTCAAGGGCGTGGACTTTACCGCTGGCCTGCTGCACGATGTGGGCAAGGTTGTACTGGATCAGTATTTCCAAGCCGAGTACCGCGATGCCAGCGATCTCTCCGTCAGCCGCGGGCTGCCGCAGTTCGAAGCCGAGCGCAAGGTGCTGGGGCTGGATCACCCGGAAATCGGATCCATTCTGGCTGCCCAGTGGGGGCTGCCGGAAAGTCTCCGGGCCGTGATCGAGGAGCATCATCAGTTCCGCGAGCAAAGTCCCCACGCGCCGCTGGTTGCCTGCGTGCGCATTGCCAATCAGCTGACCAAGGAAGAATCCATGGCCTGCCTGGGTGAGGACAATCTCTGGGGCGTGGAGCTGGATCCTGCCTGGAATGTGCTGGTGGAAGAGCAGCAGCGTGTGCAGAACGAGCGCAAGAGTGAAGCCCTGAAAGAGATTCGTCAGGAGATCAGCCGCGCCCGCGAACGCGTGCAGACCATGGTCAGCGAACTCAGCTGAACCATGACTCCCTCCCCTTCCTGGCAGCTGGCACCCATGTCCGGCTTTTCCACGCCGGGGATTCGCCGCGCCTTTCTGGATTGGGGCGCCCATCAAACCAGTACCGGACTTGTTGATGCGGAAGGGCTGGCCAAGGGCGATGCCGGTTCACTCAGGCGCGCTTCTCTTGATCCTCCGGCATCCGGCCAGATTCTGCAGCTCTTCTGTTCCAGGCCCGAACCCTTGCCTGCGGCGATTGACCGTGGGCTGGATCTTGGCTATCAGGCCTTCGAACTGAACATGGGCTGTCCGGCTACGCCACTGGTTCAGCGTGGCTGTGGCAGTGCGCTGCTGGCCAGACCCGAACTCTGGCACAGCCTGCTGGAGAAGCTTCGCCAGGCCACAACCTGCCCGGTTGGAATCAAGTGCCGCAGTGGACTCAAGGCCGGTGAGCGGGCCTTTCCCCGTCTTTTTGAGGTGGCCCGCGAGATGGAACTGAACTGGTTCAGCCTTCATCCGCGCGCCGCCGAGCAGGAATATGAAGGTCGCGCCGATTGGGGCCAGCTGGATTTGCTGGACAGGCAGGCCGGGGTTGAACTCCGCGCAGGCGGGGACCTGAAGAGTGCGCAGGATGCCCGCGAGGCTCATAAGCAGCGCCCCTGGCTTGGTGCGATCCTGATTGGTCGAGCGGCCATGATCAAGCCCTGGATCTTTCAGGAACTTGCCGGCCAGTCGCCTTCTGCGGCGGAAAAAGCGGCAATGCTGGCCGAGATGCTGCGCCTGTTGGCGGGGGAGCTGGATTACCGTGAGGGCGCACGACTTTTGCCCGGTTACTGGTCGATGCTCGGGCTGGATCCACGGGATTTCAGCCTTGCGCGGATTGTGGATAAACGCACGCGTGCCCAGCTTTGCGCAAAGCTGGAAGAAGGCCTTCAGCAGGGCAGTCAGCCAGTTCCGGAAGAAAATCCCTTTCTTCGTCAGACCTGAAGTTGCCCTCCGTCGGAGCCGATCCTAAGCAGTGAAATTCACTGGAGTCATCATGCATTTTTTGGACAGACGACAGATGCAGCAGCTTTCGGGCATGGATCCGGAGCTGGAACATCGATTCAGGGAGCTGCTTGGCCGGGACGAAGGTCTGGGACGCGGTTCCGGGGTCTGGTCTCCCCCCGCAGATGTGCTGATGGACGAAGAGGGCTTGTTGATCATGGTCGAACTGGCCGGCATTCAGCGCGATGACATTCGTCTGGCGCTGGACGATCAAACCCTTATCATCCGCGGCACAAGACACTGTCCTGCCGGTGAGGACAATCGTGAATACTCAACCATGGAACTTAGCTTCGGCACCTTTGAGCGGACCTTTCGCCTGGCCGAAGGACTGGATACCAGCCGGGTCGATGCCAACTACAAGGATGGCTTTTTGAAGATCCGCATTCCCAGGCAAGCAGGAAGGACCCGCCGATGAGACCCGATCTGCCCGAGATCGTCGAAAAGCCCGTCAATACACCCGTTCCCGGTGAGCTGCATCTGCTGGCCGTGACTGACGCGGTGGTTTTTCCCGGTATCATTCTGCCTTACGTCGTCAGCGAGCCATCCCAGGTGCGCAATGTGCAGGCCGCCCTGCGCGGCGATCGCATGCTCGCAGTTTTTCTGAAGCCCGGCGTGGAAGATGGTGACAGGCTCGCGCCCGTGGGCACGGCGGTGCAGATCCTCAAAATGTTTTCGGTGCCCGATGGCTCCATGGGCCTGCTTTTGCAGGGTGTGGAACGCATCAGTTTCGACGGTATCGCTTCACGTGATCCATACTTGCGCGTCCGTGTATCACGGCGACAGGAGGATCAGCGCTCAAGCGTCAAGAGCGAGGGCTATCGCAAAGAGCTGATCAAGGGCCTCGAGGACTTCCGCGCCATTCACAACTGGCTGGGCGAAGACCTGATGGCTTCCTTAAGGGGCATCAAGGAGCTGGGTCGACTGGCGGATCTGGCCTGCGCCAATCTGAATTTCTCCATCGAGGAGCGTCAGGAAATCCTGGCTGAAAAGGATTCGGTTGCCCGTGCGGAAGCTGTGCTCAAGCTGCTGCGCAAGGAAGTCGAGCTGGCCGAGCTCTCGCGCAAGATTCAGGAAGATCTGGCCCGCGCGATGGATCGCAATCAGAAGGAATACTACCTGCGCGAGCAGATCAAGGTGATACGCCACGAACTTGGCGAGGACGATGATGCGCAGGTGGAGCTGGATGACCTCAAGCAGCGTTTTCAGGATGAAAAATATCCTGAGTCGGTTCGCGAGGCCGGCGAGCGCGAGCTGAAGCGACTTTCACGGATGAGTCCTTCTTCCTCCGAGTTCAGTGTCGCCCGCACCTATGTGGACTGGCTGGTCAGCTTTCCCTGGCAGCAGCGGGACGCCGATCGTCACGACATGAAGCTCGCACGGCGTGTGCTGGACCGGGATCATTATGGTCTGGAAGAGATCAAGGAGAGAATTCTTGAGTTCATCGCGGTAAGGCAGTTGACCAATGGCGGCCGCAAGTCGCCGATCCTTTGCTTTGCCGGACCTCCCGGAGTCGGCAAGACCAGTCTGGGACAGTCCATCGCCCACGCGCTGGGCAGGCGCTTTGTGCGGCTGGCGCTGGGTGGCGTACACGATGAAAGCGAGATCCGTGGGCATCGCCGCACCTATGTTGGCGCCATGCCGGGACGTATTGTGCAAAAGCTGCGTGAGACAGGCTGCACCAATCCGGTCTTCATGCTGGATGAGATTGACAAGCTGGGAGCAGACGTGAAGGGTGATCCGGCCGCTGCCCTGCTTGAGGTGCTGGATCCGGCCCAGAATCACAGCTTCTCCGATCACTATCTGGAGCAGGCAGTCGATTTGTCACACGTGATGTTCATTGCAACGGCCAATCAGATGGATCGGATTCCCGGACCGCTGCGTGATCGCATGGAGGTGATACAACTGCCGGGTTATCTGCCCACGGAGAAACTGGAAATCGCCAAACGCTATCTGGTGCCGCGCCAGCTGAAGCAGTGCGGACTGGCGAAGAGCCAGCTCTCTTTTTCACCTGCAGGCCTGAAGACGGTGATCGAAGAGTACACGCGGGAAGCCGGTGTGCGCAAGCTCGAGCAGAAGATTGGCAGCGTTGCCCGCAAGGTGGCGCGCCGGGTGGCGGAAGGCGAGCAGCTATCTCTGAAGGCCGGTCGCGATCAGGTGCGCGAATTGCTGGGACATCATCGTATCACGCCGGAAAGTGCTGGCAGAAGGCCCGAGGTGGGTGTGGCCACCGGCATGGCCTGGACGGCCTTCGGCGGTGCCCTGATGTTCATCGAGGCCGCTGGCATGCCTGGAACGGGCCGGCTTCGTCTTACAGGTAGTCTGGGTGATGTGATGCGTGAATCGGGCGAGATTGCCTTGAGCTACATTCGAGGACACGCCAAGGAACTGGGCGTCTCGGCCGAGTTCCATCGTGATACAGACCTGCACGTCCACTTTCCGGAGGGTGCAACACCCAAGGATGGGCCCTCCGCCGGTATTGCCATCATCAGCGCTCTTGTATCACTGCTTACAGGAAGAAAGCTGCGCAATGACACGGCCATGACAGGCGAGCTCAGCCTGCGTGGCAGTGTTCTGCCGATTGGCGGACTGAGGGAAAAAGTCATGGCCGCGCACCGTGCCGGCATCAAGCACATTCTCTTTCCCGCTGACAACGAAAAGGACCTGGCCGACATTCCTGAAGAGATTCGAAAGAGCCTCTCCTTTCGACCTGTATCACGGGTTGCGGAAGTGCTGGAGTGGATGCTGAAGTAGTGGTTAGCGGTCAGTCGTTAGTCGTTAGTCGTTAGTGCCTGTGAAGCCGCGAAGTGTCAAGGGGCTTGGACGTTTCTCAAAATGGCAATCGGGAACTCAGTCGGGAACAGCGATTGCGGAAAGTGTCAAGGCTCTTTGACGGTGGGCTGCGCGGGTGTCCAACCGGTGCCAGACACGTGTCTGGCACTTTTCATACGCGAAATCATAACACAGCCACCCTCAGTTACCAGTTGCCAGGTACCAGCAGGCCAGTTAGCGGATACCAGTTACCAGTAAGCCTGGGCATAGCCGACACTTCGGCATGAAGCGGAGGGGAAGGACTTTTGCTTTCGCTGTAAGGCTGTTTTGACACAGTGGGGACAAAGGTGGCGTGGATAGCTTTGTGGACCCTGGCACGACCCCGGCACCAAGGATTACCGGTGCCAGACACGTGTCTGGCACGTGCCTGACACTTTTCATACTTTTCATACGCGAAATCATAACACAGCCACCCTCAGTTACCAGTTGCCAGGTACCAGCAGGCCAGTTAGCGGATACCAGTTACCAGTAAGCCTGGGCATAGCCGACACTTCGGCATGAAGCGGAGGGGAAGGACTTTTGCTTTCGCTGTAAGGCTGTTTTGACACAGTGGGGACAAAGGTGGCGTGGATAGCTTTGTGGACCCTGGCACGACCCCGGCACCAAGGATTACCGGTGCCAGACACGTGTCTGGCACGTGCCTGACACTTTTCATACGCGAAATCATAACACAGCTACGCTCAGCTACCAGCAGGCCAGTTATTAGCGGGCCAGATACCAGTTCCAGCAAGCCTGGGCGTAGTGCCGATTCATCGGCATGAAGCGGACCTAAGCTTCCAGCGCCCGCTTCACCAGTGTATTCAGACTGGACAGGGTAAAGGGCTTCTCGATGAATCCGCGCACGCCAGGCAGATTGAGCAGCTCGCCTTTCTGGTGGGTCGTGTAGCCGGAGCAGAAGAGCAGGCGGCTGTCGGGGAACAATTTCAGGATCTCTTCGCGGGTTTCCAGGCCGCTAATGCCACGCATCAGCATGTCAATGATCCAGAGCTCGGGTAGTTCCTGCGTCTTTTTCAACTGCTGTAATGCGCTTTCGCCACTGTCCCAGGTTGCCACACGGTAACCCTGACTTTCCAGAATGCGGCGCAGCATGTCACGCAGAACCTTGTCGTCGTCTACCACCCAGATCAGGCTGCCGGAACCTTCTGCACCTTCGTCACCTGTCCGTGCTGGCGCCTGTGGCAGCAGAACCCGAACCCGTGTTCCAAATCCGGGTCGCGACTTGAGCTCCACGTGACCGCGGTGGCTTTCAACAATGTTGTAGACCATTGTCAGGCCCAGGCCCGTACCCTTGCCCGGCCCCTTGGTGCTGAAGAAGGGATCAAAGACACGGGCCAGATCCGCTTCCAGAATGCCGCTGCCCGTATCCTGCACATCCAGCTCGATGTAGCGTCCTGCCTTCAGTTCAAGCCTTTCAGCTTCGTGATCATCCAGCAGGCGTTCACGGCACTTGAGGGTGATCGCACCTTCACCATCAATGGCATCAACTGCATTTAACAGAAGGTTGAGCAGCATCTGCTCGAGTTTCATTGTATCACCGATCAGCGGCGGCAGGCCGGAGTCGCCATCGCGCTGCAGGTGAATATTGGGGCGGATGCTGCGCTGAAAAAGCTCGAGGGTACGATCAATCACCGCATCCACGGCCAGCTCTTCCTGCTGTTCGGGAGCCTGCCTGGAAAAGCCGAGCAGCTGGCGGGTCAACTGGCCGGCCCGTGATACAGCCCGCTCGATGATTCCAAGGTGCTCGCTGCTCTCCTTGTCTGCGGCGTGTTTGTCCTGCAGAAAGGCCGTGTTGCTCATGATGCCACCCAGAATCGCGCTGAAGTCATGCGCAATTCCACCCGCCAGACTGCCCACGCTCTCCATCTTCTGACTTTGAATCAGCTGATTGCGCAGAGTACGCCGTTCGCTCATATCCTCAAAGAGCATCACAATCTCGGTTGTAACACCTTCCGGATTGGTAATGGGGACACAACTGATGTTGAAAAAGCCCGGCTTGCCGGTGTTCATGTGCTGGGCGGGAATCTCCATTTCCTCAACACTACCACCCCTGCCTCGCAGGGCCTCCTTCAGTAGTGAGGCCAGATCGGGGAGCGAGCGCAGCATATTGTTGAAGCGGGCCAGACCTTTTCCTGCTTCGTTGTCCATGAAGAGCTCCCGGAAAGCAGGATTGTCACCGAGGACGTGTCCTTCCGGATCGCGTATCACAAGCGCCAGTGGCAGGTTGTTGATCAGGCTTTCCAGCAGGAGCAGCCTGGCCTGGTTCTCGTACTCCAGTCTGGTCCGGGCGGAGATGTCACGTATCACGCCTTCGATATAACCCAGCTCGGCAAAACGCCGGGCGCTTATCGCAAGATCCCGAATGCTGCCGTCCGAGGTCATGGTGCGACAATGTTGATCAACCACCTTTTGCTGGTGATTGAGTTTTTCAATGAATTCGCGATGGGCCGCATCACCACCCCAGATCAACCTGGCTTCTGGCAGGCCGCTGCCCAGGTGGAGCAGATCCTTGATGAAGGGGTTGATCCAGAGCAGGCGTCCTTCAAGATCCAGACGGAAAAGCCCCACCTCCGCATTCTCCACAAGCGAGCGAAAACTCTCTTCGGAGCGGGCCAGGTCGCCCAAAAGGCGCGCACTACCCAGCAGAGCTGAAACCTGCCCGGCCAGAATCATCAGGAGTTCCAGATCCAGTTCGCCAAATGGACGATCCAGCGGACGTGTTACAGTAACTGCGCCAATCGGCTTGCCGCTCTGCATCAGCGGCACGCTCATCAACACTTCCTGAATTTCTTCAGGTGTACCCGGTACTTGTATCACAAGACTGGAATGTGCCGGATCATTGACAATCTCGGCCTTGCCGGTGGCAACAACGTGTCCGGTCAAACCCTGACCCACGGGCAGCCTGAAGTTCATCAAGCTTTCGGTGTAGGTTACATCATCCGTGTAGAGGGGCTTCAGCAGCTGACCGGAATCGTCAAGCCCCATAATGGTTGTGTCGTTGGCATCCAGCAGATCACGACTGGCAATGCAGATCTCCTGCAGAATGGAGGAGTGGTCCAGACTGCCGGCCATTTTGCGTGTAATCGCAAGAATGGTCTGCATTCCGGCCAGCAGTCGCTCCGGATTGCGATCTGAACCAAGAATGGATGCTTGTGTCATCGACTTTCTGTCTCCCTGGGGGGGAATAGGGGTCAACCGATGCTACTGCCCGGTGCGACATCGCCCGGGTTTACCAGGACAAGCCGTTTGCCTTCCTTGCTGGCCAGCAGCATGCCCTGACTGAGTACGCCACGGATCTTTGCCGGCTTAAGATTGGCCACCAGGCAGACCATGGTTCCGGGCAGCTCCTCAGCCGTATATGAAGGGGCAATGCCGGCGATAACCTGCCGTGGCTCTGCTTCACCCGCATCGACCTTCAGTTTAAGCAGCCTGTCCGCACCGTCAACCGGGGCAGCTTCCAGAATGCGTGCTGCCAGGAGGCGCGTTTTCGCAAAGTCTTCAAAAGCAATTGTGCCTTCATCTGGCTCAGTGGCTTGCTTTTTCTCAGCGGGCCTGGCCGGTACGAGGGCTTCCATGAATGCCTTGAGATCGATGCGCGGGAAAACCGGCTCACCGTGACTCACCTTGAAAGAACGTGTATCACACCAGGCAATTTCACGCGCATCCACTGAGCCCAGTCGCTCCAGAATGCTTGTGGAAAGGCCCGGCATCACAGGTTCCAGCAACAGCGCGGACAGTCTCAGGGCTTCGGCTGTCTCCGCCAGCATGCCGGCTGCAGCAGCGGCATCCTGCTTGATCAGCTTCCAGGGCGCATGCTGCTCCATTTCGCGATTGGCCTCGCGAATCATGGAGAAGACGCTCTCCAGCAGCCCGTAAAGATTGTTTGCAGCAAGCTGCTCGCGCCAACCGGCAAGGTGCTCGGCGAAGAAGGCCTTCAGGCCGGTCAGGCCCTTGTCGGGAGCAGGCAGCTGATTCGCCAGATTCTTGCTGGCAAGATTTGTAACACGGCTTAAGAGATTGCCCAGATCGTTGGCCAGATCCGTGTTCAGGCGCTTGACGATGCTCTCAAAGGTGAAAGAACAGTCGTTCCAGGGCACCATCTCGCGAATCAGGAAAAAGCGAAAAGCGTCCACGCCGATGTGATCGATCAGGCTGAGCGGATTGACCACGTTGCCTTCCGACTTGGACATCTTTTGATTGTCAACAAGCCACCAGCCGTGAATCAGCAGGGTCTTCGGCATCTCCATGCCCAGCGCCTTCAACAGGGTTGGCCAGTAGACACAGTGCGTGGTCAGAATGTCCTTGCCGATCAGGTGCAGGCTGGCCGGCCAGCGATCGCCGGCACCCGTCACATAGTTGAGCAGCGCATCCACCCAGACGTAACACACGTAATCGGTGTCAAAGGGCAGCTCAATGCCCCAGCCCATGCGCGTCTTGGGACGGCTGATGCAGAGGTCCTGCAGCGGCTGCCTCAAAAAGCCCAGCACTTCATTGCGGCGGTGTTCGGGCTGAATGAACTCAGGATTGCTTTGAATGTGATCGATCAGCCAGTCCTGAAAGGCGGACATGCGGAAGAACCAGTTCTTCTCGCGCAGCTTGACAACTTCATTTCCGTCGGGGCTTTTGCCGTCAACCAGATCCTTTTCGGTGAAGTAGCGCTCGCTCTTCACATCGTACCAGCCTTCATAATCCTGCGTATACAAGTGCCCTTCGTCATGCAGGCGCTGCAGGCACTGTGATACAAACTCAATGTGATCGGCATCCGTTGTGCGAATGAAACGGTCGTAGCGAATGTCGAGCTTCTCCCACAGCACCTTGTAGCGACGTGACATTTCATCACAGTGCTCGCGCGTGTCCACGCCGAGCCTGGTTGCCGCCTCCAGCACTTTCTGTCCGTGTTCGTCGGTACCGGTAAGAAAGCGGCAATCGTCCCCGGCCAGCTTGTGATAGCGGGTGAAAACGTCGGCCAGTACGGTCGTATACGCGTGACCCAGATGCAGGTCCGAGTTGACGTAGTAGATGGGTGTGGTTATGTAGAAGGAACTCACTCGCTCTCTCCCTCTCTGTTGCGATTGCGGCGACCACCCCGCCGCCCGCGGCGCCGGTTGCGGTTTTCGCCATCCTGCTCGCCCTCGGCCGTGTCGCCGGCATCAGCAGAGTCGTCCGCCCCCGCTGGCGCCTTGGCGCTGGCCACAAGGACGGAGTCATCACCCTTTCCCACGGCCGGATCGCCATTGCCGCAGTCGTGCTTGCAGTGATTCTCTTCCGGATCGAAGTCCATCAGTCGGTTCAGTTCTTCCAGACTGATGGTCTCCAGGTCGCCGTCGCGGAAACGGATCAGGACCTCTTCGCCGAAGATGTCCACCTTGTCGATAAAGGCCGAACCGCGCAGCGTTTCAATCGGCTTGTCGGTGCCTGGATAGCGCTTGAATTCGGTGCGGTAAAAGTCCAGCTCGTAGCGCAGGCAGCACTTCAAGCGGCCGCAATTGCCCGAAAGCTTGGTCGGGTTGAGCGGCAGGTTCTGCTCTTTGGCCATGGAAGTGGTCACCGGGTCAAAGCGGCTGAGCCAGCCACTGCAGCACTGCTGCTGGCCGCAGGGACCAAAGCCCCCGAACTTCTTGGCTTCATCCCTGGCGCCAATCTGCCTTAAGTCGATCCGCGTGCGCAGTTCGCCCGCCAGATCCTTGACCAGATTGCGGAAGTCTACGCGGCCTTCGGAGGTAAAGAAGAAGGTGACCTTCTTGCCATCCAGCTGGTACTCCACATTGATCACCTTCATCGGCAGGTGATGGCGCTCTACCAGTTCGCGGCAGACTTCCTCGGCCCGGTCTTCCCGCTGCTGATTACGGCGCGAGCGCTGAAAATCGTGCGGGCCGGCCTTGCGCAGAATCGGTGATACAAGCTCACGCTCTTCTTCCTGCGAGATGCGATCCTCGTCGCTGATCTGAACAACGCGTCCCAGGTCCTCACCCTTTTCCGCTTCGACGATTACGTAATCGCCCAGCTTGACGGGAAAGGCCATCGGGTTGGTGTAGGCCACACGGCGGTTGCCCTTGAACTGTACTTCGATAAAATTCATGCTTGCCTGACTGCTTCAAATTCCTTCCGCATCCGCTGAGCCAGTACGGTCAGCAGGCTGAAGACATTGATATTTGCCCTGACTTGACGGGATGCTTCCATCAGGGCTTCCATGATTCGTTGGCGATTCCGGATACGAACCACCTGCTGCATGCGTTCCAGGCGTTCACGATCCAGCGGCCGTTTCAGGCGCAGGGCGGCATCCTCGCTGCCCAGTTCACTGATCAGTTCGCCATCCATGATCCAGTCCTGCAGCTCGGCAATGAACTGGCTCAGGGCCTCGCGATCCCGACTGTTATCCATGGCCATGATGCGCGCGTGCAGCGCATCGACTTTTCGCATCAGCAGACAGCGAACAAAATCCGGGACACTCCAGATTCCGCCCTCTTCCGCTGCATCCTGCGCCAGAGACCGGGCCAGATGCAGGGCGCGCCCGGGATTCCCGCCGGCCATCTGCGCCAGCTCGCGGCCCCGTCCTGCGGCATCCCTGCCCGAATCCAGCCACTGCCCCAGTTCATCCACCGGCACCGATCGCAACCTGAGCTGCTGGCAGCGGCTGTGAATGGTTGGCAGCAAGCCTTCCGGCTGACTTGAGCAGAGCAGAAGAACCATATCGTCAGGTGGTTCTTCCAGCAGCTTGAGCAGCGCGTTCTGCGCCTGAGTGCCCATGCGCTCGGCATCCATGATCAGACAGACGCGCCGCCCGCCCTCAAAACTCTTGGTGTAGGCCCAGTGCTTGACATGCCTGGCCTGTCCCACAAGAATCTGCCTTGCGCCAGCCAGCGCGGGGACATCAAAGGGCATCTCGTGATAACTCTCGAGTGCCCGGGCGAATTCTTCAGCGACCTGTGCCGTCGGGTCTTCAGTCTCGGCTTTTTCGCTACTCGCCCCGGCCGAACTTTTGCCAGCTGCCGAAGGCAGGGCCAGCACCAGCTTGAGGTCGGGGTGATCCAGCCTGGCCGTTCGCTGACAACTGCTGCAGCGTTCGCAGGCCTCGTCCCCGGGCGCCTGACAGAGCAGGGCGCGGGCGAAAGCCGTGGCCAATAGCTCCATTCCCAGCCCCGATTCTCCGTGAATCAGCCAGGCATGAGCCACCTGTCCTTTTTGCCGAACGGCTTTCACAATGCGCAGGGCCTGCTGCTGGCCGGTCAGACTGCCATAGTGAAAGGGATGTTCTAGGCTGAGAACTGGATCAAACATAACCGGACAAGATACTCAATCGGGGGCGATTGAGAGAGGCGCGAGGCTGTTAGCGCCTGATCCAGCTGAGAGGGTCACGGGCCTGACCTGCCTGCCAGAGTTCAAAATGGAGCGCGCCCTGCCGGCCGTCGTCACTGGTGCCGGCACTGCCCAGCTGCTGACCGCTCTTGACTTTAGTGCCCTCCTGCACCAGAACTTCGCCCAGACGCGCATAGACAGTAAAGGCCTCGCCCTGGTGCCTGAGCAGGATCGTACTGCCAAAGCCGGAAATCCAGGTTACCCGCTCAACCACGCCAGCAGCCACGGCCCGGACACTGGCGCCCTGATCGCAGCTATAGTCGATGCCCGGATTGTTCAGCTCTGTCCCGGTAGTGGCTTCCTTTTGGATACCGAAGCGGCGTGTCACACGGCCCGAAACCGGGTGTTCGAGCTTGCCGGCCAGCAACTGATCGCTGGAAGTCCCGGCGCCAGGCTTCTGGGCAGGGCGGCGGGCGGGCTCTTCCCGCATTTCGCCGGCTGAATCGCCCAGCTTTCTGGCAAGGTCCTGCTGCCTGCGCTCTTCGGCTTCGCGGCTTTCCGTCACACCCTGCCAGCGTTCCTTCAGGTCGCTAAGCTGCTGACTGACTTCCTCGCCCGCTTTTCGATAGACATCCACCTCGTGCCGGGCTTTTTCCTGCTCGCGCCCCGATTCGCTCATCAACTCGCCAAGGCGCTGCCTGTCACGCTGCAATTCCTGTTGGCGGCGGCTGCTTGACTGCCGATTGCGGCCAAGCTCGGCTTCCGACTGACGGTTTTTCTCCAGCAGGCCAGACTGGACAAGGCCCAGCGAATCCAGCTTGCGCTCTTTGTTTGCCGTCGCCCACTGCAGGCTGTCCAGTTCCAGCAGGGCCCGCCTGAAGGGCTCTTCCAGATGGCTGGCCAGCCTGGCGCTGCGGGCCTGCCTGCGCAGGCTGCCTGATTTGAGCAGAGGCGAGAGTTCGTCCAGATGCCTGAAAGGAAAGAGCCTGATCGCCAGACTGTCGATGGTTTTCAGCAGATGCTGCTTTTCCATGTCCAGCAGGCCGGCATCCTTGCGTGTGGCGGCCAGCGCCTGATCGATGCGCGCCAGTTCGGCCTCGCCGGCGGATCGCTGCTCAACCAGCATGCGCCCTTCCGCTTCCAGCTGCAGCATCATGCGATCCAGCGCCTTCAGCTTTTCGGCCAGATCCTTTTCCTGATTGCGATCCTGTTCAAGCTGCCGGTCCAGCTCGCTCAAGCGCCCCTCGAGCTGCCTGCGCCCTGCTTTCAAGCTGTCCAGCGCGGCCTGTGTCTCTTCCAGTCTGGTCAGGGCGGCCGTCTCCTTTAGCGGGGAAAGAAGCAGCATGATCAGCAGGGAAAGCGGCAAAAGCACTTTGCTCGGCATTCAGGACATCCCTTCCTGTGGGCTTGCTACATTGAGCACTTCAATCAATCGTCACTGGAGGCGAAATGGGGGCCAAAGAAACTGCCCTTCATGCGTGTCACGTGGAAGCGGGCGCGCGTCTTGTCGATTTTGCCGGCTACCGCATGCCGATCCAATATACAAGCATGATCGAAGAGCATCTCCTTGTCAGGCATAAGGGAGGGGCTTTTGATGTCTCGCATATGGGCGAGTTTTTTGTTGAGGGCCCCGGAGCCGAAGCCTGCCTTAACCGCCTGACGGTCAACAATGTAGCCAAGCTGGCCGACGGTCAGGTGCAGTATTCAGCCATGATGACCCCCGAGGGTGGCATTGTGGATGACCTGCTGGTGCATCGCTTTTCGGCCGAACGCTACATGCTGGTGGTGAATGCGGCCAATCGTGACAAGGACCTGGCCTGGATCCAGCAACATGCGCCGGAGGGCGTCAGGGTTGAGGATCGCAGCGAGGAATTCAGCCTGCTGGCGCTGCAGGGCCGTGATGCCTGGCAGCTGGTGGTGGATCTCGCCCAGGAGGATCTTTCCGAGATGCCCTACTACTGGTTCCGTGAAGGCAGCCTCGCGGGCATCCCGCTGATTATGGCCCGCACCGGATACACGGGAGAACGGGGCTTTGAGCTCTATGTCAAAAATCAGGACGCCCAGCGCCTCTGGGATGCCGTGATGCCGGCCATGCGCGAGCGTGGCATGGGCCCGGTGGGTCTGGGTGCCCGTGATACACTTCGCCTCGAAATGAAGTTCGCCCTCTATGGCAACGACATCGACGAGAGCACGAGCACGCTGGATGCTGATCTCGGCTGGATCACACGCCTGAAAAAGGGCGATTTCCTGGGGCGCGATCATCTGCTCAAGCAGAAGGATGCAGGCCTGAGTCGTCGTCTGGTCGGATTTGAAGTGCTGGACCGGGGCATCGCCCGCCATGATCAGGAGTGCTTTCACGATGGTCAGTCGATCGGTCGTGTGACAAGTGGCGGCCACAGCCCCATGCTGGAGAAGGCGATCGGCATGGCCTATCTGGATCTCCCCTTTGACAGGACGGGCAGTGAATTTGAAATCGATATGCGCGGCCGCCGGGTCATGGCCCGCGTTGTGGATACCCCCTTTGTTCAGCTGGAAGTGCCGGCCCGGTGAAAGTCGACGTCTTCTTTACGATTCCACAGGTCAAGGACGACCTGCTCCATTCGGGCAGCGTAGTCCTGATTGATGTATTACGCGCCACAACCACCATCTGCCACGCCATGGAAAACGGCGCGCAGCGTGTGATCCCGGTGGGCGACCTGGGCGAAGCCACCAGTTTCGTCGAGAGTCTGGGCCGGGCGAATCTTGTGCTGGGTGGCGAGCGTGACGCCTTGCCCATTCAGGGCTTCGATCTGGGCAACAGTCCGCTGGAGTACACCGAGGAAAGTGTCGGCGGCTCCAATGTGGTCCTGCTCACCAGCAATGGCTGTTCGGCCCTGACCCGCATGCGACACGTGCATGCCGTGGCCATCGCTTCCTTTGCCAATCACCAGACGGTGGTGGACTGGCTTTTGAAGGAAGGCCGCGATGTGGTCATCTGCTGCGCTGGCAGCCGCGATCAGTTCTGCATTGAAGATTCCGTCTGCGCCGGGCTGCTGGTCAGTCGGCTGCAAAAGGCGTTGGGCGGCAAGCTTGAGCTGAATGACGCCGCGCGAGTGGGCGAAGTGCTGGTAGAGCGCTACGCCGATTGCCTTGTGGACAGCCTGAAGCAGTCCAGTCACGGGAGGCATCTGTTGAAGCACGGTTTTGCGGAAGATCTTGAAACCTGTGCCCGACTGGATGTGATGGATGTCCTGCCCTTCTTCGTCAAGGATCAGATCACTCTGGAAACTCCCGCTCCTTCTACGGAGCCGCAGGCGGCAGTGGATCGGGTGGAGGCCTGATCGTGGCGCGAGCGCGAGGCAAGTCCACGAAACCCATGCCCTGGTCTGCGATTTCAGGGCTTGTCCTCTTGTCCTTCTCCCTCTTGCTGCTGCTCGCCTTTGCCCCCGCCCGGAACGGACAATTTCCCGAGGATCACATCCTCAGCAATCTGGGCATCTGGCTGTCTGAATTCTTCTTCAACGGCACTCTGGGGCGGATCTGGAGTTTCGTTCTGCCCTTGCTGCTGGCTGAATGGGGCCTGCGACTGCTACTCGACAGGCCCGAACTACTCAGCTTCGGCCGCGCCTGGCGGCAATTGCTCTTTGCGGCAGCGGGAGCCTTGAGCACAGCTGCAGTCGTCAACATCAGCAGCCTGCATCAGACAAAAGCGGGCGGCAGCTGGTGGTCCGGCCTTCTGCCAACACTCTTCGTCGATTGGCTGGTAGAATTCGCCGGAGCGATCGGGGCTGGTGTCATTATTCTGACTCTTGTCCTGGCCAGCATGATCTGGATTTTTCACTGGCATCCGGGGCGCAGCCTCTCGGCCCTGCTTGAAAGGCTTGCCGCCTTCCGTGATACACTCGCAACTCGACTGGGTGAATGGCGCCGGCAACGGCGTCTGGCCAGGCTGGAGAAGAAGAAGCAGAAGGAGGCCGAGGATCGCGCCAGGCGTCTGGCGGAATCCCAGCAGCGTCAGGAAGAAGCGCAGCGCAAGGCTGAAGAAAAGCAACGAAAGCCGGATCTGCTTCAGCCGGCAGCGGAAGAATCTTTTGATGAGGATGAAGAGCCGGAAGCGCCTGCAACTCCACCTGTCAAGGCGAATCAGCCGGGCAGTGGGGCCGCGGAAGAAGCTGCCGAGGGCGATGAACCGGAAGAGTTCGATGTCACCGATGAGGTCATCGAGCAGGAGAAGCGCTTCAAGGCCAAAAGCAAGGTGCGCGGCTATCGCCCGCCCAGCGTGGACCTGCTGAACAACCCGCCTGAAGACGAGTATCACGTCACCGAAGAGGACATGAAGCTCTACTCGGAGCTACTGGTCAATTGCCTGCGCGACTTCAATCTGGAAACAAAGGTCGTGCACGTGCATCCCGGCCCCGTGATCACGCGCTACGATCTGGAGCCGGCACCGGGCGTCAAGGTCAGCCGCATTGCCGGATTGGCGGACGATCTTGCCCTCAAACTCAAGGCCGAACGGATTCGCATTATCGCGCCCGTGCCCGGCAAGGGTGCGGTGGGCGTGGAGCTGCCCAACAAGGTGCGTAACACGGTTTTCATCAAGTCCATTGTCAACACCGAGAAGTTCTCGCAGGCGGAAAGCCCGCTGACGGTGGCCCTCGGCAAGACATCCCAGGGCGAAGCGGCGGTGGCCGACCTGCGCTCCATGCCGCACATTCTGGTGGCCGGCCAGACCGGTAGTGGCAAATCGGTCTGCGTGAACGGCATCATCTGCAGCATCCTTTTGCGCGCGCATCCTTCCGAAGTGCAGTTTGTGCTGATCGACCCGAAAATGATCGAGCTCTCCGACTATCGGCGCATTGCCGATCAGTTCATTGCCCGCATGGACGGCATTGATGGCGAGGTCGTCACGGATCCGCAGGATGCCGTCAAGGTACTGGCCGCGCTGGAAGTGGAGATGGACAGCCGCTACCGCTACCTGAGCCAAACCGGTTACCGCTCGATTCAGGAGTTCAATGATGCGCTGGAATCTGGTGAAGTCACCAAGCGCCTGAAGTCCGGTGACCTGAAGTTCCCCGACAGGCCGGAGGACGATCCCGTGCCGGAACGCATGGTCTATCTGGTGGTCATCATTGACGAGCTGGCCGATCTGATGATGACGGCCGGCAAGGAGATCGAAACCTCCATCGCCCGTCTGGCGCAGAAGGCCCGCGCCGTGGGGATTCATCTGGTGGTTGCCACGCAGCGTCCTTCGGTGGATGTGCTGACCGGCCTGATCAAGGCCAACTTCCCGGCACGCATCGCCTTTGCCGTGAGACAGAAAGTGGACTCCAAGACCATTATCGACTCCATGGGCGCAGACCAGCTGCTGGGCAAGGGCGACATGCTCTATCTGGCCTCGGGCAGCCCCGAGCCGGTACGCATGCACAATGCGCTGATTTCCGGCAAGGAGATCCGCGCCCTGCTTGATCACATTCGCCGCCAGCCGCGCGACCAGGCTGTGTTCCGTCTTCCCGTGATACAACCTGAAGGCGGAGCCGCATCTGGTGGTTCAGCCGCCGACGACGAGCGCGATGATCTTTTCTGGGATGCCGCCGAACAGGTAGTGCTCTCACGGCAAGGTTCAGTCAGTGTTCTGCAGCGTCGCCTGCGCATTGGACACAGCCGGGCCAGCCGCCTGATTGATCAGCTGGAGGTGGCGGGAATCGTCGGGCCCTTTGATGGCTCCAAGGCCCGGCAAGTGCTGGTTGATGAACAGCAGCTGGAGGAGATGAGATGGGAATCCTGAGAGTCCTGCTCGTGGCCTGCCTCTCGCTCTCCGCGCTGGCAGCCGATTCCGCCAAGTCGATCTTTCGTGATCTGGCTGACCAGGCCCGTGATACACCAGCCTGGAAAATTGAGTTTGAACATCGTTTTGTCTGGACCATGGCCGGTGATACAACGGTGCAGGCAGGAACCTTGATTACAGGCCCGGATGGCCGCTTTTCAATTGAAGCCGGTGCCAGTCGCATCCTGAGTGACGGTATCAGTTTGTGGCGTTGGGATCTGGGCGGCTTTCAGGTCTTGCAGGAAAGCCCCGGGGCCAGCGAAGATGTGATCCTGCCGCAGCAGTTCTTTCTGGATCTTGATTCGCGCTTCGAGCCGGGCGAGCTGGCCTATCTGGAGAAAAAGCTGGCCAGGCTGGACCTTGTATCACGCAGCGACAGCGAGTTCATGAGCGACGTGCAGCTGCTGGTCGAGAAGCACGACAAACACTGGCTGCCCCTTAGCCTCAGCTTTATCGATCTGGGCCTCAACCTGAATGAATACCGCGTGATCACGCGGCAGGCCTTGCTTAAAGACGACCCGCTCCTGCAGCATGCCTTTGACTTTGTATTACCTGAGGGCATGGAACTGATTGACTTAAGGCAGCCGGAGCAGCGTCCATGAAGCGTGGCACGGTTCTGTCCATCGCCTTTTCAAGCCTTTTCATCTATCTCTTTCTGTTCTCACCGGCTCCGGCGCGCCTGTTTGACGAGGGGCTGATTGCTGCCTTTTTTACCAGCCGCGTGGACTGGCCGGGCGTGGGGCGAATCATGCTTGAGATGAAGTGGCTGCCCTTTACGGGTGCACTTGCCTGCCTGATTCTTTCGCTTGTGATACGCGCCTGGCGCTGGCGCGTGATTGTCGCCCCGGTCAAGCGACTGCCTGTCCCGCTCTTTTTTCACTTGACGAATCTGGGCTACATGGCCAACAACCTTCTGCCCATGCGACTGGGCGAAGTCCTGCGCGGCATGGCGCTCAAGGCCCGAGGACAGGTGGATCTGAGCTCCAGTCTGGCATCGATCGTACTCGAACGCTTTCTGGACATGCTGGGCGCTGCCGTGATGCTGCTTCTGCTTCTGCTGCTGGGCCCGCCTTTGGCTGGCGGCGCGGATGGCGAGAGTGTTATCGCGGGTTTTGCGGGTCTGTTGCCCACGCTCGGTCTGGGAGTGAGCATTGCCTGCCTGATGCTGCTGGGCCTCGTCCTCTTTCGCGAGCGGCTGCTGCTTGCCCTTGAAAAGCTGCTGCTCAGGTTCCTGCCAGCTGGGCCTGCTGCCCGCCTGCATCGCATGGCCGATACCTTTGCCGATGGCCTGTCCATTCTGGCCAGTCCCTGGGAAGCCCTGCTGCTCTTGCTGCAAACGGCTATCCTGTACTCTTGCTACCTTGGTTCCCTTGCCTTCATGCTGGCAACTTTCGGATTCACAGCAGCCACACTTCCCGCCCTCTCCCTGGCACCCTTTGCCGCGGTGGTGATGTTGCTTGTCTTTGTCAGCATGGGCTACATGATACCGGCGGCTCCGGGCGCGCTTGGCACCGTGCAATACTTCACCCTGCTGGCCCTTCAATTGATGGGCGATGATGGGGCACGGGCGCAAAGCTTCGCTTTGGGCAATCACCTGCTGACCTGGCTGGTCCTGACCCTGCTTGGTCTTGCGGCACTGCCGGCACTGAAACTGAATTTTCACAGCCTTCTGGAATGGAAAAAGGAGAGGGCCTGATGCCCAGCAAACACGAGCACGGTTTTCAGTCCGTGGAGGATGGCGGCGAGCTTTCACTGGGGGATCTCTACCGCATTCTTTTTGCCGGACGCTGGTTCATCATTGCCAGTGTGATTGTCGCCGTGGTGGCGGCCCTGTGGCTCAACAGCCGCATGACCTACATCTACCGCGCCACATCCACGGCCATGGTGGTCAGCAACAGTCCCTGGGACGCCGGCATTCTGCTGGAAAACATCAATTCGACACCTGCCTTCAGCGTGGCCGATCAGCTGCAGATTCTAAGCAGCCGCCGTCTGGCCCGCAGCGTTGTCTCCGAATCCATGGGCAGCACCTATGCTGATCGCATGGCGCTGTTGGGTTTTCCCGACGCGCCCCGTTCCTTCAGTGAAGAGCAGGCCATCGACTGGCTGCTCAAGCACCTGAATGTCAAGCAGGTGCAGAATTCCAATGTGATCTCGATTGCGGTGGAAGCCCCTTCAGGATTTGAAGCCGCCTGGCTGGCCAACAGCGTTGCCAGCAATTTCTATCGCCAGAATCAGGAGCTGAGCCGGGCCGAGTTTACCGAGCTGACCGACTTCCTGAAAGATCAGCTGGATCAGGTCACGGCCAAGTTGCAGAACGCCGAAAGCCAGCTGACCAGCTTCAAAGAAGGCAGCAAGCTTTCCGCGCTGGACGTGGAAACGGCCACCATCGTGGGCCAGAGCGCGCAGGCCCAGGCCGAGCTCAACCGCATCAAACTGGAACTGCAGGCCAACCAGGTTTCGCTGGATAACCTGCAGCGCCAGTATTCACAGGGCCAGAGCAGTCTGGTCAGCGATGTGGAGAACCTGAGTACGGGAACCATCACCCAGCTTAGCCTGCAGATTGCCGAAAAGCAGACGCAGATCGCCAACATCCGTGCCCGGGCGGAAGCGGGCTGGGAAAATTACGTGCGCCGCCTGGAAGACGAACTGCGCACGGTCAAGGACGCCCTCAAGGAAGAGACACAGCGCCTTTCGGCAAGCGAGATGAAGAGCGCCGATCCCCTTGGCACCATGCAGCAGATCTTCGAGCGCATTATCGATCTGGAAGTCGAGAACCGCGCCCTGCAGGCCGCCCGCGACGCGCAGACGGTCATCGTGCAGGAATTCGAGGCACGCCTTAGCCAACTGCCCGAAGCCAGCCTCGAATATGTGCGCTACACGCGCGAGGTCGAGATCAACGAGAAGCTCTACCTGCTGCTGAAGGAAAAGTATCAGGAGAATCAGGCCGTGGCCGCCGGCATGATCGGCAATGTGCGCCTGCTGGACGAAGCGGAAGTGCCTGAAATTCCTGTTCGCCCCAACAAGAAGCTCAACCTTGTGGTGGCGCTGCTGGTCGGCCTGCTGCTGGGTACGGGCGTCAGCTTTTTGTATCACCTGATGGACAGCCGGCTGGTCACGCCTGAAGACATCAAGGGCCTTGGTCTGGATTTGATGGGCCAGGTGCCGGCGATCAATGTGCGCAAACTGGAGCGGGCACTGGATCAGCACAGTGACAAATTCAGTGAAGAAGATGCGCAGAAGATCCGGCGTAAACTGATCACGCACTTCAGTCCAAAATCACCCATCAGCGAAGCCTATCGCAGTTTGCGCACGACGGCGCTGATGAAGCTGGAGCAGGCTGGCGACAGGCAGGAAGGCCGAAGTCCGGCGATCATGATTACATCCAGCACCACGCAGGAAGGCAAGAGCCTGACCAGCGCGAACCTGGCTGTGACCCTGGCCCAGACCAACCGCCGTGTGCTGGTGATCGATTCCGACATGCGCCGCCCCACGGCACACAAGAATTTCAACATCGAGCGCACGGTTGGGCTTTCCGGCGTGCTGGCGGGCAGCGTCAAGGCTGAAACGGCCATTTCAGAGACCGACATCGACAATCTCTTTGTGCTGAGTGCAGGGCCGATTCCGGCCAATCCTTCGGAGCTGCTCTCTTCCAGCGCCATGCACGAGCTACTGGAATGGGCTCGCCGCGCCTACGACTTTGTGATTGTGGACAGCCCGCCGATTGTGCCGGTTACCGATCCCACCGTGCTTTCGCGCCTGGTGGATGGCGTCCTGCTGGTGGTCCGAAGCAATTCCAGTCACAAGCGCGAAGTTGGCGAGGCGCTGGGCCGCATCGAGCAGAGCGACGGCTGGCTGATGGGTGCCGTTTTGAACGACTACGACATGAAGCGCGTTTACGGCAGCTACTATTACTACTACCACTACTACAACCGCTACTACTACTACGGTGACGGGCGCAAGCGCAGCCGGCCGGAAAAGGTGAAGAAGCGCGGCCGTCGTTCCCGTCCGGTCGAGGCCTGATCGTGCCGCAGGACGCGGAGCGGATTTCCGGCCCTGCCCCGGCCAAGATCAATCTGGGCCTGAAGATTCTGGGCAAGCGGCCCGACGGCTTTCACAATCTGGAAAGCGTCTTCATTCCGCTGGATCTGGAAGACAGGCTGGAAATTGAGCTTTCCAACCAGGACAGCTTCAGCTGCAGCGATCCCGAGCTGCCGCAGGACGGCAGCAATCTGGTTCTGAAGGCGCGGAATACCTGGCGGCGTGAAGCAAGGCTGCTGGGGCTTCCATCCGCCACTCAGCCCTTATCGATTCATCTGGAGAAGCAGATTCCTGCTGGCGCCGGGATGGGCGGTGGTTCCAGCGACGCCGCCAGCTGTCTGATGCTGCTTAACCGACTTTTTTCACCCGCACTTCCAGCAGAGAGGCTTTCAAGCATTGCCCTTGAGCTGGGCAGTGATCTGCCCTTTTTTCTCCTGCAGGGCTGGGCCCATGTCAGCGGACGGGGTGAAGTGCTGGTTCCGCTTGAGCCCTTTTTTGCGGACAGCATTCTGATTCACTGGCCGGGCATACATGTTCCGACCGGTCCTGCTTACGCTGAATTGTCCCGTATCTTGACTCAGAAAGCTTCGTACGCTACTTTTCGGGGTTTCCGGGAATTCGTTGGGAAGCCCTTGGCGAGAGCCCAATGGCCGGAAAACGACTTCGAACAGGCGGTCTTTGGCTGGCATACTGAGCTGGCCGATTTGAAGGCGCGGATGCTGAATGCAGGCGCCAGTTACGCCGCCATGTCGGGTTCAGGCTCGACCCTGTTCGGTCTCTTTGACAGCGTTCAATCAGCCCGGCAAGCCGCCGCCACACTGCCACAGAAGGAAGGCAAAAGCTTCATCTGTCAGCCGCGCCGGCAGGCCTGGATTCCCTGACCGCAACGCGGGAACGCGACTCATGGCGGCCCGGCCGCCAGCACCCAGCAATGATCAGCGGGGCATGGTGCCCCTGTTGGAGATACATGGCCCCTTTGGGCCTCATCCATTTCAGGTGAGTCAGGAATGGACAACCTCCGCATCTTTGCCGGTGACATGTCGAAGGATCTTGCTTCCGAAATCGCGGAAGCCCTTCATGTGCCACTGGGTGAAGTGGAACTGGGTCGCTTTTCGGACGGCGAGCTTTACGTGAAATTCCGCGAGAACATCCGCGGCAAGGATGTCTTTCTCGTGCAATCGACCGTGCCGCCTTCGGACACGCTCATGCAGATGCTGCTGATGCTGGATGCCGCCAAGCGGGCCAGCGCCAGAAGGATCACCTGTGTGATTCCCTATTTCGGCTATGCCCGGCAGGACCGCAAGGATCAGCCCCGCGTGGCCATCGCCGCCAAGCTGGTGGCGGATTTGTTGACGGTTTCCGGTGCCGATCGCGTGCTGACAATGGATCTGCACGCGGAACAGATTCAGGGCTTCTTCAACATTCCCTTCGATCACCTTTATGGTCGAGCGGTTCTGTTGCCCTATCTGGAGTCGCTGGAGCTGGCTCAGCCGGCGGTGCTGGCGCCTGATATCGGTTCGGTCAAAATGGCCAGGGCCTATGCCAAGCGTCTGGGAGCGGATCTGGCGATTGTTGACAAGCGTCGTCCCCGGGCCAATGAGGCCGAGGTGATGAATGTGATCGGCGAGGTGCGTGATCGCAATGTTATCATCGTGGACGACATGGCCGATACGGCCGGAACCATGACGCAGAGTGTCAAGGTCGCGATGGATCTGGGAGCCCAGTCCGTCACTTGCGCCTGCACCCATGCCCTGCTTTCCGGCAAGGCGATTGAACGACTGAACGCGGCCCCCTTGCGGGAGCTGATTGTGACGGATACGATTCCATTTCGCGATCAGCTTGGTGTGAAGAATCTGCGCATCCTGAGTGTTGCGCCCATTTTCGCCCAGGCGATTCGCATGATTCACGATGAACGGTCGATTTCGACCCTCTTCGGCTAACTAAGAAATTGCGATAGGAGAACGAAGGATGCAGAGCAGCAAGCTTGCGGCCATCAGCCGCGACCGGCTCGGCAAGGGCGGTGCCCGTGAGACCCGCCGCCAGGCCATGGTGCCTGTGGTTGTTTATGGCAAGGGCCAGGAAACGCGCCACTTCGCCGTCAAGGCCCACGATCTTGGACTGACCATCGACCACCATGCCCGTATTCTCGAGCTTGAAGTTGAAGGTGGATCCAGCGTCAATGGCCTGATCCGTGACATTCAGCGTCATCCCGTGACCGATGATATCCTGCACATGGATCTGCTGCTGGTCAGCGACGAGGATGTTGTGCGCACCGAGCTGCCGATCCGCCTGAAGGGTTCGCCCGTCGGCGTCAAGCAGGGTGGCCAGGTTCGTCGTCTGCTGCACCGCGTTACCGTGGACTGCAAGGTTGCCGATCTGCCCAACTTCTTCGAGGTGGATGTGACCAAGCTGCAGGCCGGTCGTAACCTGCTGGTCAAGGACATCAAGCGCGAAGGCCTTCGTGTGCTGAATCCCGACCATGTGGCCGTGGTTCAGATCACCAAGCCGCGTGTAAGCACCACCTGATCCCGCACCGCGCATGCGGATTCTTTGTGGACTCGGAAATCCGGGTGTCCGGTACCGGAATACCTGGCACAATCTGGGCTTCATGCTGCTGGATCGCATCGCGGAGCGTCAAGGACTTCAGTTTCGCAGCGGGCGGGGTTCCTGGATGGAAGCCCGCTTTCGCCTTGCAGAGCAGGATATCCTGCTGCTGAAGCCGACCACATTCATGAATCTTAGTGGACAGGCCCTTCAGGAGGCCTGTTCCTATTACAAGGCGGACCCCGCCGAAGCTCTGGTCATCTTTGATGATCTGGACCTTCCGCTGGGGGAGCTTCGGTTCAGGGCTTCCGGAAGCGGCGGCAATCACAATGGCATGAGCCATGTGGTGCATGTGCTGGGTTCGGAAATTCCCCGCCTCAGGTTGGGCTTTCGGCCACCGATGGCTGTTTCCAGCTCGGCCTGGAAGCAGTTTGTGCTGGCTCCGATTCCGGCATCCGTGCATGATGCGGTGCGCGACATGCTGGACCGGGCCGAAGAGGGCACAGACTGTTTTCTGGAAAAGGGCGTGCGCGAAGCCATGAATCGCTTCAACCGTGCCGCCGGAGGAAAAGAAGACTAAAGGCCCCCAAGGGCCAACGCGTACAGGCGCAACAGATTCACCAAGCATAGAAGGAAGCAAGATGATTGTCTGGACCGCTATGGCCGCTGGCCTTTTGGCGCTGCTTTTCGCGCTGATGAAGTCCGGTTGGATCAACCGGCAGGATGCCGGAACCGATCAGATGAAGGAAATCGCCGGACACGTGCGTGACGGTGCCATGGCCTTTCTCGCCCGCGAGTACAAGGTGCTGGCCATCTTTGTGGTTGCCGTGGCTGTGCTGCTCTATGTGGGCAACATGAAGGAAGGCGCCCAGCTGACGGCGCTCAGCTTTGTGGTTGGTGCGCTCTGCAGTGGTCTGGCCGGCTTCTTTGGAATGCGCGTGGCCACAGCGGCCAATGTTCGCACCACCAATGCCGCCCGTACGGGTCTGGCTCCGGCACTGAACGTCGCCTTTTCCGGTGGCGCCGTGATGGGAATGAGCGTGGTGGGTCTGGGCATTCTGGGTCTTTCCATCCTTTTCTACTTCTATGGCGGCTTGACGGCCCAGCCCGGTGCAGAGCTTGACATGGTCCTGCGCATACTTTCCGGCTTCGCCATGGGCGCCAGCTCGATCGCGCTTTTCGCCCGCGTGGGTGGCGGTATCTACACCAAGGCTGCCGATGTGGGGGCCGATCTGGTGGGCAAGGTTGAAGCGGGTATTCCCGAAGACGATCCGCGCAACCCCGCGACCATCGCCGACAATGTCGGTGACAATGTGGGTGACGTGGCCGGTATGGGCGCTGACCTCTTTGAATCCTATGTCGGTTCGATTCTGGGTGCGATGGTGCTTGGCGCCAGCGCAACGGTTGCTGCCGGTTCCAGCCCGATCGACCTCGTGCTGCTTCCGCTTGCTCTGGCCGCTGCCGGCATTCTGCTTTCCATTGTCGGCACGCTCTTTGTGAAGGTGAAGGAAGGCGGTAATCCGCAGGCTGCCCTGAACATGGGAACCTTTGGCGCGGCCGGTCTGATGATCATCGCCACCTGGTTCATCGTCAAGCAGTTTGCGCCGGAAAGCTTCAACTTTGGTGGCAAGGAGGACTATACCTCGACGGGTATTTTCATTGCCACCATCGTCGGTCTGGTTGCCGGAACCGCCATCGGCATGCTGACCGAGTATTTTACGGCCGAAGACAAGAAGCCCGTGCACCGCATCGCCCACGACAGCCAGACCGGTAGCGCGACCAACATCATCGCGGGTCTGGGTATCGGCATGCAGTCGACGGCCCTGCCCGTGATCGTGCTGGCCCTTTCCATTGTGCTGGCCTTCCATTTTGCCGGGCTTTATGGCATTGCTATCGCCGCGCTTGGCATGCTGGCTACCACCGGTATTCAGCTGGCCGTGGACGCCTACGGACCGATTGCTGACAATGCTGGTGGTCTGGCCGAAATGAGCGAGCTGCCCAGCGAAGTGCGTGGTCGCACCGACAAGCTGGATGCCGTGGGTAACACCACTGCCGCCATCGGCAAGGGCTTTGCCATCGGTAGCGCCGCCCTGACCGCGCTGGCCCTCTTCGCTGCCTATCAGAAGGTGGTGGGCCTGACGAGCATCGACATTCTCAAGCCGACCGTGATGGCCGGCCTGCTGGTGGGCGGCATGCTGCCCTTCCTCTTCAGCTCCATGGCGATGAATGCCGTGGGCCGTGCTGCAAACGCCATGATAGAGGAAGTGCGTCGCCAGTTCCGCGAGATTCCGGGCCTGCTGGAAGGCAAGGCCAAGGCCGAGTACGCCAAGTGCGTGGAGATTTCCACCGCCGCGGCCATCAAGGAAATGGTCCTGCCCGGTCTGCTGGCAGTCTTCACCCCGATTTTCTTCGGCCTGATCCTGAAGGATGCCGAAATGCTGGGTGGCGTGCTGGCCGGTGTGACGGTTTCCGGTGTGCTGATGGCCATGTTCATGTCCAACGCCGGTGGTGCCTGGGACAATGCCAAGAAGCACATCGAAGGCGGCGCCCACGGTGGCAAGGGCTCCGAAGCCCACAAGGCAGCCGTGACCGGTGATACGGTTGGCGATCCCTTCAAGGACACGGCCGGCCCCAGCCTCAACATTCTGATCAAGCTGATGAGTGTGGTCAGTCTGGTGATTGCTCCGCTGATCCCGCATGTGATCAAGTAGAGTACTGCAGCCAATGCACAAGCCGGGCTCCCGAAGGGGGGTCCGGCTTTTTGTTTTCTGGTTCCGGGGGAGTGCCCGTCCGCTTCAACGGCGGCCGAAGCCGGTCCTTGCTGAAGCGGTAGCCGTGCCGATAAATCGGCACTTCGCCAGGGGCCATTTGCCGACTGTGTCGACAACTGCCCCACTGGCGTACTTGGTTCCGGGGGAGTGCCCGTCCGCTTCAACGGCGGCCGAAGCCGGTCCTTGCTGAAGCGGTAGCCGTGCCGATAAATCGGCACTTCGCCAGGGGCCATTTGCCGACTGTGTCGACAACTGCCCCACTGGCGTACTTGGTTCCGGGGGAGTGCCCGTCCGCTTCA
>CAYFPS010000020.1:38796-52770 GCA_964345075.1 uncultured Bacteroidaceae bacterium | reverse complement strand
TCACTGTCTGTCAAAGAGCCGCGCCCTGATTTGGCGCAAAGACCCCTAAGATAGCCCTGTTAATTCTTTGAGTCAATAGGACTGCAAAAAAATTCCGCCGCAGTGGACGGAAGACCTTTCGGCCTGAGGGCGTGTCTATCAAAGGGAGGCCCAATTTAAAGATTGATTTGGATTCTGCAAGATCCGAATCAAGAATTGGGCAAAATACCTGTTTTCAGCTTTGTTTTTTCTTGAAAAAACCGGGATCGAAGCGGCAATCCACCTCACGCTTTTCAAGATTGGTGCGCAGTACCTGCACCGTTACCCTGTCCCCGATGCGCAGCCTCAGGCCACTTTTCTTGCCACGCGCTTCAAAGCCTTCCCGAGAAAGCTCCCAGTATTCGTCAGGCATTTCAGCGGCAGGTATCAGCGCGTCGGCCAGGACATCATCCAGCTCGACGAAGATACCAAAGCGCTCTACTCCACTGATGGTCGCCTCGAAGCTCTCGCCCAGTCGGCGACTCAGGTATAGCACCTGCTTGACCTTGATTGCTGCCCGCTCGGATTCCATGGCCAGCAGCTCACGCTGATTGGCGCGGTTGGCACCGGTCATCAGCAGGCCTTCTGCCGTGGAAGCTTCACGAAGCAGAAACTGCTTGAGCAGTCTGTGGACCTGCAAATCGGGATATCGCCTGATGGGCGACGTAAAATGTGCATAGCGATCGAATCCAAGACCAAAGTGCCCGGGATTCTCCAGGTCGTAGCGAGCCTTCATCATGCTGCGCAGGACCTGACGATTCAGGAAGGCCTCTTCAGGCAGGCCATGAAAGCCCGCCAGCAGCTGCTGCCAGTCCTTGACCGATTTCAGCTTGATTTCCGCGGAAAGGCCCAGCCAGCCCAGTGCCTTGCGAAAGCGTTCCAGCTTTTCGCCGCCGGGTTCTTCGTGGATGCGGTAAACACACGGCCGCTTGTGATCGGCCAGAATCCCGGCCACACACTTGTTGGCCAGCAGCATGCACTCTTCAACAAGAAAGTTGGCCTCGCGGCTCCGGCGCACCTTCGGCTCCAGCGGATTACCTTCTTCGTCCAGCTTGAAGCCGGCCTCCGGCAGGGCAAAATCCAGACCACCCTCCTCCATGCGCCGCCTCTTGAGCAAACGCCAGAGCTGATCGATTTCGCCAAGGGCCTTGTCCAGTTCTTCGCTACCAACAGTCGATACCTTGCCATCGATCAGATCCTGCACTTCGGCATAGGTGAATCTCCTGCTGGAACGAATCAGCGATTTCGCGGCTTTCACAGCGCCAATCTCACCGGTGCGTGATACATGCATGAAGACGCTGAAGGTATAACGATCTACGCCTTCGGCCAGACTGCAGAGGCCCGAAGAAAGGGCGTGTGGCAGCATGGGAATGACTTCACCAGGCAGATAGACCGAGCAGCCGCGCCTTCTGGCCGCGCGATCCAGCCCACCGCCTTCGGCGACAAAATGACTGACATCGGCGATGTGTACGCCCAGCTCCCAGCCATCGTCCGTGTTACGGATTGACAGGGCGTCGTCGAAGTCTTTGGCGTCCTCGGGATCAATCGTGAAAATGGTTGTATCACGCAGATCGATTCGGTCGTCTGTGGGAACAACATCCACCTGCCGATAACGCCCGGCCTCGGCCAGCTCGGCCGAAAAGAATTCTCCCGGCAGGTTGAACTCGGCCTTGATCGCCTCCTGCAGCTGACGGGCTTCCGACTCCTCCTGAATGCGATCGAGCACCGTGACCCACAAGCTGGAAGGCACGGGATCACCATCCGGGTCCGGCAGCAGAGTGGCAATGACCCGGTCACCCGTGTTACAGGCTTCGGGCGGCCGGCCCTTGACTCGAATCAAACCGGCAAATTTCAGACTCTCGGGAAAGAGGGCCCAGTCGCTGCCATAGCGGGCCAGGCGACCAACCACCTTTTTCAGCCGTCGCTCAAGCAGCTCTACTACCCGGCCTTCCGAAGGACCACCGCCCTGTCCGGGCACAACCTTGACCTTCAGCCAGTCCTCCTGCAGCAGGCGATCCAGCTGTCTGCGCTGCATGAGGATTTTCTCGCCAGTATCGTCGGCCTGCAGGTAGCCGCTACCCGAAGCGGTCTTGAAGAGCAGGCCCTTGACTTCGCGGGCAGGTCCGCCAGAGACCCAACGCCGCAATTCGTCCTTGCGAATGCGCCCTGTATCACGAAGTTCATCCAGCAGCCCGCAGAACTCGGCATAGTTCAGCGGGCGGCCCAGCAGATTGAAAAGGGAGCGGGTCTTGTGTCCGCGACCCTCCCCAAGCACCCGGACAATCTTTTCAGTCAGTTGATCGCGGGCATTACGCGCCTTGTGCTGGGCCGGGGTCTGCGGGCGACGATTGCCGCCACCCGGCCTTCTCTGCTGCCTGCCGCCTCGTTGTTTCATGACTGAAGCTCCCCGCCTCCGGTAAATCTGCCCACAAGGAAGCGATCTTTGCCGGCAAGATCCTTGAGCACGCGCAATTCTCTGGAAACGGTGTGATACAAATTGAGCAGCCGCGTACCCTGATCTTCACCGATCTCGAAGTAGAAGTGCCCGCCCGGCTTGACAAAGGCAGCCATGGATCGGGCAAAGCGCCGATAGAAAAGCAATCCATCGTCATCGGCATAGAGCGCGTCCTGGGGCTCCCACAAAAGCTCCGGCTGCAGGCGGCCCTTGTCGGACGGTGATACATAGGGCGGATTGGAAACAAGCACATCTACCGGGCTTTCCGGCGTATCACGCAAGAGATCCATACGGCTGAAAGTGATGCGGTCGGCAACCTTGTTGGCGCGAGCGTTTTCGCTGGCAAGCTCAAGCGCCGCTGGTTGCAGATCGACTGCTTGAATGCGGCAATCCGGAAGCTCCTGCGCCAGACTGATGGCAATGCAGCCTGAACCCGTACCCGCGTCCAGAATGCTGCGGGGACCGCGCCCCTTTTCCCCCTTCAGAACAAGTTCTACCAGCTCCTCGGTTTCTGGCCTCGGTATGAGCACACGGGCATCCACACGAAGGTCGGCATTGCGGAAGGGCTGATTGCCCAGCAGGTATTGCAGCGGTTCGCCACTGGCACGGCGCTTGAGCAATTGGCGCAGCTCGCTCAGTCGTGATTCATCGACAGGCCTGTCGTGTGACAGATAAAGATCCATCCGTGTACACGACAGACAGCGGGCTGCCAGCTCATCGGTCTCGCGAGTGGCGTTTTCGATGCCCTTGGATTTCAGCCAATCCCGGGAGCGGGCAAGAACCTCACCCAGCAGCAGATCCATCTCAGACTCCGCCTGTGTCCACGGCCTCCATCCGCTCCTGCAGATCGGCCGTTCGCAGGGCATCCAGAAGCTCGCTCAGATCGCCGTTCATCACCTGATCCAGCTTGTAAAGCGTGAGATTGATGCGGTGGTCTGTCACACGGTTTTGCGGAAAGTTGTAGGTGCGGATCTTGGCGCTGCGGTCGCCGGTGGAAACCTGACTCTTGCGCTCGGAATCCAGCTTGGCCTTCTCTTCGGCGAGTTTCGCTTCGTAGAGACGACTACGCAGCACTTTCAAGGCCTTTTCCTTGTTCTTGTGCTGGCTCTTTTCGTCCTGACAGGTGACGACCAGGCCTGTAGGAATGTGCGTGATACGAACGGCAGAATCTGTGGTGTTGACCGACTGTCCGCCGGGGCCGCTGGAGCGGTAGACATCGATGCGAAGATCCTTCGCCTCAATCTTGACATCCACTTCCTCGGCTTCCGGCAGCACGGCCACACTGGCAGCACTGGTGTGAACGCGGCCCTGACTCTCGGTGGCCGGCACACGCTGCACGCGATGCACGCCACCTTCGTATTTGAGGCGCCCGTAGGCCTCTTCACCCGAAAGCGAGAAGATGACTTCCTTGAAGCCGCCCATGCCGCCTTCACTTTGCTCCATCACTTCCAGCTTCAGCTGATTGAGCTCGGCATAGCGCTGATACATGCGGAACAGGTCGGCAGCAAAAAGCGCCGCCTCGTCACCGCCTGTTCCTGCGCGGACTTCCACAATGCAGTTGCGGAAGTCGGCCGGATCACGCGGAACCATCATCAACTTGAGCTCTTCGGTAAGGGATTCCAGCAGCTCTTCGGCTTCGTCCCGCTGCATTTCAGCCATTTCCCGGATTTCGGGATCGCTTTCGTTGCGAATCAGCTCTCTGGCTTCCGTGAGCTGTCCATCGCTTTCCAGCCAGACACGGCCCTTGGCCACTATCTGGCTAAGGCGCTTGTGTTCACGGGTCAGCTCCATGTAGGCTTTCTGATCGGCCAGCACATTGGGATCACCAAGGCGACGACCGAGTTCGTCATGGCGCTCCAGCAGTCGCAGCAGACGTTCACGCATGATAGGGGCTCGCTAAATGAATTCGATTCGAGAGGCCAGACCATCCATTGGCAAGTCGAGACTTGCGCGAATGGCAACGACGGCAACTTCAATCTGCTCGGCGTTCGGCTCGTGTGTGGTCAGACGCTGAAACCAGAGACCGGGCGCAATCAGCATGCGTGTGATCACGCCTGCCCGCCGGCGATTGCTCAGCTGCAGAATTTCAAAGGCAACACCGGCCACCAGCGGAACCAGCGGAAGGTGAACCAGCAAACGGTGAAAGGGCCCGCTGAATTCACCGAAGCGCTGAATCCAGAAGGTGTCGAAGATTGCGTAGACCAGCACGGTGGCCAGCGCCACGATCAGCAGGAAACTGGTGCCGCAGCGGGGATGAAAGCGCGTGTGATGAGTTGCTTCTTCAACCGTTACCGTACCAGTCTCTTCCCAGGCATAGATCGACTTGTGCTCGGCGCCGTGATAAGCAAAGAGCACGCGCACATCTTCCCAGCGGGAAATTCCCCAGAGGTAAAGCAGCAGCAGCGAAATGCGAAAGAAGCCCACCACCAGATGGAAACTCAGCTGATTGCGTGATACATCCAGCAAGGTGCTGATCAGGTAGGGCAGGTACATGAAGATCAGGATGCCCACCGAAAAGGCGGCAAGGATAGACAGGCCTGCGGCGACCTTGTGAGCCAGACCCTGCTCGTGCTGTGCTTCGTCGCCATACTGGCTGACTTCCGCCGACCAGTTGAGCGTGCTGGTTCCGATCAGCAGTGATTCATACAACGATACGGCACCGCGCAAGATGGGCAGGCCCAGAAAAGGAAAACGCCGCGACCAGGAAACATATTCCTCGCGGCGCACAAGTATTCGATCCGGCTCGACGCGAACGGCCGTGGCTACGGCTCCCGGCGCCCTCATCATCACTCCATCAATGACCGCCTGACCACCGATGTTGACGACTTCTGCGCAGGATTCCGGGGGGATGTTCTCCCGGACTTCACTCACAGACCGATTCGCAATCCTACTTGTCTTCCTTGGCGTACTTCTTGAAGAAGCGATCCACACGACCGGTGGTAAAGATCTGCTTCTGCTTGCCCGTAAAGAAGGGGTGGCAGACATTGCAGAGTTCCACCTTCATCTCGCCCTGGGTAGTGCGAGTCTCAAAGGTGTTTCCACACGCGCAGCTGACCGTGGCCGTCTCGTATGTGGGATGGATTCCTGCCTTTGGCATGGTTCTCTCCTTGCATTTTCCAGAACCTGCAAGCTTAGCGATCCGCTCTCAAATTCGCAAGTTTGCAGCGCATTTCAGCCCTGAAAAGCAGTTATTTCATCATGACTTCGAAGAACTCGAGATTGTTGCGCGTCATGCGCATCTTCTCGAGCATGAACTTCATGACTTCAACCGGATGCTTTTCCGCCTGCAGGTTGCGCAGGATCCAGATCTTGTTGAGGGTCTTTTCGTCAAGCAGCAGCTCTTCCTTGCGCGTACCCGACTTGTTGATATCGATGGCCGGGTAGATGCGGGAGTTGGCCAGGTTGCGGTCCAGCACCAGCTCCATGTTACCCGTACCCTTGAATTCTTCGAAAATCACCTCGTCCATGCGGCTGCCGGTTTCGATCAGCGCAGTGGCGATGATGGTCAGGCTGCCACCACCCTCGATGTTACGGGCGGCGCCAAAGAACTTTTTCGGCTCGTAGAGGGCCACGGCGTCCACACCACCGGAAAGAATGCGTCCGGAGTGGGGCACCACGGCGTTGTAGGCGCGGGCCAGACGGGTGATCGAGTCCAGCAGAATCACCACATCGTGACCGAACTCGACCATGCGCTTGGCCTTTTCGATGACCATATTCGAGACCTGGATGTGGCGATCGGGCTTTTCGTCAAAGGTGGAGCTGATCACTTCGGCGTCGATGTGGCGCTCCATGTCGGTCACTTCTTCCGGGCGCTCGTCGATCAGCAGCACAATCAGCTGAATGTCCGGGTGATTGGCCGTAATGCTGTTGGCAATCTTCTGCAGCAGGATGGTCTTTCCCGTGCGGGGCGGCGCCACAATCAAGCCGCGCTGTCCCATGCCGATGGGCGTGAACAGATCCATCACGCGCATGGAGAATTCCTTGGGCTCGCGCTCCAGCGAGATCTTCTTCTCCGGGTAAAGGGGCGTCAGGTTGTCGAAGAGCATCTTGTCGCGACACTCATCCGGATCCTGATAATTGATCGCTTCAACCTTTAACAGGGCAAAGAAACGCTCGTTGTCCTTGGGCGGACGGATCTGGCCGGAGACCACATGGCCCTTGCGCAGGCCAAAGCGCTTGATCTGCGAGGGGCTGACATAGATGTCTTCCGGGCCGGGCAGGTAGTTGGAAGCACCGCTACGCAGAAAGCCGTAGCCGTCGGGCAGGATTTCCAGCACGCCCTGCGCGAAGATGGCCCCATCCTGCTGGGCCTGCGCCTCGACGATCTTGTAGACAAGATCCGACTTGGAAAGACCACCGGCGTTCTCGACGTTCAGCTCCCTGGCCAGATCAAAGAGATCGCGGATTGAGCGCTTTTCCAGCTCGGCAATGTTCAGCTTCTGGCCACCCTGCGCGCGAGCGGCATCGGCCGCATCCTGTGCTTCGAGGGCAGGATCGGTCTGTGGCAGACCCTGAATCGGGGCTTCCTCTTCCGGACGGGGACGGGGCGGACGGCGTTCGCCGGGTGCATCACTGCGGTTGCCGCGGGCAGTTCCACGTGGGGGGACAGGACGCCGAACGCGGCCCTGGGGCTTGTCACCGTTTTGATGATCGGACATGATCTTCCTCGAAGCTGTTACCAGTTTTGTGTCAATTGCACGGGGTTTCCGTCCGGATCGTGAAAGGTGCAGTGTCTGCGCTGGCCTTCCACTCCGACGGTTTCGCCATCAAAGGCCACGCCGCGCTCTTCAAGCGCCTTGCGGGCCGTAGTAATGTCCACGACTTCCAGCACCGGGCAGGCGCCGCCACCCCTGGGCACTGCGCCGCCGTGTGGCCAGCGGCAAAGGCCAAGATCCACCCCTTCCGCTCCCAGCGAAAAGAAGGCCCAGCCGCTCTCATCGTCCAGATATTGCAGGCTCAAGCCCACTTTCTCGCGATAGAATTCGGCCGAGGCTTTCAGGTCGCTCACATAAAACCAGAGCAGGCAGACTTGCTTGAAACCCTCAAGCTCGACAATCTTCTTGCCGCGCCGCATGCGGGGCTTGGCTTCCTCGGGCTGGGGGGACTGGCTCATTCATGGGCTCCATAGCTGTGAATGGGGTTGTGTCTTGCCTCTTCACCAATCAGACCCGAGCCTTCATGCCCGGGATGAAAACGCGTTTGCGGATCCAGCTTGAACAGCACTTCCAGCAGGCTGTGTCGCAGCTGACTCAAATTGCCGCCGGGAAGGTCCACTCTGCCAAAACTTCCCAGAAACAGTGTATCACCGCAGAAAAGCTCGGGATCACGGCCTTTTGCCTGCAGCCGGAAACAGACGCCCCCCGGCGTGTGTCCGGGTGTGGCGATCACCTCGATTTCGCCATCGGCAAAGGGCAAGCGCTGCCCGTCTGCCAGATCCTGCGTCTCCTCCGGGGCTTCTTCCAGCGGAAAACCATAGAGCCTGCCGAAATCTTCAAGGCCGTCATAGAGAAAGCGGTCGGCTGGGTGCAGGTAAATGGGACAATCGAACTGTTCCTTGATCGCCCGGCAACCGGCAATGTGATCCAGGTGCGCGTGTGTCAAAAGGACGGCTTCAACCTGCAGATCCCGCTCCTCAAGAAGCTCCAGCAGCGGCTCAGGATCCATGCCCGGATCCACGACCATGCAGGAACCGCGCCCCCCATCCAGCAGATGAGCATTGGTCTGGAAGGGGCCCAGCGGAAGAGTCTCAACCCTGAGTCGACTGATTTGCCTGATTGCGGGCAATGTCCTGAAGCGAAAAAATGTGAATCGGGATTTACAAACGGGGCAGGTGGCAAGCTCCTCATGCCCGTTTCGACCAGCTAATTCTGCCAGAAGAACAGTCGAATGTAATGACTGTGCAGAATGCTGGCAAGCGCTGGCTGAACGCCGGTCAATTCTCTTCCAGTTTCCGGTAAAGACTGGAGAGGCTGATCTCCAGCCGCCTGGCGGCCAAGGGCTTGTCACCGCCGGCCAGTTCAATCTGCCGTAAAATGTGACGGCGCTCGAAGTGGTGGGCCGCTTCCTTCAAGGCATCGGGCAGGCCATCTTCCTCGCTGCGGGTCTGTAACTGACTGGAGAGGTGTTCGGCCTGCAGGAGATCCCCGTCGCAGAAGATCATCGCCCGTTCGACGGCATTCTCCAGCTCGCGCACATTGCCCTTCCAGCGATGCTTGCGAAAGACCCTGAGCACTTCACTGTCTGCGCCCTTGACCGGCTTTTTCATTTCCGACGCGTACTTGCGAATGAAATGCTCCACCAGCAGCGGAATGTCCTCTTCCCGGTCACGCAGCGGCGGCAGATTGACTTCAACCACATTCAGCCGGTAGTAAAGGTCCTGACGAAAACTGCCCTCTTCGACCATCTGCTCCAGATCACGGTTGGTGGCGGCAATCAGGCGAAGGTCCACGGTTTGCGGCTCGGTGGCGCCCAGCGGCAGCACTTCGCGCTCCTCGATAGCCCTGAGCAGCTTGGCCTGCAGGTGCACGGGCACTTCCGAAATCTCGTCCAGAAAGAGCGTTCCGCCCCGGGCAACGGCCATCAGGCCTTCCTTGTTGCGGATGGCTCCGGTGAAGCTGCCTTTTCTGTGGCCAAAGAGTTCGGATTCCAGCAGGGTTTCTGGCACGGCCGCCAGATTGATGGCCACAAAGCGCCCGGCACTGCGCGGGCTGCGATCGTGAATGGCGCGGGCCACCAGTTCCTTGCCCGTGCCGCTTTCCCCCTGAATCAGCACTGTGCCGTCGGTGGCCGCAACCGTGTCGATGGTTTTGAGCACGGACTGCATCTGTGCGCTGCGCGCCACAATCCGGCGGGACGGCTCCTTCTGATGCAGTTGCCGTTTGAGCAGTTGATTCTCCAGCAGCAGATCTTTCTGCGCTGCCAGTCGGCCCAGCCTCAAATCCAGCTCCTCGTATTCAAGCGGTTTCAGCAGATAATCGCTGGCCCCGCGCCGCAGAGCTTCAATCGCGTTTTCAACACTGGCATAGGCGGTAATTACGATGACAGCGGTGCCGGGATGAATGCGATCCAGCAGCTCCAGGCCATCCATGGTGGGCATGCGCAGATCGCTTAAAACGATGTCGGCCTCTTCCTCTTCCAGCCGCTTGAGCGCCTTGCGCCCGTCTTCGGCCCCGCGCACGCGATGGCCCTGCTCGGACAGGTGCCTTAGCAGTTCCTCGCGCAGAATGGCCTCGTCGTCAACGACCAGTATGTTCAGCATCTTGGCTCTCCAGATTGAGCTCCAGCACAAAGCGTGCGCCACTTCCCGGAGCCTGCTCCACACTCAGACGGCCCCCCAGCGCATCGGCAATGCCACGGCAGATCCACAGGCCCATCCCCGTGCCTGCTCCCGGATCCTTGGTTGTAAAAAAGGGATCAAAGATCTGCGCGCGCAGCTCCGCGGGAACACCCGGCCCCGTATCGTCCACGTGTATCACGGCGCGAGTTCCCACCTGACGACTTGTCACACGGACCGCCCTGTAGCTTCTGCCCTCGGTTGCGTCCAGAGCGTTGTGCAGCAGGTTGAGCAGCAGCTGCTGAATGGGATGGGATTCCAGCATCAGGGCCGGCAGTTGATCATCCAGCTCCAGAGTCAGGTCCACGCCGCGCGCGCGGGAATCATAACTGAGCAGACGGGCGGCATCACGAATCAGCTCGTTCAGATCGAGGGGACGTCTATCGCGTCTGGCAGGCCGTGAATACTCCACCAGCTGGCGAAGAATTCCCGTGATACGCGTGACCTGCTGCCGGACCAGATTCAGTCGTTCGCGGCTTGGATCATCTTCGGGCAGGCCCTTGAGCAGACTTTGCACGATAGAGGAAATGCCGGCGAGCGGATTGCCCACTTCATGGGCGATGCCTGCAGCCATCTTGCCCAGCTGACTTAAGCGCTCGCTGTGTTCAAGCGAGCGGCGCAGACGCAGACTCTGTGATACATCCCTTAAAAAAAGTCCGGCAGCGCCATTGGGCTGCTTGTCATCAAGCGGGCTCAGGCTCAGGTTGATCATGCGGGCCAGCTCGCCGGTTTCAAGTGGCCAGCCATCTACCTGCTGTTCGCGGCGCAGGCGCAGCGCAAGTTCCTGCCCCAGCAATTCTTCCAGCGAAATGCCCATGAGCTCTGCGACAGGCCGCCCGAGCAGTTCTTCCGCAGCAGGATTGACGCGGTGCACGCGCCCCGCACTGTCCAGCCCGACAATGCCGTAGCGTGCGGACGCAATCAGGGCATCGGCGCTGCATTCGCCGCGGGAAGTGGGCAGAGCATGGGAATCAGGCTTGGACATGGCACCAATGTACGAAGGGAGGCTTTCACCCAAGCGTGACAATTTCCTGACAAGCCGGGGACCTTCAGCCGCTAGCTTTTGTGATCCATTGAAAGGGAGACTGATGCACCGGTCCTTGTCTGTTTTCGCCTGCCTGATGCTGGCACTTCTTCTTGGTCTGAACAGCCCCCTGAAGGCAGAGGGACTGTCCAGCAATGATCTGGCCCACCTGGTCGTTCTGGAAGGCGGTCGTCACAAGCCGCTCGACTCCTATGCCTGGGAAAGCATTCGCAGCATTTACGGAAAGAGTCACTACAAGGACAGCACGGGCAAGCGCTGGGAAAGCATCGACCTGATCATCGATCTGGCCGCCAGGCCTGACTACTGGAAGAACCAGCCGCTGGTCCGGATCGACTATCACGAGCTGAAAGAGCGACTGGGCTTTCACATCGGAGAGAAGTACTTCAGCTTCGAGGAGATCACTTCAAGCCCGGCCCTGAGTGGCTTGATTGAAGAGGCGCGCAGGCTGAACTCCGATACCGCCAACAGCACCAAGCTCTCCACCGAAACACAAGCCCTTTACGGCAGACTGGTCGTGCTGGATGAACTGCTCAGCAGCTCGGGCTTCCGCCTCTTCCCTGACCCGACCGATGAAAAGGCGCACTGGCTGAGCCCCGATGAAATCGGTGGCGATTCCGGTCATGCCTGGCACCAACTACTGAGTGCATGGACAGCCGGCGACGGCTATGCCTACAGTGAAGCTCTCAGCACAATCAGGCAGGAAATCCGCACGCGGGCTGGCAGCGGCTATCCGTCGCCCGGAGCCATCGATCAGGAAGTCATGTACAACCGCATGCAGCCCTTTCACAAGGCCTGGATGATCTACATCGTGCTGGCCCTGACGAGCCTGATTGCCGCCGCCTGGCCCCATCGCCTGCTGAAGACGATCAACACACTGCTGATGCTGGCCGCGCTTGGCTATCACAGTGCCGGCCTGCTCTTCATTACGCTGATTACCGGGCGCGCCCCGATTTCCAACCTCTTCGAATCGATGGTCTTCATCATCTGGGCGATGATTCTGCTGGCCATCATCTACTACTTCACTTCGAAGCGGGAAAACTACCTGGCGATCATTGCCGGTGTGCTCGGAACGATCACCATGGGCTACGCGCTGGATTCAACCATCGACATCAGCATCAATCCGCTGGTGCCGGTGCTGAAGAGCTACTGGCTCAACATTCACGTAACGATCATCACCTTCTCCTACGGTGCCTTTGCCGTGGCGGCGGGTCTGGGCCATGTCTACCTCTGGAAGTACCGCATGAATCCTTCCGATGTCAGCGGCATGGCCAAGGTTGACAACATCAGCTACAAGCTTCTGGGCATCGGCATTCTCACCCTGACGGCCGGCATCATTCTGGGCGGTGTCTGGGCCAATGAGAGCTGGGGCCGCTATTGGGGCTGGGATCCCAAGGAAACCTGGAGTCTGATCACCCTGCTTTTCTACATGGTGATCATTCACGGTCGCATGAATGGCTGGATCAACAAACTGCGCACGGCCATCCTCAACATCACGGGTCTGGTGGTGGTGTTGATGACCTACTTCGGCGTGAACTACTACCTGAGCGGTCTGCACAGCTACGCAACGGGCAATCCGGAGCCGATGCCGCTCAAGCTCTTTGTCTACCTGGCTGCCGAAATCGCCTTCGTGCTCTTCTGTCTTTACGGCGGCAAGTCGCGCAAGGCAGCAGGGGCAAGCGCCTGACCGTGAATCAGAACAATCTGCAGGCGGCGGGTCTTTCCGACCGGGAGCGGCCCGCCGCTCTCCTTTTTGACCTGGGCGGTGTGCTGGTTGACCTGGATGACGAGGCCTTTTTCCGCGCATGGCAGGAGCTGGGTGTATCACGGAGGGCCATGCAGGCCTTTCGTGAAGGGCAGCTGGATCTGGATTGGAACACGGGCCTGATTGGCGAAGCGGACTTCATCCTTAAGCTTGATCAACAGCTTGCGCCCTCTGTGCGAGACCCGGAGCGACTTCGACAGGCCTGGCAGGCCATGATCGGGCCCGTACATGCACAGGTGGAAAGGCTGGCCCTTGAAAGCGGACTGCCACTTGCCATCTTGAGTAACACGGATCCCTGGCACTGGGAGCGGGCGAAGGCCAGTCTTGACAAGCGCTGGGACTGCTGTGTCCTGAGTTTTGAGACAGGTTTCATGAAGCCTGCTGCTGCTGCCTTTGAGGTTGCTGCCCGGGCGCTTGACCAACAGCCCGGACACTGCCTGCTGATCGACGACACACAAGAGAATCTGCATGCCGCACGGAAACTGGGCATGCGCGCGCTGCACCATCAGCGTAACACGGGGGAAAACACGGAGCTTGCCGCATGGCTGATTCGATGAAAAAACTGCTGGCCCTTACCATTATCGGGCTCGGCTGCCTGGGCAGCGCGAAGGCCGGGCTGGAGCCGCTTCCGGCCAATGCCGAGTTGGAGCGGCTGGATAACGGCATGCAGGTGCTCTACCTGAATATTCCGGGCGCGCCGATGGTCGGTTTGAATGTGCAGGTTGGCGCGGGCAGCGCCTGGGAGAGCATGGAAACCGGCGGCATGAGTCACATGCTCGAGCACCTGCTCTTCAATGGAACCGAAGAGTGGACACAGCGCGAGCTCTACGATCAGGCGGATCGGCTGGGTGCCTACAACAACGCCAACACAACTCGCTACTACACGAATTTCATGGTCCTGCTGCCTGGCGAAGAAATGCAAGCCGGCATGCACCTGCAATGCCAGATGCTCTTTCACAGCCTGATTCCGCCGGACAAATTCGAGAAGGAACGGGGCATCGTGCTGGAAGAGCTGGCCCAGAGTGGCGACGATCCGATGCACGTGCGGGAAAGCCTCTGGGAGGATTTCCTCTTTGCCGGCAGCAGCTTTGAATTGCCTACGCTGGGCACTCGTGCCTCGATCCGGCATCTGGATCGTGATGATGTGATGGCCTATTACAAGGGGCATTACGCGCCGAACAACATGCTGCTTAGCGTGGTCGGCGGTTTCGACCTGGAAGAAGTCCGCGCCGCTGTGGAAGCGACTTACGGGCAGGAAGCCCCGCAGCGCCTGCCGGACCATGAGCCGATCGGCCTTTTGCTGGACCGCTCCCGTGATGCGGTCCGGCGCACGGAAATCTCCCAGCCTCGGCTGCGCATGG
>CAYFPS010000020.1:18242-38786 GCA_964345075.1 uncultured Bacteroidaceae bacterium | reverse complement strand
CGGACACGACTCATCCCGACTATCTGGCTGCTGAAATGCTGGCCTGGGCCATGGGCGATCCACGGGATGGCGTGCTGCCCCCGCTTCTCTTCATGGCCGGTCTGCCACCGCTGCCCGGGCTGGAAGTTCGGCATCACGCTGAGCCCGGCTTTGGCCGCTTTGAGCTGGAAGTCGATGTGCCACTGGGCATGGATGCCGGCGAGTTGCGTGATGCACTGCTGGAAGTGATGGCCGGGCTTTCCACCGCCACACTGCCCGCCTCGGCAATAGAGATGCGCATTCTCGACGAGCGCACGGCCTTTTCGCAGTTGAAGGAAAAGCCCCACTACTTCGGCCTGATGCAGGCCGCACAGTTTGTTCACATGGGCTTTGAGCGCAGCCTGAACCGCGAGGCGGAGCTGGCCGGGCTTGATGCACAGGATCTTTCCCGTGTGGCAGAAGAATGGCTGAGCGATCCGCTGGTGGCCAGCTTGCTGCTGCTGCCACAAAGACAGGGCAGCGCCAGTAGCGCTCAGACGGAGACACAGCGTGAATGGCGCCGCGAGCGTCAGGACGCACCCACGCTGCTGGTGGAAGGCAATCGCCCCGGTGATGTCTTTGCCCTGCAGGCGATCATTCGCGGACGAAGCATCTGGGAAGGCGAGCAGGCTGCGGGCGGCATTGACCTGATTCAACGAATGCTGCTGGACGGCACACAGGATCAGTCGGCCGGCGAGCTTCGCGAGCGCATTCGCACGATGGGTGCCAAGCTGACCCTGCATGACAATGCCGTCATTCCCTATGACGATCATTACACGAGCTCCGGTCATGCCTTTCTGCGTCTGGAATGCCTGGACGAGTTTGCGGCAGAGGCTTGCAGCCTGGTCGTGGACCTGCTGCTTAATCCCGCCCTTTCCGAGGAGTCCTTCAATCGTCGCCGCGGCGAGCAGCTGCAGCTGCTGGGACGCAAGGACAACAGCGCGCGGGCGCGCAGCAGCCAGCTACTGGATGGCATCCTGCTGGATGGCCGGCCCGGCGCCCTGAACCCTGAAGGCAGCATGAGCAGCATGACGTCCTTGAGTCACGAGGATCTGCTGAACCTGCATGCGCTGGCTTATCGCCCGGCCAACATGATCTTCTCCGTGATGACCGGTCATGATCCTGTTGAAATGGCCGATCTGCTCGATGCCCTCTGCCAGAATGAATCCTCACTGATCAATCAGGATCAGGCTGATTGGCTGAACGCGCACAGCCCATGGTTTACTGGCGTGACAGCCGATCAGGCCCCTGTGCCGCAATTGGAAGCACAGGGCGCGCTTTCTGGATCTCGGGAGCTCAGCGAGCATCTGGGTGGCGAAATGTGCGCGATCCGTCTGGGCAGCAGGATTGAGATTCAGCCCGGTGACGGGGCAGCCCTGCAGCTGCTCTTCAGCATTCTGTCCGATCGCATGGCCTTTGATCTGCGCGAAGAGCGCGGCTGGGCCTACAGCATTGGCTGCTGGGCAAGTCCGGGCGAAAGCACCGCCAGCCTGGGTGCCTACATGGGAACACGCCAGGAAAACCTGGACGAGGCGCTGAAGGGCATGCGCGGCTGGCTGAGGGGCAAGGGACTGGGCAAGCTCGTGCAGGACGATCTGGACAAGGCGCGCGGTGGCCTTTTGGGCCGCAGCATGATGCGCGAACTGGCCAGCATCAATCAGGCCTGGCATCTGGCCACGGGCGAACTTGCCGGCAATCCCGAAAGCCGCCGCGAAGCCGTTGCCGCCCTGCGCGCGGTAACGCTTAAGGACCTTCATCGCGTTAAGAAGCAGTATCTTGGTGATCACCCGTGGATCACCGTGATTGTGGATTAGGAGAACATCGTGAGACAAGCCCTCATTCTGCTCAGCCTTGCAGCCCTGTCCTGCGGCGGTGGCCGCTTCCTCTGCCAGATGCCCGATGGCGGTGATACAAAACCTCTGGCGTTAGAGAGCCACACGGTTTCCTTCACGGTCGATCCGGCTGATCATTCGGTGGAGCTGTGTGACAGCATTCGTTTCAGTGGTTCGCTCGTACGTTTTGAGCTGAATGCAGGATTGGAGCTGAAGCGGATGCAGGTAAACGGCCGCAAGGTCCCGCTGAAGCGTCTCACGGTCAAGGATCCTGCTGAAGTCCACCCGGGAGCGCGCCGCGCCTACCTCTTGACCTGTCCTTCTCCGCAGGAAGGTCTGCTTGTGATCCATGCCGAGGGTGAAGTCTGGCAGGACCCTGCTTCCATGTGTTTCGGGCATGAAACCGTCGGGAACGAGCTGCAGGCCAGCGTCGGTGATGAAGGCTTCTGGTTCTCGCCGGAGTCCGGCATTGTGCCTATTCTGGAAAGCACAAGCCTGCCCGAGTTCAGCGTAACCGGCACCATGCCAGCCGACTGGAGTTTTGTCACACAGGGTCGTCTCGCTATCGATGAAGTGGACGATGATGAGCGTGTGATGCGCTGGGAAGGCGAGATCGCCGCAGAAGGCGTCAGCCTGATGGGTGGACCCTACGAGATTGAGCGCGAGGTGGTAGAAGGTGTCGAGATCAGCACCTGGTTTTTCCGCCGTGATCCAGCCGCCGGCCCCTTCATGGGCCATGCCGGACCTGTGGATGACGCTCAGGTCAAGGCCACTCTGCTACGCATGAGCGGCGATTACCTGCGCATGTACAATGACCTTCTGGGCCCTTACCCCTTCTCCAAGTTTGCCGTGGTCGAAAGCTTCTTCCCGGCCGGTTACGGCATGCCTTCATGGACGCTGCTGGGCAGCCATGTGATACGCATGCCCTACATCCCTTACACCAGTCTGGGTCACGAGCTCCTGCACAACTACTGGGGCAACGGTGTGATGGTCGACCTTTCCGAGGGGAACTGGTGCGAGGGTATCACGGTCTTTGATGCCGACTATCGCTACAAGGCGCTGCAAGGGCCGGACGCTGCGCGCGAGTACCGCAAGAATACGCTGAAGGACTACCGCAGTTATGTCCACGGCGGATCCAGGGATCTGCCACTCTCCGCCTTCACCAGCCGTCACGATGGGGCCACACGCAGCATTGGCTATGGCAAGAGCATGATGGTGTATCACATGCTGGATCGACTGCTGGGTGAAGAGGACTTTCGTGATACACGCCGTCGCTTTTACGCCGAGTACACGGGCAAACTGGCCAAATGGTCAGACCTGATGCGACTGGCGGCAGAAGAAGGTCGCATGGATCTGAATGTCTTTGCCGAGCAGTGGTTGAAGCGGACAGGCGCGCCCTCGCTGTCTATTGGCAGTGCCGACTGGCAGAATGGCAAGCTCACCATTGTGATACAGCAGACTCAACAGGCAGCCCCCTACGAGCTTGATGTCCCGGTCAGGATTGAATGCCACGATGGCAATGTGGTCGATGAACTGGTCTTCATGGACACGGCCAGTGCCGATATTTCCATCGCCTGCCCCGAACCGCGCAAGGTTACGGTAGATCCGGACTACGACATCTTCCGCCTGCTGGACGGGCGTGAGGTCGAGCCGGTAATCTCGATGGTGATGGCCGAAAGCAGGCCGCTCTTTGTCGCACCATCCAGCTGGTTGAAAGATGAAAACAGGCGAAAAGCACTTGAGGCCTTCTCGTCGGGCATCAAGGATCTTGCCGAGGCAGAGTGGGTGGCCGAAGAAAACTTCGATCCTGCTACACTGGGTGGCCGCAGCGTAATCGGCATCAACCTGAATCAGCTGCCCGAAGGCCTGCAGCACGTTGATCTTCGCCTGGGAGATGAGTGGCAACTGAATGGCGAGCGTCATGCAAGAAGTGGAAGTAATCTGGTGCTGGCCACTCGTTCGGCGACTTCAGACACCAAGGGCGCGCTGCTGTTCTGGGTGAGTTCAGAGCAAAGCCTGCCCTTCCTCGCCCGCAAGGTACCCCACTATGGCAAGTACAGCTATCTGGCCTTTGACAATGAAGGGACCAATTTCCTCAAAGGGAACCTGAGTCCGGCCGGCAATCCGCTGGAAGTGAAGTTCGGGAGCTGGTAGGCGGGATAGTAGCATCCAGTAGCCAGTAGCCAGTCAGAGGCGTCAGGCGTTAGGCGTCAGCCAGAAGAAGTTTCCAGTAACCAGCGGCCAGTAGCAAGTCAGCCCTCGGTTCCGGGGGAGTGCCAGGGCAGTGCCAGGGGAGATAAAGCTAATCCGCGGCCTGTGTCATGCTACACTGACACTCCAGCCATAAAAATCTTGACGATTAGTCGCTGACTACTGGTTCCTGGAAACTGCCTTCTGATTCTTCCCCGATGCAGCTTGCGGCATCAGTGAAACACGGTATGCCTGGCGGACACCGATCGCGCATCTGCTCGAAGCGTGCAGCTCGAAGAAGAAGCCAGTATCCAGATACCAGATACCAGTCAGAGAGCTGTGACGATCTCTTTTCAAATCTGAAATCATCAATCTGCAATCAGTCAATTGCATAAAGTAGTAGGCCCCCACGGCAGTGGGCGCGAGAAGGCTGCAAGCTGTGCACAGGCACATTTTCCAGGAAGCGGACAGTTACCAGGCCCCGGACAGAACTCTATAAGAGTCCGCGGCCTGAATGCCAACCAGCTTTCGGCAGTCTTCACAAATAGAATAGCTGACTGAAACACTAAACCTGTGGGCACCGCCAAAACTGGCCGTCGGCTCAAACCACCTGTCATCCCCCTTCAGGCGACCACACGAACTGCAGCGCTGGTGCTGATCAGGATGCTCTTTTGGCTCGAAGCAAAAGTGCATGGGAGTGCTGCGAGCTTCTACATGCATGATTTCATGCTGAAGGATTAGATGGCCGTCCATGGCAGCCGGCTTTACCAGCATGCGCATATGGCGTTTCAACTCTGGCGAGTCGCAGCGATAGGGAATGAGAATACCCTGGCCACTCGAGCGAACCTTCTGAAAAATGGTGTTCAGCCACTTGCGAGTGGTTTCACCCTCAACAAATTCCCAGAGCGATCGACCGCAAACCTTGTCGGCATCAAGCTCTGCACCGTCATTGGCTTCCGCAAAGACCTGCCACGTGCCGCCAATCGAGACAATCACAAGCTTCTCATCAAGCTCGTAGCAGGTGCTTTGTTCGCACATCCAGGATCCCCCAATCACTCGATGACATCGTTTCTCTTCAGCTATGAGCAGGCGATATTTTAGCAATAATGATTCAATTCAAGGACTGTACGTAAAAGTGACGGGCGTTAGCTTGAAGAAGCTTCCAGTAACTAGCGGCCAGTTGCCAGTCAGAAGAAGTCGTCAGCCTGTTCCCGACCAGTCGGGATACGTGATGTCGGCCTGTCCCGATTTATCGGGAACAAAGTGTCGGACGTGGTGTCCGACATAGCTTTGAGAAATCGTCCAACAATCCACACGGAGTCAAACAGCTCGAACGGTTGTCAAGTAGAATTGTCGCTGATTGCTGGCCCCCGTCTATGCGGGGGTGACGACTGGTTTCTGGAAACTGGAAACTAGTTCCTGGTCGCTAGTTCCTGGCCACTACCTCTGGTCCCATGGATTCGGGACTATCGATGACGACAAAGCGGGTTTGTCCAGCTGCCAGATCAATGCTGACGCGCCGGGTGGCTGTCGCGCCGGAGGCACTAGCTAACTGAAACTCCAGCGTATGCTTTCCTGCAGGCAGGTCCAGCCTGGCAAAGTGAATATGAGCAGGGAGGGTCTGCCAGCTGCGGGTGTCTGCCTTTTCGGTGGACGCATTGAAGATCCCCATCAAAAAGCCAAGCCAGGGGTTCTGCTCACGCAATGCCTGCTCGGCAGATTGCTTGAGCGCGAGCCGCAGCAGCGCTTCTCCCAGATCCTTCAACTGCCTGTCCTTAAGCTCGACTTCTGCAAGACGCCCCAGATTCTGCACTTCCGCCATGGATGCCTGCTGACCGCCCGCTGCAAGCACCGCATGCTGCCAGATGGCCTTGCGCGCAGCGAGTCTGGGAAGGGCAACGCGCACGATCCGCAAATCGGAGAGTCTGGCAGCCTGATCATCCGATCCGCTGAAGGGCACGCTGATGCCCAGCTCGCTGTTTACAAAGAAAAAGCCGCTTGCACTGCGGGTGAAGATGAAGTCCAGGGACCATTCATCCTTTATGGGAACCAGACCGTTGTTCCAAAAGGCGATTACTGTGCCGGTCCCTTCCCCGGGTAACACAGCCTGCCGGCCGAAGCGTTCCCGGAATAGCGTGTACTCGCTAGACAGCCCACTCTGGCGAGCCGTGCGCAACAAATCATCCTTAAGCTGCTCAGGCGCCTGAATATTCATGTGCTCCTGATAGGCACCATCGTAGATTTCAAGGGCATTGCGGTAGCTGATGAAAGCCGAATTGGCATCGCCCGAAGCGTCAAAGAGCTGTCCGACAAGAAGCCAGGCAAAGGCATCTTCCCGGTAACGGCGCTTCCTGCCACGCTCATCTGCCAGCTCATTCAGGCGAATGTTGATGCGACGGGCTTCCACAAGTGCATCATTCAGACGGCCCAGCTCAATGTGATTCAACGCCTTGAAGTAGTGCAGCTGCAGCAGCTCCCAGTCTTCACCAAGAAAGGGACGCATCATCGGATTGCTTACCAGACTGATGGCGCCTTCGGCAATGCCCGTGCGTACGTCTTCACTGATCAGATAGGCTTCTTCAAAGGCTTGATTACTGGCTTCCAGGCTGTCGAGGGCACGCAAGGTGCTGGCCTTCTCCAGCAGAAAAAGCAGGCGATCGCGATCAGGGACTTTCTTCGCGTCCTTGTCCAACTTCACAATGGCAGCGGGATAATCCGCAGCCTGCCAGTCTACCTGAAAAGCCTGATGCCGGTTGTAATACGTAGCACAGCCGCCCAGCTGCATAAGCTGAGCGGCCATGAAAGCGATTAGCAGGTGAACCAGACGGAAGGACTTCACGAAGGTCTGTCTCCGGCGTGATACAAGGCTAGTTTTCAACCAGCTTCTTGATCTTCTTCGTGTTCAGCCAGACCTTCTCGTTGCTCTCCAGATGTGTCAGATCAAGATCTGTCTGGTAAAACACGACGCGGTCCTTCTTGTAACTGTCGACGATGGAGCTGATCACACCCTGCAGCATGTAGTCGGCACCCAGCTCCATGCCCCAACGATTGACCGTCTCCGGACTGGCATTATCCTGCTGGTCGAGGCGTTCTTCACGAAGGGCTGCGCGCTCGTTCGCTGCGGACACAACACGCACCTGACCCGAATTGATCAGTGCCCGCTCAATTTCCTTGATGAAGCTCTCGGTAGAAATCAATTCGTGAGTGCTGTTCTTGACGAATCCGACGATCACTACCGGCTTCTTGCCGGTCTTTTCGATGTGATCCGTGATCCAGCTGCGACCGATCAGATCACCAATCATTTCTTCGGCCACAAGACGACTGTCCGTGTCGTTCCAGCGTCCGCTCAGGTCGATGCTCTCGCCAGCATCCATGCGTGTAACCGTGCGGCTGCAACCCAGCATCAGGCTGATCGCCAGCAGGGCGAAGATGGCGGGGCGAATGAAGGTCTTCATGCGAACTCTCCCAAATGGCTGTACTTCAATATGGACGAATCAGGCGGGCAGATTGATTCCGCTGCTTAAAACAATGTCGTGAGTCCGTAAAAGAATGCAAGCGTTTCATTTTGCGTGTTGCCAGCAATACCTGCCATTGCTCGCCTTCCGCTTGCAGCGTGTACCGGACGTGGTCATAGCCTGGCATTGATTGGATGCAGGCTGACTGCTTGATTCGATTGCTTTTGAAGGCGTCACACGTGCACCCGTCCAACGGGAGAAATCGACCATTGATTCCAGAGCATCTTCCTGCTCATCGGGCAGATTGGAAAAGAAGTCAAGCCCCGTTACCGCCTCAATATTGTCCACGCTGACTGCATAGAACTCCAGTGATCCAGAAGACTTCTGATTTGGCATCAGAAAGCCGATAGCCTTCTGATCAGGCTCTTCGAGGTCAAGCAGGACTTTGTAATACAAGCGTGGCACGTCAACACCGCTGGCTCCAATTTCCGGCAGCCCCGGCTCCGGAACCGGTCCCGTAACCACCCAGAGGCCGCCGCAGACTACTGCCTGCTCCCGCACCCATTCCTCCAGGCTCTTCCAGATGCCTCGATTAAAGCCCGGTTCCTGAGGGCTCATGTTGCTCAAATAGAAGCTCTCGGACATGACGGTCGAGTTCCAGGCCATATCGGCAGCTGGCGCGAGATGCCCTCGATCAAAGCCAGACCCTTTGTAATCCTGTAACACAGCACTACCTGTTGCAACTGCAGGGTCCTCACGAAAATCATCACTTCGTGATACACGTCCGCCCAACAGTTGATCGGCAGTCAGTTGATAACTGACCCAGACCGCCTGCTCCATTTCCTCGCTGTAGCCAAGGGCATAGCCGGCATGCTGCACGATTGACCATGCCGTTGACGGTGCACCCAGTTCGAGATGATCCCCGGCAGATAGCGAGATGAAAAGGAGAAGATTCAGCAAAAGAGCAAACATTGCACGCATGGAAAACCTCAAACAGAAAGCACTGATTGATTTTCGGACAAGTTCTCTCATTCCAAGCGCAAAATCACGATACTCTTGCGCCCCCGGGCAGGAGCTGAAAAGGAAAAAATGTTCCAACGTTACAGTGACGATCCCCGTGTCGATGCCTCGCTGAAAGCCTCCATCAAGGATGGCATGGCCTACACTGTGATGAGCGGTGGTGCCGAGAGCTATTTCTCTGCCTGGGCCCTGCACTTTGGCGCAACGACCGCTCAGATCGGCCTGCTGGGAAGCCTGCCCGCACTTGTCGGCTCGTTGGCACAACTGGCGGGTGCTGAACTGGGCAGGAGGATTGGCCGGAGGATCACCATTCTGGGCGGCGCAAGCCTTCAGGGACTGGTGCTTTTGCCCATGGCCCTGATTCCGCTTTTCTGGCCACAGGCGGCGGTGCCAGCCATTCTGGCGGGCGTAGCATTGTATCACGGGGGCGTCAATCTGGCAGCCCCGCAGTGGGCCAGTCTGATGGGTGATCTTGTCCCCGAGAACCGTCGCGGGGATTACTTTGGGCAGCGCAATCGACTCTGCAGCCTGACCAGTTTCCTTGCACTGGTACTTGCCGGTCTGGCACTTGATGCTTTTCAGCGGCGTGGGGCGGCAACGGCGGGCTTCCTGCTGCTATTGGGCATTGGCTTTCTGGCACGTGTTGTCTCGACCTGGTATCTGGGACGGATGTGGTGCCCGGAGGTGAAAGAAAGCAGGCGTGTCTGGCGGCTTGAAGCAGGCTGGTTCACCAGGCTGAAGCAATCTCCCTTTGCACGGCTGCTGCTGCTTTCCGGGGCCATGTCCTTTACGGTCTCAATCAGCGGCCCCTTTTTTGTGGTCTACATGCTGCGGGATCTGGAGTTTTCCTACCGCACCTTCATGCTGATAAGCGCAACAACAATCCTGATCCAGTATCTCACGCTGCAGCGCTGGGGACAGGTAGGTGACCTTTACGGAAACAAGGCTGTGCTGAAGGCAACAGGAAAGGCCATGCCCCTGATGCCCGCGTTGTGGCTGGTTTCCGGTCATCCGCTCTGGCTGGGCTTTGCACAACTTGCTGCCGGACTGGTCTGGGCCGGCTGGACTCTTGCCCTTGGAAACTTCCTCTACGACCTGATTCCTGCGGAGCAGCGCGCCTCGCGATTGGCCTTGCACTGCGTGGTCGGTGGCTTGACCGGCTTTGCCGGGGCTGGCCTGGGTGGTTGGCTGTGTGGCCTGCTGCCGGCTGTCAGTGTGCCATTTCACGGTGCGGCCAGTTCAATCACGTTGCTGATTGCCATTTCCTCCCTGCTGCGCCTGATCGCTGTCACTCCCCTGATTCGCCTGATTGACGAGGTGCGATCCGTGGAAAAAGCCGGAAGTGCGCTGATCTACCGCGTGATTGCGATCAGGCCGCTGGCCGGGCTGGTTTTTGAGGCGGTTGGGAAGTTGAGGCGGGGGTAGGGGGGGCTGTCGGACCAAATCTTAATAATCCCAAAAAGTCGTCCAACTCCTTTGACGATGAGGCACAGTTCAGTACTCGGCCTGGTTTCCGCATGGCATGGTAGTTACTGATCAACAATCATTTGGGCCGCTAACCGCCGATTCCAGATGTAATTGAAGATTGACAGATCAGCCCATCTTCCAGTCCGACCACTGGTCGGACCAGTGGTCGGACCAAAATCCTCACTTGCACCTTCACCCCCCACTTGCTTACTTTGTTCGCTTTACGAACTAAGTAAAATTGACCCCACCCAAGGGGCATTATTTCAGGAGGCCACATGAACCGTCACCTGCATCTGGGCCTGGCAACCGCAGGCCTGCTACTCTTCGCACTCGGCTGCGATCGGGACAATGACTCTACCGGCGAACCGATTCCACAGCCAAGCGATCACGAGGTCTTTCTGGACGGCTTCGGCCCGAATCTGGACTTTCAGGCTTTTGGCGAATCAGATGTCTACGCCCTTAGCGTCGTCTACACGGACACATATCAGGGCGATGCTGCGCTGAAGATTGCTGTCCCGGATGAGGGAGGCGTCAATGGTAGTTTCGCAGGCGGTGCTTTCGTCACCACCAACGCCGGCCGTAATCTGACCGAATACGATGCCCTCACCTTCTGGGCAAAGGCCAGCACAGATGCCGTGCTGAATGTGATCGGCATGGGAAACAACAATGCAGGCACTTCGCTCTACGAGGCTGCCAGTTTCAATCTGCCCGTCAGCACCTCCTGGCAGAAGTACATTTTCCCCCTGCCCCTGCCTGAGAAACTCAGCTCCGAACAGGGCCTCTTCCAGTTTGCCATTGCCCCCAACAACGGTGTTGGCTTTGATGTCTGGTTTGATGAAGTCCAGTATGAGCAGATGGACGGAATCGGCAACACGCGTCCAGCGATTGTATCACAGACTATCAACACAGCCACAGGATCCGTGATCCATCTTGCTGGCTCCTCGGTCACCTTCGATGTAGACGGTGTGGATCAGACCGTAGGTATAGCACCGGCCTGGCTGGAGTTCGCCTCAACGAATGAAGAAGTTGTAACACCGGATGGTCACGGCGGTTTGTCCGTTGTGGGATCCGGTACGGCAACGATCACAGCAAGTCTGGGTACGGTTGCGGCAGAGGGAGCTGTAACCATCCTGGCCATGGAGAGCCCCACAGCAGCGGCACCGACGCCCACTCACCCCGCCTCCGAAGTCATCAGCCTCTTCTCCAATGTGTACGCGAACGAGGCGGTTGACAGCTGGTCAGCCGACTGGGATATCGCCGATGTGGAAGACATCCAGATCGAAGGTGATGATGTCAAGTTGTATACAAACCTGGCCTATGCTGGGATCGACTTCAGCTCGAATCTGATCGATGCCTCGGAAATGGGCTTCCTCCATGTGGATGTCTACACTTTTGACCCCTCCGACTTCCGCATCAAACTGGTCGACTTTGGCGCTGATGGAGCCTATCAGGGTGGTGATGACAGCGAAGATGAACTGAGCTTCTCGACATCCACTTATCCTGCCATGGTCAGTGGTGACTGGTCTTCCCTTGAAATTCCGCTCACCATGTACTCCGGCCTTGCCGCAAAAAGCAATCTTTCGCAGGTCGTGATCAGTGGCGGCAGCCCGACAGTCTACATCGATAATCTCTACTTCCACGAAGGCGAGGCAGCCACCAGTCCTCAGGTAGCTGCTCCCATGCCCGTATACAATTCAGATGACGTCGTCGGTATTTACAGTGATGCCTATGATTGTATCACGGTTGACACCTGGTCGGCGGAGTGGGACATGGCCGATCAGTCCGAGAGCATGCTCGACGGCAACAATATGCTCGTCTACGAGAATCTGACTTTTGCCGGTATCGAGATGACCAGTTCACCTGTGGATGCAAGCTCCATGAACAGTCTGCATCTGGACCTCTGGACTGCCGACAACACATCGGGCGCGAGCTTCCGCATCAAACTGGTGGACGCTGGAGATGACGGGGTGCTGGGTACGGGTGATGACAGTGAACACGAGGTGATTGTCACAGACACATCATCGACACCACTCCTGACAGGCACATGGGTTTCAATCGACCTGCTGCTCCAGACCTTTACAGACCTTGCAGCCAGCGGACACATTGCACAGCTGATTCTCTCAAGTGATCCGCTGAACACCGTATACATTGACAACATCTACTTCCACAATCAGGGTGTGGAACCGGGTACGCCTGAAGGCCCTGCACCGGTACCGACCGAGGATGCCGCTGAAGTGATCAGCCTCTTCAGTGATGTCTACGAGGATGTGCCTGTAAGCACATGGTCAGCCGAGTGGGATCAAGCGGATCTGCTGGACACGGACATTCAGGGGGATGCAGTCAAGCTCTACAGCAACCTGACCTTTGTCGGCATCGAGTTTACAGATCCAACGATTGATATCAGCGACAAGAGTCACTTCCACATGGATATCTGGACCCCGGATGAAGTGGATGCTTCCACGGTCTTCAAGATCAAGCTGGTCGACTTTGGTCCCAATGGCGTCTGGGAAGGACCCGGTGTGCTGGACGACACGGAGCATGAGCTTAGTATCACAGCAGCTTACACGACACCCCTTGCCTCGGGTAGCTGGGTGAGTCTGGACTTGCCCCTCTCTGAATACACCGGCCTTGTCACACGCCAGCACCTGGCCCAGCTGATTCTTTCCGGCGGCCTGTCCACCGTATACATTGACAACATCTACTTCCATGGTACCGGTGGTAGTGGTAATTCGGGACCGGAATCACCGGCGCCTGACCCCACTTGGGCGGCTGCCGATGTCATCAGCCTTTTCAGCGATGTATACACCAACGTCACGGTTGATACCTGGTCGGCCAATTGGCCCGATGAAGCCGATGTAGCACAGGTGGAAATTGATGGAAATGCCGTCAAGCTCTACACCAGTCTGACTTATGCCGGAATCGAATTCACATCGCAGACAATAGATGCCAGCGAGATGACACACTTCCACTTCAACCTGTACACGGAAGACAACACGGATTCACCCGTGCAGTTCTGGGTTAAGCTTGTCGACTTTGGAGCCAATGGGGTCTGGGGCGGTGGTGACGATGTTGAGCATCAGATTTTCCTCGATGCGAGCTCGAGTACACCATTGGAAAGCGGTGTCTGGCTTAGCTATGATCTGCCGCTCTCCGACTTCACCGGACTTGTCACACAGGGTCACATGGCCCAGCTGTTGATCGGTAGTGGTGTCGAAGGTGCAAACTACATCGATACCTGCTGGATCGACAACGTTCTCTTCCACCGCTGATGTCAGTCACCCGTAGTGGAAATGGAAATGTGGGGACGCGGCCCCTGGCCGCTCCCCTGCTCAAATTGATCTGGGAAGAGCGCAGCATCAGCCGCGCGGAAATTGCCAGACGGGCAGGGCTCTCGCGATCAACCGTAACCGAAGCTGTGCGCGATCTGCTGGCCACCGGTCTGGTGGTCGAGTCCGGCATCGGTGAAACAACCGGCGGGCGCAAGCCGATTCTGCTTGAGTTTGTCGATGACGCGGGCTGCATTCTGGGGCTTGACATTGGCGCGACTCATGTTGCGGCAGCCCTGACCAATCTGCGTGGACAGGTAATGGGCTGGATATCCCGCCCGCATCCTGTGCGTGATGATCCTGCGGGAACACGACAGCTGGCCAGGGAATGCTGTGATACACTGCTTGCAAACTCTGTGCTTCCAGCCGAACAATTACTGGGCATTGGTATTGGCATGCCCTGCCCGGTCAATCCAGCCAGGCCTCATGCCATTTCGCAAGTCGTGATGCCTGCCTGGCAGGGCGCAAGTGGTCTGGAACCGCTGGGTGAATCCTATGGCCGACCACTGCTTGTAGATAACGACGCTAATCTGGCTGCCCTGGCTGAACACTGGTGGGGCGCGGGACGCGGTGTGCGCGACTTTGCCTACATCAAAATTGCCACCGGCATCGGGCTCGGGCAGATTCTGGAGGGTCGTGTCTATCGTGGGGCCATGGGTGTGGCCGGCGAAATCGGGCACTTGTCGGTTGATCCCAATGGACGCGATTGTGTTTGTGGCCTGAAAGGTTGTCTGGCGACCGTGGCCGGGGCTGCTGCGCAAGTGGCACGCGCCCAGGAACTGCTTGAGGATTATCCCCAAAGTTCACTGACGGAATTCAACCTGAGCAGTCAAATGCTGGAAAGCGCCGCCGCCGCGGGCGATCCGCTGGCAGAGCGCGTCGTGCGTGAGGCGGGCGAGCTGCTTGGCATCACAATCGCCGGCCTGCTCAATTTGAACAATCCGGCGCTGGTCCTGCTGGGAGGCGGTATCACACAAGCGGGTGATGCCCTGTTTGATCCAATTCGTGATACAGTTGAGCGTCGCACCTTGATTGGCTCACTGGCCAGTACCGCCATCAAGCCCGGCGAACTGGGCGAACAAGCAGTGGCCATCGGTGCTGCCACTATGATCCTGTCAGCCGCACTGGAGGATCCGTCGATCTTCCCTGACTGGCCTGGAAAGGGTATGGAATGAAAAAGACAGTCTTCGCATCCCTGCTTTTGATTCTCGCAATCGGTTGCGATCGCGATCACGGCACAGGTACGGACCCTTCAAGTGGTGAGTGGGAACTCGTCTGGTCCGATGAATTCACCGGTCAGGTTGATCAATTGCCTGATCAGCTGAACTGGACCTGGGATATCGGCAATGGTGCGTGGGGATGGGGAAACAACCAGCTCGAGTACGATACCAATCTGCCTGAGAACGCTTCCCTGGATGGTGAGGGAAACCTGCGTATCACAGCCCGGGAAGAAAGCTATCAGGGCTTCAACTACACTTCTGCCCGCATCCTGACAAGGGATCGCGTGGAGATCCAATACGGGCGGGTTGAGGCACGCATCAAGCTTCCGGTGGGTCAGGGAATCTGGCCTGCTTTCTGGATGCTTGGCGAGAACATTGACAGTGCCGGCTGGCCGCAGTGTGGCGAGATCGACATCATGGAGTACCGTGGACAGACCCCGGGTGTAATCCTGGGAACCCTTCACGGCCCCGGTTATTCCGGTGGTGGTGGTATCACAAATCTGGTGAACATCACTCCCGAGGGCTTTAATGAAGACTTCCATGTCTTCGCCATTGAATGGCAAGCCGACCGTATCGACTGGTATCTGGACGATGAATTGTATCACCGTGTCTACCGTGAGCAGGTCCCGGGCGAGTGGGTCTTTGATCAGCCCTTTTTCATCATTCTCAATATCGCCGTCGGCGGCACCTTCGTGGGCTCGCCCGATGAATCAACCGTGTTCCCCCAGACCATGCTGGTTGACTGGGTGCGCGTCCATCAGAAGGATTAATCCATGAGTGCCACAAAGATTCCGCAAACACGGCCGGAAGATCGCGTGCCGATGGCGCATCGCCTGATCTATGGCCTGGGCGGCTTCGTCAACAATTTGCTTGCTGCTGCGATTGGCGGCATGATGATTGTGCTAAATCTGGGCCTTGGCATGAACCCGGCGCTGGTCGGACTGTTGGGGGCCCTTCCAAGGCTGACCGATGCCTTGACCGATCCCCTGATGGGTTACATTTCCGATCACACCAAGAGTCGCTGGGGCAGGCGCAGGCCCTATATCTTCTGGGGCGCCATCATTGCCGGCGTGATCTATGCGTTCCTGTGGCAGCTGCCTGAAGGGCAGAGTGAGAATTTCTACTTCTATTACTTCCTGATCGGCTCCATCCTGTTCTACATGGGCTACACGATTTTCGCCACTCCCTGGGTGGCGCTGGGCTACGAGCTTACACCCGATTACCATGAGCGAACACGCTTGATGGGTGTGCAGAATTTCTTGAGCCAGCTGGCCTATGTTGTATCACCGTGGTTTCTATGGATCATGAACTCGGGCACTTTCTTTGTCAACGAAGCCGGTGAGCCCGATCAGGTGGCTGGTGCAGCAGGATTGGCAATTGTGATTGCTGTTGTGACCATCGGCGTGGGTATTCTTCCTGCCATTTTCCTGCGCGAGCGTCTGAAAGATATTGCCAAGCACGAGTTGGAAGAGACACGCAAAAGCAGCCTGCTGGATAACCTGGCGAGCTTCTTCAAGGGCTTTGGTGTTACACTGAAATCCAGCGCTTTTCTCAAGCTGTGTGTGGCCACCTTCCTTGTCTTCAACGGTTTCATCCTGATTGCTGCCTTCCAGTCCTACGTGGTGATCTATTACGTCTTTGGCGGGAATCAGGAATTGGGCGCCAAGTATCTGGGCTACACGGGAACCATCGGTGCCGTGTCCACCTTTGTTGTGATCGCAATCGTTACCTGGCTTGCCACGAAGATTGGCAAGCGCCGGGCCTTCTTCGTCTCTACCGGAATATCTGTTCTGGGTTATGCGCTCAAATGGCCGTGTTACAATCCCGAGATCCCCTGGCTGGTGATGGTGCCTGCTCCCCTCCTCGCCTTTGGTCTGGGCGGTTTGTTCACGCTGATGCCAGCCATGATGGCTGATGTAGTCGATCTGGATGAGCTGAACACCCACGAGCGGCGCGAAGGCATGTACGGTTCTATCTTCTGGTGGGTCGTCAAGCTGGGGATGGCAGTGGCCATTGCAGGTGGCGGTGTCCTGCTGAATGCCACTGGATTTGATGTGGCGCTCGAAGGAAATCAGAGTGAACGCACCCTCTTCCTGATGCGTGTCTTCGATGTGCTCATTCCACTGGCAGCAAGCCTGATTGCCATCTGGATGATTCGTGTTTATCCCCTGACCGAACAGCGCGCCAACGAGATTCGCGGCGAGCTGGAGGCCAGACGCGGATCGGCAAGCGCCTGAAAGGACTGCATGTGAACGAAAAAGGGGGCTTGAAGCCCCCTTTTCTTTTGCTGTCATTGCCTAAGCCACGATTTCAAAGTCCAGTGTCAGGCCGCCATCTGAAGCAAGCCCCACTTCCAGCGTGTGGGTGCCGGGCTCGATCCGCCAGGCCTGATCGCGGCCAACGAAGGACAGTTCGCTTAGCGGCAGACTGAAGTCAAGCTTCCTTCGCTCACCGACAGCGAGCTCCACCAGTTGCCAGGCCTTCAGTTCCTTGATGGGCCGTGTCACAGAGGCCACGTGATCACGAAGATAAACCTGAACGACTTCACGCTGCCGGGGGCCGGACTCGTGCACAAGCTCCACACTGAAGCTCAGGCAGCCATCCATGGGCAAGCGGCTGCTTTCCAGCTGCAACTTCTCAAGTCTGGTTTCGGCATAGCCCAGGCCGAATCCAAAGGGAAACAGGGGCGTGTAGCCGGCGTCAAGATGATGGCTCGTGTTACCGGTTGAATGCTGGGCGGCTCCCACAGCGATGTCATCAATGTGCGTGTAGAACTCGCCTGTTGGCGGGCGACCGGTACGGCGCCTTGCGTAATAGATCGGGACCTGTCCACTCAAGCGCGGCATGGTGATTGGCAGACGGCCCATGGGACTGGCCTTGCCCAAAAGCAGATCTGCCAGCGCCGGCCCACCCATGGATCCCGGATGCCAGGCATAAAGCAGGGACTTGACGCGGCTCGCTTCCTTCTCGATGGCCAGCGGACGGCCGGCCATGATTACAAGAATGACGGGTTTGCCTGTATCACAAATTCGGTTCAACAGTTCGCTTTGAGCGCCAGGCAGGTCAATCTGCGCCCTGCAGTGGGCTTCGCCGCTCAGGATGGCCTCTTCGCCCAGCACAAGCAAGGTCAGATCGGCCTGTCGGGCGGCATTCACCGCCTGGTCGATCTCCGCAGTTGATGTATCACGACTGTGACCGAGACCGGCAACAAAGTCGAGCTCAACCGAAGCGGGCAGTGCCTCTTTAAGAGCCTTCAGGGGCGTGATCGCCAGCTCGGGCTTTCCATCAAAAACCCAGGTACCCAGCTGATCGGCCTGCTTGTCTGCCAGCGGACCAATCACGGCCAGCCTTTTCAACCCTGCCTGATCAAGGGGCAGAAGATTATCCTGATTCCTGAGCAGGACGATGCTTTCCAGCGCCGCCTGCTTGACACAGGCAAGTCCTGCAGCCATATCAGGAACATTTACGGGATGCTTGCGATCATCCAGCAGCCCCATTTCACACTTCACTTCAAGCAGCCGGCCAACCATCTCGTCAACGCGCTTCTTGTTCAAGCGCCCCTTTTCGATTAGCGCAGCCAGTGTATCACGGAAGCAGCTGGAGTACATCTCCATTTCGACGCCCGCAGAGGCCGCCTCAAAGGCAGCATCTTTTTCGGTGGCGCAAAGGCCGTGATCCATCAGTTGTGGAATCGCTTCCCAGTCGCTGACCACAAAGCCACCAAAGCCCCATTCTCCACGCAGAATGTCGGTCAGCAGCTGCTTGTTGGCAGTAGCGGGAATGCCGTTGAGGTCGCTGAAAGAAGCCATGATCGTGCGAGCACCGGCTTCAATCGCGCGCTTGAAGGGAGGCAGGTGCGTTTGCCGCAACTCGCCTTCCGGCATGAAGGTGCTGTTGTAATCACGACCGGCCTCGCAGGCTCCGTAGCCGGCAAAGTGCTTCAGACAGGCAGCCAGGCTGTCAGCATGATCAAGCCCCTTGCCTTGCAGGCCCCTGACCATGGCCGCTCCCAGTTCCCCAATCAGCAGCGGGTCCTCACCAAAGGATTCTGCAACTCTGCCCCAGCGCGGATCGCGTGATACATCCAGCATGGGGGCAAAAGCCCAGTTCAGGCCATCCTGTGTGGCCTCCTGCGCACTGAGTCTGGCGCAGGCCTCAACAATTTCCGGATTCCAGCTGGCTGCCTGTCCCAGCGGAATGGGCGCGATTGTGTGGTAGCCATGGATCACATCACGGGCCATCAGGAGGCCGATGCCTCGCGGGCTCTCCTCCCTGGCCAGACGCTGCATTTCACCTACCGTATCCGCATCAGCTTCATTCAATACACCACCGATGCGGCCAGTGATGATGCCTGTGCGCAGCTCTTCAGTCAGTTCGCCCTCAGCGCCATTCACCAGTAGCAGCTGACCAATCTTCTCTTCAAGACTCATTTCGGCCAGCAGCAAACGGACCCGCTCTGAAAACGGGCCCGTCTTGTGATTCATGTGTGATTCAACCTTCACGCTGTCACTTTCAGATGCCTACATGCAGGTAGGTGCGAATTTCCCACTCCCGTCCATCCTCGTAGCCTTCTGCTTCTGGATCGCAGACGGCCTCACCATTTTCGTAAACCGAGACCGGACAGTAGCGGTTGGAATATTCATCCAGTGTACGCCAGGTGAGTTTGATGCCCAGTCGCGACTGCGGCTCGCCCCACCAGTCCGGCGCGCCCAGCGAAGTCGACAAGTCGGCAGCAAGTTGCAGCGGATAGGTGTAGTTGAAATCGCGGTGGTAATCGTAGGGGCCCCAGTCGTTTATCTTGGCGCTCAAGATTGTCTTGAAGTCACCCACGATCCAGCGGGCATCGGCGCCATAACGGTGGATCAGGCGATCCAGACTGGCATCACCAGCAAAGTCGCCATTGGCTTCGCCCGTTCCGGCGTAGAGGTTGGCAATGATTCCCTGCTTGGGGCCACGCTTGGCTACAATGCGCGAATGGACTTCCCAGATATCACGGGCCGGTGTCGAGGCGTCATAGGGGTAGATTGTAACACCGTCTTCGGCGAAGTACTGCCCGGCGTCCGTACCCGATTCGTAGCGCTTGTATACAAGGCCAAGGTTGAAGGCGAGCGGCGCGTCTTCAGCCATATCGTTGTTCCAGGCATACATCCAGGTGGCAGGCGTTGGATCCCAGGTGAGCAGGAATTCACCGGCAATCATTTCGCGGTTGGCCCTGACCGCAAAGGGATCACCGCCCACGACCACATTGCGCAGGTAGCCTTCCGGGTTGGGGCCTTCAATCGGCTTCTGCCAGAGGATGTTGGGTGCAAGCTGCAGATTTCCCATCGTCCACGTGAAACCGGTCATGGCATTGACCTGGTTGCCCATGCCGCTATCGGCCAGCCGCCAGCCCGTATAGGTCTGGATTGCGGTGGGACCGGCATCGGCCACAAGGCCCATCATCGCACCCTGTGCATACCAGTTGATGGATCCTTTCGTCATGGTCAGGCGCAGCTTGCCACCAAAGGTATCCATCGAGCGAATGTGATCCAGCAAGGGATTGCCGGCATCATCGATGTATACGAAAGCATCATCCAGCTTGTCGCTGCCGGACCAGATACCGCCAAGCTCAACGCCCAGGCGCTTGTACATGGTTTTCAGGTGCAGGGTGGCCTTGCGCGTGGGCGGCGTCGGCACGGCAATGGAGCTGACAATGGAAGCCTGATCGTCCAGATCCTCCTGATAGACCATGGTGGCCGTGATATCTCGCATGGCACCCAGCGAACCCAGCGGGCGACTGTACTTGACGAGCACGGCCGGGTTTGCGCCCCACCATAGTTCAGGGCCCATGGCGATGCTCAGACCCTTCAACTGGCGCCGCCCCTCCAATTCCATGCCGATCGGGGCCATGCCGTTGTACATGTCAATGTTCGGGCCATAATTCGCCTCGCGATAAAGGCCAAAGAAATCGCCCTCGTAACCCCAGTGGTAATGGCCACTGCGGTAAAAGCCGTCTACATTGAACCACTTCTGCTGC
>CAYFPS010000020.1:14077-18195 GCA_964345075.1 uncultured Bacteroidaceae bacterium | reverse complement strand
GTCCGCCGATTTCCTTCCAGCCATCCTCGCCCAGTACACGCACGGGCCGATCACGGTTCTCGTAGAAGATCTCGTCGATGGGGTTCTCGGGAACATTGCCCAGGATGTTCAGCGAGAGCTCGGCGCGCATGTTTCCGGCTGGCCTTGCCTCAACATCCACATAGAAGGATTCCAGTCGATCGAAGCCCTGAAAACTCGGGTAGCTCTCCGGACTGGTGGCGCGCTGCTCGGGCGTCGAAATGCGTGTTCCACCGGTAGAAATGGTTTCGAACTCCATGCGCAGGCCACTGATGCGGAAGGCATCGCCCTGCTGGCTGGCCAGTGCTACCGTGCTGCCCCTGGCCTCGTTGACCATGGCCACGGCGCTAAGGGATTGAATGTGCCGGTAAAGGTCCTGCCGCGTGAGCGCTGGATCACAGGGGTCAAAGCGATTGACGCCCTTAAGGGCATAGTAAGCGGCGCGCGGATAGAGCTCGAAGTGACCGTCTGCCCTTGTCGGTCCCTTGGCACAAACACCCCACCACTCCTCATTCATGTTGTTCTCGCCGGGCGCCAGATCGTAGGGATAGCCGCCATTGGCCCAGGAAGCGTTGTTGTCGTGGATATCCAGGTTGCTTTCCTGCAGATACTTCCACCAGCCGTCGCTCCACTGGAAGGTCAGGCCGCCCAGCGCATTGCCAGCCCCACCCAGTCCGCGGGCGTTGCCCATGATGTCCTGCCACTGCCCGAGCAAGTATTGGGCCTGGCTCTGCTGATCTTCAGACAGATTGATCGCATGGAATGCATCACAGCCGAATTCCGTCAGCATGAAGGGCCAGTCAGTCTCACGAGCCAGTCGCTCAAAAGCATCCGTGAAGGTGATACCCCGGTACATGTTGGCGCCAAAGATATCCAGGCTCTTCAGCTCACGCTTCATGATGTCCAGGTACTGCAGATCACCATTGGCAATGGCCACCGGCACGCTTGTATCACGGCTCTTGATCAGCTGAGTCGCGTCCTCAAAGAGCGAGTACATATAGGTGGCGCGCAGCTGGTATTTCTCTTCCTCCGGCAGGTCTTCAGTCTCGGCCGAACTCCAGTAGAGACCGTAGTTGTTCTCGTTACCCAGGAGATACATCAGCAGGCCCGGCGTGCCCTGATATTCATCAACCATTGCGCCGATCTCCGCCAGCACAACTTCACGCGTGCGAGCGTCGCTGTAATCGGTGCTGGCCACCCAGTTGCCGTCAATGGTCAGCCCGTAGCGGCCCAGCGGGTGATTGATCACCGTGTATACGCCCCAGCGATCATACATGTATTCCACCCAACGCGCCGGCACGCCCACATACTGACGGACGGTATTCGCGCCCATTGCAGAAAGCAGGCTCATCTCCTGATCCAGCGCTTGCTGAATGAAGTCTTCAGACTGTGTCCACAGGCTGTAGCTGTAATTGGTGCCAACCGGGAAGTAATCCCAGTTCATGCCCTTTACGAAGAAGGGCTTTCCGTCCACCAGCAACTGATGGCCGGATTCATCCTGTGATACATGGACATCTGCAGCGGCTGAAACAGCCATGGCGCAGAGCAAAAGGAGGGATCGGGACGCGAGTCGAGCGAGCATGAGCGGCTCCTGATTCAAATGGAATCGACGAGCGATTCGCCAGGGATTTCACTTTGTTCGTTACCCGAACAAAGTAGCTGAAGAGAGAGGTTCTGTCAAGGTTTTTCACTTGAAATGGGCCTGAAAAGGGCCTTATTGCCAGACGCGGACCCAGTCAACCAGCATGGTCTGGGGAAAGCGCGTACACTCGGTAGGCGCACCAACGAAATTTCCCCCGACGGCCACGTTGAGGATGATGTAAAAAGGGTGATCAAAGACCCACTCACCGTTTTGCTGTCCGGCAAGCAGGGTGTTGTAGACAATGCCGTCCACCATCCAGTCGATCCGGTTGGCAGACCATTCAACGGTAAACACATGGAAGTCATCGTTGAAGCCGCCTGCGGGCAGCGTATACAATTGAGTCCAGGCCGCTCCACCCGAGTAGCCCGGACCGTGAGCGCTGCCGAAATTGATGAAAGGCTGCTGCCCGCGGTACTCCATGATGTCGATCTCGCCGCATTGCGGCCAGCTGACTTCGCTGATATTGGCACCCAGCAGCCAGAAGGCCGGCCAGATGCCCTCACCCACCGGCAGCTTGATGCGTGCTTCAAAGCGTCCGTAGGTTGGCTCGAAAAGCCCCCGTGTGACAATGCGACCCGAAGTGTAAGCACAGCCCTGGAAGTTCTCCTCGCGGGCCGTGATACGAAGATTCCCTGAGCCATCCAGCGAAATGTTCTCCGTGCGATCGGTGGTCCATTCCAGCTGGTTGTTGCCCCAGTTGGTGCCGATGTCATAAGCCCAGTTGGCCGCAGAGGGCGCCTGACCGGCGGGCCCGTCAAAGTCGTCAGACCAGATCAGTTCCTGCGCCTTGATGGCGACAGTTGAACCCAGCAGGCAGGCCATCAGCAATCCTTTGTTCATGCCATCTCTCTCAGTTGTGGGAAGAGCCGCGGCTCCTCCAGCGCAGCATCGAGTACGAATGTGGCCGCCCCGATGGCCACACAGCGGCGACCCAGCTCGCTGACGCGAATATCCGTGATACCGGTGGTGCGAATGTTGGTGCGGCTGTTTACCGCCTGCTTCAGCGGGTCCAGCAGCACATCACCCAGGCCGGAGAGGCTGCCGCCGAGGATCACGGCACTGGGATTCATGATGTTGATCAGACCCGCGATGGCTGTGCCGAAGTGTTCGGCGGCTTCATGGGCAAGTGCCAGGGCCAGGGGATCACCGGCCAGACCGGCCTCTTCGATGCCGTTCAGACTGATTGCCCCCGTGCCGAAGCGCGAGGCGGGATACTGCTCAAGTAGCTGGCGGGCACGATCGATCAAGGCATTGGCCCCGACCACCGTCACCAGACAGCCGCTCAATCCACAGACGCAGGCGGCGCCATGGGGATCAATCGAAAGGTGACCGATTTCACCGGCATAGCCCGATCCGCCCCGATAGATTTCACCCTTCAAAATGTATCCAGCGCCAATACCGGTGGCGGCCTTGATGTAAATGAAGTCGTCGACACCGCGACCGGCACCCCACCAATATTCGGCCAGCGCACCCAGATTGGCATCGTTGTCTACATAGAGCGGCACATTGTAGCGGGCGGCCAGCTCATCCAGCCCCACATGTCCCTGCCAGGCGGGAATCACCACTTCCGAGAGCATTTGCGGCTTATGGGGATCCACAGGACTGGGCACAGCAATGCCGATGCCCACCAGGCGGCTGGCACCATCGGTCTGGCTGGAAAGACATGTATCACAAAGTTCGGCAACAAGAGCACGGGTACCCACCGGATCTTCGCGCACCGGATGGCTCTGCTCGCACCAGGAAAGCACGCGCCCGCGCAGATTGCACAGACCCACAGCCACATGGCTGGCACCGATTTCCACACCCAGAATCACACAGGCATCATCCTGGAACTCAAGGATGATCGGTTGCCGGCCACCACCGGACACGCCCGTCCCGCTCTCAGCGATCAGACCCGTCTGCAGCAGATGATTGATGTTCTCACTGACTGTAGATTTTGCCAGCCCCGTACGCCGGGCAATGTCCGCTCGCGAGATCTGCTTTTCGCGCCAGATCAGTTTGAGCATGGCGTCCGCGAGTGGTCGTGGCCGCTGCAACTCAAATGCCACCGGAACTTCGGTCGCAGGCGGCTTCTGAAGATTGACGGGCATACGAAGAGCCCCCCTGTCCTGTCTGTTGATGTTCAGATCGTTCAACATAGTCAATCAGGGCCTTCAGCGTGTGTAGGGCAGGGGCGCCTCGCGCCGCGTGCCACAGGGATTGTAGAAGTAGAGGTTGTCCAGGTAGAAGCGGTCTTCGGCTCCTTCAAGTTGTATACGGCCAATCTGCCAGAGGCTGCTCAGCTGGGTGTAATCGCTTAAGGAAAGATCGAGCTGATTCCACTGGCCGCGCTGCAGGTCTGTCCCGTCCAGCAGCAATTCATGTTCGCTGTCGTCCAGGCCGCCATCCAGCAGCCCATTGGCACCCAGATCCACCAGCTTGACAGCAAGCCAGGGAGCGAGGGTTGAATCGGGCAACC
>CAYFPS010000020.1:8709-14056 GCA_964345075.1 uncultured Bacteroidaceae bacterium | reverse complement strand
GAAGGTGTGTCATCTCGTTGGCGTCCACCGGCTGATTCAGACAGTCGATGCCGGTCAGCGAGAAATCCGTGTAACGCAGGATGTGATCAATGCCGAAGAGAAGTTCTTCCACCGAGGCATCGCCCCAGTCAGCCGCCCAGTTGTCCACCGAATGATTGGTCCAGGCATCACTGTAGATGTTGACCACGGAATTGGCCGGCCAGCCGGGAGTCGGCGCGGGCACGGGTGGCTCGCCAATGCCGCTTCCGCCTTCTGCATTGTAGAAATAGAGGTTGTCCACAAAGAGAGTGCCTGGATCACCGGAAAGGATCATCTGCGCAAAATGCTGGCGCGTGATCATGTTTGTGAAGAGGTCAAGATCCAGATCCAGCTCCATCCAGCGGCCGCTTTCCAGCGGTGGATTACTTGCTGCCGTGATACTCAGCTCGTGCTCCACATCATCTCCGCCACCGTCCCATACGCCGTTTGCCCCAAAATCCACCAGCTTGATACGCAGAGCTGCGGGTAGATCCGTCGGGTCCGGCGTCCACAGGTCAAGATGCAGGTGCGTCATGCTCGAAAGATTGATGGTCTGTGATACACATTCGATTCCGGCAAAGACCAGGTTCGTGTACTTGAGCATGGGCTCACCGGCAATGGTCACGGTTTCCAGATCGGCCATGTCCCAGGGAGCCGACCAGGTGTCCACCGCCACATTCCCGTAGGCGCTGGAAAAGAGGCTGATCACATTCCAGGCCTCTTCCGTCGGAGCGGCGGGTGCCTGCAGGGGCTGGCTGGAGGGTTCGCCCGTGCCGTCGGACCAGAAATAGATGTTGTCCACAAAAACCGAATCCGGATCACCGGAAAAGAGCAGCTGGCTTAAATGCTGGCGGGCCTGCAAGCCAGTGAAATCTGCCAGCGGCAGATCCAGACTGACCCAGCTTTCGCTTTGTAGCGGCGTCAGGCTGCCAGCGTCAATTGAGATCTCGTGCTCGCTGTCATCACCACCGCCATAGGCCGCGTCGGCACCGAAGTCTACCAGCTTCACGCGAAAGGCCGCCGGCAGGTTTGTGTTGTCAGGCGTCCAGAGATCCACATGGAAGTGACTGAAAGGAGTTGCGTCCACCTGCTGTGATACAAACTCGATCCCGCAATAATTGAGGTTGGTGTAAAGCTTGAGGTGGTCGCCCTCTTCAAAGATTTCCACCAGATCCGCCTGGTCCCAGTCGGCTGACCAGGTGTCCACGGGGAGTTCACTGTAGGCGTCACTGAACAAGGCCAATACACTGGAAGCATCGTGCAGGGGCAGAGGTGCACTTCCCGGACGCCAGCCGCTCGTATCCACGGCAATCACCTGAAAGAAGAGCCGTGATGCATCCAGCGACTGAGTCCACGACAGTCCGCTTGTTTCGGCCAGCAGAGCACCGGTCTCACCCGGGTTGGCGGCTGCCTGAATGCGGTAGAAATCCGCGCCAGCAACGGCTGTCCAATCAAGCCTGAGTGATCCGTCAGCGGGTTGAGCCGAGATCGACAGGTCGGGCGCGTCCAATGCAAGGCTCACGCCGTGCATGAAAAGCAAAAGCCACAAAGGGCTGGTTCTTGAAAGCAATCGATCCCTCACAGATCTTTTCGTCACTTGAGCAGAAGACACTTCTGTGTCTGGCTGCCGAATTGAGTTTCCAGTCGCACAAAGTACAGGCCGGTCGCGTACTGTGATGCATTCCAGCTACGGCGATAGTTTCCCGCAGCCTGCTGACGGTCAACCAGACGATCGACCAACCTACCGGCAGCATCGTAGACGCTAAGTGATACATCGCTGGCCTGCTCCAGCTGGTAGTCGATTCCAGCGACTGGATTAAATGGGTTGGGCGAAATCTCACCCAGGCTAACACGGGCCGGCAGCGGATTCAGTGGCCTGCTGACATCTGTCTCGCCGCCATCCCAGTAAATGTCGTCCAGGGCGAATTCACACTGCGCACCGCTGACTTCGAGTATCACGAACTCGTAGCTCATCATGCGCAGATCGATCAGCTCGCCACGCAGCTCTTCCACCGGAATCGAGGCCTGTCCCCACTCGCCATTTCGAAGCAGACCATAGCGGGTCTGGTTGGCGGGGAACTCCACATAGCTCTGGTTGCCCCAGCTGTCGATGATGCCAACCTGGAAGCTGACATGGGCGGGAATCTGGATCATGAAGTTCAAATGACCTTCGGCAAAGCCAAAGAGGTTGACCGGCTGCAGGCTCATGATGCCCGCGCCAAACCAGCCGAGGCCGGTCGTCGTCCATGCGATGCCGTTTTCACCTTCCCAGGGATCGATGCTGGCCTCCGCCAGAGTTTCTTCCCAGACATAGATCTCGCTTGTAATGCCGGGCACAAGCTGATTGTTGACCGGTGTCGTGTCCGTATACACTCCAAGGCTTTCGCTCTCTGGAGTAGGTGGACCAAGATGAATCTGGCCCAGACCATTCCATTCGTATACGCGAATGTAATCCAGCATCATTTCCGCTGGCAGCGGCATGCTGACGGGCTCCCCGCTTCCGGGTTCCCCCAGATTCCAGGCGTCGGTCAGCGCGCCGCCAATCGCCAGATTGGCAATCAGATAGAAGGGGCTGTGGAATTCGCTGCTTTCTTCACTCAGTTCAAAGGGCACCGTATACAAATCACGCTCAAGCTCATTGTCGGTAACCGTAAAACGCAAGGCCGTGTCATCCCAGTAAAGGCGGTAAATCAGAAAGCGCTCGTCGAAAGGGTTCTCGTAATTGTAATAGGGCCGGCAGAAGGCGTCCTCGGGATCCCAGGAAAGACTATGGGCGCCCGATGGGTTTTCCGGTGTCAGGGCCGAGTCCGAATAGAAGAGAGCATTGGCGGAAACCATCTGGTTTACGGTGGAATTACCCAGACCATTGCCTCCGTTGTGTTCGTCGTGCAGATCACGGAAAGCCTGATGGTGTCCCATTTCCATCATGTCGATCTCGCCGCAGCGAGGCCAGCCCAGATTGGATGTTCCAAGTAGCCAGACGGCAGGCCAGCCGCCAAGATCAAGGTCAGGCACGCGCACGCGGGCTTCGATCATTCCATAGCGCACAGAAACACGCGCCTTTGTCGAGACCTTGCCCGATGTGTAATTCAGCGGATTGCCCCATTGATCCACAATCCCGGGACCTGATTCTGCCCGCGCCGTGATACAAAGACCCAGGTTGCCTGCTTCGCCAGGAATTTCGGCAATGGAGACATTGTCTTCGTGGTAATACTCGAGTTCGCCATTGCCCCAGCCCCAGGAGCCATTCCCCGTGATGACCATCCAATTGTCCAGGTCGTCGAAGTTCTCCTCCCAGATCAGTTCACCCACCTGTGCCTGAGTCAAGGACGCGAGGCCAGCGAGCAGCAGGAAGTAAACGAAGCGCACGCTCTTCAGGCTCTCATGCAGTCTGTGTGACATGTGGCTCGCTCCGGGTTTGATCAGGAAGGAAAAGGCTGCAGGGCACAAGGCCCCGCCGCCTGCAAGACATCGACTAGTTGTGGAAAAGCACGTTGTCAATGTAGACCGTGTTCGGGTCGCCACTGATGATCAGCTGGGCCAGATGGCCGGTCGTGATCAGGTTGGTGAAGTCCGACAGCGGAATGTCGAAGCTCACCCAGTTCTGGCTCTGAAGGGCCGGAACCGTATCGGCGGCCAGCGTGATCTCGTGCTCGACATCGTCACCACCACTCCACACACCGTCGGCGCCGAAGTCAACCAGCTTGATGCGGAAAGCCGCGGGCAGGTCGGTGGCGTCGGGCGTCCAGAAGTCCATGCGGAAGTGGGTCATGGCACTGGCGTCAATCGTGCTGGAAGTGAACTCGATGCCGGCAAAGAGCAGGTTCTCGTAGAGCTTGGTGTCATCACCCGCGACCTGCACATCGCTGACATTGGCCACATCCCAGCCAGCCGACCAGGTGTCCACCGTGACATTGGTGTAGGCATTCGAGAAGAGGCTGATCACATTGCCCGCATCGTAGGTCGGAGTCGGGGCGGCCTCGGTGGGCTCGTTGACCTCGACGGTTTCGGCCACGCCGTGGAAGTACCAGTTGTCGAAGTAGACAACCGTGCTGCCATTGCCGCCATCAACCTTGATCTGGAAGATGTCCGTCATGGTCATGCCCAGATTGGTGAAGTGGCTCAAGGGAATGTCCACGCCAACCCAGCTCTCCGTGGTGATCGGCAGGGCATAGGCGCGCTCGCCCGTGCTGCCGCTGATCAGGAAGAAGTTGAGGGCACTGGCATTGGGCGTCCAGAAGTCCAGGTGGATGTAGCCATAGGCCGAAACATCCTGCGCCACACCGTCAAAACCACCCAGGTTGCTGCCCTGATAGTTGAGGTTCTGGTAAAGCAGGGTGTTGTCGCCGGCAACCGGATGATCGACCGTCACCAGCGTGCTCTGGCCCCACCAGGGGTTGAAGTTGCTGCCAGCAAGGTTCGTGTAGGCGTCGCTGTAGATCGACAGGACCGAATCAGGATGGGCGGTCGGGGCGGGTGCTGCAACCAGCGGAACGGGCGCGGCAACCGTGAAGCTGACATTGTAGGTCAGGCTGGTCACGCCATCGGCGGCCGTAACCACCAGCTGGCTGACACCGGGCAGGCCACCGGCCGCGTTGACCACAAAGCTTGCGGCAGGATCGGTGGTGGTACCATCAACCACGGGCACATCAACCGTGCCGTAAGGCAGCTCAACATCGTATTCGAGAGTCGAAGAGACGAAGCCGGCAACGGTTGAACCGTCAACGGTCAGATCACTCAGGGTAGCATCGCTGCCGCTGGCAGTCGGGTTCTTCCAGAAATAGATGTTGTCCAGGTAGATGGTTCCACCCGTACCGCCATCAAACTTCAGCTGGTGAATGTCGGCGACGGAGAGGCCCAGATCCGTGAAGTAGCTCAGCGGAATGTCGTAGGAATTCCAGCTGCCGAAGGCCGGGGTCATGGCGTAGGGCTGCTCACCCGTGCTGGCGCTGATCAGGAAGGCGTTGACGGCGGCTTCGTTTTCCGTCCAGATGTCAAGATGCATGTATTCCATCAGGCTCAGGTCCTGCGCGGCGGCAAGCTGGGTTCCCTGATAGTTGAAGCTTGCATACTCGAGGGCCGGATTGCCTTCCAGATCCACAATGCTGGCGACGGTGCTCTGCCACCACCAGGGGAAGAAGTCCGTACCGGCCAGACTGCTGAAGCTGTCGCTGAAAACGCTGATCACGTCGGCGGCATCATGTCCGGTGGGAACAGGGGCGGCACCGGGGCCGGAGTCGGCTGCCCAGGCCTTCACATAAAAAAATTGTCCTGAGCCGGTGACATCGTAGCTCAGGACTTCAGGACCAAGTTCGGCCAGCATGCTGCC
>CAYFPS010000020.1:0-8699 GCA_964345075.1 uncultured Bacteroidaceae bacterium | reverse complement strand
GCCCAGGGTCCAGGCTTCGGTCATGCTGTAAACCTGATAGCTTTCGGCACCATCAACGGCCGACCAGCTAAGGGTGTAGGTCGCCCCGGAAACGTCCAGCTGTGCAACGGGCGCGTCCAGCGCAAAGGCCGGCAGCGTCGAGGCAGCGAACGCAAGGGCAAAGAGACTCTTCTTCATGGGTGCTCCTTCGTCAAGGTCTTGGTTATCTCAAAGTTGCGACGTTCAGCAGTTCAAAAGCAGCAATGAAGGCGCATTGGCCTTTGAAATGAATCTTTGTTCGGCGTCCGAACTATTGCGAGAGTAACACTCTCCCGATACGCTGTCAAGCTCTTTTTCCAGAGCTGAGAAACTGAGTGGCTAAAGGTAACTCTGCTTCAGGCCTGCGTGAAGAGATTCAAGCGCATGACCTTGTTCTCCAGGAGAACGAAGTCAGCCCAACATGACCTTCAGACTGCGCCATTCTCCGGCCCGCAGTCGCTTTGAAGCTTCGGAAGTCGGGAACTCCCCAGCCTGCTCTTCAACTCTGCCGCCATGATCGGTGAAGAGCCAGCTTTTGGGAAGAAGCGGCGCTTCAGCATTCCAGGTATCACGACGATCCGGGTTCACAAGCGTGATAAGCGTTTCGCCGAAAAGCATGAAACTGAAGCTGTTTGCAGGCAGTTCTTCCACCCGCTCGTCCTGACCGTTGTGAAGCAGCAGGCTGCCGGCTTCCTTGCGGAAAAGCCAGCCGGGCAAAAGCGGACGAAGCTGAAACAGCAGCTCGCCCTTTTCATTCAGCCTGAAAGGCCGACCGCCCGTGGTGATCCAGTTAAGGATGTGGATGAACTCGGCAGTTGCGCCGCTAAGACGCGCAACGAAGCCACTGCCGTGAATGGTGTCATCGGGATTGGCGCTGGAAGCGATAAAGCTGGAATTCTCCAGAATGCTGCGACCATAAATGTCCGGCTTCATGAAGGGCACAAAGACCTGCCGGAAGTGGCCATAGAATTCATCCACCAGTCCGTTCCGCAGAAGCTCCAGCATGAACTTGTATTCCATGTGCAGCCAGATGCTCTCGTTTTCCAGCCAGCCCGGCGAAAAGACCCTGCAGCGACCGATCTCCAGACCTTCCTTCTCGAGCGAAGCATTCACCTTGAACATGCCCAGTTTTGCGTCGAAGAGTTCGCTCTTTTCGATCTGCTTCAGCAGCCGGCGCGCTTTTTCCCTGCCGGGCTGACAGCGCAGGTAGTGCACGGGCCCTTCCAGAAAAAGCGGCAGGGGACGCTGCGAGGCGGAGTAGACCGTCAGCGGATCTGCCGGGGCCGATTCCAGCGTGTTGATGAAATAAGTAGCGGGCAGATCGTGCTCGTCAAGCCAGCTGCGCTCGACGGCTTCGTCCAGCAAGGTCAATGCAGCGAGGACAAAGCGCAGAAGACGACTCTTTTCGAGGCTCTTCTCCTGGCCTGTAACACCAAAGCGAGTTGCTTCGCGGTACTGCTCTTTCAGGCCGTTGGCGCGCCGCCAGTAGTCAAGTGCTCCTTGCCTCGATTCCAGCAGCTCAGTCAGCTCTTCCACGAAAGAAAACAGCTCTGCAAAGAGCGGCCAGGATTCGGGTACGCCGTCGCATTCAAGCAGTTCCGCCAGAAAACTCAAATGGCGCTTCAACTCGAAGGTCTCGCAGGTGCTGGAGCCAAGCAGGCCGGGCAGACCGTTCAGCGCGTCATACCAGCCGGGCTTGTCCGCCTCCATCTCGATGCCCGTTCCGCTGGGATCAAAGGTCGCCAGTTTGTTGACCATCTGGCAGAGGATCACATTGATCAGGCTGGTGTGATACACCTCGCCCCTGCCCTGCCCGGTCCTGACCTTGTCGCGATTGCGTGGTCGTGATTCAATCAGCGCCTGCTTTTCTTCGTCATGGTAGACCGAGCCGAGCTGCATCACACGCCCGTCCCGTGACACAAGTCGCCGCGCGCGGGGATGGACGACATGCGGGTTGTCGTAGAAGGTGCAGGCCCTTTCATTAAAAAAGAGCCTGAGCTTGTCTTCCGGAAAGACAGCCAGATAATTTTCGATCAGATCCAGATTATAGGTCCAGTGATCGATCCAGAAACCCTCACCGGGATGAATTTCCCGTTCTGTATCACAGGCATCGGCCAATTCGCCAAGGCGGTCTTCAAGCTTGCCTCTCAGCTTCATGCCACGAAGATTCATGCTTTTTAGCAGGTCTCCGGGCGTAAAGGAATGCACGAAAAGCTCAAGAGCATCTTCAGGGCTTGCGCCTTCCAGCCAGCGCCCCAGCCAGTCCTTCAGCCATGCTGGATCACGGAGGATCCAGCGCGTGGGGCCGATCACCAGCGGATTGTAGCCGTCCAGCTGGGTTAAACTGTAGAAGTCAAGGATGTTTGTATCACCGACCTTGGGATCAAGAAACAGATCCGAACGCCGGTTCTGGTTTACATCACGGTAATTGCCATTGCCCTGCGACCAGGGTGTGGGCCGAAGCAGGAAGTCGTTGTAATCCCGTTCCAGGTCGCCGTGTTTGCGCGAGAAGAGATGCAGGGTCCGGCCGCTCTTCCCCAGGCTTACCGGCAGGCCACCGCGCAGCGTATTGTCCAGGAAGTTCTGCCGCGTGTAATGATCCAGCGCCGGCTCACTTGATGCGATCAGGCCCTTTTGCGTGATACGCTCAACGATCTCGCGATTGGCATCGGCAGCCTTCAGAATGGCACCCGGCTCCAGCATGCGGGCAACCAGGGCTTCCACCTGACTGTAGTCGGGCGCGTGCCCGATGATGGAATCCAGTGCCCAGCTGTCATCGGGATCAAGCTCCAGCGAGAAAGGCGCCATGGCACAGGGCAGCCGATTTTCCATCTGCTGACCTTCCAGCAGGTCCTCGATGCTCTCTTCCAGGAAGCGTTCCGGGTAGCTCAGATCACTCTGAAAGCCGAAGATTCTCTCCGGATCCACCAGCACGGGCAGAAGACTTGACGCGCCTTCACCAGCCGTGAAGGCCATGTAGAAGTTGCCCGCTGTGATACGCTCGACATCGGGGCGGTCGTCTGCTTCAACCTTGCCCCTGAAGAAGGGAACACGGCTGCCCTGATGGCGAACTTCGATGAAGGCCTCGATGGTTCGCCGCATGTTCTTCAGGATATCGTTGTTCACGCCGTGCGGGGTGATCATCGGTAGCCCATCCAGGCCACTCAATCGAATGGTCCGCTCACTGGTGTTGCAGAGCTCAAGACGCCTGACAAGTGCAGCACAGCTCTCACCCGGCAGCGTAAAGTAGCGGATACGAATCTTGAGGCCCAGGTCCTGGTTTTCTTCTTCCAGAAGCAGTTCGTGGGCCTGTACCTTCATCCGCTGAATACGGTTCTGATCGCGTGTCGCAAGTCGATCCTGAAAGGGTTCGTAATAGGCAGAATGCCCATCGCCCTCAAAGCGCAGGAAGGTGCGAAAGCCCTGTGTTGAGACCATCTGATAGGCAAGATTCGCAGGCAGAAATTCCATAATGGAATGCTGCTTGTTCTCCACACCCATGCTGCAGACACACTGCCCACGATTCACATAGAAGAGCCACATGGGAATGCCACCCTTGCCGGCGATGCCCGGCAGGAAGCTGGAAAAGAGCTTGGTGCGATTGTAACCGGTGATCACAAACTCACCGTTGTCACACAGCTGATATCGAGCTTCAGGTGAAGAGATCATGGGCAGTCTTTCATCTGTAATACAGAGCAGAATGGGGGGCGAATTGAAATCGCCCCCTGATTGATTATCGCAGCAGCAGCATCGAACGGCTTTCAACCGGACGACCATTCAGGCTCAGCTGATAGAAGTAGACGCCTGAGGCCACCTGCAACCCAGCTGTATCACGGCCCGTCCACAGCGTGTTGTGACTGCCTGCAGCCACTTCACCGGCCAGCAGCGTGTTCACCAGACGGCCAGCCAGGTCATAGACGCTCAACTCGGCAACAGCCGGCTGGCCAAGGGTGAAGGCAATGCGTGTTTCAGGATTGAAGGGATTGGGCACATTGGGGGCCAGTGTCCAGTCAGCAGGAAGCTCGGGAGCTGCCACATCAATTTGATCCACGTGGAAGAACACATTGTCCAGATAAATCGTGTTCAACTGATCACTGGCGATCACAAGCTGGGCCAGATGATCGCGTGTGACAAGACCGGTGAACTCGGCCAGTGCAATATCAAGGGTAACCCACTCGCCACTGGCAAGCGCTTCCTGCCCGAATTCAAGCTCGTGCTCGACATCGTCGCCACCGCCATCCCAGACGCCGTTCGCGCCAAAGTCCACCAGCTTGACGCGGAAAATCGTTGCATCGTCTACCGCGTCGGGTGTCCACAGATTCATCTGGAAGAAGGACATGTCACTGGCATCGATCGTCTGGCTTGTGAACTCAACACCGGCAAAGACGAAACTCGTGTACAGGAGTACATCGTCGCCCTGCACGCTGCTTTCCGTCAGATCAGCCATGTCCCAGTCGGCAGACCAGGTATCCACGTTCACATTGTCGTAGGCATTGCTGTAAAGGGAGATTACATCCTCGGCATCCCATTGCGGCGCAGGCGCGGCCACTTCCGGCTCCTGCGGGGCACTGCCACCGGAGTGGAAATAGATGTTGTCCAGGTAAATGGTGTTCAGCTGATCACTGGAGAGGATCAACTGAGCCAGGTGTCCGCGTGTGACAAGACCCGTGAAACTGGCCAGCGGCAGGTCGAAGGCCACCCACTGACCGGTAGCCAGGGCAGGATTACTCGACTGGCCGAAAATCAGTTCGTGTTCCACATCGTCACCGCCGCCATCCCAGACGCCATTCGCGCCGAAGTCAACAAGCTTGACGCGGAACTGAGTCGTCTCATCAACAGCATCAGCCGTCCAGAAGTCAAAGTGGAAGTGACTCATTGCCTCCGCATTGATGGTCTGGCTGGTGAATTCAATGCCGGCAAAGACGAGATTGGAGTAGCGCTTGATGTGATCGTCACCCAGCATGTACTCACCGACATCAGCCTGATCCCAGACCGCCGACCAGGTGTCCACGTTCACGTTCGTATACGCGTCGCTGTAAAGACTGATCACGCCGGACGCATTGTGCGTGGGCGTCGGCGCGGAAGCTTGCGGCCCATCAGGCACGATCATCTCCGTGAAGCTCACGTTGTCGATGTAGACCAGATTGTCCTGTGTGCGACCGTTCATGTCGAAGTCAGGGAAAAAGATGATCTGGTTGATATCGGTACCGCCGGGCGTTCCGATGCGGCCTGAGAAGTCGAAGACCAGCTCTTCCCACTGGCCCGTCAGGGTGTTGGCCACCAGCAGTTCAGGATCAGAGACATTGGCCGCCGTATTGAAGCGCACACCCACATTGCTCGCGGTGGGCTTGTGTACCATGACACGCACGGTGCAATTCGTCTCGTCAAAACTGAAGCTCTCCAGATCTACAGCCTGCGCGCTCTCGCAGCCAGCCCAGGGCTGTCCGCTCATCAGGGCCGTAAACTGCATGACGCTGGACGATGTATTGATGCCGCTGGCATCGGGATTGCTGATGACTTCCACCGGCGGGTTCGTGTCGTTCTCGAAAACTGCCCATGTGAAGTCCGCGCCAATACCGCCCGCTTCAAAATCGAGTGTCGCCTGTGCAAAGAGCGGGGCCGCAAAGCCCGTCAGGCCGCAGAGGGCCAGAGCAAAAATGGAACGCATGGCTGAAATTCCTCCGTTGTGTTACAAATCAGTTTTGCGCCGAGGCCTTTCCGGCCTTAAGGCGCTCCCACTCCCTGAAGGAGTTTTTGGGGCTGCGGTCCTCATTGATCAAGCCCCAGTGTTTCTCCACATGGCGCGGGCTGCTTGTATCACCGCCGCCCTTCCATGATTCATCAAAAACTTCAAACCAGACAACCGGTACACCAGCCTGTGATACCCATGTGTCAAGCATTTCGAGGAAGCTCAACTGGGCGGCCTCGTCTGCCGGCGCCTTGAACAGGCTGCCCTGTTGTCCCTCTCCCACCAGAGTTGAATCCATGTCCGTTGCCCAGCCGGTCTCGCCGATCAGCAGTGGCAGGCTCCCGTGGATCTTCTTCAGCTCGGCCAGTCGCTCATCCATCCAGCCAGTACTGGCCGCAAGTGTCTGGCCGTTCCACAGCGGATGAAGATGGGTGGTGATCAGGTCCAGCTCCTTTGCCAGCTGGCGGCTCTCCTCCGTTGCCCAGTACATCCAGTCATCTGCTGTACTGACTGGCTGGCTGACTGCGCTGCGCACATGACGCACATAAGCAATCACCGACTCCACCGGGCTTTGGTGGCCGCTCCAGAAAACCTGTGTCTCGTTGCCTACAAGAACCAGACTGACAGCATCGGGCCAGGCATTGGCCTGCTTGATGGCCGCTCTGACGTTGCGCAGATTTGCCTGTCGACCCGCTCCGTCCTCGCCCTCCGGCTCCAGCCAGATGCCCAGTAGCAGCTTGAGGTCAAGACCATCTTCACTGATGATCTGCAGCATGGTCTCGCTCAGCTCATCGGCGTTGTAAACGCGCAGGAATCGCCAGTGCTCGTTCATGAAGTTCAGGTCCTGACGCAGTTCATCGCGGGAAGGTGTCGGGCCGCCCGGCCATTGCCCCTGCCTGAAACAACCATAAGCGGCTGCGGGCTCAAGCGCCAGCAGGCCAGGATCGAGCGGACGATGAACAAAGCCTTCTGCAGCTTTTACAGCACCTGAACCTCTCGATGGAGCAGCACTTCCCGAAACAGCGGTTTCGGCCTGAAGCAAAGCTGGAAAGGCCAGCATCATGACAAGCAGGATTGCAGTAGCCAAGGATGAAGGTTGCCGTGAAGGAGGCCTGGCCGGATTGCAGCAACTGGTAGAGAAAATCATGACTCACCTGCTTTGTTCGTTTCTCGCACAAAGTAGGTGAGAGGGTGTGGGTTGTCAAGGGATTTGTGGTTGGACCAGTGGTTGGACTGCTGGTCCGACTACTGGTCCGACTGCTGGTCCGACTATTGGTCCGACTATTGGTCCGACCATTGGTCCGACCATTGGTCCGACCTTATTCAACGATATCATCCAGACAATTGGACACTTTCCATTGTCCAGTGCGAAAGACATCAAGGTCAAAATCTGTCGAATCAGCTTTGATAACTGCTGGCTTTGGAGGTTTTCCGACCAGCCGTCCGACCATTGGTCAGACGGCTGGTCCGACCAATGGTCGGACCAGAATCCCCACATGCTCATCGAGGAATTCCGCGTCAGCCTGCTCGCCAGGCACCTGTCCCCGAATACCATCAGCCCCTACATCCGCGAGCTTGGACGCTTGGCAAGCTTTCAGGCAAAACGCGGCATCCTCCCAAGCGAAATCGCCATCCAGCACCTCACACGCTACATCGCCCGAGATGATTCTGCAAACGCGACGAACCAGCGGCGATTGGTCATCCTGAAGCAGTTCTTTCGCTGGGCTGGCCTCCCAGTGTCACGCGAACTGGACAGCATGCGCGCCCCGAAGGTGGTGCGGCCGGTCCCGGATTTCCTGTCCGAAGCCGAAGAGCGCCAGCTGCGCCAGACCCTGAAGTCCAGGACAGACAAAAGGCATCAGGTCCGGGACCGGGCGCTCATCTGCCTAATGCTGGATACAGGAGTGCGGGTCTCAGAAGCGGTGGGATTGGACGTTTCAGCCGTGGATCTGGACAGTAAACGGATTCACCTGGTGACCAAAGGCGGCAAGAAGCGAAGTAAGTTCATCTCTGCGGATGTGCGTGGACAGTTTAGTACGCTCTTCGCGCAGCTTCCGTCGAAAATCTCACAGGATCTGCCGGTGTTTCAATCGGGAAAGGGTGGGCGGCTGACGGATCGCCAGGTGCGGCGGATTCTGTCCAGCTGGGCGGAGCTGTCAGGCATCACCAAGCCCGTACACCCGCACATGCTCCGGCACACCTTTGCCACGAGCCTGCTTGGGAAGACCGGGAATCTGCGGCTGGTGCAGAAGGCGCTGGATCACGAGAATCCGCAGACGACTGCGATCTATGCGCATGTGGTGGATGAGGAGCTGCAGGGGGCCGTGGAAGGAAGGTCCGCTACCTGAGCAGCATCACTTTTTTCACGTCCCGTTCTTCCCCAGCCAGAACTTCCACCAGATAGACACCCGTAGCCCACCGGCTTCCATCGAGCGGGTAGACATGCTGGCCAGAGGACAGTGTCCCCAGCTTTTGGTCCGTGAGCAGCCGTCCAAGCAGGGAATAAACGCGAACCTGAACCTCGGATGGTCTATGAAGCTGATAGGGAATCCGCGTTACAGGGTTGAAGGGATTCGGGAAGGGTTCACCAAGCTCGACGCCTGCAGGCCTGATCGTGCTGGATGGTGCATCACCCACGCTGACCCAGTTGGTATCGATGGCCGCCGCCAGTGGCCCTCCCGTCACGCCAATGTCCGCACGGACACTACCCTGCGAAGGCCAGCGCGCCCAGCCGGGGTTCTCGGGGTCTTCGGCGTCATTGTAGATGGATTCCGGATTACCTGCATCGATGCAGGGTGAGGCGGGATCCAGATAGGGCACACCCCACACCTCGTCAAACAGTGGATCCAGGCCAATCAAGTTGCTATTGCCATGCACGGGTTCTTCAGGCAACAGGCAATAGTTGAATTCGCCATCGATGTAAGGATCCCAGCCTGGAGAGAGCTGGACCCCATTCTTTGGACAGTTTTGCGGCGTAGTTAAGGTGGAATCC
>CAYFPS010000019.1:50360-57907 GCA_964345075.1 uncultured Bacteroidaceae bacterium | reverse complement strand
ATTATCGCCTCTTTTTCGGACGCGGTTCGGGCAATGTCAGCCAGGCGCTGGACAAGGTTCGGCGCATCGCTGAAGAAGACGAAGACGCGCGCATGATTCGCGATTTCGTCGAGGCTTCCGAGCGAGGTCTGATCGGCGGATGAAAGGGCGCTTCCTGCTGCACCCGGGCGCGGATGGCCTGTGGAACATGGCAGTAGACGCCCTGCTGGCCCGCACTGCAAGTGCCAGTCTTTGCCTTCGCTGCTACAGCTGGCAGCCCTGGACCCTTTCCCTTGGCCATGCCCAGAACTGGGACGATGAGCTTGCCGCCCGCGCAGAGGCGGCCGGTCTGCCCGTTGTCCGGCGCGAGACCGGCGGACGGGCCGTGTATCACGCGCAGGAACTCACCTACTCCGTTTGTATCCCTGCCGGCAGTCCTTTTCACGAAAGCAATCTGCAGGCGGCTTATGCCCGCATCAACCGCGCCCTGGCCAGTGGTCTGGCCAGCCTTGGCGTGGATGTGGAGCAGGAGAGCCGCCACATTAACCTGCGCGAGGCCTACCGCAAGGAAATGGGCGGCTTGTGTTTTGCCGCCACCGCCCAGAGCGAAGTCCTGTGCGATGGCCGCAAGCTGGTCGGTTCTGCCCAGCGTCAGCTAAAGGAAGGCCTTCTGCAGCATGGCAGCCTGATGATGGGGCCGGCTCACGAAGAAATCGTGGGTATCTTCTTCAGCAAGCCCGCCCTCAAGGAAGCCGCCCTCGACAAGCTGCGTCGCCAGACCTGCCATCTGGCAGAAATCAGCGAAAGGCCGCCTTCCTTTAAGCAGCTGGCCGAAGCCTTCCGCATAAGCTTCAGCCGGGAATACGGCCTTGATCTGGATGATCAGCCGCTTGGCGATGCCGAAGGCGAGCAGGTCGAGGCCTGGCGTGACGCTTTTCGTCCCGAGCATGGCTCCGTCCGTCTACCCAGGCTTGCCCAGTGATCCTGAAAGCGCAAATCGATGATCTGGCCCGGATTATCGGCGGTGGCTGGAGCGATCGTCTGCAGCAGGAGCGGTTAAGGGCTTCAGACTGGAATAGCAGCGAGCGCGCTCGCTATACGGCCGGCCTGAGGCAGGTCCTGGAAGACTGGCTGCGTCACGAGTGGGTCCTGAAAAGCAGGCTGCGAAAGCAGCCCCGTCCAATCCTGAATGCGGCCCTTCATTTGGGGCTGACAGAACTGGAAGCCCGGCAACCGGTCAAGCGCGTGCTGGGCTCGCTGCTGGAGGCACTGGGCAGGCTTTCCCCGCCCGAGCGCAAACTCGTCCATGGCGTGCTGGCAGCCCTTTGGCGCGAGCCGATCCCGCTGGCGCCCTTGCCACTGAATGACGAAATACAGGCTCTGGCCCTTTCCATTCCCGGCTGGCTGCTTCAGCTCATGAAGAAGCTGCATCCCGCCGGGCAGCCCACAACCAGCGCCCTTGCCCGAATGCTCCACGAGTGGCGACAGCGCTCGCTCTGGCTAAGGGTCAATTCTTTGCGCTGGAGCCGGGAGGAGGCCCTGAAGAGCCTTCACGAGGAGGGGTGGACCTGCGAGCCCGTTGACGGTACAGTCGACTTCCTGGAAGTGATTTCGCAGGGTGAAGCGGGTCTTTCCGGCCTGGAAGCCTTAAGCGATGGTCGCCTTCAGGTGCAGGATCTGAGTACTCATTCTCCCCTTTGCCTGTTGAATCCTCAGCCGGGTGATCGCGTGCTGGACATGTGCGCGGCCCCGGGCAACAAGAGTCTGGCGCTCTTGCAGGCCACTGCAGGCATTCACCTGGTCGCTCTGGAAAAACATTCGGGCAGGGCCCGCAACCTCAAGCGCCGACTGGGTGAGCAGGCAGAAGTGCTGGAGCAGGACGCGCTAGCCTTCAGCTCCGACTCCTTTCAGTGCATTCTGCTCGACGCGCCCTGCGGCGGGACGGGCACGATCGCCCGTCGCCCGGAAATGCTGCTTGGCCCCGATCCTGTTACCGCCGATCTGCTGAAGCTTCAGGCAGATCTGCTGGACAAGGCAGCCAGCCTGCTGGCTGAAGGCGGGCGACTGGTTTACAGCACCTGCAGTCTGGACAAGCGAGAAAACGCGGATCAGGTGAAGGCCTTTCTTGATCGGCACTCCGCATTTCGCCTGATTGATGAGGCTGTACCCGAGCCCTTCCGTGATACAAAGGGCGGCTGGGCCTGGCTGCCCTTCACTCTTGAGGGCCGGGCAGGTTGCAGGCCGGGAGCCAACGGAGCCTGGTCCTGCCTATTGGAGAAGCGCGCATGAAGAAGCTGAAATCCTGGCTGGAAAAGATTGGCATGACCGGCCTGCTGCTGCTGGGCATGGCGCTGCTTGTCCTTCTCGTCGACCGGCTGATCCTTCCTGCCTGGACTCGGCTGGGCCATGAACAGGCGGCCCCGCAGTTGGTCGGGCTGGATCTGGAAGCCGCCGGCCTGCGCGCCAGCAGCGAGGGATTCAAGCTGGTCGTCGAGCGTCATCGCAGCGACCCCACCGGCCGCTACACGAAGGATCAGGTTATGGAGCAGTTTCCCCGTGCCGGCGCCATGACCAAGCATGGACGACGCATCTATGTGGGTGTTTCCACCGGTGGACGCCATGTGCTCGTACCCGATCTGGCCGGACTGAGCCTTCGCCAGGCCACTGGACGGCTGGCAGATGTGGATCTGAGCATGGACAGCAACAACCTGGATTACCGTTTTGACGAACGCTTTGGCCGCGATGCCGTGATTGCACATCAGCCTGCAGCCGGTGACAGCCTGCTACCGGGCGAATCCGTTGCTCTGGTGCTTAGCCTGGGCCGAATGCCCGAATCCGTGGAAGTGCCGGCTCTTCTGGGGCTGAGCCGCGAGCAGGCCCGCCTGATGCTCAGGCAGGCCGGACTGGCCATGGGCGAAACTCACCTGCTGCTGGAGCGGGGCAAAGGTGCGGGACTGCTTCGGCAGAATCCGCTGCCCGGCCGCAGCGTGGCCCCTAATAGCCCCGTTGATATCTGGATCAATCAGGAGTAGATCGTGATACAAATCGCCCCTTCGCTCTTGTCCGTTGACCTGGCGCGCCTGAATGAGCAACTGGATGCCTGCGCTGCCGGTGGAGCCGAGATGCTGCATCTGGATGTGATGGACGGGCACTTCGTTCCCAATCTGAGCTACGGGCCAGCCTTTGTGCGCGTGATTGCCGCCCACAGCAGCCTGCCGCTGGACTGTCACCTGATGGTCAGCGAGCCCGAGCGCTGGATCGAACCCTTTGCCCGGGCCGGCGCGGCCATCCTGAGCGTTCATCTGGAGGCCAGTCATCATCCGGATCGCCTGCTGCAGGAAATTCGCGCCAATGGCATGAAGGCCGCTCTGGCGCTTAATCCGGGCACGGATATCGGGCAACTGCGCTACCTGTGCGAGCACCTGGACATGGTCCTTTTGATGAGCGTGAATCCCGGTTTCGGCGGGCAGCGTTTTCACCGCCCCGTGCTGGAGAAGATTCGGCGCCTGAAACAACTATTCAGTGAGCTGGGTGTGGAAATTCCCATTCAAGTGGATGGCGGCATCGATGATGAAACCGGCAGAGAGTGCGTGCAGGCTGGTGCGGACATTCTGGTCTCCGGCAATCATCTCTTCAAGCAGCAGGATCTGGCCGCGGCAATTGGCCAGCTCAGGCAATCCGCGGGAGTCCAGGCAGGCTGATTTCATGGGCATCGCGTCCATCCATGCTGCGCTTGCCGCCATCTTCATCAGCATGTCTGTCGTGATCGCTGCGCCGTTTTTACCCCTGCAATCCAGCATAACGGTGCCTCCACCGGCAGTGGGCGGTCTGGCTGCCCAGCGGGCAGATCTGATTAATGGCGCAAGTGCAGGTCTCTTCGCCCAGCTGAAAGCCTTGCCCCTCGATGCGAACAGCCTGATCGGGGAGTGGCTCAGCCATAACCCGGAAACGGCCACCCGTTTGAACAAGCTGCTGAGAGACTATGTCGAAAGGGCCGAAAGTCGAAGCCTGGAGCTTGGCGGCAGAAGCCTGGATTTGCAGCTTCCGCTGGATAAGTGGATGCGCCAGCTGCTCCTTGGGGAAATGGCCTTTGCCGGGCAAGACCCGGACTCATCGGGAAGGGCGAATCCGGCAGTCCGCCTGATTCTGGACTGCAGACATTTGAAGGTTCAACCAGCTCTGGCACCACGCCTGCTGGATGAAGGCGGTAGCGAGCTTTATGCACTAAGCCATGTCAACCGACAGGAAGCGCTGGAGCATGGCCTGCTGGACTATGCCCGGATGCTTGATCCGGACGAGGCCGCCGGGCAGCTGCAGATCAAGGTTCAAGAGCTTTCAGGTAGAACGGGCTGCGACCTGGTCCTTTCCAACCCTGACGCGAAGCTACTGGAGGCAGAACCCGGAATCTGCAGGCCCGGCAATATCCTCGTCCTGCTGGGAGAAGAACAGTGATCCGTATTGCCAGCTACCTGCTCATCCTGCTACTGGCCTCCTGCGCAGGCAGGCAGCCAACTGGGACAGCCGAGCTCGTTCACCCCGAATATCTGCTGAGCAGGGCCGATCGTGCGCTTGCTGCCGGGGACTTGTCCATGGCGCAAACATTGACGATCCAGGCGCTGGAAGCGGACTCTTCTTCCTGGCGCGCCCATTTGCTCATGTCACGAATCATGTTGGAGAAGGGGCTCATCAGTGCCGCCCGCTGGGAGGCTGAGCGTGCAATCATGCTGGGCCCTAATCGATATCAGGCGCAGAGTCAGCTGGGGCGCGTGCTGCTTGAGCTGCCTGAGGAACCGCAGGCCTTTGAGCGTGCGTTGCACCTGGCCGACAGTCTGGGTGCGCCCCGTCGGGAGCTGGCCATCCTGCGGGGAGAAGCTGCCATCAAGCGGCTGGAGCTGAATCAGGCCCTGGAACACTACGCCAATCTTCCCCGGGATGCGCAGACCGAGCGCCGCATAGGGCAGATAGGCCATGCGCTGGCCGAGCCCGAGTTAAGCCCAGAATGCCGGCAGGCACTCCTGCAGGATCCCCTCAGGCTGGGAGGCTGCGCATGTCTTTTGGTTGAAGTCGGTGGACTGGAGAAACTGCTTGTTCAGTCCGGTCGTCGTCCACGCAGCCTGCGGCCACTTCCGCAAGATCAGGCCGGTCAAATGGAACTCCTGGCTTTTAGTGGACTGCTTAGTCTGCCGGAGAATGAGTGGCTAACAGGCAGGGTCATGTCACACGCCGAGCTCAAGAAGCTGCTTGAGGCCTTCAGCTTGTTCAAGCAAGGCGATGAGCCTGCCGATTCAGATGAAAGGCTGGATAAAGTTTCGGAAATTGATCCCGATGCGCCGCGGGATGGCAGCTGGTTCCTGAACCGGCTGCGCGAAATCCCTTGAAGACAGGGCGCTTTTGCTTGCCGGAATCCAGATTGAATTGTGATACAAGGAGGGGGCATGTCACAGGTTTCATGGAAAGCTCTTACCGTGCTGAGCGCCAGTCTGCTTGTTGCAGGCTGCGCGACAAAGCAGGAAGCCGTCAAGCCGGACGCTGAACAGGCAGCCGCGCCAGCGCAAGGCCAAACAGCGGCGGCGGACTGGCAGAACACGCCCCCCCTGCAATTGACCGACTCCAGCTCCGATCAGGCCAATCCGCACTTCGCGCCCGATGGTAGCAGCATCATCTACCAGAGCAATTCCGACGGCAACTGGGAACTCTACACCCTGAGCCTGGACGATCTGCGCCCCCAGCGGATTACCGACAGCCCGGAAAGCGAGGAGGATCCCACGATCAGCCCTGATGGCAAGTGGATTCTTTGCACCGTCTATCCGGCAGCCCTGGGCGAAAACCTGCCTCGCGATATCCTGCTGATGGACCGCGAAGGCAAGCAGCGCCAGATTCTGGCCCGCCACGGAGCCGACGATTGGTCGCCGCGCTTTTCTGCCGATGGCAGCAGCGTCTGGTTTCTGAGCGACCGTCTGGACGAACGCGCCGACCTTCCCGACTACGAGCGGCAAGCGGCCTTGTTCAGGCTGGATCTACAGTCCGGAGAAGTGGAACATGTCGATGGTCCCGGCAATCTGGCCGCGCCGCTGGTCTTTGAGCAGGGCGTCGTGCTTGTCAGGAATGCAGGCCAGCTGGACTGGGCCGCCGGCAATGCCGGAAGCCTCGCTCTGGCAGGCATTGTTCCCGCAGACTGGAAGCTAGGCAGCGCGAGCCATTTGGGGAAGAGCGCCCAGTGGATCTGCGCCGTCATGCCCGATCTGTCAACCAGCCGCCTCGGCTACTGGAATGGCAGCGCCTGGAGCGAGCTCGCCCTTGGCAATCTGGATGCTGCCCGTGGTCCGGCCATGTCGCCAACCAGCGACAAGCTGGTCTTTTACGGTCGCAACCAGGATCAGTGGGATCTATTCATGATCAAGCTGCGTCCGTAACGCTTGAATAGCATCGAATAATTGAAGGGCGCCAGGCGCCCTTTTTCATGAGGCAGTCATGCGAATCCCAAGCAGATTCAGCGCCTGGCAAATCTTCCTGACCATAGGCCTGAGCTTAAACGCCTGCCTGTTCATCTTTACAGATGCTTCTCGCGTGGTTCGCGTTCTCGCGCTCGCGGGGGCGATCGTTTTGATCTTCGCGCGTGATACAAAAGCAGGCTTGAGCAGTCGTGGTGCTTTCCTTACAACCCCCAGTCCCGAGCTGGCCTGGCGAGTATTGGGAGTCGTGCTGTGGCTGATTGCAGCCCTTGTCTTTGTGCTTGAATAAAGAGAACCCAGCACGAAACACATTAATCCCTTGCTGCCCGGAAAAGCTCCGATCAACCAGCAAGGCCACTCTTATCAATCTGGCCACGGAAGCGAGAACTGCGCAGGTGATAGACCCCACCCATGACAGTCGTCCAAACTGCCTGACAACCTGGTCCGCAACCAGGCCCAATTTCAATAAGCCCATTTTCGTCGGGCGTGCCTTCGCAGCAGGCAACTGAATGACCAGGCCAAAGGCTCGTCGTGGATACGCCCATCTTATGTAAACAAGCATTTGACCAAGTGAATGGGCCAGTCCACAAGTCCGTTTGTTAGTGCGCTTCTAAAGGAAATTGCTTTGCACCAGGCGAATGACGGAACAGCAGGCAACCCCATTTGAAGCGCGAGATTCTTCCGGGCAAGCACCCGCACCAATCGAATGAAGGGTCAGCCCACAAGTCCGTTTTGAAGCGCCAGTCTTAAGCAAACAAGCATTCGCACCAAGCGAATGAAGGATCAGCAGTCAAGCCATTTCCCAGCACACCCATCTTTTGTAAGCAAGTATTTGCGCCAAGCGAATGAACGACCAGCAGTCAAGCCATTTCCCGGCACACCCAGATTGCGCAAACAAGTAATTGCGCCAAGCGAATGAAGAACTCGCCGACATACCAAAATTGGAAGCGCCCATTTTAAGCAAACAAGTATTTGCACCGAGCGAATGAATAGTCAATCAACACCCCCTTACTGAATCCGCCCATCTTATGTAAACAAGTATTTGCGCCAAGCGAATGAACGACCAGCAGTCAAGCCATTTCCCGGCACACCCATCTTATGTAAGCAAGTATTTGC
>CAYFPS010000019.1:41941-50260 GCA_964345075.1 uncultured Bacteroidaceae bacterium | reverse complement strand
CCATTTCCCGGCACACCCATCTTATGTAAGCAAGTATTTGCGCCAAGCGAATGAAGGACCAGCAGTCAAGCCATTTCCCAGCACACTCAGCTTTTGTAAGCAAGTATTTGCGCCAAGCGAATAAACGACCAGCAGCCAAGCCAATTCCCAGCACACTCAGCTTTTGCAAACAAGTATTCGCACCAAGCGAATGAATGACCAGCTCACAAGCCACCTCCCAGCACACCCATCTTTTGTAAACAAGTATTCGCACCAAGCGAATGAATGACCAGCCCACAAGCCCGTATTGGAAGCGCCCATCTTATGTAAACAAGTATTCGCACCAAGCGAATGAATGACCAGCCCACAAGCCCGTATTGGAAGCGCCCATCTTATGTAAACAAGTATTCGCACCAAGCGAATACTTGTTCGCATAAGATGTATTATGTAAACATTGGATGATTCAAGGGTCGCCCATTTCACCCATTGCCCCACTCAATCCTTCCCTTCGGTTAGTATTCCATTGGATTTTTGTTAATCCAGAACAGGCCCCCTAACTTGTTCCTAACAATGGGACCGGACATTCATGGATGGAAAAAATGGTCAACAGCGCTATCGGGAGCAGTTCCACGCCAATGAACACCCAATCCACCCCCCGGCGGCCACTGCCCGTCTGGGCCCAGGTGCTGATTCTTTTGCTGGTTCTTTACAGCTTTTTCTTCAGCATCGAACTCCTTTCAAAGGCCATCAAGATGTTCGGCGCAGGCCTGGCCGACCAGCTGTTTGCCTTTACCAGTAATCCATTTGTCGCCCTCTTCATTGGTGTTGGTGCAACCAGCCTGATGCAAAGCTCGAGTGCAACTACCAGCATCGTGGTCAGCATGGTGGCTGCCGGTTCGCTGGATCTGGAGCTGGCCGTGCCGATCATCATGGGCGCGAATGTCGGCACAAGCGTCACCAACACGCTGGTCAGCGTTGGCCATATCGGCCGCAGCAATGAATTCCGGCGCGCTTTCGCCGCCAGTACAGTCCACGATATGTTCAACCTGATTGCCGTAGCCGTTTTCTTTCCGCTGCAGTATTTCACGGGCTTCCTGAGCAAGGCTGGTCTTTACCTGAAGGACTTTGTGGAAGGCGCCGGCGGCCTGAAGTTTGCCAGCCCGCTAAAGGCCATCGTCAAGCCACTTGTTGAGGGGGCCAAGGATGGTGCCGAGTACATTACCGGCGGCAACGAGCATATCAGCGCCTGGATCCTGATGATTGCTTCGCTGGCCGTGCTTTTCTTTGCCATCAGCCGCCTGACGGGCGTTTTGAAGGGCCTGTTCCTGGGCAGCGCCGAGAACTGGTTTGACAAGGTTCTGTTCAACAATCCGCTCAAGGCGCTGGCGCTGGGAGTTTTCTTGACGGCCTTGGTCCAGTCTTCCAGCATTACCACAAGCCTGATCGTGCCGATGGCTGGTGCCGGTCTTCTCCGGCTTGAACAGATTTTACCTTACACGCTGGGCGCAAACATCGGAACTACCGTAACGGCCATCATGGCTTCCATGGCTACGGCCAATCCTTCAGCCATCGCGATTGCTTTGGTGCACCTGCTCTTCAATCTGCTGGGCACGGTCATGATCTGGCCAGTGCGCAAGGCGCCGATCTTTCTGGCCAATACGCTGGCCGAGTATTCGCTTAAGAGCCGCTGGATTCCTGCGGCCTACATCCTGTTGACATTCATCATCATTCCCCTTGGAATGATCTTCATTATGAAGTAGGAGATCCAACAATGATCAAGGAATTTCTGGCCCTCTTCCAAAGGGATTCCCTGCTTGATCAGGCCCTGAAGGATACGCACGTAATGCTGACCGATGCTGAAACCATGGTGGTGGCGGCTTCCCAGGCACTGCGTCACAGCGACAAGGCTGAGCTGGCGATTGATGTAGGCAAAATGGACAAGACCATCAATCGATACGAAGCAGAGGTTCGCCGCAAGGTCTTTACGCACCTTAGTGTGATGGGCACCGATCAGATTTATCCCAGTCTGGTGCTGGTTTCCATCATCATTGATGTGGAACGCGTGGGCGATTACGCCAAGAACATCGTTGATCTGGCCCGCGAGTACGCGCCGCGCCTGACGGCCGATCCCTTCGAAGAAGAGCTGTCCAGAATTGAAAGCAGTGTAATCAAGACACTGCTGCCTGGTGGACGCAAAGCCTTTGAGGACAACAACGAAGAAGCCGCCACACAGCTCCTGCAGGATCTGAAGTGGATCAATCCGGCCTGCGACCGCATCACGCGAATCCTTGTGGGCGGCAAGCAGGATCTGGACCTGAGTGCCGAAAACCAGGTCTCGCTGGCTCTCTATATTCGCTACCTGAAGCGAATCAATTCCCACTGGCAGAATGTGCTGACCAGTCTGGTGAACCCCTTTGACCGCATTGGTTTCCGGAAGGATTTCTAAGGCGATGCCTTCGATTCCTTTTCTCGAGCAGCCACTTGACTAAACCAAAACGAGGCCCTACCTTTAGGGCTTCGTTTCTGTTGGGCAACTGACAGCGCGATGCCACTTTAGCTCAGTTGGTAGAGCAACGGACTGAAAATCCGTGTGTCCCCAGTTCGACTCTGGGAGGTGGCATTGATCCTCAAGGGCTTCCGCTTCGCGGAGCCCTTTTTCTTTTTCTACTAACCCACTTACTAACTCAGTACTAACACACTTATGCCGCTGGAAGCCAGTCTCGGCCGATCCGGTAAGCCATCTGCTCCAGCCTTGCGGCAATCAACTCGCGCGCGCCACGACTGTGCACCATGGCCAGAACAAAGGGCTTTTGCACTCCATCAAGGGACAGAAGCGAATCGGGGGCGAAAACCGGCCTGCCCTTGATGCGCTGTCCGATTTTGGCGGGGTCGATATCCACAAAAGCCGCCGGCCTTAAGCCCTGGCTGATCAAGGGTGACAGCGTATCACGGCTTCTGCGCCCCGCGCCCCAGATCCAGATGGCTCTGCCCGCCTCTACCTGTTCGTCCAGCCAGCGCTTCAGCCAGATGGCTTTCACCCGGTCAAAGGCTGCGCGCCGGTAACGCCCATCCACGCGGGTCAGGCGGCCGGGCCCTTCACGCCAGGTGAAGAGCTTTTCGGGGCACTTCCCCATGCTGACGCCGGCATCCAGCCAGCGCAGCCACAGCTCGTAATCCTCCGGAAAATCACCCTGCCGCCAGCCGCCATGCTTTTCGATAAGCTCGCCTTTGAAGAGCACGCTGGGATGGACGAGGGGTGATTCCACAAAACGGTTAAGGGCAATGCTTTCCGGCTCCAACAGCTGATTCTGCCAGTCGATGTAAGCCTGCATGCCACCTTCGCATTCAGGTACTTCCACTCGGCAGCTGACCAGAACCCAGCAACGTTCCAGAGCCAGATCGGCTTGCCGGGCAAGGCGTTCAGGGTGGGAAAGGTCATCGTGATCCATGCGGGCAATCCACTTGCCGCTGGCGTGGGTAAAGGCACGGTTCAGGGCGTGGGCAATGCCCTGATCTCCTTTCAGCTCAAGGAAGTGCAGCCTTGACTCATGCTGGCAGCGAGCCTTCAGCCAGGCCGGGCCATCGTCCGATGACCCATCATCGGCCACAATCAGCTCCAGCTCCTGAAGGCTCTGCTCAAGGATGGAATCGACGGCTTCCGGCAAGAAGGGCATGCCGTTCTTCAGGGGCATCAGGACGGAAACACGTGGGGGCATTCAGCTGGAAAAGCGTTTGACGAGCACGCCTCTGGCCCGACCCAGCAGCCGATCCAGCAGAATTCCCGGCAGCAGGGGAATCAATGCGCGAAGCAGCCACAGGCGCTTTGGCCCAAGCCAGAGAGGCTTTCCCGCAAAAAGCGCGCGCACCATTCTGGCAGCCACATCGTCAGGATCCAGCATGCTGCTGGCAGGCTCTTTCGGCAGACCGGCACGCTCGAAGAGGCTGGTCCTGACCATACCCGGGCAGGCGACGGTAAGGCTGACACCGCTACCTGCCAGCTCCCCGCGCAGGGATAGACCCCAGCCCAGCATGGCATGCTTGAGGGCGCTGTAACGGGCAGCACCGGGCAGAGGCAGAAAGGAGGCGGCACTGGCCACAAGCAGAATAAAGCCATTGCCTTCATCCAGCATGCGTTTGAGGATGCCGGCACGCAGCAGTTCATCGGGGGCCCTCAGTTGCAATTCATCCATGGCGCGAAGCGGACCCGGGGCACCATGCAAACGCTCTTCAACCTGCAAACTGGCGGCGGCGTGAACAAAGGCATCCACCTTCAGGTTCTGGGCCGCAAGCAACCAGGCAAGTTCCTCACGGTCGGAGCTTCGGGCCAGATCGCCCTGAAAGAGCTGAACGCGGCCCTGCTCCTTTTCTTCCAGCTGCGCCTTCAGCTCCATAAGAGCCTGGCCGTTACGGCCGCAGACAAGTAGATCAAAGCCGCGCTTAGCCAGAACCCTGGCCAGCGAGCGACCAATACCCGAAGATGCGCCGGTGATGAGCGCCAAAGGGCGCAGACTGGATGCGTGGTGAGCGTTCATTCGAACAAGGTAGGGATCTCCCTATATTGAAGCCATGAATCACACACTCATGCCCTGCCTGTTGATCCTGGCGCTTGGCCTTTCCGCCCGCGCCGACAGCCTGAGACTCTGGGGAAAGGTGGAGGCCCCCCTCCAACTGCCTGAAGGCAGCCTGCTGATTGCCGCCGGACAGGATAGCTGCCTGCTGGATGCAAATGGCAATTTCTCCTTTCCAGGCCTGAATCGCGGACCGCTGGATCTTCTGCTGGAAGTCGACGGCCTTGAACCCATGCGCCATCATATGTATCACCGTCAGGAGGAGTTCCTCAAACTTGAGGCCTTTTCTTCGCGTGATCTGCTGACTGAGCTTCCTGCGACAGCTCCCGAAGCTGCCAGACTGCCGCTGTCCCCGGCCCTGCTGGATCTTCGACAGGAAGGCTGGCCGGAGGCTAATCCGCAGCAAAGCGGCGCGGGTGATTCCTTTCGCACAGGGAATGCCGGCAGTACCAGTCGTGGAGCCTGGGGCGGCATGAGCTTCTATCCCACGGAAGCCGCTGAAAGTGTGGCGCTTTCCCGCACGGGCTTTTTCGGCAACCGCTACTGGCAGCAGAGTCTGCCGAAGGAAAAGGCGAATGCCGGGCAGTCACTGACGCTGGGCCTCTCGGCCCTTGGACAGCAGCTTAAGGCGAACAGCGCGCGCAGCATGGGCAGTTACCACCGGCTGATGCTGACGGGTGAAGTCAGTCAGGGTCTGGCGGATCCAGCCGAGCGGCAAAGCTACCGTTTAGGTCTGGGTGATCGCTGGAATCTGCCTGCCGGGCTTCTTCTGGAAAGCCGCCTTGAGCTTCATCAGAGCCGGATCCGTGATCTTGCCAGCAATGCGCCCTGGCTATGGCTGCATGCGCCTTCAGCAGACAGCCTGAAGCAGGGTGATCTGGATGATCAGGGCTGGATGCTGGAAAGCCGCCTGAGCTGGGCACCCAGCGAGGAGCTGCGCCTGGCCGCCATGGTCTGGCTGGGCAATTACGCGCTGGAAAGTCAGGCTTTGGAGCAGGACCTGCTGCGCAACCGGCTGCTCAGCCAGAGCAGCGCGGATCCGGGCTGGTTCAATACCAGGCGCGAAGAGGATCGACCGCGCCGGGGACTGCGTCTTGCCCTGGATCAGCTCCATCCCAAGGGCCGCCTGCAACTTGCCATGGAAGTGGAAGACCAGGCTCGCAGTCTCAAGGGCTGGATGGATCCGGATCCCGTCTGGTTCAACCAGTCAACCAGCTATCTGCAGCTGGATGAACGGCAGGTGGACTTCCGCAGCCGTCTGACGGACTATTACCTCCTGCCAGCTGGCTTTGATGTGGAAGCCACGCTGGATCTGGAATACCGCTACTACGAATTCGAGCGCAAGCGCCTGCGCATGTTCACGCTTGAAGAAAGCCCCCATGTGGACATGAAGCAGGATCTGCTGGCCCTGAATCCCATGCTGGCACTGGGCTGGAACTCCGCTGGCGATTTACGCTTCCGCCTGTCCTGGCTGCGACGGCAGCGCATGCTGAAGCCGCAGGAATGGTGGAATGGCGTCGATTCGCCGGAGGATCCCTGGGCTGGCGCTCTGGTCAATCTGGCCGGCGATCAGGCCAATCAGGCCCTGCTGGCTGAACCTGTGCTGGAAGAACTACGCCTTGAGACAGCCTTTCCTCTGATGACAGGCAGCTTCTCGCTGGGTGGCAGTGCTCGCAGCTGGCAGCATCTGCCCCTCGAGCGCCTTTCCATGGCCGATGCCCAGTTTGATCCAACCAGCAGCCAGCGCGGTCAAGTGGATCTGAACCAGCTTCTGCTGGATGCTTCCTGGACCGGGCAATTGGCTGGCTATGAGCTGAAGTTCCTGCTCAGCCGGGCCTGGCTGGATCACGATCAGCTGGTTTCCTGGCGAAACAGTGCAGCCAGTTGGCTACCACTGGAAGCCAAACTGGATCGTCTGCCAGGCGAGGCCAAGTGGAGCATGCAGCTGGATCTTGAACGGAGCTTTCAACTGGCCGGACGGCAAGCGGTCTTCTCCGGCAAGCTGCTGGCACTGGGCGAGCGCAATGCTCTTAACGATTACCGCGCCTGGAGTCGACTGGACAAGCGTCTGCGGCTGGATCTGGCCTTCAACTGGCAGTTAACCCCGAAGGTCTCTTTGGGACTGGAAGCGCTGGATCTGTTGCCGGGAAGTGACCTGAACTGGGTTGACTGGTCCCGTGATACAATCAATGGCGAAGTGAAGCAGCTGGATGAAAGCGAAAGCCTCTACCGCCTAAGCCTTGTCTGGAGGCCACGGCCATGAGCTGGCAGCAACTGGCCCAGGAGCTCTGCCAGGCGGGCTCGCACATCTATCAGCGGGGCCTGATTGCCGCTTATGAAGGCAACCTGAGCGCGCGCCGCAACATTCGCGATAGCGAAATCCTGATTACGCCCGCCGGAAGCTGCAAGGGCATGTTGAAGGCCCGCGATCTGAAGCGCATGCCCCTTGCCGGCAGTCCGGATCCCGGGCTGCGCGTTTCCAGTGAATGGCCCATGCACCAGCTGGTCTACCAGCTCAGGCCAACTGCGCTGGCAGCCGTACACGTTCACGCCCCCCACGCCACGGCCTTCGCCTGCACGCGTAAAGGCCTGAAGCCGCTGCTGGTGGCGGAGCTGATCCAGCTTCTGGGTGCCCCCGTACCGCTGGCTGACTTTGCCGATCCCGGCAGCCAGGCGCTGGCCCTGGCCCTTCGTCCGCATATTGCGGCCGGACACCGCGCCATATTGCTGGCCAACCATGGCCTGATCTGCATCAGCGACAAAAGCCCGCTGGACGCCTGCCTGATTGCCGAACAGGTCGAGCAGGTGGCGCGCAGCACCTTTCTGGCCCTGCAACTTGGAGATCTCAATGAGCTTGACCCCGCAGCCCTTCGTCACCTCAAGCCATAGCCGTGCCAGACTGGCGCTTTCATTGGTGATCTGCCTGCTGCTGGCAGCCTGCACGGCTCAGCCTCGCTTTACCGACCATCAACCCGCACGCCGAAGCAAAACGAAGGCAGCCCCACAGGCAAAGGCCAGCCAGGGCGAGTGGCGCGCCGGACAGGTCCTTTCAGGCACGGCATCGTGGTACGGACCGGGCTTTCACGGCAAGAAAACGGCTTCCGGTGATGTCTTTGACATGAATGGGATGAGCGCCGCACACCGCGAACTGCCGCTGGGAACATGGCTGCAGGTCAAGTCTCTGGATACTGGGCGCAAGGTTGAAGTGCTGGTCAACGATCGTGGCCCCTTCAAATCGGGGCGCATGCTGGATCTGAGCAAGGGCGCGGCCGAAAGGCTGGGCATGCTGGAAACAGGCACCGCCCGCATCGAGGCGCGCATTCTTACCCTGCCCTGAAGGGCAATCCCGCCATCTCAGTCGAGAAGAGTTCCGGCCAGCAGCAGGAGGCCCGGCAAGGCCAGTGCGCCATCAGCCAGCAGTGCCGCCGGGTAGTGGTAGCGCTTGAATCCGGGGACTGCCAGCTGTATCACAAGCAGCCAGCCACTTAGCGCATATGCCGCCCCGCCACTTGTCCAGAAGGGCGCCAGCAGTGCTGGCAGGAGCGGCAGAATCACCATCAGTTGTATCACAAAGGGCGATTGATTCGGGCCAAGCAGGCTGCCGTCGCGTCTGCCCTGCATGGCTTCCGGCCAGTCGCAGAGCAGGCTGGCGGAAAAGACCAGACCACAAAGCTCGATAAAGGCGAGGACATCCAGTTCAACCATGCGGGAGCTGCCGTTTATCGCCAGCGACCAGGCCAGGGCGATCAGCAGATTCTTCAGCCCGGGCAGC
>CAYFPS010000019.1:0-41931 GCA_964345075.1 uncultured Bacteroidaceae bacterium | reverse complement strand
CCTTTCCGTGCAGCAGAGCAAGCACGCCGGCAGCGCCAGGCAGAAGGAGGTTCAACTCCCTTGCGGCGGGCAATAGCCAGAGCAGACAACAAGCAGCCAGCGCAAGGCCCGCAAGCAGCCAGGGCCTGAAGGCGGCAAGTCCTGCTTCCTTCAAGCGATCCAGACTGTAAACGATGAAGACGGCCGAAGCCAGCAGGACAAGTACGGGGCCGGGTGCGGGCGCCAGATCGTGACGAAGCTGAAGGCTCAGGGCAAGCATGGGAGCCGCCAGCGCAGGCAGCAGCAGGTGCAGAAAGAACAGGGCAGGATGCGGCGAGGCGCGCATCAGAAGGACCAGGGTCTGACCGCTCCGACAAGTTCAGCAACATCCTTGATGCCTTCCCGCTCCATCCACAGGGCGAGACCCTCCAGCAGTCGCCAGGCCCTGTCCGGGGCCGTAAAACTGGCCGTTCCCACCTGCACGGCGCAGGCGCCAGCCAGCAGAAATTCGACCACATCTTCCACTGTCTGGATACCGCCGATGCCGAAGATTGGAAGCTTGCAGGCACCTGCCGCCTGCCAGACCTGGGCAATAGCCACCGGCTTGATGGCAGGGCCGGAATAGCCGCTGGTATTGGTGATGGTGCGCGGGCGACGCGTCTTCAAGTCAATGGCCATGCCGGGGATGGTGTTGATCAGGCTTAAGGCATCCGCGCCAGCATCGGCAGCTGCCCGTGCCATTTCCGCAACCGAGCTGGTCTGAGGCGTCAGCTTGACCACAAGCGCTCCCCGCCAGACCTGGCGCACCTGTGATACAAGACGGGAAAGATCCGCTGCGCGGGAGCCGAAACTGATTCCGCCCTCCTTCACATTGGGGCAGCTCACATTCAGCTCGATGCCAGCCAGCGGGGCTTCGTGTGATGCGCGCGTATCCTCGGCCTGCTGAAGGGCCCGTGATACAGTCAGGTAATCCTCGGAGCTGCGCCCGGCTACATTGACGAAAACAGAGCAGTCGAGACCCCTTAACCAGGGCAGTTTGTCGCTTAAGAAGCCTTCGAGCCCGGGATTGGCCAGGCCAATGGAATTGAGCAGGCCATGGGGCGTTTCCGCCAGTCTGGGCATGGGATTCCCGCTACGGGTCTCGGGTGTTACGGCCTTGCTGAACAGCCCGCCCAGCAGGGATAGATCACCAAAGGCTTCCATTTCCTGACCGAAGCCGCAGGTGCCAGAAGCCAGAAAGATTGGATTGGACAGATCAAAATGGCCTGTCTGCTGCCTTAAATTCATGCCAGATTCTCCAGCAGATCGGCGGCATCAAAGACCGGCCCTTCCTTGCAGCAGAGGGCCATGCGGGCGTCCTTTTGTGGAACCGCGCAGCCGGCGCAGATGCCCACGCCGCAGCCCATGTAGGTTTCCAGGCTAAGCAGGCAGCGGCGGCCGGCCCCGCGACACAGTTCTGCAACAGCCTTCATCATGGGGTCGGGGCCACAGCAAAGAACCGTTCCATTATGTTTGCGCAGCGCATTTTCGAGCAGGGCTGTCACACGGCCGTGATGACCATGACTGCCGTCCTCGGTGCTGCATTCAAGTGGCATGTTTTCTGGGCAGATCTTCAGGCTTGCCGCGAATTGAGCTTCGTCCCTGAAGCCAAAAAGCACGCGATCACAGCGCCCGGACATTTGCCCATAGGCGGCAATCAAGGGGGCAATGCCCACACCACCGCCGACCAGTATCACGGACTGACTGCCACCAAGCAGGTCCGCAAAAGACCTTCCCAGTGGCCAGCTGCAAGCAATCCTGCTGCCGCAGGCAAATGCGGCCAGGGCTTCTGTCGCCTCGCCCACCACCTTGATCAGCAGGTCCAGAGCTTCATCACTGGACGCCAGAATACTGAAAGGCCGTGGCAGGGTGAATCCGGGCAAGCTGAGCTGAAGGAATTGGCCAGCCTGAAATTGTCCCTTGAAAGCAGCGGGCAGGGCAAGGCGCAACAGAAAGAGTCCTGCACCCAGCTCCCGGTTTTCGACAAGTTCCAGATTGGCGTGGCTGATACTCATTCCAGCACTCGCTCCAGACTGATGCGACCGATGCTCTCAAAGCGCTGGCGCAGCTTGTCCAGCCTTTCTTCGATGTCCAGCTGCAGATCCTGATCCGTAAAGCGCCCGCTTTCGTCGCGCTGCTCAACGCTGACTTCAACTTCCTGAACCGGAACTTCCACTTTCGCGGCATCGTCTGCCAGCACGGCGATACCCAGTCGCTTCAACAGCTGAGTATTGGCTTCACCCTCAGGAAAACGCCGCAGGGCCTGCCGAAAGGACTCTTCCGCCATGGCAGGATTCTCCAGATCTTCCAGCGCCAGCACACCCATGGCAATCCAGGCCGTGTACGCGGCGCGCGTCTCGGGGTATCGCTCGGTGCAGGTCCGGTATGCGGCCAGAACATCCTCCAGCGGCCTGTCCCCTGCAAAACGCTGCTCCTGCGCCAGCTCCAGCAGCACGGCTGCGCTGTCCTCGGCGGTAACGGCAGGCGGCAAGCCGAGCATGGCGCGAGCAGGATTGGATGCCAGGGCCAGCGGATAGCGCTCCACCAGATTGCGCATCCAGTCGTAGCCGCTTGTATCACGCTCCTGCATGATTTTCATGCGACCATAGGCATACCAGAGCCGGGCCATCTGCTCATCGCCAGTGGTGGAGTCGGCCAACAGCAGTGAATAAAGACTGTCAGCCTGATCCAGTCTGCGCAGCTTGCGCGCAAGCAGTTCGGCATAGGTGAAGCGCTCTTCGACCAGCAGGCGGGCCAGACTGTCGCTCTCCTGAAGTATCGTCAGACTGTCGATTTGCGGGGTGAGCAAGGTATCGAGAATGGCCAGGGTCCAGACACTGTCCCGTTCGGCCTGCAATTGTGCGGCGGCCAGATTGGCCAGACTATCGGCCAGCTGCACCTGACGCAGGCTGTCCTGACGGGCCTCCTCGCGCTCCTTGCGATCGAAGTCAAAGAGTCTGCGCCGACGGCTCTTGCCCTTGGCTGCAGGCTCGTCTTCGCGGCCCTGCGGTTCTTCTGCAACATTCGGCAGTGCCTGTATCACGGCCGTGCTGTCTTCTTCGAGTGGGGGTGCAAGGGCAAGTGTGGAGTCAGCCACTGCATTAAGGCTGTCCAGAAGCGCCGGACGCAGGTTTTCCAGGCGCGCCAAAGCCAGACGAACCCGGGCGGTATCGGGAACCAGGCCATTCAGCAGGAACTGCCTGGCCATATCCAGATCACGTGCCTTGTTCTGCGTGCTGCGCAGATTACCCAGAAGATCCAGCGCGCTGGCACTGGAGTCGGCCCAGATACTGGTGGACTTTTCCTGCTTGCTGCGTTTGTAATACACTTCCGCGCTGTCGGGCTCGGCCTTCTGAATCAGAAAGCGACGCGCCAGCCCGTAAGCACTGGCCGAAGAGCTGGTTGTGCTCTTGTGCTCCAGCAGGATCTCGCGCCAGAGTTCTTCAGCCTGTGTCACCTGACCTTTGGCCTCAAAGAGCCATGCTTCACGCAGCAGCAAAGCATGCCGCTCTTCAAAAAAGCGTTCGTCTTTCTTCAGCTTTCGAAGGCGCCGCTCGACAGTCTGCAGTCTGCCCAGACGCAGCATGTTGTCCAGACTGCCCAGCCAGCTTTCAAGAAGCAGATCGTGATTGGGGCGATGGCGGCGGGCATTGCCAAAATGCTTCAGCGCCAGTTCCCACTGTCCGAGTGTTTCGTAACTGTGGGCGATCTCCAGGTTGATCTTCGCCTTGTCACTCCGCTTGCGAGCGGAATCCAGCAGCTTCTGCTGTGTTTCAACCAACTGGTCGAGGTTTTCCTCGAACTGGTGAAGGCTGGCCCAGACCTTGTTCAATTCGACGCGCTGCTCGCGATTCAGCTTGACGCCCTTGAGGCGACCCAGCTCCGCCCGGCAGGCTTCATCGCGCTCCAGCGCCAGCAGACTGCGCGCGCGCCAGATGCGCACATCGGGCATCAATTCGGAGTCGGGAAACTCGGCCTCCAGCTCATCGAACTTGCGCAGGGCACGGTGATACTGCTCCATGTGGACATAGCACTGCCCGATGAGCAGAATGGTGTTGTCCACCCAGCGGGATTCGGGGTAAAACTGAAGCAGTTTGGAAGACACACGCAGGCATTTGTCAAAGCTTGTGCGCGCGGCACGATCCCCGCTGCGCTCCTGTGTGCGCACGCCCTCATCGTAGGCCTCGCGGGCGTTGTAATAGGTATTGAAGTAAGCCCCGCAACCCATCCCCGTCAGCAGCAGGCCAAGTAGCAGGAGACGTAGCAAGCGATCAGTCATGGTAACTACCCGCTTTTCCCAGGACCTTGTCGAAAAGCGCCGGCAACAGTTCGGCTGCACGGCCTGTCAGCCTGTGGCTGCCTGCGGCGGCAAAGGCACTCTCATCCGGATTAATCTCGATCACGCTCTTCCCCAGCTGCGAACAGGCGTGGATCACACCGGCGGCCGGCCAGACCTGTCCCGAGGTGCCCACGCTGATCAATGTATCACAGAGTTGCGGCCCGTCCTTAAGGGCATTCAGTGCGGCCTCCGGCAGCATCTCGCCAAACCAGACCACCGCCGGCCTGAGCAGGCTCGAACACTTTCGGCAGCGCGGCAGTGGATCCGCCGGTAAATCGTCCATGCTTCCCTTAAGCGAGCAGGCGCTGCAGCGGAATTCACGCAAGGTTCCGTGCAGGTTGACAATCGATCTGTGTTCAAGGCCGGCCTCGGCAAAGGCTTCTTCCAGCAGGCCGTCTACATTCTGGTTTAGAATCAGGCACCCGGAGTGGGCCGCCCAGCGCGCGAGCGCATGGTGGGCCGGATTTGGCTTGCAGGTGGAAAGTGCTTCAAGTCGCCAGCGATACCAGGCCCAGACTTCTTCCGGCATCCGCTGGAAAGCAGCTGGCGTGGCCAGGTCCTCGGCGCGAAAGTGCTTCCACAAACCACCAGCGCCGCGAAAAGTTGGCACGCCGGATACAGCGCTTAATCCAGCTCCGCTGAGAACCAGCAGAAAATCACTAGACCTAAGTTCTTCGTGGGCCGTGCCCGGCATTCTCACCTCGTCAGGGGATCAGCAGCAACCTCAGGCATTCGGAGCTTGTGCGCTCGCCGCGCACCTGCACAAGATACAGGCCGCCCGCCGCTTCCCCAAGGTCAAGCACATGATCCACATGGCCCGATCCTGTGGCTGTCATTGCTTCCTGTGATACAAGCTGGCCCTTGAGATTCCAGACCATCAGGCGGTAGCTACCGGCTTCCGGCAGATCGATCGAAAGCCGTGTGACAGGATTGAATGGATTGGGGGCAGCGGAAAGGCCAATCTGCGCAGGCCTTGCTGCAGGAACTTCGGGCAGATCGGTTTCGATGCCCTCATCCAACCAGGCCCAGGCGCGCTCCTGGAAGAGTCCCTGCGAGAGGAAGGGTGCCGCAATCCCGTGAATGGCTTCGAGGCTGAAGGCACAGACGAGCAGGCGTCCGCCATCGGTTTCCAGCGTGGCCGCCGCAGGCAAGCCGCTGGCAGCCCAGTTAAGAATCGTTCGAGCGCTTTCGGGCAGAAGCAGCGAGGCCGCAGGCATCTGCTGATTGGCCGCACCCAGCGAGCCCAGTAGCAGGACCATTTCGCTGTCATAGACCAGGCCGCCACTTGTATCACCGGTCAGCAGCGGGTTTCCGGAAGCTTCCTCACCTGCATCAAAGCCGAGCCAGCTGGCGTCTGCAAAGAGCTGCTGACCACTTAAGAGCAGATTGCCGCCCCCGTTCAAATAGGCTTCAAGGGCAAGCGCGCGATCGGCTTCCAGCGTCTGCTCAGCTCCGCAAAGCCAGATCACACGCGGATAGTGAAAGAGATCTTCGGGAGCCGGATCGCTTGCTTCAACTGATCTGAACTCCGTGCTGCCAACCCATTCCGGCGTGCTGGCGCGGAAATAGTCCAGCAGGCCAGCATCGATTCCGTCCGTGGCAACCAGCAGCTCACTGCGTCCGACTTGCAGCCAGGCTTCAACATCCTGCGTCCAGCCCTCGGCATTACGGGAGTGAATCACCAGCGGCACAAGTTCCGGCTGTGCGTTCTCGCTGATGGTCAGGCTGAAATAGGGCGCTGCGAAAAGCCCTTCAGCCGGCACATTCAGCTGAAGGATTTCAACGGGATCAACAATCAGTGATTCATGGGGCGAAGACAGCGAGAGCCACAGGCTGTCCTGAGCGGCACCTTCGTTGTAGAGCATGATTTCCAGCTCCAGCATGTCATCGGCATCGGCCCAGTTATTCTCCGTTGAGTCCCAGCTGATGTTCACATCCAGTGTCCGCAGATTCTGGTGCGGGAAGGTGGAATAGAAGTCGGCCACCAGCGTGTCGGCAGGATCACCGATGCGGGTGATGGCAACCGGGGAGTCCTCGCCGAAATAGGGCAGCGAAGAAGGCTGGGTCGAACTGTCAAAGTGGCGGTTCCCGGTCGTTCCGGGAAAAACATCGCCGGAATCAGAACCATAACCGTGATTCAGGTCCCTGAGACCATCGGCCTGCTCCAGATCCACCAGATAGTGATCGTCTTCCGTGTTACCCCAGACCGACTCATCGATGTGATACACAAAGAGTCCGCCAATGGGCTGGTGCTGGTCCCAGGCCTGACGGTTGCGGTTTTCGGCCAGGAAGTACTGATTGCTGCCTTCAATGGGAATGCGTACGATGGTATCGCTCAGGTGCGTGGCCACCAGGCCATACTCGGACAGGCCTTCCACACCCGGCTCAATCAGGGTCGACCAGCCCAGCTGATCGCGGCACCAGGCACTCATGGTGGAAGGCACAGCGGCCGTTCCTCCAGCGCCGCCACCGCCCCAGGAGCCGCCTGACATCAGGCACCAGTTACCCAGGCCCGATGAGCTGTAATCCGTGTCGTAAAGATCCGGTAGCCCGAGGTTGTGTCCGAATTCATGGACATAGACTCCGATTGCAGCCTGTGAGCCATTCTGGAATTCCGGCTGCATGGTGTAATCATTGATTTCAACACCGTCGAGCTCCAGCGCCTGGTTGCCCAGACTCCAGCGGTGACTCCAGATGTTTGACTGGTCGCCTTCTTCGGCACCGTGGCCCGTGTGCACAATCATCAGCGCGTCCACGCGACCGTCACCGCTATTGTCGTACTGACTGAAGTCCACCTCCGCATCGGCGGCCAGCACGGCCTCGCGTACCAACTGGCGGGCCACCTGGTAGCCCTGGTTGTAGCCGTAGTAGTCGTGTTCGTTTTCGGCCGTGTACCAGCCTGTAACACTGGCCTGCGTGGAATAGCGGCCATAGGACATGTCGCTGAAATAATCGTTGAAGCTGCCGGTACCATCGTAGCCCGCTTCGTTCATCATGGCCGCAAAGTCATCGGTCTGGTAAACATGGTTCTGATCGGGGAACTGAATCATGATCAGCAGAACATCCCACTGGCCTTCCACCCTTTCGACACGGGCAGCGGGGCGATGGGCTTCCTGTCTGAGTGGATCAATGGCGCGGGCAATCCACTGACTATCCGGCATTGCCCCGATGCTCCAGTCGGGGGCCGCGAGGGCCGGGTCATAGATTCGCGAGGAAGGCAGCAGTTGGCCCGAGTCGTCCACGCGGGCGTAACACAGTCGTCCGCTTCGGTCCATCAGAAGGCTGGCCCGCTGCTCGTCGACCAGCCAGTTGCAGAATTCATCGCCCATCACTTTCAAGCGAAGTGATCCGGCATCTGTTTCCACAGTCTGCCAGTCCGGTGCGGCTGGCACGGCCCAGAGGCGCGTCGCCAGAATCAAAAAAAGAAGGTAAGGCATGCTTTCCCCATCGCTTGCATTGGAGCTTTTCAAGCTAGAAAATCAGTGGGAGGAATCACAATCAGAGAGGCTGAATCCCGCTTCCAGGCAGCTTTCGCGGAAAGATCAGCAGGCTTCCGCCGTTAAGGGCAAAACGCATTGCGGCCAGCTGAAGGTCAGCTGATTCATCGCTGAGCAGGACCCAGGATTCCAGGCTGTGCTCGTCCAGTTTGATTCTGGTGCCAGGGGCAGGAGCGGGCCCGGCAGCCGGAAAATGGCTGGCGTGACACACGCGCAGCAGGTTGCTATCCAGGTCCAGCAGCATGAAGCACAACGAGAAATGGCGCTCCAGCAAATCCACGTAGCTGGACTGGGCAAAACCGGCCAGCGATTCCGCCGGGCCTTCTTCTTCCATCAAAAGGCTGGCCCATTCCTGATAGTAGCCGCGCAGCCTGAGCATCAGCATGCGAGGCTCATCGTCATTGTCGATGGGCAGAGCCTGCGCTGAAGGCGGCGTGGAGTCTTCGCTGACAGGCGGGCGACTTTCCTGCGACTGCGCCCTGCCACCGTTTCCCAGCAGACCCAGCAAATGACGAATGCGCTGGTCCATGCGACTCAGCTGATCGTGAATGGTGTTGTCGGATTCATGTGGTGAAGGCGCTGCCGCAGCATCGCCGCTTTTAAGCAGGCGGGCGGCTTCCACCACGGGCGGCCGCGGTGGATCGGACTCCCGGGGTCGAGTGTGGATCGGGATGTAGCGCAGATTACGCCGCGCGGGAAAGCGGGACTCGCCCTCTTCCCTGCGCCGCTCTTCTCCACCATCGGAATGTGTGAATTCAGGCAGCACTCAGGATTCCATTTGCCACTAATGACATCTGGAATCCTAGCGAAAGTCCAGCTTTGAGTCAATACGCCAATTGATATTCAGCATCTTGACCCTAATCGGTTTTCTGTTTATAGCGCTTTATTCAAGCGAGCCATGAACATGCGTTTGAGCAGTTCGCGCTCGTCGGGCACGTTTTCCAGGTCCAGATCCAGCGTCTGCATGAAGTCGATCATGGCCCTGAGCACGCTGTTTTTGGTGATACGTTCACGCTTGACCTTGCGGTTGCGCATGATGCGGGCCACCATGTCCTCCAGATAGGAGTGCTGCTCGGCGCTGATCAGAATGCTCAGCTTGGCTTCGTAGGTCTGGTACTTGGGAATGCGATCCTGGCTCTTGGGCTCGCTTTTCAGGCGGCTGCGGACAAGTTCATTCGGATAGAAGTTCATGGGGCTCCCTGTCTTGTTACCGGGGAGCTATAGCAAGCCTGATGCCAGTTTGAGTTTTGCCCAGGAGGCTTTGTGTGACAAGGACTTCGCGAAGTTCAGAGCTTCGCAGCTTTAGGGCTTCGGAAATGACTGACCCGTCCGGGGGAAATTGCTGCCGGACTGCCGCCAGCCCGTGAGTACGGCGTGAACGGCTTCTTCGGCCTTCATGCGTCCGGCCAGCACTTCAGACTGCAGCTCCAGAAGAAGCGTGGAAAGCCCCTCGCGGGCCATCAGTTCTTCCAGCAGCCGCTCTTTCAGCTCATGCTGGAACCAGCGGCCATCCTGCTCCAGGCGGCGACTGGCCTTCCTGCCTGAAGCCGAGTCGGCGGCCTCACGCTGGCGAATCCACTGCCAGAGCGCTTCAAGACCTTCACCGCTTAATGCGCTGATCAACTGAACCCGCTCCATGGCACCTGCCCCGCTCTGCGTCATGTGCAGGGCGGCCTGCGTGTCTGCCTGTGTCCGCAAGGCGCGCTCGCGGTTTTCGCCCTCGCATTTGTTCACGGCCAGAAGATCGGCCAGCTCCATGATGCCGCGCTTGATGCCCTGCAGGTCGTCGCCCGCGCCGGGCAACAATAGCAGGAGGAAGAGATCACATAGCTCGCGGATCTGCGCTTCACTCTGGCCAACACCCACCGTCTCCACCAGCAGAATGTCGAAGCCGGCTTCCTCGCAGAGCAGAATACTCTCGCGGCTTCTGCGACCCAGACCGCCCAGCACGCCACTGCTGGGACTGGGACGAATAAAGGCATTGGCCTCGGCGGCCAGATGGGCCATGCGGGTCTTGTCGCCCAGAATCGAGCCGCCGGAAAGCGAGCTGGAGGGATCCACCGCCAGCACCGCTACGCGGTGTCCGGCCTTGCAGAGCATGGTGCCAAAACGATCGATGAAGGTGCTTTTGCCAACTCCCGGCGCTCCCGAAACGCCGATCCTCAAGGTGGGGCGCTTTGGCCCTTTCAGGCTGGCCAGCAGCTCGGCCGCCAGCAGCAGGTCTTCAGGATGGCGGCTCTCCACCAGTGTGATCGCCTTACCCAGTACGGCAGGATCCTGCCTGAGCAGGCCTTCATGCAGCTGGCTGGCGGGGGGCCGGCGTTCCATCAGTTTTCCTCTCCGTGACCCAGATGCCTGAAGAGCAGGTCGAGCATTTCGGCTGCCGCCTTCGGAATGACGGTACCGGGTCCGAAAATGGCCACAGCGCCCTGACTAAGCAGCTCGGGGTAATCCTTGCGCGGTATCACGCCTCCGACAACAACCAGGATGTCCTCACGGCCCAGATCCTTGAGGGCTGCAACCAATTGCGGTAGCAGGGTCTTGTGTCCGGCGGCCAGACTGCTCATCCCGATGATGTGCACATCGTTCTCAACAGCCTGACGGGCAGCTTCCTCCGGAGTTTGAAAGAGCGGGCCCACATCCACATCGAAGCCCATGTCAGCGTAGGCCGTACTCACCACCTTGGCGCCGCGATCGTGTCCATCCTGCCCAAGCTTGACCACCAGAATCCGCGGCCGGCGGCCCTCCAGTTCGGCAAAGCGGGCGGTTCTGGCCCTGACCTGCTGAAATGCTTCCATGCCCTGCGCCTCGCTTGAATAGACACCGCTGATTGTGCGAATGCCGGCCTCATGCCGTCCGAACTCTTCTTCCAGCGCCAGACTGATTTCGCCCAGCGTGGCCCTGGCGCGCACGGCCTCGATGGCCAGCTCCAGCAGGTTGCCTTCGCCGGATGCGGCCGACTGCCTCAGCTGATTCAGGCTGTGTGTCACACGATGTTCATCGCGGCCGGCACGCAGCTTCTCGAGGCGCGCAACCTGGGCCTCACGCACGGCCGTGTTATCCACTTCCAGAATCTCGATCTCGGTTTCTTCCCGCGCCTGACGGGCATTCAGGCCGACAATCAGATCGCTGCCTGAATCGATCCGGGCCTGACGGCGGGCGGCGGCCTCTTCGATGCGCATCTTGGGCAGGCCACTTTCAATGGCCTTGGCCATGCCGCCCAGCTCTTCGATTTCCTGTAGATGCTCCCAGGCCTTCTCCATCAGTTCTTCGGTCAGGCTTTCCAGATATCGACTGCCACCCCAGGGATCCACATGGCGGCAGATGCCGGATTCTTCCTGCAAGAGCAGCTGTGTATTACGGGCAATCCGCGCGCTGGCATCGGTGGGCAGGGCAATGGCCTCATCCAGGGCATTGGTGTGCAGACTCTGCGTGTGACCAAGGCTTGCGCCCAGAGCCTCGACCAGCGTGCGTGTCACATTGTTGTAGGGGTCCTGCTCGGTCAGGCTCCAACCCGAGGTCTGGCTGTGGGTGCGCAGGCAAAGGCTGCGCGGATCCTTCGGTTTGAAAGGTGCCAGCAGGCGGGACCAAAGCAGGCGACCGGCCCGCAGCTTGGCCACTTCCATGAAGTGATTCATGCCGATGGCCCAGAAGAAACTCAGACGCGGGGCGAAGGCATCGATGTCCAGTCCGGCAGCAATGCCTGCCCGCACATATTCCAGCCCGTCAGCCAGCGTGTAGGCCAGCTCGATATCCGCCGTGGCGCCAGCTTCCTGCATGTGATAGCCCGAAATGCTGATGCTGTTGAAGCGAGGCATGTGGCGGCTGGTATGGCGGAAAATATCTGCAATGATCCGCATGCTGGGAGCGGGCGGATAGATGTAGGTGTTTCTGACCATGAACTCTTTCAGAATGTCGTTCTGAATCGTTCCGGAGAGCTTTTCCTGTGATACACCCTGCTCTTCGGCGGCCACAATGTAGAGCGCCATCACAGGTAGCACGGCACCGTTCATGGTCATGCTGACCGACATCTGATCCAGCGGAATATCCTTGAAGAGGATTTCCATGTCCAGAATGCTGTCGATGGCCACACCCGCCTTGCCCACATCGCCTACAACCCGGGGATGATCACTGTCATAGCCACGGTGGGTGGCCAGGTCGAAGGCGATGCTCAGCCCCTTCTGCCCGGCAGCCAGATTGCGCCGATAGAAGGCATTGCTTTCTTCAGCCGTGGAAAAGCCCGCATACTGGCGAATGGTCCATGGCCGGGATGCGTACATGGCCGGATAGGGGCCGCGCAGAAAGGGCGGTGCTCCCGCGCCATACCGACAGTGCTCGGGAACTTCGGCCTGCGTGGAATAATGATCCTTGAGGTTAAGGCCTTCCGGAGTAAGGCGCTCGCCTGCTTCGACCTTGCGCTCAGGGGCTGTCAGCGCGGCAAAGTCCACGCCTGAAAAATCTGGAATGCGTGTCATTGCCCCGCCTCCATCTGCTTAAGCATGGCCTTGATGAGTTCCGGCTGATCGGCCTTGCGGTGAAGGAACCCGGCTACCGGCCGTGATACAGCCGGCGCGGCAACATAAACGGGCGGCAAGGATTCGTGGGCGCACAGCTCCATAAGCCACTCCTCGAGCAGCTCATCGGGTCCGCACAGCACGATCGCTGCCGCGGGCTGCTCCAGCAGGCTGCTTATGGCCTCTGCCGAAGTGGCGCTGGCTGCACATTCGACAAGCTCGAGACCCGTAACTGCCAGAAAACCCCGGGCAAAGTCCAGACGGGGTTTGGCCTTGAGGTAGTCGCCGGCAGGCAGCAGCAGAATCCGCGCCCTCTCGCCCAGATTGTCGGCCAGACGCTGGGCTTTCAGGCGCAGGTTTTCCAGCATGGCGGCCGGGCGATAGAGGCCAAGTCCGGCTTCTGATTTTTCGCCGGGAAGGCGCGGGGTATCCAGTCTGGCCCGGCCGTCGGCATAGTTGCCAACTCCCACCAGCACTCGGCGACGCGTGGCAAACTGCTGGTTCAGCCAGTTGCGGTGGGTGACAATCATCTCCTCCAGCAGCTGGCGACCGGAGGCCTTTGCCAGTCCACCTGCAGCTTCAATCTGCTGAAAGCGCTGCCAGGCGATTTCGGCCAGGCGCAGCGTAAGGTTCTCCAGATGCAGGCTGCCCGCGCCGGGATCCCGCACCGCATCCAGCCAGCCCTCGCCGGCCAGAATCAGATGCTGGTTCCATGTAACACGGCGCTCCATTTCGCTGGCCGGTCCAAGCAGGGCCATCGGTTCAAGCAGCTGAAAGCCTTCCAGACCGGCGGCGTGCGCCGCCAGCGCCTGCAGGCTTGTTCGAAGCAGGTTGTTCCATGGGTCAAGGGCAGTAAAACTGCGACGACTGGAGCGTCCGCAGAGCTGAATAAAGCCATCACCCGTTCCGCTGCTGTCAATCAACCTTGCGGCAAGCAGGCGAGCGGCGCGAAGCTTGGCCAGTTCCGGAAAGAGATCGCTGTCCAGAACCAGTTCATGTCGCAGGCGGGCCATGGCGGAATCGCTACCTGCGGCTTCCAGTTCGCGCAGGCGGCAGGCGAAAAGCGCCAGCCAGCCGGCCAGCTCGGTTGCTGCATCGGCACCGGCTTCCTGCAGCAGATGAGCGCTGACGCGCTGCGGGCGGGCCGGATCAACAGGCGCCACCTCCAGGCTGCCAGCCAGCAGCGCCGGACTCCAGGCGTCCTGCTCGAGCTTGTCAAGACAGCCAGCCTTTCGGCAGGCCTCCAGAGTGGCGACATCGGCTTCGGGCCACTCCAGCAGCCAATCGCGACCATCAGCCTTCAGCAGCGCCAGAGCAGCATCAAGCGACTGTCCGGCCTTGAGCCAGCAGCCCAGATCAAACACGATCTGGCTTTGGCCAATCTCGCCAAGGTCCTTCAGGCCACTCTCCAGCTGCGCCTGGCTTTCAACCTGGAGCAGCTGACGGGGGCGGGCGCCGGCCTGTTTGATCCAGCTTCCGGCAGCAGAACTGGTTTTCTCTTCGCCATGAAAATGGATGGCTTCAATCATGAAACCGGGAAAGAGTTCGCTTTCAAGGCTGCTGGCCGCCCGACCCTTGAGGCTTTCGCTCAAGAGGCTTTCCCAGTGTTCACGATCAAGTGCGGGATAGAGCTCGGAAAGGCTTTTCCATTCCGTAGTGGTGCTATGACTCATGCAAGAAGGATCCTTCTTTTCCCGAATTCGGGAAGCGCCGGAACCAGCTTTACAAGCTTTGGAAGTTCCGGCCCGAAATGCGGGGATTTCAGCTTTGCGTCAACGGCGCGCTGAAAGCAATGGCAAGATGCGTGCCGAATTCAGCTGTTCTGCTTGACGAATTCAGCAAAGCGGTGCACGATCAGGTCTGAACCCTGCTTGCTCAGCCAGCCATCGGATTCCAGCCGGGCCAGAATGCGCGACATGGTTTCACGGCTGGTGCCAGCCATGGAGGCCAAATCCCGTTGCAGGGGCAGGTTGCTCAGGTGCAGGTCCGGCCCCTTCATTTCGCCCAGATCACGACAGAGACTGATCAGGGTGCTGATCGCACGGCCGCGCGCATCCAGCGAGCTTAAGGAAACCAGCTGTGCGTCGGTCTTGCGAATCCTGACGGCCATGAGCTTCAAAAGGGAAATGGCAATGGTCGGATGGCTGTGCAGCAGGTCGAAGAAATCCTTGCGGCGCAGGCAAAGCAGTTCAACCTCGTCGATGGAGGTCACGGTCGCGCTGCGCGGGCCGCCGTCTATGATGGACAGCTCGCCAAAGAAGTCTGCCGGCCCCAGGATGGCCAGGATGACTTCTTCGCCCGAAGGATTGATCCGGGAGATCTTGACGCGGCCATGGCGCATGATGTACAGCACCTGACCTTCGTCTTCTTCAAAAATGATCAGGTTGTTCTTGCGGTATTTCTTGACGGTAACGCGCTCGGCAATGCGCAGGATGTCGCCGTCTTCCAGATCTTCAAAGAGGATGACACTTTTAAGAAAAAGGGGATCAGTCATCATGGCTGGCGTCCTCCGCGCTGGCCCCGTCGGCGGCTTGCCGGACAAGAGCGTGTTCCTCGATCAGGGCCCGCATGTCGGGCTTGATGAAATGACTTTCCAGGTCTTCGGCGGCCAGCAGAGTGGCCAGTACAATCACACGATCTTCCGGACTCAAACGCCGGTTAAGAATGATGAAGTCCTCATCGCGCCGCCTGCATTTGCCGGAGCGAAAGGTTCCCTGTTCGACACGAACCTTCAGGCCCAGCTGCGGCGCAACTTCGCAGAGCTGGCGAAAGTGTTCTTCGTGAATCTGGTCGACCGCTGAGGCATCTTTCTTCTTCATCGCATCAAAGTAGCATGATCACAGCAGTTCGTGGTTGCCTTCGGCCTTCAGGCGATGGATCACCTCGCGCAGGTCCTGATTCCGGCTGATCGGGCAGACCAGCAGGGCATCGGGCGTGTCAACCACCACCGTGGATTCCATGCCCAGCAGGACCACCATGCGCTCGTCGGCGTGAACGTGGCAGTCCCGGGAATCAATCATCAGGCTCTGCCCCTGTACGGTGTTGCCTTCGGCATCAGCCTTCATCATGCGATGAACCTCGGCCCAGGTGCCCGCATCGTTCCAGGGGAAGGTCGCGCGAATCACACGCACCTTGCCCTTGACCAGCCCGGCGGGCTCCATGATTCCCACATCGATCGACTGGCTGCGCAGGTTGGGGTAAATCCTGGCCAGCTCATCGTGAAAGCTGGCACTGGCCGGATTGGCATCAAACTCGTCGAAGGCCTCCCAAAGCTCGGGCATCCACTCTTCAAAGGCCTCAACGATGGCCTGATTCTCCCAGATGAACATGCCTGAATTCCAGAGGAAATCGCCGCTTTTAAGGAAGTTCAGGGCGGTTTCCAGATCGGGCTTTTCCGCAAAGGTTTTGACAGAAAAGATTCCGGGAGCCAGTTCTTCTTCCGCGTGCTGAATGTAACCGTAACCCGTTTCAGGACGGCTTGGCGCTACGCCCAGTGTCACCAGATGCCCGCCTCGGGCAGCCTCAACGGCCCTGTCCAGCGAACACAGAAATTCCTCGGCATCGCCAATGAAGTGATCGGCACTCAGGACGATCATGGTGGCCTCGGGATCGCGCTTCAGCAGAATACGCGCGGCCAGAGCCAGACAGGGTGCCGTGTTACGTCCCATCGGCTCGCCGATGATGTTTTCCGGCGGCAGTTCAGGCAGCAGGTGACGACTGCGCTCGACCAGCAGGTTGCTGGTCAGGATCAGAATGCGCTCGGGCGGAATCTCCCCCTTGATGCGGTCGACGGTTTCCCTGAGCAGAGCCTTGTCGCCCAGAATACTCAGAAACTGCTTGGGCCGCTCGATGCGGGAAAGCGGCCAGAAGCGTGAACCGACGCCGCCAGCCATGATCACGACAAAACAGGATTTCATGGTATTCTCTCCGGCAAGTGTAGCCTTAATCCACCCTGAACCCAGCCCTCGATGATCTCCCACTCGCCTTCTAGGTCCAGCCAGGGCTCGGCCCATTCAAGGGGATCGAGCTGGCCGGGGCTCCAGCGGCCATTCAGGTCCCGGTCCAGATATAGCGCAAATCGCACTCGGCCTACAGGCAGCCCTTCAATCTCGTCCTGACCGGCCAAAGGCCGATCATCCAGCAGGCCAGTCTCGCCGAGCAGCCGAATGCGCCAGCCGCCTTCCCGGGGCAGCCGATCCAGCGACCATTCGAGGCCGCCCGTGGCGCTCCGGGATGTCCGGGGCTTATCCGGAAGCCTGAGTTTCAGCAGGCTGTCGGGCCAGGCCTTGCCAGCCATATCCAGATAGCTGCCAGCGGCGATCTCCAATCGACCACGCCCAAGTGGCTCTGCGCTACTGCTTTCAAACTGCGTCTGGAAAACATCCAGCTGCCGGGCGGCCAGGGTCAGGCTATCCCCATCGCCAGCGGGCAGGTGCCGAAAGGCCGCGCCCGCCGCAAGCTTCATGGGACTGGAAAAGGCAAGCAGCAGGCTGTCTGCCTGCCAGACGGGATTCGGCTGAGGGCTTTCAACCTGCATACTCAAGGGGTAGCCCAGTCGCACAGTGTCCGGGCTGAAATCAAGCAGCAGGCGAGCTTCCAGACTGTCCATGGCTCCTTCAAGATGAAGGTACATGAGGCCCGCTTCGGGTCTGGACAGGGCCAGCACCGGCAAGGCGCTGCCATCCCGGCTTTCCATCCGCAGACTGGCCAGACGCAGGCTGTCAGCCACGGCTCCCTGCCGCTCTTCAGCATCCAGCGCGGACAAGGCGGGCGGATCCAGACGTCCGGAAAGCTCCACAAGCAGTGGACTTGGCCGCTTGCCCTTCAATCCTTCGGCACCCGCCAGAAACAGGCCCTTTCCGGGAAGAAAATGCATGGTGCGCGGCTCGAGGGAGGCAAGGGCCTCGTGGTCGGGCAAGGCGGCCTCTTCACTGGCAGCCTGCCAGCGCCCATCATGATTGCGGTCGCAGACGGCCATGGCTAAGAGCGGACGTGCGGGCAAACCGCGTAGCGTTACTTGTCCCAGACTGTCAGGACTGCCGCGCCAGAGCGGCCTGGCCGGCTCGCTGCTGTCAAGGCTGTCCAGCGGCCAGACCCAAAGTTCTGCCTGGCTCTTCAGCTCGCCATGAAAGCGCGCGGAAAGGGCCAGGGAATCCGGTGGAGCGGTTGTGCCAAAAAGCAATTGCAAAGGTTCGCGCAGCGGGTTGCCGGCCATATCCTTCAGAGCGGAACCAATCTGGAGCGAATAGGTGTGCCCGGCCAGCAATGGCCCATCGGGACGCACCCTGACCCGGCGCCCGCGCCAGGAAAAGTCAAGCGGTGTTCTGGATTGGGGATTCAAACTCAAGGCCGTGCGCAGCGAGGCGCGGTTCACGTACTCATTGAATTCCAGGAGGAATTCCGGTTGAAGGCCAAGGACTTGCTCACCGGGAGCAGGTTTGATCAAATTGATCACAGGGCCTTCGCGGTCGGCTTCGGCACCGGGTGGCGCCTGAATCCGGGCGCAGGACAAAACAAGGACAAGCAGCAGCCAGAGGCGCCCGTCCCTCATGCGCCCAGTACTCCCTTGAAGTAGTCGATGGTGCGGGCCAGGCCTTCCTTCAGGCGGACTTGCGGTTTCCAGTCCAGCTCGCGCATGGCCAGCGCAATGTCCGGCTTGCGCACCTTGGGATCATCGGCCGGCAGCGGCAGCTTGATCAGCTTCGAGCTGGAGCCGGTCTGACGCAGGACTTCTTCGGCCAGTTCACGAATGGTGAACTCTTCCGGGTTGCCCAGATTGACCGGCCCGGTAAAGCCTTCCTTCTGCATCATGCGCATCATGCCTTCAACCAGGTCATCCACATACTGGAAGCTGCGCGTCTGCTCGCCTTCCCCGTAAATGGTGATGTCCTTGCCGGAAAGCGCCTGCTCGATGAAATTCGAGACCACACGACCGTCATTGACCGCCATGTTGGGGCCGTAGGTGTTGAAAATGCGCACGACACGCACATCCACCTTGTTCTGGCGGTGATAGTCGAACATCAGGGTTTCGGCCACACGCTTGCCTTCATCGTAGCAGCTCCTGAGGCCGATCGGATTGACATTGCCGTGATAAGACTCCGGCTGCGGGTGCACCTGCGGATCGCCGTAAACTTCGCTGGTAGAGGTGTGCAGGATGCGGGCGCCCACACGCTTGGCCATGCCCAGCATGTTGATTGCGCCCATCACGCTGGTCTTGACCGTCTTCACAGGATTGTGCTGATAGTGAATGGGCGATGCCGGACAGGCCAGATTGAAGATCCAGTCGACTTCCAGCAGAATCGGCTCGATGATGTCGTGGCGAATGAACTCGAAGTGATCGTCGGCCAGAAGCGGACGGATATTGTCCCGGGAACCCGTAAAGAGGTTATCCAGGCAGATCACTTCGTGACCTTCGGACAGTAGCCTGCGGCAAAGATGACTGCCGATGAAACCGGCGCCGCCGGTGACAAGAACTCGCATGGATCTTCCTTGAAAAAGGACCCGCGCCTTGGACACGGGCCCCGCTCAGCCTTCTATGGACGACCGATGCTGCGGTAGCTGAAGCCCAGTCCGCGCACCTTTTCGGCCTTGTAGATATTGCGTCCGTCAAAGATGACGGCCTCCTTCAGCAGGCTTTTCATGCGATCGAAATCCGGCTCGCGGAAGTCCGACCATTCGGTTGCGATGATCAGGGCATCGGCCCCTTCCAGCGCCGCGTAGTTGTCGCTGGCGTATTCAACCGCGTCGCCGATCTTGCGCTCGCATTCTTCCATGGCTTCCGGGTCGTAGACCTTGAAGCGGGCGCCGGCCTCGCTCAGGCCCTTGATTACTTCCAGCGAGGGGGCTTCGCGCATGTCGTCCGTGCGCGGCTTGAAGGCCAGGCCCCACAGCGCGAAGGTCTTGCCGGAAAGGTCCTCACCAAAGTGCGCCTTGACCATGTCCACCATCAGGCGCTTCTGGCCGGCGTTCACCTCTTCGACTGCCTGCAGAATGCGGAAGTCGTAATCGTATTCCTGGGCCGTCTTGATAATGGCCTTGACATCCTTGGGGAAGCAGCTGCCACCATAACCGATGCCCGGAAAGAGGAACTGCGGGCCAATGCGCGTGTCGCTGCCGATGCCCAGGCGGACCTTCTCCACATTGGCGCCGACGCGATCGCAGATGCGGGCGATTTCATTCATGAAGGAGATCTTGGTGGCCAGCATGGCGTTGGCCGCGTACTTGGTCAGCTCGGCCGAGCGCACATCCATGGTGATGATGGGATGACCCGTGCGCACAAAGGGTCCGTAGAGCTCGAGCATGATTTCGCGGGCCCGCTCGCTGTCGGCACCCACCACCACGCGATCGGGCTTGAGGAAGTCATTGATGGCCGCGCCTTCCTTGAGGAATTCGGGATTGGAAACCACATCGAAGTCCAGATCCGTGACTTCCTTCATGGCGGCCCGCACCTTGTCCGCCGTGCCAACCGGCACCGTGGACTTGTCAACCACCACCGTGTAATCCTTCATGGCACCTGCCACTTCGCGGGCGGCAGCCAGCACATGCTGCAGGTCGGCCGAGCCGTCCTCGTCCGGGGGCGTGCCCACGGCAATGAAGACCACCTTGCTCTGCTCCACGGCGGCCCTGGTATCCATGCTGAAGCTTAAGCGACCCTGACGGACCACTCGCTCGAGCATTTCCTTCAATCCGGGTTCATAAATGGGAATCTCACCGCGGTTCAGCATGTCGATCTTGCGTTGATCCACATCCACACAGATCACATCGTTGCCCACTTCAGCAAAGCAGACGCCAACCACCAGGCCCACATAGCCGGTGCCGATGACCGTCAGTTTCATGACTTATCTCCAGAAATGAATTGATTGGCAAGTGCCAGCGACTCAAAGGTGCCGGCATCGGTCCACCATCCATCCAGGGCCTCCCAGCGCAGGCTGCCCCGGCGAATGTACTCGTTGTTCACATCGGTGATTTCCAGTTCGCCGCGACCCGAAGGCTTGAGCGTGCGAATGATCTCGAAGACGCCGTGCGTGTAGAAATACAGCCCCGTCACGGCCATGGTGCTTTTGGGATGGGCGGGCTTTTCTTCGATGCCCAGCACACGATCCCCGGCCAGTTCGGCTACGCCATATCGTCCTGGATCCGGGACATTCTTCAGCATGATCTGCGCTTCGGCGCTGGAGGCCAGAAAGGCCCTGGCCGGCTCTGTCAGCGAGGCTCGAAAAATGTTGTCCCCCAGCAGAACCAGCATGCTGTCCTGCCCGACAAAACCTTCGGCCAGCCCCAGTGCCTGCGCGATGCCACCGGCCTCGTCCTGCACGCGGTAGGTGATGCGGCAGTTGAAATCCCTGCCCGAGCCCAGCAGATTGACCACATCGCCCATGTGCTCCAGACCCGTCACCACAAGGATATCCTCGCAGCCGGCCTCGACCAGCTTCTTCAGCGGATGAAAGATCATGGGCTCCTGACCGACGGGCAGCAGGTGCTTGTTGGTCACCTTGGTCAGCGGGTGGAGGCGCGAGCCCGTTCCGCCAGCCAGAAGTACACCCTTCATGGCACTTCTCCAAAGCCAAACAGAAGGCGGACAACCTGTGTCCGCCCTGAAGGTGTCAAGCTAATGAATTCCCTTCTCATGGAGCCGTGCTGACGGGGATCACATCCTGATCCTGTTGCTGAACTGGATCCTGCCCTGCTTTTGCGCTGTCGGCTTCGTTCCATTCGTGGCGCTCGATCAGGCCTTCAGACTGGGCAACCGGCGCCTGGCTGTTCAGGTTAAGGCCGGGCAATTCCTTTTCCGGCAAGTCCTGACGACTGAAAAGACCCACCAGCAGGACGGCCGCCGCGCCAAGGGCAACCAGACTGAGCGGGCGTTTCCAGAAGCCCTTTTGAGGTAATGCATGCAGCTGAAAGTCGTCTCCGGCGCGCTCGGCCTCAAGTGCTGCTTTCAGGCGCTGATCAAAGGCGGTGGAAGGCTTTTCCTTCAGCTGGGAAAGTGTGCCGCGCAGGGCCTTGATTTCCTCAAGCTGGGCCTGACAGGAGGCGCAGTCAGCCAGATGCTGCTGGATTTCCTGATTCTGCGGGTGAGTGTCGGGAGCTTCAAGCCAGTCCCAAAGTTCGGCAGCAAGCGTCTCACAAGGGTTCATTCGTTCTCCTTAGACTTCTCCAGAAAGCAACTCCCGCAGGCGCGTCCGGGCCCGGTTGATCCGGCTCTTGACGGTGCCCAGCGGGAGAGAAAGGAGTTCTACGATTTCCTCGTAGGAAAGTTCCTGCAGTTCGCGCAAAATGATTACTTCGCGAAAATCATCGGGCAATTTCTCGATGGCCCGCCGAACGGCCTCCTGTGTCATGCGGCGATGAACCTGCGCATCCACCGGGGCGGCCTGATCCACAAATTCAAATTCCGGCGCGTTGACATGCTCGTTGGCGGCAATGTCAATCTCATTCTTCCTGGCCAGCCGCCTGAGCTCACTTCTGGCCAGATTGCCCGCGATGGTGTAGATCCAGGTGCTGAAGCGGGCGACGGGCTTGTAGTTCATTCGGTAGCGCCAGAAGCGGATGAAGGTTTCCTGCAAAAGGTCTTCAGCCGTGCCCGGATCCTTGACCATCAGACGCAAAAAGGTGAAGAGGCGATCGCGATAGCGCTCGACAAGCTGATCGTAGGCCGCCAGCTCGCCTTCCTGCAAGGCCTGAATCAACTGCTCGTCTGTCTTTACTGGATTCGACATAGCTTCACAATCAGTTGAGTCAGCAGATGACTGGCCTTCAGCGCGCTGCCGCCCTTCATGGCCACATCGGTCTGATTAAGCAGCTCGCAGGCCTCTTCCGCCATGGGGCGGCTCCATTTTCCCGCTACACTGAATGTTGTCCTGAGGGCAAAGCCGCTCACCTTCAGCATGCCCGGAATTTCGCCCTGTGATACACCGGCATCCAGCAGGCTGCGCACAAACCAGAGGCGGCCAAAGCTGCGGATCAGATTTGGCACCAGAAAGAACTCGGCATCCGGCTGCTGCAACAGACTGGGGAGCATGGCCATTGCCTGCTGCTTGCGGCGGGCCAGCAGGGCGTCAATAAACGCAAAAGGACTGGCGCCCGGGTCGATCCCCAGCGCCTCGCCCAGCGCTTCCAGTGTGATCGTTTCCTCTGCCGGATGCAGCAGGAAGAGCTTGTCCAGCTCCTGCACGGCCATGTGCAAGTTTGCCCCGCCCAGACGCATGGCCAGCTCCTGAGCGGCCCGATTGTCCATGCTGCGCCCCTGAGCACGGGCCTCGTTCATCAGCCATTCGGCCAGTTGATGATCCTTGGGCGTCTGGTATTCGATGCTCTCCGTTTTGGAAATCAACGTCTTCCAGAACTTCTGCCGCTTGTCGGTTTTTGCGGCCAGCATGACCAGCACGCTGCTCTCGGAAGGCTGGGCCAGATAGGTCACGAGGTCATTGCGAAAGGCGGTTTTGGACTGTTCCAGTCCGCGCAGCACCACCAGACGGCGCTCGGCCATCATCGGGTAGCTGGAAAGCAGGGCGAAAAAAGAGGCGGAATCCACGTCTTCCATGTGAAAGGAATCGCGATTGAAATCCACCATGGAAGGATCGACCACATGCTCCCAGAAGAGCTTGAGATCCCGCTCCATCAGCAGGGCCTCGTCGCCGTAGAGAAAATAGACCGGCTTCAGACGCCCGTCCAGGATATCCTTTTCCGAAGGCATGCGCGCCATCAGGCAGGTCTCCGGCGGCTTTCCATGGCGCTCTTCCAGGCTGCCAGCAAGCGGCGGGTGCTTTCATCCGCTGGCATGCGTTCGGGGTGCCACTGCACGCCCATCACAAAGGCATCGCCCGCAAAACGAACAGCCTCCGGAATGCGGCCATCGGCAGCATCCACGGCCAGCAGGCTGGCACCAGGTGCAAGCTCCTTCAGGGCCTGATGATGCGTGCTGGTAACAGGAAAGCGCTCCAGGCCAAAAAGCTCTGCGCCATTCTTCTCTGTGATACAAACATCGTGCTTTTTCAGCCAGGGATCTTCGAGCTCATAGTGGCCCTCGATACCCATCTGCCGCTCGATATCCTGCACGAGCGATCCGCCCAGGCTGACATTAAGCTGCTGCAGTCCGCGGCAGATTCCCAGGATGGGCAAACCGGCGTTAAGAGCGGCCCGGATCAGAAGGTCTTCCCGCCGGCCACGGGCGCGATGGTCCTCTCCGACGGGCTCCACATGGCCACCCGGCTCGAGTTCCTCTTCTCCGTAGTCGGCAGGGTCCAGATCGGCCCCGCCGGAAAGCAGCAGTCCGTCCAGCCGTGATACAATCAGTGCAGCGGCGGCCTCATCGCTGACGGGCCCGATCAAAAGGGGCTGCGCGCCCATGCCTTCAACCAGATCCGTGTAGGGCGAGCTCAGGTAGTTTAGCGTCTGTCCCCGCGAAAAAGCCCGGGCATTTTGCGGGTCCGATTGCTGTTCAACCGTAATGCCGACAAGCAGTGACATTGTTCAACCCATGATCAAAAAGAGTGAGCCAAGCAGCAGACAATAGAGCGCGAACCAGCTCAGGTTGCGGCGCTCGACGGCGACCAGCAGCCACTGCAGGGCCAGGTAGCCCACAATCGCGCTGGCAGCAAATCCGGCAATCAGGGTCAGGGCGTCCAGTGCCGGCGGCTGAGCTGATTCCAGTACATCCTTGAACTCGAGCAAGGCCGCGCCACCCACAGCCGGAATCGACATGAGGAAGCTGAAGCGTGCGGCTTCAACCGGACGCAATCCGAGCAGCAGGCCAGTGACAATCGTGGACCCGCTGCGGCTGATTCCGGGCAGAATGGCAAAAGCCTGCGCCATGCCGATCAGAAGTGACTTCCACCAGCCGCTCTCTTCGGCTTCGCTTTCGCCCTTGCGAGCGTGGTCGCCGATGAAGAGAATCAGGGCCGTCACCAGCAGAAGACCGGCAACCACACGGGGCTCGCTGAAAAGGCCCGTGATTTGCTCTTTAAGCAGAATTCCTACCAGAGCTGCGGGAATGGAGCCGACGATCAAGAGCAGGATCAAGCGCCTTGACTGGGCGCGCTGCGTGGCGGCTTCAGGATCGGCCTTCGCCGGCAAGAGTGAAAGCACCAGAGCTTTGAGGTCCTGCCAGTAGGCTACGACAACGGCGAGCAGAGTGCCCAGATGCAGCACGACCTCCAGCAGCACATCGTGCCTTTCACCTGCCATGAAACCAAGCAGGTGTTCGCCCAGCACCAGATGACCGGAACTGGAGATGGGCAGGAATTCGGTCAGGCCCTGAATAATGCCCAGCAGAATGGCGTCAAGCATCAGTTCGCCTCCTCTTCCTCAGGTAGGGGCGGCCGATAGGCATCCAGATCAAACAGTGGCCTGTAGCCGGTTCCAGACAGCTCGAGCAGTTTCAGGCTGTTGTTGTGATGACCGTCCATTTCCAGCGTGCCGCCAAAGAGACTGGGCACATTGAGGCTGCGCAAAACGTCAGGCAGTGAGCGCTTCGCCTCTTCCGCACGGGAACCGGCCAACAGCAGCAGACGCATGCTCTCAAAGGCCTGTTCCTCCAGCAGGCTGGCGGCGCGGCCTTCAAGGTTCATCAGTTCCTGACGCCAGTTTTCCATGGAGTCGATGCGCGTGTCCGGCAGCCAGTCGGCAATGACCAAAAGCTGCCCGTCCAGACTGCGCAGCTCGAAAATGCCGCGGGCATCCAGCAGGGCGGAATTGGCAATGAGCAGATGGGCAGGATCGGCCCAGGCCATTTGCGGAACAAAGACCTTCAGGTCTTCCTGACGCAGAAAGACAAGTGCCGCTGCCAGACTGTCAAAGGCGTTTTCATACAGGCAGAGATTTTCCAGCTGGCGGCGCATATCCTGTGCTCCGGCGAAGTACCATTGCGGCTGGCCGAACTCGACCAGACTGTCGCGAGCCATCACTTCGCTCATCAGAGCTTCGGTAAAGCGCTTGCCGGAAAGGGAGGCGGGCGCAAGAGTGATCAGGCGCCTAAGGCCCAGACTGTCCAGAGCCAGCCCCGCGTAGGCGGAAGCCAGATGCGCCGGGTCGGCATGGAACTGGAAAAAGCTCAGCTTTTCCGCATCGAGGGGCCTGCCATCGTAGCCAGGGAAAAGCACAGGAACGGGCGAGCCAAATCCCGCCGCGGCCACATATTCCGGCTGCCCCAGAATGACAAGGGCATCACAGTTTTCCGAGAGCGCCCGCAGCTGCGCCTGCGCCAGCACGGGATCGCTTTCGCAGTCCTCGACCACCAGCGACCAGCCCGGCTGCCCGGCCAGAGCGGCCTCCCAGGCAGCGCGCGCGCCGGCCATCAATTCAAGGCCAGCCTCGGCATCTTCCCCGGAAAGCGGCAGCACCAGCCCAATCCGGCGCTGAATGGTCTGCTTTGAAAGGCTTTCAAGGAAGGCCAGCTGTGAACGGCTGCCGGCCGAGGCCAGCAAGGCGAGACGCTCATCTTCAGCCAACAGGGCGTAGAGCTTTTCCAGATCGCCCTTTGCCAGTGCCTCAAGCTCCTGATCGGCGTGATCCAGCAGGGGAAGCAGCTGACTGCCGGCCGCGTGGAAGTCCTGCTCCCGGGCCAGGCCCGCGGCGGCAAAGAGCTTCAGGTAGGGCGTGTAGCGCGACTGAGGAAAATCCCGCTTGAAGGCTTCAAGCGACTGCTGACCGGCGCTGGCGGACTGCTTCATACGAATCCAGACATCCAGCATGCGCCAGGTACTGGTCTGCTCGGGCGCGGACTGCTGAAGGCCTTGCGAGATCATGGCAGCCAGCGCTTCTGTGCTGGCACCCTGCCTGGCCTTCAGAAGAAGATCAGCGGGTTCCAGCGCCCAGAGCGGCAGCGAGAACAGGCAACTGACAAGCAGGAGCAGCAGAGCTCGCATCACTACTCCACGGTTACGGATTTGGCCAGATTGCGCGGCTGGTCCACATCGCAGCCGCGGGCCACGGCCACGTAGTAGCTGATCAGCTGCAGGGGAATGGCCGCCAGAACGGGCAGAACCACAGGATGCGCGTCCGGTATCACAATGATCGCATCGGCCAGATCGGCCAGCTTGTGATCGGCTTCGGTTGCGATCACGATCACCTTGCCGCTGCGGGCCCGGACTTCCTGAATATTCGAGAGCACCTTTTCGTAGTTGTCATCCTTGGGCGCCACCACGATGACGGGCATGTTTTCGTCGATCAGGGCAATCGGGCCATGCTTCATTTCCGCTGCCGGGTAGCCTTCGGCATGGATATAGCTGATTTCCTTGAGTTTTAAGGCGCCTTCGCGCGCTACCGAATAGTAAGGTCCGCGTCCCAGATAGAGGGCGTTGTCATGCCCGGCCAAAAGCTCGCTGATCCGTTTGATTTCATCGGCCTGCCTTAGAATCTTGCCGACCTTTACCGGCAGGGCTTTCAGCTCATCAACGATCTGGCGACCGGCATTGTAACCCATGTGCTTCAGGCGGCCCATGTGCACGGCCAGCAGAATCAGCACCACCAGCTGGCTGGTGAAGGCCTTGGTGGACGCCACGCCAATTTCCGGACCTGCGTGCAGGTAGACGCCCGCATGACTTTCGCGGGCGATGGCGCTGCCCACACGGTTGCAGATGCCCAGGACCAGCGCACCCTTGCGCTTGGCCTCCTTCATGGCGGCCAGGGTGTCGGCCGTTTCGCCCGACTGGGAGATGGCGATGACCACGCAGTTCTCATCGATGACCGGATTGCGATAGCGGAACTCGCTGGCGTACTCCACTTCCACCGGAATGCGCAGCTGTTCTTCGATCAGGTATTCGCCCACCAGCGCGGCATGCCAGCTGGTACCGCAGGCGGTCAGGATCAGGCGATGGCAGTTCTTGAGGCGGTCCATCACATCCACGATGCCGCCCAGGCGAACGCCGCCCTCTTCAGGCATCAGGCGACCGGCATAAGCATCGGCGATGGTGCGGGTCTGCTCGAAGATTTCCTTTAACATGAAGTGCGGAAAGTCGCCCTTGTCAATGCGTTCCAGCTCGTCGGCCAGTTCGATGGCCTCGCGGGTGACGGGCTCCTTGTCCACGGTGAAGACCGTCAGATCATTGGCGCGAATCACGGCCATTTCGCCGTCTTCCAGAATGATCATGCGATCGCTGTAGCCGATCAGGGCCGTCTTGTCGCTGGCGATGTAGTTCTCATCTTCGCCCAGACCGATCAGCAGGGGGGAACCCATCTTGGCCACCACCAGGCGATCGGGTTCGTCGCTGTGCATCACGCAAATGCCGTAAGCGCCGTCGACAACGGAAAGGGTTGTGCGCACGGCTTCCGCCAGATCGCCCTTGTAGTTGGCCGCAATCAGCTGCGCCAGAACTTCCGTGTCCGTTTCGCTCTTGAAAACAACGCCCTTCTGCTGAAGCTCTTCCTTCAGCGGGGCATAATTCTCGATGATGCCGTTGTGGATCAGGGCCAGCTTGCCGTCCTGACTGATATGCGGGTGAGCATTGGCCTCCGAAGGCGCACCGTGCGTGGCCCAGCGGGTATGGCCCATGCCAACCTGATCCGGACGGGTACGCACCACGGCCTGCGCCAGCTCCTTGACCTTTCCCAGACGCTTGACCAGATCGAGCCGGCCCTCGTGCATCAGGGCGATGCCGGCCGAGTCATAACCGCGGTATTCAAGCCGCTTAAGGCCTTCCAGCAGAAAAGGTGTTGCCGTTTTCGGGCCGATATAGCCTACAATTCCACACATCTCAGATTCCCCTCGTGATGCAAATCATTCCCATTCAATGGTCGCGGGCGGCTTGGACGAAATGTCGTAGACCACGCGATTGACTCCGCGAACCTCGTTGATGATGCGACTGCTGACTCTGGCCAAAAGGTCCCAGGGCAGTCGGCTGAAATCGGCCGTCATCGCGTCGGTGGAATCCACCACGCGCAGGGCCAGAACATTCTCGTAGGTGCGTTGATCGCCCATTACGCCCACGCTGGAAACCGGCAGCAACACGGCCAGCGCCTGCCAGGTGCGGTCGTACCAGCCCGATGAGCGCAGTTCGTCAATGAAGATGCGATCGGCCTGCTGCAAAACGGCCACGCGGGCTGCCGTGATCTCGCCCAGAATGCGAATACCCAGACCCGGCCCCGGGAAGGGATGTCGCCAGAGCATGCTGTGGGGCAGGCCAAGCTCTTCACCCACGGCCCGGACTTCGTCCTTGAAAAGCTCGCGCAGCGGCTCCAGCAGCTTGAAGTTCAGGCGCTCAGGCAGGCCGCCCACATTGTGATGCGTCTTGATGGTCTGGCTGGGACCGCGATGCATGACCGATTCGATCACATCCGGATAAAGCGTGCCCTGCGCCAGGAACTCGACGCCCTGCAATTTGGCCGCCTCCTGCTCGAAAACATCAATGAAGGTGTGACCGATAATCTTGCGCTTCTTCTCCGGGTCGCTGACGCCGGCCAGCCTTTCCAGGAAAAGCTCGCTGGCATCCACGGCCACCAGATTGATGTGCAGATTGTCGCGCATCATGTGCTGGACAGCTTCGTATTCACCTTCTCGCAGAAGGCCGTTATTGACGAAGATGCAGGTCAGCTGCTCGCCAATCGCCTGATGAATCAGGGCCGCGGTCACGGTGGAATCCACGCCACCGGAAATGCCGCAGATCACATGGGCATCGGGTCCAACTTCTTGGCGGATTCGCGGAATCTCGCGCTCGATGAAGCGACCGGCCGTCCAGTTGGGCGTGCAGCCGCAAATCTGAAAGACAAAGTTCTGCAGCATTTCGCGGCCGTGCACCGAGTGATGCACTTCCGGATGAAACTGCACGCCCCAGAAGCTGCGCTCGGGTACGCGCATGGCAGCCACCGGCGTGTTGGCCGTGGTGGCCAGGATTCGCGCACCCGCCGGCAGCTGATCGATGGAATCCCCGTGACTCATCCAGACAGGGCTTTCCAGCGGAATGCCTGCAAAAAGCGGGTCGTCCTTCTGCTCCACGCTCAGCGTGGCCAGGCCGTACTCCCGCAGCTGGCTGGCCTTGACCGTGCCGCCCAGCTGCTGGCCGGCAACCTGCAGGCCGTAGCAGATGCCCAGAACAGGAATCTCCAGATCCTTCAGGCTGAAGCCCGGCAGTGGCGCACCCTCATCGTAGACCGAATTGGGTCCACCGGACAGAATGATGCCGCGGGCCTGAAAGGCCTTGATCTCTTCTAGCGTACTCTCGCAGGAAAGGATCACCGCGTCCACATGGAGTTCACGAATCTTGCGGGCGATCAGCTGCGTGTACTGCGAGCCAAAATCCAGCACCAGTATCTGCTTCATGACAGAGGAATCTCCTGCAGTTTCCAGTCGTCCAGTTCCTGCTGCCAGCCGCCATGGCTGAGCGATAGACGCAGGGGGCTGATGCTTACCCAGCCATTGTGCACCAGAAAATCGTCGCTGTCTGCTTCCGTGTCGTCGCCGTTCTTGCTGCCGTCCAGCCACCAGACGGAGCCGGTCTCCGGATCTTCCTTTTCCTCGAAATAGTCGTGGAAGCGCGCGTAGCCCATGCGTGAGGCGCGCAGGCCTTTCATTTCCTCAAGGGGCAGGGGCGGAATGTTGACATTCAGCAGCAGTTCCGGATTATGGGGCGACTGCTGAAAGCGCTCGACCAGCCGGCGCGCGACTTTTGCCGCGGCGGCGAAGTTTTCGGGACTGAAGTGCTCGCGGCGAATTCCAGCAAGGGAAAGCGCCATGGAAGGAATGCCGCGAAAGGTGCCTTCGGTAGCGGCCCCAACCGTCCCCGAATAGAAGACATTCTGCCCCGTGTTCGCGCCGTGATTGATGCCGGAAAGCACCAGATCTGGCGCCCGATCCTTGCAGAGCTGGGTCAGGCCGAACTTCATGGCGTCGGCGGGCAGGCCGCTCAGGCCGTTCAGGGTGAAGGTTTCTTCCTCGATAGTGGTCAGGCGCAGGGGCTTGCGCAGGGTGATGCCGTGGCCGGTGGCCGAGCATTCACGGTCGGGCGCGCTGACCAGCACCTCGTGATCGCGGGAAAGTTCGCGGGCCAGGGCCAGCAGTCCTTCCGCGCGAAAACCGTCATCGTTGCCGATCAGGATTCTCATGCCGACGGTTCACGCTTCTCTTCGGGATGGCGGTTCAGCAGCAGGCAGAACAGGCGATGCAGCTGGGCCTTCAGCTCACTGCGCGAAATGACCTGATCCACAAATCCATGTTCCAGCAGGAACTCCGCCCGCTGAAAGCCCTGCGGCAGATCCTCGCCAATGGTCTGCTTGATCACGCGCGGCCCGGCGAAGCCGATCAGGGCACCGGGTTCGGCCACGATCACATCGCCCAGCATGCTGAAACTGGCGGTGGTGCCGCCGGTGGTCGGGTCCGTCAGCAGGCTGATAAAGGGCAGGCCCTTGTCGGCCAGGCGGGTCAGAAGCGCGCTGGTCTTGGCCATCTGCATCAGGCTCAAGGTGCCTTCCTGCATGCGCATGCCGCCGGAAGCGGAGAGCACCAGCAGGGGTTGATTCTGCTCGATGGCGTGACTGATGGCACGGCCGATCTTTTCGCCGACCACGCTGCCAACGGATCCGCCGAAGTGGGTGAAGTCCATGATGGCGGCGCAGATATCCAGACCATTCATGCGGCCGCTGCCGGTCAGGACGGCGTCATTCAGGCCCGTCTTTTTGGTGGCGGCATCCAGCCGCTTGCGGTAGCTGTCCGTGTCCACAAAACTCAGGAAGTCGCGGCTCTTCAGCCCCTGACCGAATTCCTGAAAGCTGCCTTCGTCAAAGAGGATGTCCCGATAGCGGCGGCTGCCAATGCGCATGTGATGCTGGCACTGAGGACAGACATCCAGATTGCGCTCGACTTCCTTGCGGTAAAGGATCTGTCCGCACTTGCCGCACTTGATCCAGAGACCGTCCGGCACCGTGCTGGGGGCGGATGTCTTGCGCGGAAGTTCTTCGCTGCGTTTGAACCAGCTCATGCCGTGCTCCGGTCCTTTTACTCTTCGTCCTGTGTCGCGACTGAAACCTGAAAAGGTAAGGAAAGGAGGCCGGATTGACAGGGCCTTGGCGGGGGCAATGCGGCTTTGCCCCATGGCTCGAAATCAAGCGAGGTCGAGCAGGTAGATCAGGGCGTCTTCGCCGTCATCGTAATAGCCCGGTCGCCGGCCCGAAGCCTTGAAGCCACGGCCGCCATAGAGCGCGATGGCCGGATGATTGGAGGCTCGCACTTCCAGCCAGACATGGCGCACGCCAGCATCCCGGCACTGCTCAAGGAAGGCTTCCAGCAGGGCACGGGCGTGGCCCTTGCGGCGGCTTGCCGGGTGAACGGCAATCGAATGCAGCTCGGCTTCATCGGCCACGATCCGGCCAAGGGCACAGCCGCAGAGCTCCGGACAGTAAAGGCCCAGCGCAAGATTGCCATAGCCTTCCAGCGCGCTGGCCAAAAGGCAACGGGGCCAGGGATCGGTGGGAAAACAGCGTTCTTCCAGTTCGGAAAGGTCTTCCAGCTCGGCAGGGCTTAAAGGGGCAATGATGCGTTCGCTCATCGGCAGGCCTCAATCCACTTCCAGACACGCAGGGCTTGCACCGTCTGGGCCACATCGTGTACGCGCAGAAGCCGGTAACCCTGCATGGCCGATGCCAGCGCAGCTGCCAGCGAAGCGCCCAGACGCTCCGACTGATCGCTGACGGCATGGCCCTGCTGCTCTTCCAGCTGGGCGATAAAGCTCTTGCGCGAAGCGCCCATGGCCAGCCTGTGACCATGGCCGGCGGCGCGTCCGGAAAACTGAGCAAAAAGTTCTCCGTTGTCAAGCAGTCTCTTGCCAAAACCGATGCCAGGATCAAGCAGGATGTGTTCGGCAGGCAGACCCAGCTTCTTCAGACGCGCGGCCTGCTCAAGCAGATGGGCCAGCACTTCATCAACCACGCTCTGGTAAGCGGGAGCCTGCTGCATGGTTGCGGGCTGGCCCTGCATGTGCATCAGAATGCACAGCGCGCCGGATTCGGCCAGCAGGCCAGGCATGGCGGGATCATGACTGGCCGCGCTGATGTCGTTGACCATCACGGCACCGGCTGCCAAGGCCTCCTGCGCTACCTGAGCCGAACGGGTGTCGATGCTGACAGGCAGACCCAGCCTGCACAGCTCCCTGACCAGCGGCATGACGCGAGCCAGTTCTTCCTGCTGGCTGATGGTCTGTGCGCCCGGTCGTGTGCTTTCGCCGCCCACATCCAGCAGTTCCGCGCCGGCGGTGATCATGCGCTCGGCCTCGCGCATGGCAGCGCGTGTATCACGAGGATTGGCCGGATTGAAAAACCTGCCCCCGTCGGAAAAGGAGTCAGGAGTGCGATTCAAAATGCCCATGACCAGCGGCGGCTGATCAAGATTCTCCAGACGCTCCAGCAGGGCCTGCTTCATTCGGCCGGCTCCGGAACGCCATCGGGAAAACAGGCGGCCAGCTGGCGACGGGTACGCTCCAGCTCCTCCGGGTCACCGCCCAGTTTCATCCGTCGCCTCAAGGCATCGATGGCGGCTGGCAGATTGCCGTTCATGCGATGGCAGACGCCAAGCAGATAGAGCATCTCGGGCGGGCTGCCCAGCTCCACGGCTCGGCCAAGCGGCTCGATGGCTCCAGCCCAGTCACGGGTCAGGTAATGCAGCTGACCCAGATTGCGCCAGGCGCGAACTTCGTTGGGACGAAGCTTGATCACAGCCTCGTAGTGACGGCGGGCCGGCCCGAATTCCATCAGGCTGTAGGCCAGGTTGCCCCTTAGCAAGTGAATTTCCGGGTCCTGTGGATAGACCAATAACGCGCGATCGGCGCTGTCGGTGGCCAGATCGCCCCGGCGATAATCGATCCAGTGCTGGCACTGAACATGCAGGGCGGGCAGGTGCAGGGGCTGCAGGCCCAGGCAGCGTGCGCGGGCTTCGGCCCGGCTGTGGTAGCCCAAAGAGGGCAAGCGGTCTTCATTCAGTGCGCTGATCAGCCAGTGAAGCTCGGGATGCAGGGGCTCGATGCTGAGGCAGTTGGTCAGGGCCTGCGTGCAGGATTCCCACTCACCCTTCTCCATGAACCAGCGCGCGGCCAGCAAATAGCCTTCGGCACCGGCGGAATCTTCCGCAGCCAGACCGCGGTTAACTGCCCGGACAAGGTCCGGATGGCCAGCATCCAGCTCCAGCATGAGCCGGGCCCGGCGCAGATCTTCGGCCAGTGGCAGCGGGCCTTCGGGCAGGTCCAGCCAGCGTCCGGCGCTGTCCGCGACGCTTGCATAGAGCGCGGGCATCAGGCCAGCATCGGGTACGTGGCCAGCGGGCAAGGCCAGATCGCTGAAGGGATTCCAGCTTTCGTCGCCCGGGTCACCCAGACTGCCTGTATCACGCAGCTCGGTAACATCACAGTCCCGCACCCAGAGCAGCCATTCGAGGCCAGCCGGCCCACGACGAAGCTGCAACAGGCGGCGCAGCTTAAGGGCGCTCATCAGGCTGTCGGCCTGCTCGGCCGTCGCTGGCTGCAGGCGATGGTTCTGCAATAGGCCTTCGCCAATCTGCAGCTGCCAGCCATTAAGCGCGCGATCGAGCCCCAGCTGGCGCAGGCGACGCTCCAGCGAAAGGCCCTGCGCAAAGGCCTGGCTGTCCTCGACGGGGTCGGGCGTCCAGACCGCCAGGCGGGCGGGATCCTGATCGTAGCCAGCCCAGAGCCTCAGGCCCGAATGCATGGCCACGGCCACCAACAGACCGGCCAGCGCCCAGGAAAGGGGCGAGCTTTCACGCAGGATGCCCTGCGGCTTGATCACCTTGTAAAGCAGAAAGAGATAAAGGGCCAGCAGCGCGAGCACCGGAATCGGGCCACCGGGCAGATCCCCGCCCAGCCAGTTCCATGCGCGCTCCAGCGGGATCATTCCAGATCCAGCCTGACCTTGAGCAGGCGGGTCCTGCTTTTGGCTTCTTCGGTGGAGCGCAGCTCGATCCGGTTCAGACCGGGCTTCAGCAGGCGTGATACAGGCCAGCTGCGCGGCGCGGAAGCTTCGTCCAGCACCAGATCGCGGCCCAGAGCCACATCGTTGACAAAGACGCTAAGGGTCGCGCGGCGGGTCAGGGTAAGCGGAAAGCGTTCGCCCGAATCCACGGCATCCACCATCAGATCCGCCGGCCAGCCGGAATGGAAGCCTTCAGGCAATTGGATCTGCAGGCGCAGAGTGTGGGCGCCACCCGGCCTGCGATCGTGAAAGGCGCGGCCCAAAAGCATGGGGGCCTCGTCCATTTCCGGGCCATGCTCGCGGTCGCTGACAAAGCCCCGGTCGGGCAGCACATAGCCCAGCCCTTCCACCCGCATGTCTGGCGAGTCGGGTGATGTCCATACGAAGTGCATGGGTTCCGTGTGGCGGAACTCGAGCTTCAAGGGCGCGTCGGGGTCCAGAAGAAATTCAGCCGGAGGCAAAAGCCCTGCCAGCGTGGGAAAGCGCAGCTGCATGGGCAAAAGAATGCGCGGCACAAGCACGCGGCCCCGGCCCAGACTGCGCTCGCGGCTGATGATCTCGGCACGGGCGGGCATGACGGTCACTTCAACCACGTGGGAGCGATCGGGCAGCAGCAGGCGGTGCTCGCCGCCTTCCAAAAGCAGGGTATCCAGCAGCTGAATCGACATCAGATCCACCTGCAGTCTGTGAGGACCGGCTTCCAGCTGCATGGCTTCGGCAATGGGCAATTCCACTCCGTCCACACGCAGGCGATAGGCCTCATCGGAGTTGAGCAGATAAACCGTGTGAGAGCTGATGGCGGGCGCTTGTACAGGCGGCTGGGCAGGCGTGGGGGATGGCTTTATCTCCCGGGCAGCGGGCTGCTTGCGCTCAGTCGCCTGTAGCCTGGCCAGTGCTTGTGGCTGCCTGGCGGGAACTTGGGGCGCGACATCTTCCTTGATGATCGGTGCCGCTTCTTCGGGCTGGTAGGGCGCTTCCAGTTCGCTCATCAGAAAGCTGCAGCTGACCCGACCCTGACGCAGCTCCTGCTGGCTAAGCTTCCAGCCGAGAGGATCTGACTGGCGACCGGCCATACGCACCTGCACCAGCACTTCCTCGCTGGTTGGGGCGCTGATCTCGGCAGGGGTCAGTTTGCCTGTGGGCTCAAGGTTCAGCCAGACTTCGGCACCGGGTGGCTGGCTTTCAATAACCAGCAGGCACTCGGCGGGAATGGAGCGGTAATCCTGAATCATGTACCAGACGGCCGTGCCCAGCACAATCAGCAGGAGCAGCAAAAAGAGCGGGCCCTTCCAGCTGCGGCCCGGCTGCTCGTTGGTAAAGCCGACGCCGGCAATGTAGACCGGCTTCTCCATCAGCGCGCCGCCTTCAACCTGAAGGAAAGCTCGCGGCTTTCACCGTCTTTCACTTCAATCACGCGATAGGCCTCGCCATCGGGCACATAGCCCAGATGCCGCACCTCCACCAGATGCTCGCCGGCGGCCAGCTCGATGCGCGCGTCGGTGCGTTCTTCCCTGGGCTGGCCGTCAATCAGGATTTCCGCGCCCTGCACATTGCAAAGCACGTGCAGGGTGGCCGGATCGTCCAGCATGTAAAGGATGCCGGAGCCAATCAGCAGAAGGCTCAAGAGGCCATAGGCGAAAAAGCGCAAGGTGACAAAGCGGCGGCCGCGGTCGGGATCTTCCACATGCTCTTCGTAATCGAAGTAACCTTCACGGGCCAGAATCTGCTTGCGGGTGAGCCACTCCGAATCACCGTTTTCGTTGATGAACTCGAAGTAGTCGGGCGAATTCTCGTAGTAGGCGCGTGTCTCTTCGTCCACGATGCGCTGACGCAGCTGTTCTTCGTGAAACTCGCGCTCGCTGGCCGCCCGGGCTTCCTCGCGGCGAATGCGGTCGCTTTCTTCCGCCGCAATCCGCTGGCGGACTTCTTCACGAATCCGGGCTTCCCGCTCGGGACTCAGGCTCATGCGCGCTGCTCCGGATCGTCATCAGGTGAAGCCTCTTCCGCGGGGTCGTCCTCGGCGCTGGCCTGCTCGGCCGCCCTGGCAGCAGCGGCAGCTTCGGCTTCTTCCCTGTTGTGACGCCTGGCCGACTCGATCGCCTGCTCCACCAGCTCGTCATCGCTTGGCTGCTTTTCTTCCACCGGCGCTTCCAGCTCTTCCCCATCCAGCACACGGCGAATCTGGTCGGCGTCAAGGATTTCGTGCACCAGCAGGGCTTCGGCCAGAAGATCCAGCTTCTCGCGGTTTTCGCTTAAGAGGGCGGCGGTTTCGCTTCTGGCTTCTTCCAGAATGCGGTTGATCTCGGAGTCGATCAATTCGGCCGTCGCCTCGCTGAAGTCACGGTGCTGGGCGATTTCGCGGCCAAGGAAGATTTCCTCCTGCTTCTTGCCGTAACTGCGCAGGCCCAGCTTGTCGCTCATGCCCACTTCGCAGACCATGGTTTCCGCAATCTGCGTGGCGCGGCGAATGTCGCTTATTGCGCCGGTGGTAATCTCCCCGAAAACCAGCTGCTCGGCCTCGCGGCCGCCATAGAGCACGCGCAGTTCAGCCAGAAGCTGGGCGCGGGTCTGGTGCACCTTGTCTTCCGGTAGCTGCCAGGTAAGGCCCAGCGCCCGTCCGCGCGGGATGATCGTCACCTTGTGCAGGTTGTTGGCGGCCGGGATCAAAAGGCTCATCAGGGCGTGTCCGGCTTCGTGCCAGGCCGTGATGCGGCGGTCTTCTTCGGTAAGCACCATGGACTTGCGGGCCGTGCCCATCAAGACCTTGTCGCGGGCTTCTTCAAAGTCCTGCATGGCCACCTTGCTGGCCGAGCGGCGTGCGGCAATCAGCGCGGCTTCATTGACGATGTTGGCCAGATCCGCGCCGGCCAGTCCGGGAGTACCCTTGGCCACCGTTTCCAGGTTGACATCTTCGGCCAGCGGAACCCGCTTGGCGTGCACCTTCAAAATGCCCTCGCGGCCCCGGGCGTCGGGGCGATCCACCACAATCTGGCGATCGAAACGGCCCGGTCGCATCAGGGCAGGATCCAGCACATCGGGCCGGTTGGTGGCGGCAATCAGGATGACACCGTCATTGGACTCAAAGCCGTCCATCTCCACCAGCAGCTGATTGAGGGTCTGCTCGCGCTCGTCGTGACCGCCGCCCAGACCCGCGCCGCGCTGACGGCCGACGGCATCGATTTCGTCAATGAAAATGATGCAGGGCGCGCTCTTCTTGCCCTGCTCGAACAGATCGCGCACGCGGCTGGCGCCCACGCCGACAAACATCTCGACAAAGTCCGCGCCGCTCATACTGAAAAAGGGCACGCCGGCTTCACCGGCCACGGCCCTGGCCAGCAGGGTCTTGCCCGTTCCGGGAGGCCCCAGCATCAGGGCGCCCTTGGGAATGCGCCCGCCCAGACGGCTGAACTTCTTGGGATCCTTCAGGAATTCGATGACTTCCTGCAGCTCTTCCTTGGCCTCATCAGCCCCGGCCACATCCTTGAAGGTCACCTTGACCTGGTTCTCGCTCATCATTTTGGCGCGGCTCTTGCCAAAGTTGAAGACACCCTTGTTGCCGCCACCCTGCATGCGCCGCATGATGTAGATCCAGACACCGAAGAAAACCACCCAGGGCAGAATGGTAATGGCCAGATTGGCCACCCAGTTGGTCTGCCGCTCTTCAAAATCAAAGGGAATCTTCTTTGCCTGCCAGAGTTCCATTTCCGGGCGCAGGTCCTGCGGCAGCAGCACGGTAAAGGTCCGAGTGACCGGCTCGGCAAAATCGCCGGAAACCGTGGAGCGCTCGGCCCTAAGGAGCGGGGCCACATCGTCTGCTATCACCGTGATTTTGCGGATCTCCGGGCTTTCGCCCTCGATCAGCTCGCGGTATTCCGTGTAGCTTAAGCGCTCTTCGGCGGGTTCGCTGTCAAAGGCACGGGAGAGAAAGACCATGATCAGAAGGATCAGGGCCCAGAAGGTGATAGTGCCGCCGGTTTTCTTCCGGAAGGGCCCTGGCTGTTCTCCGCCGGGCCGCTTGGGAGGCTGATTCATTCGCTTTTCGGCCTTCCTGCTATTCGTCCCGCCCATCCACGCGCACGTAGATTTCCGGCAGGTTGCGGTAATTCTGCTTGTAGTCCAGTCCGTAACCAATTACGAACTCGGGACCGATTTCAAATCCGACATAATCCAGTTCAAAGTCCAGCCGGCTGTTTTCAGGCTTGTGCAGGAGCGTGGCAAAACGGACACCCGCGGGCTCCTGCATGCTGAACTTCTTCTTGAGAAAGCTAAGGCTAAGTCCGCTATCGACAATATCTTCCACCACAATGATGTGGCGACCGGATACCAGGCTGTCGTAGTCCTTCTTCATCTTGACTTCGCCGGAAGTGGTCATTTCGTCGCCATAACTGGAGAGCTTGATGAAGTCGACTTCGCAGGGAATATTCAGCTCCTTCATCAGGTCCGCACCAAAAATAAAGCCGCCATTGAGCACGATGATGAGAATGGGATTCTTGCCTTCATAGTCGCGGTTGATCTGGGCGGCCAGTTCCCGGGTACGCTCGGCAATTCGCTGGCGGTCGATCAGCACATCAAAAGTCATGTTTTCGATACGAAGGCTCATGGTCTTCCCGTTCTCTATGATGGATGGTTCAGTTTCGTCCTGATCAATCAGCCCGCGCGCAGCAAGAATCTGCCCATCAAGGCTCTGGATGACGCGCTGGCAGTGCTTTTCCCAGGGGCTCGCGCCCTTTTCGCCCAGAAGATCCGCCAGCAGTTTTCCCTTCAGCCGGTCGGCCGGACGCAAACTGCGCTCGACCAGCGGCCCGCCGGCTGTCGGCCAGATGAGCCTGACAAGCGGCACGGGCCTTGAGCTGTGAAACCAGACCCGCTCACGGCCCAGCGACATCTCGCTGCGGCTGCCAGTCGGTACGCGGCTTCCGGTCTGACCCTTTCGCCAGAGTTCGACCATGCGCTCAAGATGTTTGCGTGATGGATCCCGCCCCCAAAGAGCCAGCTTGCCTGCCACCCGGCGCAGCGCAAGCTCGTGAATCAGGATATGATAATGTAGAGCGGCCTTCCGTTCAAGCGAGGCCACGCCTGCACTTTGCTGAAGGTCAAGCTGCTCAATCAGTTCCATGACTTGCTGATGAAGCGAATCTTGCAGATTCAGGCAGCCGGCAAGCAGGCGATCGAGCAGGGCCTGCCCTTCAGGATGCTGCATGATGCCGGGCAGCACGCGGTGACGCAGCCAGTTGCGCTCGTAGCGCATGGGGTCCAGGTTGCTTTGATCATCTCGAAAGGGAATCTCTTCGGCTTTGAGGCGGGCGCGAATCAGCTGCGGCTCCAGCTTCAGCATGGGGCGCGACCACTGTCCCTTTAGCGGCCGCATCAGACTGATCGCCCAGGGCGGCTTGCCTTTGAGCAGCCCGGCCAGCAGGTTCTCGCGCTGATCGGCGGCGTGATGGCCCAGAAAGATCTGACCCTCTTCCCCGGCCACTTCCAAAAGCACTTCACGCCTTAAGCGCCGGGCTTCCGCCTGCAGGTTTTCGCCTGGGGCAAGTGGCGCTTGCCTTTGCACAAGTTCCAAGCCTAGGCTTTGGGTAAAATCGCTTACCAGAGCTTCATCCAGATCGGAATCCGCACCCCTAAGGCCATGATTCAGGTGAACGAGGCAAAGGCTGGCCTGATATTGGGCGGCCAGCCTGGAGAGGCTAAAGGCAAGATACTGGGAATCCGCACCGCCGGAAGCGGCAACAACCCAGCGCTTCGGCACAGGATCAGGAAGCGCGGCGGCAAGGCCGGGCAACAGGGACAATCAGGCCTCGACGAGGTTCAGGCGAATGTGCTGCTGAACGGTCTGTTCGGCGTTAAGATCCACCTTGCGCAGGACATCCAGCGTGCGGTTGCGGTAGCGGACTTCAATCTGGTAGATGTAGTCCTGCACGGGCTCGCTGTCCGTGTTCATGGGCAGGTTGAGGAAACTGAAGCGGCCCTGCATGTCCGATTTGGTCGAGCGGAACTGGATGGGCGCGCTGTCCTCGGTGGAGCGGCGCAAAATGAGCTGGGCTCCGCTGATGACATCCCCGTTTTCGTCGTTGAGCACATCGCCGGAAATATGGGCGACGGGCGTGCGGGACTTGCCCTTGGAGACGCGATCCTGCCGGTTTGCGCTGCGGCGCTCAGGGCCGGCATAGTTGCCTCCACCCCTGGGCTGATGGCCCTTCTTGGGCGGGCGGCTGAGCTGCGGCATCTGGTCGCCCAGCTGGATTTTCAGGTTCATCAGAGAGTCTTCGAACTCACCCGGTTCCAGCAGGCCCTTTTCCTCCAGAAGAAGAACAAGTGCATTGATCCTGCGATTCAGATCCGAGCCAGCCGAGGATCCACCATTGGCGGAAGGCTTGCGATGTGGCTTCATGCTGATTCCGATTTGCCCTTTGGGCGACAGGCCGGGCGGGTGTGACAGCCCGGTTTCACATTCAAACAAAAAAGCGTCCAAGCGGACGCGATAGCAGTGCAGGGACTCGAACCCCGGACACGCGGATTATGATTCCGCTGCTCTAACCAGCTGAGCTACACTGCCATGTGAAATAGCGGGGACAGGATTCGAACCTGCGACCTTTGGGTTATGAGCCCAACGAGCTACCAACTGCTCCACCCCGCAATGAATAGACGCCTAATATAGCGGGGGAAATGGGGAAAGTCAAATCAGAAATGACGAATGATGAATGACGAGGAGAAAGGCGGTAGCCCCCGCTTTCCTCCCGCCTGCCCCCCGCTTTCGCGGGGGTGACAGTCGTTAGTCGTTAGTCCTCAGGCGTTAGTCGTTAGCGGTCAGAAACCAGATTCCAGAAGCCAGTTTCAAGTTGCCTGCCAGGCCAGTGGGTCAGTTGTCGACGCAGTCGGCAAATGGCCCCTGGCGAAGTGCCGACCCATCGGCACGGCTCCACTTCAGCAAGGACCATCTTCGGGCCGAAGCTGAAGTGGACAGGCGTTAGTCGTTAGTCGTTAGTCCTCAGCCAGAAGAAGTCGTCAGCAGGCCAGTGGGTCAGTTGTCGACGCAGTCGGCAAATGGCCTAGAAGGCAGATGCCAGTGGCCAGCTCAAGAGCCTACAGGCGTTAGGCGTTAGTCGTCAGCAAGCCAGTGGGTCAGTAAAGTTCTGGCTGGTACCTGGTACCTGGTAGCTGGAATCTGGAAACTAAGTGTAGCTGGATACTTCTTAAAACTGGCTGGTAACTGGAAACTGGTGACTATTCGTTGCTGTGTTATGATTTCGCGTATGAAAAGTGTCAGGCACGCGCCAGACACGTGTCTGGCACCGAAAGACCCTGCCGTCAAGGAGTCTTGACAGATCCAGCAAGCGCAGTTCCCGACAGAGTTCCCGATTGCCCCCCGCTTTCGCGGGGGTGACAGGGGGTGACGATTGTTGATTGCAGATTGATGATTGCAGATTTGGACAATGACGAATTACGAATGACGAAGGACGAGTGCAGAGGCCTAACGACTGACGACTGACGACTAACGCCTGACGACTGGCTACTGGCTACTGGCTGCTTCTTCAGGCTAACGCCTGACGCCTCTGTCCCCGCGAAAGCGGGGACCGCTAACGCCTGACACCCAACAGCTATCAATTCCCACTCATTTTTTGGCCAGCCGTCCTGTGCCTCGGGTCTCGCTTCGCTC
>CAYFPS010000018.1:0-59299 GCA_964345075.1 uncultured Bacteroidaceae bacterium | reverse complement strand
GGGAGAGTAGGTCGTCGCCTGGTTTTATTTACAGAGGCCCCGCTTGTCGGGGCCTTTGTCGTTTTTGATGGACAGGGAGCAAGGGGACAGACACGTGCCAGACACGTGCCAGACAGGTGCCAGACACCAAGCCCGGCATTCCCGATTTCCTGACACTTAATGGCAAGCCAGAGATCTTTATCCACGAGCCTTGCTCGCAGCTCTGCTGGATAACCCTAACTTAAGCCGGGTCTCAACTACGCAACAAGAAGGAGCGCAAGATGCGAGCGCTGGCTTATCTCTGCTTTTCAGTTCTGCTCATTTGTAACACGCTGCCCGTTAAGGCATTGGAACTCAACTTGACAGATGTCAACATTCACGGTCAGTGGTTTCTGGCCCATGTGAATGAATCATCTGCCGATGGCACAACCTATAACGACTTCCGGCTGAAGCGTGGCTACTTGACCTTTTCGCATGCATTAAGCGAGCGCTTCTCCGTGCGTGTGACACAGGATATTTCGGTCGACAAGGAAGGGGATGGTCGTGGCAACATGGAGATCCGCCTGAAGTACGGCTACCTGCGCATGAAGCTCCCAGATATGGGGCTATTGACTTCGCCCTTCGTTGAGGGTGGCATGGTGCACCGCCCGTGGCTTGATTTCGAGCAGAAGGTAAACGGCTACCGCGTGCAGGGGAAGATGTATACGGAGCGTGTAGATGCTTTAAGTTCGGCGGATTACGGAATCACGTTCATGACGCTGCTGGGGGGGAAGCTGGACGGTGATACACAGAAGAAGATCGGCAAGCACTACCCTGGCCGCCTGGGCAGCTTGGCCTTTGGCGTATACAATGGTGGCGGTTACGATGCCATTGAAGAAAATCAGGACAAGCTGGTTGAGGCGCGCCTGAGCCTGCGCCCACTTGCCGGCAAGCTGCCGGGCCTGCAGGCACATACGGTGGTTGCTAGTGGCGCGGGGAATAGTGCGGCCAGTCCGGACTTCAACCTGCTGATGACCTCTGCTAGCTGGGACAGCCGTGATACACGAATTCTTGCAAGTGTCTTCACCGGTACGGGCAATCTTTCCGGTGATGCCCTCGATGTAAACGGTGATTCAATTGACCGCGATGGATGGTCGCTTTTCTGTGAAACAAAAGTCCCCATGACCAGGAACATCCATGTCTTCGGCCGCTACGACATCCTTGATCAAGGTCAGGATGCCGATTGGGCCGAGCGCATCATGATCGCAGGTCTTAGCTGGGATATTCGCCCGGGCGTCTTGCTGTTGTTCGATTGGGAAAAGGACGAGGTTGACGGAGAGGGCCGCGACCTTACCACAGAGCTCGCTCTGGAGTTTGTCTTTTAGCTGATATCGACAGCTGAGCGCCGTCATTCCTTTCACCCCCTCGCCTCCTGTCTCCCCCGCTTCCGCGGGAGTGGCGGCTGGCGACTGGCTTCTGGCACTTGGCTCCTGATTCCCTAAGGCTTTCGCCGCTGATTCTCACGAATCATTTTGATGGCGTAGATGAAAACCATCAATAGGCCAAGAGCAACGAGAGCCCCGAGTGCGGCCAGCCAGCCTGGAATGAGCTCCATGTAATAGGCGAGTATTACGGGTATCAGCAGGACGATGGGTATGAAGAGCATATGATGGTTATCCGACCGTAGAAAAGGTGCCAGACACGTGCCAGACACGTGTCTGGCACGTGTCTGGCACCGAGAGCCCCGAGTGTCCAAAAAACAAGAAAACGCCCCGATTGCCCGGGACGTTTTTCTTCAATCCAGCCAGCATCTCTTTACTTCCGGATCCGCAGGTATTCACGAGTGAAGAAGAAGAAGTTGGTTTCGATCTGACCGTTCTCGGGACTGTCGCTACCGTGGACGGCATTTTCGCCAACATTGCTTGCATAGAGCTTGCGAATGGTGCCTTCAGCAGCCTCGCCCGGGTTGGTGGCGCCAATCACTTCGCGCATGCGCTTCACGGCATTTTCGCCTTCCAGGGCCATCACCACCACGGGACCGCGGGTCATGAACTCGGTCAGCTCGCCGTAAAAGGGACGCTCCTTGTGGATCGCATAAAACTCCCTGGCGTCGTCCATGCTCAGGCGCACCTTGCGCATGGCAATGATTTCGATGCCTTCCACCTTCTCAACCATCGAGATGATGTCGCCCATGTGTCCCTTTTCGACAGCATCGGGCTTGATGATCATCAGTGTGCGTTCCATTGTCACTCCTTTATCTGTTTGTATCACGATCATGGGAAGGGCGGACGCACGGTCCGCCCTTGTGTTACAATCATTCGTACACTCTGGCAGGCGTGTCTTGTGTTACAGCCTACTTGAGCAGATCGGCCATCATCACGCCAATATCCGCCGGGCTCGTCGCCACATGAATACCGGCTTCCTTGAGCGCGGCCATCTTTTCGGCAGCCGTGCCCTTGCCACCGGCGATAATCGCGCCGGCGTGACCCATGCGGCGTCCGGGAGGCGCGGTCTGACCGGCGATAAAGCTGACCACCGGCACCTTGATGTTGTCGGCGATGTAGGCTGCAGCTTCTTCTTCCGCGCTGCCACCGATCTCGCCGATCATCACGATACCTTCCGTGTCCGGATCGTTCTTGAAGTGCTTGAGAATGTCGGTGAAGGTCGAACCGATGATCGGGTCACCACCGATGCCCACGCACGTGCTCTGGCCGATGCCCTGCGCGCCCAGCTGTCCGACGGCTTCGTACGTCAGCGTGCCGGAGCGCGAGATCACACCCACCTTGCCCGGCGTGTGAATGAAGCCCGGCAGAATGCCCAGCTTGGCCTCGCCCGGCGTGATCAGACCCGGGCAGTTGGGGCCGATCATCACGGTGCCGCTGGCGTTCAGGGCCTGCTTCACCGGAATCATGTCCTTGACCGGAATGCCTTCCGTGATCGTGACCAGCAGCTTGATGCCGGCATCGATCGCTTCCAGAATGGCGTCCGCGGCGAATGCAGGCGGAACAAAAATGATGCTCGTGTCCGCACCGGCTCCATCCACGGCATCACGCACCGTGTTGAAGACGGGGCGGTCCAGATGCATGCTGCCACCCTTGCCCGGTGTAACACCACCGACCACATTGGTTCCGTACTCGATCATCTGTCCGGCATGAAAGGTGCCTTCGCCGCCCGTGAAACCCTGGACGATGACCTTGTTGTTCTTGTTAAGCAGAATCGACATGGTACTTCCTCCTAGGCCTGGTTGCTCTTGGCGGCCGCCACCACCTTCTCGGCAGCGTCCTTCAGATCCGTTGCGACGATCAGGTCGATGCCCGAAGTGCGCAGCATTTCAGCGGCCTCTTCGTGATTCGTACCTGCAAGGCGCACCACAACCGGGACCTTGAGTCCGACCTTCTTCACGGCCTCGATCACACCACCAGCCACGCGATCACAGCGCACGATACCGCCGAAGATGTTCACCAGAACGGCCTTCACATTGGGATCGGAGAGGATGATGTTGAAACCCGCCTCAACCGTCACGGCATTGGCGCCTCCGCCCACATCCAGGAAGTTGGCCGGCTCGCCACCCACATACTTGATGATATCCATCGTGCCCATGGCCAGACCCGCACCGTTCACCATGCAGCCCACATCACCGTCGAGCTTGATGTAGTTCAGGTCGAACCTGGAGGCTTCGATCTCGTTGGGATCTTCTTCGGCCAGGTCACGCATCTCCTGATAGTCCTTGTGGCGGAAAAGCGCGTTGTCGTCGAAGTTCACCTTGGCGTCCAGCGCCAGCACGGCACCAGTCTTGGTGGAAACCAGCGGGTTGATCTCGAAGAGGCTGGCATCTGTGGCTTCATAAGCCCTGGCCAGCGCCATGAAGGTCTTGACTGCGGCCTTGAACTGATCACCGGCAAGACCCAGCCCAAAGGCCAGGCGACGGGCCTGATAGCCCTGGAAGCCGATCCTGGGATCGATGCTTTCCTTGATGATCTTCTCGGGCGTCTCGGCCGCGACCTTCTCGATCTCCATGCCGCCTTCGGTTGAAACCATGAAGGTGACACGGCTTGAAACACGGTCCAGCACCAGGCCGGCGTAATACTCGTGATCGATGGGGCAGCCTTCTTCAATCCACAGACGCTGAACCTTCTGTCCTTCGGCGCCCGTCTGGTGTGTTACAAGCTGCATGCCCATGATCTCGCCAGCCAGCTGCTGACACTCTTCGCGTGAGCGGGCCAGCTTGACGCCGCCACCCTTACCGCGGCCACCGGCGTGAATCTGCGCCTTGACAACCACCAGCGGCTGTCCGAGCGTGTCCCAGGCCTTGCCGGCCGCCTCGCGAACATCCTCGTCAGCCATGATGGCGACGCCGGTGGGCACCGGAACGCCGAAGCGCTTCAGGATTTCCTTGCCCTGATATTCATGAATCTTCATCGCAAACCTCTATCTGTCTGATGTTGGTTACTGTGTAATCCAGGTGCCGCCGCGCCCTGCCAGCGCGTCTTCCACACCGCTGAAATCCGTAATCACGCAGCGCTCGCCACCGCCCTCAATGAAGGTGATGGCCGCCTCGATCTTCGGCCCCATGCTGCCTGCCGGGAATTCACCCTCTGCCAGCAGCCGGCGCGCATCCTTGATCGATAGCGTATCAAGTGTCAACTGATCCGGCTTGCCAAAACGCACGGCAACCCGTGATACACCGGTCAGGATCATCAACTCGGGCGCGCCCAGCTGGTTGGCCATCAGCGCGCTGCAGCGATCCTTGTCAATCACCGCATCCACACCCTCCAGGTGACCGGCTTCATCCATGTAACACGGAATACCGCCGCCGCCACCTGCGATCACAATTACGCCAGATTCTACCAGCTGACGTATCACGCGAATGTTCATGATCTCCAGCGGGCGGGGGCTACCCACCACACGCCGCCAGCCGCGACCACTGTCCTCGCGCAGCACCCAGCCGAAATCCTGCCGGAACTGCATGGCTTCTTCCACGCTGAAGAACTGCCCGATGAACTTGGTCGGTTCCATCAGCGCAGGATCCTTGGGGTCGACCAGCACTTGCGTCAGCAGTGTGGCAACCTGACGCTCGAAGCCGTGATCAAAGAGGTAGTTCTGCAGGCTCTGCTCGATCATGTATCCAATCGAACCCTGCGTATCGGCCACCAGAACACCCAGCGGAGTTTCAGGGACTTCTTTCAGCGAAAGTTCCACCCGGCGCAGCTGCTTGCCGACCTGCGGGCCGTTACCGTGTGTGATCACCACGCGGCGCCCGGAGTCGAAAACAGGCCTCAAGGCCTTCAGCGATGCCCGCGTGTTCGCGAACTCATCATAGATGGTATCACTGCTTCTGGTAGAAATGGCATTTCCACCCAGGGCAATGACCAGCGTTTCCTGTTTCATGTATCCTCACATAAAAACCCTGAAATATAACGCTCGCTCTCCAGCCTTGTGGCTGTCTGTTCAGATCCTGACCTCACTCAAAGCTGCAAATTTGGCGCAAATGGGCATTTGAGAAGTGATGTTTCAGAATCTTCCTTTTGCAAGAGGCAGGGAGATCAACTCTGGAGCGGGAGCTCGCAAATCACAAGACGATTTTTTCGCTTGACTTTGTATCTCATGCTGAGTTAGGTTGGTTAGGAAAGGGTTAGGCCGAAGCGTCAAACGGCCGCCATTTACAGATTGTCACACACGAACAGAATGAATCAATTCATCTTCCCACGCGGCCTGACCGCGTTTGAGCAGTTCTCTCATCATACCCAAGGATAACTGGAGGTTCGGCATGAAACGATGCGCGAAAGCATTGGGCAGTTGGCTGCTGCTGTTTCCTGCCTTGCTGTTTGCCGCGACGACAGGCAGCATCAAGGGAACAATCAGCACCGCTGATTCGGGGGAACCCATCGTAGGCGCGAATGTCGTGCTTGACGGGACCACCCTCGGTGCGGCCAGTGACATCAACGGCGTGTATTACGTCACCAACATTCCCGCCGGCAGCTACACGCTGGTGTTCACCTCTCTCGGCTACAAGACGGTCGAGGTGGCAGAGGTGCGCATTCACGCAGACCTGCTGACGGAAATGGATGTTCCGCTGGAAGCGACGGCGATCGAGGGTGAAATCGTTACGATTTTCGCGGAACGCCCCTTGATCCAGATTGACAAGACGAGTTCGGTGCAGATCACCGAGTCGGCCGAGTTGCAGGAGTTGCCGGTACGCGGATACAACGAGATCATCAAGATCCAGTCCGGTGTGCAGAGCTACAACTACAACACGTCGAATGCGGGCCGCTATTACAATGAGAACACCAATGGTCCCCGCATTTCCATTCGTGGTTCCCGCGAGGACGAGGTCATGTTCAATGTGGACGGTGTCAGCCTGAATGATCCCTATTCCGGCTTCATCACCTTCCGCGTTCCGGATCTGGCCTGGGACGAGTTCAACTTCCTCAAGGGCAACTTCTCGGCAGAATACGGTCGCTACATGTCCGGTGTCGTCAACTGGACGACCAAGACCGGTGGCGATGAGTATGCTGCAGAGATTGAGTACACCTCCGGCACGGAGTTCGAGCAGGACAAGTACGGAATCGCCCTCTCCGGTCCCGTGATTCCCGGCAACGATCGCTACCGCTTCTTCGGTGCGCTTGAGCTGGGCGATTACGGCGATCGTGGTCCCAGCTATTTCGATGAAGATGTCAAGCCCATGAACTCCACGGAGTGGACCAGCGGACTGTTCAAGCTGACCACCGATGTGACCGACAACATGCGTCTGGACTTCGGCATCATGTACTCGGATGAAGAGTGGAACGAGTATCGCCACAGCTACTACTACAACACCGAGCACATGCCCTATTACCACGACGAGAACCTGGGCTTCTACGGCCGCTTCAACCACGCCGTGAACGCCGAGCTCAACTACACGCTGACGGCCAGTTACACGGACATCAAGCGTTTCCGTGGTGACGACATGTATCGCGACGATCTTGGTCGCTATCAGACGGCCATGCTGGACGATTACGACGAGACGACCCTCTTCTGGAAGGAAGGCGGCATGTATCGTGGTTTCATGAAGCGTGAGACCGAGTCCACCGGCCTGCGTGCAGATGTGCAGAAGCTGATCGGCTTCGACCACGACCTGCGCATGGGTGGTGAAATGCAGATGTATACGCTGCGCTATTACGAGAATTCCCGCCCGCACCTCACCACCTTCAACGATGCCAACAATTTTGGCTACAACGACATGGGTGACGAGAGTGATGGCAGTGGCGTTCTGGGTGATGACAACTACGTGCAGGGCCCCGCGGAGCCCGTCACCATGGGCATGTATTTCCAGGACAAGATTCGTCTTGACTATGGAATCCGCTTCGACATCGGCGTGCGCTGGGATTACCTTGATCCCGATGCCCGTCGCATCAAGGATCAGGACATGCCGTTCGGTGAAGACCTGGCCTTTGACATGGACGACGACACCGAGGACACCGAGGCTTTCAGCATTTTCAGCCCGCGCCTTGGCGTGAGCTTCCCGGTGAGCGACGTGACCACCTTCCACTTCAATTACGGCAAGTACACGCAGTTCCCCAGTTTCTACGCCTATTTCGTGGACTACGAGTACTTCGAGTATGTGGCCGGTTCCTCGCCGTATCACACGGTGATGGGCAGCCCCAACCTCGAGCCGACCAAGACGACCAGCTATGAGTTCGGAATCGATCACGGCCTGAGCGAGTACGCCGCTCTTGCTTTCACCGCGTATTACAAGTCGATGAAGGACTATGTCAACGCGGCCAACATTCCAGCTCAGCCTTCGAGCTACAGCACCTACTTCAACATGGACCGCGCCATCACCAAGGGTCTCGAGTTCGAGTTCCGCCTGAAGCCCTATCAGAACTTCTCGGCGGCCTTGAATTACACGATCTCCTGGGCCAATGGTACGGGTTCCTCGAACAACGGTAACGACCGCGTGGCCTGGACGGGCAGCGATCCTCCCAAGTTCACCAACCCGCTGGTCTTCGACCGTCGCCATCACTTCAGCGGTATCCTGAAGTACGACTTCGCCGCTGGTGAAGGTCCGCGCGTGGCCAACTACCCGATCCTGGAGAACACCACCTTCGGTTTCAACCTGGATGCAGCTTCCGGACGTCCCTACACCAAGAAGCTCGTCTACAACGAGGTCAGTCTTGGTGCGACCTTCCCTGAGAACGAGCGCTCGATTAATGCCGTCAACATCGACTGGACCTATCAGATTGACTTGCGTGTAACACGAAGCTTCAACTTCGGCCCGGTGGATGCAGACTTCTTCGTTAACGTTACCAACCTCTTCGACACGGAAAACTACGTGTCCGTCTGGGAGAGCTCGGGTGATCCGGGTACGACCTACTGGCTGTATACAAACGAAGGTCAGGCCTGGCTGGATGCACAGGGCGAAGAGGGCGAAGCCAAGTACCTGTTGCGTGAGGACGATCCCAACAACTGGAGCGTTCCCCGCATGGTTCACTTCGGCGTCAACGTCCGCTACTAAGAACGCGAAGGAGAGAATAGATGATGCGAAAAATCACGACTGGAGCCCTCTCCGTCCTGCTCGTCTACACCACGGCCTCGCTGGCCCTGGAGGCCGAGCGTCCGCAGCAGGCGGGCAAGGGCTCTTCGCAGACGGACATCGCTTCCACCACGATCACGATCGATGCCAATCAGCTCGATATGTTCGTGACGAATGTGGGTGTGTTCGCCTATGACAAGCCGAACATTCGCGGTAAAAGCGACGGCATGTACTTCCCGAACAATTATCCGTTGTCAGACAAAACCGTGATCTACGACGCCGGTATGTGGGTTGGCGGTATTCGCGGCGGTGATACACTGGTTACCGTTGCTGAGTACTCGCAGGAATTTGTGCCCGGTCCGCTGGGTGGAAATGCCGACGACCCTGCCAACCGCGTCTACAAGATCTACAAGAACCATCTGGAGAAGGTTGCCGCTGGCTACGAAGTGCGCAATCCGGATGTTCATGAAGAGACGATTCCGCTGACTGCCGACGACTACAACGATTGGCCTGTATCACAGGGCGCCCCGGTTGGAACGGACGGCAATCCCTGGATCGACGAGCTGGGCGCGGATCAGATGACCTTCACCGTCTACAACGATGGTGATCCCGGAGCTCACACGAACGATGCCGGCGCAACTGCGCCAATCGGCCTTGAAGTTCGTCACACGACCTTCGCTTTCGATCGCAGTGACGCGCTGGGTAACGTGATCTTCATGAAGTACGAGTTGTATTACGATCCCGCAGCGGTTGGACAGCCGGCTGAAACGCTGGAAAACACCTACCTCTCGCTCTGGTCCGATCCCGACCTGGGTGGTGCCGGTGACGACTTTGTGGGTTGTGATCCAGCTCTGGGCCTCGGTTACTGCTACAACGCCACGGCTACGGACAAGGCTTACGGTGAAGCGCCTCCGGCAACCGGATTCGACTTCTTCCAGGGCCCGCCCGCCGGTGATGGCACCTTCATGGGCATGACCAGTTTCAACAAGTACATCAACGGTACGGACCCGCACACCTACGCCGAGACCTACAACTACATGCGGGGTCTGAACATTGATGGAACGCCGCTGGCTAACGGAACCACCTTCCAGGTTCCCGGTGATCCCGTGACGGGTATTGGCGAGCTGGATGTGGATCCGGCTGACCGCCGTTTCATGATGTCGACCGGCCCCTTCACACTTGAGCCCGGTGACACCATCGAGATCTACGCAGCCGTGATGGCCGCGCAGGGTAGCAACCGACTGAATTCGGTTTCGCTGCTGCGCTACATCGACAGCTTCGCCCAGTCCGCCTTCGACGCCAACTTCGTTGTGCCGCAGCCGCCTGCAACGCCGGCTGTCACGCTGACGAATCTGGATCGCAAGGTGACCCTGACCTGGGATGGTGCCGCGCAGGATGATCCGGGCAGCTATCCCTTTGAAGGCTACAATGTCTATCAGGGCGAAACGGCTTCCGGCCCTTGGACTCGCATCGCCACCTTTGACGAGGTCAACGGTATCCTGACGGTCTTCATGGAAGACTTCGATGCTGCCACTGGCGAAATCTACCTGCAGCCGAAGCAGTTCGGTACCGATTCCGGCGTGCAGCGCTACATCGAGATTACGAATGATGCCTTCACCTGGGGCGGTAACACGAACCTGGTGAACAACCACCCGTACTACTTCGGTGTCAGCGCCTACAGCGTGATGCAGGGCGAGACCCCGAACAACCTCGAGACCTCCAAGGCCGTGGTTGTGGCCAATCCCAATGGCGGTGAGGCCGGAACAGACTGGGGCACGGTAGCGACGGTTGACGAAGCCGAGCATGTGGCTGGTGGTTCAGACGGCGCCGTGCTGATCAACACCATCGACGAAGCCTCGCTGATCAACGCCAGTTACGATGTCTCCTTCTACGACACGACCATGGTCGATCCGGAAGATCCCGATTACACCTGGAGCGAGACCTGGTGGCGGATCAATCAGGGCGGCAACGCTCGCGCCTACGGCCGCGCGCAGAGCACGGTTCTGGACGACATGTATCACTACCCGGATTACGAGATGCATCCGCTGGGTATGCCTGAGGTCGACGGACAGCTCGTGCAGGTTCTGGGCCCTCCGCTGCTTGGTGCCGCCTTCGAATGGGCCGGAGTTGACGACAACGATCGTTGGCTGAGTGGTGTTGATTGGGGTGGCGAGCTGCTCTTTGGTGGTCTGTCCCTTGGCACGCACTTCTTTGGAAGCTCTCTGGCTCCTGCAGAGTATCACCAGATTGAACTTCGTATTACCGATGATTCGGCCGAGTGGTCGGATGCCGCTGTCTATCGCCGTGATCTGGGTTACGCCCTGACGGGGATCGGCACCTTCCCGGGTAGCGCCTGGGATATTGAAGATCCTGCCAATCCGCGTCGCCTGAACATCTGCTTTGTCGAAATGGATGATCCCGCTGATCCTGCCTTCACGGCTGACGGTGTGTGGAATCCGAACGACACCAGCCTGGGTGGACGCGAATATCTCTTCATCATGAACAGCGACTACAATGGTGCCGTCGATTATGACGACGATGCCATGTGGGGTCCGGCAGCTGACGTGCAGTGGGCCTGGTGGCCGAAGCTGCGCGGCAATATCGCCACCTTTGATGAAGGTCTGGCCTCGAATCCCGGCTCGTTCATCTTCACGCCGAACTATGTGAACACCGTGAACGACTCCTTCTCCTGGAGCACGACGGGCGCTTCCCATTCCATGGGCGAGACGGCGCTTGACGACATTCGCGTGGTGCCGAATCCCTATTACGGCTTCAGCGCCTACGAAACCATGTCCGATGTGAAGGTTGTCAAGTTCACTCACCTTCCCGCGACCGCCACGATCAAGATTTTCAACATCGCTGGTGATCATGTGAAGACCCTTGAGAAGACCGACAACGGCTTGAATGAGCTGGCGTGGAATCTCAAGAACGAGTACGGAGTGTACGTGGCCAGTGGCGTCTACGTCTATTACGTGGAATCGCCCGGTTACGGTGACAGCTTCGGCAAGATGGCTGTGATGCTCGAAGAAGAGCGTCTCAAAGAGTACTAATCAGGCATGGGAGGAAAGATGTTCCGCATGAAATACATCGGCGTCCTTTTGGGCGTTCTGGTTGCCGGCGGGATTGCCCAGGCCGGTAACAGCGCCACGGGCACCGCGGGTGCCCAGGAGCTGCGCATCCCTGTGGGCGCGCGCAGCACCGCGCTGCTGGGCTCAAATCTTGGTGACGTTTCGGGCGTCGAGGCCATCTTCTGGAATCCTGGAGGCCTGACGGGCCTTGAGAGTTCCGAAGCGTCCTTTGGTAATTATCAGTACTGGGCTGACATGGAGATGGTCCAGTTCAGTGCAGCGCACAACTTTGGTGACTTTGGCACCATGGCCATTTCGGCCCGGCTGCTGAATCTGGGTGACCTTTATGTGACCACGGAAGCCATGCCGGACGGCACGGGCGAGGTCATTCAGCCCAAGTTCACCACCGTGACTTTCTCCTGGGCGCGTCAGCTGACCGATCGCGTGAGCCTGGGCGCAAACATGAGCCTGCTCTCGGAGAAGATCAAGGACATGAGTGCGCAGGGTTTTGCCATGGACTTCGGCGTGCAGGTTGACACACCCATGGAAGGTCTGAAGTTCGGCATCGTGTTGAAGAACTTCGGTCCGGACATGACCTTTGACGGCTACGGCGGTCAGCAGAGTGTCTACTTCCAGGATGATCAGAGTGATGCCGCCAGTCGCAAGGTTGCCCCGATCTATCAGCAGTTCGAGCTGCCCTCGAGCTTCCAGGCCGGACTGGCCTACGAAGCGCTGGCCAACCCGCTGCATCACCTGAGTTTCTACGGCACCTTTCAGTCCAATCACCACAGTTCGGACGAGTATCGTTTTGGAACCGAGTACGCCTTCCAGAACACCTTCTTCGCCCGTGCTGGCTACGTGATTGCCAGTCAGCTGGATGACAACGTGGATGAGGACTACCTCTACAGCTGGGGCACGGGCCTTGGCTTCAAGGTGGACCTTGGTGCCAACAACATGTATCTGGATTGGTCCTACAATCCGACCGACATGTTTGACGCCACGCAGTGGTACACGATCCGCTTCGAGTTCTAATCGAAGCTGAAGGTCGACTTCAAGGCCCCGCTTGCCGATTGGTGAGCGGGGCTTTTTGGTATCGGGCCCTTCGGTGCCAGACACGTGTCTGGCACTTTTCATACGCCAACAATAACCCAGCTACGCATCATCAACAAAAAGCGAACCGGGACCGACGTGGGATCGGCCCCGGCTCTAGCAGGTCAGAATGATGAGTTGGTCTAGAGCAGGTTAACAGCCAGCTGCGGAAGGTTGTTGGCCTGGGCCAGCATGGCGATGCCGGATTGCATCAGGATCTGCGCGCGCACATAAGCCGCTGTTTCGGCGGCCATGTCGGCGTCGCGAATGGTCGACTCGGAGGCCACGGCGTTTTCGTGCCCAACCGCAAGGTTGTTCAGCGTGTACTGCAGGCGCGAGACATAAGCGCCAATCCGGGTACGCTCGGTGTCCTTGGTGTTGATCGCGCTATCGATGACAGTAATCGCACTCTGGGCAGCGGCAGTTGTGGTCAGATCCGAACTGGACAGGCCCAGCGCACTGGCCGTCATGTTCGCCAGGTTGATTTGATAGTAGTCTTCGTTCGAGTTGGTGTAAGTACCGATTTGAAGCTGAATTCCGCCGGCCGCCGCGCCCTGACTGAAGGTTCCGTCAATCAGGCTAAGTCCGTTGTAGTTGGTGACCTCGGCAATACGCGTGACCTCGCTCTTCAGCTGCTGAAACTCCACATCCAGGTAGCTGCGATCCAGACTGCTCAGGGTTCCGTTGGATGCTTCAACTCCCAGGGCACGCATGCGAATCAACTTTTCATCCATAACCGCCAACGCGCCCTCAGCGGTTGCCAGCAGATTGATGCCCTGACTCGTATTGCGCTCGGCTTCCACCATTGATGAAATCTGTGCGCGGAACTTCTCGGAGACGGCCAGACCGGCGGGATCATCCCAGGCCTTGTTGATGCGAAGTCCGCTGGATAAGCGCTCCACTGCTGTAGAGAGCTCGTTGTTGGTGCGCGCAAGATTGCGCTGTACGGCAAGTGAGGGGACGTTGTGATTGATACGCAGTGCCATGTTTCCTCCGGCTTAAGCACCTCCGGGCGAGGTGATCCGGTGAAGATCATCGGCATCTTGCCGCAAGTTCTGGAGTTTGGAACTTTAAAAATTCGGAAGGTGAGGGGTTTGGGAAACTTTTGCCCGGGGCGGGGCCGGTGCCAGACACGTGCCAGACACGTGTCTGGCACGTGTCTGGCACCATTCATACACCAACCATACCCCCCATCAACAAAAAAGGGGCCTTAGCCCCTTTTCATACGCATGGACAAGGAATTCAGCTGATCGGCGCGCCCTTGCGACCTTCATTCAAGAGGTCGATGTCCTCCTGCGGGTGATCCAGCTCGAGCTCCATGGCCGAAGCAAGGGCGTTTTCGCTTACCGGCGCATAGCGGCTCTCGGGTTCGGGAACCTCGGCCTTGTACTTGTCGGCGGGCGGCAGGTTGACGCGGCTTGCCTCTCGGGCAAACAAATCGGCCAGCATTTTGCGACCGCGGTCAAAGCTGGGAGCGTGGCTGTCCAGCTGAAAGAGCAGCTCGATCACGGGCCAGGCCTTGCTGTCAACGGCATGCTCATCCACATGAATATCAACAATGTAGGTGCGGATCCGCCGATCGGCGCTTGCTGATTGCTGCACCTGTGATTGCGCCATCCAGACCGTGTAACCACGATGATCAAAGCGCCAATCATTCAGATCAGGCACCTGCTCCTGAGCTGCTACCGTGCGCTTGCGTCCCTGCTGCTGCTGCCGTTGTTGGCTGCTGCGGTTGCCGCCACTTCGCTGCTGGCCACCCCTGTTGTTGCCACCGCCATTGCCACCGTTGTTACCGCTTCCCTGACGGGAATTCTGACGCTGCGGGCGCTGCTGTCCGCGGTCTGAACGATCCGCACGCCTTTCCTGCCGATCATCTCCACGCGCCTCCTGGCGTCCTTCGGCGCCGGAAGCCTGATCACCACGGTTGGATTGCCCGCCTCGTCCACGACGGTTCCTGCCGCCGCGCTGGCCGCGACTGCGATTAGCCTGTCCTTCGCCGCGCGATTCGCTGCGGCCTTCGCCCGTTGGCTGATTGTTCTGTGTCGACATGTCTATCCTGAGTTGTTTAATCCAACAATATAGTGTTCGGCATGGCAAGGCCGGGTCGCATGCGCGATTGTTACCTTTTCGACAAATCAGGAGTTGCCATGACCCAGCTTGATAATCTTGCGGACCGCCATTTTGCCGCCGCTCTGCCTGTTGTGCTCGAACACGATGTCTACAGTCTGCTTGCGGCCGCGGGATTTCCCGTTCCCCGCCACCTCGTTGTGCCATTCGGCCAGGCGCCTGATCCAGATGAGCTCGCGATGCTGGGCAAGGATCTCGTGCTTAAAATCCTCTCACCCGACATCCTGCATAAGAGCGATCTGGGTGGCGTTGTCATGGCGGAGAACAATCCCGCACTGCCAACTGTCCTTGAAAAGATGCACGCCGATGTGAGCGGTCGCTATTGTGATACACATGCTGGCCGCAAGCCCATTATCGAAGGCATCCTGATTGTCGAGCGTGTTACATTCACTGGCGAGTTGGGTAGCGAACTTCTGCTGGGCGCACGCTACAGTCGAGAGTTCGGTCCCTTGATTACCTTCGGGATCGGGGGAACGGATGCCGAGTTCCTTTCAGGACAGCTGGAAACGGGCCGCGGACACGCCATCATGGCTGCTGGTCTGCTGGACAGGCCCACGCTTGAAAAGGCCCTCTCGCGCCTGATGATCTTCCAGCGCCTCTCTGGACAAGCACGTGGCCGCAAAGCGCTGATTGCCCCTGAAAAACTGATCGAAGCAATCCTGCGCTTTCGTGATCTCGTTGTCGAGCTGTCACACGAACGAAGCGGACACAGGCTGGAAGAGATTGAAATCAATCCGCTGGTTATCAGCGACGATGGCGAGTTGGTGCCGCTGGATGGCCTGATGCGCATTTCGGAAGTATCGGAGCAAAGGCCAGTCCGGCCCCTTGAAAAGATCGACGGACTACTCAAGCCCCGGACGGTGGCCATTGCCGGTGTATCACGCAAGATGAACGTAGGCCGCATCATTTTGCAAAACCTGCTTGATGCCCATGTTCCAAAGGAACAGATCTTCATTCTCAAGCCAGATGAAGAGGAAATTGAGGGCGTGCGCTGTTTTTCTTCACCAGCCGATCTGCCCGAACAGGTAGACATGCTGGTACTGGCCGTCTCGGCCGCGCAAGTGCCGGACATGCTGGAGGCAATCTGCACGAGTGATTGTGCAAAAAGCGTGATCGTTATCCCCGGCGGCATTGCGGAAAAGGAAGGCGGGGAAGCAATCCAGGCGCGGATTGATCATGTAATTGCGAAAGCTCGCCAGCTTCCGGGCGGCGGGCCTGTTATTAATGGATCCAACTGCCTGGGTGTCTACTGTCGTGATGCAAATGTCAACACGCTCTTCATTCCGGAATACAAGCTGCCCCGTCCTGTATCACAGCAGATCTCCCGCACAGCCTTCTTCAGTCAGTCCGGCGCCTTCATGATCTGCCGCATGTCGCGCAATCCAGGATTCAATCCTGTCTATGCAGTGTCCTACGGCAATCAGATGGACCTGACTCTGGGTGATTACCTGAGCGCAATGATTGCTGACGATAGTGTGTCACACATCGCCTGCTATGCCGAGGGCTTCGCCGATCTGGATGGCCTGAATGTGGCGGCCCAGATTAGAAAATTGAAGGCCGCAGGCAAAAGCGTGCTCTTTTACAAGGCCGGTCGCACAGCGGAAGGCCAGTCGGCCAGTGCCGGTCACACAGCATCCATTGCCGGGGATTACGAGAGCTGCCGCCAGGTTTTGAGTGAGGCGGGTGCGCTGCTGGTTGACAGTTTCGAGGCTTTTGAGCGACAGCTGGAGCTGATTGAGTCGCTACCCGATACCCGCCCTGAAAAGATGCCCCGTGTTGCCGTGTTATCTAATGCCGGTTTTGAATGTGTGGGTGTGGCCGATAATCTGCATCACGGTGATACAGGCCTCAGGCTGGCCAGGCTCTCCAAAGCAGGAATGACGCGTGTCACAGGGCTTCTGGCTGAGCACAAGCTTGACAGTCTGGTGGACACGAAGAATCCCCTTGATCTGACACCCATGGCTAATGATCAGGCCTGGAAGCTTGCTACGCAGGCCATGCTTGAGGATGAAAATGTAGACGGCGCGATTGTTTCGATTGTTCCGCTTACTGCTGCCATGCAGACGCTCGAGCCGGGTAGCGGTCACCGGGAAAACTATCGCGACCCAGGGGCCATGCTTGCATCCCTGACGGAATTGAAGAAGTCGTGTGACAAACCCTTTGTTGTGTCCATCGACTCAGGTCCACTTTATGATTCAATGGCAAATGCGCTGAAGGCCGCTGGAATTGCCGTCTTCCGCTACTCGGATGAAGCAACCAGACATCTGGCCATCCATCTTTCGGCAGGCGAATGAACAGTCAGCCCGCAGGCAGAAAAGGGGCACCCATGCTCTTTCCAACAATCCTGATGGCGCTTTTAGCTCTTCTACTCTTTATCATCGCCTTGAGGCGTGGCGACGGTAGTCATCTGGCAGGACTGAATGGTGCGTGGCACATGATCCTGCAGATTCTGCCACTACTGCTTGCGGCCTTTCTGGTGGCCGGTTTGCTGCAGTCAATCATGCCATCAGATCTGGTGCAGCGCTGGCTGGGCGAGAGTTCCGGCATCAAGGGCATCTTTCTTGCGTCCCTTGCCGGCGGGCTAACGCCCGGAGGTCCCTATGTCAGTTTGCCTGTTGCCATGGTACTGGTCCGCTCCGGTGCTGGTGCGGGAGTCATCGTGGCCTTTTTGAGTGGCTGGTCACTGTGGGCTTTCAACCGGATTCCCATGGAAATCGGCATTCTGGGTTGGCGCTTGACCTTGATTCGTCTGGCATCGGTACTGGTCTTTCCACCGCTGATAGGGCTGGTTGCACACATCTTCTTCAAGGCTGCCAGGCCGGGGTGATTGTGTCACAGCTACGAATAGCAGGCTGGGCCGACGGGCATCGTGAACTCGACAACTGGCGTATTCTTGCCCTAAGCCTTGAGCGCTTCGGAGGCGAGCTGGCTGGACTTCAAATCGATCTGTATCACGACAGGTCGCTATCCGAAGCATTTGATTCAATGGAGCTGCCACCTTCCATTCATGGCTGCCTGATCAACGTGCCTGATGAACAGCACTACTTCTATTCCAGCAAAGTCTTTGCAGCAGCCGCAGCAGAAGCCAGGGCCTGTGATACAAGCGACCTGCTTGTCTGGCTGGATGATGACACCGTCATTCTGCGCCAGCCGGCGGCCTGGCGATTGCCTGATGAAATCAACCTTGCCTTTCGCCCGGTGATGCATCGAAACATTGGTCTTGGCGCGAATGAAGAGCCGAACGCGCTCTGGGGGCGAGCACTGGAGCTCGCTTGTATCACGGAAGGTGAGCTTGTTCCACTGGCAACTCCCGCTTTTGGCGAAATCGTCAGGGGCTACATCAATGCCGGTTGCCTGATTGTCAGGCCCCAGGCCGGAACCTTCAGGCGCTGGGCCGAGTTATGGCAGCTTTTTCGAAAGGATGAACTCTTCCACAGGCTGTCCAAACCTGAGCCACGCCTGAGAGTTTTCCTGCATCAGATCGCGCTGGCTTGTGCCGCCGCACCCATGCTTTCGGCGGGTCGGGCTCGCCTGCTGCCGGAGACCTACAACAAACCGCTCTTCTTTCAAGCTATGTTCGGTGCGTCGCAGCCCTGTGATGACATCAGCGGCTGGGTCAGTCTGCGTCACGAAAACGCCCTGAGGGGCGGCCTGCCCGATGCGGCTCAACGCTTGAAGGGCCCCGAAGCCCGGCGAAACTGGCTGCTGGAGCAGTCCTGGAGCTGAGCCGCCACCTCGAATTGATCTAGCAAAGCGGCCATTTTCACGAAAACGCGCAAAAAAATGCGGAATCAGGGCCAAAAATGGTCCTGTTTCCCTTGTGCCTGCAGAGGGCAAGCATTACACTCTCTGGTTGCAAAACAAATGGGACCATATCGGTTCCAATTAAGGGTGAATCATGCTTCGAATTACCAAGCAGACAGACTACGGCATTCTGCTGATGTCGCTCTTCGCGCGGGATGGCGGCACGGGCGTGCATTCGGCGCGCGATCTGGCTGAGAATGCGGGCTTACCACTGCCGATGGTTGGCAAGATCCTCAAGCTACTCGTCAAGGAAGGCCTGCTGCAAAGCCAACGTGGCGTAAAGGGTGGCTATCAGCTGGCCCGGCCGGCCAGTGCGATCAACGTGGCACAGATTGTAACCGCGCTTGAGGGTCCGATCAGTATCACGGAATGTGCTTCGGAGGCAGACAGCGACTGCCGCTATGGCGATGCCTGTCCCCTTCAGACCAACTGGATGAAGATCAATCAGGCCGTGCAGCGCGCGCTGCAGGGCATCAGTCTTGCGGAAATGACCCTTGCCGAGGGTTGTCACACGGGAGTGCTCTGAATGAGTGAGCAGAATCAGGAACTGCGCGAGTTTGCGGCGCAGGAATACAAATACGGCTTCGTAACAGAGATCGAGGCCGATTCCATTCCCGCGGGTCTGTCTGAAGATGTGATCCGCATGATCTGGGAGCGAAAGCAGGAGCCGGACTTCATGCTGGAGTACCGCCTCAAGGCTTATCGCGCCTGGCTCGAAATGGAACAACCGGACTGGGCCAAGCTGAAGATTCCGCCGGTCGATTTTCAGGCGATCAGCTATTACAGCGCGCCCAAGAAGAAGGACGGCCCGAAGAGTCTGGACGAGGTAGATCCCGAACTGCTCGAGACCTTTGAGAAGCTGGGTATTCCGCTGGGCGAGCGCGAAAGGCTTGCCGGCATTGCCGTGGACGCGGTCTTTGACTCAGAAAGTGTCGCCACCACCTACAAGGATGAGCTTGCCGCCAAGGGCATCATTTTCTGCTCGATTTCCGAGGCGCTGCGCGAGCATCCTGAGCTGGTCAGGAAGTACATGGGCAGCGTGGTGCCGGTGCGCGACAACTACTATGCGGCCCTCAACAGCGCCGTGTTCAGTGACGGCTCCTTTGTATACATCCCCAAGGGTGTGCGCTGTCCGATGGAGCTCTCGACCTACTTCCGCATCAACGCGGCGAACACGGGGCAGTTTGAACGTACCCTGATTGTGGCCGATGAGGGCGCTTACGTTTCTTATCTGGAGGGCTGCACGGCCCCGATGCGCGACGAAAACCAGTTACACGCAGCGGTGGTGGAGCTGGTGGCGATGGAGGGTGCGTCGATCAAGTATTCAACCGTGCAGAACTGGTATCCGGGCGACAAGGAAGGCAAGGGCGGCATCTACAACTTTGTGACCAAACGCGGCGTCTGTGAGACAAAGGCCAAGATTTCCTGGACGCAGGTCGAGACGGGAAGTGCGATCACCTGGAAGTATCCATCGTGCATTCTAAAGGGTGATGGATCGGTGGGCGAGTTCTACTCCGTTGCGCTGACCAACAACTTTCAGCAGGCGGATACGGGCACAAAGATGATCCACCTTGGTCGTAATACAAAGAGCACGATCATTTCCAAGGGAATTTCCGCCGGCAAAAGCCAGAACAGCTATCGCGGCCTGGTGCAGGTGAGCCCACGGGCGGAAGGCGCTCGAAACTACTCGCAGTGTGACAGTCTGTTGATTGGTGACCAGTGCGGGGCGCATACCTTTCCCTACATCGATGTGCGTAACACGAGCAGCCAGGTGGAGCACGAGGCAACCACCTCCAAAATCAGCGACGACCAGATTTTTTACTGCAAGCAGCGCGGCATGAACGAAGAAGATGCCGTGTCCATGATCGTCAATGGCTTCTGCAAGGAAGTGCTGGCGGAACTGCCCATGGAATTCGCCGTCGAGGCGCAGAAGCTGCTTGGTGTCAGTCTTGAAGGATCGGTCGGCTGAGGCCGCCCGTCTTGTATCACAGGAGCAACGAGAATGCTTGAGATTCGCAATCTGCACGCAAGGGTGGAAGAGAAGCCCATCCTCAAGGGAATTAATCTGTCCATCAAGCCCGGCGAGATCCACGCCATCATGGGCCCGAACGGATCAGGCAAGAGTACGCTGGCCAATGTGCTCTCGGGCCGCGATGGCTACGATGTCACCGCCGGTGAGATCATCTATCGCGGGAAGAACATCCTGGAGCTGGAACCGGAAGAGCGTGCCGGTGAGGGAATCTTTCTCGCCTTCCAGTATCCGGTCGAGATCCCGGGCGTGCCCAATCTTTACTTCCTGCGCATGGCAATGAACGCCCAGCGCCGTTATCGTGGCGAGGAAGAAATCGCGGCTGACGCCTTCCTGCGCCTTGTCAGCGAAAAGCTCAAGCTGGTCCATCTGGATGAGGGCCTGCAGAAGCGTGCTGTCAACGAAGGTTTCTCGGGCGGCGAAAAGAAGCGCAACGAGATCTTTCACATGCTGGCCCTCGAGCCGAAGCTCGCCGTGCTGGACGAAACCGATAGTGGACTGGACATTGACGCGCTGAAAGTCGTGGCGGACGGAGTCAATGCCATGCGTGGTCCCGACTTTTCCGCGATCGTTGTCACACACTACCAGCGACTGTTGAATCACATCGTGCCGGACGTCGTGCATGTTCTGGCGGATGGTCGCATCGTGCGCAGCGGCGGAACGGAGCTGGCCGAAGAGCTGGAGAAGAGCGGTTACGGCTGGATCGAAAAGGCCGGAGCGGAGGCCAGCGCATGACCATGCCCCGATTGCGCGAGCTGCTCGCCTCATCAAAGGGAGCGCTGTTGCCTGCATCCGTGGTCGAGGCACACCGCCAGCTGGCCCTGGAAAAGGGTTTGGCGATTCAGGACGCGGAAGATTGGCGATACACTCGCATGCCCGAATTGCTGGATGAGGCATTTGCCGCGGAGGCCCCGCAGCGCAGATTCAGCGAAGAAGAGCTTAAGCCGCTGATTCCGGAAGGCGTCGAAGCCTGCCGTCTCGTATTCGTCAATGGCAACTTTCGGGCAGATCTGTCCATCTGTAGCGGGTTGCCGGAAGGTCTGGTCATGGGCAGCCTCAAACTGCTGGCAGAGAGGGCTGCATCCGGTGATACACAGGCGGCCAGGCTCTTCAGCGAAATGGATCAATTGGCGGATGCGGAAAGCCGCAGTTGGTCGGCCCTGAACGGTGCCCTGGCTGGAGATGGACTCGGTATTCTTGTTCCTGATGGTCTACGAATCGACCGGCCCATTCATGTGTTACACATGGTGGACGCGGAAAATGGCGCCCTGCTTGTGCAGCCACGCCTGCTTGTCCTTGCCGGTGCAGACAGCCACATCACGCTGGTTGAAAGTCATGGTGGCCCCGATGGAAGCATCTATTTCGGAAACGCTGTCAGTGAGTTTCAGCTGGCTGAAGGTGCTTTTGTCGAACACGTGAACATACAACGTGATTCATCCCATGCGCGCCGTGTTACAGGTCTGTTTGCTCGCCTTGCGTCACGCGCGGAATTCCGCAGTCACACCTTCACCTGTGGCGGACAGCAAATCAGGAACGAAGTTCGCGTTGAGCTGGCAGGTGAGCACGCCCTGGGTGAGATCAACGGCCTGAGTCTGCTCTCGGGCAGCGAGCACGTGGACAATCACACCTGGGTCGAGCACCGGGTTGCCGATTGCAAGAGCCGCCAGATGTTCAAGAGCCTGCTGGCCGGCGAGAGCACCAGCATTTTCACGGGCCGCATTCATGTTGATCAAAAGGCCCAGCAAACGGATGCCGTGCAGGCCGGTGATGCTCTGCTACTGAGTGACCGCGCCCGCAGCGTTGCGCGCCCGCAGCTGGAAATCTACGCGGATGATGTGCGTTGTACTCACGGCTCCACGGTTGGCAGTCTGGATGAGACAGGCATGTTTTACATGAGATCCAGAGGCATACCGCAGAATCTGGCGCGCCGCATCCTGATGCATGCCTTTGCCTCAGATCTGCTGGGCCGGCTTGCTTGTCACGAGCTGGCTGCGCCCCTCGATCGCCTGATTACTCGCACACTGGCGGAGTCCTGAAATGGCTTCAGCAGCCGGACTTCAACCAGAAGCCATTCGCGCACGATTTCCCGGTCTGGCGCAGGAGGTTAACGGCAAGCCGCTGGCCTATCTGGACAATGCGGCCACTGCTCAGAAATCGCAAGCCGTTATAGAGGCCTTGCGGCGCTACTACGCTCTGGATTGTGCAAATGTGCATCGTGGCGTACACGCCTTAAGCCTTAGAGCAAACGAGGCCTACGAGAGCGCTCGTGATACAATCGCCGAGTGGCTGGGCCTTCCTGATCGTGATACGGTTGTCTTTACACGGGGCACGACAGAGTCTGTCAATATGATCGCGCAGGCCTGGGCGGAAGACCGTGTCACAGAGGGCGATGAAATCCTCGTTACCGGGCTGGAGCATCACAGCAACTTTGTGCCCTGGTACATGCTCTGCGAGAAGAAGCAGGCCCGCTTGAAGGTTGTACCGCTCGAAGATGATGGGAGCATTTCGCTTGAAGCGTTCAAAAGCTCTTTGAGCGAGCGAACCAGGCTGGCGGCTTTTGCTCATGTATCCAACTCGCTGGGGACCGTCCTGCCAGTCAAGGAAATGATCGCAGCTGCCCATGCTGCAGGTGTTCCATGTTTTGTGGATGGCGCGCAGAGCCTGCCGCACATGCGCGTTAATCTGAGCGAGCTTGACGCCGACTTCTACGCCTTCAGCGGACACAAGCTTTTCGGGCCGACCGGGATCGGCGTGCTCTGCGGCAGGCGTGATCGAATGGAGGAGATCCGTCCCTGGCAGGGCGGGGGTGACATGATCCAGTCTGTATCACTTGACTCGGTGACCTACAACGATTTGCCCTGGCGACTTGAGGCGGGAACGCCACATATTGCCGGCGTGATCGGTCTGGCAGCTGCCATCAAGGAAATGAGCAACTGGAACATGGAAGCCGTCAGCCAGCATGAACATGCCTTGCTTGCGGAAGCTGAGCGGCGTCTTGAGGGCATTGTCAATCTGAAGATCATCGGACGGGCGATTGGCAAGGTTGGCGTGTTATCCTTCACTGTAGACGGTGTTCATCATGGGGACATTGCCACGCTGCTGGACATGGGCGGCGTGGCTGTGCGAAGTGGACATCACTGCGCCCAACCGGTGATGGAGAGATACGGCCTGTCGGGCACTGTGCGCGCATCCTTTGCGCCTTACAACACAATGGCGGAAGTCGATCAATTCGTGCAGGCACTGGAAAAGGCCCTGCACATGCTTGGTGCAAGGAGTTGAAATGAGTATGGACAAGCAGGCTCTGGAAGAGAAGATTGTCGCCAAACTCAAGACCGTGTTCGATCCGGAGATTCCGGTTGACATCTACAGTCTTGGTTTGATTTACAACATCGAGATCAGTGACGATGCATTTGTTGTAGTCAAGATGACCCTGACCACTCCCAATTGCCCGGAGGCGGAAGCCCTGCCGGGCCGTGTGACAAATGCTGTGATGGACCTGGACGAGGTGCAGGGAACACACGTGGACCTTGTCTGGGAACCTACCTGGACCAAGGACATGATGAGCGAGGCTGCACGCCTGCAGCTGGGTTTTTTCTAGGCGATGCTTCCGCAGATCGAGATCGACAACAGCCTTGAAGGCCTGTTCCGGTTACATGCTTTCGCCTATGATGGCGTGTGTGTCACGGCTTCCAATCCGGATCAGTGCGGCCACTTGCGCGCGTTGGAGCGTGAACTGCGCGAAAAGTATCACGGATTGCAACCATCCGAGATCACAGGCCTGCAGGCAGCTCGCAGACTTTACCGGGCAACAGGCCTTGACCCGACCCGTACCCGCCCAAGTTCTGAAGCCTTGCTGCGCCGCGTGTTGAAGGGGCAGGAGCTTTATCAGATCAACAACCTTGTAGATGCGGGAAATGAGCTCTCCTTGCGCCTGCTCCTGCCGCTTGGACTTTATGATCTGGACTGTATCACGGGGAAGGTAACGGCAAGGCTGGGTGCGGCCGGTGAAGAATATTCCGGCATTCGCAAGGATACAGTTCACCTTGAAGGGCGCCTGGGACTCTTTGATGAGGCTGGCCCTTTTGGCAGCCCGACCAGCGACAGTCTGCGAAGTTGTATCACAAGCAAGACTCGTCGCGCGCTTGTTGTCATCTATCTACCCGCAGAGTGCGAGGATGACACGCGGAATCTGGCAAAAGTACTCGGCCAGAGCCTGCTGCCCGAGCACTGCGGCTGCCGTCTTGCCGCAGAGCTTCTCGTCTAAAGAGCGCGAACGAGCGACGATCCCGCCAGAAACAGTAGAAGCCCCAAAACGGGCTGCGCAATCAGATTGAAGCCCAGATGCCACCAGGCCTCGGCCTCGAGCAGCCGGGCGCTGTCAAAGGCCAGTGTGGAAAAGGTGGTGAAAGCCCCCATGAAGCCAGTCAGGAGCGGCAGCTTCCAGGTTTCGGGAATCATTCCCTTGTGTATCACCAGACCCCAAACCAGACCAAAGCCAAGCGAGCCAAGCAGGTTGACACTGAGCGTTCCCCAGGGAAGCCTTCCACCCAGCATGCGTTCTGCCAGCGAGCCAAGTCCATAGCGGCTCAAGGTTCCGGCGGCTCCTGCCGCGGCCAACACCAGAAGCCTGCCAAGTGTGTGATCCATCATTTGAGATGCATGACCTTCAGTTGCGCCTGCTGATTGTGTCCCTCCAGCCTAAGAAGATAGAGCCCGCTTCCTCTATTCTGCCAGACCCTGTCACCCAGGGTGAAATCCCTTGCGGGAATGGTCAGCCTGCCTTCGCACACTTTTCTTCCTTCCAGGTCAAACAGTGACCATGCTTCTACTGGCTGTGAAACGCTCAATTGCAAAGTGCCATTGAAAGGGTTCGGCCAGGCATGTGCCAGCATGTTCGTGCTGGGCAGCATGGGACTTTCGAGAGTCGTGTTCGCGTTGCTCTCGCCCGGTGTTGGCGACAGTGCCTGCCAGGATCCGGCTCCGTCAGGCAGCCTGCCCAGTGATACATCCGTTTCCTGCGGGCCGAAACTCAGCGAATCATGGACACTCACACCATCGGCTGCTGTCAGGGCCAGGAACTCTCCGCCTGCCGACAGTTTAAAGCTGGCGTGAAGCCCGCTCTGGTCTTCATCCTCGTCACACCAGACCAGCAAGAATTCGCCCGGGGCAAGTTCCGGCGCGCTTTCCGGGAATTCCCACTTGATCAGATTTTCCGGATCATCACTAAGCCAGCAACCGGCAAGGGGCATGCTTGTATCACCGGCATTGTAAAGCTCGACCCAATCGTCAAACTCGCCGTCCTGATCCTGTCCCTGACTGTCATTGGAGGCGAGGAACTCGTTCAGGGCAAGTCCTGTTGCTGCCTGTGATACAGCAAGTCGGCGAGGTTCAAGTGGCGGGAAGAAACGAACACGGCTGCTGCCATCTTCAATTACGGCTTTCAGCCTTAGCTCGCCGCCACTGTTCATGGGTGGTAGTGTCACCTCCCAGCGGTCAGCAAGGGAGAGTTTCGGGCTGGTTGGATCACCCGTCCAGCTCATGGCGCTTTCCTGCCAGTCTTCACCATTCATGCTCCAGAGCAGGTTGAGCTCGCCTTCGCCGTCTGGCGACCACGCTGCGCATGTCACACGCAGACTGTCGGCTTCACCCGGCAGTCGTGGCTCCCAGTCCAATTGCCAGATCTCGGGTCCGGAGTCGACATAGTTCAGCTGCCCTGCCAGACTTGATCTGCGCATATCCAGATATTCGCGCAGGTCGCGCTTCACGTGTGCATTCTGATAGCTGGGCCCCCAGCTGTTGATGAAATCCATCATCGTGTAGCCGTAATCCAGCGTGCGGAAGGTGTCAGCCTGAGCGCTGGGGTAGATCCTTTGGTAAAGAGGCAGGAGGCGATCTTCCCAGTCCGCGCTGCTCATCAGCGTCTCCAGCCAGTGCTCCAGAATGTGCGTATACAAATTGCGCCAGCGCGGCTGCGAGAAAATGCGCTCAGCCAGCGGACGGTTGTTCTGGCCAAAGGTGTACGGGTTCTGCCAGGCCCACTCGTTTCCGAACCAGTCGATCGAGAAGGTGTTGTCGTAGTCATAGGGAATGAGCGTCATGCGATTGATCGAAGGGTCGTGATACAGGTAATAGTTGTTGGAGAGGAACCAGTAATCATCCCAGCTGGCAGTAAGCACATTCATCGCAAAATACTGCAGCACTCCACCCACATCCATGTACTGCATCAGGCTGTCTTCAATGGCGGAGTCCGGGCATTCTTCCAGCAGGCGAATCAGTTCAAAGAGTGCTGAGTAATCGTCCTCATCTTCATTGCTCTTCAGCTCGTAGGTGCGGTGCCCGTTGTTCTCGTATTTGTAATCATCCGGATCATTTCCCTGCCAGGTCAGATCCGCAGGCCAGAGGCACTTCCACAGATTGCCCGTGTCATCGGGGAAGTGCTTCCATAGAAACTCATCGTCCACGTGCTCGATATTGATGTAGAGTCCGAAGTAGACATCGTTGATCCAGACTTCGGCGTGCGCGGCTCGTGATGCAGGAACATCGACCTGCTGGTACAGGTCCCAGCAGAGCTTGCTGCGGACAATCGATGGATCATTGTGCTCGCCATTCAGGTTAAGCTTGTCCACATCGAACCATTCGCGCCCGTCCACGAATTCGTTGAAGGAAAGCTTGAAGGATTTCTTCTGTGAGTAGCGGGAGGTATTACCGCGAAGTCTGAAGCCCATGTCGAGAACATCTTCATCAATCAGAGCATTCTGAAAGTGAATGGTCGCAGGGTGCAGGCTGTCGCTTTCCAGGTTCTCTTCCTGGTAGAGCCAGTCGACAATTGCCCAGTCGCAAGTGATATCTACCCGCGCCATCTGGCTGTCATCATAGATTTGCCAGGCCTCTTCGGCCATCAATTGTGTCACAGGGGAGAGCAGGATAAATAGCAGAGCAAGTGCTTTCATGGCAGGACTCCTTTTGACGAAGATAGGAATCCAGTCGCGTTTTGAGCTCGGCTTCTTTGTACCTTGGGCCATGTCCTGGATGCATCTGATCGGATCACGAAGCGGGTTGCGTCGTCTGTGGATCGGCGAGGTCGTATCACAGGCGGGCGACAGCCTTTTTCAAATCGCCCTGATCTGGATGGTGCTTGAGCTGACCGGCTCCAGCAGCCTGACGGGTCTGGTGGCGATGAGTGGCTATCTGCCCGTTTTGCTCTTTGGCCTTGTGGCAGGCGCGCTAGCCGACCGATTCGATCGCCGCCGCCTGATGCTGGCCTCTGATCTGGCCCGGGCACTGCTTGTCCTTGTGATACCTCTGATCAGCTTCATGGGTCAGCTAAGCCCACTCCTGCTGGGACTGATCACCTTTTTCATGGCGATTTTCACCGCGCACTTCAATCCCGCCCGTGATGCAATCATTCCGCAGTTGGTTGAAACACGGGAACTCCGGGCTGCCAACACGCTGATTCAATCCGGCTGGCAATTTGCGCTGCTGGCCGGTCCCGCACTTGCCGCGCTTTTGATTCCCCTGACTGGCGAGCTGCATCTCTTTACCGTTGATGGCATGAGTTTCCTACTCTCGGCCTGGTTCATCTGGCGTCTCAAGCCACTTGCGCAGACAGCAGAAGTAAATGTGCGCGCACAAAAGCTCACAGAAGAGTTTCGTCATGCGTTAAGGCTTGCCGCTGAAGGACTGGCTTATGTCGTGGCCGACAAACGACTGCTGGCTCTGTTCTGGATTACGGCTGTGGACAATCTCTTCATCATGGGCCCGGCCATTGTGGGTACACCGCTCTTTGTGAAGGAGATTCTGGGTGGTGACTCAAGTCAGTACGCCTGGCTGATCACGGCCTATGCCGTAGGAATGCTGACGGGAAGCCTGCTGCTGAACCGCCTTGCCGGAAGTATCCAGGACAGCCGCATTCTGCTCTGGGGTATTGTGCTGGACGGAATCACCTTTCTGCCCCTTTTGTGGGTGAAGAGTTTCAGCGCTGCCTGGATCACGCTTTTCGTGCACAGTCTGGTGATTCCCATGATCGTCATACCGCGGCCCACACTCGTACATCACATTGTGCCAGAGGCCATGCGTGGCCGCGTCTTCAGCATGATCGGTGTTGCCGTTACAGGGCTGACGGCACTTTCAGTGGCCTTGACCGGACTGATTGCTGAGTGGATCCCCATCAATGTGATCTTTGCCGCCATTGCAATTCTGGGGGCAACCTGCGGCTTGGCGGGATTTTTGATCAGGGAGTTTCGCGAGGCATGAGCGGCATCGGAACCTTAAGTGAAGGCCCACTGCACGCGGCCCTGAAGGAAGTGCTGGCCGAGCCCGGTGATCAGCATGAAGTGACGGTGGGCGATTATGTGATCGATCTGGTGCGGCCTGGCGAGTTGGTTGAGATCCAGACCGGAAGTTTCGGACGGATGCGAAAGAAACTGGATGCCCTGCTTCCCGAGTACCGTCTTCGCCTGGTTTATCCTCTTGCCGGTGAGACACAAATTGTCAAGGTCGAAGGAGGTGCCGACGGCCGCATTGTATCACGGCGTCGATCACCACTTTCCCGCGGCGTGTATCACATTTTCGAGGAACTCACCTCGATCCCGACTGTTTTGCTTCATCCCAATTTCAGCCTGGAGGTGATCAGCGTTCGCATTGACGAGATCCGCAGCCTGGAGGCTCGTGGACGGTCCTGGCGGCGCAAGGGCTGGGGTACGCTGGAGCGCAGGCTGGTGGAGATCTTTGACGCGACACGCTTTCACGGTCGTCGCGACTGGCTCAAGCTGCTTCCTTCAGATCTTCCGCAGGAATTCGACACCCTGGAGCTGGCAAATGCTGCTGGCATTCCCAGACATCTGGCCCAGAAACTGTGTTACACCTATCTGCATGCAGGTCTGCTTGAGCAGGTTGGCAAGCGGATCAACGCCAGGGTTTACCGTGTTGCGGGAAGCTGACGGCACCGGCCTATTTCTGTGTCATGTCAGTCTCGGCGAACAGTCAGCGGAAAATTCCTGAGTTCGGGACGCCATACGGGGAACAAAAAGGCATGTAAAGTTTAACCCCCGAGCTTGCTCGGGGGGGGGGACGGAGTGGAGGGCGAAACCACCCGCTATTCATAATCAACCCCGACCTGCCCACTTCTTATCGTCTTCCCACCAGCAAACAGTGCCAAGTCCGTCTTCTTCGTTCAGCCCTTGATTGTCATGTATTCCCTAACGAACATGACTCGAGAAAGGGGGAGTGCATGAAGACCCTGCTGCCGGGTTGGCTTCTGCTGGCTTTAATCCTGAAAGGCGATGTGATGGCGAATGAACTGGCGACCTTTGCCGGCGGTTGTTTCTGGTGCATGGAACCGCCCTTTCAGCAGCTTGAGGGCGTTCTGGATGTGCAAAGTGGCTACACGGGCGGGCATGTGGACAATCCTGACTATGGCGATGTCTGCTCGGGCGAGACCGGCCACTATGAGGCGGTTGAGATCAGTTTCGACCCGGAGCTGATCAGTTATGAGCGACTGCTGGAGGTCTTCTGGCAGAACATCGACCCCACCGATTCCATCGGGCAGTTTGCCGACAAGGGCAGTCAGTACCTGAGCGCCGTCTTTTACCATAATGATGCGCAGCGCAAGGCTGCCGAAGTCAGCCGGCAGGCCCTTGAGCTGTCCGGGACCTTTGACAAGCCGGTTGTGACCAGAATTCTCCCCGCAAGCCGCTTTTGGCCAGCCGAGGACTACCATCAGGGTTTCTACCTGAAAGAACCTGACCATTACAATCGCTACAAAACCGGCTCTGGTCGCGCAGGCTTCCTGAAGCGGATCTGGTCGAAAGACAAGTAGCGATCCTGTTGATTTGCATCGGCCTGGCCCGGTGCCGCCTTCTTTAGCATCCCCTCCGACTCGCAGAAATTGAGTCTGCGTTCTCATTTTCCCCTCAAAATGCTTGCCACTGTGAAATAAACAGCTATATTACCCGATAGTTATAGAGTCATATAGCCGAATCCAACTGGAGGAACCATGCAGATCCACGTTCAGACAGCGACAAAGGCGCTGGTGCTTAGCCTGCTACTGGGGCCGCTCGCCAGCCTTGTGTCCGGCGCGGAGAGCCTGAGTCTGGATGATGCCGTTCGTCTGGGCCGCGAGCACAGTCGAGTGGTCAAGGCCGCTGAGGCGCGCGCCGAAAGCGCGGGCGAAATGCGCTGGGAGGCGCTGGGCTATCTGATGCCCAAGGTCGACCTGATGGGCATTGCCATTCGCACCGAGCAGCCGGGTGAAGTTTTCGGGTTGATGATGAATCGTCGGGACGACATTGTCGGGCTGATGGGCCAGGCTTTTGGCATGACAGCCGACCCGTCCACGGGTGCCCTTTATACCATGGGCATGGACAACGATGTGATGGTTAATCCCGATCCGATGAATACCTACATCACGCGCGTCCAGGCCGAGATGCCCCTCTTCACCGGTGGCATGATCTACAACCGCATTCGTCAGGCCAATCTGATGGCTGATGCCACCGAGCTGGGCAGCGAGCGTGATACAAGGCAGGTGGATTACGATGTGGTCAAGGCCTGGACCGATCTGGCCAAGGCGCGGGAGTTTCTTGATCTCCTGAAGCGTGCGCAGTCCACGACGGAAGCCCATGTGAAGATGGCCGGCGACTATCACGAGGCTGGTTTTCTGGTCTCCAGCGAAGTTCTTCGCGCCAAAGTCTATCTGGCCGAGATGGATGAAATGGTGACACGCGCCGACAATGGAACCCGCCTGGCACTGGCCGCGCTGAACTTCCACCTGGGAATCGATCAGTCCACCGATCACAATCTGGGAAGCATGCCCCTGCTGCCTTCCCTGCTGGATAACGATCTGGACTACTGGACCGGGCTTGCGCTGGCCGAGCGGCAGGACCTTGAAGGCGCGCGCAAGCAGCTGAAGGCTGGCGAGCTGGAGCAGCATGTGGCGGCTTCCGCCTTCCTGCCGACGGTCGGCCTGCAAGGCGCTTACGACTACTACGATGACACGCTTTTCGGCACGGAAGAAGGCAGCTACTCCATCAAGGCCGCTGTCACCTTCAATGTCTTCAAGGGTGGCAGTGACCGCGCCCGCTTTGCGCAGGCCCGCCACAATGCACGCGCCTGGCGCGAGGATGTGGATCGCTTCACGGAAGGCGTCAAGCTGCAGGTGCAGCAGGCCTATGGCGATTACGAAGCGGCCCTGCTGCGTCACGAAGCCTCAAGCGCTTCGCTGGATGCGGCCCGTGAAAACCTGCGCGTGGTGGAAGACCGCTTCCGTGAAGGCGTGGCCAAGATGATCGACTTGCTGGATGCGGAAACGGCCCTGCGCGAATCCGAGGTGCGCGAGCTGGTAGCCCGCTACGACAGCTATCTGGCAGCATGGCGACTGCGTCACGCCGCCGGCCAGGACATTGTTGAAATCAACGAAACAGAGGAATAAGGAATCATGAAGCTGAAGCACGTACTCATTGCCGGAGTGGCTGCCGCCCTCATGCTGAGCTGCGGAAATCATGAAGCGGAGACGGTCAAGCCGGATCGCAGCCCGGTGTCGGCCTCGCTGGTGAAGGTAGAGGCGGACAGCGAAGCACGCCTGATTGAAGTGACCGGCTTTGTGATGCCGGATCGTGAGACATTCCTCTCCAGCCGCGCGATGGGCCCGGTGGTGGCCGTTCATGTGGCAGCCGGTGATCGCGTCAACAATGGTGATACACTGCTTGAGATTCAGCAGGATTTGTCACACGGACAGCTGGCTCAGGCCCAGGGCGCCAAGGCGCAGGCCGAGGCCGCATTGTCGCTGTCCAAGCGCAACTACGAACGCTTTCAGAAGCTCTTCGAGAAGGAGTCCTGCTCGGAGCTTGAACTGGATATGGCCCGCATGCAGTACGAGCAGGCCAAGGGCGCAGTCGAACAGGCATCCGGTGCAGTGAGTGCTGCCGGTAGCGTTGCCGATGAGTCACTGGTCAAGGCTCCCTTTGACGCCGTCGTGGTGGAGAAGATGGTCAACCTGGGCGATCTCTGCGCACCGGGTCGTCCGCTGGTCCGCCTGCAGAGCATGACCGGCCGCAAGATCTGGCTGACCGTGCGTGAAAGCGATGTGGGCTTCCTGCGGATCGGCCAGCAGCTGCCCGTGACCATTGACAGCCGCAGCGATCTGGGTGAGCTCACCGGTCGTGTGACAGAAATCGTTCCTGCCGCCGACATGGCCACACACACCTTCATGGTCAAGGTCGATCTGGATGCTGATCAGCTGATGAGCGGCATCAGCGGACGCGCCGTGATTCCGGGCGAAGAGCGCCAGCACCTTTATGTGCCGACCAGCGCGGTTTATCAGGCAGGCGGCCTCAGCCTGGTGACAGTGGTAGACGGTCAGAATGTTGCACGCACTCGTGCCGTGACGCTGGGCAAGGAAAATGGCGAGATGGTGGAAGTGCTGACCGGTATTACTGGCGGCGACCGTGTGATCCGTGAGCTGAAGGCTCCGATCGCTGATGGAACACCAATCCAGGCCCGCTAGGAGAGTACGATGAGCGAACAAAACCAGAATACGGGCCTGGCTCAGACGCAGCGTGAAGCGCTTCGCGTCAAGATGAGTCGCCGCAAGATCGGCGTGTCCGGTCAGATTGCGGGAGCCTTTCTTGATTCCAAACTGACGCCACTGCTTGTGGTGGCGGCCCTGCTGCTGGGCGCCTTCACCGTGCTTGTAACACCGCGTGAAGAAGAACCCCAGATCAAGGTGCCGATGGTTGATGTGATGTTCGGCTTCCCCGGCGCAACCGCCAAGGAAGTTGAGCAGCGGATTATCTTTCCGGCCGAGAAGCTGATTTACGAGATCGAGAATGTGGAGTATGTCTATTCCACTTCCATGCCTAGCGGCGGCATGGTGATCGTGCGCTTCAAGGTGGGAACCGATCCCGATCAGGCGGCACTTCGTGTTCACACCAAGCTGATGAGCGCCATGGACCGCATGCCGGCAGGTGCCATGCAGCCATTGGTCAAGCTGGTCACTATCGACGATGTGCCCGCCGCTTCGTATACGCTCTGGGGAGAGGGCAAGTCGCCGGGCGAGCTGCGAGAAGTGGCCGAAGAGCTGAACACGCTTGTCACACGCCATGATCGTGTCGCACAGACACACGTGATCGGTGGACAGAAGCGCGTTGTGCAGTTGACCTTCGACAAGAACAAGCTGGCCTCTTACAATGCATCCATTCTTCAGGCTTACATGGCGCTTGAAGGTGCCAACTGGCGTCTGCCTGCAGGTAGTGTCTCCAGCCTGGATTCGGAGATCGACGTGCATGTGGGCAGCTTCCTGAGAACGGCCGAGGACGTGCGTAACACGGTTGTCGGCGTTTACATGGGACGCCCCGTCTACATCCGCGATGTGGCCACCGTGACCGACGGCCCGGAAGAGCCCAGTCAGTATGTCTGGATGGGAACGGGCCCGGCTGCGCCGGAGAAGGGCATCGAGCGGGTTGGCATGGACACACCTGCCGTCACGCTGAGCATTTCCAAGAAGCCCGGCACCAACGCCGTTGAGCTGGTCTCCGACATCGACGCGATCATTGATGCTCAGATGGGCAAGATCATTCCCGGCGATGTGCGTATCACAAAGACCCGCGATTACGGTTTTACGGCAGAGGAGAAGTCCAATGAGCTGATCTTCCACGTCTGGCTGGCCACCATCAGTGTTGTGATCCTGATGGGTATCATGCTGGGCAAGAAGGAAGCCGTGGTTGTGCTGGTGGCCGTGCCCGTAACACTTGCCTTGACCCTGGCGGCCAGCTACTTCTTCGGCTACACGCTCAACCGTGTTACACTCTTCGCCCTGATCTTCTCGATCGGCATTCTGGTGGATGACGCCATTGTGGTGGTGGAAAACATTCACCGGCATTATCAGCTGAAATGGACGAACGCGAAACACGCCACAATCTTTGGTGTGGACGAAGTCGGTAATCCGACCATTCTGGCCACTTTTACCGTGATCGCTGCCCTGATGCCGCTGGCCTTTGTCTCCGGCCTGATGGGCCCCTACATGCGTCCGATTCCGGTAAATGCTTCTGCGGCCATGTTCTTCAGTCTGCTGGTGGCCTTTATTGTATCACCGTGGCTGACCTATCGCCTCTTCAATGCCGGTGGCAAGAAGGGCGAAGAAGGCGGGGGACACCAGCACTTCGACGAGACCGAAGAAGAAACCCGCATGCACAAGATCTATTCGGGCCTGATGCGTCCGATGATCGACAAGCCCGTTGTGCGCTACAGCGTTCTGGGAATCGTGATCGTGCTGCTGCTGGGATCAATGGCTCTGGTGCCCATGCGCGCCGTGCTCGTCAAGATGATGCCCTATGACAACAAGAGTGAAGTGCAGATCGTCATTGACGCGCCGGAAGGTTACACGCTGGAGCGCACCAACGCAGCGGCTCGTGATCTGGCTCAGGTCTTCACGGATCTGCCGGAGGTCACGGACTATCAGGTCTATGTTGGTACCAGCGCCCCCTTCAATTTCAATGGTCTGGTGCGTCACTACTTCCTGAGGACGGGAAGCAATGTTGCCGACATTCAGGTCAACCTGGTGGACAAGCACCTGCGCAGCGAGAAGAGTCATGCCTTCGCCAAGCGCGTGAGACATTTGCTTGAGCCCATCGCCAAAGCCCATGGCGTCAATGTGAAGGTTGCGGAAGTTCCGCCCGGCCCGCCCGTGCTCTCCACGATGGTTGCCGAAGTCTATGGACCCGATGATGAGGGCCGCACGGAAGTCGCCCGTCAGGTGATGCAGGTCTTTGAGGAGACCGAGGGCATCGTGGATGTGGACTGGCTGGTGGAGGACAAGGCACCGCGCGCCGAGCTGGTGGTGGATCGCGAAAAGGCCATTCGCTCAGGCATCAGTGTGGAGCATGTTGTGCGCACGCTGCGTGTTGCCCTTTCCGGTGCCGATGCAGGTCTGCTGCGTGTCGAGCTCGAGCGTGCTCCGGTTCCGATTCATCTGAAGCTTGATCGCGCACAGCGTAATCGCATTGAGGATCTGCTGGACTTGACGGTGCATTCGGCCGATGGTCGCATGGTTCCGCTGGCCGAGCTGGTGCGCATCGAAGACTCAACTCGCGAGAGCTACATCTACCACAAGAATCTGCAGCCCGTGACCTATGTCCTGGGCGAGGTGGCCGGCAGCGCCGAGAGCCCCGTCTACGGCATCATGGACATGAATCCGAAGATCGAGGCGATCGATACGCCGTCGGGTGAGAAGCTGGAGATTCTCAACACGCACCTGCCCGAGAACAGCCAGAGCTACGCAATGAAGTGGGACGGCGAGTGGCACATCACCTATGAGGTGTTCCGTGACATGGGTATCGCTTTCGGCGTGGTGATGATCCTGATCTATGTGCTGGTGGTGGGCTGGTTCGGCAGTTTTGTAACACCCATGATCATCATGGCGCCCATTCCGCTGACGCTGATCGGTATTCTGCCCGGACACGGCGCGCTGGGAGTCTTCTTTACGGCGACCTCCATGATCGGCTTTATCGCGCTGGCCGGTATCATCGTCAGAAACTCGATTCTGCTGGTGGACTTCATCAATCTGGAAGTCCAGTCTGGTGAAAAGCTCGAGGACGCTGTGATGAAGGCTGGTGCCGTGCGCTTCCGCCCGATTCTGCTGACGGCCCTCGCGCTGGTGGTGGGCGCTGGCGTGATCTGCCTCGATCCGATTTTCCAGGGTCTGGCAGTCAGCCTGATCGCCGGTGTGCTTGTCTCAACCGGCCTGACGCTGATCGTGATTCCGCTGCTGTATTACATGTACCTGAAGACGGTCGGTACAGCGGCGATTCTCGAAGACGAGTAGCAACAAGCGGTGCTGTATCACCGTGATACAGCACCCTTCTTTCACGGAGGAAGAATGAAACTGAACGACATGCTGCGCCTGATGGCCGGCTTCTTTACCCTGCTTTCGCTGGCACTGGCACATTATCACAACCCCAACTGGCTCTGGTTCACAGCCTTCGTTGGCCTTAACCAGCTGCAGAGCGCCTTTACCAAGTGGTGCCCGGCGATCTGGATGCTCAAGAAAGCCGGAATTGAGGAGTAGCACCATGAAGATGCTGATGGTGATTATCGACAACCGGAAGAAGGAAGAGCTGGAGATCGTGTTACAAAGGCACGGTGTCAGCGGCTTCACCGAAATCCCGGAAGTACACGGTTTTGGATCGACAGGTCTCAAGATGGGCAGCGCGGCCTTTCCCGAGAGCAGCGCCATCATCTTTGCCGTGATCGACGACGAAACCTGCTGCCGCGTGGTGGGGACGATCAAGGAATTCTGCGCCCAGTGTGCCGAGCACATCAAGCTGCTGCACTGGGATGTAGCGGTGGAGATGTAAGGTGGCGGTCGGGAAGCGCCAGGATCCCGGACACACCTTCTTTCAGATGGTGGCAGAAGTCCTGAAGGCGATGGCCGATCCGGTTCGCCTGAAGATTCTGCACAGCCTGCAGGCCGAGGACCGCTGCGTGGGCTCGCTGGTCGAAGAGCTCAGCTGCAGCCAGGCCAATGTTTCCAAGCATCTGGGCGTGCTCAAGAGGGCCGGTCTGGTGCATGTTCGCCGCGAAGGCCTTAACATGGTCTACTCAATCGCTGATGCGGCCGTCTTCGATATCTGCGACAGCGTGGGGCGATCCATCGAGGAGCGCCTTTCCACCGAGCGCAAGGAGATACGCATGACCAGGCAGCAGTTTCAGGCGGGGCAAGGCGGATGATGAAGAAGAAGGGAGGCAGCATGCCCATCAGGGACGTGCTGGAGATTGTCGTCTTTATTGGAGTGTGGATTCTCCTGCAGCGGGTGATCCTGCCGAAGATGGGGGTTTCCACCTGAATGAGTGGTCCCGCAGGGTCCTGCGGAGTACCGGAAGGCAGCCAGTCGCGGCAGCCAGTTGAAGCGGAAGTTCAGGAAGAACTTCCAAAGGACGCGAAATAGCAAGGGGGGCCATCTGGCCCCCTTTTCTTTTGGCGGATTAGATTTTGGACGGAAAAGCGCTCACCGAAGTTGTAGGTGAAATCAATTAGCGTCTGAGGCAAGCTGACATCTGGTCAGTTTCAGTTCTCGCGAACGACGAAGGTTCCAGCCAGCATATCATGCAGACCCTGCTTGCGGCGTGTCCAGCCGATCATCATGAAACCGAAGAACAGGATCAGGCCAGAAAGAATCATGGCAAAGTAACGCCCCGTTGCTCGTCCAAATGAGATTCTGTCACCTTTCTCGTCCACGACTTTGATTCCCAGTACTTTCTTACCCACGGTGGCTTGCCATTGGCTGGAATGTGCCACTGCGGTGTATATCCAAACCAGTAGAATTGAATTCCAGGTTGAGACAAATTGTGTTACCAAAAAGCTTTCCATGTCCGATGCTGCAATACCTACTGTGGAAAGGAATGAGATCAGCAAATTTGGTATCAACAGAACCGCAAGATCTACGAAGTATGCGCCCACACGAATCCAAAAGCCAGCAAATAGGAGTGGGCTTCTCGCTTCGTCAATCACCCCTGTGTACTGCATGATTCGACCTTTCAGTTTTTAGCTGATAACCGATGCATCACTTCTTCTTCGATGCTTCCCTTGCTGATAACTTGCGCTCCATTTCGATAATGTGGAGGCTTTTCTGCATAAATAGTCTTGCTGTCAAGCATGTATTGTGTTGACAGTATCTTGGATTCTTTGCTTTTTGGATAAATCTCGTAATGGATAATGCATGCGTCATACAGCTCTATTTCTCTGTTTGATTGGTGTTTGTGAAACTGACGTAAGACACTTACTCTGTATTTTTGCTGTGGAATAATTATTTCTCGCTCGGAAAGGAACCAGCGAGAGTTGCCGCTTTCATTAATCAGGATATCATTAGCTCTGGCTGTCGTTTTCATTCTCACTTCAATCGTGTAGTGCCCGCCCTTATCTCCTTCGCTATTTGCAATTACCAGATAATCTCCACTTGCAGAGCAGCTCCATTCGATCTTTCCGTCCACATGATCCTTATTGTCTTTATCGTTGAGCTTAACTCGATAGTCACCGTTTGAATCCAACTGGCCAAACAGGATCAAATCAGCGTCAAATCCATCAGCATTCATTTTAATGCTGACATGTTGACCCTTAACGAGAGAAAGCTGGTACACATCAACCCCGTCAAGCAGATTGCCTTCAATTACTTCACCCGGAGTCAGTCGTCTGCTTGATTCCATGATAGAAGCAAACATCTCTTCTGGGCCAAAAAGCTCTGCATATAAGCGATAGCTACCTCTGCCTTGCATGCTACCAACGCTCACCATGTATTCTCCTGAAACCTCGCAAACATGGCTCAAGTAGCTGTTTAGACTATTCCCCTCGTCGTCATTTCGAAGGACAATTTTCGCTTTGCCCTCTTCATTGAAATCGCCCATCAGCCAGAGTTCAGGATCGAATTCATTACTCTCGGTCCTTACGGTGAAAAAATCGCCACTATTCAGATGAATACTATACCTGTCGTAAGTTTCACTTTGAAGCAGAATTCCGGTGACGTCTTTGAAACAATTCAAGGGGGTGATGGGATTATTGCTCATCTGGCTTTCACACTTATTGGAAACCTGATAATTTCCAAATTCGCCATTAGCACTGGTGATCAGCAGGTAGTAGACACCCGATTGATTACAGGTCCAGCGCAGCAAACTATTCAAGCCATACCCACTATCATCGTCTTCTATCTCCAACTGTACATCGTCACCTGCAAACTGGCCAATGAAGCTGATTTTTGGATCAAACTCGTTTGATTCGGCCGCGATCTCGACCTCGTCACCTACATTCAACTCAATTGCCCAAGCGTCAAAGACAGTATCGCCAAACTCATCAGTAACTGGATTCAGGACACCGCGCCTTGTGCTATTCTTATCCAATGGTTGAGAGATAACTTCAAGAAAACTGACAACTACATTTTCGTCCTGGTTCTCTTGGCTTTCATTGTTGTGCAATGGTAGCAGGTAGACCCCAGGCTGTCTTATCAACAGTGACATCACCTCATTGCTGCTAACGGCAAAGTTCAGATTCTGCGCATCGATCAAGGTCAGGGTGGAAACGCCGCAGACATTGCCATCCAAATCCACCACTGGCCCACCAGATGAACCGGCGGAAATGGGAGCAGTCATTTGCAACAAGGTCATATCCTCCAGTTCCCGAATGGAGCTGATCATGCCCGAGCTTACTGTGCCGTAAAAGCCCATTGGTGAACCGAAAACAATGATGTCCTGCCCCGTTTTAACTGGTTCAGTAGTCAGATAGAGGCCCGCATCTGAGACACTGGAAAGGCGAGGCAATATGGCGAGATCCCAATCAAAACTGATTGCCTCCACATGTCGCACAATCCCAAGCTCACGCCCCTCGTGATCAAGGATTTCCAGCTGATGTAAACCCTCTACCACGTGCGCATTTGTAACGATCCTTCCGTCGGCAGCAGCAAAGCCACTACCAGAAGACTGAAAATTGCCCCGGTGATCGTAGCCATTGATTGTATAAACGAATCGCTGTGTTTCCTGAATAATCGACTGCCGATCACGTGCGTGGGCATCAATGGTCAGGGTCAGATTGGTGAGGCAAAGACTAAACGCGATAATGAGGTGAAAGAGTCGAATCATGAGAAGACCTGTTTGCTTGTGCCAAAATAAACGGGATGGAGAGCAGAGCTGCAAGCTTCGACTTTTATTGTTCAAAAATTCATGTGACATATAAGAAGTTGCAGGAGTATTTATGTCAACCGCCTGGACGGACAGAAAAAGTAAATGCAAAAAGCCCCCCGCTGGGCGGGGGGCACTCCCTATAAAACAGATACCGCGGAGATTGGGGGAACCTCGTAGTTTAGTAGAAGCATGTTTTCCCGCCAGACGCGTTCTTCCAGCATTTCCAGCACAAGGCTGGTCTCCTGAATGAAAACCGTGCGGTCGCGTCCGACGCTGTTGGTGTTGGGCCAGCGCTTCAGGTGCCCTTTAAGGACACGCGTGATCGTGTCCAGCTCGCGCATGAAGTGCAGGCTGCGAATGCCCACCTCAGAGTTGGCATCGCGTGACAGGGGCGTGTAAAGCTCGGAGAGTTTGTGCAGTTGGAGTTTTTGCAGCTGACGGGCCAGAAATTTGAGCGCCTGCAGACTGAAGGCGCCCGAGTCCTGTAGAACCTTGTCCTTCAGCGACTTGCGTATGCTGGTCGCCGTCTGGACCAGCGTGTCGTTCTGGCTGCGGAAGGCATGAACTTCCGGCATGGTGGCTCCTGAATCGGGGGGGAGATGGAGCATCTCACCAGTTCTGCCATGGGCCCATTGCCCGTGGCTTGTGTCAGGCTATCGGCTACCTGCAGGTGTGGATTTAGCGGAGTCCGGAAGTTTTGGGGTTAGGCCCCTGGCACTACCCTGGCACTCCCCCGGCACCACAAAATCAAAACTTCCCCACCATACCCCAAACAGAACAAAAAGGGCCCCCGCTCGCACGGAAGCCCTTGATGTGCTTATAGGCCCAGAGGGACTCGAACCCCCGACCAAGTGATTATGAGTCGCCTGCTCTAACCAACTGAGCTATGGGCCCATCGGCCTAAAGATACAAAATGCGGGAAAACAGAACGCGGCGGTCGATCCCCCCCGGTATCAACCGCCGCGTCCGTTTTGTGGTTGAAAACATGCCCGGCCGCTATGGGCACGTCTCCTCCTGGTTGGCGCATCCAAGATGCTATCAAGCCAGGGGAGGAACCGTGCGCGTCAACATCCCCCCGGTGTGAGCGCCATCACGGCCCTGTCTTGAGTATCGTGTGACCAATGTCACATCTTTAGCGACTGGGGGTGAATAAAAAGAAAAAGGGGCAGGCGCTCCCCCCGTGGGCCTGCCCCAAATCCGCCCGAGCCGGGAGACCGAACGGATTCAGATCGAAGATCTGCGGTCAATCTATCATCTGTTTTGCGGAAATGTGTGATATGCGTCACATTGCTGCATATTTCATGCAGATTTTTCAAAAATAAATGACCGACGACTTTCAACAAGTGCGAATCATGGCAAGCTCTTGACCCTAAAGGAAGTTGTTTTGTGAATCACAACTCAATTTGAAAAATAGTGCTTGAGAATGATCTTCCGCATTGTTATCGTTCCATCCTCTTGAATCAGCAAACTTCCAAGCAATGAGGTGAGTGAATGACCTGCAACTCCTGTGGCAAGGAAATCAAAGCCAAGGACAAGAAGTATCATTCCGTTCAGTACGGTCTGGAGGGCGAGTACCACTGGACCTGCTTCGTGAAGGTCTGCCGCGAGGCGAATCGCATCGGTAACCAGGTGCTTGAAAACAACATTCAATCCACCGGCAACCTTCACTCAAACACTCCCATCGAAATGTTCTAAGGAGCGGGCGGGGCAACCCGCCCGTTCCACTATTTCCCATGTCAGCCGAGTCCCTGCCAGCCCATTTGTCGGATCTTGCGCCGGGTACAACCTCGCTTGCCGCCTCGCGAGACTGGTGCCGTGCCATGTCTACGCATTACGAGAACTTTGCGCTGGCCAGTTTTCTCTTGCCGCGCCAGCTGCTGCCCGGACTTCATGGGATTTATGCCTACAGCCGCTTCAGCGACGATCTTGCGGATGAAGCTCCCCCGGCCGGCGAGGACAGCCGCGCGAACCGTCGCGAGCGCCTTCAAACCTGGCGCAAGATGGTCCAGGAACTGCCAGCTGCTTCGCATCGCCATCCAATCCTCCATGTAATGGCCGAGGATATTCCTCGTTACGGCTACCCTGCCGAAGAGCTGCTGCATCTGATTGACGCCTTTCTGCGCGATCAGGACGAAAAGCCCTTTTCGAACATGGATGAATTGATGGCGTACTGCCGAGGAAGTGCCGCACCGATAGGCCGCCTGCTGCTTGCCCTGCACGGCTTTGAGCCGAATGGTGCCGATGCGGAGCTGGCACTTTTGGGCGACAAGCTCTGCGCCGGACTACAGTTGGCCAATTTCTGGCAGGATCTATCCCGTGATCTCCCGCTGGGCAGGTGCTATCTCCCCCTTGATCTGCTTGAAGAATATGGGCTTTCAGCTGACCATGTGGAACTTCAAATGGCGGGTGCAGCGTTTCGCCCATTGCTGAGGCAACTGCTTGACGAAGCCGAAGCGTTGCTTGATGAAGGGGCCATGTTGGCGCAGAAAGTGCCCTTTCGCTTTGGCCTGGACATTCGACTCTTTGCTGGTGGCGGCAGGCTGATCGTGAAGAAGACCCGCCTTCTGGGGGAATCTGTGCTTTGGAATCGGCCTGTTGTCAGCACAGCCGATAAGCGCCAACTGGCGCTTTCAAGCTTCTGGTTGGCCCTGAAGGAGTACAATCGCAGCCGGATGGCAGCTGTATGAGTGCTTCCCGGTTGAAGCAGGCCTGCGCCTTTTGCGAACTCTTCGCAAAGGTAAACGCCCGACACTTCTACTACGCCTTTCGCTTGCTGCCGGCCGAGGAGCGTCACGCCATCTACGCCATCTATGCTTTCTGCCAGAAGGCCGATCAGTTGATGGACCTGGAGCCGGATCCGGCGGAAAAGCGGCTTCGCCTCCTGGACCGGCGGCAGGATCTTGCCCTGCTGTCCGAATGCCTGACAACTGGCCGCGACCCTGGCGATGACCTGATTCTGGTCAGCCTGCACGACACGCTCCAGAAGCGCCCGGTACCACTTGAGCTTTTTCACGCCCTGCTCGATGGACTGGAAATGGACCTTCGTCAGGATCAATACAATAGTATGGAAGAGCTGGAGAGCTACTGCTGGCATGTGGCTGGAGCCGTTGGGCGCATGGTCGTGGCCGTACTGGGCGGTGATCCTGAACGCCTGAACCCCTACGCTGACACGCTTGGTCTGGCCATGCAGTTGACCAATATTGCCCGCGATGTGCGAGAGGATCAGCAAGAAGGCCGAATCTATCTTCCCATGGATCTTCTTGATAAACATGGCGATGCGGCCCGCGAACTGGAGGAGCGGCGGCTTGGCCCCGGCCTTCGTTCGGCCATGATTGAACTCTGTCTGCGCGCCGATTCGCTTTATGACAAAGCCGATGCCATGCTGGTCGGGCCCGACCGTCGCCTGATGCGTGTCGCCCGTGTGATGGCTGCGCTTTATCGCCCGATTCTCACTGAACTGGAGGCCCGGGACTATGATGTATTTCTGGGAAAAGTCGGCTACCCTATCTGGAAGAAGCTGCTGATTGCACTCAGGACCATGGCCGCGTGAAAATTGTCGTGTCGGGCGCCGGTCTGGCCGGGATGAACCTCGCCCTGGATCTCGCCAGAATGGGTCACCGGGTCAGCCTGCTGGAATCTCGCAAGACCGTCGGTGGCGCGCTGGCCAGACGACAAACGCGCTTTGGCCCGGTTGATAATTCGATCCACCTGCACATCAAGGCATTCACCCGCTGCCTGGCCCGGCTTAATGAGCTTGGGAGCCGGGAGCTTCTGGTCGAGCCACTGGCTGGCATGCAGCTTCAAAGCTCCACCGGCGAAACAATCAGGCTGGACGGCAAGCCGATCAGGGATGGCCTGCGACTTGCCTTCAGGCCTGCACTTTGGCAGCTCCTTTTCGGGGCCGGTCCGCTACTTCGAAAGCTTCTCCACAAGCCCCCGCCGGCGGCCGCAACCCTTGCCAGCTGGCTTGATGAACTAGGAGAAAAGCCAGGCAGTCCGCATCTGGATCTACTTGATGAATGGGCGCTTTCCGTCTTCAACGCAAAGAGCCATGAGCTTGATGCCGCACTCGTTCAACGGACACTTCGCGCTATCAGCCAGATCAAAGAGGGCATGCAGCCGCTGGTTCCCCGGGCGGGGCTTGATCAGATCTGGCTTGATCCACTGACAAAGCAGCTGTCAGTCCATGACGTTGAGATTCGCACGGCAACCAGCCTTGTGGGGATCTCGCAGATGAATCATCGCCTGTCAGGAGCGATCACCACAGCCGGTGAGATGACTTGCGATGTGCTGGTTTATGCGGGCAGTCCGGGTGGAGCAGGGCGGGCAGGTTTGTCCCAATGGATCCAAGCGCCGCCAGCTGAGCGGGGTCATGATATTGCCAACCTGATTGTTCGCGTCAAAGCGCAGCCAGTGGGCCGCCGCTTCATGCGCGGCTGGATGGGGCAAGCCTTTCAGTGGGCCTTCTCGGCGGGTGATGGTCTTGTCGCCCTGGTCGCCTCTTGCTGGGATCAAGTTGATGATCAAGAAGAAGCAGTCCTGTCGGGCCTTGGCCTGCTTAAGGCTGCAGGCTTTTTACCGCAAGACCATGAACTTATCATCCAGCGGCAGGCAACGCGGCTGCAAAGCCCTGCCTTTGAAGCCTGGCGACCAGCCAGCGAAACGGCCCTGCCCGGCCTGTACTGCTGCGGTGCCTGGACGCGCACGGGATTGCCGCTGTCGATGGAGGGGGCGCTGGTGTCAGCGGAATCGGTCATTTTGAAAAACTGAGTTCCCGATTGAGTTCCCGATTCACCATCTTCGATTCGTCAAGCCCGCCTGACACCGAACTCCTGTTATTATTGAGTTGAGGTGAAACCCCGCGTTGAAGGCACCGTCAGTAGCGGGGCCAGAAAAGGAGTTAACCATGAATTCGACACGCGCGCTCTTATTTGCACTGCTTGCCATCACCTTCATCAGTCAGCCCCTCGCCGCCGCAGAAAAGGCTTTTCTCGGTGTCGTCCCCGATCGTAGCGTCTCCGTGGAGACCGCCGAGTATTCGGGTACTGGCCTGCGCCTGAGCAAGGTGATCAGTGATGGTCCGGCTGATCAGGCAGGTTTGCGTGCCGGGGATGTCCTGACACACTTTGCCGGCAAGCCGATTCACGACGGCGATGACCTGAGCTTCTTCCTGAAAAAGGCGACGCCCGGTGAGAGTGTTGAAATCCGCTGGGAGCACTCGGGCGACATGCGCACCGGCAAGGTGGCCCTGAGTAGCCGGGATGATGATTCGGAGAATGTGCGCATCGAGATCCTTGGGAAGGATATCGTTGCGCTGAGCTTTGACAACCGCGCCTTTCTGGGAGTCTCGACCATCAGCATCAACAGCAATCTGCTCGAGTATTTTGGTGTGAAAGCCGGTCACGGTATTCTGGTGGATGCTGTCGTGGATGGATCCGCAGCGCGGCGCGCCGGACTGGAAGTGGGCGATGTGCTGGTTGCGCTGGACGGAAACGCGATTGACAGCCCCGGCCGTCTGCGCCGCCTGATCCAGGACTATGAGCCGGGTGCCAGCGTCAAGCTGACGGTTGTCCGCGATCGCGCCGAGTTTGTCCTGCCAGTAGAGCTTGGGGATCGTGATACATCTTCACTTGAGCCCGGACTAAGCCCCCATCACCTGCCTGCCATGCCCGCAATGCCGGCAATTCCAGCCCTGCCGCAATCCACGGAAAAGAATGCGCGTGTATCGATGCCGGGCATGAAGGCTGTATCACGAACGGCCACACTGCTAACGGATTTGTTTGGTTCCCCCCTTGCCATGGCGCTCAAGAAATGAGGGGATGATGAAGCGATCTGATCTTCCTGCCCTGTTCGCTACTGCCGGACGGGGCATTCTCTTGTCACTACTGCTGATAACACAGCTCTCGGCCAGCACGCCTCGACTTGATGGCGGTAGCTGGACGCTGGATGAACTTCTGGCATTGGGCCGCAGCAGTAACCTGGATCTGCAGAGCAGTCAGCTTGCCGTAGAGGGGCTTAAGTGGGATAAACTGGCGGCCTATGGTGCCCTGATGCCTGTGATACAATTGTCCAGCAGTTACGGCACGAGTCGCTCGCGGATTTTCAATTATGAATTCCCTGACGGCTCCATTCTGGACGCGACAGTTGAAAGCAAGAGCACCGCGAGCACAACCGGCATCAGTTTGCGCCAGCCTTTGTTTGAAGGCTTTGCCCGAACAGCCGCTTTCAAGAAAGCGCGGATTGAAGAAGAGCGCGTGATACAATCCGACGAGCGGCAGCATCAGCTTTTTGAGCACGATCTACGGCTTTCGGCCCACGCGGTCCTTGCCGCCAACGACAGGCTGGGAACGGAGAAGGAGCTCCTTGCACAGAAGGAGACACAGCTGGAGCTGGCAACTCTGCGCTTGAGCGTTGGCACAGGAACAGAGCTGGATCGCCTGCAGTCCGAGCTGGAACTTGGCAGGCAGCGTGTTCAGATTGAGTCGGCTGAACTCAGTCTGCAGAGCGCCTGGGATCAATTGGCCCTGCTGATTGGTGTGGAGTCGGGCAGCCCTGGTGATCTTCAGCTTGACTTCAGTGTCTTCAAGCCGACCTGGACGGAAGAGCAGCTCGTAGAAATGGCGCTTGCCGAGCGCCGTGATCTGCTTCGCGCGGAGGCCGCCGACCAGCAGGCGAAGCTGGATGTGATCCAGAGCAGGTCTGCCTTTCTTCCAACCCTGTCTCTGGATATGTATCACAACAGGGACAGCCGTGAGGACGGCTATGCTGCGTGGGATCCCGACCAGCGCAACTACACCAATTCGGCGCAACTATCACTTGCCATGCCCATTTTTCAGGGCTTTTCCAATCTGAACAATTACAAGCGCAGCCAGTCAGCCCTGCGCAGGCAGGAGCTGGCAACACAGCAGCAGCGACTGCAAATCCGTGCCGAGATTCGCGAGGCGCTTCAGCAGCTGATCAGTGCCTGGAAGCAGAGCCAGCTAACCGCAGCCAATGTGGACCTGGCCAGCAAAAGTCTCAGGCTGGAACGCGAGCGCTTCAAGCAGGGATTGAGCTCGCTCTTGCACCTGAAAGATGCGGAAGCGGTCTGGCGTCAGGCGAAGAACGAAGACCTGGCCCAGCGGCTGCAGTTCCATGACCGGCTTGCAGACCTGCAGCTGGCCGTGGGTAGTGGAAAGTTTGTTTTTTGATTTCTTGCCCCGCGGGGCAGGCCCTTTCTACCTTCTGTTCATGTCAATCACCCTGCACAGCCTTCCGGGAACGGTGCACAGGTGAGTACTCAGGTTTTCAAGGCGCGAGTTCGCGTCTCCGATCTGGGTCCCGCCCGTGGACAATCCCGCTCCCATCACCTTGAACTAGCCTCCGTTCTTGGCATGGGCGCAGATGACTCTGCGCCTGCGGTGATTGATTCTCTTCTTTCTGCCCTAGGTTCTGAAGTCCTGCTCGTCTTTCGCGACCTCCTTCACCGCCACGATCTTCCCTTTGAACACATCGAGATTCAGCTCCGCGCCAGCCTGCATAATCCGCTGGTGGCACTTGGTGTGGTCGGGGAGACAGGCAGCCCCGGACTCGCTCGCATAGAGGGCGTCTGTCACCTGACGGCACTCTTTTCCGATGGCGATTCCTTGCGAGCTGAAGAATGCTGGTCGCAGGCACTTGCACGCAGTGTGATACTGGCCAGCCTTGGTGACAGAACCGTGATACAGACAAGACTGAATATTCTATAGAAAGGACCATCATGTATCGACTGAATGAGCTGGAACAGAAGATCGTGGCCCGTGTGGCTGCGCTCGCAGATGAGAAGATTGCACCTCTTGCTGCTGAAGTTGACCGCGAAGGTCGCTTTCCGCGTGAGAGTATCACGGCACTCGCCGAGGCGGGCTTCTTCGGTTTGATGGTTCCGGCAGAGCATGGCGGATTGGGCGCAAGTGTCCGCTGCACCATGACTTGTCTTGAAGAGATTGGTCAGCGCTGTGGCGGCACGGCCATGGTCTTCCTGATGCACTTGTGCGGAACATCGTGTTACATCGCCCAGGCAGCAGCTGATCCCGCTGGTGAGTTTGCTGGCCTGCTTAAGCAGGTGGCCAAGGGTGAACATCTGAGCACGCTGGCCTGGAGCGAGAAGGGTTCGCGCAGCCACTTCTGGGCCCCTGTAGGCAGCATTCATCAGGATGGCGATCACGTTGTGCTAAATGCCCAGAAGAGCTGGGTGACAACCGCAGGCGAGGCTGATGGCTACATTGCCACCTCAGTAAGCCATACGGGTGAGGGGGTTGACCTCTATCTGATCACGCGTGAAGAAGCTGGCTTCGAAGCGAGCGGCATCTGGGACGGACTTGGCTTAAGGGGCAATGCCAGTGCCCCCATGAAGCTGGATAACTGCCGCATTCCTGTATCACGACTGATCGGCGAAGCAGGCAAAGGCATGGACATCATGCTGGGGACGGTGCTGCCTGTCTTTCAGCTGGGTTGCGCCGTGATCGCTACCGGTCTGGCCGAGAGCAGCGTTCAGCGCACCATTGCCCACCTGACCGGCAGCAATCTGCAACACCTTGAGAGTCGCTTGGCTGATCTCCCCACGTTGCGTGCCCGGCTCTCCGGTATGCGCATTGAAGTTGATCGCAGTCGCGCGCATATCTCGAGTGTGCTGGATTCTGTTGAAGCACCCTCTGAGGCGACCATGCTACTCGTACTTGAGAGCAAGGCTTCGGCTGCCGACAGCGCCCGTCGTGTTACAGAAGAAGCCATGCTTGCCTGTGGTGGAGCGGCCTTCAGTCGTCACCTTGACGTGGAGCGCTTCTTCCGCGATTGCCGCGCGATGAGTGTAATGGCGCCGACCAGTGATGTGATACGCGAGTTCATCGGACGCGCCCTTGTGGGGCTGCCCGTATTCGGATAGGAGCAAGCATGGCAAAGCCGATTCTGGTAGGCGCGGTTGTCTACGATCCCAAAGTTGTCCTGATCTGGGATATCATCAAGCACTACTTCATCCGCAATGGTTGCCCGATGGACTATGTCTTCTACAGCAACTATGAGCTGCAGGTTGAAGCCCATTTGCGTGGCGATTTCGATATCGCCTGGAACAGTCCGCTGGCCTGGGTTGACAGCGTACGGCTGGCTGGCAACACCTGTCGAGCCATCGCCATGCGTGATACAGATCGTGATCGTGTATCACATATTGTGGTGAGGCAAGATTCAGGAATTGAATCTGTTGCCGACCTGAAGGGACACGAGATTGGTCTTGGAGCCTGGGACAGTCCGCAGGCAACGCTGATCCCAATGGGCATGCTGGCTGAGGCCGGCCTTGAGCAGGGGCGGGATTACACGGCGCGCTGTTTTGATGTGCTGGTTGGCAAGCACGGTGATCACATTGGCGGAGAGCGTGATGCTCTGGATGCCCTGAAATCCGGTGAGGTGAAAGCCTCAACCATGCTGGATCTGAATTGGGAGGCATGGACGGCTGACGGCACAATCAACAGAGAGCAGTTCAAGGTGCTGGCGACAACACCTGCCTTCGATCACTGTGTCTTTACCGTGTTGAAAGACATGGATCCTGCGCGTGAAAAGGCCTGGCTTGATGTTCTTTTCACAATGGATTACGAAAATCCGGATCATCGCGAGATGATGGACATGGAAGGTCTCAAGCAGTGGGAAGCCGGTCGTGTGACTGGTTTCGGACCGCTCAGCAGAGCCGTTGAGGCACAGGACTTCTTCGCACGCCGTGATCGCGGCGAATTTGCGCCTGAACAATAAACAACAGTCCTGGTGGTGGACACTCAGTGAGGCCTCCCTGCTTCCCCGTGAACGGGGAGGCCCTCATTGAAGAAAGGAAACATGCAGCGATTGCCCCTTTTCCCTGTGACGATGGTTGGCAGCTGGCCCCGTCAGCGGGAATTATTGCTGGCGCAGCGCAGAAAGCGGAAGGGCGAACTCTCTGCAGATGCCTTTCGCTTGATGGCTGAGGATGAAGTGCGCCGCTGTGTCACAGCGCAAATTGAAGCCGGAGTCGACATTCTGACCGATGGCGAGCAGCAGCGTGACAACTTCTACTCCTTTGTGACGGAGAAACTGGCCGGCACACGCTTGATGTCGCTTGCCGAGATGCTCGAGGTGGTCGAGGATCAGGATGGATTCGAGGACCTGCTCGAGCGGCTGGATGTTCCAGCGACGGCTATCATGAATCCGACCTGCACGGGCAAACTTGAGCGGCGCAGCTCGCTGGCCGCCGATGACGCCCACTTCCTGAAGGAGTTGGGAGATTTCCCCATCAAGGTGCCGCTGCCCGGTCCATACATCCTTACGCGCGCCATGTGGGTGCCGGAAGTTACGGGCAAGCACTATGCCAGCAAAGAGGCTCTGGCCGAGGATGTCGTGTCCATTCTTCAGCAGGAAGTGCGCGAGCTGGCTGCTCTTGGTGTGGATATCATTCAGCTGGATGAGCCTGTCTTGACCGAGTTGGTCTTCACGCAGGGACAAACACGAACCTTCATGTGTGCCGCACTCGCTGCACGCAAGGATCCGGCAGAAGAGCTGGAGTTTGCGATAAGCCTGATCAATCGCGTGACGGATGTGATACATGAAGTATCTGCCAGCCGTTCTGCCCTGCATGTCTGTCGTGGCAACTGGAGCACGCGGGAAGAGACGCTGCTTAGTGGCGAATACACGCCCTTGAAGCCGGTCTTTGACAGGATTCGAGTCAGCCAGCTGGTTCTGGAATACGCGACGCCGCGGGCTGGCGACCTGATGTCCTTTGGCAGCCGCGAACTTGGTTTGGGAGTTGTAAATCCGCGAACTGAAGAAGTGGAGTCAGCCGAACAGATTGTATCACGGGTGGAAGATGCCCTGCGCCTGATGCCGGCGGAGAAGATCTTCCTGAACCCGGATTGCGGTTTCGCCACCTTCAGCGAGCGTCCAATGAATGGACACAGGATTGCTTCGGCCAAAATGAGATCCATGGTAAAGGCTGCGCGCATCCTGCGAGAGCGAGCAGGCTTCTAAGGCTCAACGGATTGGGGAAGTAGATAGACGGGGGCCACCGGCCCCCTTTTATTTTTCGTAATAGCGTCTATCCGTGATACGGCAGACCGGCGTCTCCGGCGGAATCCAGAAGTGCAGGCGCAGTGTGTCATTTTGCTGGTTGTCATCCACCGTTGAAATCCACGCCTCGAGCAGGTGCCTGCCGTGACTCATATCGGCTGGCAGGTCGAAGCTCAATGTATCCAGTGATGCACTTGCCAGTGTGCTTGTCCAGTTGGCCAATTCGATCCCGTCCAGGTAAACACTTGCGGCAACATCATCAACTGTATCACGACCTTCACCGACAAGAATCAGGGCTGTGTGCGTGGCAACACCTGCTGCTTGCTGCAGATCCATTTCATCAACAAGATCATGCAGGCGCAGAACCGCGGCATCCTGTGCTGGCAGGCTTGTCGGGAGCTCACGAGCCAGGCAGAAACGCGCCAGATAGCAGCTTACCCAGCTCATGTCTTCGGTGGGGGGATCGCTGGTATCAGCCATGATTCCACCGTCATCATCCACATCCCACGAAAGCAGGCCATCCGTGATACGCCGGGCTCTTGCTTGCATTTCAGGGTCACTGGTTGCCAGCGCCAGTTCATGGAGGCCGTTTGCATAGGCGACATTCCAGGAGCTGTCCCAGTCATAGCCCGGCAGGTTGGCCCAGTGGGCCCATTCGGGAACATGAAAGGCATTGCTGAAATGCCAGTTCATGGCCAATAGCGGCCGCTCGCGGAAGAGGCTTGCGGACAGGCCCCAGAGCATGGTGCCGCTGCTCATGGCCCAGTCATTCAGTGCAAGACGTGTTACGGGATTCACCATAATCCAGTCGTAAAGCCTTTCGGCTTCGTCCAGCGCGATCTGCTTCAGCTCATTATCCTCGTGATACAACGCGTATTCATAAAGACTGCCCGCACACCAACCTGTGACAAAGGCATTGATGGTGCTGGTTGCATAGAGTGGCAAGGGGTGTTCGGCAATCTGCGCTGCGCAATTACGCGCGTACTGCCTGTAACTGGTGTCTGCTGTTGCGGCTTCATACATGTCACACGCAGCCAAACCCCATGCGCTGTTGTGGTTGCGGTAATACTCGTCAGTTCCGCCTTCTTCCATCCAGGCCGGGTAGTTGTTGCAGTAGTCCCAGGCAGCGTTCACATGATTGTCCATGTCATCGCGCCCTGTTAGTTGCCGCCAGCGTGACCAGCACCAGATGGCTTCCAGAGTGTTGTCGGTTTGTATCACGCCACCCAGATCGCCCGCTTCGGCTTCAATCATGCCGCCATAGTGCGGAAGAAAGGGATCCAGCTGTTGCCAATCTGCCAGGAAGTGAATGATCTGATCGAACTCGCGCATGTAGGAGAAAGGCCCAAGTGGAGCCGGCCAGTCGCGTGAGCTGCTTTCTGGTTGAATCAGAAAGTTGCTGTGATCCAGATAGTGCTCGGCCTCTGCCGCTGGTTGTGTCGCATGAAGCGTCTTGCAGAGAAGCCCGCCAAGTAAAATGAGTGACAATACACGTTTCATCCAGCCTCCAAGCATGATGCTCAAAGGTTGGAAGCAAGGGTTTCAGGGGCAAGAAAAAGCTGAAAAGGAAAAAGGATCCGCGCAGGCCGGATCCTTTTGTTTGATGTGTTTCGTGATTAGTAGTTGTAGCGGGCTTCGCGCAGCTCGATGCCAATGATCAGCCGAATCTCGTGACTCGGCTTGCCATCGCTGGGATCGTCCAGAGCCCAGGAAGCACCGAGCGCCGTGTAGATGCCGGGCGCGCCATGGCTGATGGTCGGGCCAATCCAGGTGCCGTACTCGGAATTCCTGATCTCCGCACCCAGATTCAGGAAACGGCCCAGCTTCCTGGCTGCGCCAGCCGTAATCTCCACTTCACTTTCGCTCTCTTCTACTTCCAGAATGGGATTGACAGCGAAGGTCCAGCCCTTCCATTCCTTTTCGAGCAAAAGCTTGAATTCGTACTCGGTCTCATCGAAGCTCGCATCATGCTTGCTTTCAGCGTAGATCACCGGACTCAGCCAGCGGTCATCCTCGAAGAGGCGATAACGGGCACGCAGCTTCATGCCATCCCAGTAGGCTCCATCACCGGCTTGCTGCTTGATCACCTGGTAAACAGCAAAATCAAAGCGATGGCCCATGCCAACTTCCAGCTCAATCTGGTGTGTGGCGGTCAGGTTTTGCGCGCGCTCCGGCCAGCTGGGGCTGGAAAGGGTCGTGTAGCTTTCGACCTCCGTCTGTCCTCGACCCATGATATCGCTGCCATAGGTCCAGACAAAGGGGCGCTGGTCTGCATTGCTGTTGCTGGCAGCCAGGAGCAGGCTGGCGGCCAAAAGGAATCCCCGCATCATCCCTCCATGTTTAATCTTGAACAGCAAAGTTAGACAAGACAAACAAAATAAGCAAGCCATCAGTTTGACAAAGGTGAGTACGGGCTGTAAACAGCACAATGTTAGAAGGTGAATAGTTCAAGTAGGAAAGCAGTGAAGTTGCAATCTTCCGGCCGGCCCCCAACCAATCAGTAACTGCAGCCGGGAACTTTACCGTAAAGGGGGAGCTCCATGAAGTCCATGTTGAAAACAGGTTTCGGCCTGCTCGTTTGTTGTGCCCTGCTATCCATGACAGCCTGCTCGAATGACGACGACGACAGCTCGATTAATCACGAACCCGACCACACTGCTGGCCTGACCGATGAAAGCGGCACCGTGACACTCGATCTTGCCGAGTACGACATCCACGTGACAGTGATGGCCGCTGGTGAGCCGGCCGAGGGTGTCGAAGTCGAGCTCTATCAGGGGACGAGCATTGGTATCGTCTGGGCCGAGTTTGGCGATTACTACTCAACCTTCCAGCTTCTGGACATGCACTCGGTCAGCGGGGATCAGAACCTGACGCTGACGCTGGTCGAGCAGGGAATCGAGTACATGGAATGGGATGTGGATCCCGCGCTTTTCAACCTGCTCTACAGTGATGCAGCCTTTACCGAGCACTGCGCACAGGGCACTATCGAGGATGTCTTTGCGCAGGCCCTGCAGTTGGGCAGCTTTGTCTTCTACCGCGTATACGGTGACGGCGCTGACCTGCGTGACGGGAACATTGCTGTCGGTTTCGACATGCTTGGGATGACCTACAACTATGCGGCCTTCCAGGAAATCGTCTTCGGCCTCTTCGGCTACATTCCGGAAGACATCGTCGAGTACTGCTGGTACGAGCTGACCATCGGTGAAGAGACCTTCGTGCTGCCGACGATTCACATTGGAAGCATCGTGCAGCAGGGAACTCCTTACGACTACAAATTCATCCTCACCTGGGGACAGGATCCGCGCGATCTCGATTCGCACCTGTATACGCCCGAGATTGATGGTGAAAACTATCACGTGTATTACGCCAGCTCAGGCTCGGCCGGCTATGCGCCCTATGCCTGGCTGGATGTGGATGATGTCACCAGCTACGGCCCCGAGGTGATCACGATTGAAGAGCTCTATCCCGGTACTTACTCCTATGCCGTATACGAGTATTCCGGCGATCTGACCCTGACCGAGTCGGAAGCGGTGGTTGAAGTGTATCACGGCCGTCAGCAGATTGGCACATGGCAGATCCCGACGCCGCCGCAGGCCGGTGACAACTGGTGGTGGCATGTGGGTGATGTGGATGGTGAGACGGGCGAGTTTACGCCTGTGAATACCGTCACTGACGGTGCCCCGCAGCAGAACCCCTTCCTGACTTTGCCGGCCAAGATTCGCTAAGTCAACTGGCAGCTAAAAACAAACGGCCTTCCCGCGGGAAGGCCGTTTTCAATTTTCGTGATAGCCGTGCTATTTGACGAGAAGCAACTTCCTTGTGATACACGCCTGACCGGCCCGTGCCGCAACGAAGTACACGCCACTGGGATTTCCTGACAAATCAAGCGTCAATCGGTTGCTCCCTGCTGGCAGCTGATCTTGCCAGTGCTTGATCAGTCTTCCGCTGGCATCAAAGAGCTCCCACTCAACCTGGGCGGCCTGATACAAGTGAATGTCAAGCTGTGTTACAGGGTTGAAGGGGTTGGGCCAGGCCTCGCCCAGCCAGAATTCCCTTACGTGTGGCTCGGAGCCAATGGATTGACTTTCATTGCTTGAGCCGGGCGTGGGGCTGTCAAAGGTGGTCCACTCTGCAGCGCCATCTGTCACACGGCCCATGCTGACATCCGTCTGTTGAGTTGAAAACTCATAGCCGTCAATCAGCTCGTTGCCGCTGGCCAGCGTTCCAAAGAGGGCTACGGCCTCGCCGTCAGCGCTAAGCTTGAAGGTTGCGTGAAGGGGTCCGTCATCGGGGTCATCGTCGCACCAGATGACCAGAAACTCGCCGGCAGCAAGGGTGGTATCCGGGAAGATCCACTTGGTTGAATCTGCCAGATCGTCGCTAAGGAAGAAGCCTCCAAGCTCCACGTCATCGGGGCCGGGATTGTAGAGCTCGACCCAGTCCTCCGCCTCGCCTGTTTCATCCGTCAGGCCAGTGTCATTGGAGGCCAGAAACTCGTTGACGAAGAGGCTGACGGTTTCAGGCGTAATCTCGTTCGTGTTGACGGCACCGGGCGTCGTTTGGGCCAGCATGGCCCATTCACCGGTTGCATCTGGAAAGCGCCCCCAGGCCTGATCGGAAGCGAGGGGAGGCCAGCTGACCATGTCGACAATCACACCATCCTGTGTCAGGTAAAGATCTTCGCCGCTGGCGCCCAGCTTGAAGGGAGCGTGAAGTTCACCCTGTTCCTCGTCTTCATCAGCCCAGATGATCAGCCGCTCTCCTGCTTCAAGTGTGATATCGGGAAAGAGGTAGTCATCGTAACCTTCAAAGTGATCCGTCAAGCCAAAGCCCAATAGATTGATCGCTGTATCACCGCGATTGAGGATTTCGATCCAGTCATCGTACTCGCCAGCTTCATCGGCGTAAGAGGCATCATTGGAGGCGACCAGCTCGTTGATGACAAGATCTTCCACTGGAGTCCAACTGCCAATCTGTGATACAAGGAAATCATGGCGTGATTCAATAAAATTGGCCAGGCCGGGAATCAGTCTGCCGGGAGGCGGACCGCCATCGGCATAGACATCGGAACTGATCGCCTGTTCGAACTGGGCGGGCGTGAACATGCAGTAAGGCTCAATCTGGACCCAGGGCCTGACGAGATCACGCAGCTCTTCCATGCGGGCCAGTAGCGTTTCCGGCTGGGCAGGACCGGTCATCAGCTTCTTCATGTGACCCTCGTAGACACTCTGATAGGCGGGAACCTCCAGCAGTCTTGCGGCCAGTGGGCGATTGGCGTCCTGCTGTGGGTTCAACCAGTAGGGGTCAAGAGAAATCAGCTGATTGAGCGACAACTGAAGATTGAAGACGCCAAAGGCTTCATTCATATCCCATTTGAAAAAGACAAAGCGATCATCCAGATCACGGTGATACAAGTAGTAGTTGGCACAGCGTCCGATGTAGGAGTCCAGATTGACCATAAAGTTGTCAATGGCCAGCATCGCCAATGCGGAGTTGACATCGATGCGGTTGTGCAGGCTGTCGCGCAGGCCTTCATCGCTGGCGTTGTTCAGTGCATCAACCAGATCCACCAGAGAAGACCAGTCGTTCTCTTCCTCATTGGTCTTCAGCTCGTAATCGTCGTAATACAGGGACTCGTCGCTACCCAGATACTCCAGCGAACCATAGGGCTCGCCTTTCCAGAGGTTCCCTTCTTCGCTTGTGCCAAAGCGGCTCTCAAGAAACTCCTGATCATCCTGCTCAACCATCAGGTATAGACCCCAGAGCTCATCGTTGATATAGAGTGCCGCGTAGTTCGTTCGTGATACAGGCATGCCCATGGCCGCACAGAGCTCGTAGGCCGCTTTTTCGCGAACATAGCTGGCGTCAAGGAAGCAGTTGTTCAAGTTGAGCTTGTCCAGGCCGTAGATTTCCTGCCCATCGACAAATTCATCGATATCAAGCTTAAAGGATTTCTTCTCGCCGTAGTAGCTCCAGTAACTGCTGTTTCCCTTGAAGCGAACGCCGATTGATGCCAGCTCCACTTCGTTCCAGCCAAAGGATGCCTCCAGATAAGGTGGATCCTCATAGTTCTCGTAGTTGTCCGTCAGAATGTCGAACCAGTCTGCTTCTGTGAAGTTCAGATGGATCTCGTGGACGGCATCACCATCAAAGAGCGGGTGTGTGGCGGGCGTCAATGCAGCCTGGCTACCGTTAGATAACAGGCAACCAAGAATGAGTGCTGTTGCGGTTCTCATCGGTGCTCCTATGTTGGCGGGGGATTACTTGATCAGCAATAGTTTTCGAGTTGCGACTTCGTGATCCAGCTCCAGCTGGATGAAGTAGGTGCCACTTGGGCGATCAGCCAGATCAAGGGTCAGTTGACTGATCCCGGCCGGGCGTGTCAGGTTTTGTTCGTCCAGCCTTCTACCCAAAGCATCGAAAAGCCGCATGCTCAGGCTTCCCGCACTGGACAGCTGCAATTCAAGCTGTGTTGCAGGATTGAAAGGGTTGGGCCAGGCCTCGCTTAATGTCATGACCCGCGGGCGGGGAGCGGATCCAAGCTCGACCACAACTTCACGCACGCAGCGGACATGGTTGTATATGCGTATCACATCACCCTGTGGCCCATTGCCATATGGGTAGTCGGCAGGATCGCCCACTTTTGGATCACTGCGCTGGCAGCCGGCACCATGCACGTCCATCAGGCTGTAATCAAATGGGGGAAAGGGATCCTGCATCCAGCCCAGCCCACGACCAAAGGAAAGGTAGGCTCCTTTAGCACCGGGCTGGTTCGTCCAGTTGGTGTGTGTTGTCGAGGACCAGTAGCTGGGCCAATCCGCTGCGCCTCCCTCGTTCGTGATACTTGTCGAATTGAAGAGCGGGCTTAAGGCCGGACTGCTGCTGGTGTCGGGCGAGCGCGTGTAATCCACAATGCTCTGCAGCTCCTTGGCATTCGGCAGCCGCCAGTCATCGTGTCCGGCCAGCTCAAGGTTCTCCGCATAGGCCAGAGCATCTTCCCAGATCATGCCATCAATCGAATCGTCCTGCTGCCAGACAAGTCCGGTGGCCGTATCGGTGATGGTGCCATCACCATTGTCGATGAAAGCGTTTTGCCCGTAACTTTCCGCGCCCCTGCAGCAAAGGACAAATGAGAGCTTGTCCTCGCCCATCAGGCTGGTGCCATAGCCCTTGATGCGACCATCAGCGAAGTTCACACCAAAGACCGTGTGATCGCCAACCATGGTTTCGCTGACATATTCCGTGCTCGACCAGTACTGGGAATCGATGATGCGCTCGCCCGCGCTCTCATCACCATAAATGAAATGGAACGCATCGGTATCGATGAAAGGAATCAGACCGCTGACATCACCCTCGTAGCCGCTGGGATCAACGCCGGAAAAGAGGATCAGCGAATAGAGGGTTTTGATATCCGGCAGTCGCCAGTCCGTGTAGCCGCCCCAGGCCTGCTGATTAAGAAGCGCGGGGTGCTCCTGCGCATCCCAGAAGGAGAGCTTGTCCGTGACATCCAGCTGGCCGTCCAGATTGGTGTCCGGCATGCGCTGCCACGTGATGCCCGTGACCTCATCGAAGACCGTCAGGCTGTCCTCGCTGATTGTATACAAGGGCTGGTTGCCGCTGTACTGCGCATCCTGCCCATAGAATGCTGCGCCCTCAGCCGGGGCCGCAATCTCCTGGCCAGCATTGTAACACGAAGCCTGACCCGTATCGACAATGGGATAACTGGTGCAGTGGGCGCTTTTTTGAGAGAAGAGGGTGAAAAGCAAAAGAATCATCCCGCGGGGGAAGCCACGTCGCATCTGAGATCTCCTTGGTTCAAGTGGAAGTGTTGCAAAACGTGGGCTTTGACGATGGCACGCGGGCTTTGATTCCCGCATGGACAGGAAGATCCTGGCAGATCTTTCACCTTGGCAAAATACGCCTGCTATCCAGGCGGCCAAAGCCCTGATACAAGCGAATCGTAGTCGCGGCTTTTCAGTTAAGGCAAGGGCCAGAGGGCTTTTCAAGGCGCAGCCGTGC
>CAYFPS010000017.1:49754-63819 GCA_964345075.1 uncultured Bacteroidaceae bacterium | reverse complement strand
GCGAAGAAGACGTCAGGAAGGCCTCCTGATTTTGCACACAAATTGGGACTTGACTTTCCCTTTTCCAGCCTTCCACACTCCGGCTTCTTCCAGGCCTGAAACGCTGCTGTTCTTGGCTTTGGAAAGTGTTTCGGCCACACCAAATGGCCCTTCTTGAAAGCCAAACTGCTCGAACCAGGCAAGAGCCAGACGGCTGTCGGAGTCGAAATCGCCTTCCTGCTCGGCAAGCGTTTCGTCCAGGACTTCGTTGATCAGTGCCAGTGCATGACGAACGGAGAGGGCTTTCCCGGAAACGTCAAGCACTCGCTCATAGCGAGTGTATACGGCCATGCCGGGGCCAATGGCTGCTTGCGCCATGTCTACGGGTGCGATGTTCCCGCGTTACAACTTGCATATGGCAGGTGGTATCTCTTGCCTGAGTTCCGCTGCAAATGCCTTGCGACTGGTGGTGCGTAGTTTGCCTTTGCGTGTGTTACAAACGAGGATTATAGATGAGGCTAGAGCGTTAGATCCTGAACCTACTAGACGGCGATCTAGTTCAGTTCGCATTGGCCAGGTTCCCGTAATCGTGAGTCCCGATTTTATCACAGCAGCAAGGAAAGTTTCCCAACCTGAGCTTACATCACCACCGTCACCTTTTCTTTCTGATTGTTTGAAGGCATAGTAAATGGTTATAGGATGAGCTGGGTGAGCATGCATTGCAGTCTGTTGCATTGCTCTTGTCATGCCCTTGAGAAAGAACTCTTCAGCTTGCTCCTTGCTTCCGTGTCGATATGGCGTGGCTATCAACTCTTCTGCTTTTGGCACTGCCATAGTATTGAAGATGTCTGAGAAAACGGACTTCAAATTGTGCCGCGACCATACATAAAAGAAATCCGATAAGTCGGCATACCCAATATTGTCATAGTATGGAGGGTCCGTTGACACGATCCTTTCAAAGGAAATCTTCTGTGTTTGAGCGTCTGCTTGTTGTGCGAAACCAATCATCACTGATTGTATTGCTACTAAAGCTTTAACGATGGAAGTAACTCCACCGTAGAAGTTCCCACTGGATTCTGAAAGCGGGTTGCTTTCAGCATAATCCCATACCATAGGAATCGCCTGGCGGCCAAATGTATTACGTGCATGTTCTCGCAGACTAGCCCATGCACAGATCGTAGAGTTTCTGTCGGCTGTTTTGTCAACCGCAAACCCCAGATACACACTTACCGCTTCTGCATAGGCCCGCGCCCCTTTGCCACCCTTTTCTAGCGGGACATCATCATTTGGCAACTCAGCCTGGATCGCATCCTGTGTGATTCGCTTCCGCGCCTCAGCAACCAAATCCGAAAAGGTGTTAAGGGCAACAAGCTGTCGGAGCGTGAAGAGGTCACCGTATACATCCATCCCATAGTTGGAAACATTTACTCGGCACTTTCCGTGCAGTTGAACATCAGGGCTCCATTCGGGTTTTGCAGACTTTGCAATGCACTCAGCTTCTTCAAATGGATCCAGGTATACTCGCCCTCGGTCGCCTTCAAGAACGATGGCCATCAGCTTCGCACCAAGCATTCCTGCCTGGCCCTGTTCGCGGATATAGTTGTATGTCATGGGTACACCAGACAGAAGACAAACAAAACCCGCCCGCTTCCCAGCAGAAGTCCCGGCCTTTGCCGCAGCTGGATCACGTGGCTTGCCCACCTTCACCGCGAAGCGATAGCTGTCGCCCTCAATCACCGGCTCCACCCAGGCTTCCTTACCCTTTTTGGTGGACAACATGAAGGTGGATGCCAGCGGCACATCCACATGGGAGAAGGCAGGATTCGGGCTCTTGACCGTGCGTGCCCAGATCCAGGCAATCACCGTCAACTCGCGATTCAGATAGGGCTTCAGGTCTGGCCGTTCGGCCACCATTTCGGCCGTAATCTTCACCTTCGGGTAAAGGTGCCCGATGCGCTTCTCGGCTTCATCACGCATCCATTGGCCGTAGTAGCGCACATCATCTGCCAAGCCCTGGGCCCCCTTCCACTGGCGGCCCATTTTTTCTGCATCGGACTTTTGCTGCCAATCAGGATTAACGGGTTCCATTCCCGCAAACTTGGGTGGAATCTCGATCATCGCCTTGTTGATCAGCACCGCTACCGGGTTTAGGTCACTGGCCCAGGCTTCCAGTCCCAGGCGTTGTGCTTCCAAAGGCAGCGCTCCACCACCCGCGAAGGGATCATGGAAAGCTGGCAGTTTGTGGCGATCGAAAAGCTCCTTGGCCTGAGGATGGTCCGCATTCGCTGCGCAGGTTCTGCGCCAGCTGGCCCAGATCTCATCCCGAGCCTGCTGGATCACAGTCTCGTTGGTTGTGTTTTCCCACTTGACCAGTTCTTCAATCAGTCGGAAGAGACGCTCACGCTCCTGGTCTGCAACGCAGGCCTCTAAAGCCAACTCTTCCGGTGCTTCGGTTTCTTCACCCAGCTTGTCTGCGGTCTCGTGGCGCTTCAGCCTGCGCTTAAGCTCGCTTTCGGCCTTGCGCTTGAGCTTGGGATCGCTCAGTAACTGGTCCGTGTATTCGCTGGGGTCGTCCACCATTTGCGCAAAGATTACTGCCCGAGCTGCAGCCAGGGGGCGGCGTGCCCACCAGAGATGCAGGGTGCTGGGGTGCCCGTGACGAATGGATTTCTCGCGCGCCGAGGCTGCGTTGATGGCATCCAGGGGCAGTGCGACTTCAATAAGCTTTTTGGTGTGTTTCATGATTCAATGACTCGGTAGTAACGGCGTTTGGGGTCTCTGGGTCCAGATCCAACCACACGCACCAAGCCACGCTCAACCAATTCAGCCAAGCGAGTTCGGGTTGCCCGGCTACTGCGTTTGATAGCAGTAGCGATTTCCTGGGTGGATCGACCTTCTTTGGATGACAGGAGACGTAGAATCTCCTGCTCGATTTCGTCTAGCTGAATGGCTTCGTTTCGCTGCGTCGAGAAGGTGACACGGAAGCGCAGGCCAATCTCTTCGAATACAGGTTGGGGAAGGCCATCCTTTTTACATGCTTCATACATGCGCTGGATGCCACTGCCCCATTGTTCAATCAGGCCCAGATCATGGAACACGCGAGCCAGTACACGATTACGAACGCGTGATACACCCTGGGTCAGGTCGTCTAGCGCCAGGCCAAAGGGCAGCAGGCCTGGATTCTCGATTTCGATGCGGTCATCATACATCGCAATGCGAATGGGAGCACCCTGCTGGCTGTAGTCGGCGTGGACGACGGCATTGACAATGGCTTCCCGTAAGGCCACCAAGGGCACGGTCCAGCGATCCTTGCGGTGTGCCCCATCAAATTCTGCGGATCGCTCCATGTGCTTCTGCACGAACTGCATGGCCTCTTCGATGCCTTGCACCAGGCCACCCTTGAGCTCGGCATGGTCCCGGATCCTTGCCCGGTTCTCTCCTGCAAAACGTCCAGCCTGAATCCAGGCGTCGGGGAAGTGCAGGAGTCGGTCTGCGCCAGCCAGCAGGATTCCGCCCACTGTGGGAACGGGCTTGCCCTGGTGCTCCGTCATGAAGCGGAGAGTCTTCAGGTCCTGTTTGCGCAGCTTGCGGACCGGTGCCAGCAACTCGGAAGCAGCTCGGAAGTCGATCGCTTCCGAGTTCAGTTCGGTCATGGCTTCCTCGTCGAAGCATGCTTTCAGCACGCTGCGGCGCATCTCCTCAACAAGCGCAGCATCCGCACGCCGGTTCGTCGAACCCACGCGCACATAGCAGCCCTTCTCGAGCCCTTCCTTCTTCAAGTAGTAAGGACGATTCGCGCCAGGATGGACCGTTACCGCCAGCAGCGATTTGCTGCGCCAAGCGAGCACCTCAAGGTCTGGGACGAGCCTGGGCTCAATGCGGTCGGCAATCAGGTTGGCGAGACGTTCTTCCTGGCTGAGCGGATCTTCGATGCCGCATACATCATGGTCGTTATCCGTAACACCGATCAGCAGGGTTCCACCAGCTGTATTGGCAAAGGCAATGATCGTATGCAGAATGCGCTGAGGGGATTCGAGACTTCGCTTGAATTCCAGGGTCTTGCTTTCGGATGCCAGGAGGAGGTCGTTGATTTTCATGCTAGGAAATTTACTCTGAAGTCATCATCGGAGTCAAGCTTCCGAGTTGGGGTTCGCACTATACCCTACGACCAGCAGTGCAAGACCCTTTCCAAATCGTGTAGTAGTGCGTTCCGGTGCGGCCCTTCCCGCTCGGATTATGAGCGTTCTCCGATCCAGTACCCTTTTCGTATGTGTAGTTATATAGAACATCGAAATCATTTACATGGGCAGTTACTTTAAGCTGCTTATCAACATCGTCTCGATCCCTGAACCATGTTGAGTCTAGCTCCAACGATTCATCATTTCTGACAGGGATTTTGCCTTTATAGTTTGACGAGTAGGATTCTACAGACTCAAACTGATCAAGTGCAATCGTGTATTTCTTAACTAGGGTAGAGAGTGCTCCATCCCAGCAACTATTGCAAAGGAAACTGTCACTCGAATGAGGAAACTCGCAGCAATAGTATTCAAGCCGGTCTATCTTGGTGATACAATCACTGCAGTAGTCGTTACCACACTTCACACAGTGCTGCCTCCAGCGGAACAAACCGAACTTTAAACCACAACTTGGACAGTTCTTTGACTTAGCCATTACTACCTCCTGCTTGTCTTGCGCGACTTATCAGGTCCTTCAGTCGATAGTTCACGCTGCATGCACCTTGATCCGGAGCCTTCTGGAAAGGTTGCCTCAAGTAATACACACGTTCATTCGCATCATCCAGGAACTCAACCAAGGCCAGAATGAACTGCTCGGGTTTGTTCAGGGAGAACAGGACTTCATTTCGGGTCACAGTAACCGTATCCGCACCACTGACACGACCCTTGACTTCAATGAAGCGCAGCTGTCCGGACTGGCCGTCCTTGCTTTCCACGTCGTAGCCCAAATGCTCGAATTCACGATCTACCGGAGTGTGTCCAAGTTTCCGCTCTACTTCCATAACAGCCTTGCGTGCACGAGCCGCAGAGGCCATTGTGTCAGTAGGTCGAGTGGGGTGTGATACAGCCTTCCCTTGAAGTGCCAGGATCAAGCCTTTGGGAACCACCAGCAGTCCACCTGAAACCACAGGCGGTTTGGGGCTGATCTGCCTCTCGCGCTTGAGCTCCGCAAGGCGTCGTTCCAATCTTGCCTGCAGGTTGTCCGCTCTTCGCTGTGCTTCCTGACTGTTGAGTTTCGCATTGGGCTTACCTGCCTGCTCCTGGGCCTTCAGGTCCTGGGCGCGATGATCCCAATAGTTGATCTCCTTCATGAGGCGCTCCTTCACCGCCTCCTCGGCTTTGTCAACCAGTTGGATCTTCCGGTTCCGAACCTCCTTGAGGTGTTCAGGTACAATGGTCGCCACGGCATGTGCTTCTGCCTGTTCCGCGTTTTGTGATCCAATCCAGGTGCAGTTCGCATGAGCCAGGATCTCGTCTACTCCCGGTTCGCCATCTCGCAGTGGACGGTAGTCGAGATAGGGCGCATAATGCAGATGGGACGTGTGTCTCTTTGCATCCAGGCGGATGAAATGCATTTGCCGTGAGATGACTCGCTGTTGACCTTCACGGGTCAGGCTCGCATCCGTGACTGCGTGATCCACAAAAAAGAGCAGTGATGGATCCAGGCCGTGATCCATATCATCGACCAAGACCGTTCCACGCTTAAGCAGATCCCTGCCCTCTTCCAGGGTCAAGTCAAGCACCGAATCAAGGAGTGGGTGACCTGGGCAAAGGAAGGCTCCATCTGGTTGCCCCTGGGGCTTGATCCGTTCTTTCTCGAAGACGACACGCTCGTACTGTTGCAGGACGGGCTCTCCATGTCCGATCAGTCGATCCCGATTTCGAACCTTGGCCGGAACGCGGCTAATCTGGTAGCGCTTCGGTTCACGCTCCTTCAGCTTCCCGCCCAAACGGGCAAAGGCTTCCTGGAAGAATTGCTCGATGTAGTGAGGTTGCAGTCGCCTGGCTTCGGCACGCTCCATGTCTTCACGGATGCGCTGGATCCGAGTGGTGTCCATGACATCCTGCGCCAGCTGGCCATCCTCCATGAGCTCACGCAATCGGTCCAGGTCAATTGCTCCATCAATCGCAGTATCGAGTTTGAGCTTGATGTCTTCACGCTCGCCGTATCGGATGGCCTCAATCAGCAGATCGCGCAGTCGCTTTCCTTCAAACTCCAGGCGACCCAGAACATCGAAGACCTGGCCGCCAAGACTCTGCCTGGCTTGCTCCAGCTTCGTCAGGAGCTTAGCGTAGACGTCACCCTCACGTGTTTCATCGGCTATCAGGTTCCAGAGGTGACACACCTCCGTTTGCCCGATGCGGTGAATACGTCCGAAGCGCTGTTCGAGTCGATTGGGGTTCCAGGGCAAGTCATAGTTGACCATCAGGTGCGCCCGCTGCAGATTGATGCCTTCACCAGCAGCATCTGTAGCCAGGAGCACTTTAACGTCAGGATTGAACTTGAACTGCTCCTGAGCTTTCAAACGCTCTTCGCGACCAAGTCCTCCGTGGATCTCGATCACAGCTTCTTCGCGTCCCAACTGATTACGGATCCGTTGTGCCAGGTAGGACAGTGTGTCACGGTGCTCGGTGAAGAGGACAACCTTCTGGTTCGGATCAGCCTTTGGCGGAGGAATGGGGCCTGAGCCGTAGGGTTTGAGCTCCTCTTTGACGAGTTCACTTCTGGCGGGACTGGCGAAGAGCGTGTGGAGAAGCTCGGAAAGCTGAACCCATTTCGTATCACACTTCTCGGACACGACTCGCTTGGCCAGCAACTCAAGGCCACGAAGCGTGGTTATCTCCTTCTTCAGCTCATCAATGGTCTGCGCTGCTGTGGCCTGATCGAGCACTTCCGTCTCGACTTCTTCCGCATCTGTTTCGGGCAAATCGTCGAAGTCATCCTGTGCTTCCAGGTCGAGGCTCTTGAATCCATAAAGCGGAGATGCGGGCTTGCCACCACGCTGGATGAGTTCCATTTCCTTCAGGCGTGATTCGAGCCGTTCGCGTCTGCGAGTAAGTGAAGCCAGGATTGCTGCTGGCGAGGAGGCCAATCGGCGCTGCAGAATGGTCAGGGCGAAGCCGACCGTTCCCCTGCGCCCACCATTTTGCAGGTCATCAGCCCGGTTGAACTCTTCACGGACATACTCAGTGACTGCCGCGTAGAGCTGAGCTTCCAGATCGGAAAGCTTGAAGGGAACTGTGTAGGCAATGCGCTCAGGGAAGAGGGGCTTGCCGTCAAACTTGACCAGACGCTCCTTTACCATTCTGCGCATCAGATCAGCCACGTCCACTGAATGCTGACCATCGCGGAACTTCCCTTCAAAACGATCTCCATCCAGCAGGGCCATGAAGAGCTGGAAGTCTTCTTCCTTGCCGTTGTGTGGAGTGGCGGTCATCAAGAGGAAGTGTCTGGTGATCGTGCTTAGCAATTGCCCAAGGCGGTAGCGCTTGGTCTTGTGAACCTCACCACCAAAGAAGGACGCAGAAAACTTGTGTGCCTCATCGCAGACGATCAGATCCCACAAGGCTTCCGGTACACGCAGTTTTTCCTGCAAATCCTCATTGCGGCTCAGCTTGTCCAGCCTGGCAATGACCAGGTTGTTCTCCTGGAACCAGTTCCCGGTCCTGGATGCTTCAAGTTTGTCGTTGGTCAAGATCTCGAAGGGCAGCTGGAAGCGGCGATAGAGCTCGTCCTGCCACTGCTCGGCAAGGCTGCCAGGGCAAACGATCATGCAGCGTTGCAGGTCGCCACGAGCCAGAAGCTCCTTGATCAAGAGTCCTGCCATGATGGTTTTGCCTGCCCCAGGGTCATCTGCCAGCAGGTAGCGCAAGGGCTGCCGAGGCAACATGGACTCGTATACAGCCGTGATCTGATGGGGCAGGGGATCGACAACCGAAGTGTGGACAGCAAGCAATGGATCGAATAAGTGCGCCAGGCGAATCCGCATGGCTTCGGCAGTCAGCTTGAAGAAGCTTCCGTCACCATCGAAGCTCCAGGGCCTGCCCTGCTCAACAGCTTCCATTCCATCTTCATCATCACGGAACTTCAGGACCTGATCCGTCCTGCCGTCGGCAGCCTTGAAGGTCAGTTCAACCCCAGAGTCGCCAAACCATTTCGTGGAGATGATTGTAACTAGCTGGTCGGGAAGTATGCCTTTGACTGCAGTGCCGGGAGTAAGAGATTCAAGCTTCGCCATGTATACGCCTCTCGATGGTTGCACGACCTGACCGGCTGGTATTCATCACAGTTAAATGAAGACACATTCTGCGAAGCCCCATGCCCAGAGAGTCGGACATTCAGCATGCAAGTACTTGGATGATCCAGCGGACAAGACCTGTGTATTACGTGGGGGAGTAAGTCGATCGGTTTTTCTTGCCTGCTGAATCACGAAAGATAGCAAAAGCGGAAATGCAGCACCAGTGAATTCTGGATAGGAGTTCCTCCTACAGAGCATTCGAAGAAATCTGCAACCGAAACTTTCGCTTTTCCCGCTCGTGGGGGAAAGCACCCCTTTCAGCCAAGGTGAGCGATACTTACCTGTAGCTGTTTCACTGGATGCCCCCCGTGCTCAACAAGTGCGGCTTTGTGTGTTCGGTCTATAGGGATCGAGACAGAGGCCTGACGAGCTGGCGGATTAGCTCCTTTTGCTTTGCGCTATCGATTGCCTGGCCTGGACAATGCGGCCAGCATCGGTGGCAGCATCAAGACCGCCAGCACATTGATGGTCCCGCCAACCTGCCGAAGTGGCATCAGCGTGGCCGCATCCCCGAACAGCCGGATCACAAGCCCGATGTGCAGCAGCACAAAGGGAAGATAGAGCGGTTTGAAGTTGGGAAGCTGTCGCCTTGTCAGGGCCGGCAGGATGATCGGTGCGTGCCCGAAGATCATGCTCATCACGAATCCAACAAGAAAAGAGTGCAGTAGGGCATCGTAGGTCAATCCGGCACGCACTTCAGGGTGCATGAACCAGAGGAGGCCAGAAACTCCTAGCCAGGCATAACCCGCCAGCAGGCAGATCGCCGAATACTTCGCCAGCCCCGCCATACGGATCGTCCGCCGCGCCACATCGTTAAACACGAGCCAGACGGCCATCAGCAGGATGCCAAGGGCAAAGAACCTTCTTGCAGGCAGCTCCCACAGCTGGGCTGAGAGGATCGACACCTGCAACAGGAAGAGAATAGCAAGGTGCATGCCCCGTGCCGCAGGGCTTGGTTTGAGCAGGCGGTTCAGCTCCAGGCGCTCTCCGGCTATGGTTAGCAGCAGGAAGCCCATCCAGCCCGGTAGCGCAAGCCAAGGCGACTGTGTCTGCAGCCAGGCAAAGGTCCCCAGCAGCAGGGCCACTCCTCCCAGCGCCATTTCCACGTTGAACAAACTCGGCTGCATCCTGAGAATCGGCACATAAAGCAGCAGGTAGCCGATTGCCGACACCAGCAGCAGTAGGGCTCCAGCCTGCATGAGTCCAGGCATGCCGCCAAGACCGGCCACCAGAATCAGCAGCGTGGCAAATACGTTGAGGCCAGGCACCAGCCAGGCCAAGGGCTTGCCCAGTGCGGTTGCTCGTTCCACGGCAATCACGGTACCCAGAAATCCCGGAATCATCAACACGCCGTGTGACAGTACCAATTGTGTCGAAGCCGGAAGAATGGGCACGGGCAGGCGCAACAGCCCAGTCCAAAGGCCACCAAGCAGGGCAAGCAAGCCGGGAACTAGAAATGCGTAGATCATCCCTACCAACCAAGCTTGGCGCGCGCTTCGTCGCTCATCCGTTCCGGGGTCCAGGCGGGTTCCCACACCAGGTTGATTTCGACATCACTCAGCTGCGGCCACTCGGCGCGTAATGCGGAGCGGGCTGTATCACGGATCATACCGTGCATGGGACAGGCCATGGTCGTCATGGTGAGGTCGACCTCCAGTCGCCCTTCCTGGATGCGAACCGCGTATACCAAGCCCAACTCGACGATGTTGAGCCCAACTTCCGGATCGAGTACCCGGCGCAGGACGCGCAGGACTTCTGCTTCATTCATGAAAAAACTCCCAGGGCAAGAATGCCGGCAAGGCTGAACAGCAGCCAAAGCGGGATGAGCAGGCGGCCCCACAACGGAACACGCCTGAGTTCCATGAACACCTCACTGATCAGTGTCCCTTTCACTAGGACGATGCCGAGGACGGACAGTCCCAGCGCAAAGGGAAGCAGATCGAGGCGAGACAGCGCTGGCATGGCGACGGCCAGCAGGACAAGCAGGAGCGCGCTGCCATGAATGGTTTTCATGCGACACCTCCCTGTGGCAACAGGTACACCAGGGGAAAGAGAACGATCCATACCAGATCCACCATGTGCCAGTAGGAAGCAGCACTCTCGGTCGAGCGTGTGAAATCCTCCTGCCCGTGGCGTGCCGCCGCCACCAACAGATAGGCCATGGCCAGCAGCACATGCGCGAAATGGACGAAAGTCAGGAAGTAATAGTAGGTGAAGAAGTGGTCGCTGGACAAGTGGTAACCTGCCGCTCCGAGTTGTGCCCAGTCCCAGACCTTGATGATGGCGAAGAGGAGTCCGGACAGTGCTGCCAGCCGAAGCAGCAAGCTGCGCTGGACGGCCTTGAGTCCGCTGTCCTGCGTGGCCCAGGCTGCCAGCCAGCCGCCGCAGAGCAGGACAATCGTGTTGGCCAGCCCGCTTCCGACGTGCAGTTCAGCAGCCCCGGTCCGGAACAGTTCGGGATCGGCCCGCCAGGCGAGCACGAAGAGCAGGAAGAAAAGCAGAAATGTGGCAAGCTCCATTCCGATGAAGATCCAGATGGCCGTGTCGCCAGGCCAGGATCGCGATGCCGGGTTCACTTCATGCATAGGCCAACCTCGCAGTCAGATTGGTGAGCCCGCTGATCAGATCGGCAGGCCGGTTGAGCACATGCCAATGGCCGTGCCCCATCATTTCAGGCAGCCAGGTGCGTGATTCACGGCCAATGGCCAACGCGTGCACGTGGACTCCGGCCTCCTGTCCTTCGCGGACGACACGCCTTACATCGGCAATGCCGTGCCGCCCTTCGTAACGATCGTAGTCATTGGGTTTGCCGTCGCTCAGCAACAGGAGTAGTTTCTTGCGCTGGGGCTGCTGCCTTAGTTCGGCCAGCGTGTGGCGCAGCGCGGGACCGATGCGCGTATACCCTATCGGCTCCAGCGCGCCCAGTCGAATCCGGCTGCGGGTCCAGCACTCGCGAAAGGCTTTCAGCACCCACACCCGGCAGCGATTGCGTGTCTTGGAAGCAAAGGCATGCAGGCTGAACGGCATTCCCAGACGGCCAAGGACTTCACCCAGGATGTAGACGCTCTCGCGACTCAGGTCGAGAATGCGCTGGCCCTCAGCCCAGCCATCGGTGGAAAGCGAACTGTCCATCAGGATGCTGATTGCCAGGTCGGCATCGTGAGGCAGACGGTCTTCGTGAATGCGCTCAGCAGCATTGCCCGACACCAGGCGATCCACTTCCGCACGAATGGCGGCATCCAGATCCAGCTCGGGACCGTCGTCCAAACCTCGCTTGGGCAAGCGAGATTGTCGAAAACGCTTAAGGCGCTGCTCCAGCTGACGAATCGTAGCTGTGTGCCGCTGCTGCTGGTCGCGCAGCCACTCAAGCGGGCCGTCCGGAAAGCTGGCGGGATGGACCCGGCACCAGCCCTCGCGGTACCGGACACGGCGCTGGTCCCATTCCGGATAGTCAATGCCGCCCGTTGTATCACAGCTATCCAGGTCCGGGATCCCGGCATCCATCCGCATCGAGGCGCGATAAATGGCGTGTGTGCCATTGCCGCCGCGCACCATGTGCTTCATGGCCAGTTCGCGGATCGCTTCCAGCTGCTCCTCAAGTTCATCTTCGCCGTCGAGCTGACGCGTGCCTCCAGAATAGTCATCCGCCGTCTCGACCTTCTCGAATACATGGATCAAGCACTGTTGTTCGAGTTCCTGCTTGTTCAGTGTGACAAACTCTGGATCCTCACTACTGAGGCCATCCACCTCCGTGCCATCCGGCGTCTCGGGCTTCTGAAACGCGGGGTCGATGCCCGCTTCCAGGCCGGGTTGGGGCAAGGCGAGGAATTCACCCCAGGGCAGCGGTGGACTGAAGGGTTGATCCGGAGCTGTAACACCGTCCATTTCCACTTCCGGCACCGCATCCAGTTCTCCACGCAGGATGCCTTGGCGGATATGCTCGAGCCTGGCCTGAGCTTCTGGAAGTGAATCAAACGCTGGCCGTCCGGCGATCAGCTGTGGAAGCAGCAGCTCAAACCTGGCAGCAAAAGCCGGCAGTTCAGCCTCAAGCAGTCGCCGTGCAATCAGTGCAGCATGAAGACTGGCCCTTAGCAGGTCCGGCTGCGGCTTGTGTTGTTCGTGTATCACGCGCAGCATCAAGGAGGACATCACCAGACGAAGCAGTCTCAGTTCATCCTGATCCGCTTCTTCAGGATGTTCAACCAGCGGAAAGAGGATGCTGTCCTCGCGGATACCGCCTCGTGACATGGCCGGAACCAGCTCCACGGTTCGTCCGGTCAAGATGCCGGCCAGCAGCTGGAGCGGTCGCTCAAGGGGGTGGGCTTGTGCTGTGCCTGTTGGTGAAGCCTGCCCGCGAGCCCGCCGCAGAAGGGCGCGCAGCCCGGTGAAGAGACGCTCTTCCCAGTCCAGATCAAGCTTGAAAGCGGCCATCAGAAGACCAGGTTCACCAGTTCGTCGAGGGCCTGCCGCAAATCGGCTTCGTCTGTCAAGGGTGAGCAGATGGCGTGACGGCACGCACTTCGCTCAGCAATGCCGGCCTGCATCAGGCGCGCGGCATGGATCAGCAAACGGGTGGATGCCGATTCTGCCAGACCCAGCTCTTCCAGGCCCCGCAGCTTTTCCCCGAGCCTCGCCAGGCGTGCAGCCCGCTTCGCATCGAGCCCGGCTTCCTGTTGCAGGATGCGGGCTTCGTGCTCGGGATCCGGCCAGTTCATGTCGATGGCGACAAAGCGCTGCCTGGTGCTTGGCTTCAGTTCCTTCAGCCCGCGCGTATATCCGGGATTGAAACTGATCACCAGCTGAAACTCGTCCTTCGCCACCAGTTCTTCCCCCGAGCGCTCCAGAAACAGGCTACGCCGGTGGTCGCTCAGGGAATGGATCACGGTGAGTACATCACTGCGGGCCTCGATCACTTCATCCAGATAGAGGATCGCATTCTGTCTCACTGCGCGACTTACAGGACCATCCTGCCAGATGGTCTCCCCGTCCTTCAACAGCCACCGTCCCAGCAGGTCGGTCGCGCTTGTGTCTTCATGGCAGCTGACCGTGATCAGTGGCCGGCCCAGCACGGCAGCCATGTGTTCCACGAGGCGGCTTTTGCCGCAACCGGTGGGACCTTTGAGCATGAGTGGAAGCGTTTCAGTATGCGTGCTTTCAAAGATCCTGCATTCTTCACCCAAGGGCAGGTAAAAGGGCAGGTCTTCTGTTGCAACAAGTGCTTGCATGATAGCCTCCTGGAGTCGTCAAGCGAAAGAAAAGGGGCCGACCGTAGCCGGCCCCGAAGAATCAGGCCTGGAGTTCAGATGCGCCTACTTGCTCATCACTGGGCAGTCCAAAGCGGATGAAGTTCCAAATGAAAAAGATGATGCCCACGCAGAACAAGGTGGCAGCCAGCACCAGCCCCAGGAAGTGCACGTGCAGGGCTTCCTGCGTTTCGAGGAAGTCCATCCCGATCATGCGCTCGAGGTAAACCTGGGCGATGCCGGCCACAGCGAATGCACCTGTCATGCCGATCATGCCGATGTTGGAAGTCCAGAAGGCCCAGTCCGGCATCCAGCCTTCGAAGAAGCGGCGACCGGTCATCTGCGGCATGACATAGCTGATCATGGCCAGCACCAGCATGGCATAGGCTCCCCAGAAGGCGAGATGACCATGCATGGCGACCACCAGGGTGCCGTGGGTGTAGATGTTGACCTGAGGCAGCGTGTGCGCGAAGCCCAGGAAGCCGGCCCCGACGAAGCTCATGATGCCGGTGCCGACAGACCAGAAGAG
>CAYFPS010000017.1:14065-49744 GCA_964345075.1 uncultured Bacteroidaceae bacterium | reverse complement strand
ATGACGCTTGCCACCCTTGCGCGCCAGCCAGACTGCCCACAGCGCCATGCCAAGAAAGGCCAGCGGCTCGAGGGCTGAAAAGACTCCGCCCACCACCAACCAGTACTCGGGAGCACCCATCCAGTAGTAGTGGTGGCCCGTGCCCAGGATACCCGAGAGGAATGTGAGACCAACGATGATGTAAAGCCATTTCTCGATCAGTTCGCGATCCACTCCGGTCAGCTTGATCAGCAGGTAGGCCAGGATCGAACCCATGATCAGCTCCCACACGCCCTCGACCCAAAGGTGGACGACCCACCAGCGGAAGTAGGAATCGTAGACGTGGTTCTGGAAAGTCCACATGCCAGGCAGGTAGAGCAGAGCAGCGCTGAGAAGGCCACCAAAGAGCACAAGACCTGTCGTGGTGAAGCGCTTGCCCTTCCATACCGTCATGCCAATCACGTAGAGGAACAGCAGCACGTCCACGACCACCAGGTAATCAAGCGGCCTGGGAATCTCGAGGAATTTGCGCCCTTCCCACCAGTTGATGTGAAATCCGATCAGGGCGATTACTCCCGTGATGACCAAAGCGGCCCACTGGATCACGGCCAGCTTGACGCTCCAGAGCTCACGTTCGGCTTCTTCGGGCAAGATGTAATACGCGGCCCCCATGAAGCCACAGAGCAGCCATACGACGAGAAGGTTGGTGTGAACGGCGCGGGCCGTGTTGAATGGAATCCAGTCGTGCAGGCCGTCAAGCCCCATGTGGGCAAAACCCATGATGAAGCCGTAGACGAGCTGCAGGCTCAACAGCAGCAGGCTGGTGGCGAAAAAGAGGTAGGCCACTTTCTGGGATTTATACTTCATCGTGCTCTCCTACTGCTTGGCCGCACGACCGGCGGCTTCCTTGAGTGGCGGTTCCTTCGGGAAGCCGTTTGTGTCGATTTTGCCCATCCAGTCGAGATAGGCGATCAGCTGAGTGATTTCCTCTTCTGTGAAGTCGTACTGCACCATTTTGCGCCGTCCCGGATAAAATGCTTGCGGGTTTCTCATGAATCCGCGAATCCACTGCTCGCCCCTTCGCTCGATAACTTGCGTGAGTTCCGGCGCGTAGTAGGCCCCTTCACCGAGAATCGTGTGACAACCCATGCAGTTGTTCTCATCCCACAACATGCGTCCCGCAAGGACGTCTTTCGTCATCGACTCTTCCATCGAACGAGCTGGCGTCTGCCGAATGGTGTCCACGGTCAGCCACAGGAAAATGAGGCTGAACATGGCGGTTCCGCCAATGAAGAAGAGCCTGGCCTGGCTTTTGGAAAGCATCGCTTCACCTCTTTAAAAGATGTACGGACCTACATGTCCACATTTGGCTCAAGTATCGGACTTTTCATAGCGGATATCAAGGTCCGGAAATCGTATTATGCGAGAAAATCAGGAGAATTGATGATTCCCCAGACGGCAGAATATGCGCTGCGTGCACTGGTTTACTTGGCTGAGCGGAAGGATTTAAGTCGCCCAGCGAGCGAAATCGCATCCGCCACTCAGGTTCCGACGGGCTATCTGGCGAAAATCCTGCAAACCCTCAGTCGTGCTGGTTTCGTCCGTGCCCAGCGTGGGCTGAATGGCGGCTACCGATTGAACATGGATCCAGGCCAGCTCAACCTCTACGACATCGTCTCAACCGTGTCCGGTTTTGAACGGATCTGCTCCTGCCCATTGAACCTGGAGCGGCACAAGGATAAACTGTGCGCCTTGCACCGCAAACTCGACGATTCCTATGCCCTGATTGAAGACAGCTTTCGCTCGACAAGCATCCAGGACCTGCTTGATGCGGGTGGAGAGAGGAAGACCTTTTAGGTAACCTGCACAGCAACTATGCAGAACTTTGAGGTCCACTCATTGCTTGATCTTCGAGCTTTGCTGGGTATCAGACAGACATGAAGCTAATGGAGTTCACTATGACAAAAGCAGCCTTAATGTCCATTGCGTTAGCGATGCTTGCGATACCCTTGACTTCACAATGCCAAGAAAACGTTGATGACCCATGGGTAATGGTGCGCACGCTTGAAGGCCACTGGGAAGGAGAAGGTACCGGTTTCGGACAGTCTTCAGCGGTAAGCCACAACTGGGAATTCGTGATTAATGACAAATTCCTGCGCCTAAGCACAAAATCGGTAAGTGCAATGCCCAGTGGTGAAAGCGAACTCCATGAAGATGTCGGCTATGTGAGTTGGAGTGAAGCCGAGGGTGTTCTGCGGTTTCGCCAATTCATTAGCGAAGGTTTTGTAAACACGTTCACGCTTAAAGCCGTTGATTCAACAGAGCTTGGCATAGATTTTCATCCAGAGGACACGGAGGGCATGGCTTCACTTAGCGTTGGTATGACACTTCGCTTCGTCAATGTTGACACCTACGAAATGGTCTTGGCAATGGGTAAGAAAGGATCCGAGTTGAAAGCTTGCCAAACGATACGAATGCAGAGAGTAGACTAGCTCCTACTCTACAACGATACTTGCCATTGCCTTGCAAAGCGTCACACCGCATGCACGGCGCTAAATGAAACAAGAATCCACAGCAGGGCCACAAAAGCAGTTAAAAAGCACCAGGCAACATTTTGTGCCGAAACTGATGCTGGCAGCTTCTTGAGCCGGGCGTGTTACACGATCTTCAATCCATGATTTACTGGCTCTACATTCTTCATTCCAAGCGTATTGATCGCTATACACTGGTGTCAGCCAGAATCCGGAAGCCCGTCTTTTGTCACACAACGCATTGGGCCGTGAGTGGACAGCAAGAGGCCGCCCCTGGCAGTTGGTTTTCAGCAAGAGTTTTGAGGACAGGTCAACTGCCTTGAAGTGGGAAAGATGGATCAAGCGACAGAAGAGCGCGGTGGTCATTCGACGAATTGTTGCTGGTGAAATTGTGCTGGCTGGTCTTCCATGACACTTACGCTTCTTTTGAAGGTTGACCAGTCAGTATTCAATTCACAGTCATATGAGGGCGTTGACCGCCGGGCGTGACGCAACAACATGTTTCGGTGATACATGCCTCACTTTGCAGATAGCTAAACACACTCAATAGTGGTTTGGGATGGTGATGAACTCAGACAGATCCGTGCGATCAATCTCATCACGATCGGGGCGAGGCGGAAGCTCAAATGCCGCAGGGCTCATGTCAACATAATCGAAGATCGAGAGGAAATGCCGGATTGTGTTCAAGCGAGCTCGTCTCTTGGCGTCTGAGGGGACATCATACCACCTGGCCTCAGGAATGTCCGTGTGACGGAACATCTCATCCTTGGCGATAGAATACTCCACCCACTTTTCGCGGCTTGTCAGATCCATCGGTGAAAGCTTCCAACGTTTGGCCGGATCCTTCATGCGCGCCTGAAAACGCTTCTCCTGTTCGTCATCCGAGACGGAAAACCAGTATTTGACCAGCGTGATGCCCGATCGAACCAGCATGCGTTCAAACTCGGGACAGCTGTCGAAGAACTCCTTCAGCTCAGCATCCGAGCAGAAGCCCATGACCTTTTCCACACCGGCCCGATTGTACCAGGAGCGATCAAAAAAGACGATCTCCCCAGCAGCCGGAAGATGTGTCACATAGCGCTGAAAGTACCACTGAGTGCTTTCGCGCTCAGTTGGTTTGGGTAACGCTACAACACGCACCCCGCGCGGATTGAGCGGCTCCAGAAAGCGTTTGATCACGCCGCCCTTTCCCGCTGCATCCCGTCCCTCAAACAGCACGACAACCTTTCGGCTTGTCGCCTTGATCCAGTACTGAAGTTTGACCAGCTCGGTCTGCAGTCGCGAAAGCTCCTCTTGGTAGAACTTCCGTTTCAGCCTGGGCTGCGGGCGCTGCTGGAGCGGGTGTTCGGCTGCCATAGCTGTCAGTTCCTGATTGGCTAGACGAAAACTGTCAGATGATCGTTACATCAACGCAGATTGCTGTTTCCGACTGAGTTCCCGATTGGCAAACCGCATTCTGTCAACCCCACTAGACACCTGCGAAGGCCTGCTCCAGATCTGCTATCAGGTCTTCAGCCTCCTCGATGCCAACTGAGAGACGAACCAGACCATCGGTGATCCCAGCCCCCTCACGCTCGGCACGCGGAAGTCCGGCATGCGTCATTGAAGCAGGGTGCTCGATCAGGCTTTCGACGCCACCCAGAGACACGGCCAGAATGATCAGGCGCACGCGATCCATCAGGGCTTTGCCAGCCTCCAGGCCCTCTTTCATCCCGAAACTGATCATGCTGCCATAACCTTCCATCTGCTGAGCAGCCAAAGCGTGTTGCGGGTGGGATGGTAGGCCCGGGTAGCGAACCCATTCAACCTCAGGACGCGCTTCCAGCCAGGCGGCAACACGGGCTGCACCTTCCTGAGCTTTGCGAACACGCAGATCCAGCGTCTTGAGTCCGCGATGAACCAGATAGGCCTGATGCGGATCCATGTTACAGCCAAGCAGGGTCATAGTCTTACGCAGCTCGGACACCAGTTTTGTATCACGGCAGGCGAGAACACCTCCGACAACATCGGCGTGACCATTGATGAACTTCGTCACCGAATGAAGCACGACGTCCGCACCCAGTTCGAGGGGCTTCTGAAGGGCCGGTGAGGCAAAAGTACCGTCAACCGCAAAACGCGCACCAGCCTGATGGGCGATCTCGGCGACAGCCTTCAGGTCAGTAATCTGCAGCATCGGATTCGACGGCGTCTCTACATAAATCAACTTTGTCTCAGGACGCATGGCCTGTTTCACAGCGGCCAGATCCGTCGTGTCAACGAAGGTGCTTGTCACACCAAAACGGGCGAGCATGCGTTCGATCAGCGTGCGGGAAGGACCATAAAGGCTGTCCGTGCACACTGCATGATCGCCGGCGTTCATCAATGACATCACCGTGACCGCTACTGCAGCCATCCCCGAGCTGGTTGCTACCGCGCCAGCACCACTCTCCAGCTGTGCTACACATTCTTCGAAAGACGAGATTGTCGGGTTGCCCAAACGGGTATAGATGTAGCCCTTCTTTTCCTGAGCAAACAAGTCCGCCCCGTGTTGGGCGTTTTCAAAGGCAAAGGTCGAGCACTGATAGATGGGTGTTACCGCGCTGCCATGAGGATCGTCACACTTGCCCCCATGAACCAGAGTTGTATTGATGCCGCCGGGCTTTTCCATGCTGATACCTGTCGGTTATGCTGGCGGCAATCAACCGAGCCCCTTGCCCGCTGAGTGCTACCTGCCAATCCGCCAAGATACATCCCTCAATCGTGCAGTGGGTCACATGATTGAGCCTTCCTGGACGATCGCCTCCTCAGCCAGTCGATCAAGCCTGTAAGGCTGAGCAGGACAAAAAGCAGGGCACCCAGCGGTGTCACAAGCAGGTAAAAGGGACCGATCCAGTCCCTGAAAAGTCGGCCATTGTGCAGCTCGAAACACCAGTTCCAGAAGGAAAGTCCCGCTCTTTGAAAGGCCTCCGGACTGGTTGGCTCTCCATGGGTGCCCCATGCTTCGCCATAGGCTTCGCCGGGCAGAGCAAGTGGTCTGGGAGCGCCTTTGTGATCGCTCATCCACCAGCGATCCCCCAACTTCACCAGACCGGCGCACATGTTTTCGCCGGGCTTCATTGTGTTGATTTCATGCGCTGGCTGAAGACTCAATGCGTCGATTGATTTGTGTGAATCAGGCGCTGTGCGAAAGAGTCCCGAATAGGAGCCCACAAGAAAGGAGCCCGGCTTGTCCTCCTTGAAAACGGTCGGCCCCATGATAAAGATCGGCGCGGCCAGACTGTCAGGCGCGAACTTGCCGATTGCCGTGATACATCCAGCAGTATCACGCTCAATGGCGGCACTCCACAGGCCATCAGCCGAAAGCCAGAGGCGATCCCTTGCATGATCGATCAGTCCAGCCTGAATCGATTCGTGCCAGGGGCTCTGCGGCAAGGGGCCAGGATAAAGCCAGCGCGGCACTTCTCGGTTAGCAATCAGAAGAAGTGTCGGCGGGCGCATGAAAAATCCAGTCGCGCCAAGAAGCAAAAAGACTGGTAGCGCCCAGATGCCAATTTTCAAATGATGCTTGAGTAGCCAGCGAAACAGCTGTCTTCCCATAACTGGAATTGATTTGCCTTTTCTGCGCCGGACAAGCTTTGGAAAGAACCAGATCCAGATAGATCCGAAAGCGAGGAAAATCAGACTCAATCCAGCAAGATCCATCAGCACTTTGCCAGCCAACCCCCAAACTCGCCCGTCATGAAGATGAAAGACCCAGTGCACCATGCTCAATCGATCACGATCTGTATCACGAGGCAAAGCAAGTTCGCGCAGACTCTGATCCATAACATTCAATGTGAAAGCACCCGAGGAGTGAATCACGACAAGCTCGTTCTGCTCCTCAATCAGCGTATTACAAACGCTGATCCCCGCGGGCAATTCCAGCCTTATCCACCTGAGTGTCTGAATGGATGCGTGATACAGACCCGCGTCCCCGGCTGCATAGACCTGCCCGCCAGCGAGCGCAAGATCATGCACTGGACGAAGGCGTATAGCGTCTGGAAACTCGCCTGCCATGGCCTCCTCCACATGGAGTTGGCCATTTCGCTGCAAATAGATGCCTCTCTCGCCTGCCAGCAGCCGATCACCACCGGGGAGCTCCAGCGCATCCTTCAGTGTTCCACGATTCCAGTCGGCGTGATCATATTGCGAAGGGCTAAGCCAGCTGGGCATTTCCCAGCCCAGTGTCCACTCCGGATGGTTCAGACCAATCCCGGAAAAGGACATCCAGACCAGATAAAGCAGCAGGGCAAGCCCGATAGTCTTATGTAACCAGCGCGAAAAGCGCAGCAAGGCCTTCATGGGGGATCCTCGATTGATCACCGAAAATACCACAAGCCGGTAGGAGTGAATGTCACGGAATGGTTGGGCAGGCTCGTGCCAGCCCTGCAGGCCGCTGGTGAATATGGGCGCGTGGAGCTGCTACGAGGGCGAGAGCAGTTCCAGCAGCAGTTCGTAATCGAAGTTGCGGGCTAGCAGCTGCATGCGGGCTGCCGCGCGGGGTGACTCATCGGCAAGACTTGCGATCAACTCTGCGATTTCGTCGGTCAAACCGTCCTCAACAGCCTGTGTCACACGCTCCTTGACCTCATTCGGAAGTTCCCTGATGGCCTGATCATCCCTGGAGCGCTCCCGCTCTTCGGCTTCATCATTGTTGCCGCTCCAGACATAGTGCACGTTGGCCAGCTGTCCCACAGCATCGTAGAGTTCTGTCTCGTGGATGGGCATGACAAGCACACCCTGCGTCAGGTTCGAGACAACATCCAGATGCAGATCGTTGCTGACGATCGCCAGAATCGGGATTTGACCCTCTGAACAGTCACGGGAAAGCTGCTCCAGATCCTGAAGAGAGCTTTCGGCTGCAGAAAGGCTGTAAATGATCAGTGAAGGCTTGTCCTTCCTGCATGCTGCCAGCAGCTCGGGCAGCGTGTCAGCATCATTCACGATAAAGCCGATTGAGTCAAGCATGCGTAACAGTACGAGTCGATGTTCTGGCCGTGTGTCGTATACGAGAATTCCCAGATCGCGACTGGAAGAGTCCAGACCGACAACAACCCTGTCAGCCGTTCCCGCAACATCGTTGACATGTGTAGAGGTGGCTACCAGTGTAAACACAAAACGGCTGCCCACTCCACGCTGGCTGCTCGCTGTAACATCACCACCAATTGCGCGAGCCAGCTGTCAACTGACCGCCAGCCCAAGTCCGGCTCCGGAGCGGCGGCTTCCATCCTCTGTCTGCACAAAGGACTCAAAAATGGCTTCGATGTCCTTTTCCGCAATGCCAATACCTGTATCACAGACGCTAATGGATAATTCAACCTTGTCATCAACACAGGTGATACAATCTGCCTCCAGTGTGATTTCGCCTGCTTCGGTGAACTTCATGGCGTTTCCCAGCAGATTGATCAGAACCTGGCGAATCTTCCGGGCATCGGAATGAATGCTGCGTGGCAGTTGCTCTACACCGGTCAGCCTGAGCATTAAGCCCCGTTCCTGCGCCTTTAACCGAAACATGCGCTCGATGTCTACCAGGAGCTCACGCAGTTTGACTTCAGAAAGCGTGACGGGTAGTGTTCCACTCTCGATGCGGGCCATATCCAGCACTTCGTTGATGAGTGAAAGCAGATGGTCGCCACTTCGCACAATCGTAGACAATGAATCACGCTGCCGCTCACTTAAGCCGCTTTCGTGTTTCATCAACTGGGCATAACCAAGAATTGCATTGAGTGGTGTCCACATTTCGTGGCTCATGCTCGCCAGAAAACGACTCTTCGCCTGGCTCTCTGCTTCGGCGCGTGTAACACGGGCCCGCTCTTCTTCTGCGCGCTTGCGCTCTGTCACATCCAGCAGGGTTCCGGCCATGCGCAGGGGCGTGCCGTCATCACGATATTCAATCACAACGCCACGTTCGAAGACCCAGATCCACTGATCGTCCTTGGCACGGAGCCTTAGTTCGCATTCGAAGCAGGCAGCGCCATAGTCCAGGTGAGCGGCCAGCATCTGTCCCTTCAGTTCTACATCATCGGGGTGCACAAACTGAAGCCATGACTCACGATTCAAATTGCTTGCATGTTCAAAGATTCTGCCAATGGGATGATCGCCTCCTCCCATCAACACAATCCTGTCCGTAACCATATCCCAGTCCCAGAGCAACACTCCGGAGGCGTCCAGCGCATTGCCATTGGTGCGGCTGAGCGTGATGTCCTGCTGTACCTTGCCACTGTCGACGAGGTCGCTGTTTTTCTCCAGCACCCCCAGATAGCGCCGAAAATCCTGTTTGAAATCCTGAAAGAGCTCCTTGACTTCGGCACTTTCACCCAGCGTGCCCAGCTCCGCCAGACGCTCATTGGCCTCTGCACGAACCGAGTCAATGCGACCCAGAGCGTCACTAAGCTCTCCGGGTCCATCTGTCAGCAGAAGGGCCTTCTCCTGCGTGCGCAGCTCAAAGACATTGCGGTGCAGGCGCGCGCTCTTCTGCAAAGCCTCCGTGCGAGTGCTGATCGTGTCGCTTAGCTGGTCGCCGATCTGGCGCAGACCAAGGAGACTGGTGACAAGGGGAATACCAAGAAGGACAAGCAGCAGCAAGAAGCCGGAGATCAATTTTGCCCTGAGCTTCAGGTTTCGAAGACGCAGCATGGAATGATCCTCCATCTGTGCCGTTCAATCAACCCGGAAACAGAAAGCATGGGGGCGGGAAGACTGCCCGGCTGTGGAAGAAGAATGCCAATGTGGCGGACTGGGGGGCCACAGTGGCAATACGGGCATGCTTATTGGTTCATTAATGAACCATAATACTCATGTCCGGCAAGTGAGAGTAACGCTCTCGTGCCAAATGTAGTAGTGATTGTCCTGAATTTGTTCAGGTTTTTCAAAAATCGAGAATTGCGGTTCAATTTCTAAACTGTTTTTAACCCTATCTGATCAATCCCTGAAAAGCAGCCGCATCAAGCTGTAGATGACGATGGACACAGCGACACCGAAAACCGCTGGATCCAGGCTTTCGGCCAGCGGGAAGAAGCGGTAGAGCATGGTGGCGGCAACCGAGACAATCATTGTAACCAGCACGGCGCGATTGATCGCCCCGCCGCGCTCTTTGGATAGCGTACCGAGCACCACTGGCAGGATGATTCCCGGCGCCCAGATGTGATAGGTGAAGAGCAGGAGTCCAATGATGTCGGGAAAGAGCAGGGCCACCAGCATGCTGGTCAGACCCAGCAGCACCGTCAGGACGCGGGCGATTTTCAGGCGGCGCTGGTCGCTCATGTCCCGCCGACCCATTTCGTCTTCCAGCAGATCCTTGACAAAGATGGTCGTCGCGGAGTTGAGCGCGCTGTCCGCTGAAGACATCACGGCGCTTAAGAGGGCGGCGATCATCAGGCCGCTGATCAGTGGGTTGTGCAGCTCATCGATCACCCGTGCCAGGGCAAACTGCGGCTCGATGCCGGGAAAATGGAGCCTCGCGTATACGGCAATGGCCAGCAGGATCAAAGGGAAGACAAGGCTGAGCACAACGCCCACCCCGGCAATGCCCAGCTGTGTCTGCCGAATGTCCTTGCCGATGCAGTAGCGCGTTGCATAGCCGGGCGCAAAGGTCTCGCCCATCAGGAAGGCCAGGAAGGTCGACACAAGAAAGAGCCAGCCCTTGCCGCCATCAGGCATGAAGAACTCGGCGGGGAGCTGCTCGCGCACATGCCCCCAGTTGCTTGCGAGATCGGGCGTGATCACAGCCAGCGTCAGCAGAAAGCCGGCAAAGAGCACCACAAACTGGTACACGTCGGTATGTATCACGGCCATCAGTCCACCGGCCGCGCTGTAAACAATTACAATCAATCCACCGATGAAAATCGCCCAGCCAAGTACCGAGCTCCCCTCAAGACCGGAAACAAGATCAGCCAGCACAGAACCGATCGCAGCCATCTGAGCTGCAACAATGAAAACCGAAAAGAGCAGCGATAGAACCAGCGCCGCCCGCCTGACATTGTGATCAAAGCGATGACTGAAATAGCCGGCCACCGTATACAATTCGGCTTCACGAAAGCGGGGAGCAACCACAAGTCCACTGAAGACAAAGTGCAGATAGCCGCCAACGGAAATCAGCACCATCAGCAGGCCCCACTCATAGGTGCGTGCCACGGCTCCAACGCTGTATCCGCCACCGATCACGGTAGCACCAAGTGTGGTAAAGAGAAGCAGCGCACCAACATTGCGACCAGCCAGCAGGTAATCGTCCGAATCACCAACCTTTCGGCTGACCAGCAGGCCCTTGATGAAAATGAAGCTGATATAGGCGATCAAAATCAGCCATTGCAGCTGATCGGCGGAGCTCAGTTCCCGGAAAAATTCAATCAAGCTTTGACCTCGAGCGGATGAGTGCCATCTGGAAAGACCGGTGGAATGTGAACATCACCGCCCTTGGGCACATCTTCGCGGAAGTCGCCAATGCGCGGCCTTACTTCGGTGGGGATGTAGGGACTGTTCATCAGGCGAACGAGGCTGCCGTAGTTGGGCCGGAAGCGAAGTGTATCACCAACTTCCAGACCGCCGGTTGTATCACCCAGATTCACAACCGTCACATCGCTGGATGCGCCAGCAATCATGATGCCTTCATCACAGCAGCTAAGGCCGTTGACATCCGTATCCAGCTGTCCGACAGACAGGATCGCGCGCCAGCCACGCTGTCCCGGGGCCGTCTCTTCCTGCTGGCTGAATTCAAAGGGAGCAATGCTTCCGTGGATTTCGCCAAATGGCGTCAGTCCCTTTTTCTTGATCTCGAGAATCTCGGCTTCCAGAGTAAAGGCATCCTCGCGCAGGCCGGGTAACGCGCCGCCACCCAGAATATCTGTGCCGAGGAAGAGGCTCTCGCCGATCCGCCAGTGATTAATAGCGCGGGGAATCCGCTTGTCGAGCAGGAGCGGAAGCACCACGCTGCTACCCACGGAAATCACCGGCAGCTTGCGCTGAAATTTGAGTTCAAGCAGTTCGCGGTACATCACCAGCTGTGTCAGCTGGTCCTCACTGGGCACTGTCCCGGACAGGCAGCCGATATTCGCGCCAATGCCGATGATATCCAGATGTTCCAGATGGAGCACCTTGTTGTAGAACTCGACCAGTGTACCCGGCAGAATCCCCTCGCGTAAATCGCCCAGCTCGATCATGATGACCACGCGGTGACGCAGACCCGCCTTGCCAGCGCGCTCGTCCAGTTCGCGTATTACATCCAGCTCGGTGTTCAGACTGACATCAGCCAGCTGCAAAAGCGAGTCCAGTTCACTCTTGTGCGGCAGCCGCAAGTACCAGCGTTCGGCAGACGGCATCAGTTCGGAAATGGTCGCAAGATTCTGCAGGCGGCTGTCACCAACACTGCGCACGCCCAGAATTTCCAGCGAGCGAAGCACATCACGGTTACCGCAGAGCATCTTGGTTACAACACTCCACGAGGCTCCGTGGGCGTTCATCCAGCCGTCAATCACCTGGACATTGTGTCGCAGGGCGTCGATGTTGATAATCAGGCGTGTCATCGTTTCAGCCTCATCTCGGCATAGACATGCTTGAAGCCAAGTCGCTCATAGAGGCGTTTGGCAGGATTCTCAAAATCCACATGCAGCTTGACCTGCCCTTTGCAGGCAGCCAATGATGTTTCCACCAGTCGTCTGCCCAGGCCCTGCCCGCGCATTTCCGGCTGAATGCTGACAAAGAGCAGCAGGTTCTCCGGGATGTAGCCCTTCATGCCTGTTTCCAGCATCAGCAGTCCGCCAGCCAGCTGAGTGCCCTGCATGGCCAGCATCAGAAAGCCACCATTTCTATCCGCTGTTCCATCCAGCGCATCGTGCAGGGCCCGTGATACGTCCGGGCGCGTGTCCTGCCAGGGCTCCATGGTTGTGTGGAAAAAGGACACCAAAAGCTCTTCGTCCACTCCGGCAGGCAGATTCGACCATGAATCCACCTTGACAAATCGTGTCTCGTCACTCATGACGTTTCTCCATTTACCGGCGTCTCAGTCTGATTCAGCTGGCCGGTTGTCAGCAGCGGAGCGGCATCCAGCTGCTGATCGTCCATCAGATCCGCAAGCCTTTCCATGGAACTCAGAATCATGTGCTGCTCCCATGTGGCCAGCGTCATGAAGCGCAGGGCGAACTCGTCGCTCAACAGGGGCGGTGTGCCAGCCAGAAGTTCCCGGCCGCTATCCGTAAGCAAAAGTTCCCGGCGACGCTTGTCGTCCTTTCCCGGACCTTGTATCACAAGATCACGCGCAATCAGTCGCGAAAGAATACTCGTTACGGTCGCCTGACTGATCGAGCTGCGTTTGGCCAATTCGCCCACCGTCAGCTTGTCCGCACAGTCGATTTCCTTAAGCAGAACCAGTTGCGGAACGGTCAAACCATGCTCGCGTGCCAGCCGCCTGCTGTGCAGGTCCACAGCGCGGATCATGCGCCTTAACGAGATCAGGATCATTTCGACAGAGTCCATTTGCGCTCCAATTACATTGAATTCTAACTATTATAGCTCATCAAAACTGAATATCCTATTGTACATCAACATTATCATTCGTGTCATCCATTACAGCTCTAATTGAATTGATCAAAATTCACTTGAATTCGCCTTCACAGAATTCTTGCAAAACGATGTCATTTTGCGGCTTCTAACTGGAGCTTTTCCCCATGCGAAGCCCTTCTCTTGGTACCTTCCGCCTTCCCAATGGAGGACCTATGACCGAGGCGGAACTTCAGAAGCGTTATCTGCCCAAGGAGCTTGGCTGGCTGGCCTTCAACGCGCGCGTACTGCAGGAAGCGCAGGATGAAACTGTTCCGCTGATCGAGCGCATTCGCTTTCTGGGCATCTATTCATCGAACCTGGATGAGTTCTTTCGCGTCAGGGTGGCCACCCTGCATCGTCTGGCGGAAATGGGAGCCCGCGCCCGCAAACTGATTCACCACGATCCGCAGCAGGTCCTGAACCAGGTGATGAAGCGGGTCAAGCAGCTCCACGCCATTTACAATCGCACCTACGACCAGCTGATTGCAGAGCTTGCCGCCAGGGATATCAGCATTGTCAATGAGAGCCAGTTGACTGAATCACAGCGCAGTTGGCTGATCGACTATTTCAATCGCGAGATACGCGCCGAGCTAAGTCCCCTGCTGCTTAAGCGCAACGACCCCATGCCCGAACTGCAGGACGGCGACATTTATCTGGCCGTGCGCATGAGCGACTCTGTTGGCAAGCGCAAGCAAAGGCTGGCCCTGATCGAGCTGCCCCATTCGCTGGAGCGCTTTGTTGTGCTGCCGGGCGGCGGGCGGGAAACGACCCTGATCATTGTGGATGACATTGTCAGGATGATGCTGCCTTCGGTTTTCGCGCTCTTCAAGCATGATCAGCTGGAAGCCTGGACCATCAAGCTCACGCGGGATGCAGAACTGGATCTGGACGACGACCTGACGAAGAGCTTCAGCGCGAAACTTGCCGCCAGCATCAAACAGCGCGAACACGGACAGCCCGTGCGCTTCGTATACGATGAGGCCCTGCCCGAGGATCTGCTCAACTTCTTCAGCAAGAAGCTCAAGCTGGGAGGACAGGACACTCTGTTGCCCGGAGGCCGCTATCACAATCGCAGCGACCTGATTCGCTTTCCGCTGGTGGGTCCGCGCAGCCTGCGCTACGGTCCAGCGCCCGTGATACGCCACAAGGCCATTCCCGAAACCGATTCCATTTTGAGTGAAGTGCGCAAGAGCGACCGACTGCTTCACTTCCCCTACAATCCTTTCAGCCAGTTTGTTGACCTGATGCGGGAAGCTGCTCTGGATCCAAAAGTATCACGGATTCAGACCACACTCTACAGGCTGGCTCGCAACTCGGACATCATTCGCAGCCTGATTACGGCAAGGCGCAATGGCAAGCAGGTGACGGCGGTGGTCGAACTGCAGGCCAGATTTGATGAGGAAGCCAACATCCACTGGGCCGAGCGCCTGCGTGAAGAGGGCATCGAAGTGATCATCGGGGTGCAGGGCTTGAAGGTGCATTCCAAGCTCGCCCTGATCGAGCGCTATCACGGCAAATCTCTGCAGCAGGTGGCATGCGTGGGTACGGGCAACTTCAACGAGGACACGGCTCAAGTCTTTGAGGATCTGCTGATGATGACGGCCGATCCGCGTATCACGCGCGAGGTCGAGCAGATCTTCCGCTTCTTTGAAAAGACCTACCTGCAGTTGAAGTTCGAACACATGCTGGTCAGCCCCTGGAACACGCGCAGCCCCATTGAAGCGGTGATCCGTCACGAAATCGCGGAAGCAAGAGAAGGTCGACCGGCACTGATCCAGATCAAGAACAACAATCTGGCTGACTACCCCATTATCGACCTGCTCTATGAGGCGGAAGAAGCGGGTGTAGAATTGCGGCTGAATGTCCGCGGCATGTTCAGCATGCGCCCAGAAAGCAGGCAAAGCACCAAAGCCATGGCCATGATTGATCGCTTTCTTGAGCACAGCCGCCTGATGCACTTCCACCATGGAGGTCAGGATCTCGTCTACATGGGAAGTGGCGATCTGCTGCCACGAAACCTCGACCGCCGCGTTGAGGCCTTCTGTCCCGTATACGATGAGGGCATTCGCTCGTACCTGCTGGAGGTGCTTGACCTTTACTGGCTGGACGACCGCAAGGCGCGTGTGCTGGATCATGAGCTTTCAAACAGCTATCGAGGCAGGGACGGCCAGCGTGGTCGCCGTCGCGCGCAGAAGATGATCGCCCTGTTGAATCAGAAACTGCACGGTGAGGCCCCTTGAGTAGAAGTCTGGCATGGTTTGATGCCCATCGCGAACCGGGCGAGCGCTACGCGGCCGTGGACGTGGGCAGCAATGCCATGCGCCTGCTCTTCATGCAGGTGCTGGCCGATGGCACCGTCCCCTGCTTTCGCAAAGTTTCGCTGATCCGCATGCCATTGCGACTGGGGACACAGGCCTTTCTTGATGGCCGACTGGATGAAAACACCAGCACACGGCTGATTCAATCTCTTGCAGCTTTTCGTCTGTTGATTGAGGCCTGGCAGCCCGGCTACTGGCGGGCCTGTGCCACATCCGCCCTGCGCAGCATCGAGAATCGCCAGGAGCTGCTTAAGCGCATCAAGCGGGAAGCCGGGCTCGACCTCGAACTGATCAGCGGCAAGCAGGAAGCGCGCCTGCTGCTCAACAATCAGCCGGAAGGCTTCTCCCTGCAGAGCCGTGACGCGCTCTATGTTGATGTTGGCGGTGGCAGCACGGAAGTTACACTGCTGGAGCGAGGAGTCCCGCTTAAGGGCAAGTCATTTGCGATAGGAACGGTTCGACTGCTTACGGAAAGTGTAAAGCCCGGCGTGCTGAAGGAAATGGAAGCATGGATTCGCAAAACCTGTCAGGGCAGAAACCCGGTTGCGGTAGGTAGCGGCGGCAACATCAACAAGCTGCTTTCACTGCAAGGCCTGGACAAGGGCGATCGCGTCATGCGTGATACATTCGATGAATGGCGCAGGAAGGTGAATGAGTTGAGTTTTGCCGACAGGATTCGTGATCTGGGCTTAAGGCCGGATCGTGCCGACGTGCTGCCTCACGCGCTTGATTTGTATCACCGCTGCATGCTTGCCGCAGGTGCCGATGAAATGATCGTGCCGCGCGCAGGCCTGGCCGATGCCATGGTCAGGCAACTCTTCGCTGATCAGTCGGCCTGATCTTCACCCTTGTCGAGACCGCGATCAAAAACCAGGACTGTGCCAAAGTGATAAGCGCCCTGGTAAAGCGGTGATACATTCACCTTGCGGTCCAGCCTTCTTCCCCAGCGTGTTTCCACCGTGCAGGGCTGCTGCAGCAGGCATTCTTCCCCATGCAGCAGCGGATCAATGCCGATTTCCCTGTCTGCAGTCGGATTCAGCAGCTCTTCGATGTTGCGGTTGACGGCCTCCCAGAGCGGCCAGCCCGTCATGCGCTCGGCAACCGGATTCATGTACTGCACAAGTCCATTCTTGTCACAAGCGATCACCGGCTCCTGAATGTGATCGAGAACCGCGCGATGAAAGTGCAAACGATCGAGCATGCTGCCTCCTGATGGAACCTTTGCAAGGTGGCAAAGATGGTCAAAATGCGGGCCCGCAGATTTTTGATGATTTTACTTCAGATCGCTTTTTCCCTTGCCGATACCAACTCATGTCTTAGCTTTGAGATGTCTGACAAGTCGGTCAAGCTGGAGGACTGTGAATGACAGAAAATTTCACCCTACAGCCCGAGTGGACAGATCGGACCTAGTCCGAACACCGGAATCGCAAGATTCCTGACCAGTCGATACGAAACCCGCCCCGCGAGGCGGGTTTTCTCTTTCTAAAGATGCCCATTTCCAATTCCGATAGTAGCACGAAACAAACCGGGAGACCGTCGATGAACCAGCATCCCCCCCTGCTGCATGTTTGCATGCTGTGCGAAAGCATCAAGCGTGATGGCGAAGACTGGGAGCAAGGGCCTGCTTTCCCCCATGTGCACAAGGCCATTCCCAGCCACGGTTTGTGTGACACCTGTCTGGATCAGGCAGCCGATGAGCTGCTCTCCAGTCAGCAACCGTTTCAGGTCCCGTAGGCAGGGGACCTGACTGCAAGCAATGGCCCTGTCCTCTTGAAGGCGGGGCTTTTGCTTTTTGTACCTTTTGCCAGAACATCGAAGGAGAGTCCGTCCGTGAGTCGTGATCGTTACGAAAGTCCCCTGCTAAGCCGCTATGCCAGCGCCGAAATGAGTTGGATCTTCAGCCCGGACATGAAATTCCGCACCTGGCGCAAGTTGTGGATCGCACTTGCCAGGGCCGAGCGGGAAATGGGCATCGAGATCAGCCAGGAGCAGATTGCCGAGCTGGAAGCCCATGCCGAGGACATCAACTATCCGGCGGCTGAAGAGCGCGAGCGTATCACAAGACACGATGTAATGAGCCATGTCTTTGCCTACGGCCTGCAGTGCCCGGAGGCGGCTGGCATCATTCATCTGGGCGCAACCAGTGCTTTTGTAGGCGACAACACGGATCTGATTCAGCTGCGCGAGGGCCTGCTTCTGCTGCAGCGCCGCCTGTTGCGTGTGATCGCCCGTGTGGCGGATTTCGCCCGCAAGTGGAAGGAAGTTCCGACACTGGGCTTCACTCATTACCAGCCCGCCCAACCTGTGACCGTGGGCAAGCGCGCCGGGCTCTGGCTGCAGGACCTGCTGCTGGACTGGGAAGATCTGGAACACCGGCTGAGCGCGCTGCGCTTCCGCGGAGCCAAGGGCACAACCGGAACGCAAGCCTCCTTCATGGCGCTCTTTGAAGGCGATGGCGAAAAGGTAAGGCGGCTGGATGAGCGCGTCAGCGAGCTGATGGGTTTCCCCAGGCGCTACGGGCTTTCCGGCCAGACCTACCCCAGAAAGGAAGATGCCCGTGTCGCGGACTGGCTGGCGGGTCTGGGTCGCAGCGCACACCGTATCACAAACGACATTCGCCTGCTGCAGAACCTGAAGGAAATTGAAGAGCCCTTTGAAAAGGGACAGATCGGCTCCAGTGCCATGGCCTACAAGCGCAACCCCATGCGCAGTGAGCGCGTGGCCAGCCTGGCCAAGTTCCTGATGAGCCTGCCACAGGGGCTTGGCATGACGGCAGCAACCCAGTGGTTCGAGCGCACGCTGGATGACAGCGCCCAGAAGCGCATTGCCATTCCGGAAGCCTTCCTTTCCGCCGATGCCATTCTCATCATTCTGGAGAACATCTTTGATGGAATGGTGGTCTACCCGGAAGTCATTCGGGCCAGGCTGGATGCGGAGCTGCCCTTCATGGCAACCGAGACGATCCTGATGGAGTCGGTCAAGCGCGGGGGTGATCGTCAGCGCCTGCACGAGGTCATCCGCCAGCTCTCGATGAAAGCCGCCAGAAGGGTCAAGGAAGAGGGCTTGCCCAATAACCTGCTGGAGCTGATGGCCGAGGACAACAGCATTCCCTTCAGCCTGACTGACCTGAAAGTGATGTGCAATCCGCGAATCTTTACTGGCAGGGCTGCCGCGCAGGTGGATGAATACCTGCGTGCGGAAGTGGATCCGCTGCTCGAAAAGCATGCATCCTGGCTGGAAGGCGAAGGCGAGGAGCTCAAGGTTTGAGCAGGAGTCTGTGATACAAAAAAGGCCCCATGCATGCGCTGGGGCCTTTTTTTGTTCAGTGTATCACCTAGCTGAGTTTGTGAACGATGAGGCCACTCTTCAGCTTGGGTTCGAACCATGTGCTCTTGGGCGGCATGACCTGACCTGCATCAGCAACCGACATCAGATCATCAATCGAGGTCGGATACATGGCAATGGCACAGGCCCAGCCCTCCTCGTCCACGCGCCGCTCGAGCTCTGCCAGACCACGAATGCCACCGACAAAGTCGATGCGCTTGTCTGTGCGGGGATCCTCGATTTCCAGCATGCTGGAGAGCACAATGCGCTGCAGGACGGCCACATCCAGTCCATCCACCGGGTGATCGGGAACCAACTCGGCCTTGACCTTCAGACAGTACCAGCGGCCGCCCAGATAGAGACCAAAGTTACCGCGCTCTTCAGGGCTGTAGGGGGAACCGGTTTCGCCCTTCGGCTCTACAGTAAAAAAGGCACCCAGCTCGGCCAGGAAGCCTTCCGGCGTACGGCCACCCAGGTCCTGTATCACACGGTTGTAATCCATGATGTGGAGCTGCTCACTGGGAAAGCAGACCGCCAGAAAGCGATTGTACTCTTCCCTGCCCGTGTGCTCCTTGTTGGCTTCCTTCCGCATCTCGCCCACCCTGGCTGCACTGGCGCTGCGGTGATGGCCATCCGCCACATAGAGGTTGCGGACACGCGAAAAGGCCTGAGTGATTTCGTGAGAGAGCTTGCTGTCATCCATCACCCAGAAGACATGGCGCACGCCATCCACCTCAAAGTCATAGACGGGGCTGTGCTCATCGGTCCACTCTTCCACCAGGGCGTCGATTTTTTCGACCGGACGATAGGTCAAAAAGACAGGACCCGTGTTGGCATCGGTCGTGTCCACGTGGCGAATGCGATCCGCTTCCTTGTCGGCGCGGGTGTGCTCGTGCTTCTTGATCACATCCTTTTGATAGTCCTGGACGCTGCAGCAACCGACCAGACCGGTTTGCACACGTCCGTCCATGAACTGACGATAAATGTAGAAGCAATCCTGATCGTCCTGAATCAGGTGACCCTGCTGAATCAGGCGATCCAGATTCTCGCGCGCCTTGCTGTAAACACTGCTGTCATAGGGATCCGTGTCTTCCGGCAGGTCGATCTCCGACTTGCAGACATGCAGGAAGCTAAGGGGCTTGCCATCGGCCTCGCGGCGGGCTTCCTTTGAGTTCAGCACGTCGTAGGGTTTGGAGGCGATATCTGCAGCCACATCGATACGGGGGCGAAAGCCCTTGAAAGGTTGGAAGACTGCCATCAGCCGAGCCTCTCCTTCAGGATTTCCACCACCTCGGCACCAACCCGCTGCTGGGCCTGCTTTGTCTGCGCGCCGATATGCGGTGTGACGCTGACATTCGGGTGTGATACAAGTTCCGTGTTGGCCGTGGGTTCTTCAGCAAAGACGTCGATGCCGGCACCGGCCACCTTGCCGTCGTTCAGGGCAGCAAGCAGTGCGGCTTCGTCCACCACGCCACCGCGAGCACAGTTAACCAGATAGACACCCTGCTTCATTTTGTCGAACTCGGCAGTGCTGATCAGTGCGCCTTTTTCCTTGTTGAAAGGCACATGCAGGCTGATGTAATCAGAGGTGGCCAGCAGTTCATCCAGCTCTACACGGCTGGCACCTTCGGCATCCCAGACCACACCGGGCAGATCCGTGTAGATCACCTTCATGCCAAGGGCCATGGCGCGACGAGCCGTTTCCTGGCCAATTCGACCGATTCCGATCAAACCGAGCGTGGCACCGGCCAGCTCGACACCCTTGTACTGCTTCTTGTTCCATTCACCCTGACGCATGGTCGCATTGGAATGACCAATAAAGCGGCTAACGGCAAACATGTGGGCAATGGCCAGTTCGGCCACGCTGGCACTGGAGGCGGTGGGTGTATTACGCACCTCAATGCCCTTGTCGCGAGCGTGCACGTGATCGATGTTGTCAATGCCCACACCGCCACGGATGATCAGCTTGAGGCGGCCACCAGCCAGTGCGGCATCAATCTCCGTCACACGCAGTTTCGTAGCGCTGCGTATCACAACGGCGTCCACCTGCTTCAGCTGTTCGTGCAGGGCCGGGCCGTCATAATGGTTGGCATCAACCTCAAAACCAGCCGCCTCAAGTGCGGCGATCGCCTTCTGGTCGAGGCCATCGTTTAGCAGAACCTTGGTCATGATGGCCTCCTAGAGTCCGAGAATCTCTTCGATGGCAGCAAAGAGCGCTTCCATCTCCGCCTTCGTGCGCCAGCCCATGTGAGCAATGCGGAAGGTCTTGTCTTTCAGCTCGCCATAGCCATTGGCAATCTGGTAGCCGCGCTCGCCCAGCGCCTTGTTGAGTGCGCTGACATCAATGTTGCGTGTATTACGGATCACCGTGACCGTACGGCTGGCATAGGCATCATCCACCAGCAGCTCAAAGTGCTTGCGACCCCAGTCGCGCGTCAGCTGCATGTTGGCTTCGTGACGGGCCCAGAAGTTCTCCAGCCCCTCGGCAAACATCAGCTCGAGCTGCTTCTTCAGGCCGTACATGTGTGACAGCGAGGGCGTCGACGGATACTGATGGTCCTTCTTGAAGATGAAGTCGTAGAGCTGGACCATGTCGAAGTAGAAACCGCGCTGCTTGATTGTGCGGCCACGCTCGATCGCCCGCCTGGTCACGCTGCAGATGGCCATGCCGGGGGGCAGGGCCAGCGCCTTCTGGGTGCTCGTGATACAACAATCCACGCCCAGTTCATCCACCGGAATGCTGGTACCACCCATGGAGGAAACCGAATCCATCAACCAGAGCACGTCTGGATAACGGCGACGCACTTCAGCGATTTCGTGAACCGGGTTGTTCACGCCGCTGGAAGTCTCATTGTGGGTAATCGTAAAGGTGTCGTACTTGCCAGTTGCCAGCGCTGCCTCAACGGCTTCAGGCAGAGTCGGCTGTCCCTGCTCCACGGCAAAGAGATCCGCGTTTTTGCCATTGGCTACAGCCATTTCATACCAGCGCTTGCCGAAGGCACCCACGGAGAAAACCGCCACGCCCTTGTCCGTAAAGGAGCGGATGGCACCTTCCATGATGCCGCTGCCGGAGCTGGTGGAAAGCAGAATCTGCTCGCCGGTCTGAAAAACCTTCTGCATGCCTTCGGAAATCCCGCGCTGCAGATCACTGGCATCCTTGGTGCGATGACCGATCATGGGGCCAGCCATGGCCTCGAGAACCTCGGGGTGAACGTCTACCGGTCCCGGAATGAACAGGCTTTTATGTGGCATCTTTTCCTCCTGATCCTCCGCTGCTTGACGCGCGGATGAATGAACAACGGATTCCGCCTATCGGTTAGGCGAATCCACCAGTGCTGCAAGGTGACAATTCCTCAACACCATATCCACCGGGTCTCAGTCGCCCAGATGGCTGCGCCGACGCTGCAGGTAAGTGCAGACATAGTCGGCAATGGCGTCTTCCAGGGGCGTGTCGGGCACAAACAAGCCCGCGGCCCGCGTCTTCTCCATATTGGCGCAGGTGTAATACTGATACTGACCACGCAGTTCGGGCGGCATGGCCACCCAGTCAATTTCGGGCTGGCGATCAAGGGCGCTGAAAACAGCAACGACCATGTCCCTGAAAGAACGCGGCTGGCCGGTACCCAGATTGTAAATCCCGCCCGCGATCTCCGGCTTCAGTGACTCCACGACTGTCCTGGCAACATCCTTGACGTAGACGAAATCACGGGTTTCATCGCCATCCTTGAAGCCTTCACGGTGGTTGGCAAAGAGCTTGACCCGGTGATGTTCACTGACCTGCTCCCAGGCCTTAAGCGCCATGGAGCGCATCTCACCCTTGTGATATTCGTTGACACCGAAAACATTGAAGAACTTGAAACCGATGGCATTCTCCAGCTTGTTCAGGCTGACCATCCAGGTGTCAAAGAGGTGTTTTGAATAACCATAGATAGAGAGAGGACGCAGGCGATCCAGCGTCTCCAGATCATCGGCATAACCCTGATTGCCGTCACCGTATGTCGCAGCACTTGAGGCATATACGAAGCGCACGCCCTTTTCTGCGCAGGCCAGTGCCAGCTCCTGGCTGTACTGCGTATTGTTGTGCATCAGGTAGTCGGCATCTCGCTCGGTAGTGCTGGAGCAGGCACCCATGTGTATCACGGCGCGAGTGCCTTCCGGCAGGCCGTCCAGCGTGAGTGCGTGCCGAAAGTGATCCTTGTGTTGGTACTGCCTGTAGCACAGCGGCACCAGATTCCGCCACTTCTCCCCCGTCCCCAGACGGTCGACAACCATGATATCCGTCTCACCCTGACGGTTGAGTTCCCAGATGATCGCACTGCCGATAAATCCCGCACCGCCGGTTACGATGATCATGCTGACCTCCTTGCTTGCCGAAAAGCTAACAATTGAAGGCTTTTGCAGGCCCTTTCTTTCTTTGCATTGACCCCAAAAACAGCTTCTTTTGGGCTGAAACAGACAATCCGGAAAGATCATGAATACCTTTGAGCGCAGCCTTCGCATGCTCCTCGTCGGCCTTCCCCTTCTGGCAAATGCAAGTACCCGGGAAGTCACAGGCTGGATAGGCCCCGAACCCTTAAGCCAGCTACCCAGCTCGAGCCTGCATGAACAATCCCGTCAGGCCTGTCTCCTGTCCAAAAGCGGCCAGAGCCCTCTTCTGCAGGAAAGTCGTGATGCCTTCAGCGATTACGACGCCCTCTACTACGAGATCGACATCGAGGTCTTTCAGGGTGAAGATTTCCTGCAGGGCGAGACGCGCATGCACTTCAGCCCGCTGACCGAAGAACTGCTCAGCTTCTCCCTGAATGCTGGCGAGAACATGACTGTTCAGGCCGTGAGACTCGATGGGCAGGATGTGCCATGGACACACATTGACGATGAGCTCTTGATTGAGCCACTGGCCCCGCTTTCCGCAGGCCAGGTCTACGTACTTGCGGCTGACTTTCTGGCCAACTATGAAGGTGAAGGCGTACTGAGCGTCTGGCGCACCAATGTCCAGACTGGACAAAGCGTTCACACAATCACGACACAATCCGAGCCCTATGACGCGCGGCACTGGTGGATTTGCAAGGACGATACGCGCGACAAGGCCGACTCCATGCGCATTGCGGTCACGACCAATGATTTCAACACGGTTGTTTGCAACGGTGTGCTGGAAGCGGACACGGACAATGGTGATGGCACGCGCAGTACAACCTGGTTCGAGCGCTGGCCGATGGTCACCTACCTGCTCTCGCTTTGTGTCACGGAATACAATCATCTGGAGAGCACCTGGAACTATGGTGATGTCTCCATGCCCATGCATGATTGGTCCTGGGGCCTGAATACCGGCACACAGCAGGATGTGCTCAACACCGGCATCTTTGCGCTGGACGCACTCTCCGACCGCTTCGGACTTTACCCCTTCCACGACGAGAAGTACGGACACGCCCAGTATACCTGGGGCGGAGCCATGGAGCATCAGACCTGCTCATCCATGGGCTTCTACTCCGAAAGCGTGATCGCCCACGAGCTGGGACACCAGTGGTTTGGCGACAAGATCACCTGTGACACATTCCATCACATCTGGTTGAATGAGGGCTGGGCTACTTACAGCGAGGCGCTCTACTTCGAGCATTATATGGGCCAGGAAGCCCTGCACGAGTACATGACCTACGAAGAGTATTACGGCGGTGGCACGATCTATGTCGAGAACCCCTACACCGACGTGATCTTTGATGGCAATCTCAGCTACTCAAAGGCATCGTGGGTCCTGCACATGCTGCGTCATGTCATGGGTGATGAGGTCTTCTGGGAGGCTGTGGATGATTACCTGGGCCCCAACGAGCGCGAGTATCACCGCACGGCCGATACGGATCAGTTCCGCGAATTCATGGAAGCCCATCATGGGGATGATCTGGGCTGGTTCTTTGAGGAATGGATTTTCGGCGAACGCAGCCCCAGTTATCAGTATCACTGGACTGCCGAGGACACGGGCACAGACTGGAGCATGACGCTTTCCGTGATTCAATCCCAAGTTCCGACTCACCAGACCTTCACCATGCCGCTGGATCTGCTGATCCATTATGGAGACGGCAGCGAGGAGACTCGCGTGATCTGGAACCATCTGCCCGCCGAGCAATACAGCCTGAGCCTGCCCATGGAACCAGTCAGTGTCGAACTCGATCCGGATCACTGGGTGCTGAGTGCGGTTGAAGAGCTCTCTTCGCCTCCTGCCAGCAACTTGATTGTGGCCGGCGCCGAGCTGCGTAACACGGCAGGAGAGGAAATGGATCGCATTCCCGATGGTGAAGATTTTGTGATCTCTGTAATCGTCTCCAATACAGGCGGAGCAACGGGAGATGTCAGCCTGAATCTTCTTAGCCTCCGCGATGAAGTTGTCATTAGCAACAGCCCGCTCAGCTATGAAAGCATCGCTTTTGGAAGCAGCATTGAAGCCACCTTTGAAGGTTCTGCCGAGGCTGGTTCTGCAGGCATGGCTTCCTTCCTGCTAAGCATCGACTGGGAAGGTGCCGACATCGAAGATGGCTTCGCCTGGCCGCTGGGCAGCCCGGACATGCTGCTGGTGGATGACGATGGCGGTGATACATACGAGGAATGGCTGATCAATGCTGCCGACGCCATTGGCGGCTGTGATCTTGCCACACCGGAATCCCTGCCTGCCGATCTTTCGGTATACAGTCTGATTGTCTGGATCACGGGTGATAACGAACGCCAGTTGAGCGAAAACGAGTGGCAGCTCTTTCACGACACGGTCAATGCAGGTGGACACTGGGTATTCAGCGGCCAGAATTTTGCTGAAGCTCAGGGCAGTACCCTGCTGATGGAGCATCTGGGCATGGAGCTCGTTGCCCCCGATTACAGCGGAACAGCCGCACAGGGAACGGCGGGCAGCATCTTTGCCAATCAATTCTTCTTCTTCTTCAATGGCGGTGCCGGCAACCAGCATGACATGGATGTGATCAGCTCCATGGTGGACTGCTCCACACCGCTGATCAGCTATTTCAGTCAGCCGTCGGGCTACGCCGCAGAAGAATTCTGGTGTGGTGATGGCGGCTACATCGTGATGGGCTTCGGGCTGGAAGGTGTATCACCAACCGGAACCGGAACATCGCTTGAAGAAATGCTGGAAACACTCTACGACTGGAGTCTGGGTGGAACCAGCCTGAGCGATCCCGCAGTTGTAACACGTCCAGCGGGGATCGAGCTGCATGGCGCATGGCCCAATCCCTTCAACCCTGTCACAACCTTGCACTACACCTTGCCGGCAGCGGGCGATCTGCGTGTGCGTGTTTACAATCTTAAGGGGCAGCAGGTGGATGAGTGGCAGCTTGCATCACAGGCTGCCGGTAACAGCGAACTGCGCTGGGCACCGCAGGGTCTTGCCAGCGGCCTCTACCTGATGGAGCTGCAGCTGCTGCAAAACAGTACCGAGTCTCTTGCACCTGTAACACAGAAGGTCATGCTCATCAAATGATTTCGCTGGCCAGCATACTCTTCTGCCTGCTGTGCACTGCACCTCCATCCCCGGGGCTGGAGCTGACAGGACAGTTGCCGGCTTGTGAGCCACTGGCTTTTCATCTTGCAGACAATGAGCTCTTGTTGCTGACGAATGTAGACGAGAGACGCTACCGGCTGAGTTCTCATGGTGAGTTGCTTTTGCTGGAGCATGCCGAAACAGGCCTTAGCGGCGGGACTGACGGTCAGATCCATCCCGAGCGCGTGTTACGCCTCTTGCCACCAAACCTGCATATCCGCTATCCACAGGCAAACGACTGGTTCCAAAGCCCCTGTACGGCGATTTTCGAGAGATACATCGCCATTCCGGGAGACAATATCTGGGACCTTGAGATGAATTTGCCATGGATCCAATTGGCCCCGGCTGACACAATTCGGGCATTTACAGTTGGTGATGGTCTTGTCTGGTCCTTCCTGCATAGCGCAGGAGAGGATCCTGTTCTGCGCCTGCAGCGGATAGAAGCGGGCTATCCTTACGAGGAAAGCGACTGGCCCTTCGAACTGCCTGAAGCCATCAGCTGTCAGGACGAGCGGCTTTTTGTCTGCCGCGGCCAGGCGGGATTACAGATCTGCGAGCGTGGCCCGAATAACGAGCCTGTAATCGGGGCCAACTGGAGCCCGGAAAGTCCTGTCAACGACATGGTCCACTGGCGTGATACACGCTGGATTCTGGCCTCAGGGACTGCAGGCTTGCTGGTCGCCGATCTCCCTGTAGATGAGGAGCCGGAGCTGCTGGGACAGTGGCGCACGGTCAGTAACGCCTGCAGGCTGGTGCTAAGTGGTGATACACTGCTCGTGGATGAAGGGCAGGGCGGTTTCAGTCTGCACATATTAAGTGAAGAGGCCGGGCAGATCCGGCTTGATCGGCTGGCCCTGAATCGCACCCAGCCACAGGTACTGGCTTTCGACGAACCGGCGAGCACTTCGGCCAGCGATCAGCAGAGTGTCTGGATGCTGGATCAGCAATCTGGCTGGCGCAAATGGATGCTGGGGGCGCCCGATCAGCCGGCAGAGTTCGCCGAAGAGCTGAGCATCGCTCTTCCTGTGCCGGTGGAAGGCGGTGATGTCCGCGATGGCCTGGTATGCGGCGGACGCCACGACGCTGGCCTTTTGTACTACCAGATTGTGAACCATGAGGCCCTCCTGCGAGGAGTCCACCCAACAGACCCGGTCAGGTTGCTGGCCTGGGGTCCCGATGACTTGATTGCCTACGTCACTCCCGAGGGATTCGTGGCCATCAAGCAGGCCAATCGCAGCCCGTGGTTTCTTTTGCATCACGGCTGGATCAATCTCTCCTGCGTGCCGGAGCAGGCCGTCTGGTGCGGCCATCAGCTCTTTGTGTCCGCAAGCGATGGCCGACTGTTTCATGTGAATGTGGAAGACCCGCTGGCGCCACAACTGATTGAGACGATCAACTTGCCTGCTGCAGTCGCGGACATGGCCGTTTGCGAAGCTGATTATGCAGGGGCCGAGTCAGGAATTCTGCTGGTGGCGGCGGATCGCCTCAGCGTCTTTCAGCAGGCCGATCAACCGGACAGCCTGAGCCAGCCCTTCGTCTACCCTGAACGCCAGGGCCAGCTCACAAGCTGCTCGATCGAAATCTGGGGTGATGCTGGCGGGCTGGCCATTGCTGGATTCCGCGATCCTGATGAGCTTGTTGAACTGCGCCTGCCCGATGATGAGTACACGGGGCACTGGATGGATGCGCTGTCACTGGAAGAGTCGCCTGCTGCCGTCATGCATGTGGGTCACACGGGTATCCTGGTGGCTGGCGAGGGAGGAACGCTCTACCGCCTGCATGGTAGTGATCAGGTGTCGCTGGAGGAACCAGGTGGACGCTTGCCGGCGACTCTTGAGGCAAGCCTCTTCCCTAATCCCTTCAACCCGGAAGCAAGGCTGACCTGGACGCAGCAACACGCCGGTGAGGTGCGTATCACCGTATACGACACACTGGGCCGCATGCTTGAAGAAATGCACGAAGCATCACTGCCCGCTGGCAGGCATGACCGAATGATCAACCTGAAGGATCATGCCGGTGGCCTGATCTTCATTCTGATTGAAACGGCTGACTCAAGGGAATGCGTGAAGGGCCTGCTTGTTCGCTGATCAGGCCGTCAGGTGATCCACCAGCTCGGCGAATCCCTCACCACCACGACCACGGCAAATCCAGGCAGGCTTGTCTGTGACAAGGTCCAGGAAGTCTGCCAGGTTGGCCACACCAATACTTGTATCACGAAAAAAGCCGAACATCGGTTCGTCGTTCGGGCTGTCACCGGAGAAGGCACAAGCAAGTCGATCCTTCGCCGACTCGGGATCGAGGCCCAGAATCTCGCTCATGTAGCGCCGCGCGGCGCTCAGCTTATTGAAGTCACCATACCAGCCATTGACATGGATCGAGCTGATTTTGGCCGTGGCTCCATGTTCCTCGAAGATCTGCTGAATCCGCAGCACTTTCTCGCGAGGCAGAGGTGATACATCCTCACAGAAATCTACTGCCAGATCGTACTCGCGATACTGCTGATCGCTGGCAATACCGGCTTCCGGGATCTCGCTGAAGATCGCCTCGCGGACCTTCTCCAGCTTCTGTCTGAAACCAAGTCGTGTTGCATCATCGTACTGGAACCAGCGCTGCATGGCACCATTCACCATGCGAAAGATCAGGCCGCCATTCTCGCCGATTACGCCGTGCACGGGCCACATGCGGGCAATGTGATCACACCAGCCGGCGGGCCTGCCCGTTACGGGGACAACACGGATACCTGCATCGTGCGCCTTCCACAGGGCCGCGTAGGCCGCTGCATGAATACGCCCTTCGCTGGAAATGGTGTCATCAATATCCGTGAACAGGGTGCGGATCGGGACAGCGGGCTCCCAGCTGGCAAGGGGCCGTACGCTCATCGGGTCTTGTTGCCTCCGGCACGGCTCGCCTGTGATACAATACTCCAGTTGGCCGCCAGATATTCAAAGAGGCTGTACTGGGTGTAGGCCGCCGCCAGCAGAACCAGCCACCAGGCGGTTTCGTTCACCAGAGTTTCCGGAAGGGTTTCCGGAATGAACACGGTTACAATGCGGGCAAGCAGAATGATGATGATCACTGTGGCCTGAATGATCGCCTTGATCTTGCCACTGGAGCGGGCGGCGACCACTTCGCCACGATAGGCGCAGACCGTGCGCATGGTGGAAATCAGACTGTCACGGTAGACGAAGACAAGCACCATCCACCAGGGAATCAGACCAACCGCCATAAAGGCAATGAAGATGCTCATGCGGCTGACGCTGTCTGCAAGCGGATCCAGCAGTTTGCCGAAGTCCGTAACCTCGCCACGCGAACGCGCCAGATGACCGTCAAAGGCATCGGTCAGTTCGGAAATCACAACGATGGCCAGCGCTGCAATCCGTGCCCAAAGGCCTTCCTGCATGAAGACGAGCACAAAGATCGGGCTTAAAAGCAGCCGGGCGAAGGTCAGCCAGTTGGCCAAAGTCATGGGTGGAATCCCTTGTTTGTTAAGGTTTTCAAGTTGCCGAATCCCGAGGGAAAGGCAAAATCACTGCCCGCGACTGAGCGAGATGCGCACCGGCGCTACCATGCGATCCGGCTGCAGCACTTCTTCAAGTTCTTCAGCCGTAAGCAGGCCAAACTCCAGCACCAGGTCCTTGACGGAACGCCCCTGTTCCTGCGCGGCCTTGGCCACCTTTGATGCATTCGCATAGCCGATGTGCGGCAATAGTGCGGTTGCCAGACCGATGGAATTTTCAACCAGTTGCCGACAGCGCTCTTCGTTGGCCGTGATAGCTGTGACACATTGTGTGCGCAGGGCACGGAAGCCGCGCTCCAGCATGGCCATGGACTGAAAGAGATTGAAGACAATCACGGGCTCCATCACATTCAGTTCCAGCTGGCCGGCTTCTGACGCCATGGTCACCGTCAGATCGTTGCCGATCACCTGAAAGGCCACCTGATTGACCACTTCCGGTATCACGGGATTGACCTTGCCCGGCATAATGCTGGAGCCCGGCTGCATGGCTGGCAGATTGATCTCGCCAAAACCACAGCGCGGGCCACTGGAAAGAAGGCGCAAATCGTTGCAGACTTTGGAAATCTTGACTGCGACACGCTTCAGGATGCCGCTGAAAATGAGCAGGCTGCCTGTATCACTGGAGGCTTCCACCAGATTGGGCGAAAGCGTGAAATCCATGCCCGTGACTTCCTGCAAGGCCTTAAGTGCCTCGGAGGGGTAATCCGGATCGGCGCAGATTCCCGTGCCAATGGCTGTTCCACCCAGATTGCTTTCCAGAAAGAGGCGCGCGTTTTCGCGCACGCGCTCAATGTCCTCCTCCACGGTAACGGCCCAGGCTTCGAACTCCTGGCCCAGCGTCATGGGAACCGCATCCTGCAGCTGGGTCCGCCCCATTTTGATCACATGGGAGAAGGCGCGAGCCTTTTCGCGCAGGGCCTCCACAAGCAATTCCATTTCGTCGGTCAGCGGTCGCACCGACAAAAGCAGCGCAAGGCGAATGGCCGTTGGATAGGCGTCGTTGGTGGACTGGCTGAGGTTGACATGATCGTTTGGGTGCAGGCGCTTGTAGTTGCCCATCTCATCGCCCAAAAGCTCCAGCGCGCGATTGGCGATCACCTCATTGGCATTCATGTTGGTGCTGGTGCCAGCGCCACCCTGAATCATGTCGACCACAAACTGATTATGCAGCTGGCCGTCATCGATTTCGACACAGGCCTTTTCAATGGCTTCGGCCAGATCATCCGCAAGGAGCCCCAGCCGCTGATTGGCGCGGGCCGCTGCCTGCTTGACCTGCGCCAGTGCGCGGATCAGGTTGGGAAAGTGATGCAGCGGAATGCCCGTAATGTGGAAGTTGTCAATGGCACGCAGGGTCTGAATGCCGTAATACGCATCGGCCGGCACATCCTTGTCGCCCAGAAGATCGTGCTCGCGGCGAACGGCACCCGTACCATACGGGCCATGCGCCGACATGCCGACCTTTTTCATCCGCTGAAAGATGACACGGGCGATCTGGCCAAGCAGCCGTGATGCAAGCTCCGGCTTGCGATCGAGGAAAGCCATCAACTCATCGCGCTCCAGCACATGGAGTACGCTATCCATGGTGGCTCGGGCTGTGGTCGAGTGCGGGCTATCGTCCAACAGGGCCGCCTCGCCCAGAAAGTGTCCGGCGTGATAGGTAACCAGAAACTGATTGCGCTGACCGACACGCTCGCTGACGCGGACTCCACCAGATTTGATCAGAATCATGCGGTGGCGCGGCTCGCCCTGACGGAAAACGATATCGTCCTTTGTAACACGCACTTCATGCATCAAATCAGCAAGCTGTGCGGCTTCGTCGTCATCCAGAATCTGGAAAATCTCGTTCTTGAGCAGATGTTCTGTCATGATTCCTCAGCAATCCGTGTATGTAAGCGGCTGACCACAGGCATCGCCAATGACTTCTCCATCCCTGAAAACCAATCGGCCACGAAGCATCACTGCCTCGACGCGACCCTTAAGTTCCCGGCCATGAAAGGGTGACCAGCCACTGCGGCTATGCAGCTGCTTCTGATCCAGCCTGCCCGTATACGAAGGATCCACAATGGTGAAATCGGCGCGCATACCCTCTGCAATCTTTCCTTTGCCCTCGATGTGATACAAGCGGGCTGGCTGCGTGGCAAGCAGATTCACCAGATGCGGCAGAGTAATTGTATCACGCAAGACCTGATCGAGCATCAGCGGGAAAAGGGTCTCCGTGCCCGGCATGCCGGAAGGTGAGGCGGGGTAAGACCGACTCTTTTCTTCAAGCGTATGCGGGGCGTGATCGCTGCCCATGCAGGTGATGATTCCGTCTTTCAGTGCTTGCCAAAGTGCCAGACGGTGCTCAGCCTCGCGTATTGGTGGATTCATCTGCGCCAGACTGCCCAGATCGTTGTAACACGCCGGTGACTCCATCAACAGATGCTGGGGCGTGACTTCCACACTGACGCGTTCGCCAATCACTTCCGGTGCCAGTTGCCTGAAGAGCTCCATCTCCTCCAGACTGTTGACGTGCAGCACATGAATGGCGCGACCAGTCTCCTCCGACAGCGCTAGAAGCCGTGATACAGCCAGTCGAGCACATTCGGGATCGCGCAGGACCGGGTGCTGACGGGGATGCTCGGCCGCGAGACTTGCTTTCAGCTGATTGAGACGATCCTCGTCCTCCGCGTGTACGGCTACCCGGCGCCTTCCGTGTGACAAAACCCGTCGCAGGGTTTCGTCATCCGGCACCAGCAGGCTACCGGTGGAGCTACCCATGAAGATCTTCACTCCGCAGCAGCCGGGCAGCTTCTCCAGCCGCGCCATGTCTTCAGCGTTTTCGGCAGTGGCACCCATAAAAAAGCCGAAATCGCACCAGGCGCGATTGCTGGCCCGGCTGACCTTGTCTGCCAGCGTAGCCTCGTCCACAGTCAGCGGATTTGTGTTGGGCATTTCGAGGAAGGCGGTCATGCCTCCGGCAAGAGCCGCCAGGCTGCCCGTAGCCAGATCCTCCTTGTGCTCCAGGCCCGGTTCCCGAAAGTGGACCTGACTGTCGATCATGCCGGGCAGTATCCAGGCATCGCCCAGATCCAGCTGACCTGCAGAGTCAGCTGCCAGATTGGAAAGCTCGATCCGTGCAATCCTGCCAGCGGAAAGGTGCAGGCGAGCCGGGCGCAGCTCTCCGTCAAGAAAGACTCGGCTGCTTTTCAGACTGCTGGGGCCGTTCATGGCAATCCTCGTTTGATTCCCTGCAAGGTACCACTCCAGCAGCGGGATGGAAGATTGTCGCAGCGGCTAAGTGAAGTTCGTCCAATTGATAACCGATACCCGAAGGGCCGGGGGAAAGGAATTTACATGCGTAAGTGGACAGGACTTGTTCTGCTGCTGGCAGCCCTGCTGCCGTTGACAGCACGTGCCGAGGTGCAGCTGCATGGTTTCATTCAAAGTGTGACCACGCTGGCTGAAAACAATGATGGCCCTGCGTTTGGCTTTGACCGGGTGCGCATTCGCACAAAGGGCACATTAAATGAGTGGGTCGATTACGATCTGCATCTGGATTTCAACCGCCTCATTCTGGGCGCGGGAGCAAATCAGGTTGACAAGGATGGTGACACACCTGCCTTGATCAAGGATGCCGTGCTGGGCTTCAAGCTGCCTGGCGGGCATCGTTTTCTCACAGGAAAGTTCAAGACACCAGTTGGGCGTGAATTCAATACAGCCGGATTCAAGCTGGACTTTGTGAAGCGAGGCTTCGGTCAGCAAACGCTGGTTTTTGAACGTAACACGGGCGTAATGTTCCAAAGCCGGGCACTGGGTTCAATGAAGACCGAGCTGCGAGCGGGAATCTTCAATCCGGGGCCGAACAAGGCAAACGACACCGGCGATCCGGCACAGGGGGTGGACCTGACGCTTGCCGGCTGGTTGAAATTCAAGCCCGCAAAGGGACTGTCGGTCTGGGCCTATGGTGGTGCTGTCAGCACCAGCGATACAACGGCAGCCGGTCTGGATCAGGAAGGCATCGCCGTGGTGGGCGGATCGGCCCTTCTCCAGAAAGGGCCATTCACACTTGGAGCAGATTGGCTGGATCGTGACGATCCCGATCATGCCGGAAGCGACGGGACAAACATCATGGCCCACGCACTCTGGCGCGCAAAGTCATGGTTGCAGCCAGCGATCAAATACGAGAGCCTTGATGTGAGCGATGACGGCAAGGACCGTGCGGACCTGACCCTTGGTCTGAACTTCTTCCTGCCGGTCAAGAACACCTGGGAATCCAAGATCATGGTCAACTATGTCTCATCAGACATGGATGGTGCGAGCGCATTGCAGATCATGTTCCAGGGTTATTTCTAGAGCAAGCCGATAGCGGATGTAAAGCGGCGGCAGGCCTTGTCTGGCGCCGCTTTGTTGTCCCGATTGAGGTCCCGACAGAGTTCCCGATTGCGGTTGCTCAAATCGTCAAGCTACCCTGACAAATCTGAAAACGCTGTTCCCGATCGAGTTCCCGATTGCACTTTGCGAAACCGTCCAGCTTGCTTGACACAACATCGTTTTCAGCTTTGTTGACCCTGGCACCACCCTGGCACCACCCCGGAACCACCCCAATTAGCCCAATAATCCCGACCTTTCTCTTCATCAATCTGGACCCACAATGAAACTGCCGATCGCACTGACCCTGCTCATGCAAACAGCCCTTCATGCTGCAGGACTGCAACTCCTGCTGGATCTGACTCCTGAAGGCGGCACCCTCACACCTCCACCTGGTGTTTATACGGGCAATCTCGAGATCAGGCACGCCATTGTGCTGGATGGGATGGATCAGGTAACGCTGGATGGGGATTCTTCTGGCACAGTCATCAGTGTATTGACCGATAATGCCGTGATACAAAACATCAAGATTATCAGCTCAGGCCGGTCGCATGATAAAGTTGATGCTGGCATTCTGCTGAGTGGCGACAATGTTCGTGTTGAGAACTGCACGATTCAGGACTGTCTCTTCGGCATCCATCTGAGCGCTGCAAACAACTGCCGTATCACCGGCAACAGCATTGCCGGGCTGGATCTGGATGGCTCTCTTCGTGGTGACGGAATCCGCCTTTGGAATGGAACACTGAACCAGATCAGCAATAACCGTGTTACAGGCACGCGCGATGTTGTCTTTACCAATTCGCCGGATAACTATTTCACGAGTAATCGTGTCGAACAGTGCCGCATGGGCATAGAACTGATTTTCTCGCCGGGCTGCGTGATCGAAGGAAATGAGTTTACAGAGAACGAACACGGGATTGTGGGCATTTACAGTAACGAGCTTGTGATACAAGAAAACACGATTCAGCATCAGGATAGGCGTCGCGGCAGCGCAATTGCCGTCAAAGGCAGCTCCGAAACCAGCATCCTGAAAAATGTGCTGATGGATTGCGCTATCGGTATCACGGCAAACGCTCCAATCTTTCCTGAAGATGTGCTTTATGTCAGGGAAAATCTCTTTGCATACAACGACGCCGCCATCTACCTCTATGGTGATCGCGGTGGTCACGAATTTCTTGCCAATCAGTTCAAGGGAAACTTCAGTGATGTGGTCGTCAGCCATCCGGACGCGGCGAATCAGAACAGATGGGAAGGCAATTGCTGGGACAATTATCAGGGCTTTGATCAGAATGGCGATGGAAAAGGCGATGTGCCCTACCGGCTGAATCTCTACAGTGACCGGCTGTGGATGGACCGCGACATGATTCGCTTCTTCCGCGGAACCCCACTGCTTAGTCTGCTTGATCTGGTGGACCAGCTGGTGATGTTTAGCGATCCGCCGCTTCTGCTTGAAGATGCAACACCTTCAATGAAGGATCGCTTTCCAGAGTAAGTGCAGTCACCGGGCAGTCCTCTATCACAGCGAGAAGAGACTGTGTACACACTCCTCCGCACCAGCTCATGGCCTTCAAGCAA
>CAYFPS010000017.1:0-14048 GCA_964345075.1 uncultured Bacteroidaceae bacterium | reverse complement strand
TGGGGGAACAAGCGCTCCCCCATTATGATCTGTGATCTGTGATCTGTGATCTGTGATCTGTGATCTATCAGCTATTCGCTATCCCCTATGACAGATCTCCGCGTTTGAAAGCCCAGTAGCCGAGCCAGGCACAGCCCAGGCCAAGCAGAGTCGGATAGGCAAAAGCCCAGACCAGATAGCCCGTGTGGCCAAAGTGATCAAGAATCACATAGGCTGAGGGTCCAAGCAGCACGAGCTGCGGATCAAACAATAGCATGGCCGCTGTGCGAAAGGCCTGCAGCGGATTGGCCAGCGCAATGGTCACGGCACTCTCGGCGGCAATGCCTTCCCGAATCATCGCTCCCAGCAGAATCAGATCAAGGAAAAGCAGCAGACCCAGCCAAAGCAGAAAGGCCGCGCCCTGTGCTACATCCGTCGAGCGGGCAATGGTGGAAACCAGCATGCCGATCCCCAGGAAACAGGCAATCAAGGCTGCCAGCAGGCCCGTATACGTGAAGACCTGAAGCCAGGGAATGGCAACACCTTTCGCAGCGCCAAAGAGAAGACCCAGGACCATTGCCCCGAACACAGGCAGGAAGACTACCACGAAGCGGCCAACCAGCTTTCCCCAATACCAGGCCGCAAGGCCCAGTGGAAGCGAAAGCATGTACTCGAAGACACCCGCTTCGCGATCACCAACGACCGATCGCACGGTCGTGATCAGCATGAAGATGGGCAGAATGGCCATGGTGATCTGCAGATAAGTGACCAGCAGGCGTGACAGACCTGTAAAGCCCATGATGCGTGATTCGGTAAGGCCCGTGACAAAGAGACCCATCATCACACCGCCAAAGACAATTGTATACACCATGAACCAGCGGGATCGCAGGCTCTCAGCGACATCGGCACGAGCCATGCGCAAAAGGTGTTTCATCGTGCGCCATCCTTTCCAGCCTCATCTTCAGCCTTCTTCATGAAAGGCGGCTTTTCGTCACAGCAGGATTCTTTCTTCTTCTTCTTTTCGACGATACGCACTTGAATGTGTGCCACAGCGGCGTTGTAATCGAGAACTTCTTCTCCAGCCGCTACCATCCCACTGGCCCGAGCACCCAGCTGGAAGTCCATGGGTGTAATGTGTCCGGGCAGCCAGGCGCAGGTATAGGCATCAATCCACTCGCCGGTGACACAATCCGTCACCCACATTTCCGTGCGCGGATCATCCTTCCAGTCCTGCTCGTCAAGCCAGAGCACGGCGCAGCCAATATCATCGAACCAGTAAATCTGTGTCCGCTTTTCCGGCGGGTTTCCGCGTATCTGGGCGGAATAGGAATGATCGCTGACCGCCATGCGGCAGCGCTCACAGATTTCGCGATCCCAGTGCGGCTCTTCCGGCCCGGTATTGTCGCGTGGTCCACAGGACAGTGCACTCAGCCAGAGAAGGCCCAGCAGCAGCAATAGCTGACCGATGCTCTTTGTATCACGCATGACGATTCTCCTTGATCTCGATATCCGCCAAGAGTCCGCTGTAGCGGGACATCACTCCCAGAAAGCGCAGTCTGTCAGGGCCTGCGATGGTTCCCTGCCAGGCGCCGTCCTGCTCCTTGAAGCCCCAGTTGGCAATAGCCTTGCCGAAGGCTTCACTATGTGCAGTCAGCCGGATCACACAGTTAAGCCGGGCCGACAGGGAGCCACCCTCGTCCACTTGATCATCCAGCACGACGCGGCCTGTGTCCAGCTCTACCACTCGATTGACCAACGGTGCAACTTCGTCCAGCCGATGACTGGAGATGATCATGGTAGTGGATTCCAGTCGCTCGCTCAGCAGGTTGAAAAAAACCTGACGGGCCTCCGGATCCAGGTTGGCAGCCGGCTCATCAAGCACGAGCAATTCCGTGTCACGGCCCAGCGCGATGCCGATCAGCAGCTTCTGCTTTTCACCGCCGGAGAGGCGCATGAAAACGCGGTTCTTGACTTCCTGTGTCCGCAAACCAAGAGACTCGGCAACGTCATACATCTTTTGCGGATCGCTTCCACAAAGGTCCGCTGACAGCTGCACAAGCTGTTCAACAGTAATCTTCAGGGGTGGAGGCAGCTGGGGAACGAAGCCCACTTTTTGCAGGACTTCCGTCCGGTGCTGTCGCGGGTCCAGATCATTGATCCTGACCTTGCCCTCACAGCCATACTGACCGAGCAAGCAGCGGACAAGAGTGGTTTTACCTGCGCCGTTTGAGCCAACGAGGGCAATACGATCTCCCTTGCTCAGGGCAAGATCAATGCCTCGAAGCACGGTTGTCTTGCGGAAGGTCTTGCGAACCTGCTCAAAACGTATCACGAGGACGTTCCTTTCCATTTGTAGGTCAGCGCGTCTGTCGGGCAGACATCTACACAGCGACCACAGCGTGTGCAATCGGCTCCCAGATCAACGAAGGGGCTCAGGGCCCTGCCGGCCTTGGTCACCTCCAGCACGTGGGGTACCAGACAAACCTTGCGACAGGCGCCATCGTGAAAGCACTTTGAAAGTTCGTAGCGCACTTTCATTGGCGAGCTGGCACCAACCAGCCCGTAGGTAAGGCCGATCGGACAGGCGTAGCGGCACCAGGCGCGCCGTGATACAAAGAGCTCGAAAAGCAGGATGAGGCCAACCCAGACAAGGGCAACGCCCGGTCCGTAGATGAGGGCGCGGCTTAAAACGCCCGTCGGCGAAATGGTCTCATAGACTGTGTATCCCGTCACGAAGGCCAACAGCGCAAAGATCAGCCACAGCACAGTTCGTGTCCGCCGGTCGAACCGGACATCCAGCGCCAGCCCCTTTTCGCGCAGCTTGAGGTGAAGCATTTCGACCCATTCGGCAATCAGGTGATAGGGACAGATCCAGCTGCAGAAACTTCGCCCACCCATCAGCCACCAGAAGAGACCGACCGTAACCGTGCCGATCAGCAGGTTGATCAGCACATGCTTGAAGGCCAGCATGACCTGCAGGGCGCTGTTCAGATCCGCCATGTGAAAACCGACAAAGCGCGATCCTGTCAAAGCGCCTTCAACCAGCTGAACATCCAGCTGGAAGGAAGCGACAAAGAGCAGGTTGACAACTGCCAGAACGGCCCAGCGTCGGCGTCGCCACTTCTTTGGCGCGCGTGCACGCTTTTCCCGCTCGGCACGGATGTGCTCAATCTCATCACGTGTACGCCGGCCAGCCTGTTCCTTGTGTATCACGGCTGCCTCAGCGGACCACTCGGAGGGGTCAGGCTTTACGGGGCTGCCGCCAAAGAGAATGCGCAGGGAGTCCTTGATTGCCATCAGAGCGTCCTCCCCCAGCCGGGCCGTCCTACCATGCGAATGGCAGGGGGATCAACTGGACAGACCATCTCGCAGACACCACAGCCCACGCAGCCGTCCAGCACTTCCGGTAGTGCGGCCAGCGGATTTGTGCCGCCCTCAAGCTCTTTCATGCGAATGGCCGGACTGGGCGGACACTGGTAGGGATTACCCGATGGCGGTGTACCCGCTTCACACTGGGCGATTCGCTCCTGAATTGGACAGACATGTACGCAGAGATCACAGCGCTCACGCTCAAAACTCTTCTCGCCAAGTGGAATCGCATTCCAGCGGTCGATTTCACTGAAGCGCAGTTTGCCGGCAAAGCCCTCACCGCGAGCAAGTCCGCTGAAGGGCTTGCCCTGCGCGGCCAGGCAGCGATCCGGTGATACAACTTCAGCCACTGCCATTTCGGCTTCGTGCGAATAGCTGATCTTGTGCGTCAGTGCGCCTGTTGGGCAGGCCAGCACACATTGCAGTCCATCACAGGAGAAATCACAAGCCTGCTGGCGTGGGTCAATAAAAGGCGTGCCGACTCCAAAGCCATCACGAAGATCGGCCAGCTTGATGGCTTCAACCGGACAAACCTGCAGACATTGACCGCACTTGATGCAGCTGGCCAGAAACTCGTCTTCCAGCAACGCGCCCGGCGGCCGCAAGCGGCGAACCCAGCCCTTCAGCACAGGCAGCGCGCCCAGAAAGGCAGCACCCATGATGCCTGCGCCAAAGCCCAGACTCTTCAAGAAGCCGCGACGATTTTGATCCACGGTTGTTCCTTTCCCTTCCACCATCAGAAGCGCGGACGATCTTCATCGTCTTCAATCCGGGCAGGAGCGGACTGCTCCTCAAGCAGCTTGAGCAGACGATCACGCCCCTCAGTTCCTGCATCTTCCATCTGCTGAAGCATCTGCGGATTCTTCTGCGGTCTTTCGTCGCGCAAGAGAACACGGGGCTCGCTGAAGGGAGCCAGTCTGCTAAGGAAGTCGATCACTTCAAGCAGCGGCGATCCTTTGAAAAACTGCGCCCAGGCAGTGTCTTCCCAGATGCGATCGGCCCAGGAGTGAAGTTCAAAGGGCGTATCACCCACACCATCACCATCCTGATCGAAGCCCTCGTAATCGCTCCAGTAATTGCCTTCCCAGACATGATCCTCAGCGGTTCCACCACCACCTACGGCAACCTGCGTCAGATTGCCGACAAACTGGTTGGTGATGAATTCGTTGTCGTGCCAGTGATTGAGAAAGCGCGCGCCTACACCATTGTAGGCGATCAGGTTGTTTTCGAAGTGATTGACCGTTTCCGGCTGAAAGGGTGATACATCAATGTAGAGGCCGCTGGCGCAGTAGAGCACCTGATTACCTTCAATGATCAGATCCGAAGTTTCCTTGAATCCAATGCCAACTCCGGTTGGCCCAGCGGCGTGTGTTACAAGATTGTTCCGCACTACAATGCCGTCCGAGTACATCAGAAAGATGCCTACTGCATTGTTCGTATACGAGTTATCCAGAACCTCGTTGTAGCGCGAGTACATGAAGTGCAGCGAATAGCGGCAGCCCGTTCCCTGATTGCCACGGATCACATTGTCAGCCGAGTACCAGACCACCATGTCACGGCTGTCGACGATCACATTCTCTTCGATCTTGTTTTCAAAGCTATACCAGAGCCGGACGGCATCGCCCCGCTGGCCCAGTTCAAAATCCTGGCTGGAGATGTGATTACGGCGAACGATGCAGTGCTCGGACTGCTGCAGATCCACACCGAAAAGGCAGTTCTCGATAACACAGTCCTTGACCACATTGAAGTGCCCGCGAATCTGCACACCGGAGTCGATATCGTTGTGCGAGCTCCCCGAGTTGATCAGAGTCAGACCCTTGATCGTAGCACCATCGGTCTCCATGTAGATGACAGAACCTTTACCGCCGCCATCAATTGTAACACGGCCCTGACCATCGATGGTGATCGGTTTGTCCAGGATCACCGGGCCGCTGTAGGTGCCGGCTTCCGGCATCAGCAGTCCGTTCTTTTCCGTGGCGTCAACCAGATCCTGAAAGGCGGGATACTCGGAGGCATGCAGGCTGGAAGTAGCGCCCAGCTGCAGGAGGAAAAGCAAAAGGGCCGCCGCCGAAGGCGGCAGCCCTTCTGTCACACACTTATGCGTCACCGTCCTTCGCTTTCCCGGACAGCTGTCTGCCCGACTGCAAATAAGCCCAGACCAGCAGGCCGGCAAAAGCCAGCATCAGGTAGAAGCCCATATGCGGATAGGAGTTGGTGGTGAACTGGGCAACCTTGCCCTGTCCAAAGACTGTCGGCATGAAGGCCTTTAGCGTAAAGGCGCCCATGTCATTCATGTTGTGTCCGTACCAGTGCAGCCATGCTGCATAGATGGCGACAAAGTAGACGGGCAGACCAATTGGAACCAGCACAAGCAGCCTGTGAAAGAGGCTTCCAGCGCGCCTGGAAAGAGCTACCAGCAAGACCATCAGGATCAGCATCACGGCAAAGAGTCCGTTGGCCAGTGCCGTCATTCGTGATACAAGCGGTCCGATTACGGCAGGATCATTAAACCAGCGCGCCAGACTGCTGCGGTAGTGCCAGCCCAGCAGCTGAATGCCCGTACCCGACCAGTCCTCTGTCACACCAATCTTGGACTTGCTGAATCCATAAGAGTCTTCGAGAGTGGCAATCGCTTTCGCCTTGCCCTCAAGACTCTTCTCTTCCACTTCTTCCGTGTCATCTGCGAGGGCAGCCTTCAAGCGGGCAATCATCTCGTCGCCCGATGACAGCGTCTGGGCAGGTTCATCCTCACCATCCTGGCCGAGGGAGACCACGCGCCCCTCCAGGTAGCGGCCGTTTTGCAGATTCAGACCACCCGGAACATAGAGGGCGATCGTCATCCAGACAGCCACAAGCGCGAAGCCTCCACTCAGCACCCAGATTCTCTTCTTTGGATCGTCAACAGCCCAGCCCAGCAGCATGACTGCGACCATCGCCACGAGGAAGCCCGAGAAGAAGACTTCAACCGGCCCACCGGCAGCAATCGGATACATGCCGACATAGTGGTTGATCGTATCCATCTCGTGCACGCAGTCAAGCACTTCATCCTGATTGATCTCGGCCTTCTCCACCAGACAGCATCCATTGAAGACGCCATTCATGTGGAAGTGAATGCGCACGCCGTCCGGAAAGCTTTCCTTCGGGTAGTTGGGCGCAGTCAGCGAGACCCACCACACAGGCATGAGGTAGATCGGAATCAGCAGGAGCACGGCAGCCAGCACGGGCCACTTCGACTTGAGCATTGCGTTCATCGCAGCATTCCTTTAGCGGACTATTCGAAGTCCGGATTCACCCAGTCGACACTTTCCGCCAGCTTCTCCTTGGGGACAGGAATGCGTGATGCATAATTCACCACCATCTGCATGTCCTTGTCCGAGAAACCGTTGATCTGCTCGACCATTTCAGGATTGGCATTACGGCGCTTGCCATCGCGGATCCACTCAAACTGGCGCAGCATGTAGTTGTAATGCTGGCCCTGAATCAGCGGATAGAATTCATCGGCCATGCCCTCACCCTGTGCTCCATGGCAGCGGACACAGTTGTCCTCGTAGAGCTTCTTGCCCTGAGCGAATTCGGGCGTGCCTTCAGCCCACTCGCCCTTGCCGTTTTCCGGGTTCATGGGAAGGTTCTCGATGTAGCCAACCACATCCGCCAGTGCCTGCGCATCACCAATGGCGCGGGGCAGGGCAAAGGGATACATGGTGGGATTGTCGCGGTTACCTTCGCGAATGTCAGCCAGCTGCTTGATCAGCACAGATGAATGCTGTCCGGCCAGCTGGGGAAAGGTGCCATCGGGCGTGCCCCAACCTTCGGGCAGGTGGCAGCCACTGCAGACTTCGTATACATCCAGACCATTTTCGAGGTCGGCGGTCATTTCAAGTGCGCTGTCGCGCTCGCCGCCTTCTTCCAGCCAGGCCATTGCGGGGCTACTCAGGAGCGGCATCAGAGCGGCGCCAGCCAGAGCAGCCATAAGCAGGGTCTTCATTTGTTCTCCTTTTCTTTCAGGGTACAAGCGAGGCCAGCCAGTCGGCCAGCACCACAAGTTCCTCGTCATTGACCAAATGCATGATGCCCTTCATGCCGGCACTCTGACCGTTCGCCCTGGCACCACTCTGGATGTCGCGCATTTGCTGCAGGGCGTAGGCGGCGTTCTGGCCGGCAAGATTTGGATACTCGGGCAGCAGGGGTGTCTTGGCGTCCTTGCCGTGACACGTGAAGCAGGTTTTTGTCTTGAAGAGCCTGGCGCCCGGGGACTTCTTGTCCTGAGCCGCTGCAGAAGCGGGCTGATCGGGCAGCGTCGAAAGCCATGTTGCCAGTGCTTCAATCTCTTCATCGCTGACCATGGCCATGATGGCCTTCATGGCCGCGGTCTGGCCATTTGTGCGAACACCATTCTTGATGTCGATCATCTGCTGACGGGCGTAATCGTGATTCTGCCCGGCAAGCTTGGGGTACTCGGGGATCAGCGAGGTCTTGGCATCCGCACCGTGGCAGGCGACACAGCCTTTCTCGGTAAAGAGCTTCTGGCCCTTGCTGACCAGTGCTGGATCCAGCGGAGCGCTTTCAGGCGCAGCCTCGACCTTGGCCGGCTTGGCAGCTACGGCAGCTGGCTTGTCTGTCTGGCTGCTCTGTTCGGGCTCCTTCTTGCCGCAGGAAACAAGCAGCACGGCTCCCAGAACGAGGGCCAGCCAGCGGCTGCACGAAAGTCGGTTCATTGCATGGACTCCTTGGTAGACTCGTATACAAATGGGCCCGCAGGGGCTGAAGGAGCGCCCTCAGCGCCCTGCGAACCCGATTTCAGCATGAAGCGCGAGGGTCTTACTTGACCTTCTTCGCTCCACTTTCATCCAGATAGGTCTTGGCGCGCAGACCAAGGTCTGCCGTCTTCACCTGATACTGCCACCACTGGTTGGCCCAGAGCATGGCATTCTGCCAGTCCTTCTTGGCTGCGGCGGCCTCGGCCTTGGCCTTGGCTTCACCGGCAAAACCGAGCTGGTCCGTGGCATCTTCAACCAGGCCGACAACCGTCGGGAAGTCCGTGTAATTGCGGCTGGTGATGTAAGCCACCACCTGATCGATCACGGCCTGCGTCTCGACATTGGTCTTGACCTGCTTCTCGTAATCGGCCTGCGTATACGCGTGACCTTCGTCGACCTTGGTCTCCTTGGCCTTGTAACCCTTGGGTGTTACAAGCAGGTAACCCTGCATCTCAAGGTGAAGGGCACTGCAGAACTCGGTGCAGTAGTAGGGGTAGACACCGGGCTGCTCGGCCTTGAAAGTGGCGGAAGCAGTCTTGCCGGGCTCGATGGAGAGCTGCCCGTTCTGGCCGTACATGGCGAAACCGTGGACTTCGTCTTCGGCGCGCTCAAGGTTGGTCAGATGGATCGAAACCTCATCGCCTTCCTGCACGGTGATGATTTCCGGCGTGATGTGTGAGCGAATCACGGTGCCGTATACATCCACGCGATTGCCATTACGCTCGGTGCGCTCGCGGCCGGCGCGGACACGGTGCGGACTAAGCTGGTCGGAACGGCTGTCCCAACCACTCTTGTAGCGCACACCGGGCTGCAGCTTGTCAGCCTTGATCGCGGCGGCATAGTGCGGCTCGCCCAGCGGTAGCGGCATGTCATAGAGCAGCTGCATCTTTTCGCCGGAAATATCAATCAGCTGATGGTTCTGCGGATGCAGCGGGCCAACGGGATTGAAGCGGTCGATGGAGAGCTTGTTGAGGGCAACCAGGTACTTGCCGTCGGGGAATCGTGTATCACCTTCCATCGTCATCAGGTGGCCGACGTTGTAGTGAATGGGCAGCGTGTCCAGCACCTTGCCGGTCTTGTAGTTCCACTTGGTGATCTGTGAATCCACATAGATCGAGGTGTAACACACGCCATCTTCGCTGTCAAACTGTGTGTGGAGCGGGCCAAGACCCACATTCACGGAACGCTCGAGGGCCGTGTTCAGAGCGATGATGGGAATTCCATAGTCGTCTTCACCCTCGAAGTCCTTCTTCTCGATGGCCGTCTTGATCTTGTCCCAGCTGTAAACCCAGGCGTGACTGTCCAGCTTGCCGGCAACAATGATGTGCTTGCCGTCCGGTGTGACATCACAACCATGCGGGCTCTTCGGCTCTGGGATCAGGAAGAGAATGCCTTCCTTCACTGCCTGGTCCATTGTGATCAGGTAATGTCCGTTGACCTTCTTGACCTTGCCGGCAGCCACCAGCTCGGCGGCCTTCTGCCAGTTGGTCACATGCAGGAAGTCCGTGTCCTTGGCCGAGCAGCCAGCCTCAAAGGGCGGACGACCGCTCTCGATACCACCGACATAGCGCTCCGAGCAGAAGCTGTTGTTGAAGCCCCAACCGTAGGACGGGCCCTTACCGGCATCGCTCAGATCCTGGCTGTAGGGCGGCATCTCAAAGGTGAAGGACTGATCGGTGACAACGCGACCGGCTTCACGATCAAACTTCCAGTAGGTCAGACCACCGCGGTACTGCTCGTTGAATTCGTCCAGCGGAACGAAATCATTGGTATAGGGAGCCGCGTACTGGCTGGCTTCCATGATGTACTCGGTGTTCGGTGTTACAAAGCAGCCGCCGTGATCGCTCTTGAAGAGGGGGTGCGGAATGATCTGCTTGGTCTCGAAGTCGTGGAGATCAACGACCGCGATGCGCGGATTAGCCTTGTCATTGATGAACAGGTACTGGCCATCATAGTCGCCGTCCGTCTCGGAATAGGCGGGATGATGTGTATCACCGTAGGTGATGTCCTTGCCGCGAATGCGGCCCTGAGCGAGCACGGCCTTGGACTCGTCATCGAAACCGTAACCCTGCCAGGGCTCGGGGGTGAAGACGGCCACATACTTCAGAATGCGCATCGAAGGGATGCCGTAGAAAATCAGCTGGCCACTCTGTCCACCGGAGCTGGCGACGATGTACTCGTCACGCCCACCGGTCGGCACATAAGTTTTGGCGGCTGCCAGCACGTCCTTCTCAGTAAGACCCCGTTCCTGCATTACCTTCTGCAGAGCCGGCTGCGCACTGGCGGTCTGGGCAAGGCCCAGTCCCAGCATGGCCAGCAAGGCAAAGGCGGAACGATTGCGTGTGTTCAACACTGCGAACCTCCTGCTTGGCTTTTGCACACCCCCGTTTGCAAGCAGTGAACGAGGGGGCGGTTGTTTTCAATTCAGCGACAAGTCGTTTTCTTTCAGCCTTGTAACCGGCACCCCGGCCAGTCGGCTACCTCAAGTGGGAATCCTTTCTTGACAATCATCAAGCCTGAATCATTTCCCCCCTAGAGGTGGCATTTAGCAAAACCTACAAATTGAGCTGTGAATGGGCAAACATTTTCACCCCCCCTCGTGGTAGTATTTTTGAATTAATTTGTACGCTATCCCCGTATATTGTGAATTATTTGGCCTTTGCAGATACTATTGCTTACACATACTGAATATTAACGAGAATTGGGGATCAACAAGGGCTGTATTGGGGGCACTGGACGGATTGTGTGGAATGGGCTCCCGATTGCGGTCTACTCAGATCATGAGTGCACCAACTGCAAGACAATTGCCGGAGATCAGGAGCACTTTGCCAGCTGCCAGAACTGGCGATGATTTGCCAATGTGAAGCCCTTCAATCTCGCCGATTTCCATGGAAACCTGGGCCTCATTGGTCAGAATTACCAGAACTTCGCAGCAAGGTGGGGATGATGTAAGCAGGTCTACCAGATTGATCGCGCTAGCCGAAGATGTTTCCACGTGATCGGTAAAATGGATCGGCACTCGCTTAAGGAGACCCTTTTCATCTTCGATCAGGATTTGATGTTTGGCATAACCAACGAAGGCGCCGACGATGGGCGCTTCCTGATTCCCTTCGCGCCGAATGGTGATCCTCTCGCCAAGCCTTAGCCGCTTCACTGCCTCAAGCCCCGAATAGAACTCATCAAGCAAAGCAGCGTACTCGCTTGCTTCCCTGTTTCGGTACTCAAGGAATCTTCCACGAGTCTTCTTGCCACCAGTATGGTAGACAATGAGCCTGGTGCCCGGTTCGATCTGAGGCAACTCCTCGATTGCAGGGTGAAGCCATTGATTCGAACCATGCGTAAGTGCGGTGCTCGCAGCGCCGCCTGCAACGGCAAGCGCAACTCCAGTTGCCAGTAGCGCCAGCTTTCCAAACGCTTCACCAATGTCCTCGCCTGCTGAGTTTCCTGCATCTGCAACCCTCATTGGCCAAAGCAGGATGCAGCATATCAGCAGGGTCTTCAGGGGGATTGGATTTCTATCTAATTGTACGAGCAACTTGCTCCTCCCAGGTTCAACGCCTTCTGCAACTGATCAGGTGCTTAAGGCCTGGCCTTCAATGCTTTTCGAAAGTGTGCCGATGAACCGGCATTGCCACGCAAGCGGCTCTTTGCCGAAGGCGCGTGATCAGGACTGCTGGGCGAGCCAATTGAATATTACTGTTAGAACGACCCATTCCAAATCTGGAAACAGTTTAAGCCCAAGCTCTAACACAAAAGCGAAGGGACCCAAAATAGCCTTGTACATACACTGTCAATATGCTTGATTCCAACATGGCGTGCATCTCCTTTGCTTGGAACCCGCAGAAAGCGGAGGCGAATCGAAAAAAGCACGGCGTTTCATTTGAAGAAGCGCAAAGCGTGTTTACCGATGAGCGCGCAATGTTGATTGCAGATCCTGATCACTCTGAGGACGAGGATCGATTCATATTGCTGGGATTCAGTGCCAAACTCAGACTGCTTGTGGTCTGTCACTGATACCGTGAAGAAACGAAGTCGTTCGAATCATCTCAGCCAGGAAAGCCACCAGGAGTGAATCCTCAGCCTACAACCAAAGGTGACCACTATGCGTGACAATTACGATTTCTCAAAGGCCAAGCCGAATCCCCACGCAAAGCTCTTGAAGACCCCGATCACCATTCGACTTGAACCGGAAGTTATCAGCTATTTCAAGCAGCTGGCCGAGGAGTCCGGAATTCCCTACCAGACCCTGATCAACCTCTTTCTCAAAGATTGTGCCGTGTCCAGAAAGAAGCCCAAGATCAAGTGGGCGTCTTGAAACGCGGCGCCTGGGAGGATCTATTCAATTTCGTTCCAATAGGGGGAAGCAGAAAGCAGGTCGGCAAGGCGCAAAGCACGATCGGCAGCGTTTCGATTGCGAATGATTTAACCGAATATGAATCTCCGAACATGTTGTATTAATGGTGGATAAGCCCTTCGTTTAGCCGATGGGCCGATACATCGGTGAGAATCCGAGCAAAATTAAAATGAAGTTTCTTACACCCACTCTCAGACCGATCGGAGAACGCCATGTCCGCTGACAGCACCCAGCCCGCCACCGAGCGAATCTTCACCGGCGGCATCCGCCTGATCCCCATCGAGACACCCCGCGGCGAGTTCCGCGTCTGGGTCAAGCGAGTAGGCGACAACCCCACCGTCAAGGTGCTGCTGCTGCACGGCGGGCCGGGCGCCACCCACGAGTACCTGGAAGCGTTCAGCAGCTTCCTGCCCGACGCCGGCGTGGAGTTCTACTACTACGACCAGCTCGGCTCCTACTACAGTGACCCCATCGCCGACGATGACCTGGGCGTGCTGGTCGACCTGCCGCGCTTCGTGGAGGAAGTGGAGCAAGTGCGCCGCGTCCTGGGCCTAGACGGCGACAACTTCTTCCTCTACGGCCAGTCGTGGGGCGGCATCCTGGCATTGGAGTACGCGCTGAAGTACCAGCAGCACCTGCGCGGGCTCATTATCTCGAACATGATGGCCAGTGTGCCGGCTTACAACGCGTACGCCCGCGACGTGATCATGCCGGCCATGGACTCCGACGTGCTGGCGCGCATTCAGGCCTTCGAAACCGCTGGCGACTTCGAGAACCCCGAGTACACTGAGCTGCTGGTCACCCACCACTACGTGCATCACGTCCTGCGACTGCCGCCGGACCAGTGGCCCGATCCGGTGAATCGCACCTTCAAGCACCTGAACGGCGCCATCTACGTGCCCATGCAGGGGCCGTCCGAGCTGGGCGCTTCGGGCAAGCTGGCCCGGTGGGACCGCACCGCCGACCTGCCCCGCATCACGGTGCCCACCCTGGTCATGGCCGCCCGCCACGATACCATGGATCCGGAGCACCTGCGCTGGATGGCCGACACGCTGCCGCGCGGCCGCTACCACCTCTGCCCCGCGGGAAGCCACATGGCGCTGTATGACGATCAGCAGGTATACTTCCGCGGTCTGATCGACTTCCTGGCCGACGTGGACGCCGGGCGATTTTGATTCGCGTGCGGTGGCATAGTGGTCTGCTGAATTGCGTTTCGATCGTCAACCATTGAAATTGCTCGCCAGCCGCTGATGCACTGCTCCAAGGATGTGTGGCAACGCGTCAGCGACAACTGGCTAGTGAAGAGATGATAGATTTGCGGGTCATTCCAGCCTCTACAACCTGCCCGATGTTTCCCCGGGACGACATGTTGTAGTTCATAGCTGCAAGCTTAATCGGTGAAAGGGCTAAGGCCTGGCCTTCAATGCTTTTCGAGGGTGTCCCCAATGCTTCGGTTCAGCGCCCCCCTGCAGAAGCAGGGCAGTTTGCACAGCAAAAGCAGCTCTTCCTGCTAAGGCAGGAACAGCCCGGGACCTGAGTCAAGTCCCAATTTGTGTGCAAAATCAGGAGGCCTTCCTGACGTCTTCTTC
>CAYFPS010000016.1:3344-64184 GCA_964345075.1 uncultured Bacteroidaceae bacterium | reverse complement strand
AGTCGCAGGCTCCCAGGCATCAATCGAATGGCAGGTGGTGCAATCCTGACTGAACTGGCCAGCTTCGTGATCCGGGTCGTTTGCCTCTTCGTAATCCATCTGATGGCAGGACCAGCAATCCGAGGGCGTCTCCAGGTACTGGCCGCTGATATGGCACTCGGAGCAGCTGATGTCCTGATGGCCCCCAATCAATTGAAACTCGCTCTGTGCGTGATCAAAGGCCGGCTCCCAGGCCTTGTCTGTGTGACAGACCATGCAATCCTGCGGGAACTCTTCATCTCCATGATCTGGATCATCGGCACCTTCATAATCCTGCTGGTGACAGGACCAGCAGTCAATGGGCGTGTTCATGTACTGACCGCCCGTGTGACACTCTGCACAACTGACCGTACTGTGCGCGCCGCTCAAGGGGAAGTCGCTCTGACTGTGATCAAATTCAGCCGGCTGCCATGCCGCAACGGTATGACAACTGGTACAATCCTGATTGTAGTTGCCAGCATTGTGATCCGGGTCTGTCACTGCTGAATAGTCCGACTGGTGGCAGCTCCAGCAATCAGAGGGTGTGTTCTCGTATACGGCGCCTGCATGGCAAGCCGCACAGCTGACCGTCTGATGCGCACCCGCCAGGGGATAAGCCGTTTGATCATGATCGAAACTGGAGGGCTGCCAGGCTGTTTCCGTGTGACAGGCCATGCAATCACGGGAGAAGGAAGGCTCGCTGTGAGCAGGATCGGTGGCCGAGCTGAAGTCCTGATTGTGGCAGCTCCAGCAGTCGTTTGGCGTTCCTTCCCAGCTGCTTGTGTGACAGGCCGTGCAGCTGGTGCTTTCGTGGCTCCCATTCAGGGCAAAACCCAGCTGGTCGTGATCGAAGCTCGTGTTCGTCCACGCATCCTGATCGTGACACATCACACAGTCTTGTGGGTAACCGAAACTGCTGTGATCCTGTGCGCTTGCAAAATCCTGATCATGGCAAAACATGCAGGCGGACTCCGTCTCCAGATATTGATTGCTCTGGTGACAGGCGGTGCAATCCAGCGATTGATGGGAGCCGACAATCTCGTAGCCGGTTTCGACCCTGTGCTCCCAACTGCCCGGGCGCCAGCCATTTGCATCATGGCATTGACTGCATTCAGCCGTGAAGCCTGCGGCCGTGTGTTCAGGGTTGCTTGCGGCCTGAAGATCCTGTTCATGACAGGTCGTGCAGCTTGAGGGCGTTCCAGCAAAGGTGTTGTTCACATGGCAGCTGACACAACTGCTTGTAGCGTGCATTCCTTCCAGTGGAAAGATGGAATGATCGTCGAAGCGACCAGCATTCCAGCGATCGGCTGTGTGACACTGCTCGCAGTCCTGTGAAAAGCCGGCTATGCTGTGATCCGGATCGCTCGCGCTTGAATAGTCAGCCTGATGACAGGCGACACAGGCGGTGGACATTCCCGTAAACTGCGTGAAGCCCGATCCTGTGTGACAGCTGGAGCAATCCAGGGCACGATGGGCGCCTGCCAGCGGAAAGTTGCCCTGGTCGTGCAGGGCGCGCTGCTGGTTCTCGTCATACCACTCATGGGGCGTGTGACAACTTGCACAATCGCTACCCAGACTGCTTTCGTGCACGTCTATGTGACAGGATGCGCAGTCGGAGGGCGTATTGGAATAGACCTGTCCCTCATGGCAAAGCACACAGTCGCTGCGCTCGTGTGCACCTTCCAGCTTCCAGCCTGTATCACGATTGTGATCAAAATCAGCATCCGGACTAAGGCGCCATCCTTCGGTAGTGTGGCAGACCTTGCAGTCCAGCTCCAGTTCGCCATGGGGATTCTCTGCTGCCAATGCGACTGGCTGGCGGACCAGAAGCAGGAGGAGGAGAATAATGTTCATGAGGGTTTCCCGGATCTCACTTCCCGTGGCAATCCACACACTGGATGCCAAGTGGTTTGTATTTCACAAAACTGCCCTGCGCGTCAACCTCGCTCAGGTGACAGGCAGCACAGGCAAGCTCGTCGTGTTCGCCGTCCAGTGGAAAGCGACTGTCATTGTGATCAAAAAGCAGCTCCTGCCAGACGTCTTCCCTGTGGCATTCGGTACAGGCCCTGGCCAGGTCGTTCTCCAGAAACTGATCCCGATGCGGGCTGCTGTGGCAATCAAGACAGACGCGTTCCACCAGTTTGAGTGGAATCTCTTCTGCATTGGTCGCTGCCTTGTGGCAGTCTCGACAACTGACACTGGCATGGGCACCTTTCAGCGGGAACTCTGTTCCATCGTGGTCAAAGTCCGGACAGTTCCAGTCGATCAACTGATGGCAGACAGTACAATCCGTGCTGGTTGCAGCCAGGCCATCTTCCGCTCTGTGCGGACTCGCGTGGCAGTCCACGCAGCCATCTGTTTCAAAACCTCCACGCAGCCGGCGCCAGGCCACCACTTCCTTGCTGGGTACATGGCAGTCTTCACAGGCGGCTGCCAGATGTGCACCGTCCAGGGGAGCGGCTTCTCTGGCGTGCCTGTCCAGTGTATACAGGCTGGGCTGGAAAGCCGCCGTTGTGTGACAGGACTCGCAGGCCAATTGCGGCTCACCTGTTACAAACTGTGCCTGATGCACATCCTCATGACAGGCAATGCAGCCATTGGCCTGGTCAAAAGGGAAGAAGCGCTGCCATCCTTCACCAGCATGGCATTCCGCGCAGCCCAGCTCACTGTGCCTGCCGTCCAGTTCGTAGCCGCTCAGGCCATGGTTGAAGGGGCTTTTCATGCTGGCGAAAGCATCAGTCAGATGGCACTCATCACAGCGTGGTCCAAGATCCGCGCGATGCTTTGAGTCGTGACAGCTGGCGCAATCCTCAAAGTCCATTTCCTTGTAGCGCTTTGCCTTGTTCTTCGGGGCCTGTTCCACAGCGGCCCGGGAGCGTGGCATTCGAGTCAGTTCCTGTGTGTGACAGGCATCACAGTCCACATCACGATGAGCCCCGGTCAGCGGATAGGCCGTTTGCTCATGATCGAAGTCCGGTAGTGGAATCCATGCCTCCAATCCATGGCATGTATCACAGGATTCCGTGAATTGCCCTGCGTGTTCGTCCCTGTGGCAGCTGACACAGCTTGCGTCCATGGCCAGAAAGGTGCTGTCACCCAGCGCCTCCGCATGGCTGCTGCTCAACTCTTCCCGCAGGAACTCAGTGCGGTGGCAGTCCCTGCAGGCAGCCTGAACATGGGCACCTTCCAGTGGCCAGCCGCTTTCGGCATGGTCAAAGGCATCACGGCCACCCTTCCATTCGATCATGCGAAAATCCAGACCATGATGATCGCTGTGACACGAGACGCAGCTTTCAGCCTTGACGGTACTGGTAGCGTGATAGCCCAGATTCTGCTCGATCCTGCTTTTCAGTAGGCTGTGGCATTGCAGGCAGCGCTCACCGTCAATGGGCTTGCCCAATTCATGGCATTTGGTGCAGTTGCGCAGTCCTTCCAGATTGGCGTGCTCGCGGGCGAGATCACCCGGCGAAAGCTGGGCAATGGCTGCTGTTTGCAAGAGGAGCAGCATGGCCAGACGAAGCAGGAAATCAGGCACTGGCTTTTACCTCCCTGCCAAAGTGGACGTCGACCTTGATACCAGCGCTTTGCAGGAGTGCCGTTGGCAGTTCGCCACCAATCTGCACGCAGAGCATGTCACAATCAAGCGACAGCTGACTGCCCTTTTGCATGACCGTCAGGCTGCGACCGTTAAGGGCTGTGGGATCGGTTTCCCGTAACACAAGCAGTCTGCCTGAACTTTCAAGTTTTTCCACTGACTTTCGATTGGCTGCACGGGCGCGGGTGAAGGCTTCGCCCCTGTAGACAAGCGTCACACTGGATGCGCCTGCACCCACAAGCCTGAGCGCCGCCTCAAGTGCGCTGTCACCACCGCCGACGACAACACAGTCCTGATCTCGCCATGGATCAGGGTCAGGCAGTGAATAGATCACATTGGGCTGGCTCTCGCCGGGAATCCCCAGACGACGGGGCGAACCGCGACGGCCAATTGCCAGCAGCACTTTGTGCGAATGATGCTCGCAGGCACTGTCACCCTGTTTTGCGCAGGTAAGGAAGCAGTCACCCTGCTTTTCTATGGACTGCACCAGCATGCCACTGACAATGTCCAGACCACGGCGAGCCACCACATCATCCAGCAGGGCCATCAGCTCTTCCTTGCGCACTTCTCGCAGGGTGAAGGGTTCTTCGCCGGGAAGGCACATGGGCTGTGTCATCACCAGTTTGTTCCGCGGATAGTGCCTGACGGCACCGCCGTGGCCGTACTGGTCCAGCAGTTGGCAACTAAGGCCAAGTTCCTTTGCCCTTAGGGCTGCCGCAATCCCCGCTGGCCCCGCACCGATCACCAGCAGGTCGGTCATGGTTGTATCACGCTTTGCTGGCAGGCTTTTGGCAATGGCTTCGGCAGCTTGTCGCCCCTGTGTCACGGCATTTCGAATGAGCCCCATGCCACCAAGTTCGCCAGCAATAAACAGGCCGCTGACATTGGTCTGGAAATCCGGTGTAAGACGGGGAATGTCAACGCCGCGACGTGAGGTTCCAAAGACAAGGTCAATCGCCGAAACCGGGCAGGCAGCTTCACAGGCGCCATGACCAATACAGGCTGTTGGATTGACCAGATGTGCCTTGTTGCCAGCCAGCCCGAGGATCATCTTTTCCGGGCAGGCTGTAACACAGGCCCCACTGCCAATACAGCGATCAGGTCGTATCACAGGATGAAGGGATGGCGGCTCGGTCAGGCCCGCTTCTCGATTGTCCTGCATGACCTGTATCACAATCCTCTCCTTGCGACGAATTCGCAGGAGATAAATGGCAACGATGATCAGGCTGAGAGCCAGTGCGGAACCGTATACGAGGAGGCTTTCCATCAGTTGGCGCCATGAAAAAGTCGGGCTCCGAAGAGCAAAACAGTTACGACATGTATCACCATGAAGAGGATCATGATGAAGGCAAAGGGCCTGTGAAAGACATGCCAGTGGTGCAAGAGGCGGCGAGCCAGCTCAAGAGATGCCGCCCTGCGCCCCAGCAAGTCGCGCTTTCGAATCAGGCGCAGAATGTGTTCGGGGTCGCTTGTCCCGCCCTCGCGCAGCTCTTTGAGTAGTCTGCCTTTTCCAAAGAGCCAGCGCAGATCCATGCTGAGCCAGTTGAGCATACCACTGGAAGGGCTTCCTGAATTGCTGATGCCTGCACCCCCCGCTTCCTGGCTGAGTTCATGCAGCTGCATCTGAATCTCGTTATGACTCAGCTCGTGACCTTCGTCGTTGCGGGGAATCTGCAGGTACAGATAGCGACCGAGGACACCGGAGAGGGCAACTGCCACCATCGACCAGAAGCTGAAACTGACCAGTCCGCCAAATTTGAAACTGCTGTGAAGAATGATCAGCAGCGGGCCAAAGATTCCCATCCAGATATGTACATCCAGCCAGCGCTTAAGGCTGCCAAAGCGCTCCCAGGAACGAATGCGCTTGCGTGGGATGTAGAGCAGAAGGAGCAGGATCAGCACTGTACCGATGATGCCAAGTCCGTGCCCGTAGAGCGCGCCTGGATGCCAGAAGTCCCAGCCTTCGTGTCGGGGACGCTCTGTCAGGCTTGCCGAGTAGAAAGACCAACCCTGCCACGCAATCAGCGTGATACAGGAGGTTCCAAACAGGTACAGGCTAAAGAGGAAACTCTTCCAGCCACGGTCGGGGGGAGGTGTCTTCTTCATGTATCACACGAGCTTCTTGAACTTGCGTAGCGTGATTTGATCCAGATCATGCCGAAGGTATCGAGAATGCCCACCCACAGCCGGTTGTTGATTCCATACTTGCTTCGACCCTGTTCGCGTGATCTGTGATCCACCGGGATTTCCACAATCGACCAGCCGTCCAGCTTGATCAGTGTCGGCAGAAAGCGATGCATGCCTTTGAAGGGCGGGAGTTGCCTGACACATTCGCGCCTGAATACGCGAATCGCACAGCCCACATCACTTACGCTTTCGCCTGTCAGGGCATTGCGATAGGTGTTGGCAATGCGGCTGGAAAGCCGGCGTACCCATGTATCACGGCGCCTGGCGCGGCGACCATTAACCAGATCAGCCCCACTTGCTGCCAGCAGGTCCAGCATCTTTGGAAGGTCTGCCGGATTGTTCTGGCCATCGCTGTCCATGGTGCCGATGACATCACCCGTAGCATGGCGAAAGCCAGCCATCAGGGCAGCGCTTTGTCCTGAATTTTTCGCAAGCGAGACCGCCCTGTGCCGGGTTTCCCTGCTGCGAAGTTCATGTATCACGGCCAGGGTCGAGTCGCTGGAGCAGTCATCTACCCACAGACATTCCCAGTCGCGCCCGGCAAGTGCCCGCTCGATTTCCAGGGCAAGCTGTGGAATCGAAGCCTCTTCGTTGAAAGCCGGTATGACCAGAGAAAATCGACTCATTGCGATTCGCCTGCTTTTTCAACGTTATTGGCAGTTTACAGGTTGAGCTGCGCCAGAATCCAGACCCGTGAGCGATTTGGCTTGAATGGATCGTGGAATTCCTTGCGCAGCATGATCTTCGCTTCTCCCGGCACAGGATGCAAATCCTTCTCCTGACAAAGAATCAACAGGCTGTCCAATTGAAGGCCCTCAATGTCCTCAACGCTGCGCAGCGGCTTGACATGACGATGTAGATGAAAGGCTGCACTGTAACGATCGTTTCGCCAGTTGTAGACCTCGGCCTCGCCTGGAATCAGCTTCGCCACCTGATCGTAGAAGCTTCCCGGATTTCGGTAAGCATCAATGGCGGGCAGGATCGTCTGACCACCAATCAGCAGAACCAGCAGGAGGCCCTGAGCAAAAGCCTGCCAGCTTGCCTGTCGCCAGATCCAGACAGCGCCGGCCATCAGCAGAAGCGTTGCCACCGTTTTGCCCATAGGGCCCGGCATCCACTCTGCTCTTCGCGGCAGCCAAATCATGATCGCCACAAGAAGGGGTAGGCAGGCACCAGCGATGGCCAGAATGCGATTGAAGCTCTTGCTGTTCTTTCCAATCAACAAAGGAAACAGCGCGGCCGCCGGGGCAAGCGAAAGCAGGTAGTGACTTCGTTTGGAAGCGGCCATACTAAGGAAGAAGACGCCCAGAGCCAGCCAGAAAAGCAGGACCTTGCGGCCTTTTTCATTTACCGGGCGCAAAAAGGCTACAATCAGCGGAGGCAGAAAGAGCAGCAAGCGCGGGAGATAGTACCAGACGGGCTCGCGATGCACGTCGAAGTCCGCGTCGGTCAGGCGCGCGACACTTTCGCCCAGCCAGATCTCCATCGCATGCGGCAGTTTGTTCAGGACGAGCAAAAACCAGGGCAGCGGCAACAGTACCGCTCCAAGCAGGACAATGGCCGTGTTTTGAAGTGTTGCACGCCGTCTTTCCCTTGGCAGCATGATTTCCAGAGCCAGGATGCCAAAGAGCGGAAAGAGCCAGCCAAGTGGTCCTTTTACCAGGAAGCCGCCTGCCAGGGCAAAGGCCGTTAAAAGGGCCGGTTTGAAGCTGGATGGGGGGTGTTCGGTGGAAGTTCTTCCGACCACTGGTCGGACCAGTGGTCGGACTGCAATCCTCAACCACCCCGCCACACTCAATATCGTGAACATCAACAGCAGGGGTTCCGTCTCGGCATTCAGCGCCATCATCAGCACCAGCGGCATGGAGATCAGGGCCAGGCCTGCATCGAGTTCCTTCGCATCGGGCAGGTCAAGATCCTGTTTCAGGCTGCGCGCTATGCTGATCATCCCGGCAAAGCTGATCAGCAGGGCCAGAATGGAGGGGAGCCTGGCAGCGGCTTCAGTCACTCCGAAGATCGCCAACGATGAAGCGATGCTCCAGTAAAGCAGCGGCGGCTTTGTGATAAAGGCCTCGCCGTTCAGCGTGGGAATCAGCCAGGCGCCTTCTTCCAGCACTTCCCGCCCGACTTCACTGCGCCGGCTTTCGCCGTGGGCACCCCAAAAGCCTTTGTGCAGGCTGGCTGAGCCAAGGGCGAGCGCAATCAGCAGTAGCCAGGCACAAAGGGGCAGCTTCGTTCGCTCCATCATCCGGCTTTCCCAGCTTTGGGCCAGATCATCAGCATGATGTTGCGACTGTACATCAACAGGCCGACGGCCTGTCCGCTCAGGATCACCCAGTCCTGTCTGGCCAGGGCGTAGAGCAGGATCAACAGGGAGCCGATCAGACTGCAGAACCAGAACATCGGGGGCAGTTCTTCACGGCCGCTTCGCTCACGATACCACCATTGCGCGGGAAAACGGCAAATGGAAAAGCTTTGTCCAATCCAGCCAGCCAGCGCCCAGTGCCCGTTCAAATGCGTGAAATGCTCGTGGCTGATTACGGCAACGCTACCGATGATGGCCAGCAGCACAACTATCAGAATGCGTTTGCGCAGGGGAAGCAGCGGAGGCCTGTACTCGAGATAGATGTTTCTAAGGTAGATGGCGAAATTGACAGCCTGCCCCAGCACGATGACAGGATCCTGCCTTGACAAGGCATAGATTCCAAGCAGCAGCGAGCCGCTGATCGAGAGCTCCCAGTAGCCTTTCGGGACAAGGCTTCTGCCCTCTCGCTCGGAGGCCATCCACTGCAGCAGACTGCGGGAGAAGAAAAGGGCCTGGCCCAGCCAGCCAAGCCAGATCATAGTGGCGGTGTTCTACGCATCATCGATCCTCATTCTACATTACCTTATGGGCTCTGGCAATGGGTCATTCGTTCGACCCCTGCCTTGCAGCTTCAGAATTGGCCGGAATTCGATCGGCCAAATGACTTAATCGGACGCACCATGCTTAAAAACTACCTGGCTGCCGCTTACTTTCTGGTGATTACCCTCTTTCTGCTGATCGATCCTGTTCTGGACCTGATGGAAGGCGACGGCTGGCTGCATGTCTCGCTGGAGCTTGTTTTTGCGGCCATTACTCTGAGCGGTCTGATCTTCTTTCTCTTTGAAATTCGGCGCGAGAAAAAGCAAAGCAAAGGCCTGCGTGATGATCTGGCCCTTGCCCGCCGTGATGCTGAAAAGTGGCAAGCGGAAGCTGAAGAGCACCTGAAGGGTCTGGGCGAGGCGATCGACAAGCAGTTTCAGCGCTGGCAGCTTAGTCCGGCTGAGCGGGATGTGGGCTTCTACCTGCTTAAAGGGTTAAGTCACAAGGAGATTGCCCTTATTCGCGAAACCAGCGAGCGCACGGTTCGCCAGCAGTCGCAGGAAGTTTACCGCAAGGCCGAAATTAGTGGACGTGCCGAGCTTTCCGCCTGGTTTCTGGAAGACCTGCTGCAGCCCGGCAACTCTTCTGAAAGCGTCGCCTCGTGACAAGCCGTTCCCTTGTTCATTCGATTCGCAGCTGGCTGGCCCATCGCTGGGATGATTTTTCCTCCCGCGAAAACAGTTTCAACCTGTTGATGGCCATGCTGATTGGTTTGATCGGTGGCCTGGGTGCCGTTGGTTTTCGCAAGCTGATTCATGCCGTCGAACTGCTCTTCTTCCAATCCAGCGATCCGACAGTTCAGGTCCTGTCAAGCCTGCCCTGGTGGCTGATTCTCGGCATTCCTGTGCTTGGCGGGCTGCTGGTCGGGCCCCTCGTTTCACGCGTGGCCTCTGAAGCCAAAGGACACGGCGTGCCGCAGGTGATGCTCTCTGTGGCCCGCAAGGGCGGCCTGATTCGTGGTAAGGTGGCGGCGGCCAAGGTGGTGGCCAGTGCGCTGACCATTGGCAGTGGGGGCAGTGCCGGATCGGAAGGCCCGATTGTGCAGATTGGCGCAGCACTGGCCAGCTGGCTGGGGCAAAAGCTCCACGTCAGTCCCCGGCGAATGAAGACCTTTGTGGGCTGCGGGGCAGCGGCCGGTATCGCGGCCACCTTCAATGCACCCGTCGCGGGCATGATCTTCGCTGTGGAAGTGATTCTGGGCGATTTCGGCGTGGCCAAGCTGAGCCCGATCATTGTGGCTTCGGTGATGGCAACGGCTGTCAGTCGCAGCCATTTTGGTGATGTTGCAGCCTTTGCCGTTCCGCCTTACGAAATGGTCAGTGCCTGGGAGCTGATTCCCTACGCCTTGCTGGGGGCCGCTGCTGCCTTCGTGGCGGTTCTCTTCATTCAGAGCCTGCACCGGGCCGAGGGCTTTTTTGAGGAGCTGGCCCTTCCGGACTGGCTCAAGCCTGCCATCGGTGGATTGGGCATCGGTCTGATGGGGCTGGCCGGGCTGACCCATGTTTACGGTGTTGGCTATGAGTTCATCGAAGAAGCCCTTCATGGCCATCTGGGGCTGGGGCTGCTGCTCACACTGATCTTCGCCAAGATCCTGGCAACCTCGCTGACTCTGGGAAGCGGCGGCAGTGGCGGCATTCTGGCGCCCTCGCTTTTTCTGGGAGCCATGCTAGGCGGAGTGGTCTGGTACGGGGCCAGCGCAATCTCGCCCCTGCATACCGCGCCCCACTATGGTGCTTATTCTCTGGTGGGTATGGCAGCTGTTTTGGCGGCGGCTACGCGGGCACCCCTGCAGGCCATTTTGATCCTGTTTGAGCTGACGGGCGGCTATCAGGTGATCCTGCCGCTGATGCTCTCATCGATTATTGCCGTGATGCTGGCCGGTCGCCTGATGAAGGAAAGCATTTATACAATCAAGTTGAAGGCACAGGGCATCGACCTGGAGCAGGGGCAGGACCGCAATGTGCTGAGCACGGTCAACGTGGGCGAAGTGATGCGCAGCGACATGAAAACCGTGCCCTCATCCCTGCGTGTCAGCCTGCTGCTGCAGGAACTTTCCGACAGTAGCCAGCATCCGACCTTCTTCGTGTTGAATGATGAAGGCAAGCTGGCGGGCATTATCGGCTACCCGGAAATCCGTCGTGTGCTTTTTGATGTTGAAACGCTGGCACCCGTTCTGCGCGCCGAGGATATCTGCACTGGCCGCATGGCGCCGATCACGCCCGATGACAGTCTGGATCTTGTGATACGCGAGTTCTCACGCATGAATGCAGACGAGCTGCCCGTGGTTGATCCCCGTGATACAAGGCGGATTATCGGCAGTGTTCATCGCGTGGATGTGGTCGACGCCTATCATGCGCAGATCACGAAGCTGGACTTGCTGGAGGGTGCCACGCAAAGTCTGTCTGCCACCGAACGGCTGGGCACGGCGGCCTTTGGAGCAGGCCTGATCATGGCAGAAGTGGAACTTCCCTCTCACTTTGCCGGCAAAAGTCTGGCCGAGCTTGCCCTCAGGCAGAGTCACGGTATTGAGATCCTGCTGATCAAGCGCCATGTGGAGGATCAGGATGGTGGCCGCATCGAACAATTGATGCCCGCGGCCGAGCTCATTCTTCACATAGGAGATCGTCTGCTGGTTTCAGGACCAAGGGAAAAGGTCGAAGGCCTGCACTAAAGAGCAGGTGAATGAAAGCGTGTGATACACGTGATCCGGTCGCACCCTCAAGAGCAGTTCCGTGATACAAAAAAGGCGCTTTCAGTGAAAGCGCCTTTTGATTGCCTGGATTGGACCGCTATTCGTCGCACATCGACTTGCGGAAATCACGATTCAGCAGGGCGATATTGGAAATCTTGATTTCCTTGGGGCAGGCGGCTTCGCACTCATAGAGATTGGTGCAGTTACCAAAGCCTTCCGCATCCATGGCGGCAACCATGTTCTTCACACGCATCATGCGCTCGGGCTGTCCCTGCGGCAGATGGGCAAACTGGCTCACCTTGGCTGAGACAAAGAGCATGGCACTGGCATTCTTGCAGCTGGCCACACAGGCTCCACAGCCGATGCAGGAAGCCGCATCCATGGCCGCGTCCGCGTCCTGCTTGGGAATGGGCAGGTTATTGGCATCCTGCGGCGCGCCAGTGTTGATGCTTACATAACCGCCAGCTTCCATGACGCGATCAAAGGAACTGCGATCCACAATCAGGTCGCGTATCACGGGGAAGGCCTTCGCCCGCCACGGCTCGATCACGATCACATCGCCATTCTTGAATTCACGCATGTGCAGCTGGCAGGCGGTGGTGCCGTACCAGGGGCCGTGGGCCTGACCGTTGATCATCAGGCTGCAAGTACCACAGATGCCTTCGCGGCAGTCGTGATCAAAGGCGATCGGCTCCTTGCCCTGACGCTCGAGCATCTCGTTGGTGACATCGAGCATCTCGAGGAAGGACATGTGTGTGTTGACTTCGGGTGTCTCAATGGTCTCGATTCGACCCTTGGCCTCACGCGAGGCCTGACGCCAGACTTTGAGGGTAAGTTTCACTTGTAACTCCTCTGGCTGGGGATGCAGTACTCGAAGCTCAGCTCTTCCTGATGACGGACGGGAGCTTCACCTTCACCCTTGTATTCCCAGACGGCCACATGGCTGCAGTCCTGATCGTTGCGCATGGCTTCGCCTTCGTCGGTCTGGCTCTCCTCACGGAAGTGACCGCCGCAGGATTCGGGGCGCTCCAGCGCGTCACGAACCATCAGCTCGCCGTGCTCAAGGAAGTCGGCTACGCGACCGGCCTTTTCGAGACTCTGGTTCAGACTGGCTGCGCTGCCAGGCACGCGCACATCACGCCAGAACTCTTCGCGAAGTTTGGGAATCTCTTCCAGTGCCTTCTTCAGACCCGCTTCGTTTCTGGCCATACCACAGTTATCCCACATGATCTTGCCCAGATCACGATGGAAGTCATCGACAGTGCGGGTGCCCTGGATGCTCAGCAGTTTTGTGATACGCTCGTTGACTTCGCGTTCGGCATCCACAACGGCTGCATGATTTTCATCCATGGCGGGCAGCTGACGAACGGTGCCCAGATAATTGCCAATGCTGTAGGGGATCACGTAATAACCATCAGCCAGACCCTGCATCAGAGCGCTGGCACCCAGTCGGTTGGCGCCGTGATCGGAGAAGTTGGCTTCGCCGGCAACGAAGAGGCCGGGAATCGTGCTCTCCAGATTGTAATCGACCCAGAGGCCGCCCATGGTGTAATGCACGGCGGGGAAGATGCGCATGGGCACCGTATACGGGTCTTCGCCCGTGATCTTCTCGTACATCTGGAAGAGGTTGCCGTAGCGTGCCTCAATCACATGCTTGCCCAGACGGTTGATCGCGTCGGAGAAGTCCAGGTAGACACCAAGACCTGTATCACCGATGCCGCGTCCTTCATCGCAGACCTGCTTGGCAGCACGACTGGCCACATCACGGGGAACCAGGTTGCCAAAGGCCGGATAACGACGCTCCAGATAGTAGTCACGCTCGGACTCGGGGATATCACCGGCCGCGCGCTTGTCACCCACTGCCTTGGGCACCCAGATGCGGCCGTCGTTACGCAGGGACTCGCTCATCAGTGTGAGCTTGCTCTGGTAGTCGCCGGAAACAGGAATGCAGGTGGGATGAATCTGTGTGAAGCAGGGGTTGGCAAAACCGGCGCCTCGCTTCCAGCTGCGGAAGGCGGCGGTGGCGTTGCAGCCCATGGCGTTGGTCGACAGGTAGAAGACATTGCCGTACCCACCAGTGGCGAGCACGACTGCGTCACCCAGCACGGTTGAAACACGGCCCGTGACCATGTCGCGTACCACGATGCCGCGGGCGGCGCCATCGGCCACGACCAGATCGAGCATTTCGCTGCGCGTATACTCCTTGACCTGACCCTTGCCAACCTGGCGTTTCAGCGCACTGTAAGCGCCCAGCAGAAGCTGCTGGCCTGTCTGGCCGCGGGCGTAGAAGGTACGCGAGAGCTGGGCACCACCAAAGGAGCGGTTGTCCAGCAGTCCGCCGTAATCGCGGGCAAAGGGCACACCCTGAGCCACGCACTGGTCAATGATTGAATTGGCTACCTGAGCCAGCCGGTAGACATTGGCTTCGCGGGATCTGTAATCGCCACCCTTGACCGTGTCGTAGAAGAGGCGATAGATGCTGTCACCATCGTTCGGGTAGTTCTTGGCGGCGTTGATACCACCCTGCGCGGCAATCGAATGTGCGCGGCGGGTGGAATCCTGATAGCAGAAAACGCTTACTCGATAGCCCATCTCGCCCAGGCTGGCTGCAGCGCTGGCACCAGCCAATCCGCTGCCGACCACGATGACGTGATACTTCCGGCGATTGGCCGGATTGACGAGCTTGTTTTCGAAACGGCGATTGTCCCATTTCTTTTCAATGGGCCCACCGGGAATTTTGGCGTCCAGATTCATGGCGCGTCCTTTATTTCCTGTCCCTTAGGACCATTAACTGACAATGCCGAAGAGCACGGCGAGCACGATGGCCGTGTTACCGCCGGCGATCACAACCGCATAACCGATACCCAGCTTTTCCAGCAGGGGCGTGTAGCTCTTGTGATGCAGACCCAGTGTCTGGAAGGCGCTGGAGAAGGCGTGCAAAAGGTGAAAGAGCAGGCCAATTTGCGCGGCAACGTAGAAGAGTGCGATCACCGGGTTCTGGAAACTGGCCACCACATTCAAGTAGACATTGACGCCTTCGGCGGTCATGTGATCCACTGGGCCTGTGACACGCAGCGTCAGATGCAGCAGGTGATACACGAGGAAGAGTGCCACCGTCAGGCCGCTCCAGATCATGGTGCGGGAAGCGAGGCTCGCCTTAAGCGTGTCTTCCTTGTAATAAGGCACCGGCCTTGCCGCACGATTTTCCAGCGTCAGCTGAATGCTCGTCCAGATGTGTACTCCGAAGAGCAGCAACATCGCCAGTCGCGCACCGATCACCATGGCTGGTTTGCTGTGAAGAAAATGCGCGTAGTGATTGAGGGCTTCCGGTCCGGAAAAGACCTGAAGGTTGCCCAGCAGGTGTACCAGCAGGAAAAGAAGCAGCAAAATGCCACTAGCGGCCATCAGCAGCTTCTTCCCGATGGAGCTTCCAAAAAGGGGTTGCATGAGACTCATGAAGGAGAGGGCCTCCACTTGAACCAGGGGTGATACCTGAACTGTATTGCGAGCAGGCAGCTTGACCTGTCCGAACATTAACACGAGAAAGTAAGTAATCTGAACCAATCTTGCAGCAGTCAGGCAGCTTCAATCAGGCCAGATTCCTGCCTTTCAGGGCATTTCCGCCACGCCTTCCATCCCGCCTTTCAGCGACCAGGCATTGTCAAAGCCATTTGCCCTCAGGCTGGCTGTGACATAAAGGCTGCGAACACCATGAGCACAGACCAGAAGCAGCTTGGCGGAGGGATCCAGCTCGGGATGTGGCAGCTTCAGGCCGCTCAAGGGAATCTGCACCACATTGCTCAAGCCGGCCGGCAGGGGAAAGCCCGGCTCGCCAATCTCTCGCAGGTCGATCACCTTGTAATCGTGGAACTCTTCAAGGCTGGCATCCTGCGCCAGGACTTCCATTTCACTTGCCTGTATCGCGGCTGTCCTTTCCTGCCCTTTGCTTAATGACGAGCAGAAAGCACATGCGGGTCTTGCTCCACGTTTCAAGGTCTGGACATTGCCAGTACGAAGGTCCATCATCAGCTGTGCGCTGGACCAGGCACCCACGCCTTCCGTGATGATCCTGATTGCCTCCAGGGCCTGCAGGCTGCCACCGATGTTGGCTACCGCACCGAGAATCCCCGTTTCGGCGCAGCTCCCGGCACATTCCGCCGGCGGCTCTTCGGGCCACAGGCAGCGCAGGCAGCCACCTTCGTGCCCCGGCAGATAGCTGGCCAGCTGGATTTCCCAGCGATGCAGGCCTGCACTTACAAAGGGAATTCCGCGTGAAAGCGCTTCGTCATGCAGCAAAAAGCTGCCCGCGAGATTGTCCGCGCAATCAAGTGCCAGCTGAATGCCGGCAAGGTCCTGTTCGGCTGTATCACGGCTGAAGAAATCGCCCGTCCACTCGACTTTTGTCCGTGGAAAGAACTCGCGCATCCAGGCAAGCCAGGCCGCTCCCTTGGAGCTGCCCACCCAGCGCTCGGTGTAAATGGGCTGCCGGGGCAGATTGCTCAGCTCGATCATGTCGCCTTCAGCCAGTCGCAGGTGACGGACACCGGCAGCGGCCAGCTGAATGGAAGCAGGAATTCCCAGCCCGCCCGCACCCATGATCAGGACGCTGGCCTCGCGCAAACGGCGCTGACCCTCCAGCCCGATTTCAGGCAGTTTCAGCTGGCGTCGGTAAAGACGGATTTCGTCAGGAGTGGGAAAGTTCATCCCGGCCCCGCTCATCTTTGTGGTGGTGATGCTCGTGTCCGGCAGCGCAGGCTTCACAGCGGACCCACTCGGCAGGGCCGTCCACGTAGTGTTCGCGCTTCCAGATAGGCAGTTCACGCTTGATTTCGTCAATAAGCCAGCGGCAGGCGGCAAAGGCATCGCCACGGTGACCGTCCGACACGCCCAGCCAGACGGCTATATCGCCAATCTGCAAATGGCCCGTACGGTGTACACACTGAATGTCGAGCACGCCGAACTTCTCGCGGGCTTCCTCCAGCATGCGCCGGCCCAGGTTGTGACACATGCCCGGATAGGCTTCGTATTCCAGGCTGCTGACGGCGCGTCCTTCGTTCACATTACGCACATGACCCTCAAAGATGACCAGAGCGCCAGCTGCCGGATTGTGCATGTTTGCGCGCAGGGCATCGCAGTCAATGACTGTATCACGAATCTCGAACATGCTAGCCTCCAGCCACCGGGGGGATGAAACTCACACAGTCGCCATCCTTCAAGGCCGTGCTCCAGTCTGCATATTCCTCGTTAACGGCAACCCGCAGGTGATTGCGCTCAAGACCAAACTGATAACGCTCGTTCAGGCTGTGATACAGATCGCTGGCCGTGTCGCAGGTAAGTTCCAGCTCTTCACTGCTTTTGCCTGTACGATCCTTTAGCTGGGCGAAGTAGATCACGGTCAACTTCATGCACGGGTCCTTTTCTTGAGGAGTTCTTCCAGATCCTGCGGGTGATTCATGTTGAAAAGTGCTTCGGGATGTTGCGCCGTGATCCGCTTGACGCTTGTATTCAGCAGGACGGCACGCGGGCAGCGACGGCCCAGTCCGAGCATGGAGTAGAGAGCCTGTCGCGAACGGGGTTCCCAGATGGCGCAAAGCGGCTCGGGCATGCCGTCACCAGGGCTGTTCAGGCAGCTCGCGGCTTTCCAGGGATCACGCCCCTTCACAAGCTCTTCAAGGCTTTCAAGGTTCATTTGCGGAAGATCACAGCCCAGGACCAGCCAGGCCGCGGCAGGATCATGATCCATGGCGCTGAGAATTCCGGCCATGGGGCCGATGCCGTTCATGCTGTCGGCAATCATGGGCAGGCCGTGTGCCGCGCGCAATTCAAGCTGGTCGGCTCTGACAGAAAGATGAACCTCGCTGGTTACCTGTTTCAGCAAACTGGCTGTACGCTCGACAAGACTTCGTCCTTCGTGTTCAATCAGGGCCTTGTCCCGGCCCATGCGCGTGCTGTGGCCGCCGGAGAGGATCAGTCCTTTCATCGGACGCTGCTCGAGCTTTTGCTCAAAGTGATCCATGAGCCAGCCTGCAATGCCTGCATCATCATCGCGTTCAAACAGAGGCAGATTGGCAAGAGGAGTCCCGGACAGGCGCTGGCGGGCTGCGGCCGGATCCTGTGTGATACAAGCAAGTACATGGCTGAACTCGTCAAGATCTTTCAGCCCGTCGATGAAGAGAAGCTTTTCAAGCTGTTCATCCCGCTTCCAGCCTTCGGCCAGCACGAAGTCGCAACCTGAAAAGTGCTGTGCCAGATCTAGGCGATTCCATGGTGCAAAATGCCTGCTGGCCTGTTCGACCATGCTGCTGATGGCGACAACCCGGGCCCCGGCCTGTGCTGCACGGTCCGTGTCCTTGCCTGGCTTGTCCATCTGAAAGCAGTGCGCGTCATGCTTGAAGTAACCGACCAGATGACTGGTGGAGAGTCTGTCGATCAGCTTCTCAATCAGGGTTGTTTTGCCCGAACCGCTGGCACCGGCAAAAGTGATTTCGAATGGATGGCAGAGCTGAGGGCTCTTGTTCATCTGGCGACTACCGTGCCCGTGACTCATGGCTGGATCTTTCCTCCTGTGACACCCCTCTTTCCCCCAGCCTTTTCCATGAGCCGCGTATCACGGATCACGATTTCGTGACTCAGCGCCTTGCACATGTCGTACACAGTCAAGGCCGCGATGCTGGCCCCTGTCAGGGCTTCCATTTCCACGCCGGTCCGGCCGGAAAGAGCGACTTCACAGCGGATGTTGACAAGCAGGTTTCCCTTTGAGTCCAGCACAGCGGCAAGGTCCACCACAACATGATCCAGCAGGAGCGGATGGCAGAGGGGAATCAGCTCGTGACAGCGCTTGGCGGCCATGATGCCGGCAATGCGAGCTGTCTGAAACACCGATCCCTTCTTGAGGTGCAGATCGTCTCCATCAAAGGCCTGTGCGACAAGCGGCGGAAGCAGCACTTCGCTGGTGGCAACAGCCATGCGCCGTGTCACAGCTTTTTCACCCACATCCACCATGCGGGCTTCGCCCTTTTCGTTCAGGTGTGTCAGACCCATTCAGCCTCCGATCTGAACCATGGGCTGATCCACATGGTCAATGCGTGTCAGCGGCTTCATTCCCATTACCTGCCGCACAATGCCGGGCAAGTCCTGTGGTGATACATGGCGAAGGTCGATTCCGTCTTCCTTCATCAGGCAAGCCCTGAGCATGCCCTTGGCGGAAAGTCGCAGCCGGCTGCAGCCTCCGCAGAAGGGCTGACTTTCGCTGGCGATGAAGCCAATACGCCCTCCGCCTTTCAGCTGAAACTCAAAGGCCGTGGCATCGACGGGCGCGGGCAAGGGAACCACCTCAAGCCCTGACTGGCGCAGCTGGTCAATCATCTCGGCTGCACTCATGTAATGCTGCTGATTCTCGTCATGTCTGGGCCCGATTTTCATCAGTTCCAGAAAGCGCACGGGAATGTGCTCGCGATCAGCAAAGGCAGCAAAGTCGCCTAGCTCCTGACTGTTCAATCCGCGAAAGACCACGGCATTGAGCTTGACTTCAAAGCCTGTATCACGGGCTTCCAGAATGCTGCGCATGACGGAGTCAAAGGACTTGCTTCCGGTAATCTTCTCGAAGGTCGCGGCATTCAGCGAGTCCAGGCTGATATTCAGGTTCTGCAGACCGCGCGCCTTGAGTTCACCCAGCATGGGGCCAAGCCGAAGCGCGTTGCTGGTCATGCCCAGGCGCTTCAGGGGCAGGGCAGACAGAGCGCTCACAATATCGAGCAGTTCCGGCCGCAGTGTAGGTTCGCCTCCCGTGATACGAATTTCTTCCAGGCCTTCATTCACCAGCAGCCTGCAGAGTTCAACCAGACGATCGACTGGCAGCAGTTCACTGGCTGGCGCAAAGACCGGGTGTTGGGGCATGCAGTAGAAGCAGCGGAAGTTGCAGGCCTCTGTCAGTGATACACGCAGCTTGCGAATGTGACGCCCGGCGGGATCAATCAAGCGCTTCATGGCATCCACCTTGTCAGGGGCAGGGATTCGCCTGCCTGCCATGTATCACGATCTGCTGCCAACTCCAGAAAGCCGTCTGTTCCGGCCAGCCCCGCCAGGTCACCTGAACCACCGGTTCCGGCAGGAGAAGCGGCCAGCCTGCCATCGGCCTGCTCTTCCAGAATAACGGGCAGAAAGAAGGCCAGCTTTTTGCTGAAGTGGAAGTCTGTCGCAAGCCTTGCCTGTGATACAGGATCCTTCAAGCCGGCGGCCTGCTTCAGGCACTTAAGTACATAACGATGCAGACAGACCAGCGCGCTTACTGGGTTGCCGGGAAGGGCAAAGACCAGCTTGCCACGTCCACAGGCAGCCAGCAGCGGCTTGCCGGGGCGCTGGGCAATGCCATGAAACAGCGTCTCCAACCCGGCTTCATTCAACAGATCGGGGACATGATCCAGATCGCCCATGGACACGCCACCACTCAGGATCAGGACGTCGGCCTCTTCCAGCGCGGCTTCAATCTGGTTCAGAATTTTTGCCGGATCATCCGTGACAATGTTCGCCCCATCAACCGGAAAGCCATTCAATTCCAGACTGTGTCGCATGCCAACAAGGTTCGAGGCGCGAATCTGATGCGCTAGCGGGGTCGCCTCCACATTGACCAGCTCGCTGCCAGTGGAGATCAGTCGAATGCGCGGGCGGCGTATCACGGAGAGCTCGCCTGCACCCACACTGGCGGCAACAGCCAGCGAAGGGCCGTCGAGCAAGGTGCCCGCCTTTAGCACAACATCGCCTGCCCGGCGATCCGTGGCGCGGTGATGCACGTTCTGTCCGCGGCGCACAGACTGATCCGGGGCCAGTCTGGCCAGCCCCTTTTCCAGCAGCAAATGCTCAACCGGAATTACGGTGTCCGCTCCACTCGGCAGCATGGCGCCGGTCATCGCTTCCATGGCGCTGCCGGGGACAAGATTCCCGCGGGGGGCACCGGCTGCCTGCAGACCTTCAAGTGGCCAGCTGCTAGTGGAATCCTGCCAGGCGACGGCAATGCCGTCCATGGCTACGCGGTCGAAGGGTGGAAAATCCCTGTCGGCGAGAATCTCGCTGGCCAGAACCTCGCCAGCGGCCCGGTTGAGGGCAACACTTCTCAGGCCAAAGTGCCCCTTGGCAAGTTGAAGCCGCTTATCGGCTCCCTGAGGACTGATCAATTGAAATCGGCGATCGCTTCGCATCCATATCTCCAGACGCGAGAGAGCTGGCGGAGGCTGTTCCGCCAGGCTTTCTCCTTTCCAAACACGGGGGGCGGGGCCGTTTCCAGCCACACCGTTCACGCGCCTGGTAGCGCGCGGGTACCCAGTCTACAAGGCAGGTACCTTCGGTCCAGCAGCCATCTTCCTGGTAAGCGAAGTGCAGGCTAAAGGACTCGGAGAATTCAGCCGCGCTCAAAGTAGCAAGATTCCAAGGCTGTGAAAAGCTTGTCAAATGGAAAAGTTGCAGGTGTGAAGGTATCTTGACGGTTCAGTTTCAGAAAGGACCCGAAATGCCTGAGATGACCGTTTCCTTCCCCGGTGGGAAGAAGGTGGATGCCCATTTTGGCGGCTTTACCATCAAGACCGATCAATCGCCTTTTGGCGGCGGCGAAGGCTCTGCCCCGCAGCCCTTTGACCTCTTTCTGGCCTCGATTGCGACCTGTGCCGGCATATATGTAAAGGGCTTCTGCGATTCCCGCGATCTGGATACCGAAGGCCTTTCGCTGACCCTGCGCATACACCGCAATCCCGGCGAGCCGATGATCAGCAAGCTGTCGATTGACATCAATCTGCCGCCCGGTTTTCCCGAGAAGTATCACAAGGCCGTGATCCGCTCGGCCGATCTCTGCGCCGTCAAGCAGCACATGCTTCATCCGCCAGCCTTTGAAATCAACGCTGTGGCGGCCTCCTGATGGCGTACTGGCTTTTCAAATCCGAGCCCGGCAGCTATTCCATTCAGGACCTGGAGCGGGATGGCGAAACCTTCTGGGATGGAGTGCGCAATTATCAGGCACGAAACCTGATGCGTGATGAGATGAAGAAAGGCGACACGGTTTTCTTCTACCATTCCAATGCGGAGCCACCCGGAATTGTCGGTCTGGCAAAAATTGTCGCCGAGGGCGCCATCGACGAGAGCGCCTTCGACCCGGACCATCATTATTTCGACCCCAAAAGCTCAGCCGAAAAGCCGCGCTGGTTTGGTGTAAGCATCGCCTTTGTCAAAGCCTACAAACAGGGCCTTTCTTTGGCAGAGCTGCGTGAGATAGCCGGGCTGGAAGAGATGCTCGTTCTGCGCAAGGGCCAGCGCTTGAGTGTCCAGCCCGTGACTGATGGCGAGGCGAAGCTGCTGTTGGGGAAGCTTAAATGACAGGTGCCAGACCTTGGTCTGGCTCCTGCCTTTGTTAGCAAAAGTGCCAGGTTTTAACCTGGCACCTCGCGATTAATAGCCCATGGCCCCTGCTTTCAAGTAGAAAAAAGGCGCCAGGTTTTAACCTGGCACCTTGAATCCTCTAGCCTGGCAGCTCGTTTCAATTCTCGTCCGATTCCTCGTGTAGCCGCTTGTCCAGAAAGGTCTTGTAGCGCTCGACCATGCCGTGGGCATTTTCTCCCTCGCTGTCGATGAACTCAAGGAAGTTGCCGATGCGGTCGAGGGTTTGCGGGCTGACGATGTGCTCCATTTCGCAGGCGTCATTGTCGGCCGTCTTGCGGTCCACACCCAGAATGTCCGACAGAAAGCGGATCAGCACCTGATAACGATCAAGCACTTCCAGCGCGGCTTCGCGCCCTTCTTCTGTCAGGTCGACATATCCATAGCGGCTATGTTCGCAGAGGCCGCGGGCGCTTAATCCCTTGATCGCCCCATTTACCGAAGACATGGTCACATTCAACGAAGCCGCGATGTCCTTGACACGGGCAACTTTCTGCTCTTCACAAAGCAGATAGATGCTCTTCAGGTACATCTCCTGACTGGCACTCAGATTGGAAAGCTCAGGACTCATGGGGGCCTACCTTAATGGCTAAGAAAGTTTCATCAGCCGAAGCAAGGTAGTAAAGCCTGTGGATCGTCCCTACTTCAGCAGCAGCAGCTTCTGCTGACTGTTTGTGCCCCTGCTTTTCATGCGCAGCACATAGATCCCGCTGGCCAGATCGGCTGCATTCAGCTGCAACTGATGGCTGCCTGCCGCTTTGCGCGCATCCTCCAGGACCCGTACTTCGCGTCCTGCCAGATCGTGCAGGCTAAGACGAAGGGGGCCGCTGGCGCCCAGTTCATAGCGAATGGTCGTCTGTGGGTTGAAGGGATTGGGTGCTGCCGGAAGCAGGAAGTCCCTGGGACGCTCACCGGCTTCGTCCAGCGAGTTGGTCGGTTCGCGATATAGGATCAGCTGGCCCTGAATGATGTAATAGGGCTGGTCGGAATTGTTGCAGTCGCTGCAGGTCACGCCACTTATGCAGTCGGGATTGTCGGGTCGGCATTCGTTGACATAGCCTTCTGCCCAGTAGTCGAAGAGCACATTGTTGGTGCTCTGGGGCGTAAAGTCGATATCCCAGGGAATCACACCGCTGCCCGGACACCAGCCTGCGCGATTGTACCACCAGGTTCCGCCCTGCCCCGAGCAGGGATTCTGCGCGCAATCATCCCGCCAGAGGAAATGGCTGTGCATGTCCACGCCGACTAAAGCGTGATGCACCTTGTTTGAAAACTCGGCGGCATTGTCCGTGTTGCCAAATCCGTGACCGGTGGTAATCATGCGCAGCCTTGCCCCGATGGCGTTGGGATCCAGGTCAAGCAATTGTGGCTGGATGTAATTCGTCCAGGGGTGATTGGGATTGCCGTAGGAGACATAACCGTTTTCCCAGATCCGGATCACCTCGTAAGGCTCGGGATCAGCCACGCCTTCAAAAAAGGTGAAGGTGGTTGTGACCAGCCAGCCCTGTCCGCCGCCCACCCAGGTATCGATGTAGCTACGCAGGGTGACTGTATCACGCAGGACCGGAAGATAGTCGGTTAGGTCGAAAATGAAGGCGCAGGAATCGGGGCCCGTGCCGTACTGACCGCCCCAGCTACCCGTAATGTCATATGGAGTGATCACGCGGGCGATTTCCAGAGCCTCGGGCGCTTCTGGATTATTTGTATCACGCATGGCAAAGAGGCGGGCCGTACGATCCCAGGGGTCACAGTCCCCGGGGCTTCCTGGACAGCTTAGCTGATAGGCTAGTTCGATACGCTCGAAACTCTGCGTAGCGGGCGGAAACACCACATCGATTTCCACATTGCGCGCACTTGCGTCCTGCAGCATGTGATCAAATCCAACGATGGTCTCTTCGGCCTGAAGGGGCAGGATCAAGAGCAGCAGCAAGATGGTCCAGAACATGGGGCCTCCCGGGTTGTTTCCATTCAAGATAAAAAGCCCAGCACTCAAGACCACGAAATCCTCTGGCTCATGGAATTCTAACAGAGCACTCATGGAGCGCAAACGACCAGTCCGAATCTTGTTGCCGTCAATTCGGGGATGGGTCGATCCCCTGGCTTCAGCAGAAGCCTGAACAACTGCAATTGAAAGGGTTTGTTGATGCGCACATGGCGTGGGCTGTTCACGGACAGCCTTCTTCTTTTCATCCTGCTGGTCAGCTTGCTGACCGCCACTTCCCTCAAGGCCGCCGAACTACGCGGTACGGTCACGGGTTCCGAAGGCGAAGGCCTGATCGGGGCGAACATCATCCTCAAGCAGCTCGATGGTGATCGTACCTTTGGTGCTGCAACGGACCTGGACGGCAACTTTCGCGTGTTACAACTGCCCGCCGGCGAGTACCTGCTGCTGGCAAGCTGTCTGGGTTACGAAGAAAGCCAGACCAGGCAGATTACTGTCAGCAGCCGTGATACAGTCATGCCTTTCAACTTCAGCCTGAAGAGCAGCGCTGTCAAGCTGGAAGATGTGGTGGTCAAGACCGGCGCGGAGAAGGGTAGCATCCAGGCCACGCTGGAAGACCGCATGGCCAGCCTGGTGATTGTGGATGCGATCGGTGGTGAAGAGATCAAGCGGATGCCTGATCCGGATGTTGCCAAGGTGATACGCCGCTCGACGGGCGTATCGACCGAAGGTGGCGATCCTGTGATACGCGGTCTGGGCGTGCGCTACTCCAAGGTTTCGTTGAACAATAGCGTCGTGTCCGGTACCGAACCTAATCGCTCCAGTGTATCACTGGATTTGTTTCCCGCCGCCCTGATGCGCAATCTGACCGTATCCAAGGCTTACAGCGCGGACAAGTTCGGCGAGTTTGGCGGTGGCCAGATCAACATGGATACCTGGGAGCTGGGCGGCGCGCCGGTCCTGTCCGTTTCCATGAGCACGGGCTTCAACAGCGAAACCTCCTTCAAGGATTTCTCCACCTACGATGGTGGCAGCCTGGATATGCTGGGCTTTGATGATGGCACTCGCGAGCTGCCAGGTGTGATCGATGGCAGCCAGTACGCGCTGGAAGAACGTGGCATGTTTTCGACGGAAGGTTACACAGCCAGTGAACTTGCCGAGATGGGCGCGAGCTTTGACAATACCTGGGAACCAGTAAAGGAAACCGCCCTGCCGGGCAGCAAGCTCAGCGCCAGCGTGGGGCAGACGATCAGCCTGTTCAATCGTCCGGTGGATATGCTGCTAAGTGGCTCATGGGGCAGCAGTCCCAAGGCGCACAGCGCAGCCCGTACCGTATACAAGGGCGGTACGGCTGGGGCGATTACGGCTCAGCATTCCTACGCCTTTTCACATTACGAGCAGGATGTAACACTGGGCGGCCTGGCCGGATTTACCTGGCAGGGTGGTGACTGGTCGCGCTACCGCTTCAACCTTTTCTACAACCGTTCCACCGAAGACGAGACACGAATTTTCCAAGGCTACAATGATGACCGCGGAATGCTGATTCGTGATACACGCCTGCGCATGGTCACCAACAGCGTGGCCTCCAGCCAGATTTCCGGCCACCATGTCATTCCCGGACTGGGCTTCACGGAGATGGACTGGATGGTCGCTGGCAGCCGTGGTCTGCGTAGCGAGCCTGATACCCGCGAATATCAGTACGAGGTCAACACGGACAATGGCCTTGTCCCCAGCGAGAACAGCATCTGGCGACTGGCCGATGAGACACAGTCCGGTAGCCGCATGTTCGGTGATCTTAAGGATAACAGCGCCAACCTCGCGCTGGACTTTACTGTGCCGCTTGGCAGCAGCCATGACAGTGCCCGGCTGAAGACGGGTGTCGCCAGTGTGATACGTCGCCGCGACAGCGAACTGCGCTTCTTCCAGTTTGAAGTGCAGGATGGCCACAACCTCGACCTGAGTGCCAACCCGGAGAGCATTTTCTCCCCTGAAAACATGGGCAGCGACGGCATTCTGGTCAAGGAGTACACGCGTCCGACGGACAGTTACAAGGCGGACCAGGATCTCTATGCCGGTTACGCCATGCTGGACTTTCAGCCCCTGGCCAATCTGAAGGCCAACATCGGCCTGCGCTATGAGCTTTCCGATCAGGCCGTCACCAGTTACCAGCTTTTTACGGCCACGGAGACCCCTGTCCGCGCGAGTATACGCAAGGGCGACATCCTGCCCGCGCTCAATCTGACCTGGCAGGCCGGTGAGTCCACCAATTACCGCATGGCCTTAAGCCAGACTGTATCACGACCGGACTTCCGCGAAATGAGTGAGTTCGAGTTCACCGACATCATTGGTGGACACGCCGTGATCGGTAATCCCAATCTGGATCGCGCGCTGATTCAGCATGTGGACCTGCGCTGGGAGACGCGTTATGGTGTGGGTGATTTTGCTTCGGCCAGTGTTTTCTACAAGCACTTTGATCAGCCGATTGAGGTTGTGATACAGCCCACCGCGCAGAATCGCGTGTCCTACGAAAATGCCGATGAAGCACACAACTATGGCGCTGAGTTCGAGATTCGACAAGGCTTCGAGCGCATGCCGCTGATCGGCGATGGCGCTCGCCACCTGCTGCGTGAATTCAGTCTGTCCGCCAACCTGACCCTGTTGAAGAGTGACATCGCCCTAAGCGATTCAACCAAGGGTATCCAGAGCTCGAGCAACCGTCCCCTGCATGGTCAATCGCCCTATCTGGCGAACCTCAACCTTCGCTACGAAAGCGAAAAGTGGGGCAGTCAGCTTGATCTCTTCTTCCACATCGAAGGCAAGCGTATCGCTGAAGTAGGTGCCAAGCCGCTGCCGGACATTTATGAAATGCCCGTCCCGGAAGTCGACTTGTCCTTCCGCCAGCCACTCAGCAGTCGTCTGACGCTGAGTGCGTCCGCAAAGAATATTCTCAATCCCGAGCACCGCTTTGAGCAGGGGGGCTTTGTGACACATGCCTACCGCGAAGGTGTAAGCTGGTCGCTCGGGCTTGGTTGGTCATTGTAACACACAGGTTCAAGTGCCAAGCAAAAGGAGCAGACAGTGAGCATTTTCGAGTCGATGATGAAGCAGCGCGTGCTGATCATTCTGGCCCTGAGCACGGGCATGATCATGGGCTGCAGCGACGATGACGATGACGACAACACAGATCCCGCGAACCACGCACCGGTGGTGAGCAGTGTGACCAGTTCCGCCAGCAATGCCGAGTTCGGTCAGAGTGTGACCATCACCTGCAATGCCACTGACGCTGACGGCGACGAGCTCGCTTACCACTGGACCCTGGATGGCAGCGCCTACAGTGCCAGTACAGCACAGTTCGACTGGACGGCGCCGGAGACGGCCGGAACGCATACCTTTGCCGTGACGGTTTCCGATGGCATGGCCGAGGCGACCGGCACTGTTGCCGTTGCCGTGCAGACGGAGGAAATCCCTGAAGTCGAGATTCTCTCCGGCACGATTGTTGACGACATGACCCTGACCAACGACCGCGCCTGGCTGCTGCGCGGTGGCGTTTTCGTGGGTGATGATGTCAATCAGACCGTTCTGACCATTGATCCCGGCACAACCATCTATGGTGAATCATCCACGGATGGCATGCTTGTGATACGCCGCGGCAGCAAGCTGATGGCCGACGGCACGGCCGAGGCTCCGATTGTTTTCACTTCCGACAAGGCCGAAGGCAATCGTGGTCGCTCGGACTGGGGCGGCCTGATCATCAATGGCCGTGCCCCGCTGAACAGTGGCGATGAGGCTTATGGTGAAGGCGGCACGGGTGGCTATGGTGGCAGCAACAGCATGGACGACAGCGGCATTCTGCGCTATGTGCGCGTTGAGTTCGCCGGTCGCGAAATCAGCCCCGACAATGAGTTGAACGGAATCGCCTTTCAGGGCGTGGGCAGTGGCACGACCGTTGACTATGTGCAGGTGCACATGGGAAAGGACGACGGTGTCGAGTTCTTTGGCGGTACGGTGAATGTGAAGCATGTCGTAGTGACCGGCGCGGCTGACGACAGCTTCGACTGGACTGATGGCTGGCAGGGCAAGGGCCAGTTCCTGGTGGTGCAGCACTATGGTGATGATGCTGATCAGGGGATTGAGGCCGACAACAGTGGCGAAGACAATGACGCGCTGCCCCGTTCCATGCCCCAGCTCTATAACCTGACCATGGTCGGTGACATGCGCACGGGTCCCGAGAGCGATATCGGCATGCTGCTGCGTGAAGGCACGGGCGCGCACATTTACAATGCCATCGTGCTGAACTTTGGTGACTGCGGTATCGACATCGATCACGAGGCGACCTTTGTCAACGCCACCGATGATAATGGTGCCAGCCTGAATGGAAACCTGGTCGTGGACTACAGCATTTTCCACGACAACAACAGCGTGTGGCAGACAGGCGAAGAGGACGAGACCATTTTCACCAGCGAAGCCTTCATCAGCACGCTGAACGCGCACAATCATCTGGATGTGGATCCGCTGCTGAGTGCTGCCTACGACAGGAGTGCGCCTGACTTTACGCCGACCGCATCGAGCCCGGCTCTGGGTAACGGCATGACGCCGCCCAATGATGGCTTTTTTGATCAGGTCGACTACATCGGCGCCATGAATTCCGGTGAGAACTGGATGGCCGGCTGGACGACCTCCGCCATGAATTGATCACCTGTTGCAGTTGACGACCCATCGCGGCCAGGTGACCGCTGCAGGGCCCCGCACATCGCGGGGTCTTTGCCTTTTTTGGAAGCCAGATTTGTCTTCATGAAGGGGAGCCGTGCCGATGGGTCGGCACTTCGCCAGGGGCCTGACAAGTGCTGATTGCAGAAGGCAGATTGCTGATTCAAAGAGATATGCTGGTAGCCTTCTGGCTTGAAACTGGTCGCTGGCTGCTGGAAGCTTTAAGGGAGGTGGAGTCGGTCCGCTTCAACTGCGGCCCGAAGATGGTCCTTTCTGAAGTGGAGCCGTGCCGATGGGTCGGCACTTCGCCAGGGGCCTGACAAGTGCTGATTGCAGAAGGCAGATTGCTGATTCAAAGAGATATGCTGGTAGCCTTCTGGCTTGAAACTGGTCGCTGGCTGCTGGAAGCTTTAAGGGAGGTGGAGTCGGTCCGCTTCAACTGCGGCCCGAAGATGGTCCTTTCTGAAGTGGAGCCGTGCCGATGGGTCGGCACTTCGCCAGGGGCCTGACAAGTGCTGATTGCAGAAGGCAGATTGCTGATTCAAAGAGATATGCTGGTAGCCTTCTGGCTTGAACCTGGTCGCTGGCTGCTGGATGCTGTAGGAGGGAATCGGCTATCCCATCGGTCAAGCGAAACGGGGCTATTCTTCGTCCTTGAAACGATACCCGACACCCCGGACCGTCTCGATCAGATTGCCGGTTTCGCCCAATTTGCGGCGCAGACCGACCATATGAACATCGACTGCGCGCTCAGTCACCGGATAATCTTCACCCCGGACGGCATCAACAATCTGGTAGCGGGTGAAAACCCAGCCCGGGCGGCTGGCAAGCAAGACAAGAATCTGAAACTCGGTGAAGGTCAATTGGACCTCATCACCACTTACCAGCACCTCCCTGCGACCGGTGTGGATGCGCAGCGCCCCATGAACGATTTCCTGTTCATCCACTTCCGATCCTTCAAGCACGCCCTGACGACGAAACACGGCCTGAATGCGCGCCAGCAGTACCTTCGGACTGAAGGGCTTGGTTACGTAATCGTCCGCGCCAAGATTAAGACCCTTGACGACATCCTGTTCCTCACCCTTTGCCGTGAGCATGATTACGGGTGTTTCGCTTGTATCACGGGATGCGCGCAGTCGTCTGCAGATTTCGTGTCCGTCCATGCCTGGCAGCATCAGATCCAGCAGAATCAGGTCGGGCAGTGAAGTCCTGATCTGCTTGAAAGCCTCTTCACCACTTTCAGCAACACGGACAGAAAAGCCTTCCCTTTCCAGCATGTAGCGAACCAGTTCGAGAATGTCGGCTTCGTCTTCGACAATCAGAATGTCCCGAGTGCTCATTGGCCTGCTCCCTCGTCCTTAGGTGTTATCTTGAATCAGGAAAAGCAAGATTGTGAAAGCAATGTTTGAATTGTGTGTGCCCAAATGTTCACACTGAACAAATTGTCGATTCAGTTTGGCACGAAGCCCCTTTGGGACCCACTATCGCTGACGATTGATCCTGCTGATGGCTGGGTGGCCGTGCAAGGGCCATCTGGTTGCGGCAAGAGTACCTTGCTCAGGGTCTTGTCCGGCTTGATGCATGCCTCAGGCGGGACATTTCACTTCAACAATGAGCCGGTAAGGGCAGAAGGTCTTTGCAGGCATCGGCGGCGCGTGCATTTCATTTCGCAGCAGCCGGAGCTTCCTGGTGATACACTGCGCGAAGTCCTCAATCTGGGGCGGGAACTTCAGGGCCTTGCTCCTGCCGCAGATGAAGAATTGGCTGATCGCCTTTGCGGACTGGGTCTTGCCGGGATGGAGCTGAACCGGAAGCCGGGCAAGCTTTCTGGTGGAGAGGCAATGCGAATTGCTCTGCTAAGAGGCCTGCTGCTGCCTGCAACATGTTTGCTGCTGGATGAGCCAACGACCGGGCTGGATGATCAGTCGGTTGAAGTGCTTGTCAGTCTACTTTCGAGAGTTGATACGCCGCCGATTCTCTCTGCCAGTCACGATCCGCGCTGGATCAAGTCCTGTCACACCGTGATACAAATGCGTGAGGGCATGCTCCATGCAAGCTGAGACGGGTGTGATACAACTTGGCTGGCTGGATCTGCTTCCGGCTTTTCTGCTGGTCCTGATACCGCTGCTGCTGTTTCGTGGTATTGGACTGCGACTGGAGAAGACGCTGCTGGTCGGGCTGGCGCGCATGGTGATGCAGCTTGCCGGTCTGGGGCTGGTGCTGGAGGTCCTGTTTCGCTGGAATGAATTCAGCTGGAACATCCTGTGGCTACTGGTGATGCAACTCTCCGCATCCTGGACCATTCTCAAACGGGCGGGCCGACTGCCTCGTGCCATGAATTGGCAGCTGCCGCTTCTGATCATTTTTTCAAGCACCTTCGTGCTGATTTTTGCCTTGATCTTTGTCGTCCGGCCCGAACCCCTGCATGAAGCCCAGTACCTGATTCCGCTGGGTGGCATGATTCTGGGCAACAGCATGAATGGAACGACACTGGCGCTTGAACGGCACCTGAGCCGTTTTCAGACGACTGCCGGCCAGCGTGAGTGGGAAACTCTGCTAAGTCTTGGTGCCAGCGTCCGCGATGCGCGCAGCCGCTTCATGCGGAGCAGTTTGCACGCGGCCCTGCTTCCCATCCTTAACACAACAGCGACGCTTGGTCTGGTGAGTATTCCCGGCATGATGACCGGCCAGATTCTGGGTGGATCTTCACCCGCCACCGCCATTCTCTATCAGATGCTGATCATGCTGGCGATCATCGCCGCGATCAGCCTTTCCGCCTGGGGAGGTCTGCGGCTGCTTCATGCTCAGCTGGTGGACAGATCTGGGATAGTAAAGGAAGGGGTGGCTGGGTAGGGGGCAGTGGTCGGACTACTGGTCGGACCACTGGTCGGACTACTGGTCGGAACAAGCCGCCCCCCATCACCTTCAAAGCTGCGAACTGAGGTGGACTGTCATTGGATTCAGACAGATTCGCCAGATCCTATTACGAAGCAAATGGCCGATTCGGGTGGTATGGGTAAGATTCTGGTCGGACTACTGGTCGGACCACTGGTCGGAAAGCAAAGGAGAGCCCCGCAGGACTCTCCTTCACATCTGATAACCTATTCAGCTACTTCATCAAGACCAGCTTCTCGGTCTGAACCAAGCCATTAGCCTGTAAAATGGCCAGGTAGATGCCGCTGGCATAGCGGCTGGCATCCCAGCTGATCGAGTTAAGACCGCGTGCAGCAAGTCCGCTGTGAATCATCTCAACCTGACGACCCTGCATGTCATAGACGGCGAGGGTAACCTGGCTTGCTTCCGGCAATTTGAAGCTCAGGGTGGTCACTGGATTGAAGGGATTCGGCGCAATCTTCAGCAACCCATAGCCGGCGGGCATTTCATTAGCGGCAACGACTTCGCAGCTCGGGTCAAACATGGGATTGGTCATGCAGGACCAATCGAAACTGGGATCCGTTGGCATGACGCAGTCGGGGTCGTAAACGGGGTCAGTCACGCAATTGTTGTCATAAGTAGGGTTCGTCTGGCACTCAGGATTGTAGGAGGGATTGGTTGTTCCACAGCCTGGGTCAAAGACTGGATCTGTTGGATAACAGTAAGGATCATATACGGGATCCGTTGAGCCATTACAATTAGGATCATAAAAGGGATCGGTCGAAGTGCCACAGTAGGGATCGTAGATCGGATCCGTTGTCCCACCGCCGCAGCCAGGATCATGGATCGGATTCGTCGCGCAGGACCAATCGAAATTGGGATCCGTCGGGAACATGCAGGCGGGATCAAAAGAGGGATCGGTTGTCATGCGACCGCCACCATTTGCCCCGTTAGCCGCCTTGTCATCCAGACTGGCCATGGACTGAGTGAACTGCCCGCTGGTCAGATCACTCTGATGGAGATAGAGCGGGCTGGCTGTTGAAACTGTTGACACGCCTGTCAGCAGCAAGCTGACAAAGCAAGTCTTCCCCCAAAACGATGTCATAGCTTTCATCTTCTTCTCCTTTTGACATGATTGCGCCACGGGCACTGCAGCGCCCTGAAAGATTCGGGGAATAGAGTTATAAAGATTGTTGATAGTCAAGCATAAAGAATGAATAGTTAAGCTTTGTGGTTAATAATTTCTGTGATGAGTAAATATGGGCAAAACGTGAAAATGTATTCGCGTTTAGCTGTTGTCGGAAGGCCATTTCCAGCCTTTTCTATTACCCGTCCGCTTCAGCTGCGGCCCGAGGCGGTCCTTGCTGAAGCGGTAGACGTGCCGATCGTTCGGCACTTTGCCAGGGGCCATTTGCCGACTGCGTCGACAACTGCCCCACTGGCCTTGGTACCGGGGGAGTGCCGGGGGAGTGCCAGGGGAGTGCCAGGGTCGCAAAGCTAGCAGCCCCCACCATTCATCATCTACTGTCCAAAAGACCTGACAAAAAAGGGGCCCCCGAGGCCCCCTTGATTTCCTAATCGAGAGGCTTCAGATCCGTTCGATCAGGACATCCAGTCCCTTGCGAACCTTTGCCGCGTGGCCATATTTGTCCGAATCGGAGCGGTGGCCAATGGGCAGAAGCAGTACTGAGTGCAGGCCCCGCTCCTCAAGGCCCAGCAGCTCGTCCACGCCCTTGGGATTAAAGCCTTCCATCGGGCAGGAGTCAATTCGCAGCTTTGCGCAGGCAATCATGACATAAGCTAGTGCGATGTAGGCCTGTCGGCTGTTCCATTCCAGCTGTTTTTCGGGACTCATGCTCTGAGCGGCGGAACGCATGAATCCGGCAAAGCCTTCGAGCGTGGCCGGGTCCACACCACGCACACGCGCCGTGTTTTCCACATGCTCCACAATGTCGGCTTCTTCCACACCCGTCCGAACGGCAAAGACCAGCAGATGACTCGCTTCGGTCACCTGCTTCTGATTCCAGGCCAGCCCTTCAATTTTCTGTCGAAGCTCAGGATTGTCAACGACCAGAAGTTTGCCCACCTGCAAGCCGAAACTCGTCGCTGTCAATCGATAGGCTTCAAAGAGGGCATCAAGCTGTTCATCGCTCAGCTTCTTCGACGGATCAAAGACTTTGGTCGCATAGCGCCATTCGAGGTCCTTCAGCAGTTCCTTCAAGCCAAATCCTTTCTCATTCGGGCAATTCAAACAGGAGGAAGCGCCCGGGTTTCTCGAAACTTGTTTCCAGTTGTGTCACATCCAAAAGGCCGATTGCATCACGCGGCCCCACCTTGATTCCATTCACGGTGCCGGCGCCTTCAATCACAAATAGATACCACAGGCCCGAATCGCCACGTGACCTGACCGTATGTGTATCACCGGCGCTCCCGTGCACCAGATCCAGCCAGGCATCCTGATGAATCCAGGCTGGGCTCGATTCAGGATCCGGCCCCACCAGCGCTTGAAGGGCTGATTCAGCTTTACCCAGTTGAATTTTCTGGTAGCGCGGTTTGACCCGCTGTTCACGGGGATGAATCCAGATCTGGAGGAGGCGACTTGGCGCTGCATCATCGGGGTTGAACTCCGAATGAAGGATGCCGCTACCTGTGCTCATTACCTGCAGTTCATTCGCTTGTATCACGCCATGATTGCCCATGCTGTCCCGGTGTTCCAGCGAGCCTTCCAATTGCAGCGTGATGATTTCCATGTCGCGATGCGGGTGCATGCCAAAACCCTTGCCCGGCGCAATCCAGTCATCATTAATGACACGCAGAGCGGCAAAACCCATGCGCTCCGGATTGTACCAGTCGGCAAAACTGAAACTGTAGCGGGTTTTCAGCCAGCCCAGATCTGCCGCGCCTCGCTGATCGGCCTTGTGAATGATGGACTTCATGGCAGCCTATCATCTTGATTCAAGGCCCAAGTTAGTTAAGTCCAACTTTGTCAGGGTGAAGTCCTGCGATGGGCGGCAAGCAAAGTGCCCGGAATCAATAAAATCAGGAAGCAAAGGTGATACCAGACCGGCATCAGCTGCCAGGCAGAGGCCTGTACCGGAATCCCCGTTGCCAGCAACAGCAGTCCGAGAATCCATGCGTTGCGCCGTTCAGGGCTGATCCATGCACAGAAGTATCCCGCAAAGAGGCTACAGACGAGGCTCTGCCCAAGCAGGGCCAGCAGGGGGAGGAGCGCCGTTACTGCAATGCCGGCTCGGGCTTTGTCACCCAGATCGGCAAAAAACAGGGCGTTGCCCCCAAGCCAGCAGACTGTCCAGAGCAGATAGCCCCCGGCAACGGCGAGTACACTTCTCATCCTGCGCGCTCCTCTGTTGATTTGCGCCTGCGACCCGCCTGCCAGGATTCCACTGCAAGCAGGAGCAGGGCCGTCCAGACCAGCAGCCAGCCCGGCAGTTCGCGGCCCCCAAAGGCTTCGTGATACACAAAAACACCCACGAGCAGCTGCAGGGTAGGGGCCAGATATTGCAACATGCCCAGCCAGTAAAGCGGCAGCCTGCGTGCCCCCGCAGCAAAGAGCAGCAGGGGGCTGATCGTGACAAATCCCGCCCCTGCCAGCAACAGGTCCTGACGAGGGCCGCTCGTAAAGAGTGCGCCCGAAGCATTGAAAGCCAGCCAGCCAAGCCATAGCCCCGCAGGCAGGAACAGCAGGCTTGTTTCCAATGCAAGGCCTTCAATGGATCCAAGCGGCGCATGTTTTTTCACAAAGCCGTAGAAGCCGAAGGAAAAGGTCAGGCCCAGCGCCACCCAGGGGATTTCTTCGGCCTGACTGACCAGCATGACCATGCCGGCAGCAGCCATCAATACGGCCAACCATTGCAGACGGCGCAGTTTTTCGCGCAGGATCAGGACAGCCAGCAGCACACTGAAAACAGGGTTTATGAAGTAACCGAGGCTGGCCTCCACAATCCTTTCGTGGCTGACCGCCCAGACATAGATCAGCCAGTTGATGCTGATCAAGAGCGCAGCCAGTCCATGCAGTTTGAGGACACGCGGCTGCCGAATCCTGTCGATGAAGCCGGACAAACGACCACGCAAGGCGAGCCAGCCAAGCAGCATCAGTGCGCCCCACAGCATGCGATGCGCGACCACTTGCAGGGCATCCACATGGGCCAACTGTTTCCAGTAGGCAGGCAGCAGGCCCCAGAGTACATAGGCCAGTGTTGCGGTCAGAAAGCCCTTGCGTGATTCCTGCATTTGCCTCCGTCATTTGCTGAGAAAAAAAGGAAGGCCCACGACCGGGCCCTCCTTTAATATCGGGATGTGCAGCTGAATTACTTCACCAGCACCATCTTGCGCGATTCGACATTGGCACCAACCTGCAGGCTGTAGACATACACGCCGCTGCTCAAGTTGGAGGCGTCGAAGTTCAGCTCGTGGCTGCCGGCTTCCACCATACCATCAACCAGCGTGGCCACCTGGGCGCCGCTGATGTCAAAGACCTTCAGGCTGGCCACGGAGGTTTCCTCAACGGAGAAGGAAATGGTCGTGGTCGGGTTGAAGGGGTTGGGGAAGTTCTGGGCAAGCTGGAAGCTGCCGGGAATCTCTTCGGCGTCAACCGTGAACTCACACTCGGCCCAGTAGTCACCCAGGCTGCCGAAGGTGTCGTTGACAACCAGCAGGCCCGTTCCATTGTCAGCGGACAGATCCATGCTGTGGTCGGCACCGAAGCCAGCTTCGTTGTCAAAGCCATTGGCACCATACTTGTAGACCTGATTCTTGCTGCTGCCGGTTGCGAAGAACTGGCTGCCGGAGTAGATGTAACCACCGGTGTTCAGCAGATGGTACTGGGAGTCGATCGTGCCATCCCAGCCGGGCCATCCGTTGAAGAAACCATGGACGGAAACAAAGCTGATCGCTTCGTAGCTGCCCAGATCTTCATAGGGCCAACCCAGACCGGTGGGATCATTCTGGCTGTACCAGCAGGCCACGCGGGTCATGTCAACATTGAAGTTCACCGTCACATCGTGATCAATGATGGCATCCCAGTTGACATTGCTGAAGTACACGGCATCCAGTGAACCTTCCTTGAAGCCGTCCATGTCGTTGTCAAGCCACATGCAATCGCCGTAGGCACAACGGTTGTTGCTGCTTTCCCAGTTGTCTCCACCGAAGTTGCCCAGGCCATCATCCGTGGCGATCACAAATTTGTGCTCGACACAGGTGGCCTCGTCCAGATCCGTGAACTGCAGTTCGATGCTGTAAATTCCATCGCCATCGGTGTCATGCAGCTGCTCGGCATAGCCGCCCCAGCCGTTGTAGGGGCCACGGTAGAAGACGCCCTGCGTGGCGGAATCGAAACCACCAGTGGCAGCCTGCACGCTCATGTCAACATTGAAAGTGATCTCTACACTGCAGACGCCCGGGACCTCGCTCACATCATTGAAGTAGTTGATGTCCAGAGTGACGTCGCTGCCATCATAGGCGTATGTGCGATTGTTTGGGAGTGATTCCCAGCTTTCACCGCCGCCGCCATAAATCAAGACATACTTGTACTCGTAGGGTCCGGCAATACCGGTGTGGTCGTAGCTACCGGTGTAGATGCCATCGCCATCAGTGTCGGTCAGGGTCGGGTTGCTTCCGCCCCAGCCGTTGAAATAGCCGCGGACAACGACGTAGTCGCCATTGCCGGGATTGAAGTTGCCCAGCGCCTGCTGGACGCTCATGTCACACTGCCAGGTCACCATGCCGGCAAAGGCGCCAGCGCTCATGCCAAGCAGCGCAATCAAGGAAAGCGCGTTCTTCATGTGAGGTTCCTTCTAATCGTTTTCCTGCCTTAGGGCGGGCAGGGCGTACAGGTGTTATCGCCCCTGTGCGAGCAAATATCGCGCCAGTTTGAAGCTGTTGATACTCAATAAGCATTAGTTCTGATGACTGTCGGATTTTGAACAGTCCTGCCGAAAATCGAACACTTTATCTTCTGAATGGGTCAAATTGTGAAGCTTCTGACGATCAGCTTTTTCCTTTGGAATTACCTGCAGGTCTTGGCACAATTGTTTCTACCGGCTTCGGAAGCGTTGAAAAGGAGCATGACCATGAAGCTAAAAGGCCTTGCAGTTCAACTAAAGCGGCAGTTTTATCTGATCATGGCCGGACTCTCACTTTTGATTTTCGGAGGCTGTGAGGATGATGCAAGTGGGGAAGACCTGATTGGCATCTGGCAACAAACAGAGGTGGATGTCTGGGAAAGCACTTTGCGCGTGGATGATGATGGAACCTGGCAGAGCATTGACTATGATTTTGTGAATAGTCAATGCTTCGAGGAGTCTGGTTTCTGGGCGGCTGAAGGGGACAGTCTCATCGTCAGTTTCAATGACGGCGGACAGGAAATTGAACTTGTCTATAGCTTCCACTTTGATGATGGGGACCTCCTGATCAACGACGCACTGGAGCAGACTGAAGACAGGTACACGCCCGTCTCTGTTTTCCCGGACTGTGCCGATTACGGCAACACTGTCATTGATAGCGAGCTGGTGGGGGTCTGGTATCGCAGTGAGAGCGATGAGGAAGAGTTCATCGAGCTCTATGCTTCAGGCGAATGGGAGCGAACGGAAGTAAATCACCTCGAAGAAGAGTGTGAGGAATACTCAGGGTGGTGGCTGGCCGATGCCGACAGCATCTATGTGACACCTGACGATGGCAGCAATCCATTTGCCCTGGCTTGGCAGCTGTCTGAATCGGAGTTGACCGTTTCCAACAGCGAAGGAAGCGAGGACTATTTACGTGTAAATGAGCGATTTGACTGCTCGCATTACGGATACGTCTCAAGCAATGACCTTTGGACTGGCATTTGGAGCATGGTCCTGGACGGTAGCGAGGTGAATTCACGGGTGAATTCCAGTTAAGTGAGGATTCCGGCTGGCTGTATCTCAACAACCTTGGCTATCCGGGTCTGATGATCCTGCTCGCCGGCGATGATCCAGGACTTTACACTCTGGGGACAGCGGATGGTGGTCACACGCTCTATTACTTCCCGACAGCGCAGGAAGAGGAAGAATCCAATGGCTATTTCACGCTTGATGGTGTTGCCGAAGTGGTGATGACTCTTATTGACTACACCGAGTTTTCCTTTGTTGCCAGCTTTTCAGGTGAAGTCATGGATGGGAATCTGGAAAATCGTTCGATTGAAAACGGACAGATCATTCTCTACCGATGAAATGCAAAAGGGGAGGCGGCGGCCTCCCCTTTCAATTGCCAGTTGACTGTTGGGCCTAGCGAAGCAGCGTGATCCGCTGGCTGATCCGCTGATTGCCGCTATCAAGAGTAATCAGATAGATGCCGCTGGCCAGACCATGGCCCTTCAGCACAAGTCTGTGCTCGCCTGCCTGGCGCAGGCCTTCTGCAAGAAGCATCACTTCCCTGCCGGCAAGATCATGCAGCGCCACCTTCACTTGCCCGGCGACCGGCAGCGTATAGCCGATCTGTGCAAGTGGATTGAAGGGGTTGGGCCAGACCTTCAAGAGGGCGAAGCGGGAGGGCTGTTCGAGCTCGCTTCCCAGCTCTGTGTCCTCTTCATAATAGCCCTGAATCAGAATGTCATCGATGTACCAGCCTTCATCGGTGGTTCCCGTGTCACTGCCAAAGCGGAAGGCCAGGCGTACAGTCTGGTCTTCCCAACTGCTCAGGTCAACCGTTTCATGTGTCCACTCCACATCGCCACTGAAGCAGGGAGTCCCGCCGGCAAAGGGATGTGTCGCTGGATCGCCGGAGCCGGTTTCATGCCTGAACCAGTTGGTGTAAGACGCATCCAGCTGCTCCCAGTTTGCCCCGTCGTCCGTGCTGATCATGAGCACGCCACCATCATAGGCGCTGTCTGGGTAAGCACTTGAAATCTCAGCTTGTATGCGATGCATGAAGCTGAGCTGCGAGTAGGCAAGCAGGGTCATGGGCGGTGATACAAGCCAGGCATCCAGGGCATTTTCATAATCGCCCGCGCCATCGGCCCCGCACTTGAAGGACTGCTCGCCCGTTGAGCTGGACTCCTGACTGACATGCCAGTTGTCGCCCCAGCCGTCCTGAGCAAAGTGATTCCAGTCGGGCGCATCGTCTTCCGCACCGGTCCCGGCAATCAAGGTCCATTCGCCCACACTCAGTGTGAAGGGCAGTTCAAGCTCGCCGCTGTCGGTTGTCAGATGCAGATTCAGTTCGGCCTCGAAGACAGGCGTAGTGTCCTCAGGAACGAATACCTGCAGTGCTTCTGCATTGAACATGACATCGCCGCCGGACATATCCGGCCAGCTGCTGGTGGAGGAGAGAATTTGAATGCGTTCATCGGTTGTGCTGATGGTGCCCGCAATACCACTCTGCATGCCGCCGGTGTTTTCCAGGCTGATGACCAGGTAGGCATCCTCGCCAATTTCGAGCACACCATCACCATCGCTGTCGCTGGCAATCTGTGCAGCGGCAATGGAAAGCTGGGGGATGCTGGCACCCTCCTGTATCACGATCTCGATTTCGGTCGTGGAGCCGGTGTTTTCGTTGGTGCCCTGAAAAGCGCCCATGTAGAAGCGGGCTTCTCCGGCACCTGCTTCCGGCGCGGTCCAGTAGAAGGTTGCTGTATCACGGCCATAGCTGCTTAGCTGCACGCCATTGCCTTCACCGTTGACTGAGTAGGTGTCCGTGCCCGAACCCTGATCCAGTTCGTCTGCTGTGGATGTTCCTGTTCCCAGCCGACAGCTTGCATTGAAATTGCGAATGCTGCTGCCACCATCATGTGATACATCGATTGTGTAGGTCATGCCCGGCTCGTAGACTTCGGGGAAACCTTCCACAATCACGCTGCCGTTACTGTTGCCGTGACAGGAAATGGCGCAGGTCTGGCGGCCCGGTGCACCACTGTAGCCACGAAAGTTACTGCGTGCTTCAAGAAGCTGAGCGACTGAGAGCAGCAGGATAATTGCAAGGATGGGGGGACGAAAAGACTTCACACGAACTCCTCTTTCAATACTCTTCATTTGAGACTGTTGATGATCTGCTTGCCCCTGTGCCCGTATACAGGGTGGAGCTCTTCGGCCAGCTTGTCGGCCATTTCCGTGGCGATGCTTCCAGGGCCCGTTCCCCGGCTACGGCTTTCAGCAAAGACATCCAGGCAGGTTTGATGAATCGAGTGCTTCCAGCCCGGCTCCAGATGCCGCTCAATCAGCGGGTCGGGGGAGAGGGTGCCGGCACCTTCATCCGCGCAATTGACAATGCCCATGCGGTTGGTCAGGAAGTCCGGCACATAGAGGATACCGCGCTTAACCAGCGCCATGTCATCACGAACAGGGTCCTGCAGCTGGTTGTTGGCCGCGCCGCAAACGATCCTGCAGTCCAGCATGGGAATTGTCTCCGGGTTCAGAATCGCGCCGGTCGCGCAAGGCGCAAAGATGTCCGCCTTTTCGCCGTAAATGGATGTATCGTCTCGTAATACATGGCGAGCCTCAAAAGGCCTCTCCGCAAAACGTGCAGAAAGCTCTGCCACCAGTTCCGCATCAATGTCCGTCGCCACCACGCGTGATACACCCTTTTCAAAGAGCTCTTCCAGCATGGGCTGTGCTACATGACCCAGTCCCTGCATGGCAATGCTCTTGCCCTTCAGATCGCCCATTTCCAGATAGGCAAGGGCGGCCTGCATGCCGGCAACGACGCCTCTGGCAGTCGGGCCGGATGGGTTGCCGCTGCCACCCACCGATGGCGGAACACAGGTAACAAAGCGAGTGGTCTTGTAGACTTCGGCCATGTCCACCGGGCCGGTACCCACATCTTCAGCCGTGTAGTAGCATCCCGCGAGGCTGGTAATAAAGTGACCGTATTCGCGATAGAGCAGGGCCCGTGATTCACCTTCCAGCGCCGGGCTTTCCAGCGGTCTGGCCAGAATACCCTTGCCACCGCCCCACCAGAGTCCGGCCAGTGCACTTTTACGCGTCATGCCGGCGGCGAGCCTCAGACCGTCACGCAGGACATCCTCCAGGCCCGCATAGTTCCAGTAGCGCAGTCCACCCGCCGCAAGGCCTCGGCAGGTTTTGTGCACAAAGGCCGCCATCAGAGTGCTACCCGTGCTGTCCAGCTGGAAGAATAAGCCTTCGTGCCCTTGCTGGTCACGGCTGTCCCGGTTAAGTGCATCGGCCAATGGATCAAGTTCGGCATGAGAGGCCTTCAGTTGGCCATTGGTGTCAGGAATGAAATGGAAGCGGCGGATCTGCCAGGCTTCGAGATCTGCCAGAAAATCGGCAAGTGATTGGTTGCTCAGTAGGCTCATGAATTCCTGTCTCCCTTGGGTGAGTCGGGAGAAGGTATGAAAAAGTCAAAGCGGAAACAGGCAGATCAGGGCGCTTCGCCAAGCCGACGGACTTCTGCCAGCAGCAGTCCCGGCTCGCGGAATTCCGGCCAGGCGGATAGGGCACGCTGACAGTTTTCCTCAACCAGCTCATGCCATGAAAGGTGGTGATAACAGAGGGCCAGGTTGTAGTGGCTGCGCGCCATGTCCTTTTCGCTTTCCTTAAGCCAGTCGAAAACCCATTTGGCGTAGCGGCTGGCCTCAAATGCCGGCTTTTCGCTGGGGGATTCTTCCAGACGAAGCCACATGGCATCATGCAGGCAGTGGTAACAGGTATCGGCCGCCAGACTGCTCTCGAACATTCTGGCCGCTTCTTCTGCAAGCCCCAGCTTCATGTACATGCGGCCGGCCCTGGCCAGTGCCGGAGCAGGGTGTGGCGATCCTTCCGCGCTTGCCGCATAGTGCTGGGCCGCCAGTGCAAAATCACCCGCCTGCTCTTCAAGTTCGGCAAGATTGTAAAGGGCAACGGTGTTCTGTGATACATCTTCCCGAGCCAGCCATTCCAGCGTCCTGCGGGCTTCCTCTGTGCGCCCGGCCCGCGCCAGAGCAATCCCCAGATTGCCGCGCAATTCGACACTCTCCGGTGCGCGCCTCAGACCAAGCTCGTAGGCCTGAATGGCCTTGGCAAGGTCACCTTCTTCAAATGCTACATCCCCCAGATGCTTGTAGTCCATGGCTTCGCTACTTCTGCCTGGCTGCATGATCTCCATCCACCAGGCGGGCTCAATGAAGGACAGTATCGCCAGCAGTAGCAGAAGACCCCACCAGAAGGCAATCGCCCGTCCAATCCAGCGCTCCATTTCCTGTGACATCAATCCCCCGTGTGTATCACAAAGGCTGTGGCCATTCCTTCCGCCTTCAGTCGATCGAATACCTGACAGGCCAGCGGTGTGGGAAGGGAGATTACTTGTATACCGCGCTCTTCCCTGGCATGCTTGATGAATTGAACCTTGGCATCTTCGGGCAGGCCGATTCCACCCTTGCCTTGACTTCCCGTCCCCAGAAGCAGGATGTCTTCACCCAGATCCAGCAGTCGGCTGAAGTCACGAGTATTGAAGGCGTGCTTTTTGTCAACGGGCCTGAAGCGGCCATCCGGGTGAATCAGGTAATCAAACCCGGCCAGCGGCAATCCGTGATACATGACCAGGCCATCGCGCTTGAAGGCTGTCGGACTGTCAGCGCCTGCAATGAAGAGGGCGATCAAGGCTGCCAGCAGCAATGCCGGGAGGCCAAGGGAAATGGCCGGGCGCAAACGACGCAGAACTCAACCAGAAAGAGTGCAAGGAGCGCCAGAAGAAAACCGACGCCAAAGGCATTGCTGGCCAGTGCGGGATCGCTGATCCAGGAGGAGCTGCAAAGAAAAAACCAGGCAGGCAGCATGGCGCGGGCCATCAGTCTTAGCGGCTCAGCTGCACCTTGTCCTTCAGACCGTGATACAAAAAATCTGTTCAGCTGGATTACGGAGAGTCCGGTTGCAGCACCCCAGAAATCCTTGGCGATATCGGAAACATCAAAGACGCGGCTGGAGATGTAAATCTGGATCAGTTCATCGCCAAAAGAGAGGAGCAGAGCCAGCCCCAGTCCCGCCGCAAAGCGTCTTCCTCCTGCAAGCTTCAGGCTCTCGCTTGCCCGCCAGAAAAGCAGTGAATAGACCAGGTAGGCCAGATAGTGCCAGTTGTGTTGCAGTTCATACCATTGGTGATTGAAGTAATAGTCCGCCACTTGCTGTGCGCTTAGCCAGGCCGCCAGCACAAAGCCCGTCAAAGGTATAACGCGTTTACCCCAGCGTTTCCAGGCCAGCCACAGGGCAAGCAGGCCCAGTGGCAGCGCCACCATGGGAATCAAGGGGAGATCGATGGATGAGAGCGTAAACGTTGCCCTGGACAAGCGGCCGATTGCCGGTTGCAGGTAGTTTCGCAGCATGAGAAAGGGCGTGGCGACCAGCAGACAGGCGTAGGCCGTCAGGTGAATCCAGGCTCGACTAAGTTCTTTCGGAATGCGTGACATGGGGGATCCGAATTGACTCCGGAAGATATGATATGACTAAAATGACATGCAATAGTGAATGTTATTCGCGACAAATCAGAAATACCATTGTCGGAATGGTTGTCGTGACAGTCCTGTACCCTTGAAAGAGCCTGCACAAGCTGCCACCTTGAAGCCATTGATTGATTAAGGGGGACCTGCATGAGCCAGTCCTATGAGTGGATCCTGTTTGATGCGGACGGAACTCTGCTGGATTACGACGCCGCCGAGGCCGCTGCCCTTCGCGAAGGGCTGGAGCGTTGTGGCTTGCCCTGGTCCGACGCAATCCTGCCGCGCTATCGTATCATCAACCGTTTTTACTGGGCCGAATACGAAGCTGGCCGCATCAGTCAGGAGGAGCTAAGGGAAAAGCGTTTTGCCCACCTGCTGGAAGATCTTGGATTTGAAGCATCGGCCAGCCTGCTCTCCGGTGAATATCTCTGCTCGCTTTCCACGCAGCGGACCCTGCTGCCTGGCGCTCTTGAGCTGGTCAAGGACCTCTCACAGAACCACCAGCTGCTGCTGATCACCAACGGCATTCCAGAAGTGCAGCGGGGTCGCCTTAAGGGAAATCCGCTGGCCGAGTGCTTCCCGAAGGTTCTGATTAGTGGTGAAGTTGGCGCAGCCAAGCCCGATCCTGCCATCTTCGACATTGCTTTTGAGGAAATGGGGCAGCCCGATCGCGCGCGCACGATTATCGTAGGGGACAGCCTTAGCAGTGATATTCAAGGCGGCATCAACTATTCGATGCCGGTTTGCTGGTACAATCCGGGGAAAATGGAAGCGCCCGGGGATATGCAGATCACCCATGTGATTCACGAGCTGGACGAACTGCGCAAAGTGCCCGGTATTCAAAATGGAAATCACCGATAGGCACTTGACTCCAAGCTGTTGAGGCTCTATCTTTCACGGCTTGATGGGCGATTAGCTCAGTTGGTTAGAGCACTAGCTCGACACGCTAGGGGTCACAGGTTCGAGTCCCGTATCGCCCACTGCCGCAGAAGCGGCCAAGCCCTCCGCTTGCGAGGGCTTTCTTGAAGTCAGGGATGAGCGTTGCTTGGCGCACGTTCTCCCACAGTATCGAAAGGCTCAGGTATGATTACCCTGACCTTTCCGGACGGCAGCACACGCCAGGTCGAGGCCGGCGTTACGCCGCTGGAAGTCGCCAAGGAAATCTCCCATTCTCTCGCCAAGGCCGCTCTGGCAGCAGTCCTTGACGGCGAAAAGGTTTCCCTGGTTCATCCAATTAATGCTGACGCGAACTTTCGCCTTCTCACCTGGAAGGACGATGAGGGCAAAGCCGTGTTCTGGCATAGCTCGGCCCATGTGCTGGCGCAGGCAGTAAAAGAGCTATGGCCTGCCGCCCAGCTGGACGATGGTCCGCCCACCGAGGCTGGTTTCTACTACGACATCAAATTCCCTGAAGCCATCAGCGAAGACGATCTGCCCAAAATCGAAGCGAAGATGAAGGAGATCCTTAAGCGCAAGGATCGCCTTGTTCGCCGCGAACTCACGCCCGATGAAGCACTGGACTTTTTCAAGGGCAAGGGCGAAAGCTTCAAGCTGGACCTGATTGAGACCATTCGCGAGCGCGGCGAGACGGTTTCGGTTTACGATCAGGGCGACTGGTGCGACCTCTGCCGCGGCCCGCATCTGCTGGACACGGCCAGGATCAAGGCCGTCAAAGTGATGAGTGTGGCTGGCGCTTACCTGCGCGGCGACGAGAGCAACGAGCAGCTGCAGCGCGTGCGCGCCATCAGCTTCCCCACTCAGCAGGAACTGGACGACTATCTCTTCATGATCGAAGAGGCCAAGAAACGCGACCATCGCAAGCTTGGGCGCGAGCTTGATCTCTTCAGCTTCCATGAAGTCGGACCGGGCTTTCCCTTCTGGCATCCCAACGGCAGTATCGTGCTGGACAACCTGATTGCTTTCTGGCGCGGCCTGCATCGCGAAGCCGGTTACAAGGAAATCCGCACGCCCATGATCCTCTCCGAGGAGCTTTGGCACAGGAGCGGTCACTGGGACAATTACCGTGACAACATGTACTTCACGCGCATCGACGATGGCGACTTTGCCGTCAAGCCGATGAACTGCCCGGGTTGTGTCACGATTTTCGGCAGCCAGCCGCACAGCTACCGCGAACTGCCGCTCAAGCTGGCTGAACTGGGTCAGGTGCACCGTCACGAGAAGTCGGGCGTGCTGCATGGCCTGTTCCGCGTGCGCATGTTCACACAGGACGACGCCCATGTCTTCTGCACCACCGAGCAGGTCGAGGACGAAATCGTCAAGGTGATCGAACTGGTGGACCGGATCTATTCCACCTTCGGCTTTACTTACGAGATGGAGCTGTCCACGCGGCCGGAAGAAAAGTACATCGGCAGCCTGGATGTCTGGAACCATGCCGAGAGCGCACTGAAGAAGGCCCTCGAGCGTGTAGGTTCCGAGTACAAGCTGAATCCCGGCGATGGCGCTTTCTACGGCCCCAAGATCGACTTCCACATCAAGGACAGTCTGGGACGCCGCTGGCAGTGCGCGACCGTGCAGCTGGATTTCTCCATGCCGGAACGCTTCGAGCTGGAGTACACGGGCGAGGATGGCGAAAAGCATCGTCCGGTGATGATTCACCGCGCGATCTTCGGCAGCCTCGAGCGCTTTGTGGGGATTCTTATCGAGCACTTTGCCGGTAATCTGCCCACCTGGCTGGCGCCGGTTCAGACCATCGTCCTGCCGATCACGGACGATCAGATGGAAGCCGCCGAAATGCTTCACCAGCAGCTGGAGGCCGCCGGTCTGCGCAGCGAGCTCGAAACGCGCTCGGAGAAGATCGGCTACAAGATTCGCAGCGCGGAAACACGCAAGATTCCCTGGATCCTCATTCTGGGCGGCCGCGAGGCCGAGCAGGGCACAGTGGCGGTGCGCCGTCACGGCAAGGGCGATCTGGGTGTGATGAATCCCGAGACGCTCATCACTCACCTGCTTGGCTCAATCAATGAGCGGCAGCTTGACGATGCTGAGGGCCTCGGGCAGGACTAGGCACGCGCGCAGCCTGGCCACTTAGGCCAAAGCGCAACAGGTAAAATTCAGGAGGCGATCATCGCCAGACGCAAATTTTTCCAGCGCCCCAAGGTTGAGGCCCCCAAGCACCGGATCAACGAGTTCATTCGTGATCCGAAGATTCGCCTGATTGACGAAGACGGCGAGCAGGTTGGAGTCGTCAGCACCCCCGATGCTGTCGAAAGGGCTCAGGAAGCGGGGCTGGATCTGGTTGAGATCGCGCCCAACGCCGATCCGCCGGTCTGCAAGATCATGGACTATGGAAAGTTCCTTTACCAGCAGTCCAAGAAGGAAAAGGCCGCCAAGGCCAAGCAGCACACTGTGACGGTCAAGGGTGTTCGCCTGACGCCGAAGATCAGCATTCACGATCTGGAGACCAAGGCCAGTCAGGGACGGGAGTTCCTTGAGGAAGGGCACAAGGTCAAGGTTTTCGTGCTGTTCCGCGGCCGCATGATCACGCACAAGGAGTTCGGACAGGAAGCGATTGAGAAGTTCATCGAAATCCTGTCGGACATTGCCACCGTTGAGCAGCCGCCCAAGATGGAAGGGCCGCGCAATATGAGTGCACTTTTGACACCGAAGAAAAAGTAGCCAGGAGGATAGACGATGCCGAAGATGAAATCCCGCCGCGGCGCGGCCAAGCGCTTCAAACTGACCGGCAAGGGCAAGGTCAAGCGCCATCAGGCCTACGCCAGCCACATTCTGACCAAGAAGTCTCCTGGCCGCAAGCGCGACCTGCGCAAGGGCCTGATTGTGGCCGATGTCGATGAGCCGCGCGTCAAGAGAATGATCGCCTGTTAAGGAGGGCCCTGTAAATGCCGAGAGCAACCAACAATCCAGCTTCCAAGGCCCGTCGCAAGCGTGCGTTTGAGTATGCCAAAGGTTTCCGCGGCGGTCGCAAGAACCTGCTGCGCCAGACGCTGGCCGCCGTCGATCGTTCGATGGCCTTTTCCACCGAGCACCGCAAGGCCAAGAAGGGTGACTTCCGCCGCCTGTGGATTGCCCGCATCAATGCCGCCGTGCGTCAGCACGACATGAGCTACAGCCGCTTCATCCACCTGATGACCGAAAAAGGCTACACGCTCGATCGCAAGATGCTGGCCGACATGGCCGTGCGTCAGCCGGAAGCCTTCGCGCAGCTGGTGAACAGCCTCAAGTAGCGAAGCTGCCAAGCCGTAATGAAGAACGCGTCCCGATGGGGCGCGTTTTTTTTTGGGTTTGGGGGGCCGGGTGCCAGACACGTGCCAGACACGTGTCTGGCACGTGTCTGGCACTTTTCATACTACCCATACACTCCATCAACACCAAATATACTCCAGTAATAACATCTTCCCCGATCCAGCCATTCTGCTCTTTCGCATCAATTTTGCGACCTTACGCGATTGCGAACCGCCAAGCGGAAAAGGAGACGAAATGAAGCCCGCACTTGCGGATTTAAAGCAGCGCTTTTTTGCAGCTCTGGAGAAGGCTGCCGATCAGGAAGCCCTGACGGCAATCTGGCAGGCCTTTCTTGGGCGAAAGGGCGAGCTGCAGGCGCAGTTCCAGCAGATGAAAAACCTGCCTGCCGAGGAAAAGCGTGGATTCGGGCAACAGATCAATGTGCTTAAGGGCGAACTTGAGAGCGCCTTTCACGCCCGACAGGACGAAATCAAGCGCGCCAGCTCGGTCAAGCGTCTGGACCTGACTTTGCCAGGCATCCAGCCGGCAGTCGGCCGCCTGCACCCTTTGCAGCAGATGCTCGATCGTATCACGGAAGTGTTCCGTGGCATGGGCTTTACGGTTGAAGATGGACCGGAAGTAGAAACCGAGTATTACAACTTCGATGCGCTGAACACCCCCTTCTGGCACCCGGCCCGCGTGGACAGCGACAGCCTGTACATCGAGCAGGGCCACATGCTGCGCACTGAAACCAGTCCGGTGCAGATTCGCGTCATGGAGAAGGTCAGCCCGCCGCTGCGCATGATTGCCCCCGGCCGCGTCTATCGCAATGACAAGCCCGACGCCAGTCACAGCCCGATGTTCATGCAGGTCGAAGGTCTTTATGTGGATCACGGCGTGACCTTTGCAGACTTGAAGGGCACGCTACTGGAGTTCTACCGCCGCATTTTCGGTCCGGATACACGCATCCGTTTCCGCCCGCATTTCTTTCCCTTTACCGAACCCTCTGCAGAGGTGGATGTCAGCTGCATCTTCTGTGCAGGTGAGGGTTGCCGCGTTTGCAAGCAGACCGGCTGGCTGGAAATGGGCGGCAGCGGCATGGTGGACCCGAATGTCTTCAAGGGCGTGAATGTGGATCCCGAGGAGTGGACGGGCTTTGCTTTCGGACTTGGCGTCGAGCGCATGGCCATGCTTCTCTATGGCGTACACGACATTCGGCTTTTCTATGAAAACGACCAGCGCTTTCTGGCGCAGTTCTAAGGACTTCCTGGATGAAGATTTCTGTTAACTGGCTCTCCGACTTTCTTTCGGTGAATCCGCTTGAGCAGGGCCTCGACGCGCTACTCAACCAGCTGACCATGCTGGGTTTTGAAGTTGAAGGCGTGGAGGAGATCGATCGCACGCTGGATGGTGTGGTTGCCTGCGAGATCACGCAAATTGAGAAGCACCCTGATGCTGACAAGCTCAGGCTGGTTACCGTGAATCACGGTGATACAAGCCTGACCCTCGTATGCGGTGCGCCCAATGTGGAACTTGGCCGCATGGTGCCGCTTGCCAGGCTGGGTGCGCGTCTTCCCGGCATGGACAACAAGCCGCTGAAGAAGGCAAAGATTCGCGGCGTCGTGAGCGAAGGCATGCTCTGCAGCGAAGTTGAGCTTGGCCTGTCGGACGATCACAGCGGTCTGATGCTTCTGGATCGTGATACATGGACTCCCGGTCGTCCACTGGCCGAAGTTTACGGCTATCGTGATACAGTGATTGATCTGGAGATCACCCAGAATCGCGGCGATGCCTTTTCCATTCTGGGCATTGCCCGTGATCTTGCCGCGCTGAACGGCTGGGATCTGGAGTATCCCTGCTGCGATGCTGCCCCGATGCGTGATACACCATCACCCTTGAAGGTTTCCATTAGCGATGAATGCGCCAGCGAAGGTTGTCCCCGCTATGCCGGACAGCTGATGCGTGGCGTCAAGGTCAAGCCCAGTCCGCGCTGGATGCAGGACAGGCTTGCCGCCGTGGGCCTGAGGCCCATCTCGAACATCGTCGATGTGACCAATTATGTGATGTGGGAGCTCGGGCACCCGCTGCATGCCTTTGACCTTCGTCAGGTAAAGGGCGAGGAGATCCGGGTCCGCTTCGCCAGTGAGGGCGAGAGCTTTATCACTCTGGATGGTGTAGAGCGCAAGTTGAATGCGAAGCACACGCTGATCTGTGATACAGAGCGGCCGGTTGCCCTTGGTGGCATCATGGGTGGATTGAACTCGGGCATCGAGGACGACACCAGCGACATCCTGCTGGAGTGCGCGGCTTTCGATCCGGTCAACATTCGCATGGGAGCCCGTGCCGCCGGCCTTTCCAGCGATTCCAGCCGCCGCTTCGAGCGTGGGGTGGATTTCGACAATGTGGATCAGGTGCTGGAGCGCACGCGCGACCTGATTGCTGCTGTTGCCGGCGGCGAGGTTGAAGGCGATGTGGTGGATGCCTATCCAGTGCCCCGCAAGCTTTTGCCTGTCACACTGCGCCCGGAGCGCTGTGTCGCCATCCTTGGAGTTGAGATCCCGGCGCTGCGCATGCGCGAGCATCTGGAATCACTGGGCTGCCAGGTGCGTGAAGGCGAGGCGAGCTGTCTGCAGGTCACGGCCATCACCTGGCGCTTTGATCTGGAGCGCGAGATCGACCTGATTGAAGAAGTCATCCGCATGGAGGGCTACGACACGGTTCCGGAAGCGCCCTCTGCGCGCGTGCCGCTAGGACAAAGGCAGAATCCCCTGCGTGATCTGATGATTGAGCTAAGGGATGAGGCGCGCCGACTGGGCTTCAGCCAGGTAATGAATTACAGCATGGTTGACCCTGCTGTTCAGGCCCGCTGCGAGCTGGATGAAGAGCACCTTAGGATTCGCAATCCGCTATCCGAGGACATGTCGGTTTTGCGCACAAGCCTGCTGCCTTCCATGATCCAGTGCGCGGTTTACAATTTGAATCGTCGGGCCAGCGGCCTGCGCCTATTCGAACTGGATCGCGAGTTCCATCTTGATGACACAATGGACACGGGCTGCCGCGAGGATCGTCATCTGCTTCTGCTGCAGGCTGGCGAGCGACAGCCAGAAAGCTGGCAGGGTCCTGCGATCCCCTTCAGTGTCTTTGACATCAAGGAGACGGTTCTGGCTTTGCTGAACCGCTTTCAGCTTGCCGGACTTCAGTTCAAATCCTATGTTGGCGGTTTCTGGTCGGAAAACACCTGTGAAATCCTGTATGGCGGTGAGCGGCTTGGTTTTTTCGGTCAGCTGAACCCGCGCCTGGCAGAAACAATGGGCACGGAGGCCGAGCTCTTTGCAGCTGATCTTGACCTTACTGCGCTGCTAAAGGTGCTGCCCGATGGTCCGCGCTTCAAGGATTTCCCGCGCCAGCCGCCCGTACTGCGCGATCTGAGCTTCCTGTGTCCGCTGGAGTTGCCGGCGGGTGAAATTGAAGCCATCATTCGCAGCAAAGGCGGCGAATGGCTTCAGCAGGTACGCTTGTTTGATGTCTATGCCGGCAAGGGCCTGGCCGAGGGCAGCCATTCTTTGAGCTTCCGGCTGGAATTCAACCGCGCCGATCAGACCTTGCGAGATGAGGATGTGGAACCGCGGATTGCTGCCATCGTCAAGCAGGCTGGAAAGCTTGGCGCGGAGCTGCGGAGCTGATATGGAAGTGCTGGAGCGGCTGGAAAAGCAGGTCGATGAGCTGATCGAAAAGCATCGGCAGACCAGACGCGAGCTGGACTCATCCAGACAGCAAATCCGCCAGCTTGAAGAAAGACTTTTGCAAAGCCAGCAACATTTAAGTGATTGTCGGCGCGAGCAGACAAAGCTGAAAGATGAACTGGCAAAGGCTCCTGACAGGGAGCAGGTTGACGAGGCCCGCAGGCGACTTGAGAAACTGCTGGCTCGTCTGGAAGGATCAGTGGACCCGGTTGAAGGGTCGTGAATATAGATGACGGGACTAGATCCCGCGAGCGAAGAATGAGCACTCGACGAACCATCAGTCTGCACGGCATTCGCGTTCCGCTTAAAACTGAAGCGAGCGAAGCCGATCTGGATCAGGCGATTGCGCTGGTCCGTGATCGCATGGGAATGCTGGCTGATCAATCGTCGGTTAAAGAACCGGCCCGTCTTGCGGCCATGGCGGCGCTTAATCTGGCAGGGGAATTGATCCTGGCCGGAAGGCGTGAAGATGACCTGCAAGCGGAAGGGCTCAGACTCCTGAGCGAGCGGATCGCAACACACCTGGAACAACAGGAGGAACTCCCGGACTGACCGGGGGCCCCTTGAAGCCATGGGGCCCTTGCGGACACCACTTTTAAAAGAACCGATTAATTCGCATTCGGGAGTCTGGCTCATTCGAGTGCTGATGGCAGGCCACGCGCGACTTCGGTCGTGTATCCGTTTACGCGGACGGTGGATCCCAGACGTGTTCTGGCAGGCACCCACCCTTACCTGAAGTGGTTCCTTTTAACAGGAGTGTTCGCGGGGCCGATTTTCCCATCATCCCTTCACGCCCTAAGCCCTAAGATACAGGAGATCCCATGCTGTGGATCATCGGCATTGTTGCGCTTGCCGCAGGTGTTGCCCTTGGCCTGATGTTTGGACATCAGCGGGCAATGAAGAGTGCGCATGGCCATCATCAAAAGCGTGTTCGTGAGGGCGAAGAAAAGCTTGGTGCCGCCCGGCGCGAAGCCGACACCATTCTGCACGAGGCACGGCTGGAAGCGGAAGAAGTTCGCAGCCGTGAGCTCGAAAAGCTCGAGGAAAAAGAGCAGCGTCAGCAGGAGCGCCTGAAAGAGCGCGAGCTTCAGCTTAAAGAGCGTGAGCAGACTGTTGAAAAGAAGCGCGAACTGGTTAGCTCGCGTGAAGTGGACGCCAAGCATCGAGAGCAGTTGCTGGAAAGTCGTCAGCAGAAACTGGCCCAGTCCGAAGCTCGCGTTGATGAAATCATCAACCAGCAGAACGAGAAGCTGCAGGCGATTGCCAGGCTGAGCACGGAAGAAGCGCGCGAGCAGCTCTTCCGAAATCTGGAGCGCAAGGTTCAGCAGGAGTCGGCCAAGCACGTGAACGAAATTCGCGAGCAGGCCCGGCTTTTTGCCACCCAGGAAGCTCGGCAGATTCTGGTCAATGCCATGGAGCGCACGGCCGTGGAGCAGAGCGCCCAGAGCACGGTTACACTGTTTGAATTGCCCAGTGACGAGATCAAGGGCCGGATCATCGGGCGCGAGGGGCGCAATATCCGCTCCTTCGAGGCGGTCACGGGTGTTGAGCTGCTGGTGGACGACACGCCCAGAACAGTGCTGCTTTCCAGTTTTGATCCCATGCGCCGGGAAATCGCCAAGCTTAGTCTGGAAAGTCTGATCAACGACGGCCGTATTCATCCGGCGCGTATCGAGGAAGTTGTCGAGCGCGTGCGCGAGGAAATGGTGGACACCATTCGTCGCACTGGCGAACAGGCCATGCTGGATCTTGGTGTCCATGGCCTGCATCCGGAACTGATTCGTCATCTGGGAATTCTGGCCTACCGTAATACACAGGGTCAGAACCTGCTGGCACACAGCCGTGAAGTGGCCAGCATTGCTGGTATTCTGGCAACAGAGCTGGGTCTGGATCCGCGCCGTGTGCGCCGCGCCGCCCTTTTGCATGATGTCGGCCGCGCCGTTGAAGGTTACACGGAGGCCGATGCCTGCAATGTGGGCGCGGACCTTGTGCGCAAATTCGGCGAGGCGCAAGACATTGAGGACGCGATCCGCTTCATTCGCGAAGGTGAGGAAACGCGCAGTCTGATGGCCACGCTGATCAATGTGGCCAACAGGGTTTCGCTCTCCCGGCCCGGCATTCGTGGCGAACACATGGGCCGCTACATTCAGCGCTTGACGCAGATCGAAGAGATCGCCCGGGAAAACAGTGGAGTGAGCGAGGCCTTTGTCTTACAGGCCGGTCGCGAACTTCGTGTGGTGGTGGATCCCGCCTCTGTGCCCGAAGATCAGCTGGAAGCGCTGGCGAGCGAGATTGCCGCGGAAATTCAGCAGCGCGTGCTCTATCCGGGGCAGATCCGTGTGACAGCCGTGCGTGAATTCCGCAGTCTGGAACTGGCAAAATAATGGCCCGTCAGCGCCCCGTTGCCATCCTCTTCATCGCCGATATTGTCGGCGAGCCCGGCATGAAGGCCCTCGAGAAGCTGTTGCCCGATCTCAAGCACGAGACGGGCGCGGATATTTGCATTGCCAATGGCGAAAATGCCTGGGACGGCAAGAGCCTGAATGCCGCGCTCGTCAAGCGGATCAAGACTGCGGGCGTGGATGTGATCACGGGTGGCAATCACACCTGGGATCGCTATCAGATTCACGGCCTGCTGAAAAGCGAGCCCGGGCTGATTCGACCGCTGAATTATCCGCCCGGTCTGGCTGGGCAGGGCTGGACGAGTCATCTACTGCCGGGCAGGCCGCCCGTTGTGGTGATGAATGTTCAGGGCCGTGTTTTCATGCCCACCATCGATTGCCCTTTTCGCTCCATGGAGCGTGAGCTTCAGCGCATCGAGCGGGAAGTGGCTGCCAAGGGGCGCACGCCGATCATTTTTGTGGACATGCACGCCGAGGCCAGTGCGGAGAAAATCGCGATGGCCTGGCATCTGGACGGCAAGATCAGCGCTCTGGTCGGCACACACACCCATGTGCAGACGGCCGACGAGCGCATACTGTCCGAAGGCACCGCCTATATCACCGATGCCGGAATGAGCGGTTGCCGTGATTCGGTCATCGGGATGAAAAAGGAGATCGCCATCAGGCGGTTCCTGCTGCAGACACCGCACAAGTACGAAGCCGCCAACGGCCCCGGCCGACTGGAAGGTGTGCTGATCAAGGTGGATCCCGAGGAGCGCCGTGCCCTTTCAATAGAGCGAATTCAGCGCGACATGCCTGCGACACTGGGCTGATCACAAGCCGGAGGAGACCGTGTCCCTTCCTCTTTCACGCCCCACACTGCTTCAAAACCTGCATCTGGTTGATCCGGAATCGGGGACTGCTACTCCCGGATGGCTTCGGCTGCACAATGGCCAGATTGCAGAGCGGGGAAGCTCTCCCGTCAAGCCATCAGCCGATGAAGTCCTCGTGGACTGCACGGGTGCCTGGCTCTTGCCGGGCATCTTTGATGCGCACGTGCACTTTGTGATGGGTGGCGAGTTTCTTGACCAGCTGGACGCGAGCCTGTATCACAATCGTGACGATCTTCTGGAAGAGATCTCCCGCCGCGCTGCGCAGGCCGATCCGAACCCTGGCAATCGTTCAAGCTGGATCCTGGGCTTTGGTCTGAATCAGAGTGAGGCGCTGCCCAGCCTTGACGCGCTCGACGCGGCCACGGGTGATGTCCCCTTAAGGCTGGAAACTCACGATCTGCATTCCAGCCTTTGTAACACGGCCGCACTCAGGCGTGCCGGCATTCATCGTGATACACCCGATCCAGTCGGTGGAGAATTGGGCCGTGATGCAGCTGGCAAGCTGACTGGCTTTCTGCGGGAAAACGCGGCCTACCTGATGCGGCCCGCGCTGCCTGCTGCTTCGCCTGCTGAAAGGCGCCAGTATTTCCTCAGGGCGCAAGAACACGCACATCGACTGGGGATCACGGGTGTGGGTGAAAACCTGCGGCGGGCCGATCTGCCAGTTTTGCAAGAGCTGGAGCAGCAGGGCCAGCTGGGCATGCGCATTCAGGGCTGGCGCAACGACGGCAACATGGTGATGGATACGCTGGATCTGGACAAATTTACGAGTGATTTCATTCGAGTGGACACGGCCAAGGCTTTTGTCGATGGCGCCCTGGGCAGTCGCACGGCAGCCATGTCGCTGCCCTACGAGGATGGCAGCTATGGCAACATGGTGGCCGATGCGGAACAGCTGCTGAACTGGATGCGGCCTGCCATCAGTAAAGGCTGGCGCATTGCCTTGCATGTGATCGGTGACAGTGCTGTATCACAGGTCATTGATCATTTCGAATTGCTTGCCGGCGAAGGCCTTCCCGTAACGGGCTGGCGGCATCGCCTGGAACATGTGCAGTTCCTCAAGCCGGAGGACAGGTTGCGGATGGCCCGACTGGAACTGATTGCCAGTCTGCAGCCGCTGCATGCCGGCAGCGATCAGGATCATTTTGCAGGGCTGGTGACAGCCGAACAGCGTGCAATTGGTTATCCCTGGAAGAGCATTCTGGATGCCGGAATTCGCATGCCGCTGGGCACCGACTGGCCGGTTGAAGCGCTCGATCCATCGCAGAACCTGATTGACGGAATATCACGCCGCAGCCGAAAGGGTAAGTCCCTGCTTGGTTCTGGCGAGGCCCTGTCTGCCCGGCAAATGCTCAAGGGCATGACTCATGAAGCTGCACGCTGCGCGGGTTTTCCCGAATGCGGACACCTGCAGCCAGGGGCCTGTGCCGATCTTGTGCTGCTTGCAGAAAATCCGCTTGAGTTCCTGCCGACAAAGGATGCTACCATGAAGGTCATGTCGACCTGGTCAGCGGGTCGTCTTGTATACCAGAACAAGGACAGTGTGTGATGGCCAGTTACAGGCTGTCCCCCCACCATCGGAATCATCTGCCGCAGGACTTGAACTTTCATCGCGCGGGCGATGTGCAGGCACATCTGCAGTCCTTGCTGTCGAAGAGCCCGAGCACTGCCCCCGAAGCCATTGAAACTGTCAAGCACCTGCACGAGTTTGATCGTGCTCTGGCGGAGGCCAGACTGCTTGCCCTGCTGGACCTGTCCCATGCACCCGAGCAATCGTGGCGAGTGGACTTGTATCACAAACTGCAGAATCTGGAAATCCTGGAACTCACCCAGCCGCGGCACCAGCTTGATCAAGCCTGCATTCAGTCCCTCAATTCGCATTCGGAGCTTGCACCCGAGCAGGCTTCGTTTCTTGAAGCTGCGCGCAGCAGGAGCAAGGTGTATCGTGATACAAACCTGATCCTTCTGGAGCGTAATGCCGAACTGGAGACTGCGCTTCTTTGTCTGATTGGCGCGCTAAAGATGGAGATATCGGGTAAGGCTGAAGGTTTGCAGTCACCGCTGCTGGCCATGACGGATCCTGATCCCATGTTCAGGCAGCACTGCTGGCTTGCCGCAATGGAAAAGCTGCATGCCGTTCAGTCCGAGGCCGACGATATGCTGGACGAGCTTCTGGCCCTGCGAGAGCAGATTGCTCGTAATGCGGACTGTAATACGTGGATCGATTACCTGTCTGCTTCTGGAAGGTCTGTCAACGATCTGTCGACTCATAGCTTTCCGCTTTTTGATCCATTCACATCCAAGCTGCAGGACCCTGTTGAAAGTCTTGAACCCTGGAACCTGTATCACAATGCGGAGACGGAGAGCTTGCCGCGGCTGGCCGCGCCTTCACTTACGGAATTGATTGACTTCCTCAAACGGCGGATGCCGGATCTGGATTCGACCCTGGGTCTTCTGTTACCTGGTGAAAAGAAGAGTCGGGCAAACAAGGATGCCGGTTTCGGTTTTGATGGTGTGCTCTGGCTGCCCGAATCCAGACGCCCGGTTCTGCGCATGCCGCTTGCCGGACTGGATGTTGACCTGTGTCGCTTTGTAACTGCCGTGCTTGTATCACACCGCGCAGTCGCAAGTGGCCGGATCAGGGACGATGCCGTGCTGACCATGCTGCCCGAAGATCTGGCATTCGCTGTTCGGCTAAGCCTGGAATTTCTGCGCGAGTATGATCCGGGCAGCGTGCCTGTTCGTCGAACAATCCTGAGGCGGCGCCGTCGTGTGGAACTCAGGCAGCTCTGTGCTCGAGAACACTGGAATGCCTGGATTCATACACATCAGGGCGCCAGTCGGGATGAGCGGCACAATAGCTGGCTTTTGATACAACGGATGACCTTTCCGGAAATGAAGTCCCTGCATCCAGAGCTGCAGATTGCAGCCAGCCTGCTTGATCAGGCATTGTTCCTTTCCTTCCTGCCGCCCCTGCGCTCTTCCCGCTTGCAGATGGACGGTTGGCTGATGTCGATGAAGGTGGACGATTCCGTCCGCGCGGAACGGGGCTATCGACTCCGCTTTGGATTTGCCCGCTAAAAAAGGCCCCCGCAAGCGAGGGCCTTTTCTTTGATTCGTGATACAATTACAGGTCGAAACTGATTCCCTGGGCAAGAGCCGTCCTGCCCGACCAGTTAAGCGTGTTCGTCTGGCGACGCATGTAATACTTCCAGGAGTCGCTGCCGGATTCACGACCGCCGCCCGTGTCCTTTTCACCACCAAAGGCCAGTCCGATTTCGGCACCGCTGGTACCCAGATTGACATTGGCGATACCGCAGTCGCTGCCACGGGCCGAGAGGAAGGCTTCGCTCTCGAGGAAGTTGTTGGTGAAGATGGCGCTGGACAGGCCCTGCGGCACATCGTTCTGAATGCGAATCGCTTCGTTGACATCACCCTTGTAGCTGATGATGTAGAGCAGCGGGGCAAAGGTTTCGTCCTGTACGATTTCGTAATCGTTCTCAACACGGGCGATGGCCGGTGTTACATAGCAACCGCCAGGATAGTCGGGGCCGTCAAGCTTTTCACCGCCACAGACGATGGTGCCACCGGCAGCCTTCACCTTGTCAATTGCAGCCATCATTTCGTCGACAGCACCCGTGTTCACCAGCGGGCCCATCAGTACGCCGTCTACAAGGCTGCTACCGATATTCACTGTGGCGTAAGCCTTCTTGAGCTTCTCGACAACCGTATCCACCAGGCTTTCGTGTACGATCACGCGACGGGTGCTCGTGCAGCGCTGGCCACTGGTGCCGATTGCGCCAAAGGCGATATTGGGAATGGCCAGACTCAGGTCTGCGTCCGGTGTTACAATTACGGCATTGTTGCCACCCAGCTCCAGAATGGTGCGGCCGAGGCGCTCGCCTACGATGCCGCCCAGACGCTTGCCCATCGGCGTGGAACCGGTAAAGGAGATCAGCGGCAGACGCTTGTCCTTGGAAATGTGATCACCAATGGTGCGACCGCGGCCGATTACGAGATTGCAAATGCCTTCGGGCAGATCGTTCGCCTTGAGCACTTCGCTGATGATGTTCTGGCAGGCAACGGCCGTCAGGGGAGTCTCGGAGGAGGGCTTCCAGAGCACAACGTCACCGCAGATAAGCGCCAGCATCGTGTTCCAGCTCCAGACAGCAACAGGGAAGTTGAAAGCGCTGATCACGCCAACCGCGCCCAGAGGCTGCCACTGTTCGAACATGCGGTGCTCGGCGCGCTCACTTTTGGTTGTAACACCGTAGAGCATGCGGGACTGGCCGACAGCGAAATCGCAGATGTCGATCATTTCCTGCACTTCGCCCAGACCTTCCTGCAGGATCTTGCCCATTTCCAGGGAAACAAGGGCACCCAAAGCGTCCTTCTTGGCGCGCAGGGCGTGACCAACCTGCCGGACGATCTCGCCGCGCTTGGGGGCGGGGACATTACGCCAGATCAGAAAGGCTTCCTCGGCCTTCTTCATGACCTCTTCGTATTCGGGTACTTCGCACTGCTTGACTGAGGCGATCACCGTACCGTCGATCGGGCTGATCGAATCCAGTACCGGGCCACTGCAGTTGTCCAGCCAGCTGCCCGTCGAGGCACCGGAGTTCATTTCCTTGATCCCGAGGCTTTCCAGAATCTGCTTCTTATCCATGATTCTCCCTTGTTTCAGATGACGCCGCTTTCGGGCGCGAGTTGAACCTGACAAAGTCGAAAGCAGGGGTCAAAAGGTCAACTGGAGGATAGGCGTCAGGCGTTAGTCGTCAGGCATTAGTCGTTAGGCGTTAGGCGTCAGGCGTCAGACGTCAGACGTCAGTCGTCAGTCGTCAGTCGTCAGTCGTTTGGCGTCAGTCGTCAGGCAACGTTACCAGTTGCCAGTTGCCAGATGCCAGGCAGAGGCTGACCGGTATGTTCATCAAAATCCGCAATCAGCAATCCGCAATCAGCAATCCGCAATAGGCATCAGGCGTTAGTCGTCAGTCGTCAGTAGTCAGTCGTCAGCCGCAGAAGTTTCCAGCAGCCAGTTGCCAGATGCCAGCCAGAGGGTAGTTTGGCGTTATTCAGGGCTTGTCGGACATGGTGTCCGACGTCATGAAGGACGTGGTGTCGGACGTGGTGTAGGACGTGGTGTCGGACGTAGCTTTGAATTTTTGTCCACTACCCCTCACATGTCAATCAGGCCAAACACTCACGAGAACAAACTTCAACCCTTTCCCCACACCCTGAACCAAAAACTGAGCGAAAACCATGCGCCGAAAGGAGTGTTCTGTTAGTAATCTGCAATCAGCAATCTGCAATCAGCAATAGTCGTCAGTCGTCAGTCGTCAGTCAACAGGTTCCAGTCACCAGCTGCCAGTAACCAGCCAGAGGCTAGCTGATCGATCTTTTCAAAATCAGCAATCAGCAATCAGCAATCGTCGTCAGTCGTCAGTCAACAGATTCCAGTGGCCAGGTACCAGTTGCCAGTCAGAGGGTAGATAGTCGTTAGTCGTTAGGCGTCAGGCGTCAGGCGTCAGCCGTAGAAGTATCCAGTAGCCAGAAGCCAGTTACCAGCCAGAGGGTAGCCGATCATCTCTTTAAATCCGCAATCAGCTCAGTGTTCGAGCGGCTTGACGGTGGAGATGGGCATACGGATAAACTAAAGCTATGTCCGACACCACGTCCGACACCATGTCCGACAATTCGTCCGACGTCACGTCCGACAAGATGTCCGACACCATGTCCGACAATTCGTCCGACGTCACGTCCGACAAGATGTCCGACACCACGTTCCCTTAGTCGTCAGTCGTCAGTCAACAGGTTCCAGTTACCAGCTGCCAGTAACCAGCCAGAGGCTAGCTGATCGATCTCTTCAAATCAGCAA
>CAYFPS010000016.1:0-3334 GCA_964345075.1 uncultured Bacteroidaceae bacterium | reverse complement strand
CGTCCTTCGTCCTTCGTCCTTCGTCCTTCGTCCTTCGTCCTTCGTCCTTCCCCCTCTGTCAGAGCGATTTTTCGCTCTTTCGAGACTTTTTCTCTTGCATCCTTTCTCGAAAGCAGTTATCATAATGGTCTTGCAAATTTTGGAGGAAAAGTGCCGACGATCAGCCAATTGGTTCGTCAAGGCCGGAAGAAGGCCGTGGCCAAGCAGAACAGCCCCGCGCTGAAGCGCTGCCCGCAGCGTCGCGGTGTGTGCACCCAGGTGCGTACCACCACGCCCAAGAAGCCGAATTCCGCCCTGCGCAAGATCGCAAGGGTTCGCCTGACCAGTGGATTCGAAGTGACCGCCTATATCCCCGGCGAAGGCCACAACCTGCAGGAGCACAGCATTGTGCTGGTGCGCGGAGGTCGTGTCAAGGATCTTCCCGGTGTGCGTTATCACATCATTCGCGGCGCGCTGGATGCGTCCGGCGTTGATGGTCGTAATCAGGGCCGTTCCAAGTACGGCACCAAGAAGCCCAAGAAGTAGGTAAAGAAACATGCGTAGACGTCGCGCTCCCGAGCGGGTCTCCCTGCCGGATCCCAAGTTTCATTCCCTTTTGGCTGCTCGCTTCATCAATAGCCTGATGCAGGGTGGCAAGAAGTCCACGGCCGAGCGCGAGTTCTACCGCGCCCTTGACCTTGTCGAAGGCAAGCTCGAGAAGTCGGGTCTGGAAGTGTTCGAAAAGGCCGTTCGCACCGTCGAGCCGCTGCTGGAAGTCCGCAGCCGCCGCGTGGGTGGTTCCACCTATCAGGTGCCGGTTGAAGTGCGCCCCAAGCGCAAGACGGCGCTGGCCATTCGCTGGATCATCACGTACAGCCGTGGCCGCAACGAGAAGACCTTTGCCGAGCGTCTGGCCGGCGAGCTAGTCGCCGCTTACAAGAAGGAAGGCAACTCCTTCAAGAAGCGCGAAGACGTTCACAAGATGGCCGAAGCCAACAAGGCCTTCGCCCATTTCCGCTGGTAACCAGGAAAGGAAGTAGTCCACTCCGATGAGCTTCACCGAAGTGCTTCATAAGACCCGTAACATCGGGATCATGGCCCACATCGATGCGGGCAAGACCACCACGACCGAGCGAATCCTGTTCTACACGGGCAAGGTGCATCGCATGGGCGAGGTGCATGACGGTGCTGCTGTAATGGACTGGATGGAGCAGGAGCGCGATCGCGGTATCACGATTACCTCCGCTGCTATTTCCACCAGCTGGAACGATCATCACATCAACATCATCGACACGCCCGGTCACGTGGACTTCACGGCCGAGGTGGAGCGCAGTCTGCGCATCCTTGATGGTGCCGTCGCGCTCTTCTGCGCGGTGGGTGGTGTCGAGCCTCAGTCTGAAACGGTCTGGCGTCAGGCGGACAAGTACCGCGTGCCGCGTCTGGCCTTTGTCAACAAGATGGATCGTACGGGCGCGGATTTCTATGCCGTGCTTGAAGCCATGCGCAATCGCCTGGGTGCCAATCCGGTTCCCGTGCAGATTCCCATCGGTGCCGGCGATCTTTTCACGGGTCTGATCGACCTGATCACCATGCGCGCAGTGCTCTACAATGAGCAGTCCATGGGTTCCCTCTGGGAAGAAACGGACATTCCGGTCGACATGAAGGAAATCGCCCTCGAGTACCGCGAAAAGCTGCTCGAAGCCGTTTCCGATTACGACGATCACCTGATGGAGAAGTTCCTCGAGGGCGAAGAGATTCCCGAAGAGGAAATCCGTGCAGCCATTCGCAAGGCCTGCATCGATATCTCCATCATTCCTGTGCTTTGTGGCAGCGCCTTCAAGAACAAGGGCGTGCAGCGCCTGCTGGACAATGTCTGCCACTACCTGCCCAGCCCGCTGGATGTCCCGGTGGTCATGGGTCACACGCCCGACTCCGAAGAGGAAGTCGAGCGCAAGTGCTCGCTGGACGAGCCCTTTGCCGCGCTGGCCTTCAAGATTCAGACCGACCCCTTCGTGGGCCGTCTGACCTACTTCCGCGTCTATTCGGGCAAGGTCGCCACGGGCGATTCCATCCTGAATACGGGCACGGGCAAGAAGGAGCGCATGGGTCGCCTTTTGCAGATGTCCGCCAACAAGCGTGAAGACATCGAAGAGGTCAAGGCTGGCGATATCGCCGCCGTGATCGGTCTGAAGAAGGTGCGCACGGGCGACAGCCTCTGTGCCATTCATGCGCCGGTTGTGCTGGAGCAGATCAGCTTCCCCGAGCCGGTGATCGCCATTGCCATCGAGCCGAAGTCCAAGGCGGATCAGGACAAGCTGGCCACGGCACTCGAGAAGCTTGCTGAAGAAGATCCCACCTTCCAGGTGCGCACGGATCCGGATACGGGCCAGACGCAGATTGCCGGTATGGGCGAGCTGCATCTGGAGATCCTGATCGATCGCATGAAGAAGGAATTCAAGGTGGAAGCCAGTGTGGGCGCCCCGATGGTGGCCTACAAGGAGTCCATCACCAAGGCCTCCGAATCCGACATGCGCTTCTCGCGTCAGTCGGGCGGTCACGGCCAGTATGCTCATGTGAAGATTCGTCTCGAGCCGGGCGAGCCTGGTTCGGGTTACACGTTTGATAACGCAATTGTGGGTGGTGTGATTCCCAAGGAGTACATTAATCCGACTTCGACGGGAATCCAGGAGGCCATGAAGAACGGAGTTCTTGCCGGTTACCCAATGGAGGACGTGAAGGTCACCCTTTATGACGGTGGATTCCACGAAGTGGATTCCAGCGAAATGTCCTTCAAGATCGCCGGCTCCATGGCTTTCAAGGATGCTGCCGCCAAGGCCGCACCAGTCCTCATGGAACCAATTATGCGCGTGGAAGTGGTCGTCTCTGATGACTACATGGGTGACGTGATGGGAAATATTAATTCCCGTCGCGGGCGCATCAGCGGCATCGAGCCGCGTCGTGATGCGCAAGTTGTGCGCGCTAACGTTCCACTGGCCGAAATGTTCGGCTATGCCACTACCCTTCGCTCGATCACCCAGGGTCGAGCCGTGTTCTCGATGGAATTCTCGCACTACGCGCAGGTTCCCAAGAACATGGCCGAAAAGCTGCTGGACAACAAGTCCTAAGGCTGTCCTGGACCATCGAAGCCTGATATCCTGACTTTTTATCCCGCTTTGCGGGGTAGAATGCGGTTTTTCCTTCGGGAAGAGCCGGTGGGGTGCTTGCGCGCCTCTAGACCCTGATGGGTCCGGTCCGCATGGGCGGGTTAAGAGAACACTAAAAGTTGCAGTGGAGTCATCACGATGGCCAAGCAGAAATTCGAACGTACCAAGCCCCACGTGAACGTCGGCACGAT
>CAYFPS010000015.1:0-65656 GCA_964345075.1 uncultured Bacteroidaceae bacterium | reverse complement strand
CGGTACTGGCCCAGCTGCTGGAAAATCCTGATCCAGCCTGCCTGGCCATAGATGATCTGCAGCGGCTGTCAAGGGCTACTTCGCGCATCCTGCTGGATTGGATCGACAAGCTGGCTGAGCGCCTGGCCAAAGGCGAGAGTCTGCCCATTTTCCGCTTACTGTTGGCCGCAAGGCCCCCACAGGTGGAGGGCGTGGATGCTTCCTCTGGAACTGACTGGATTGGACGACACTCCCTGCTTCCAATCGTGGAACACCGTCCGCTGAAACCACTTGACCTTGCCGGCACCCGGCGTATGCTGGAAGAGCTGGCAGAGGACCACGGCACAGAGCCCGACCCGGCAGAACTGAACCAGCTTGCCGCCGAGGTCCAGGCACGATCCGGTGGTCATCCCTTTGTATCACGCCTGCTCTTTGAAGAGCTGCAAAGTGGTTCCCGCAGGCCGGATGCGCAGAAACCAGCCGAGTTGGTTGAGGAATTGCTGCTGAATGACCTGAGCAACAATCAGCAACTGGCGGAGCTTTGCGCGCTGCTGGTTCCGTCAGCTCAGCCTGTATCACGGTCCCTGTTAGCATCAGCGCTGGAAACTGATGAGTCAGCACTGGAGAAGTTGCTGTCCCCCTGGCTGCTCAAGGGCTATCTGATTTCGACTTCCGAGGGGCTTTCCTTCGCTCACGATCTTTTCAGAGAGCGCTGTCCGTCAACGCTTCAGCGAGAATGCTGGCGGAACCTGATGACCCGCTTCAGCCGGGCGCTGGATGAATCACAGCATTCGCTAAGGACATCCCTGCTGCTTCAGCTTGTGCAGGATGGCGCAGTGAAAGATGCTGAGTTGATCGCCTCGTTCAATCACTGGCGTGATACACAGTCCGGTGACCCTTCGCTGGAAGAGTTCTCCTTTCGAATGGCGGACAAAAGCTTATCTGAGGCGTGTCGCATTGCTGCCATACAACACCTGCATGAGAAAAAGGCCTGGCAGCGGCACCGCGAGCGATGGATGCAGCTGCTTGATGAAATCAATCTGAAATCGCTGGATTCGATACTGCGTGCGCACCTGGTCTTTACGCTTATCCCGACACTGGATCACACGGGGCAGATCAATCAGATCGGTTCGTGGCTTAAGCGACTCGAGGTAGAGTGTGAGCCGCACCTGCTTGCCACGGCAAAGATCGACTTTGCGATGAATCGTCTGCTAAAGAATGACCAGAAGACGATTCGCGGATTTGTAGATGCAGATGCACTGCGCGCGGCCTTTCCCGCGGACGATTCGTTTCGTGAAAATCGCTTTGCGCAGATCAGGCTTCTGGAACTATTTCTGTCACACGACATCGTTGGTGATCCCGCAGGCTGGCTGACTGTGCTGGAGGATTTCTACCAGCAGCAGGGGCAGCAGCTTGACCCTTGGAACCACGACCGTCTGGTGACCATCATCGTGGATTCGGCAGGCCGGGCGCGTGACGGACTGGCCCTGGAGCGCTGGCAGGAGCCTGCCATCCAGAGTGCGCGGGAAGTTGCCCGCTTCGAGCCGGAGATCTTCGGTCGGGCGCGTGTCGCAAGGAGAAAAATGCACTTCGGCCGATCGGGTGATTGCATAGAGGACCTGCTGGCAGCGGCCAACTGGAATCTGTCCCGCGGCAACCTGCGCATGGCCTTGCCGGATCTTGACGCCGCTGCCACCAGCCATTTCAAGCAGGGTCGTGTATCACAAGCCTGTGAAATTCTACGCGAGGTGGAGGCTCTCGTTCTTCACGCGCCCCTTGAGTTTCTGACTGCGGCCTTCCGGATAAACGCCACAGCTCCATTTCTCGCCGATGGTGACTGGCAGAGCGCCGAGCGCTGGCTTGCAGGTCTGGAACCTGTTCTGGAAAAGCTTCCCCAGATTCGGCCATCGCACGAGTACGCCGAGATTCAAGTGCTGGATCGCAAGGCAATGGGCGGTCGCTTGCCTGCAAAGAGCTTCAGGCGTCTTGAGGAGCTCGCCGAGTCGCAGCTGAAGATTTCTCCGCCTGACGGTCAGCGCGCGGCAGAGCTCAAGGCCGCGCTCTGGGTTAACCAGCTGCGTGCCGGAAAGCCAGGGCCGGCGGCGGACGAGCTGTCTCACATGATCAGTAATCTGGAAGAGCACAACATCAATCCGCGAGCACAGGCCATTGCGCAGCTGGCGGAATGTGCTTGCCTTGCTGAAAAGGCAAGCGGACAGAGTGGGGTGTGGCATTCAATCAGCCAAAGCCTCCAAGAGCGCATGCAGCGTGATACAGGCCACGACGAGATTCTCTTTCGCCTGCAATTGGCGCGTCTGGCCAAGCTCGACAATGACCGTATACTGCATCGCGCAAGACTCTTTGAGGCCTTGCTGGCTGCGTGGCTTCGCCAGTCGCGCGGCTGGATGCACGAGCTTGAGCGACTCTATCCGAAAGTCAGGCTTGATGGGCTTGCCGGTGATACAAGTCGTGATCGTATGTCGCACAGAGCAAGAGGACTGTGGCTTTCGCTGCTTGAATCACAATGTTCTCCAGGCCCTCGCCTGAGAGCCTTTGGTATTAATTTGTCACACGATAACCCGCGCGAGCTTCTTGCGCAGCAACTTGATCGCATCAAGCGGGAACTTCCCCGCTGGCGCCACAAGGCTGATCTTGATGAAATGAACGGTCTGGAGCAGGCCGTGATACGCCTTGAGCATACTCTTCCAGACTTGCCCGATCCAGCAAATTGGCAGAAAGAATCTATTGGCCTCCAAGTCAAGTTGATCGGACCGCTGCGTTTGATTGCTGCGGGGAAAGAGCTCGCAACCAGTCGTCTTGGTAACGGCATTTTCCGTGAGCTTTTTGCTTTTCTGGTGGTCGAGCGCTGGCGGCATCCCGGAAGGGCCTGGGCACCGCTTGATCTGATCGAAAAGGTCTGGCGCGTCAAGGGGCGCGATCGCGAGGAGCTTCTCAACAGTTTCTATGTCTATGTATCACACGTGCGCGCACTCCTTAAGTCCACGGGCTTTCCCGGTTGCCTTGAGCATGACAGTGAGGGCTACCGTATCCATGTGGATTGCCCGGTTGAGCTGGATCTTCAGGAATTTGATGAGGGCATTCGCGAGTACCGTCAAAGGGGACCGATCAGCGACGAAGCAGGTCTTCTGGCAGTCCTTGCCAATTCTGCCCACGCGATTGATCCATCGCTTAGCGTCAGCTGGCTGGATGAGCTCAGGGCCTGGCACGAGCAGCGCTGGTTCGAGCTCCATGAGCGGCTGTCTGAACAATGCAATTCGCCTGATGCCAAAAAAGTTCTTGCAAAGCTGGAACTGGGCTTTTATCCTGATTGATGTCTGGATTATGTTCGTTTCAAGCGCGTGATTTAGCGCAACCGTATTAGATATCACCACAAGACATCCATTTGCACAAAGACGATTTCCGTGGCCTTCAGGTCAATTTGCCCTGAGTGGTCATTTTTCTTGAACAATCACCTGACTGGCCGTCGGTCTGTTAAGGTTTGCATTGTTCCTTGTTCTGTTCGTGTTGCAATTGGGTTTAGGGGTGGCCTTTATGGCATATGTGGCGGTCATGAAGCAGAATCATGTTTGGCTTCAAATCAGTACCTGCTTGTTTGAATTCCTCAAGAAATATTTGCGTGAACAGGAACTACTGGATGACGAGCAGGCCAGACCAAGGACTTCACTTGGACGCGCCTCCCTGCCTGACAGCCGCAAACTGGCTCCCTTACTCTCAATTCGTTCCAGAAACCGCAAACATATTGCAGCCTTCAAGCTGAATCAGCCAGTCGGCTGGGCCTTCAACGAAGATGAATGTCGAATTCTGGCCCGCGTAGCCAGAGAGCTTGCCCTTCTGCAAGAGGTGGATCCTATTCTTAAGCAGGCACTTAACCAGCTGCACCGCTTTAATCGTGATGCCATTCGCTATGGCGGCTTCAACCTGTTTCAAGGAATGCCCGCCATATATTTGTTGGGGGTTATTGATGGTAGCTAACGCAAACTCATCCAACGGCAAATCAGCCGGCATGCGGAACCAGCTGGCTACTGTCATCCTGCTGCTGGACACGCTTGAGCGCGGTCTTGGACGCCATGATCGCAGTCAGGAACTGATTGAACACCTGATGATGGTCAGCCCGATTTTTACCGGTAACAGCATCGAGGAAGATCGGAAGTTGATTAATCAGGCAAGGGGGCATCTGGATTCAGATGACGAAGCAGCCAGAGGGAAGGCGATTGTCAGTCTGCGCCGAAAAGGCGCAAACAGCAGCTTCTTTCTGGCGACCGAGCTTTGCTTTGCGGATCCGGATCTGGATGAAAAACATCTGCGCTTTCTTTCCGGGCTGGGCGAGCAGCTGGGTGTTGAGTCCTCCTTCATGAAATCCGTGCTCGAAGTGGCGGAACTGCGGCGCCGCTGTTTGAATACCATCGGTTCAATCAGACAGTTATCCGGTGACAAGGTCTTTTGTGATCGCTTTGAAGGCGGCCTTTGAACATGTCTTCTTCCGTCCCCCCGTATTCAGCCTCGACTGCTGCCGGGCCAGAAGCCTTGTTGGGCATTGCTCAGGCCTGCTTTCTTGCCTTTGGACTCCCTTGGAATCCGCGCAAGGACAATGCCCTGCTGATGCGCGTGCAGCGTCTGTCCGGGGGCGACGGGGAGATTGCCGCCGCCCTTTTCAAGCATGCTTTGACGAAGGACAAATCCTTGGTCAGCCTGCCTGAAATCAAGCTAAAGACACTCCGCAAGGCACTGAAGTCGGATCCCCTTGATGCTGAGCTGCTTGGGCTGCTCTGCCTTGCCGTTGCCGGGCTGACAGTCACCGAGTTGCGGGCCGTCGGGGTTGATCCGTCAGAGCTTGACGAGTCGCTCAAGCGGCTGGGCAAATCCGGGCTGATCACCATCAGGGATGGTCGAATCAAGCTTGCATCCCCATTGCTTCATCAGAAAGGCATTTTCTGGCTGGAGCAGCATCGCCTGGCGGCGCTGCTCGAAAAGCTGGTGAAGGGCGGCACGCTCTCGCCCTTGAGTGCAGGCGGCCTGCTTGCCTCGCCTCTCCTGCCTGATCGCGAGGCGACCGAGAATGTTCTGCGCGACAGGGTTGTGCGCTGGCTTGGAAATGCGGATCAGGATGCCTGTAATCTGGCGCCCCGCCTGCTTTTGTGCGCCGACTGCGATGAGGGCCTGCTTGCCACACTGCTGACAGCCTTGCCCAGCATTCCCTTTTGCCCGGATAGTGCCAGGGCCTGCTTGCAATTCATCGACCGACTGGCAGAAGACGAAGCGAAGAGAAAAAGCCTTCCGAAGCTGATTCCACAGTTGCTTCCCGCGCTGCTTGCCGCCGATGAACTCGGTCGGTTTGTCGAGTGGTGGCAGCGTTACGAAGGCCTGCTGGACGACGCAGCCAGGCGGCGTCTATTTCACGACTATGCTTTGGAGCGACTCCTGCGTGTGGATCCAGCCCCCGTTGCGGCTTTTCTGGAGCGGATTGGCGGCCGCGCCTGGCTTGCGGAAAGCAAGGACGCGATTTCGCACCTGGTGCTGGACTTTCTGGAACTGGATCTTCCGCTGGACCGCCGCGAATTGCTCAAACTGCTCATTGCAGCCATGCCAGCGCTGAAGGGGCTTCCGTCCGGTCAACAGGCAACATTGCTGAAAGCCTGCCTCAGGGCCATGCAACTTGAAGCGCAGGACGCGGGGCACCTTCAGCTTGCATCGATGCTTCCGCAGCACTTTGCAGATGATGTGGTTCTCGATGCCTGTCTTGCGATGCTGGCAGATCCATCACATCAAAGCACCGGCCATCTGGGCGATAGACTGAAGGCGGCACTTGGCAATGGCACCATCACAAGCTTTCTGGTGGAGCTGGTCTACTATCTGCAAGCCTGCGTTGTCAGTACCCGGGCCTGCCCGGTGGGAGATTTGCTGCGCGAATTGCTGGTTGTGCTGGACGCACGACCTCTGGATCAGCTGACGGCCTGGTTCCGCGTGGAGGTGGCCCTCTTGCTCTTTGCTGTTGGGGAATGGGAGCAGGGCGCGCATTGGCTCGAAGTTCCGGCCTTTCAGCACAAAGCGCTTCAAGCCATTGAAAAGGAGCTGCTGATTGCCCGCTTCATGCTGTTGGAGGCGCGCTCTACGGAAAGCGTCAGCATGCATGGGGAACAGCGAAAACTGCTGCTCGAACACAACTGGATTCATGGTCGGAATGGACGTTGCCCCTGCCTTCGCCTGCTGGAAGCTCTGGTGGAGTTTCGTAGCTGTGGCCGTTTGCCCAGACAGGATGAGCTGAAAGAGATTCTTGATGGCATTCACCGGCTCCCCGTATGCCTGCGCGCGCTTTTCCTCGCTTTTCTGCTGGAATTGGTCGAGGCGGGCGATGATTCCTGGGCTAATCTGAAGACTGCAGCACGTCAGCTTCTGTTGGAAGATCCACTTGCCGGCCCAATGGTGCTTGTCTGCCACGCGGCACGTAAGGCCAGAGCGCTGGAGGATCGCATTGGCGTTCGCCATCTGGTCCTGGATGCAGTAATTATTGCCCTTGAGCATGGATACCCCGGCTGGATTCGACAAATGCACAGGCAGTTTCCGCGGCTTCGTCTTGAAGGCCTCATTTCGGGCAGGAGTCGTGACGGCCTGCCTGGACATAAAAGGGCCCGATTGGAAGAGGCACTGAAGAGCATTGGTGCCGAAGGCCTTTCCGTGAACCATTTTGGGCTTGACTTGCGAGGTCCTGGTGTGGACCGTCTCCTTCACCAGCTGGCTGGTGGAGGTGCCACCGATGATCGTCCGGTCCTGGTCCAGTCAGGACATGACCTGGAGCTTTCGCTCGTTGGTCGCCTGAAAATTGTCGCAAGGGGCGAAACCATTACCGGCAAGCGTCTTGGTCGGGGGATTCTGCGTGAACTGGTCTGCTTTCTTCTGGTGGAACGCTGGCGCCATCCAGGCCGGGCATGGCAGGCGGAGGATCTTGTCGCCAGAATCTGGCACGAAACGTGCGACCCGGGCAAGGTGCTCAATAGCTTCTATGTGTACATGTCCAATGCCAAGCGACTTTTTACAGAGCTTGGTCTGCCCGATGCGATTGAGCGTGCGAGCGGGGGCTACCTGATTTCCCCTAATCTAAGTCTGGTCGTCGATCTGGATGCGCTGGATGGCTATTCAAAAAACAATTTTACCGATGAGAGCCAGGTCGATTTCACAGAACGGCGAAACGAGGCGATCCAGTGGGTGGTTGATCACTCGCAAGCGCTGGATCCCAGCCTTCGCGCCAAGTGGCTGGATGAATTGCGGGCCTGGCACGAGCATCACTTCATTCGACTTGTTCGCCAGCTGCGTGATGCGCTTGGGCAGGAGGGCGATCCGGAGCCCCTTCGGCGGGTTGAAGCGACATTCTACTGGCTCTGATACGGGCTTGCCCCTTTCTTTCCTACCTTGAGCCATGCTTGAACTGATTCTGGCCATCGGCCTCATCTTGTTGGGATTTTTCCTTCTGGTCAAGGGTGCTGACTGGCTCGTTGAGGGCGGCAGCGCGCTGGCCCGTCTTTTCAAGGTCAGTGAGCTTGTCATCGGCCTGACCATTGTTTCCCTTGGAACCAGCATGCCGGAAATGGTCGTTTCGATCAGCGCTGGTTTGCGTCAGGCGGGCGAGCTGGTTCTGGGCAATGTGATCGGTTCCAACATCATGAACACGCTGCTGGTGCTGGGCGCGACCGGGCTCGTGGCAAAGGGCGGCTTGCCTTTTACACGTAACACGGTTCTGCGCGAGATTCCCTTTTCGCTGCTTGCCGGCCTTGCCCTGCTTTTTCTGGCCAACGATGCCTGGTTTGCCGACCGCGTCTGGAGCGCCGCACGGATAGCCATCGACCAGGGGCTTGCTGGCATTAACCTGCCCGCTGGCTGGAACGAACATGTGGTCGGTGTTGTCAGCCGCAACGACGGACTGATTCTGTTCAGCTTCTTTTTGATTTTCACGGCCTATGTGATAACCGTGGCCAAGGGCAACCCGGAAGATTACGGCGAGGACAATGGCGAGGAGATAAGTGCTGGCAAAGCCTCGCTCTTTCTGCTGCTGGGTATTTGCGCGCTGGCTGCCGGTGGGCAAATGACGGTTGAAGGCGGCGTGCGACTGGCTGAGCTGGCTGGCGTCAGTCAGAAACTGATTGGCCTGCTTCTGCTGGCGGGTGGAACAAGCCTGCCGGAGCTGGTAGCCAGCGTGGTTGCCGCGCGTAAGGGCAAACCGGGCATTGCCGTGGGTAATGTGCTGGGTTCCAACATCGCCAACATCTTCCTGGTGCTTGGTCTGACATCGGTGATGACGCCCCTCGCTTATGACGGTCAGCTGAATGTTGACCTGGGGCTCGTGATTGCAAGTTCGGGCCTGCTATTCTTCTTCATGTTCCTGAATGAAGACCGCAAAGGTTTCAGCTTCAGTGCGAGCCGATTTAGAATCGAGCGGCTTGAATCGATTGCCTTTCTGGCTGCTTACTTCGCCTACTGCATTTTTCTATATTATCGCTCCTGATAACGAATTATCATAAGAAGCTCATGTTCAGAAAGCCTCTTCGTCTGATGCATTCCCTCGTGCTGTTGGTTTATCTGATGCTGGCAGCCAGTCCCGATCTCCATCACAATCATGGGATGGACTGTTGCGGGCATGCGGGCGCTCAGCTTGAAGCGGCACACGACCCCTGCCCGGTAGACATCTTTCAGCTGGCTCACGGAGATGCACCGCCTGCACTTCCCGCCACGGAATGGTTAGCCCTTCAGCCCGAGCCAGTTCCCTACCGGCTTGAGGCTTTTCTTTCATGCGAATACCGCCTGCCAGTTGGTCGCGGCCCGCCTGCCTGCCTCTTCAGTTGATCGATTGACGAAGCATCAATTGCACAGTTGCCGGTTAAGCAACCGGTTAATGCTGTGTGGCTATTTGTATCACGGAGAAAAGCATGAAGAAGATATTGACCAAGGGTCTGCTCGCCCTGTTTGTGAGCACGGGATTTCTGGCAAGTGGCTGCAGTGATGATGACAATCCGGCATCCAGCGATGAGAGCGCACACATGGATGCCATCGGCGTGGCACTGGTCATGGGGGCTGATACGCTGGTAATGGCTGCCACGGCTGATCCGACTGAAGTCAGTGGCGAGCTGGAACTGCATGAGGGTGAGAGTGCCGGGCCTGTGCTCGTGCACTTTCTGGATGACGAAGGCCACTGGTTCCGTCCTGAGGCCGATCCCGATGGTGATCACACGCTGGATATCGCCACCAACGAGTTGATGCTTTCGGTAGAGCTGGATCAGGCTGCATGGGCCTTTACCGCCACAGGACTTGCCGAGGGCGAGACAGCCATGCGTGTGAAGATTCTGCATCTGGGTCACGAAGATTATGTCAGCCCTGAATTGCCCATTGTCGTGTATCACAGCGATGATGCTCACGGCACGCCAGTTGGCATGCGCCTGCTTGACGGCGATACGCTACTGCTTGAATGCTTTGCCAATGGAACCGTGTCCTCCGGCCTTGAGCTGACAATGGAAGAAGCCTTGAGCTTCAGCACCTGGTTTGTTGACGATGAGGGTGTTGTCTTTCAGCCGGAGGATGATCACTATCTCGGTCTGAGCCTGGGCGCTGAGCTGATTCAATCTTCGGTGGATGGCTGGAATGTGACACTGACGCCTGTGGCGGCGGGCGATGATGCCCTGATCATCGACATTCTGCATGAAGGCCACAGCCACTACACGAGCCCCCAGATTGCCATTCATGTTGACTGATTTTCGACGAATTGTTCTGGTGCTGCTGCTCCTGGCCTGCCCCTGCAGGCCGGGGGCGGCAGGTGTCCACGACTGCGGCGAGCTGGGAGGCCGTGTTGTGGACGCCGTGTCCGGTGCGCCGCTACCGCAGGTCAATCTTCAGCTGGAAGAGCTTGATCGCGGCACAGTAAGCGACAGCCGGGGACGCTTTGTCTTCAGGCACATTCCCGCTGGAGACTACTGTCTGCTGGCAAGCCATGTCCGCTATGGAGCCACCTGCACGGACTTCTCACTTGGCTGTGGTGATACACTTGAACTTGTGATACATCTGCAGGAAACAGCCTGGCAACTGGATGAAGTACGCATTGCCGTTGATGATCATCTGCGACTGAACCAACTGCATCAGCCGGTGCTGCGCCGCGAGAGTGGCCAGTTGCAGCAGGAACTGGGCCTGACCATTGCCGAGACGCTTGAGCAGGAGGCCGGTATTGCAAGGCGCTCGATGGGCCCTGCCCCAGCGCGGCCTGTGCTACGTGGTCTTTCGGGCAACAGGCTGCTCCTGCTGGAGGATGGCATGGCCAGTGGCGACCTGTCTGCCACCAGCGCCGATCATGCTGTGGCCATAGAAGCACTGGGAGCAGAAGGCCTGGAACTTCTGCGTGGCCCCGAAAGCCTGCTTTACGGAGCTGGAGCCCAGGGTGGTGTAGTTAATGTGCAGCGTGGTCTTGTTCCCGATGAACTTCTGGTCCGGCCCCGGGCTGTCGGTACCGTGTATACGGACACGGCTCAGCCTGGAGCAGGCGGCAGTCTGGCGCTGGATGCCTCACGGGGAAATCTGTCCTTTCGGCTGGATGCCTCAGCCCGTGATGCGGGGGAAATGGAAACACCAGCAGGCTCGCTTGATAACAGCTCTATCTCTTCGGTTACGCTGGGTACTGGAATTGCCTGGCTGGGAGATCACGGACGAGTCGGGCTGGGCCTTTCCACTTACGACAGCGACTACGGCATTCCCGGTGGCTTTGTGGGCGGGCATCCTGAGGGCGTCGCGATCAGCCTGGAGAAGCGCGGACTCAAACTGGAAGCAGAGAAGACACTTGATGCCTTCGGGATTGAATCCTTTCGACTGGCTGCCATGGCCAGCCGCTACTACCATGCGGAATACGAGGCTGGTGGACAGCTGGGGATCGACTTTGGAGCCTTGTCCATCGAGCCGGAGCTTGAACTGCGCCTTAAGGAGCATCATGGTTTAAGCGAGGGCCGTATTCGCTTAAGCACAGCCTTTCGGGATTTTGCAACAGGCGGTCTAAGTCACGCGCCGGACACGGATGAATGGAGTTTTGCTTTTGCCTGGCTGGAACACGCGCGCTGGGCCGACTGGCATCTGAGTGCCGCTTTGCGCGCTGAGCACAAGCGTGTGATACCAGACGAAGAGCGAATGAGTGTGGTTATCGGCTCCATTCGTGAGCGCAGTTTCAGTGGGCTTGCCGCATCTCTCAAACTGGATGCGCCCAGATTGCAGCTGGGCATGACGAAAATCGAAACAGGCCTGGGGCTTTCACGCAGTTGGCGTCCGCCCAGTGTAGAAGAGCTCTTCAGTGGTGGTCCGCATCTTGCCGCTTACTCTTATGAGATCGGTAATCCGGAACTGGGAGCCGAGAAGGCAATAAGCGTGGAGCTGCCGCTGGTGATTCAGATGCATAATCTGCGTAGCTCGCTGACCCTGTTCGCCTCCCGCTACAGCAACTTCATCTTTCCTTCATTCACCGGAGAATTCTCCGCTCGTCGCGCGGATCTTTATGAGTACAGGACGATGGGCCGTGATGCACAGATGGAGGGCTTTGAGTGGACGGCCAGCTGGAGGCCCGGTCAGTGGCAGCTGGAGGCTCGCCTGAGCGCCGTGCGCGGTGAGCTGGTGAATGGCGGCGCCCTGCCGGAGATTCCCCCGGCCAGCGGACTTGTATCACTGCATCGCCAGCTATCCGCCTTTCGGGCCGGTCTTGCTTTCAGTTTTGCCGATCGGCAGGATCGAGTCTATCTGGCAGAAGATCCCGATGCCATTCCTGAGCTGGAGACAGCTGGTTGGGGCCGACTGGATGCAGATCTGATGTGGAGTTTTTCGCTTGGCGGTAGCTGGAATCAGCTACATCTGCGCGCGGAAAACCTGCTGGATCACGAGTACCGCCATCATCTGAGCCGTATTCGCAGCATCATGCCAGAGGCGGGTCGAGGAGTTAAACTTACGTGGCGAAGCTGGCTGTAACACGCAGTCAGCCCCTGAAAAGGCCAGTCAAACGCTCATTCTTCCCCATCAACCAGATGCATGAGCAGGGGAAGGAAGACTGGAGCGAGGGCAACCGGCAGAAGTTTGCCAAGCAGGGCCAGCCCACCTGCGGGCATGAAGGGAATCAGTGTTTCCATGCTTTTCAGGCTTTCATGGCCGTGATACAAAAGGCCAGCTGTCACCATGCATGCGGCTAGGATTCCGGCACTCGTCAAAATCAGCCTGAGTGAAAGTCTTCCTGCGCCGCGAGCTTCCTGTGCTTCCAGCAGGGCGAGCTGCTGCCTGAATTCACCCAGCAGATCATCGGGCACGCTCAGCTTGCTTTCCGGGGCAAAAAGGCGGGCCAGGCTAGCTTCAGAAAAGGCTTGTGGCATCATGCTCAGATTCTCCTGCTGCCATGCGCTTGATCCCAGTGTCGACTCATTGCCTGCCTTGCGCGGTGCAGACCAACCTTTACGCTTGAAAGACTGATTTCCAGCTGCTCGGCGATCTCTTCACAGCTGAATTCTTCCGTGTAATACAAATGAATCAGGGCCCGCTGCCGCGGGTTAAGAACTGCCAGGAGAAAATCTCTGGCGTCCTCATCTTCCAGTTTCCGGCTCTGATCGCGGCCACGACTGCCCATTCCATCAGACAGCGCATCAAGATCTTCAGCCTGATGTCTGCCTTCTTTCCGCAGCAGTTCAAGACAGGATCGGTAAGCAATTCGCCAGATCCAGCTTGACGGCTTAGCCTCACCGCGAAAGTCTTTCAGCCCTTGCCAGACACGGATGCAGCAATCCTGAAATGCATCACGGGCCAGATCATCACGGCCGAGCATGCGGCGACAGAGTGTCCAGATGGAGTCTCTGTTTTCCGCGAGCAGCTTCTCGAAATCAACCGGGCCGTGTGTATTCAACGGAGCGCTTTCACTTTGTCTTTAGGAGGGAGAGATGAGCAAAAAGGTTACAGTTGGGTGTAACCGGATCCAGCTCGATTGCATCCTAAGATCGAAAAGCTGAAAGGAGCCTCACATGGCCGGCACAGAAATGGTGATGATGATTTCGATGTTCACGATGTATGTCCTCTTGGGCTGGCTGTTGATTCGCTGGCGTACGCAGGTGCGGCGCATGATCCATGAAGAACGGCTGCGCGCGCTCGAGCTGAATCAGCCACTACCGCCGGAAAGGCTTGGTGGCCGCCGTAATCCATATGTCTGGCCGCTGGTCTTTGCCGGGTCAGGCTCAGGCCTCCTGGGGCTGGGCTTGATGGTGGAAGACGCCGTGCCGGCGCTGGGCTTCGGCCTTGTTTTTAGCATGCTGGGGCTTGGCTGGCTTCTGGCTGTCAGGCTGAACCGAGCAAATCGCGAGCGGCAGGAAGAGCTGGAAGCCCGCATGGAAGAAAGCTACCTGAAGGCGATGGAGACCATGGCGGCAAGGTCCACGGACTGATTGTGACCCACTGCCCTGCAATGCCCTCAACATGACAAAGATCAAGGGTGTACGGAATAAATAAAGCTGTGTCCGACGTCACGTCCGACATCACGTCGGACGTGACGTCGGACACCTTGTCGGACACCCCGTCCGACACCCCCTCAATCCGCCCTTCCTTCTTACTTTCCAGTACACAACTGGAGTCTCTCATGATCGCCACCCTGCTTGTTCTGCTCCTCGCCTCTGCCACACCCTTGCTGGCTGACTGGCCGGCTCCGGCCTGGGCGCGAGACGCCATCTGGTATCAGGTCTTTGTCGAGCGCTTCGATAACGGTGACCGTAGCAACGATCCAACCCTGCAGAGCGCCCATTTGGCCTGGCCCCACGAGAAGCCGCCGACATGGTCCGTGACCAGCTGGGAGCACGATTGGTACAAACCTGATTCGTGGGTGAGAACCCAAGACGGGGACTTCTATACCTGGGTGCATCACCGGCGCTACGGGGGCGACCTGCAGGGGCTGATCAACCGGCTGGACCACCTTGAGGAGCTAGGGATCACGGCCATCTACCTGAATCCCATCAACGATGCGCCCAGCCTGCACAAATATGACGCGCGCAACTGGCGGCACGTAGATGTGAATTTCGGGCCCGATCCGGAAGGCGATCGCCAAATAATTGCGGCGGAGAATCCAGCCGATCCAGCCAGCTGGCAGTGGACGAGTGCCGATCGGCTTTTTCTGGAGCTGGTGGCCAATGTGCACGCGCGTGGGATGCGAATCATTCTTGACTATTCGTGGAATCACACCGGTCTGGCCTTCTGGGCATTTCAGGATATCAGAAAGCACCAGGAAAGGAGCCGCTACAAGGATTGGTTTGTGATACACTCCTTTAATGATCCTTCAACGGAAGCCGACGAGTTTGATTACGAGGGCTGGGCGGGAATCCGTGAACTCCCGGCTGTGACACAAATTAATCAGCCCGAAGTCGTGCGGGGTGGCCTGAACGAGGGAACATTGCATCCCGAAGTGCGTGACCATGTCTTTGCTGTGACACAACGCTGGCTGGATCCGAATGGGGACGGTGACCCTTCTGACGGTATCGACGGTTACCGGCTGGATGTGGCCGAGCAAGTCCCCGTGGGCTTCTGGCGCGAGTACCGGAGCTTCGTCAAAGGGATCAATCCGCAGGCCCTGCTCGTGGGCGAGATCTGGTGGGAACGCTGGCCGCTGGAAATGATGGACCCCAAGCCATGGCTGGAAGTCTTTGACAGCGTGATGCACTACCAGTGGTACATGCCTGTGCGCAGTTTCATGGCAGAAACGCCTCCCTGGTATACGCCAGCAGGGCTCAGCGCTGAACTGGACAGCATGCAGGCCCGCCTGCCGGAAGATCGTCGCCTGAGTCTGATGAATCTTGTGGCCAGCCACGATAGTCCGCGCTTTGCCACCTCCATTGCCAACCGCGGTCGCTACAGGTTCCATGTATCACCCAGAGAGAACACCGCCTGCCGGCTTGGCCCGCCCAGCAAGGAGGACCTGGCAGTCATGGCCATGATCCGTGTGCAGCAGTTTACCTGGCCGGGCGCACCGCATATCTGGAATGGGGATGAATTCGGCATGTGGGGGGCGGATGATCCGGACAACCGCAAGCCGATTCTCTGGCCGGAGCGCATGGCAGAAAGGGAGTCCTGGCGACCCTGGTCGGACGAGAACCTGTATCACGGTTTGGTATCACCTGTTGAGACGAGGCCCGATCTGGAAGTAATGGAAGGCCTGAAAACACTCGCCCAGTTCAGGCGCGAAAACGCCAGGCTCTTTTCTGAAGGCGAAATTCAGTGGATGGAGAGCTCGGGTCAGGCCCTTTTCGGTTATTCGCGCAGGCTGGAAGGCAAGGAAGCCTTTGTCCTGTTCAATCACAGCGGAACCGATCACAAGGTGCAATTGCCAAGCGGTGACTGGCAGCTGTTGATCGACAGCCGGGCGCCCGGCATGCAGGCATCAGCCCCCGCCAATAGATCGATCGCTGCCCGAACAGCACGAGTCTATCTGCGCAACTGATCAGACTGCTTGCAGCTGGTAACGTTCTTTCAGTTTGCCCAGCAGGCCGTCGAATGCGCCATTGGAAAAGACAACCAGTAAGATCTGCTTCGGGTCAAGCGATAACAGCTGTTGCCATCCGGCTGTATCACGGAAGCTGTCTGGATCCAGTTGTGCGATCAATGCTTCTGCTGAGTCTGCTTGATGAAAGGCGACACCATTAGCTTCCAGCTCGCGGCGGGTATCTTCAAATGAGAAAAGCTCCTCCGGTCGATACTTCCAGGGCCGATGCAGCGCGCCAAAGAGCACTCCGTTTGCACCCTTAAGCGCGTCAATCCATTCTGCTTGCATCACATTGCGCACGCTTGTGTTGGAGCGTGGTTCTACTAAAGCAATCAGCTTGCGTTCGGGAAAACGCTTTCCAAGTGCCGCCAGGGCCGAGCGAACAGCAGTTGGGTGATGCGCAAAATCATCGCAGAGAACCAGCCCCTGATCATTGTGATACAAATCCATGCGGCGTGCAGGCCCCTTGAATTGGGCCATCAAGTCGAGCACACGCCTGCGAGGTTGCCCCAGTCTGTCCATCACAGCAAGGGCTACCAGCAGGTTTCGCCCATTGTATTCACCGGATAGGGGGCTCTCAATGATGAGGTCTTCCTGCACTTCCGGTTGCCAGCAGGCTTCTGCATTTTCCTGCGCGGGAGCCAGAGCAGAGAATGTATCACGGATGATTGCGCCTTCAAGCGGAACGCGCACATGAAAGCGGCTGCCCGCTTCACTCGCCTCTTCTTTCAGCAGGCGATAGGCCGCATTCGGTCCTTCCCCAAAAAAGATCACAGGCGCCCACGACTGCTCCAGAGCTTTGCGGGCAGCTGGTGCATCACCATTGGCAAAGATCAGGCCGTCTGCCGGCACCAGCATGGCCAATCGCGCGAATACAGACGTGATCTGTTCCAGCGATTGAAAGATGTCGGCGTGATCGAATTCAACATGATTGATCACAAGCGTGTGGGGCCAGTAATGGAAGAACTTCGATCGTTTGTCCCAGAAACTGGTGTCGTATTCATCACCCTCAGAAACAAAAATCGCGTCATGACCATCCGGCGGACAGGCTGCTCGCAGACCGCCGGGCAGATCAAATGGTCGGCCGCCAATCAACCAACCCGGCCCGGCACCACATTTTTCCAGGAGCCACGCGCAGAGGTTGCTCGTGGTCGTTTTGCCGTGCGTACCGGCAATCACCACGCTGTGCGCGCCCTTCAGGAAGATCTCGCCAATCACCTCGGGCATGGAGGATAGCCGCAGGCCAAGAGCCAGCGCCGTCTCCAGTTCGGCATTGCCGCGGGGAATCGCGTTGCCGACAATCACTCGAAGATCCCCATGACTGGCATGGAGTTTCTCGATGGTAGACCCATCGAAACCCTCGGTCCATGCAATGCCCGCATCGGCCAGCATTTCCGACATGGGCGGGTAAACGCCAGCGTCGGAACCGCTGACCAAATAGCCCATCTGCTTGAGCGCAATGGCCAGTCCGCCCATTGCCACTCCCCCACATCCAATCAGGTGAAAGGCCTGCATTCCGCCTCCGGGTGAATGGTGATCTGCTTGCAACTTCGAGTCTCGTTCAGCTATTTACGGAATCCGGTTGTCAAGGAGGAAATCGTGAGTGAAGCGCGCAACATCCTGATCGTGGATGATAATCCCGCCCAGTGCGATGTGCTGTCCCAGCTGGTCAAGCAAATCGGCCATACGGCCTGTACCGCCGCCAACGGGGAGCTGGCGCTTCAGATGTTTCAGGATCAGCAGATCGACCTGGTGATCACGGACATCCAGATGCCGCAGATGGACGGCATGACCCTTCTTGAGAAGATTCGTCAGTGCGATCCGGACATTCGCGTCATCGTCCTGACGGGTTATCCTTCTTCCGAGACCATCCTGCGCACAATCGAAAATGACGGTTACACCTATCTGGTCAAGCCCGTCAAGCTCAACTCCATGGCCGCGCTGATCGAGAAGGCTTTCAGCGACCCGCGCGAGAGTTAGGCCACGTGAGCCAGACGCCCTTCCGCGAACATCGCGAGGCGATAGAAGCACACATCGAGCAGGTGCTCGATTCCTGTCCCTATCCCACATCGCTTTATGATCCCATTCGCTATGTGATGCGAATCGGGGGCAAACGTGTTCGTCCGCTGCTGGTAATGCTGGCCGCTGGTACTCTGGGCAGGCGTGATACAGCCGTGCTGGATGTGGCTGTAGCCGTGGAGCTGCTGCACAATTTTACGCTCGTACATGACGACATCATGGACAGGGACGATGTGCGACGTGGGCATCCCACCATCCATTCCAGGTGGGATGAAGGCACGGCGATTCTTGCCGGTGACGCTCTGATTGGTGTGGCCTACCGCTGTCTGAGCCGGATTGAGCACAGCGAAATGGGCGAGCTGATTCGCACCTTCACCGATGCCGTGGTTGAAGTCTGCGAGGGACAGGCGCTGGACAAGGAATTTGAGGGCCGTGATACAGTCACGCTCGCTGAATACGAAGATATGATCGCGCGCAAGACCGGCAGACTGCTCAGCATGTCGGCGCGCATCGGTGGACTGGCCGCACAGGGCAGCCCGCAGCAGGTTGATGCATTGGAGGCCTTTGGCGCTTACCTCGGCAAGGCCTTTCAGATTCAGGACGACCTGCTGGATTACATGTCAACAACCGACACTCTGGGCAAAGCCGTGGGCAGCGATCTGGCCATGCACAAGAGCACGTTTGTCACACTGATGGCCAAGCAGATGCTCACCGGTGATTCACTGGTGCAGCTAAATGACATTCTGGCCAGTGGCTCGCCCGATCAGGTGGGCGAACTGCAGCGCCTGCTGACTGATGGCGGCGTGCTGGCTGAGGGTGAGCGACAGGTGGAAGAACTCGTCCACAAGGCAGAAGCCGCCCTGGCAGACATGCCCTCTGCCGAAGGTGTGTCACAACTTCTGACCTTTGCCAACTGGATTCTGCGCCGGACCTTCTGAATCACAAACCGCAGCATCCAGCACGGGAGTAGCGATGTCTTTGCTGCTGGCAGCCCTTGCGGGAACGCTGGTCTATCTGGAGAGCTGGCCGATCGGTCAGTTCATGCTGGGCAGACCGGTCATTTTGCTTCCGCTCCTGGGCTGGCTTGTCGGCCTCCCGCTTGAAGGGCTCTGGCTTGGTCTTGTGCTGGAGCTTGCGCTGATTCGCACGCTGCCCATGGGCAGCACGCTTCCCCCTGACCCTGCACTGGGAGGAATCTGGGCGCTGGGCGGTGCCTGGCTCTGTCAGCAATCCGGCTTGTATCACGCTGCACAATCGAGTTTTGATTCAGGGCTGGCGCTGCTTGTCCTGATCGGTCTCGGACTTTCCTGGCTCGCGCCCTGGCTTACTGAGCTACAGCGCCGCATCAATGGCCGCTTCTGGCACCCACGTGCTGAAGGGGCCGTGCTGGATGGTGATGTGTCACGGCTTAACCGCCTGGTTCCACTTGCTGTAATACAGACGGCCTTGTTGGCCTTTTTGTGCTCACTGATCGTGCTCCTGCTTGGGCAAATGACCTTGCCTGCAATGATTGACTTCCTTGCAGCAAGCGCGCCCGAGGCGGATAGCAGGCCGGCCTTTCCTTTTGTTCTGTTTCTGCTTGCCTGGGCGGGGCTGTGGCGACACGCTGGTGGCCGCAAGGGCGGAAAGGCCCTGCTGGCCGGATTCGGCGCGGGACTGTGTCTGGTAATCGCGGGGACTCTACTGTGAAGGCCAGAAGCCAAAGCCTCCTGCGCAGCCTCTTTGTCCAGTCCGTCTGGAACTATCGGGGCATGCAGCACATTGGTTTTCTCTGGTCTCTCCTGCCCCTTTTGCCGGATGAAAAAGAGGCACGAAAAGCGGCCATGCTGCGCGGCTTTGAATTCTACAACGGTCATCCCTATCTCTGCGGATATCTGCTGGGGGCCAGTCAGGAGCTGGAGGCTACAGGAGAAGGCGAAAAACTAAGCCGCCTGAAACGCGCAGCCATTTCACCGATTGGCGCATCTGGTGATCGCATTTTCTGGGCAGGCCTGAAGCCGCTGATGGGAGCGCTGGCTTGTATCACACTTCTACCGCTGGCCTTTGGCGGCACTGCCTTTGCTGCTTCCGGATGGCTGGTCTGGTTGCCGCTTCTGCTTTGCGTGGCCTACAATGTGATACACCTGCGTTTTCGGCATCGCGCTCTCAGGCAAGGCTGCGAGCAGGGGCTGCGCGTACACGAAGCCATTCGTCTTCTTGCGGAAAGCCGCTCATTCAGGCGAATTCCGCGTCTGCTGGCCTTTGTGGCAGGGTTCGGCGGCGCACTTCTGATGCTGCCGACTGCCGGAGTGCTGCCGGCAGTAAAGTCTTCTGGAACGATTGCAGCACTTTGCCTGCTCTTTCTGCTAAGCTGGCAGCTGCCCTCTCGTCGGGCAGCCTTCCCGGTGCTGCTGCTGATTACATGTGTTTACTGGTTGATGACATGACAGGAAAAGCATGCCAAGTATTGAACTGAAAGTCGAAAACGAGCTGGGCATCCATGCGCGCCCTGCCCAGCATATCGTCAAGATCGCTGCGCGCTACGCGGCGGACTTCTTTATTGTGAAGGACGGACAGCGCATCAATGGCAAGTCCATTCTGGGCGTTCTGATGCTGGCTGCCGAGCAGGGCTCGATGGTCAAGCTGGAAGCGGAAGGCGCTGGAGCAGAGGACATGCTGGCCGAGCTGACACAGCTCTTCAAGGATCGCTTTCACGAGGAATAGCATGAGAGAGCTTCAGGTACAGGCGATTGGCGTAAGCCCCGGCATTGTGATCGGAGAGCTGCGCGGCTTTTCGCGCAAGCGGCTGACAGTGCGGCCCCGACCCCTCAAGGAGAGCGAGGTCGAGGCGGAGATCAAGCGTCACGATGCGGCCATTGAAAAAGCGCGCAAGGGCATCCAGCGCGTGAGTGCCCGTGTTCGCCGCAGGCTGGGAGCGGATTCGGCCAATATCTTTGAAGCCCATCTGTTGATGCTGGATGATCCCATGCTGACTGAACGCTCGCGGGAGATCATTCGGCAGGACCTGGTCAATGCAGACTTCGCGGTGCTGACCGCCATGTCGGAAATCCAGAAAGCCTTTTCCAGCGTCAAGGATGAATTCTTCCGTCAGCGCCTGAGTGATCTTGAAGATGTGGGTCGGCGCCTGATTGAGAACATTCAAAGCGGGAGGCCGAAAAGCCGTAAAGTCCAGCCGGAAGGCCGTCACATTCTGATTGCCGATGACCTGAGCCCGTCAGAAGCCGCCTGCCTGGACATGAGCACCGTGATCGGTTTGGTTACGGAAAAGGGCAGTCAGACCAGTCACACGGCCATCCTCTGTCGCAGCCTGGGTGTACCGGCCATTGTCGGTGTGGAGGGTCTGTTTGACAAACTGAAGGAAGGCGAGACCTGCATTCTCGATGGTAATACAGGTCTGCTGGTGGTTGAGCCTGAAAGCGCCACCATGCTGGAGTATTCCAGTCGACGCCGCGCCTTCAGTGCCTTCATGGAAAAACTCGAGCCCCTGCGAAACGAGCAGGCGATTACGGAAGACGGCCATCGTATTGAGCTTTCCAGCAATATTGAACTTCCCATGGAGCTGGAGCACGTCGAGCGAATCGGTGGCGATGGCATCGGTCTCTTTCGCACCGAATACCTCTTCCTTGCAGCGGAAACCATGCCGGACGAAGATGTGCAGTTCCGCGAGTATCGCCGGGCGGCCAAGGCTGTATCACCCAAGCGCCTGATCATTCGCACCTTTGATCTTGGTGGTGACAAGCAGCCGGGCGGTATGGTCTTTCCCCGTGAGACAAATCCCTTTCTTGGCTGGCGGGCGATTCGCGTAAGCCTTGATCGACCGCGCATGTTCAAGACACAGCTGAGGGCCATTCTGCGAGCCTCGCTCGACAATAATGTGCAGCTTATGTTTCCCATGATTTCCGGCATGACCGAGCTGGAACAAGCGCTGGATCAGCTGGATCAGGTCAAGCAGGAGCTGCGCGAGGAGAAGATCGAATTCAATGAAAAGATCAAGGTCGGCATCATGATCGAAGTGCCCTCAGCCGTGATCATGTCCGACCGGCTGGCGGAGCGGGTTGACTTCTTCTCGATTGGAACGAACGACCTGACCATGTATACGCTGGCAGTTGATCGCAACAACAATGCAGTTTCCAATCGCTACCAGAGCCTGCATCCGGCAGTACTGCGCAGTATCGCGCAAACAGTCGAAGCCGGACAAAAGGCAGGGAAATGGGTGGGTCTATGTGGAGAGCTGGCCAGTGATCCAGCGGCCACCATGCTGCTACTGGGCATGGGGCTCGACGAACTTTCGGTGAGCCCCGTAATGCTCCCTGAAATCAAACTGCTGATCCGCTCGCTGAAGATCAGTGAATGCAGGGCTTTTGCCACAAAGATCCTTGCCCTGTGCAATGCAGAAGAAATCGAGCGCAAATGTGATCGCGCGCTGAAGAAGCACTTCGGCGACCTTCCCCTGTGGCGCCCGGCCTCCAGCACTACAAGGAAATAGTCATGCTGATCAAGCTGCTCTCAACCATCACCTTTGTTACAAGTTTGTGGGCAGCCTGCGAGCCGACGATCCTGCTAGATGCTTCTGCCGGAAACGGTCGTATTCATCTTTCCTGGAAAGCGGCGTGGTACCAGACAGCCTGGCAAGTGGAGAAGGCGGCCGATCCACTGGCGGATGATTGGCAAATTCTTGCCGTGACACAAAGTCCAGAATGGACTTACCTGCTTAGTACGGAAGACATCGATCCAGTCTTTTTTCGTGTACGCGCAATAGATGGCCCCGCGCTACCGGAAAGCCCCATGCTGGAAGACTTTGAGCGCATGCCGCTTCTGCTGAGCGTGGAGGGTGAAGATCTGGATCCTGATGGTTGGACGGCTTTCAGGGAAGACCCCGGAGAAGGTGATACAAGCCTCAGGCTCTTTGGTAATACTGTCAAGCGACAGCTTCTTGGCGGCGGCCTGCTGGACAGTCTGGCGCTCTTTGAGGTCTCTGCCTATTGCGAAGAGGTTGCTGACAGGCAGATGATCGGCTTCGCTGACAGCCTGAATACACTTTGGTACGTCATTTGGGGCGAGCGTGGTGGATACGGTGATACACCCGGACAATCCGGCCAGATCGAAATCAGCAGTTATCAGGGGTGGTTCCCCACGGGCGAGTGGGTTAGCATGCTTCTGCCGGTTGCTGCGGATTGGCGGGGAAAATTCGGCTATCAACCTGAGCTCTGCGAAGTTCTCTGGGCCAATGACTGTGATGCAACAAACGGCAGCGTTCGCTTTGATGCACTGCGTGACTTGACTGCGCTCCAGGCGATTCGACCCAGGGCCAACCCCGTGATACACGTTCTGGGACAATCCGGCGATTCACTTGTCTGTCAGCTAAGTGCTGACGAGATTCCCGGTGCCAGCTACTTGTGGTCAACGGGCGATGGCCGCTTTCTCAGTTTGCGCGAGCAGGATCTGCAGCTACTGGCAGGTCGTGATCACTCCATTACACTTCTGACGACCGACCAGAATGGCCTCTGGGGTGTGGAAAGCGTCTTCCTCGATGGCGGCGCTGCTGCGCGCACTGTTCGCATGGGCTTTGCCGGTGACATCATGACAGCACGCTCTTATGAAGAGTCCGGTGGAATCATCGAAACCCAGGGCGTTGACGCCATCTTTGATTCTGTGCGTGTCATGTTTCATGCGGTCGACCTGATGCAGGCCAATCTCGAATGCGCGTATACAACCGCAACCAGCGAACATCCCACCAAGAGCATCACCTTCAAGAGCGCTCCACAGAATCTGGACGGTGTGGTGAATGCTGGCGTCGACCTTGTAACACTGGCCAACAATCACACTCTGGATTGGATGGAAGCGGGCATGCTTGAGACCATTGAGGGTCTGGATGAGCGCGGCATCCCCTGGCTGGGCAGCGGAATGACGTCGATCGAGGCCGAACGCCCGGTGATTCAATCCTGGAATGGGCTGAGCGTTGGTGTGCTGGCGTCAAGCGATCGCACAGGCAACTACAATAACTATCAGCCCTATCTGGATGCCGGTCCTTCACGGCCGGGCTTTGCACTGTGGAGTCGCGCCTGGATGGGTGTGACCATTCCCGAGCTTCGTGACAATGTCGATCTGCTTGTGTTACAGGTGCACTCGGGAAACGAATACAGCACGCAGCCGACGGAGTCGCGCGCCTTGCCTGAAGTGGCTACCGGAGAAGACAGACCTGCCAGATTGCCTGTTGTTGATGGCCTGCAGCTGGCCAGTGAAGAGGCTTGGCCGGTTAACCCTGATATCGAGCCGATTCGCTGGCGTGACCTGCTGCCGGATCAGGCCGAACGGAACATCAGGCAGGAGGCGATCGATCTGGGCGCGGATCTTGTGATCACACATCATCCTCACATTCTTCAGGGCTTCGAGCGCTATCAGGATGGCCTGATTGCCCACTCCATGGGCAATTTCGTGATGGATCTGAGCTATCTGGAAACCATGCCGACAGCCCTGCTGGATGTGCAGGCCGATGATACTGGCCTGAAGGCCGCCTGGATTCATCCGGTCTTCATCAATCGTGATCTGCCAGTGCCCTGCCGCGGTTCACTGGCCAATCGCCTGCTGGATCACATGGCCGAACTCTCCCGTCCTTTCGACACATGGGTTCTTCGTCAATCGGGAAGTGAAAAGGCCTGGGTGGCCATGGACACAGCACAGTTAACCATGCAGGACGAGTACTTCATCCACACCATTCCACTGGAAGAGCGCGATGGCTGGTTTGTATCACAGCCTGTGAATCTGGGTGATGCAGGTTTTGTGGCCGGGCTTGAGCTGCTTGATATGGTGGCTGGAGCCGAGCTGCGCACAGGCAGCAATCGGCTGTGGTGGGGCGGTATGGAAGATGAGGGTGCTGACATCTGGGATATCAATTCCAGCGCCGAACGCTACACGGAAAGCCAGGCGCACAGTGGAACACGCAGCATCGAGCAGGAGCTGTCCTCCGGCGCCGATAATCGCGTGTATTACATCACGCGTGCGCCCCACGAAAACGATCACGACTGGACGCTGGCTGGCTGGGTGAAGTGTCAGGATGCGGCGAGCGCCAATCTGCAGATGCGCTATTACGAGACACGGACAAGCGGTGTACTCTCGACGGATGACCTTCCGCCACTCAGCGGAAATCAGGACTGGACCTTGATCTGGCAGGACCTTGTAACACCGGAGGCCTCGCGCTTTGGTCAGGTCAGGCTTGAACTGGTCGCCGGTGATACTGCGGCCATGGCCTGGTTTGATGATGTATCACTGGTAGAATGGCTGGATGACTGGCAGGCGCTGCAGCCTGGAACGGAAGTGACGCTCGCAGCTCCCGGTGAAAGACGCTGGGTTCAATTGAGAATTCCAGCCGCTACGACGTCCTTGCAGTTGCAGTCGCGTCACCGGATTTGCCTTGATCCGCCGGTTGAACCCTGATCAGACAATTCCCTTGTGTCCGCGCAGGCGGCGAATGGCCCCCAGCTGACCAACGTGATACACAGCGTGTTCGAGCGTGAACATGGCCGCATCTGCTGCTGTTTTCATCTTCAGGCTGTTTTCCTTCAGTTCCGTGTTCCATTCGGCGTCGCTGCGCTTCTTCCAATGCGCTTCAAGATCCGCAAAGGCCTTTTCCAGATCGGTTTTCAATTCTTCAATAGAAGGCCATTCCGCTGTCTTTTCCTCAGACGGTGCGCCGAACTCGAAATGCTTCAGCAGGATAGATGACTCGGGCAGTGTTCCGGCGGCCTGTTGCAGACTCAGGCTAAGGTGTCCCAGAATCCACCAGGCCGAATGGAGTTCGCCACCGCGCCAGACCCAGTCCGCTTCCTCAAAGCTGTCCGTGAACATGTGGTACATCATCGCAAGCTTGTCCAGGCCGAAGAGCAGTGTATTTGCTGGCATGCCGGTCTCCGTGGTTGATTTGGCCTGAAGTTAGTACGTTTGGAACATCTTGGTGATTAGAATTTAGGTACCCATTGTCCCCGGGCGGCCGCCACAAAACGCTTTACCCCCCTCACCAAGGGCTGCATGTGGGCTTTGCAATTGTACGGAGGCATCATGGCGCGTGTCATGCTGTTTATTGACGGTACATGGCTTTATCAGAACATGAGTCGATTGATCGAACTCTCTGATGAGCGAAACTACCAGATCGACTTTCTCAAGCTTCCTGAAGTCATCATCGAAGAGCTTTCAAACATGGCGCCGGGCCAGAACTTCGAGTTCGTCCGCGGCTACATGTACGGTGCTTATCCCGTGAAGGCCGATCCGCTTGATGAAGCCCTCTCGCTCAGGCAGCGCGACTTCTACATGCGCCTGCGTGAGGAGTTCTTCTACCATGTGGAAACCTATCCGGTGAACTTCAAGGGTCGGCGGATTCGACGCAGCGATCGTGATCCCGGCGATCCCTTCCATCCGCGGGAGAGTCAGGCGGCGATCAGTCTGGCAGTTGGCGCCATGCATCACGCCTATGTGGATGCCTGTGATATTGCCGTCTTCCTGATTGGCGACCGGGATTACAAGCCGTCGATTCGTGCGATTCGCCGCATGGGCCGGCGCACGGCCATCGTCAGCATCCAGAATGCCTGCACGCCCGAATTTGCCACGCCGCAGGATCGCACGCAGGTTTCCGACTTCGACACTATCTGGCTCGACGAAATTGTGCAGCGCATTCAGCTGGTGCGCCAGCCGCACATGCTGGAGTGCATGGGCCCCGACCATGAGGGTGATCCGATGGTCTGGACGACCTACTACCCGCGTCCCGGTCAGAAGTTCTACTGTGACGATTGCCGTGAGAAGTACGAAGAAACCCGAGAGCAGCAGATGGCCGCCTTTGATGAAGAACGGGAGCGCGCTCTTGAAAGCAGCGAACTCTACTTCGGCCATATCAAAACGCTGAAGCTGGACAAGGGCTTTGGCTTCATCACTTCCGAGGCGGGCGTAGATTACTTCTTCCATTTCTCGGATCTGGGTGAAGGGCTTGAATTCACCGAGGATCTGATCGGTCAGCCGGTCAGCTTCTACATTGTGCGCGAGCCCACCGACGAAAAGGCCGGCGCGGCAACTCGGGTTCGCCTGGACGACTAAGTCTCTGCAATTCAGCACACGAAGAAGCCCCGATGACCGTCGGGGCTTTTTTATGCCTGCAGGGCGAATGGCATTAGGGCTGCTTGTCCAGTTTGGTTGACGTTTGGCTTTGTAGACCTCGGCACCAGGGCCAGTGGGGCAGTTGTCGACGCAGTCGGCAAATGGCCCCTGGCATAGTGCCGACCGATCGGCACGGCTACCGCTTGATGCCGACACTTCGGCATGAAGCGGACGGGCACTCAACGAAGATCCAGCAAATGCATGACCCCCTTTTGAACATTTTCTGACAACTCAGCACTTGCTCTTCAGCATGTTTGGGCCTTCACATGTGCCGACGCAGGGAGCGTCGCATCAATCCGGGAGCTGTTATGCGCGCCTTGTCCCTTAGCCTTTGTCTTGCAGGCATGCTGGTCATGTCCTGTGGTGAGTCCAGCGAAGATCAAATCGACAGCCTTGCCGCAATTCAGGGCACGGTCACCCTTTACGGGGAATGGCCCGCCGAGGGCGAGATTCAGGTCTCGCTTTTCAGCGTGTGGCACGAAGAGATGGCCATGTCCATCGCGCCCCAGGGACCTCCGGAGTTTCACACCGAAGGCCTGAGCAGCCCGACGCCCGCGGATACCGTTCATCAGGTCAGCTATCTGATCGAGGACGTGAATCCCGACGATTACCCCAGCCTTGTTGTGGGCTGGCGAAATGGCGGAACTCTTGGCGTGGATGAGCCGGTGCTGGGCGTATACGGTGGTGATCTTGCGGTGGGAGACAGCCTGCCCGATGCGATTCACCTGAACGCTGGTGATCTGCTTTAGCTGAACTTCGATGGCTGGCTGAACCGCATTCCGTCCACGGATGAAGAAAACTACCTGGCGAGTATCACGGGAACGGTTGTCTTTGACGCTGGCTGGCCCACCACCTACTCTACCATTTACGCGGTCCTTATGAGCAGTGATGATCCCGCATTGCCCAGCAATCCGCTGACCATGGAGCTGGTAACCGAATCGGATCCGCAGTTTTCCTTAAGCCCCAATCTGCTGGCGAGTGCTGAAGTCTATCTGGGCATTTACGGTTATCCCTATGCTGATGCGATGGACGCCTTCTTCGGTGGCTATGGCTGGGACTGGGCTGCGGAGAATCCGGCTATTGCCATGCTCCCCCTGAGCATCGAAAGCCCATCTGTCGAGAACATTGAGATCATGTGTCACACGCCCGAGCCGCAGGAGCTTGGTCTGAGTATCAGTGGTCAGGTGAATTTCCCGGGTGATTGGCCGATGGACTATCCCGGCATTTATGTGATCGCCATGAGTTCGGCTGATCCGGAAGAGCCCAGCATGCCTTTGGCAATGAGCCCTGTAACACAGGCGGCCAGCACCTTTAGCATGAACATGCAGGCGATGGAAGGCAGTGACATCTATCTGGCTGTATACGGCTACCCCTATGCCACCCCATCGATGCCTTCTATGGTGGCTATGGCTGGGACTGGAGCGCCGGCACGCCTCAGCTCATGGCCCTGCCGATCAGTGCTCAGCAGACGGAGCTGACGGATCTGCAGCTGGATTGCCAGGCCGAGTAAAACATGCTGAGAGTATTCCTTCTGCTGCTGTCAGCCTCTCTGGCAGCAGCTTATTCCTTGACTGGGCGTGTTGTGGATGACGAAAGCCGCTCGCCGATTGGTGGTGCGCATGTCATGCTCAAGAACACAACGCAGGGCACAACGACCGATCTGGATGGTCGCTTTCGTCTCGATCTACTTGAAAGCGAGACACGACAGCTGCTGATCACTCACCTTGGTTATGATGCACGCACTTTTCGTGTGACAGCCGGTCGACAGGACCTGGGCACCATCACGCTGAGAGCCACCTGGTTAGACGCGGGTGAGATGGTATACACGGCAGATGCGGTGGAGCAGACGACCCGCAGTGCTACAACCAAGGTGGATGTGGTACCCCGTGCTACACTGGAGCGCACCAGTTCGCAGGAACTCAGCCGTGTACTCGAAGTGATTCCCGGCATTTCCATAAAACGCAGCGATGGCGCAACGACCAACTCTCTTTCCATTCGAGGCAGCTCCAACCTTTTGGGCGGCGGTGTGGGTAATCGTGTGATGCTGCTGGTTGATGGGCGTCCCATGATCAGCGGTGATACAGGCGGGCCGGACTGGAGTATGATTCCACTGGCCGTGATCGATCGTGTTGAAGTGGCAAAGGGTAGCTACTCCAGCCTTTATGGAAGTGCCGCGATGGGTGGCGTGATACATCTTGTTACCATGCGAAGTTTTCCAAAGCACATGACCTTGGTGCAGGCTGGTTACGGCATGGGTGAGTTACCAGTTCCTGAACAGCGCTTTCGTGATACACCCTTTACCGAAAATCATTTGTCTGTGACACATACAAATCAGATGGAGAAGCTTGGCTATTATCTGTCTTACAGCAAGCGCGAGAGCAATGGTCACCGGCAGAACAGCGATTATCTCCATCACGCGCTGGCCAGTCGCTTCCGCTTTGGAGATCCTGCAGGTCGCACTCAGTTTGAAGCAAACTTCAACCTGTCACACCTGAATCGCGGCTTTCCACACACCTGGGCAAGCCGCGCGCACCCTCTGCACTTGAATACACATCATCCCGAGTATGTCGACGACCGCCAGGAGAAGAGTCATCTCTCGACAGATATCAACTGGAAATATGTGGGCGACAAGGTCGTCTGCCGGCTGCTGGCCTGGAGTCATCTTGGCTTGTCGGAGACCTTGTATCACGATGATGAGCTGACTGATACACGGTCCGACGCGGATGTCTGGGGCCTGCGTGCCACGGCAGACATGATGCGCTTCAAGCGACACGAGGTGATTGTGGGAGCCGAGTTTCTGACCAATGTGGTCGACGGTAAGCCTGCGGACGTGTTCTATGGCGAACATCAGGATTTGAATTACGCACTCTTCGTGCAGGATCAGATCCAGCTAGCAGGGAGTCCTGGCGACTGGCTGGGAGTTCCGCTGCTGCAGCTTGGTCTGCGCGCGGATCGCCATGTAGTGGTTGGAAATAGTGAAGAAGACCTGCTATCGCCCAAGGTCGGTTTTAACTTGCCCGGCGCAGGTCCGCTTGAGGACTGGACTCTTCGGGCCAGCTGGGGAACGGCTTTTCGCAGCCCGACCATCGCAGACCTCTTTCTCAAAAGTGTGCCGGGCAACGATTATACCTTCACCGCCAATCCCGATTTGAATGCCGAGGAGAGTCGGAGCTGGGAGGCAGGTCTAAACTGGTCCAACAATGGCCTGAGTCTGGATCTGACCCAATTCGATTATCGCTATCGCGACATGATCCACTATCAGGAAACCGGTGTCTCGTCGATTTTCGAGATCGTGAATTTGCAGCGCGCGACCATTCAAGGCTGGGAGGTCGAGGCCGGCGTGAGGCGCCAGAGCTTCGCTGGAAGCCTTGGCTACACGATGGTTGACTCAAAGAATGAGGACACAGGCCTGGCCCTGCCCTACCAGCCCGTGCATCATCTAAATGGCAGCGCGAGCTGGATGCCAGGGAAATGGACACTCTCGGGTAGTCTGCGCTATGTCAGCGAGACGGAGGTCGTGCGATTCTACCAGAGCGATGCTCCCGCCGCTTATGCTCTGCTAGGTGCGAAGGCCAGCTACGATCTCGGTCATGTAGAAGTTTCGGCAAGCGTCGAAAACCTGACGGACGTGGCCTACGAGGAGATGGAGCGTTACCGCATGCCGGGAAGAGTCTGGCGATTGGATCTGCTTTTCAGGTTGGGTGGTACGGACTAGAGAGGGGTTTGGGTCGAAGCAAGGGGGGATTTTGGTCGGACCAGTGGTCGGACCACTGGTCGGAAGAAAGGCCCCTCCGGCAAAACCTTAATTCCCAAAACCGTCAACGATTTCCTGCAGAACCTTCGCCAATGCGCTTCTGAAGTGACATTGCGGAAGACAGTATCGAAGCCAGAGTCCCTGGATCCCTTTCAGGCGAGCTGTCGTTCTGGGGGAATTGACCGGACTACCGGTCGGACCACTGGTCGGACTACTGGTCGGACTACCGGTCGGACTACCGGTCGGACTACCGGTCGGACTACTGGTCGGACTACTGGTTGGACTACTGGTCGGACTACTGGTTGGACCGCTGGTTGGACTACTGGTCGGACTACTGGTCGGACCACAAAAAGCCCCGCCACTTCCGGTGCCGGGGCTTTTCATTCACTGCATTTCCCGCGCCTAGTAGAAGCGCTTGAAGTACTCGTTTTTCAAGTACTGGCCTTCATGATACTGCGGGTCATTGGGATCCATTTCCATCAGGTACTGATAGGGAAGCGGACTTTCGTCGGCCAGAATCGAATGGCACAGCGTGCAATCGTTGTTGATGGCCACGCCGGCTTCATCCACCATCCGGTCATTGTGGCAGCGGAAACACCCCGCTTCATCGGGGCGATGTCCCAAATGATTGGGATAGCTGCCCCATGTGATCTTCATGGAAGGATGCAGATTGCGCGCAACCATCGCCTGAAGTGAAGCAACGGCATTTTCGATGCTTTCGGCCTTGGCTGCCAGCAGCTCCGGATAGTTGTGACGGTAGAAGGAGCGGATGGCTTTGGCCACGCCTTCCTGAGCCGCCTCGGCACTTTGCCAGTTGCTGAGAATTGCGCCCAGCGCCTCCCGCTTCAGCCAGGGCAGCTCCGGGTCCAGCTCGCCAGATGCAAAGCGGGCGTTCAGCCCTTCCTCCGGATCCTCGTAGATGTGGGTTGCGCGGTTGTGACAATCCACGCAGTCCATCACCCGCATGTCGGAAGAATGGGCCGGCTGCTGGAGATCCTTGTTCTCATAGCGCTTCCAGCTGCCATCCTTCTGCAGCCATTCCACCCAGATCATTTCTTCACGCCTGTCGTCAACCGAGGCATATCGCACCGCGTTTTCTTCGGCAATGTGCCAGTGAATCGAGCCGGCTTCGTGCTTGGCGCCCACCTTCAGCCCCAGCGTCGTGTAGCTGTAGCTGTTCGCCTCGTCGGAGTCGACATTGAGGATCACACGCAGGCGATCGTCATAGGTCTTTTCCGGCCAGTGACACTTCTCACAGGTCTCGCGGGCCGGCCGCAGCTGGTGCACGGGTGTTGGCACCGGCTTTTCGTAAAGATCAAAGGTTGCGGAGACAACCTGCCTCAGGCCGTTGAGTTTCGCATTGAGCGCAGCGCCAGCACCTTCACCCACATGGCAATCCACGCAGGCCACATGGGCATGGGGCGAGCTCTGATAAGTCACCCACTCGGGATTCATCACACCGTGACACGCGGTCCCGCAGAATTCGGCCGAATCCATGAAGGAGACAACACGCGCCGATCCACCACCCAGAAAGAGCAGGTTGAGCCCGGTTAGCACCAGAATCATGGTGAAGACACCCGAACCCCAGATGCTGCCCTTCAGCTCGTCTTCCGGAAACTGCCGGTTGAGCAGTTCACGGCTTGTCATGCCGGTCTTCTTCAGGGTAAACCACCATCCCAGCGGAATCAGCAGCAAGCCCAGAATGAAGATGGCCGGAAAGAGCATGTAGGTGATCAGGCCGATATAGGCGTTGGTCAATGCGCCCGTGATACGAAGAAACTCAAAGACCAGAAAGAGCAGGAAGCTGGAAGTGACCATGGCCACTCCCAGCCTGCCCAGAATATGGGCCGACAGTCCGCGCAACATGGCTATGTAGCGCTGACTCATGATTACTCCTGCGAGAAGAGGTCTTGGTAGATCGCGGGCATCTTGCCGTTGCGGATGTCTTCCTTGATCTCCTTGGTCGGGCGGTTGAACCACTGGTGCATGGGCTCGTTCAGAATCTTGTCGATCATCGCGTTGACTTCCGCGTCCTCAAGTTTCCGGGCTTCCGGGATGAACTTGAAGTAGAAGTTGTGAGCCATGTCGTATACGCCGTGCCACCAGGTGTAGTCCGGTCCCATCATCGCGGCACCGTGACGGGCGCGGCGACCTTCGTGATGCCACAACTCCCAGTAGGCCCACTCGACCTCATTGGAGAAAGCGGCCGGATGTTCCAGGGCACCATTCTTCTTGATCAGGTCCATCACCTGCTTGGCCGGAATGGCGAACTTCTCGTTGTAGAGGTTGACCAGAGCGTCCAGCTGGTAATAGTGGCCTTCGGAGAAAGAAGAACTGTGGCAGTTGCTGCAGACTTCCTTCATGTTCTCACGCTTGCCTTCCCAGTCTTCCATCTTCTTGGAGACGGGAGCACGCAGGTTCCAGCTGATGCGGGCACCCACATCGTGTGTCACACCCTGATTCGGGGTGGCCGACATGTGACACGTGGCGCAGGTCGGGGCCTCGTAATAGTCCTCACCCACAATCCAGCGGTCGGAATCCAGATTCATGTCCTCGATGTGCGTGTAATACGCGTTGCCGTGCTTGGACTCTTCGTAGACTTCCTTCTGCGGATGGTCGGGGCCCAGGTGGCACTTGGAACAGGCTTCGGGGCGACGGGCCTGCGCCTTGTCAAAGGCATGGCGCGTGTGACAGGCCGAGCAGGCGCCCTTGCTGCCATCTGGATTGAGGCGACCAATGCCGGAATTCGGCCAGGTCTTGGCATCCAGCTTGTTGGGGGCGTTGGGGTCAATCTTCACCTTGGCGCCATGGCAGTTTTCACAACCGGTGATGGCCACAGGCTGTCCACCGGCGGCATGCGCCAGATAGGCGTCATTGGATTCGAGGATCATACCGGCGGTCGCGTGATGCGAAGCATCCACCTCGGCGGCTTCCTTCTCGTGGCAGCGACCACAGTCCTTTGGAGTCACGAGCGTGGCAATCAGCGCGCCTTCGTGCATGAAAGCATCGGCATCACTCTTCTCGGCCATGTGACAATCCAAACAGGTTACATCGTGGCGCGCGTGCTCCGAACTGTACCACTGCTTGTAGAGTCCCTTTGTCTTTTCCTTGTGGCAGGTCATGCACTTGCCCTTGACGCTTTCCGCATCCGTAGCCGCAAAAGCGCAGGCGACGGTCAGCAGCATCAGCATGGAAGCGACGATCTTCCTCATGAGAAGCTCTCCTGTAATTCTTTGACTGGTTGATCAGTGACTGAGGGGAAATGTCGCAAAAATGTTTGAATATCTACAAGTTGGTGGGAATTTTAACTGAACTATTACAGTTTTGTGCCATATTTGGCCACGAAAGCTGAAGCCAGTCCAGCAGCTTGGGCCAGGCCGCAAGCGTTTCGAGATAACCGCGTTCGTAAAGCAAATGGAGCTTTGCGGGATTACGCTCGATTCTTCCCACATCAAGGGGACCGGAGGGTCTTAAGACAAAGCAGCTTCCAGCCCTTTCGGCTGCTTCCACCTCCTTCAGCTGCTGATTGTACTGTTCGTGGCGCTTTGCCAGGCAGCGATAAAGGCCCGGCAGGCCGGGATGCCTAAGGCGTAGCAGCCGCCCTGCCGAAACTGCTGACTTCTGATAGCCAGCAGGCTGGGTCAGCACCACCAGATTCTTCATTTTGCCGGCCTTTTGCGCATAGCCTAAGGGAATGCTGTCACTCAAGCCACCATCCATCAACTTGCGGCCCTCATGGGAAACCGGCTGACCGATCCAGGGCAGGCTGGTGGAGGCGCGCATGACTTTCATCAGGCCCTCTTCACTCAAGGACGATTTTTCCCAATAGACACATTCGCCGCTTTCAACATCCGTGCTGGTGATCACAAAGCGGGCAGGATTCGCATAAAAGGCCGTGTAGTCAAAGAGCACGATTTCATGGGGAATCGTGTTGTAAATGAAGTCCATGCCGAAAAGCTCACCTGTCCCAAGCAGGCGCAGGTAGCTGGTGTAGCGAGAATCACGCACGAAGCGAATGTTCACGGTGCGATTACGATCCCACTGCCGTGATACAAAGTTCGCTCCGTTGCAGGCGCCCATGCTGGTGCCGATCACATAGTCGAATTCCAGATTCAGGTCGGCCAGCGCTCGCAACACGCCACTGGAGTAGACGCCCCGCAGGCCTCCACCCTCAAGAACCAGACCGCAATCAAGCAAGTTGCGCTGTTCAGCCTCAGGCATTCTCGTCCTGTCGTGTTACAAGCGGAATCGAGCTTCTGACATGCAGATCCTGCTGGGGGAAGGGGATCTCAATACCGCGCTGGCGGAAGAGGCGCACGATCGCGCAGTTGATCTCGCTGCGTATCACATAAAGACGATGAGCATCAGGCAGCCAGACGCGCAGCTTCATGTTCCAGGCGCTGTCACCAAAACCGGCCAGCAGCACGTCCGGCGCAGGATCCTGCAGCACTTTCGAATGTGTCACAGCGGCTTCCTTCAGAGTCTCCAGAACCAGATCCAGATCGGAGCCATAGGATACGCCCACTTCAATCACAGTGCGCACACGGCGGTCGCCATGGGACCAGTTGATGACACGGGCAGAAATGAAGTCACTGTTGGGAACGATAATCGTCAGGTTATCCAGCGTGTTGACGGTCGTTGAGCGGATCGAAATATCCTGCACATCACCTTCAATTTCGCCAACGGTTACACGGTCGCCCACCTTGATCGGCTGCTCGATCAGCAGGATCAGGCCGGAGATGAAATTGCTCGTCAGGTTTTGCAGACCAAATCCGATTCCGACCGAAAGCATGCCGAAGACCACCGCCAGACCGGTCAGATCAATGCCCACCGCCTGAAAGCCGACCAGCACGCCCAGACTCATGAACATGTAATGCATCACGCGCCGTAAGGTGTAGCGCGTTCCCTCTTCCATCTGCACGCGCTGAAAGACCAGTTTGTCAATCATCCGCTCCAGCAGACGTGAGCCAATGTGAAAGAGAAAAAGGATGACGATCAGCGTCAGGATCGATCCCGTTGTGATCGGTGTGGTGTTCAGCTTGAACAGCGTCAGGTCAAGCATGTGACCCAGCGGTTCAAGGATCTCTTGAAAGTTCATGCAGGATTCCTGGTGCAGAGGTGACAGGCAGCAAGGTAGCAAGATGAGCGGGGCTGCCCGCAAAAGAAAAAGGCCCTTCTAAAAGGGCCTTCGGGCAAGCCACCCAGGAGACTCGAACTCCTGACCTACGCATTACGAATGCGTTGCTCTACCAGCTGAGCTAGGGTGGCACAGACCGACCAAAGTACACTCGGGACTGTTCCGAGTCAAGTGGCCGGCTTCAGTCCGTCTTTCCATGACAGGACTTGTACTTCTTTCCGCTCCCGCAGGGGCAGGGATCATTGCGTCCAACACGCGGGCCTTCACGACGAATCGGTTCGCGCTTGCTCATGGCCGCTTCACGCTCTTCACGGCTGGTGGTCTTGGGCGCCATGCTGCCACCGGAGCGCATCAGGTTCGCTTCCTGATGGCTGGTCTGCACGCCCTCATCGCCCCTGCCGGCAAACTCGGTGTCTTCCTTTTTGATCTCGACATTGGCGCGCATGATCAGGGCCAGACAGTCCTCGTAAGTTCCAATCAGCATGTCATGGAACATTTCGAGGCCCTGCTTCTTGTATTCAATCAGCGGATTCTTCTGGGCATAAGCCTGGAATCCGATGCCGGCCTTCAGCTCGTCCATTTCCGCCAGATGCGATTTCCAGCGCTTGTCAGTTGCCGTGATCATGGCAAAGCGCTCGAGCCTGGGCATCAGTTCGTCGCCAATCAGCTCACGCTTGCGGCTGTAGATTTCCAGCGCTTTTTCTTCAAGCAGATCGAGCATGCTTGTCTGTGTGGCCGAAAGCTGCTCTTCTTCGCTCAGGTCGAGATTAAGCAGCAGAATGCGCAGAAGGTCCTGCTTGAGCGCGGCCCAGGCCCACTCATCAGGCTGACCCATGGGCTGGCAGTGCTTGTCGACCAGCGCGTCCACTACATCCTGAATCATCTCTTCGATGGCGTTGGCCTGATCTTCGCCCTTGAGTGCACTCATGCGGCGCGTATACACGGTCTTGCGCTGGGCGTTCATCACATCGTCGTATTCCAGCAGGTGCTTTCGAATGGAGAAGTTCTGCTCTTCCACGCGCTTCTGCGCCTTTTCGATGGAGTTGGTCACCATCTTGTGGGAGATGACTTCGCCCTCCTTCAGGCCCAGCCGATCCATGATGCCGGCCAGCCTTTCGCTGCCGAAGAGGCGCATCAGATCGTCTTCCAGACTCAGGTAGAAGATCGAGTCACCGGGATCGCCCTGACGGCCGGAGCGTCCACGCAGCTGCAGGTCGATGCGGCGGCTTTCGTGTCGCTCGGTGCCCAGAATAAACAGACCGCCCGTGCGCTCACCCTTTTCATTGGTGGTGATCACGCCTTCGCCCAGCTTGATGTCCGTTCCACGACCGGCCATGTTGGTGGCAATCGTGACCGCACCCTTCTGGCCGGCGTTCAGGACAATCTCCGCTTCCTTCCTGTGCTGCTTGGCGTTGAGCACATTGTGCGGCACGCCCGCCTTGCGCAGCAGATCGGAAATGATCTCGGAAACCTCGACGCTGACCGTACCGACCAGGACCGGCCTGCCTTCCTTGTGCAGCTCGCCGATCTTCTCGGTGATCGCGTTGTACTTTTCCTTCTTGGTGCGGAAGATCAGGTCGTTCCAGTCACCACGGGCAATCGGCTTGTTGGTGGGAATCTCCACCACATCCAGCTTGTAGATGTCCCAGAACTCATTGGCTTCCGTGGCGGCCGTACCGGTCATGCCGGCCAGCTTGTCATACATGCGGAAGAAGTTCTGCAGCGTGATACTCGCAACCGTCTGTGTCTCACGCTCGATGTTGACATTTTCCTTGGCTTCCAGCGCCTGATGCAGACCATCCGAGAAGCGGCGTCCGTGCATGATGCGGCCCGTGAACTCATCCACGATCTGCACCTTGCCATCCTGCACCACGTACTCATTGTCCTTTTCATAAAGCGTGTAAGCCCTGAGCAGCTGGCTGATGTTGTGAATGCGTTCGCTGCGATCACCAAAGGTGCGGTTGAGCTCGTCCTTCTTCTTCAGGCGGCCCGCTTCATCCAGCGTGGCGTCCTCATCAATCTTGACCAGCTCTTCGGAAAGGTCAGGCAGGACGAAGACATCCTCATGGGCATTCATGTACATGGCCAGTTTCTGGCGGCCCTTTTCCTGCAGGTCGATCTGATGATTGCGCTCGTCAATCGAATAGAAAAGCTCGTTGTCGGCCACATGCAGCTTCTTCTCACGCAGGTGATCGTTTTCAACCCGCGTGATCATGCGCTTGACGCCTTCGCCCTTGATGACCTCCATGTACTCTTCAAGGCGCGGCGTGGAGCGTGATACAAGTAGCAACAGGTAACCGGCCTGATAGCGGTCTTCGTCCTTTTCGGTAGCCCACAGCTTCTCGGCTTCCTTGATCCACGCGCGGGTCTGCTTCGTCTGATCATCCACCAGACGCTTCACCGGATCCTTCAGCTCGACGAACTTGTGTGTGGACTTGTCCACCGGGCCGGCAATAATCAGCGGCGTACGGGCTTCGTCAATCAGGACCGAGTCCACTTCGTCGACAATGGCGAAGTTGTAATCGCCCTGTACACGGTCCTCGGCATGCAGCACCATGTTGTCACGCAGGTAGTCGAAACCGAACTCGTTGTTGGTGCCGTATACAATATCACACGCGTACATCTGCTTGCGCACCTGCGGCGCCTGTCCGTTTAGGATCACGCCGACGCTCATGCCCAGATAGCGGTAGATCAGGCCCATCCATTCCGAGTCACGCTGGGCCAGATAGTCATTGACCGTAATCAGGTGCGCGCCCTTGCCCGAAAGACCATTCAGGTACATGGGCATGGTGGCAACCAGGGTCTTGCCTTCACCCGTGGCCATTTCAGCGATGCTGCCGCGATGCAGGGCGATGGCGCCAATCAGCTGCACATCGTAGGGGATCATGTCCCAGGTGACTTCCCGCCCTGTCACACGGTAGCTGGTGCCCACACAGCGGCGGCAGGCTTCCTTGACGACGGCAAAAGCCTCGTGCATGAGATCGTCTACGGTCTCGCCGGCCTTCAGGCGGGCACGAAACTCCTGAGTCTTGGCCTTGAGCGCTTCTTCATCGAGCTGCTGCAGGCCTTCGTAGAAGGAGTTGATCTTGCTGATATCTTCGGCGTACTTGGCCAGGGTGAATTCCCTGCGATCCTTCTTGCCGCCAAAGACGTTCTTGAGAAATGAGAGCATCTTGATTCCAGACTTTGTTCCGGAGCGTGGTAACCCTGCAATCTATCTTAAGAGAGCTTGCCTTGCCAATCGACGGCAATCGGCAAAGTGCTTGAGTCATCCTGCCATTTCCGCTTCCCGGGCTTGGCCATTGGCCATTCGGCAGTCAATTCCGAAATTCAGCGGACTCGCAAGTGTTTCAACATAAAGGGAGACCGGACCGATGGCGGAACTCACGTTCGGAAGCGTATCCAGCGCAAAGGCAATGGAGCTCGAGGAGCACTACGGTGCGCACAATTATCACCCGCTGCCCGTCGTGCTGGCCAGGGGCGAAGGCGTTCATGTCTGGGATCCCGAAGGCAAGCGCTACTACGACTTTCTTTCCGCCTACAGTGCGGTCAATCAGGGACACTGCCATCCGGCCATCATCGATGCCATGGTCGAACAGGCCCGCACACTGACGCTGACCAGCCGCGCCTTTTTCAACAATGTGCTGGGCGAGTACGAGAAGTTCGTGACCGAGCTCTTCGGTTACGACATGGTACTGCCCATGAACAGCGGCGTTGAAGGTGACGAAACCGCCTGCAAGCTGGCCCGCAAGTGGGGCTATGTGAAGAAGGGCATTGGCACCGACCGCGCGAAAATCATTGTGGCCGAGGGCAACTTCCACGGTCGCACCATGGGCATTATCAGCGCCAGCACGGATCCGGACTGCACCGATGGCTTCGGCCCCTTCCTGCCGGGCTTCGTGAAGATTCCCTACAACGATCTGGAAGCCTTGAGGCAGGCCGCCAGCGATCCCGATGTCTGCGCCTTTCTGGTGGAGCCGATTCAGGGCGAGGCGGGTGTCTTCGTGCCCGACGAAGGCTATTTGAAGGGCGTAAGGGAGATCTGCACGGAAAACAATGTGCTCTTCATCGCCGACGAAGTGCAGACCGGCATTGCGCGCACCGGACGCATGCTCTGTGTGGAGCACGAGGAGGTTCGCCCGGACATCGTGATTCTGGGCAAGGCACTCTCCGGTGGCGTCATGCCCGTTTCAGCCGTTCTGGCCGATCGCGATATCATGCTCTGCATCAAGCCGGGCGAGCATGGCAGCACCTTTGGCGGCAATCCGCTGGCCTGCCGTGTGGCGATGGCGGCCCTGCAGGTTGTGCTGGATGAAAAGCTGGCCGAGCGCGCCGAGGAGCTGGGTCAGAAGTTCCGCGAAGGTGTCCGCGCAATCAAGCATGAGATGATCGGCGAGGTGCGCGGCAAGGGGCTGCTTAATGCCGTTGTCGTCACGCCCAAGGAAGGCAAAACGGCCTGGGACATTTGTGTGGCTCTGAAGGACAATGGTCTGTTGGCCAAGCCCACCCACGACCACATCATCCGCTTTGCTCCGCCACTGGTCATTTCTGAAGAGCAGATCGCCGAAAGCGTGGGGATCATCGAAAAGACCTTCAAGCAGTTTTAGCCGCTTTCAAAACGAAATCATGGGCCCCTTTATGGGGCCTTTTTTACGCCCATGGCTGAAATCATGAGAGCAGGGTGAATACTGAATCACCCTCATGCGAAGGTCAAGATTGATGACAATAGTTCCGATGAATCAAGCGTCCCCCCTTCCAGTGTGAAAAGCAGAAAGGATTCAAACGATGCGCCGGCTGCTGTTTGTTTTGCTCCTGCTTGCATCAAGCTGCGGACAAAACCCGAAAAGCATATTTCGGGTGGGTATCAGCGTTTTTCCAGCCTACGAGTTTCTGCATCTCTCTGATGACCTGAATTTGCTGCCCAGAGATGAGATCAAGCTAGTGGATATCTCGATCTGGGCGACAGCCGCAGAGCCTTCGAGCTGCATCAAATAAGCGCTCTTTTGTGCACAAATGCAGAGCTTGAAATTCTTGCGAGGAAAGGACACGACATGACCGTGGCATATGTCCTGGATGCCAGCATCGGTGCGGATCTTGTCGTGGCTGCACCATCTATTGAGAACGTTGGAAGTCTTGAAGGGGCGCGGGTTGGTGTTGAACATGGTGCAGTCAGCACCTTGCTGCTCCATCACCTGATTGAACATTTTCAGCTGGATCCTGATTCGATCCAGTTGTATCACGGAAATCAGTACGAGTTGATTCACGCCTTTGATGAAGGTGACGTCGACGCTGTGGTCACCTATTACCCCTACAGCCAGGAGCTGCTTGAGATGGACGGGGCACACACGGTATACGATACCTCGCATTCTCCCGAGCTGATCCTGGATTTGCTGGTTGTGGATTCTGAAGAGATGGAAGAACACGGTCAGCAAGTCGACCTGCTGATTCGTGGCCTGCAGGAAGCCATCAAATACAGAAGCAATGAGCCTGCTGTGGCGGATTCCCTGATGGCCAATCGGGAGCGTGTGACAGTCGACGAGTTTCGCAGCTCGCTTGCCTCCATCAAGCTCTTCACTCTGGAGGAGCAGGAAGCCTTCTTCAGTGAGGGTGCTCTGAGGCAGAACATGCTTGATTGCAGCAGACTGATGCAGCTTGAAGAGAGCGACCACCCACTTGGCAATGTCCAGTTTCGACATCCCATCAAGGGAGCCATTGAGTGATCCGGTCGATTTACAGCCGCGTGCGTGGCAGCATTCGCGTCAAGATTTTCCTTCCAACCATCCTTCTGCTGCTGGTTGCCACCCATATCGCCGTTTTTCTGGTGCAGGGTAGCCTGGATCGCTGGATTAACGAGAATGTCTCAGTGCGTGATCGCAGCTCGGCGCTTTCGGCCGTGTACGCAATAGGCGCGATGAATCACATGAGCCAGGTGCAGCAGTACATCAGTGTTGCAGGGGGCAGTCCCTTTCTGGATCAGCTTCTACTGGTCAGTCCGGATGACCTGCAGATCCTGGCTGCCAATGAACTGCACCTGATTGGGTGCAAGCTGGATGAATTGAAGCACGAGTGGGCTCCCTTCGTGATCCATACCATTCAGGCCGGCCGCGAACACACAACCACACCGATTGCCATGAAGGTGGATGCTGGCAGCTCGCTACTTGATTCCGGCGATCACACGCAGAACATTCTCTGGATGGTCTGGATTGCTGATCCGACTCGCATGAACAGCCAGAAGGGCGAGCTGAAGCGGGTCTTTCTGATTGCCCGTAGCGTAACGGTCATTCTGCTTCTTGTTGGCCTTGGAACGATGATGCACTTCATTGTGATCCATCCGCTCAAAAAGTCCCTTCAGCACCTACACGAACACGGCCAAAGCATTATTGAGCGCCACGACTACACCTTTGCTCCAGACGAGATCGGGCAGCTGGCCCAGTCCGTGCACGAGGCTCTAAACAACCTGACGCTGGAACGCGATCGCCTCAAACTGATTACCAGCCGCAGCCCTGTGGTCATCTATTCCTGCCATGACGATCAGGCCTGGAGCATGCTGCATATCTCCGATGCCATTGAAGGAATCACGGGACTGAAACAGTCGGCTTTTCTTGACGGCAGTACGGATTACAACAGTGTGATACATCCCGCGGACCGGGACTATGTTCGCCTTTCCATCGAGCACGCCATGGCCGAGAATCGGAACTGGGATATTGAATACCGTGTGTTACACACGGCAGAAGGCGTGCATCATGTGCGGGAAATCGGTCGTGCGTCCAAGCGGAAGGACAAAGGCCGAACCGTGCTTGACGGCATCATCTTCGATGTGACACAGAAGCACCAAACAGAAAAGCTGGCGGCCGAGCTTGATCAGCAGGAACGGCGTCGCATGGATAGCCTGCAAACCATGGCGGGTAGCGTTGCGCATCACTTCAACAACCTGCTGACCGTGCAGCTTGGGCAGATCGAATTGATGGGCCATGAACTGCGTGATCCTGTGAGACAACGTGAAGGTCTGGAGAGCATTCGCGAAGTGGCCATGAAGCTCGCTGACCTCAGTCGTTTGATGCTGCTCTATGTTGGCCAGAGCAATGTGAGTTTCGTCAACCACGAAATAGGCGAACTGCTGAGTCATGCGAAGCGCGATCTCAAACATCTCTGCAATGGAAGTCAGGTCGCATGGGTTTGCAATCAACCGGAAGCCCTCATCAGGGCAAATCGTGATCTTGTCACACGCCTGCTTGCGCAATTGCTGCAAAACGCACTGGGGCCGGAGAAGAGCCCAAGGTGGAGGTCAAGGCCGGTCGCAAGGACTTCCGTCCGCATTCACTGAACCTGGTGGAACAGCTATTCGCCATCAGCCAGTCTGAGTACTCTTATCTGGAAGTCTGTGATACAGGCAGCGGCATGTCGCAGGAAGTCCTCAAGCGCGCCTTTGACCCCTTCTTTACTACAAAGTTCACGGGTCGTGGACTGGGACTTAGCACCGTGCTGGGCATAGCTCGCAGCCATGGCGCAATGATTTCCATTCGCAGCGCGCCGAATGTGGGCACCTGTCTGACCGTGATCTTTCCCGCTGATAAAGAAAAAGGGGAGGACAAGCCTCCCCAGGAAAGTATCTGACGGTGCGTCTAGTTCTGGTCCGGCGCCAGGCTGATCACACGATACTGACCGACCCCGGGATGGTAGTCAATCAGCCATTCGCTTGAAGTTGTCTCACCCAGCGGAACCCAGCCTTCACCAAGCTTTTCCTCAATGCGGTAAGAAACCGCGCCTGCTGCAGGCGTCCAGCCAAGCTGCAGGTTCAGGTTGGGTAGCAGCTCGATGACAAGGTCCGTGACCGGCATTAGCGGAAGCGAACTGCCTGTCAGTCCGGTGGTAATCAGAATCGCAGCACCGGCTTCAATCGGCAAATTCTCGTCTGCGTAATTGTCGCCACTGTCTGCGAAGTAGTACTGCAGGCCTGTTGAAGCATCCGGGCTTTCAATTCCGACTGTAGCGCTGCTTGTATCTGTAATCTCGCTGTACTGCAGGATCATTGCCCCGTCACCACTGATGGTTTCATGAACTGCGGGATCCAGCAGGATCAACTGAAAACTCTCAAAGGCACTGATCGGCGTGTACTGGCGAATGTGATTGTACTCGATGATGAAGCGGCCACCTGCCTGATCGTGATACACGGAAATGTTCCCGCTAACTTCCTGCTGCGGGCTGTAATCTTCCCACAGGACCGCCACCATGGCTGCCGGGCCGTCGGTTCCATCCGGGATGGCGCTGTTGCTGTAATCGGTTTCGTCCGTGTTGCCAAAGGCCACCCAGCCATTTCCGCAAATGCTGACCTGACTGTAACTGTTGCCGTAATACATGAAGTCGAAGGGCAGGTCCTGCAACACGGTGATGTCATCGCCAGCGCTGAAATCAAGCGCAGTGCCAATTCCACCTTCGTCGGGATCGAGCGTCTGCCAGTCATAGCTGAAGCTGTTGGTCGACATCATGTCAAGGTCGGCGCCCTCTGCCGGGACGGTCAGAGTCTGTGATACAGATGCCCAGTCGCTGGAGTCGAAGGCAAAGTAGCCATGTGCATCAGGACCCTGCGCCACGCTGGTGGGCAGTTCATTGGCCCGGCTGACGATCGTGACTTCGTAACTGACCGGCAGCAGGAACTGAAAACGACCGTCCAGATCGGTGGTCTGGGAGGCAAGCGGCGTACCCAAAGCCTCGACAACCGCCTCGGAGAGCGGTGATCCATCCGGCGCGCGGACAGTCCCCATAACCAGAGCAGAGGGCAGACGATTCAGGCTCTGGTCGGATACCAGCACATCCTGACTTTCCAGCAAGACCGTCCATGCGTGTGATTCAAAACCATAACCACTGGCCTGGAATTCGAATTCGCCCGCCGGCATGGTCAGGCTGTACTGGCCATTTGCTCCAGTCGTGGCTGTGCGATTGGCTTCTGGCACTTCAATCAGAATGCCCGCCAGCGCCTCACCCGTGTCTTCCGCCGTGATCGTTCCACTGATCTCGGCAAAACCGCTGGAGGCGGCGAGCACGGCCTCGTAGGCATTGACCAGTCCCCAGCCCCAGATATTGTCTTCACCGGCTGTTCCGCGATCCTCACAGGTTTCCATCAGGATGGTCTTGATGCTCTGCACATCCAGATCTGGATTGGCGCCACGCATCAGACCTACCACGCCCGCCACATGAGGGCCGGCCATCGAGGTTCCGCTCATGTAGACATAGCCCGTGGTGCTGGAGGCATTTGCGGAATAGATGTTGTCACCGGGCGCGGTAACTTCCGGCTTGATGTTGTAAAAGCCGCAGCTGTTGCCCGCCGGGCCGCGACTGGAAAAACTGGAGATGGTTGTACCGCTTGTGTTACAACTGCCCACCGAAAAGCAGTTGGTCGCACTCATGGCGCGATCGGCCGGGCTGCGCATGGTGCTGCCGGAAGGGCCTTCATTTCCCGCTGACCAGGTGTTGACCACACCCAGCGCTTCGCAGTTGTCAATGGCTTCCCACCAGCGGTTGTCACAGTCCGTGTAACCGGAGAAGCTCTCGTTGACACCCCAGCTGTGCTGGACCACATCCGGCATGTCATCCACCGTAAAGGCATTGTTGTCGGGATCGGAAAGCCATTCCAACCCGGCGATCACGGCATTGTCAAAGGACGACCCCGTGCCTGAATCGATCACATTTGTCGCAATCCACTGCGCACCCGGGCAGACACCGATGGAGTCGCCTGAAGCCAGCCCCGTAATCGTGCCCATCACATGGGTACCGTGTCCGTTGCCGTCATTGGGCGTGCTACTGCTGCCCCAGGCATCCCACCAGCAGTGAGCGGCATTGGCAACGTTTCCGCGCCAGCGAGCGCTCAAGCTCTCGTGATTCACGTTGACGCCCGTGTCCATGTTGGCGACGATCACACCTTCACCCGTGATACCCAGTTCATACCAGACGCGGTCGGCCTGCAGCGCCTGAATGCCGGGCGTAATGCCGATCTCGCGACTGTTATCCCTGCCGCCTGTATCACCAACCTGAACAGGCTCGATCAGCTCGGGGACAAGATCAGCCTCGACCACGTCCACACCGGGGATGGCGGCCAGTTCGGGCACCCCGGAGGCCAGTGTCCGCACAACAATGCCGTTGAGCAGCCAGTGTGGCGTGTAGCCCAGGACGACGCCTTTCTGCTGCAGGCCGTCCAGCTCGCTAGTTACGGCAGGCTGGCTTTCAGCGGCCACATCTTGCAGCGCCCGCATGACGGTCAGATGTCGCTCAGCCATGGAGGCGCGCTTTTCGCGCAGGGCCTGATCCAGCAGCTCGACATCAGCCCGGGCTTCCAGAATAACCATGACCTTCAGCTCGTCACCGGGGTGAAGAGCGTCCAGCTGGGCGCGAAGCCCGGAACCAATTGTTCCTGCCGAAGCAAGTGCAGCAAGGCTCAAGCTTGCAGCAAGGGATAAAATGGGGCGAAAGCGCACAGCGTTCTCCTTTTCTCGCCTTTTGATCAAACAGCATTATTGTGCAAAAATCGGGCCGCTCCGAAATGGGGCCAGTATGAAATAATGTGCTTGCTGTTCAAGGGTATAAGTTCCTTGACCCAGGACGATTCTATGGACGTCTCTGGCGAGGATGTTCGGGAATCTTTACAAATGAAGGGTGAAGGGGCCGGGCCCTCCACCACTTTGTTGATACAGAATGTGCCGTGGTCGAAGGTTTCGCCCACCCACCACCTCCCCACCCGCCCGGGGAGGTACTTTGTCGCCGCTTTTGGGTTCCCTGTATGTTGCCCATACCAGCGATTTTTCTGGCGGACTGTAAGAGTTCCCGGAGATCAGTGCTCAATCAGAGTCCTCACCCTGAAAAGATGAACACCCGCATTTGGCAGCATTTCATGACTATTTTCAGTCACCTGCGCCACCCTCTGCCACTGGCCCTCCCGCAACTCTTCCACACTGTAACCGGTGGCTCCAAAAATTGCCGACCAATCCAGCCGGATTCGTTGTCCGGCGAGATTTGTGATACGAAGATTTGTCGGTGCCGGCAGGTAGGACTGAGCAAGGAGCCCTGTTGTATACAAGACGGAAAGTCCGTTTTGCAGCGGCATGTTTGCATCGTCCTGGCCGGACACCGAGTCACCGAAGTGGTATTGAATTCCCATGCTGCCATCAGGTGATTCAATTCCAATCGTGCAGCTTGATGGATCACCAATCTCCAGATACTCCATTACAAAGGCTCCATCTCCTGAAAGCGTGGGATAGGACTCTGGATCAAGCAGGATCAACCTGAAACTTTCAAATGCTGTGGCGGGCAAATGGTGACGAATCCGGTTGAACTCGATAATGAAGCGATTGAACTGCGTGTCATGTAGCGTGGAAATCGAGCCCGAAGCGGGTACAAATGGCGCAAGTGCATCCCAGAAGGGGGCGATCAGGGCAGCTGGACCATCCTCCGGATCTGGAATCGCACTGTTCGTCGGATCCGTGCTGTTTGTATGGCCCATGGCCATCCACCCATTCGCGCAAATGCTGATCTCCTGATAGGGGTTTCCGTAATACATGAAGTCAAAGGGCAGTGGCAGGGTCTGAACCTGGGGCTGACCGGCAGAAAAGTCAAGGGCAAGGCCCGGTCCCCCTTCCTCGGGATCAAGCAGCGGGGCATCTATATCCCAGGGCGGATTGACCAGAAGAACGATTTGGTCGGTCTGTTCGGTTACTTCCAGGTCAACGACTGTCGAGGACTGATCGGCAAGATCAAAGGCCATGTAGCCGTACTCATCCGGTCCCGCACAACGACTAAACGGGCGAAAGTCAGTCTGTGATACAATACGAATGGTCTGACCAATTGGCAGGAGTAAGTGAAATGCGCCATCCCTGTCGGTTGTATCACAGGCAAAAGGAATACCAGGAGCCGTCACCAGTGCCTGCGCTATGGGGTCACCGCTGGATTTCAACAAACGACCGGCGACTGTTCTTGAGGGCAATCGCTCCAGTTGAATGTCGCAGGGACTCACCAGATGATCGCCTATGTCAACATCCCATTCGTGTGCGCAAAACCCATCAACCTCGGCGCGCAGGGTCTGTTGGCCCGCCGGAAGACGGAGCGTGTAATAGCCATCCTGGTTTGCACTCGTCATGCGATTGCTCGCGGGATGACTCACTCGCACATTGGATAGGGCTTGTCCACTCTCCACGGCAAGAATAGTGCCCTGTACATGACCAAGGCCTTGTGAGACAGCAACCAATGCTTCATGCGCATCGATCAGACCCCAGCCCCAGAGTTCGTCTTCACCCTCATCACCCAGATCCCGACAGGTTTCAATGAGGATTCGCTTCATGGTTGAAACTTCTATATCCGGGTCAGCCGAGCGCATCAAACCAAAGACGCCGGCGACAAGCGCGTTGGCAAGAGACGTTCCCGTCATCATGATGTAGCCATGATCGCTTGCCGCGTTGGCGGTGTAGAGGTGCTCGCCGGGGGCAATGACTTCAGGGCTTGCCGGCAAAGCTTCCGCACTCTTCCTGTGCCTGGCCATGGCTGGAAAAGGGGGACACAGCGCTTCCAATCGAGTTGCAGCTCCCGGTGGAGAAGGCGTTCAGTTCAGAGGAAGCCCTGCTTGCAGGGAGTAGGATGTCGCCATGGTTTTCTGCTTCGTCGCCAACCGGCCATACTGTGCAGACACCAAGCATCTCCATGTTGTCGATGGCTTCCCACCAGCGTGTATCACAGACATCAAAAGTTGCAAATCCAATGAAACCCCAGCCGTTATGCACGACATCGGGGACATCATCGATGGTTTCGGGATTGTTGTCCGGCTCAGCCAGCCACTCAAGCGCATCGATCTGCCAGGGACCATTAATCGCCACTCCGGGTGTGTCGGCATTGGAAGCAATCCACTTTGCATCAGGGCAGACTCCGATGGTATCCGTGGGTGTGATCCCAATCATCAAGCTAACCGCTGCCGTTCCGCGGCCAAACCAATCCCAAGGCATCGGCAAGTATCCTGTAGCGTCGCGCCAACACTGATCAACCGGGGCCTGCAAGCCGCGCCACTTGGAGGCGATGGACTCGTGATTCATGTTGACACCGGAATCGATCGAGCCAAGCAATGCTCCTTCGCCGGTAATCCCCAGTTCATGCCATACGCGGTCCACGCCAATGGTTTGCAAGGCAGCCGGAGTTGTCAGAGTGCTGCTTGTATCACGCTGCATATTGTCCGGTTGACAGGGATGCCTGACAAGTGCGGGATTCAGTTCGCCCTGAACAGACTCGATGCCGGGGAAATCCGCCAACAGGTAGACCAGATCAGGCCGGCAGGTAACATCAACAGCATTGATCAGCCAGTGCTGTTTGAAAGCCTTGACCAGACCTGATTCGCGATGAAGCGTCAGATTGTCCAGCAGGGCTGACTGGCTTTGTTCTGCAACTCCTTGTAACACGCGAATAACTTCCCGGTGACGCTCCGCCCGGCTGGCCTTACGCGCAGTCAGGCTTTGATCAAGGCTCCTCAGGTCTGCCTGCTCTTCCAGTACGAGCAAGACAGTGATCACCGAATCCTGTTTGGCCATTTCCATTCTGGCGAGAACGGCTTCGTCAATGTTTGCTGCCAGCAGTCCGGTTGCAAGCAGAAGCAGAACACCGCTGACAGGGGCTAATAGACGAGACATGATTCCTCCACGGCTAAACACGCCTGGCTAATCGATCACAGGTCGCACGCGATAGAAGCGGGTTCCAGCTGTAGTGGACCTTATGCAGCCGGGCTCCTGGTAAAAACCAAGCGTACTCCAGCTCTGCCCATCAACCGACTCTTCAACCCGGTAAGCCGTAACACCAAAAACAGCCGACCAATCCAGCCGGATTTGCTGCCCGGTGAGAGTCGTGATACGAAGGTCGCTGATAGCTGGCAGATAACTGCTTTCCAGCAGGCCTGTGGTGTAGAGGATTACAGTGCCAGGAAGCGGGACCGGGAAGTAGGGGTACTCATCGGTCCTGAAGTACTGCAGGCCATCAGATCCATTCGGTGATTCAATTCCTACCGTGCAGCTGGAAGCATCACTGATCTCGCTGTACTGCATGATAATGGCTCCGTCGCCCGTGAATGTGGGATGGACGGACTCATCCAGCAGAATCAGCTGGAAGCTTTCAAATGCCGAAGTCGGAATCTGTTGCCGAATGTGATTGTACTCGACGATGAAGCGTCCACTCGCTTCGTCGTGATACATGCTGATGTTTCCACTTTCCTCGTTGTAAGGCGCGAGACCATCCCAGAACACGGCAAGCATGGCGGGCGGGCCATAATCAGGATCCGGGATGTCCCCGTTTCCGATGGTGGTCATGCTTGTCTCACCCAGCGCCACCCAGCCATTACTGCAAATGGATGCCTGTGTAAAGGTCTCACCGTAATACATGAAGGGGAAGGGCAGATCAATCAGCTGTGTCACATTGGCACCTGATGAGAAGTCCAGCGCCGTGCCCGGGCCACCAACATCAGGGTCAATCGTCTGCCAGTCATATTGAATGGTGTGACCGGTGCTGACAAGGATGGATGGCGTGTCTTCATCCAGAGGAAGTCGATACTGCGGCTTGCCCAATCGTTAGGATCAAGCGCAGCATATCCATAGTTGTCGGGCCCGAGCGGCATCCGGCCAGCTGGACCAATGTTTTCAACGACTAGCTGGTAGTCCCTGTCCAGGGGCAGAGTAAAGGCGAACTCACCATCCACCATGGTTTCGATCGGGTCCAGTGGTGATTCTGGAATACTGATTCGCGCGCCCTCTCTGGGAGTGCCATCCGGCATGGTGACCAGCCCCGTGATCTCTCTTGTTGCATGGGGACTAAGTCCTATCAGGACATTGTTCTGCTGGTTTCCAATGATTGTTTCAGTCCATTCGTGATCCAGGTGAAAAAAGGAATCAGTGCGCAGTTGATGGCTGCCGGAAGGCAGAACAAGGCTGAAGCTTCCATCGGCATCGGTCGCTGTGATACGGCCAAGGGCGGGTGCCGTGATACGAACATTGGCAATCCCGTTGCCTGTCTGCTCGTCGAGCATGTATCCTTGAACAAAGCCGTTTCCACCCATGCATGCCTGTACTGCTGCATAGGCGTCTACAAAGCCGTGTCCCCACTCATTGTCTTCGCCGGGCTCGCCACGATCAAGGGCCGTTTCCATCAGGATTTCCTTGATGCTGGTCACATCAATATCCGGGTCTGCATTCCGCATCAGGCCGGCAACACCAGCCACCAGCGAGGCCGCCATGTTGGTTCCGCTGCGCCAGAGATACGCATCTACAACAAAAACGTGAGCCCCGGGAAGATCAATTCCCGGCCCCGTGATTTCCGGTTTGATGCTGTAAGGACCGCAAGCTTCAGGCACAGGTCCCCTGCTGCTAAAGGAAGCCATCTCGGTTCCCGTTGTATCACAGGCGCCAACACAGAAAGAGCTCGTGGGACTCGTTGCCCTTGAGGCAGGATTGGTGATGCCTGCTTCTCCTTCATTGCCCGCGGAGAAGATCATGCAAATGCCCATGGCCTCGCAGTTGTCGATGGCTTCCCACCAGAGCGAGCTGCATTGTTCTTCAGCGTCAAAGGAGCTCAGATTCCAATCGTTGAGCACCACATCCGGCACATCATCCAGAGTCCAGGGGTTGCCATCCGGGTCTGCTATCCATTCGAGAGATTCAAGGGCATCATCGATAAACAATTGACCATCGCCCAAACTTAGCGGGGAAGAGATCCAGCGGGCGCCCGGGCATACGCCGGTTGTGTCTGATTCTGTGACGCCCACAAGCAGGCTCGTGACATGAGTTCCTCGACCATAGCCACAGTCATAAGGGAAGGGTCCATAACCTGCTGCGTCCCGCCAACACTCTTCTACTGGCGCATAATGTCCGCGCCAGCTTGAAAACAAGGACTCATGGGTAAAATTCGCTCCCGATCCGAGATTTGCCAGCACCACGCCTTCGCCCAGCAATTCCAGCTCATACCAGACACGATCGGCCTGTATGAAGTGCAGGGCAGGCGAGAGGCCCTCAAAGACATCTCTCTCCCCATCGCGATTTGTGCTCTCAGACTCAATGATCTCGATTTCCGGCAATGCCTCCAGCGCGTCGATCTCCGGCAGCAGCGAGAGCTGATTGACCTCACTTGCCGGGCAGATGATGGTGATTGCATTCACGAGCCAGTGAGTTTTGTAGTCCGTGATATGCCCGCTGGCCCGCCAGCCATCCAGGACCTGCACGAGGGCCGGCTGACTGCGATTGGCGGCTTGTTGTAACACGGTCATCACGCGGGTGTGACGGTCGGCCAGCCTTGCTTTCCCGTGGCGCAGCTCTTCGTCCAGCCGGGCGATGTCCGGCCTGTCTTTGAGGAAGGCAATCACCCCGATCTCGTCATTGGTTGACGTTTCAAGCAGGAGCTTTTCAATCCCGGGATGGATGGTTCCGGCGGAAAGCTGTAAGGCTGTGAGCAGAACCGTAATCAACAAGGAAAATGCACGCATGATTTAGCCCTTTCACACACGAATTGAAGCGAAGTGTACGAAGCAGTGGGGCGCACACATCAATTGCATCGATTCAGGTAGATCCAATGCGATCACGGGAAATCAGTGCTTCAAGCTGCAAGCTGAAATGCAAGGATAGTGCCAGCTCTGCCAGACCTTAACTTCTGTTTTGATCAGGCTTTAGTTGGGCGTTTCGGTGGCAGACTTGTCAAGCTCTCGGCCGCTCAACAGCCATACACTTGTATGAGAAATGATACAGCAGGTGAGTCTGTGTGCTTTTCCAGACAGTTGATGGGTGTTATCGACTGGTCTTTGGTTCTTGCCGAATGGCTCAGGCAGGGTCCTGACTCCAGTCCACGCTTTCCTTGTCCAGAAAGGCGCGCAGCCCACGGCGACAGGATGGCGACAGCCTGGAGGCGACATTGCGGTCAAGCCCCGCGCGAAATGCCGCGCGCAGGTTCATGCCGGGAAGTGTGTCCAAAAGCTCCTTGGTGGCGGCTATGCTGTCCGGGCTGCACTGCTGAATCAGCGCACGGGCGCGCATGCCCGCCAGTGCCAGCACCTGACCTTCTTCCGAGAGCTCATTGATCAGACCCATAGCCTGAGCGCTTTCGGCCTTGATGATGCGGCCGGTAAGCAGCAGATCCCGCGTGTGTGTTTCGCCCACGCGGGCCAATAGCAACGGTGATACAACAGCTGCAAGAAAGCCGATCTTGACTTCCGGGTAGCCGAAGCGCGCATTGACGCGATCAGCCAGCACCAGATCACAGACACTGGCCAGACCACAGCCGCCGGCGATTGCCGGTCCGTTGACGGCGGCAATCCAGGGCAGTCTTCCGAAGCGGATCGCCTCGAAGAGCGCGACCAGATTCTCTGTGTCACGGCGGTTTTCCGCTTCATCAAAACTGGCCAGCCTTTCCATGTAGGCCAGATCCATGCCGGAGCAGAAGGCCTTGCCCGAGCCGGTCAGGATCACGGCGCGAACCGAAGCATCCGCGTTAAGCGCCTCCGCCAGTTCGCGCAGTTCGCGAATCAGCTCATCATTCAGTGCATTGCGCAGGGCGGGCCGGTTCAGGGTCACCAGCGCAAGGTGCTTGTCGTGATTGACGGTTAAAGTCTTCATCTGCGGATCCTTCTTCGCGCTCAGATTGGAAAAAGCTCATGCAAGTTCGTGAATTGAAGTGGAATGGCCCCGCTCTGGCAGCTTTCACGCCTCAAGCACTATCTTGTCATGATTCCGAATCATCTCACAGCAACGGGTTTAATAATGAATCGACTGTTTGAACTGACGGATGGAGCGCTTGCCGAGCGCCTTCTGATGGCCTTCCTTTTTATTCTTGGTGCCTACCTGCTGCGCTGGCTGGTCAACCGGATTTTCTTTGGGCGACTGATCAAGCTGGCGGAAAAAACCCGCCTGCGCTATGACGATCTTTTTCTGGAAGCGATCAAACTCCCCATATCCGCAGCCATTTTCTCAACGGGCATCTTTCTGGCGCTGGGCGCTATCGGCTTGCCGGAAGAACCCTGGAACCTCAGCGCCATTTTGAAGGACGGCTGGGAGATTGCCCTGCTGGCGCTGATCATCTGGACTCTCTACCGCCTGATTGATGTGGTGGTGGCCATTGCCGGCGACCTGATGTCAAAGGAAGACGAGCTGACCAGTCAGCAGTTTACACCGATCATTCGATCCTCGCTGCGCTTTGTCCTGCTGGCGCTGGCCGGCGTGCTGATCGTGCAGAACCTGGGCTATCAGGTGAGCAGCCTGATCACGGGACTGGGTATTGGCGGACTGGCCGTTGCGCTTGCCGCGCAGGATACGCTGGCAAATGTCTTTGGCACGGTCGTGATGCTGACAGACAGGCCCTTCAAGGTGGGTGACTGGATTCAGATGGGCGATGTTGAAGGCACGGTCGAGGAGATCGGCTTTCGCGCGACACGCATCCGCACCTTTGCCAAGAGCTTGATTGTCGTCCCCAACAAGCTGATGACAGACAGGCATCTGGAAAACTGGAGCGCCATGCCCAAGCGCCGCATCAAGATGACGCTGGGCCTGACCTACGGTACCACGCCCGAGCAGATGGAGGCCTTTGTCAGCGGCGTGAAGGAACTGCTGACGACCGACCCCGCCGTGGATCAGAGTTTTCACATGGTGAATTTTGTGGAGTTCGGCGCACACAGCCTGGACATCCTCGTCTACTTCTTTACGGTGACGACCAACTGGGCTGAATACATGGCCGAGCGCCAGCGAATCAATCTGGAATTCATGAAAATTGCTCGCCGGGTTGGCGTGGACTTCGCCTTCCCGACACAGACGATTCATTTTGGCGATGCTCTCAAGACCGAAAACATCAGTCATTGAGTCTTCGCGTGATACAAAGGGGGGATTATGAGCGAACGCAAGGATCATCCGGCCAAGGGCATCGCCAGCGTAATTGGCGGTGTATCACTGTGCATTGTGGCGGTGGTCGCCATTTTCGCCAAGGATCACCTGTCGACGGCTGCCTGGATTGTCGCCGCGCTTTCCGTGATGGGCCTGGGACTGGGCTCTTTCGCCTCCAAGGATGGCGGTGCTGACTGAGCGTGGTTCTCTAGCTAAAACAGAGCCTTGACCAGAATGACTGTTCCAGCTACTGCCAGCAGACTGCTTGAAGCACATCGCCTTGTGTTGACTGAGGCCGCTGTGCTGGAGCGCCTGCGCCGCGAAGTTCACCTGCCACTTGATCCCACGCTGGAGCACGGCCTGTTGCTTTTGGATCCCACCGGGCGTGAAGCCATCTGGTAGCTGCAGAAGGCGTATCTGGAAGTTGCGCGGCAGGCATCACTTCCCATGATGCTGCTCACGCCAAGCTGGCGGCTATCCCGGGAGCGTGTGAAGGCTGCCGGCGCGCCGGAGGACATCAACCGGCAGCTCTGCAGAATCTTGCGCAGACAGTTAGATGAACTGCCTGCCGGGCAGCCACCCGTCCTGCTGGCCGGCCTGCTTGGCTGCGCGAAGGATGCCTACCGGCCCGAAGAAGGTCTCTCCACCGATGATGCACGAAGCGTGCACCACTGGCAGGCGGAAGAACTATGTGCTGGTGGATGTGATCTTCTGGTGGCACAAACCATGCCGGCATTGCCGGAAGCCATCGGCATGACGCTGGCCATGTGTGATACAGGCCATGAGTGTATCACGAGTTTTGTGATCGGATCCGACGGCTGCCTGCTGGATGGTACCCCCCTGCCCGATGCCGTGGATGCCTGCGACATTGCCAGCACGATGAAGCCGCTGGGTTACATGGTCAACTGCGCCTGGCCGGGTTTTCTGAAAGCAGAAGAGATTCCCGCCAGCACCCGGCAGCGCCTGATCGGCTTTCAGGCCAATGCCAGCTCACTTGACCACGCAGCACTGAATGATGCCAGGACCCTTCTGTCTGAAGATGTGGAGCTTTGGGCCAGCGAGCTTTTCGCCCTGCATCAGGCTTTGGAGCTGCCGATTATCGGTGGCTGCTGCGGCACGGGAGAAGAGCATTTGAAAGCGCTGGTGAAGCGTGGGGTGCGGGGATGATCCTGATCAAATTCCTGCTTGGCCTCTTTGGCACGGCCTATCTGATTTACGGTCGAAAACAGCAGGCCATTCTACCCACGATCTGCGCCGTTGGTCTATTGCTGCGGGCTAATTTTGCTCCCAATCCTCTGGTGGGAATTGGCGGTGGACTGCTACTGGCCGCGCTTCCACTTCTCTGGCGCTAAGGGAGTTTGCGCGAGGGGGAAGCGGGGCCGGTGCCAGGTTAAAACCTGGCACCTGTGAAGAGTTAAAACCTGGCAGCTGTGCTTAATCAGATCCTGAATATTTGTAGATCAACTATCCGTATATTCAGCGAAACAAAGCTTTTCACCATGGCGGGCTCGCAATGTGGCCAAAGATTGTCCCACCCCTCTCTGATCTTGCTGACATTGGTTGAGCCGAGACATTATAAAGGAACTGAGCATGGATGATCCCCGGTCATTTTTCACTTCGTTTTCCGGCCATACTCCACATCCCTGGCAAGCCGACCTGATATCTGAAGAGGCTTGCGAAGATCTTCTACTTCGAATTCCGACAGGCTTTGGTAAAACGCTTGGTGTTGCTTCTGCATGGGCCTGGCACCGCCTGAAACGGAATGACGAGCGCTGGCCGCACAGACTTGTTTGGTGCTTGCCCATGCGTGTTCTCGTGGAGCAGACAGCAGCTGAAATTGAATCCGCCCTTGCAAGAACCAATCTGTTACGCAATCCGGATTCCAACGAGGCCAACCGTGCTTCGGTACACATTTTAATGGGTGGTGAGGATGCGGGCCAGTGGGACCAATTTCCCGAGCGACCTGCGGTTCTTGTGGGCACACAGGATATGCTGCTTTCCCGGGCACTTAACCGCGGCTATGCAGCCTCTCGCGCTCGGTGGCCCATGCAGTTTGGTCTGTTGAATCAGGACGCGCTCTGGGTTCTGGATGAAGTGCAGCTGATGGATGCTGGACTGGCCACCAGTGCTCAACTTCAATCATTTCGTAAAGAATGGCCTGCCGGGCGTCCAGTTCGTAGCTGGTGGATGAGCGCGACACTGCAAGAGGCATGGTTGAAGGGCACGCCAGAGGCCAGGAAGTGCTTTTCTGGTTTGAAGGCGAAGGGGCTTGCCGAGGGGGACCGTACAAGCCCGCTTTGGCAAGCCTGTCAAAAAGAGCTGCAGTTAGAAGCGACACCCGAAGCTCAATTTGCCGAGCGTGTCTTACAGGCTCACAAGGATTCTGGAAGTGGAAAATCTGGCCCGACTCTGGTAGTTGTCAATCGTGTTGATCGTGCGGTTGCTCTTTACTCATCACTGCTTTCGCATGCCCGCATTGAACAAACGGAGATCAAGCTGGTTCATAGCCGTTTTCGCCCCGCAGAACGGTACCACTGGCGTGATGATCTGTTTGATAAAAAGGCCTGTAGTGCAGGTACAGACCGGATTCTGATATCCACACAGATTGTGGAAGCAGGGGTTGACTTATCCGCCGCTACACTAGTTACCGAACTTGCGCCATGGCCTAACCTGGTGCAGCGCTTTGGTCGCTGCGCTCGCTGGGGTGGACGCGGGCGGATTCTCGTTCTTGACCCGGGCTTTGACACACAAAAACTCTCGGCACCCTACACACCAGAAGCGTTGGCTGCTTCCCGCGAAGCGCTGGGGCTACTTTCTGCAGCAGATCCATCCTCGCTGGAAACTCTTGAACAGGATCACCCAGAGCTTGTATCACGCCTCTATCCCTATGAGCCAGATCAGGTGATCACGAGGGATGAGATTGTTGAACTCTTCGATACTACGCCAGACTTGTCAGGGGCTGACATTGATATCGCCCGCTTCATTCGAAAGCAGGATGCTCGTGATGCGCAAATTTACTGGCGGTCCGGCCCCCCTGAGGAGCTGAATCAGCCAGACATGGTCCAGCGTAGCGAGCTGTGCACGGTTCCAGTGCATCATCTGGCTGACTGGCTCTGTGGCAAGGAAAGTTCCACAAAGCGCTCACCGCATTTGAAGGACAAGATGCTTGCCTGGCATTGGGATTGGCTGGATGGTAAATGGCAGAAGCTGCAACGACGCCACATTCGCGCAGGCGTAGTCATTCGCCTGGATGCCTCCTGTGGCGGTTACAAAACAGATGCCGGCTGGACGGCCACATCCCGTGATACAGTGCAGGTTGTTTCTGAAAGACCAGTAGAGCCGTATACATCCGATCGATTCCAGGACGATGAAGGCCTTAGCGAGCGTAGCTGGAAGACGATTTCCTTTCATGGAAAGGAAGTTGGCGAGCTGGCGAGCCAGATTGCCGATCAGCTGATACCCGCGCAATCCATGAATCTCTCTATTGCCGGGCGGTGGCATGATGCGGGTAAAGCCTTTTCTGCATTTCAGGATTCCATGGTCCATCCAGACCGGCCCATAGGGCACCTTTTGGCGAAGGCACCAGCATCTGCCTGGCTGAGAGGCAGGGCGCTCTATCCAATGATTGATGGCGGGCACCGACCAGGATTCCGCCACGAGTTGCTTAGCGTGCTGGCCCTGTTCGAAGTCCTGCACAGACACAGACCCGATCATCCCGCATTGCTTGGGCCATGGATCGATCTGCTTGCGAGCTGCGGGGAAGCTACCCCAGTCACTTTGGCGAGTAGCCAACCATGCACGGCGGAGCAGGAGCTACTCGACCTGGGCGAAGAAGACTTCAATATGGTGGCTTATCTCGTTAGTGCTCATCATGGCAAGCTGCGCGCAGCCTGGAATCCATGTCCAGCTGACCAGCAGAATCAGGTTGAGAAGCCCCGGCTCCGCGGCATTGAAGATGGTGACATTCTCCCGGCGCTGAGGATCTGTGATACAAGTGGAGATCCTTGCAAGCTGCCAGAGCTTGTCGTTGACCTTTCACTGTCTACCCTTGGTCTTAGTGCCAGAACGGGTCCCTCATGGCGTGAACGGGTGGACAGCCTGATTGACCGTTATGGCCCCTTTCACCTCGCCTGGCTGGAGGCCCTCCTGCGTGCAGCTGACCAGCGAGCTTCAGAGTCAACCTTTGGTTCAGCAGATCCTGAATTGACTTCCGGGAGGTACTGCTCGTGATACACCTGCACAATCTGGACGGCTGCGCGCCAGCACCTCTGGCCAGTTACTTGAAAGCACTTGGATTACTGCGGATTGTATCAACGCAGGCTGATCCGGCTGCCAGAGCATGGTGGCAGGGAGATCGCTTTCGCCTTGCGTGCGCATTATCCAAAGCCGAACTGGAGGAGTTTTTTGTCAAGCAGTATTCGCCGACACCCATCTTCAGTCCCTGGCTGAAAGGCAGCGGCTTTTACGCACCTAACGACCCTTTGCTTTCAGCCATCGAAAGCAGTTCAGCGAGTCGTTTTGAAAAACTGCGACAAGGTCAAGAAGAAGCCTCAGCCCTTCTTGCATTACAGCGTGACGCAGATTCACGGGTTCGAGAAATCAAAGAACGCGCGAAAGGCAAGGGGCTATCCACCAAAGAGCGTAATGCCATCAAGAATTCACGGGAATACAAGGAAGAGTTGGCAAGCGCGGAGCGCGAGTATTCACAAAGAAAATTGGAATTGCTTCCAAAACTTCATCGAGAGTGGCGAGGTGAACTGCGCCAATGGTTGAGCGCAGCCATGGTGCTTGATGAGAAGAATGAACCCATTTACCCCGCCCTACTGGGAACCGGTGGAAATGATGGACGACTTGATTTCACATACACCTATCTGCGCAGACTGAACGATCTGGTTCAGTTTGACAGCCCGGATGGCGAGGCTAATCCTGAGGCTCCTGCCGCCATTGCTTCAGCATTGTGGAACAAGGTTGGCCGTTCCTTGCGCAGTGGCGCCATCGGTCAGTTTGCCCCGGCCTCTGCGGGTGGTGCAAACAGTACTGCCGGGGCAACTGGTGATGGGGCGCTTAATCCCATGGATTATATCCTGATGATGGAAGGCACGCTGCTCTTTCAGACTAACGCCTCCAGGCGATTTGAGTCCAACGAGGGTCTTCGCCTTTCAGCCCCTTTTGCTGTAAGACCACAAGCTGCCGGTTACTCCAGCAGTGCAGCATCAGACGAAGGACCGCGAGGTGAACAGTGGTTCCCCTTGTGGAAGCAGCCGGCGACCCTTGCTGAGATCAGACACCTGCTCTCTGAGGGCCGCGCGCAGATTGGCAGACAACGGGCGCGGGGCGCAGTGGACATGGCCAGAAGCATTGCGCAGTTAGGTGTCGCGCGTGGACTCAGCGCCTTTCAGCGGTTTGGTTTTATTGAGCGTAATGGTCAATCAAACTTCGCCGTGCCACTTGGCTTGGTGCCAGTGCCAGAAAGTGCCCGGCCCCTCTTGCGCTGTCTTGATGATCTGGATCACTGGCTGCCGCGACTGCACAAGGCCGCGCGAGAGGACAAGGTCTCCGCATCTCTTAAACATGCCGAGCATCAGATCCAGACTCATCTGCTGGCCTTGTTGCAACACCCCGATGAGCCCGGACGCTGGCAGCAGATTTTGCTCGATCTGGCTGATGTTGAAGCCGCAGGGATTCGCGCGAAGTGGACGGCGGCAGCCATTCCGAACCTGAGGACAAGCTGGCTCAAAGCCGCTGATGACGGAAGTGCGGAATGGCGTCTCGCTGTATGTTTTGCCCATCAATGGGTAGAGAAGAAGGCCGGCATTCGCAGACACTGGATTCCAAAAGAGAAAGGCGCAAACGACCGTGTCATGCACGGGGTTGATGGCCTGAACGATGCGCTGGCCCTGCTTCATCGTCAGCTGATTGAAGCGACTCAGGATGGATCACGCCATCATGCTGTTTTTCCCTCCAAAGGCACGGGAGCAAGACTGGCAGATCTGGCCGCCTTTGTATCACAGGACCTGGACAGCCACCGTCTCTTCACACTTGCACGAGCACTGATGGCCGTGCACCTGAAGCGTGACGAGCCACTAACCTTTGCAGAAACGCCGTCTTACAAATCAGGTCGCCAGCCTGATCCAGCATGGCAGATTCTGCGCCTTGGTTTCAGTCCCTATAAACTGAAGAACGGCTCTCACATTCCTGCCGATGCTGCAGTCCTGCGCCGACTTGCCAGTGGGGATGCCGCTGGAGCATTTGAGTTTGCGTTAAGACGCCTGCGTGGCCTCGGCGAACAGACCTCGCTTTCAATGGCAAGCACAACACCGCAGTCAGCCCGCCTTTGGGCTGCTGCGCTGGCCTTCCCGATCGATTTTGTCACACATCAACAACTGCTGAAGCAATTGAACTCAGTTAACGAATCAAGGAGTAACCGATGAGCATCGATTTAAGCGTACTGGCCTCTCATTCACGCCTTCTCTTTTCCATTCCCCTTGCCCCCTTGCAGGGGCAGCGCTTTCAACCAACCGGCTTTCCGGGACTTGGTGCTGCAACCTATCCGAGCTCCAGGGGAACAGGGCTGCTGGTTGAAAGCACGCAGAGCATGGCGAATCGCCTGGAGCAGGCCTTATGGGATGAAGCGCGACAGGATCTTGTCGCGGAGGCCGATGGCCTGTCTCATGTGCGTATCACAAGAAATGGCGCTTTTCTGACCGACACGATTCTTGAAGCCCACAGAATCAACAGCCCCTACCTGCTCGAAGGAACGAACAAGACCTTCATGAATGAATTGAAGGAGTCGCTTGCAGGTCTGGAGGAGGGGCCGATCAATCGTCGACTGCTGGCAGAAGTTCTTTTGCAGAAAGATATCGGATCCCTTTTGCATGGCGTTTTTCTGGCAAAGAAGGATCTGGCTGGTGGTCGGCTTCGTGTATCACGCGCGCTTTCGGCCTTCATTGAGGCTGAACAGGTGCAAATGGCAGCCTCGGGTGGCGTCAAGAATGATCATGTGAATCCCTCCGGTGTTACAAAAGATGGCTATGGCAATGTTCCCTTTGCCCGTGATGAGTTCACTGCCGACAAAATTGTGCTGCATGTCAATCTGGACCTGATGCAGATCCGCGGCTATGGCCTTGGCAAGGATGTCGAGCAGCTCCTGATCGGCCTTGCCCTCTACAAGCTCCGGCATGTGCTCGATCATGGCCTTCGGCTGAGAACAGCCTGCGATCTTGCTGCCGTTACCGAGTCACCTGCAGCAGCCCAGCCGGCCGGGTTCACTCTTCCCACGCTTGATGAGCTTCGTGCAGCCTTGCCCGGCTGGATTGCTCCCTGCAGAGAGAAGATGACTGTTGGACAACACGAGTACACGGATGCGCTGAAGAAGGGAAAAGAAACGGCAGAAGGTGACTCGGAATGATTGCGCTTGAATTGCGCTTTCCGGCCAAGCGCTATCACGCAACACCGTGGGACCAACAGGTGAATGAGGGGGCCATCGAGTGGCCGCCTTCACCCTGGCGACTGCTGCGCGCCTTGCTGGCAACCGGCTACTCCACGGGATTGTGGGACGAAAATGGTCCACCAGAGGCCGTGCACGAAGTCCTGCAACAGCTGTCCACGGTCCTGCCATCTTACCTGCTTCCACCGGCCAGCACCGCGCATAGCCGACACTACATGCCTCTCAGTCAAATGAAAAATGGCAGAGAAGACACGACACTTGTGTTTGACACATGGGCGCGCATCGAGACCGGAGCACTGCTGGTGCGCTGGGATGTAGAGCTGTCGCGCGAAGCGCTTCAGTGGCTTAGGCAATTGATTGAAGCTCTGCCCTATCTGGGTCGCGCGGAAAGCTGGGTGCAGGGCAAGTTGATCGAGGAAGCCGATCACATTGAGGGTAGCTGGTGCGAAGCCATTGAAGAGTTGGCAGCCGGGGGTATCGCTGGCGAGTCGGTTCGCCTGCTTGCGCCACTGCCGGAAGCGGAATACATGGCCTGGCGTGGCATCCAGCTGCAAGCAGAGCAGGCGCAGCTGCCGCCACTGCGTGAAGGACAGAAGCCGACCAAGGCCTGGCTGAAAAAGCAGAACGCATTGGAAAGCCTGTTTCCATCAGGGCTTCTTGCCTGTCTTGAGCAGGACACAGCAAGCTTGAAGCGTGCAGGCTGGACACAGCCACCCGGAAGCCGCTGGGTCCGTTACCATCGCCCTGCAGACGCGCTTTCCAGTTCGCTGCCAATCGCTGCCAGACGAAAGGTAGCTGCAAAAGTCACCATGGCGCTGCTGGGGCTGGTGCCGCCAAATGGGAGCCGTGGTCTTTTGCCTTCAGTTAACCGGGGACTCCCGCTGGCAGAGCTGGTGCATCGATCCTTGATCAGTCATGCCTCCCGCATCGGCGGGCACTCGGAGGTACTCAGCGGAAAGAATGCCAATGAACAGCGGCTTGAGCATCAGCACTTGCACGCGCACCTGCTTCCGCTTGATCTGGATGCCGACGGCCACCTCGATCATTTACTGGTTTGGGCTCCCATGGGTCTTGACGACCTTGCCCAGCAGGCGATTCGCGCATTACGCCGGACCTGGTCGAAAGGCCTGGCTGCTGATCTTGGCATCAAGCTGGTTTCTCTTTGTAACAGGGATGAGCTGGAACGGCTGGCAGGAGAAGCTGGTAGCCGAATCAGGCAGCTGTTTGGTGGATTACAAGGATCCCGCAGCTGGATCAGCGCAACGCCATTTGTTCCACCTCGATTTATCAAGCGCAACAAGGAATCCGTTGAAGAACAGGTACGCAGAGAGCTGGCCTTTCGCGGCCTGCCGGATCCCGTGCATGTTGAACTGGTAGATGTCCAGACAGACCGGGCCAGACGAATGCGCCATGTGATACGCACTCGTAGAAATGGAACGCCGCCACCGCAGGATTTGGGTCTTTGTTTGCGCATTGATTTTCCGGATGCCGTCTTCGGCCCCTTGCTGCTTGGTTATGGCTCACACTTCGGTTTGGGTTCTTTTGAAGCGCTGGATTAGAGTATGGATGATGTTGTATTAGCGCCGGCACGCATGCTGAATGAGGTGGTTTACTGTCCGAGACTTGCCTATCTGGAGTGGGTGCAAGGCGAATTTGTTCATAATCCAGACACTGAAGAAGGGCGACTTGCCCATAAGCGAGTGGATAAGGCTAGCCGTAGTGGTCTGGTGGCAAAGGACGACAATGGGGTAGATCAGGGCGAATCTCAGGAAGAAGAACCCCCTGCGGTTTTGCGCTCACTACATCTTAGCAGTGAAGCGCTTCAACTTACTGCAGTCATTGATCTTTGTGAGCTGGATGGGAAGCATGCTGTTGTCGTTGAGTACAAGAAGGGTCATGCGCCTCATGAGCGGCCATGGGAGGCTGATCAGGTTCAAGTCTGTGCCCAGGCATTGTTGCTAAGGGAGCATGGCTATCACATTGACGAGGCAGTCGTCTATTATGCCGGAAGCAAGAGCAGGGTCCGTTTTGAGATTGGCGCGGAACTGATTGAGCGTACACTACAAGCGCGCAATGAACTACTGTCCATGCTTGGGCGGCGCACTCTTCCACCTCCACTTGTTGATGACCCGAAATGTCCCAGATGCTCATTGGTTGGAATCTGCCTTCCAGATGAGACACATGCATTGAGAACAGGACGTGTAGATCGTGAGGTACGAAGATTACTTCCTGCACGCACCGAGCGGGATCCCGTTTATGTTCAGGCGCAAGGGGCAAAAATCGGGAAGAGGGAAGAATGCCTTGATATCTGGACGCCGGAAGACGGCTCGCATAAAGTGCGCTTGATGGAGATTGAATCACTGAATCTGCTTGGGGCTGTTCAGATGACTGCGCAGGCACAGGCAGCCCTTCTACGCGAGAATATCCCGGTATGTCATTTCAGCTATGGCGGCTGGTTCAACGGCATGACTACAGGTCTCGGGCACCCGAATGTCGATTTGCGACGCGCACAGTTTCGTGTGTCGGATGATGCTGAGCGTTGTCTGACACTTGCGAAGGCCTTTGTGTTAGCGAAAGTTCGTAATCACAGAACCTTGCTTCGGCGAAACCTGAAGGAATCTGATTCAGCTGCAATGCGTCAGTTGAATTTGCTGACGCACAAAATTCAACATGCAGATAGCCAGGCAGAGCTGCTGGGGCTAGAGGGCACTGCTGCGCGAATCTGGTTCGAGCGTCTTCCCCTGCTGCTGCGCCCGCCCGACGAAGAGTCGGTGAGTGTCTTCCATTTTGAGCATCGTAATCGCAGGCCCCCGCGTGATCCGGTGAACGCCGTTTTGGGATATGGATACGGCATCCTTGTGAAGGAGCTTACTGTCATTCTTGAGCGAGCAGGTCTTGAGCCCAGACTCGGATTCTATCATCAACCAAGATCAGGACGACCTGCACTTGCACTTGATTTGATGGAAGAGTTTCGCCCATTGATTGTGGACTCCATGCTCTTGACGATGGTCAACAGAGGCGAACTGAAGGCTTCCCATTTCACATTTGTTGGTGATGCTGTCTCGCTGTCTCCTGCTGGACGCAAAAAGGTTCTTGCCGCTTACGAGCGGCGTATGGATCACTTGATTGAGCACCCACTCTTTGGCTATACCATCAGCTACAGGCGCGTTTTAGATGTACAGGCCAGATTGCTGGGGCGATATCTATTGGGCGAGCTTGATATCTATCAGGGTTTTGTAACACGCTGAAAGGAGTTTCTGTGAGACACCGCTATCTGGTGAGTTATGATATCTCGGATAAAAAGCGCCTTCGTCGCATGCTGAAAACCATGCGTGGCTATGGAAATTCAGTTCAATTGTCTGTGTTTCTCTGCACCCTTTCGATGAGGGAACGCCTGTTAATGCTCGAGAAAATTGAAAAGGTGGTCCATCAGCGAGAAGACCAGGTGCTGATTGTGAATCTGGGACCAGCCGAAGGCAGGGCTCTTGAGGCAATTGAAGTTGTCGGCAAACCGTGCATTCCCGTTGAGCGAGCGGCTGTAATCATTTAGGCGCGAGCGATTGTGTTGTCTCGGCTCTGGCTTTGATTCCTCGCATGTTGATTATCAAGGATTTCCATCAGATCACAACGCTCTTTGACAGCATAGGGCAGAATCCTTCGCCTGTTTTGAGAAGACGCTCGAAATCAGCACCTTCAGAGCACTGCTGTGTTGGGTCTACCTAAGGCCCCTATCCCCGGTGTTACAGCCGGGGCTCCATTGAAGCGCCTTCGCGGTGTTCTGTGCAAC